>NZ_JHEH01000006.1 GCF_000715505.1 Thioclava dalianensis
GGCGATCTCGGCGGCAGGTGTCGGGCCGCCGATCTGATCATCGACAATTGACAGCGCATCGCGGGTCTCTGACAGGCGCAGCATCGTTTTCACGAAGTTCTGCCCATGCGCCGAGACCACCCAGCTTGTGCGCAGGATCGCATGGCGGCCTCCGGCGGCCATGATCCCCGTCTCGCCCGCGCGTTTGGATCTGCCATAGGCGTTGAGCGGGCGGGCCTTGTCCTCGGGGGTCCATGGTTGGGAGCCCGACCCGTCAAAGACATAATCGGTCGAGATGTGCAGAAACGGAATGTCGAGCGCGGCACAGGCCTGCGCCATTGCGGTGGGGGCGGCGCCGTTGATCACCGTGGCCAGATCTTCGTCTTCCTCGGCGCGATCCACGGCGGTGTAGGCGGCGGCATTGATGACGCAGCGCGGCGCATGCGCTCGGATCGCCGCGGCGCAGGCCGCAGGGTCGCTCAGATCGGCTGCGTCGCGTCCCAAAGCGGTGACCGTCGCTTGGCGTTGCAACTGCGTGGCGACCTGACCGGTCTTGCCGAAGACGAGGATCATCCGCTCACTCCCAGCCGCTTCCCCACGCCAGCGCGATCTTGCAGCGCGCGCCACCAGATTTCATTGTCGAGATACCATTGCACGGTCTTTTCCAGCCCCTCGGCCAGCGTCACGCTCGGACGCCAGCCCAGCTCGGCGCGGATTCGCGTGGGATCAATCGCATAGCGCGCATCATGGCCGGGCCGGTCGGTCACGAACTGGATCTGCTCTGCATAAGATCCATCGGCTTTCGGGCGCTTCTGATCGAGGATGGCGCAGAGCATCTGTACCAGCTCAAGATTGCTGTGCTCGTTCTCGCCGCCGATGGCGTAGCTGCGCCCGGGCGCGCCCACCTCAAGCACGCGCAGCAGCGCGTCGGCGTGATCCTCGACATAGAGCCAGTCGCGGATATTGCTGCCATCGCCATAAATCGGAAGCGGCTTGCCGGCCAATGCATTCAGGATGATCACCGGGATCAGCTTTTCGGGGAAATGGAACGGGCCGTAATTGTTAGAGCAGTTGGTCAGCACGACCGGCAGGCCATAGGTCTCGTGCCACGCTCGAACCAGATGGTCGGAGCTGGCCTTTGAGGCTGAATAGGGCGAGCGCGGATCGTATGGGGTGTTTTCCGTGAAGCGCTGCGCCAGGTCGTTTGGCAGCGAGCCGAACACCTCATCCGTCGAGATGTGATGAAAGCGAAACGTGTCAGGGCGGCTACGCGTCTCCCAATAGGCGCGCGCTGCCTCAAGCATGTTGTAGGTGCCGGTGATATTGGTTTCGATGAAGGTGCCCGGCCCGTCAATCGAACGATCGACATGGCTTTCGGCGGCAAGATGCATCACTGCGTCGGGCTGATGGCGCGCGAACACCGCATCAAGCGCCACACGGTCGCGAATATCGGCCTGTTCGAAGTGATAGTCGGGGTGATCTGCGACGCTGGCGACATTGTCGAGGCAGGCCGCATAGGTGAGCGCATCGAGATTGACGATGGCATGGCCGCGGGTGATCGCCAGTCTTACGACAGCAGAGCCGATGAACCCGGCGCCGCCGGTGACAAGGATCTTCATGCGGGCCCCTCCCAAGTGAAGGGGCTGTCGAGTTCCGCCAATCCGCTTGCGGCGGCGTCTTTGTCCGACAGGCGCGGGGTCATCCCATCGAGGCCCCAGTCAATCGCAAGATCGGGGCAATCCCAGCGCAGCGCGCCTTCGGTCTCGGGGGCGTAGTAATCGGTGCATTTGTAGATGATTTCCGTGCCCGGCTCGTGGGTCACGAAGCCATGGGCAAACCCTGCGGGCACAAGCAGCTGGCGTCCGTTCTCAAAGCTCAGCTCTGTGCCAAACCACTGGCCATAGGTCGGGCTGCCTTTGCGAATATCGACAGCCACATCCCAAAGCCGCCCCTTGCCGCAGCGGACAAGCTTGTCTTGCGCGTGGGGCGGGGCCTGAAAATGAAGCCCGCGAATGGTACCGGCTGCCTCGGAGAGCGAATGATTGTCCTGTACGAAATCAAGGGTGATCCCGTGCTCGGCCATGGTTTTCGCGTTATAGCTTTCGCTGAAAAACCCACGACTGTCGCCAAATCGGGGCGGCGTCAGGATCAGGACGCCCGCGAGGGGGGTATGTTCGAGCTGCACTTAGGGTCTCTCGTCTCTCTGGGTCATCGGCAAAATGGTCCAGAATGCGCCGAAAAGCCAGAGCGGAAACCTGTTGTGAGCGGGGCGGTCTCAGTTCACGATGAACTCTGCATGCAAGGCTCCTGCTGCGTTGATACTTTTGAGGATGTCGATCATGTCGCGTGGGCTGACACCCAATGCGTTCAGCCCTGCCACGACCTGCGAGAGCGTGCTGCCTTCGTTGACCTCGGCCATGCGGATGCCGGGATCTTCCGTGATCGTTGCCTGGCTGCGTGGCACGACGACGGTTTCCCCCTCGGCGAAAGGATTGGGCTGCACGACGAGCGGGGCCTCCTCGACCTTGAGGGTCAGGTTGCCCTGACTGACGGCCACCCTCGAGATCCGAACGTCTTGGCCCATCACGATCGTACCGGACCGTTGATCGACGACGACACGGGCGCGCTGTTCCGGCTCGACCCCGAGGTTTTCGACTTTTCCGATCGCATGCGCGACGGAGCGCGCGCCGGTGGCGCGAATGTCGAGTGCAACGGTTCCGCCATCGAGCATCTCGGCCACCCGGCGCCCGTAGGCGCTGTTGATCACGGTCTCAATCCGGCCCGCAGTGGTAAAGTCCGGGGTGCGCAATGCCAGTCGCACTTGGCTCAGATCGTTGATCGCGAAGTCGATCTCTCGCTCAACCCGGCCGCCTGCGGGGATATTGCCCGAGGTGGGCACGCCCTGTGTCACGCTCGCGCCAGCGCCTTCGGCCACCGCGCCGCCTGCGATGATGGTGCCTTGTGAGACGACATAGATCTCGCCATCTGCCGCCTTCAGAGGCGTCATGACGAGGGTGCCGCCAAGCAGGCTTTTGGCATCGCCAATAGCCGAGACGGTGACGTCGATCTGGCTGCCCGCACGCGAAAAGGGCGGTAGGGTCGCAGTCACCATGACGGCGGCCACGTTCTTGGGGCGAAACTGCTCACCGGTGACATTCACGCCCAGCCGCTCCAGCATGCTCGACATGATCTCTTCGGTGAAGGGGGCGTTGCGCAGCCCGTCGCCCGTGCCATTAAGGCCGACCACAAGCCCGTAGCCGACAAGGGCATTGCCGCGCACGCCGTCGAATTCCACCAGATCCTTGATGCGGATCGGTGTGGCACCGGCGAGGCCTGGACTCAGGAATAACAGCAGGAGCAGGCATTTCAGCATCAGATATAATCCGCCAATGTCAGCCGCGAGAGGCGTCCGGTCAGGGTGTAGAGCGTTTCAAGCTGGGTCGTCATCGCCTCAAGCGCGGAGGCCGTTTCATAAGGATCGGCGGCGACAAGCCCGTTGCGTGCGATTTGTAGCGCCGTGCCCTCGGCCGCGTTGCGCGTTGCCGCATCCGCGACCCGTCCTTGGTGCGCCCCAATATCGGCCACCAGAGATGTAAGTGTATAATTCCCCGTCATAATCGCCTCGCCTGAGGCGGCTGCAAGCTGACCGCGCATGGCCGCGTTTCCGGCAAAGAGCCCATCTGCGGTCAGGGCCGCGATTGCAAATCCCTTGAGCACATCGCGCAGCCGGGGGTCGGCGGCGGAACTGGTGATCTGTGTGACCTCCGAGTCAGCGACGCGATAGGATACGGGTTGGCTGTCATCGCCCTGATAGGCCGTATCGAGAAACCCGCCGCCGCCGGGTGGCGCATCGAACCAGTCCGAGACCCGCGAAACGACTTCCTGCGCGGTCGTGGCGCCCGCGATCTCAGTTGTGAGGGCTGCAAGCAAGTCATCCGGCGTCGGAAGGGGGGCCGTGTCGCGCGCGATGCCGCTAAAGAGATACTGTCCCGCCGCGTTCGTGTTGAGCGCGGAGATCACTGTGTCAAACATCACCGAAGCGTCCGCAACGGCGGCGTCGACAAGGGTCGGGTTCGCCTCGTTCGAGGAGGACAGGATCGTTGCGCCGATCTGATCCGAGAGGGATTGGATCGTCCCCAGTGAGGCCTGCATCGTGTCGAGCGCGAGCGTGGCCTCGGATGTGACGATCTTGTAGCTCTCTAACATCGTCAGGCTGCGGTTGATGCCGGAAAACGCGCTGAAATCGCCCCCCAGCGCCGCGCCGGTGTCTTTCTTTTCCCCGGTCACCACCTCCTCTGAGAGCCGGTTCAGGGTCGATTTGAGCTGTGCGTTGTGATGGCGCAGCGTGTAGTTTTGCGCCATGTCACCGATGGAAAGATAAGCCATGTTTACAGCTCCAGAAGCGTTTTGATCAGCGTGTCGATGGTCGAGATGACGCGCGCATTGGCGGCGTAGGATTGCTCGACCGCCATCAGCATTTGCAACTCGTTGTCGGTGTCGACGCCGTCGGCGAGAACCAATTCATTCAGCGATTGATGGCGGGCGCTTGTGAAACTTTGGGTCAGCTCTGCGGTTTGGCGCTTGCTTGAGTAGTCCGATATCAGGGCTGCCGCGAGATCGGAGGCATTGTGTTGGCCGCCGCCGAAGCTCCCCGAGGCCGGAATCCGCTCGGCATGAAGCGCATCGGTGAGCGCGGAGAGGATTTGCGGATTGCCCGAAGTGCCGGGGCTTGCCGCGCCCAGGCCATCGCGCAAGTGCCACAGCGCGCCGCCTTGTTCTGGATCGGCGATCGGGTTGATCGAGATCCGTTTGGCAAGTCCGACCGTGTCGAGCGGATCCACCGGGCCGCCCGCAATGGTGAACAGACCCGGATCGCCGGCGGGCAAGGTGGGATCAATCGCGGGATCCGAGAAGCGGTCGATGAGATCGCGCGCAAAGCCGTCCAGTTGGGATTGCGCGCGCGGGGCCAGCTCATCGCGTATCGCAAACAGTGCGCCCAGGCTGCCGCCTCCCATCTGGCGGTCGTCCGAGGTCGACAGAGCGGTGCCCTTGAGGGACAGGCCGGACAGAGCACCCGACGCCTGTGTCATATCGGCGGTGATGATGCCTGCGCCGGAGAAGGTGATTTCCGCGGGATTGCCCTCGAGCAGAACGACACCGCCGGTGGTGTAGAGACTGATCTGTTGTTGATCGCGCTGAATTTGGCGGACCGGCACGATGGCGGAGAGTCGGTCGACCAGCACCTGTCTTTGGTCGAGCATCGCGCTGGCATCGCGTCCCGACGCATCTTGCGACAGGATCGTGGTGTTGAGCGCGTCAATCTGGACGAGGGTCTCATTGAGCAGGCTGACCTGATCAGCGATCGCGTGATCGGCATCCATCCGGGCCTGCTGGATCGAAGAGCTGGTATCATTGAGATGGGTCGCAATGGCCGATGCGGCGTCGCGCACCGTGGAGAGCCGCGCCTCGCTGTCGGGACGGCTCGCAGCTTCGACCAGCGCGGCTTCGAGCGTGACGATCCGGGCCGATAACGAGCCGGGCATGTCCGGGTCGCCGATCCAGCCCTCCATATCCGCGAAGAAATCGCTGCGCAGACTTGCGTTTTGATCGGCGGCATCTGCCAGCCGCCGATCTTGCAGGACCGTCTCATTGGTGAGGCGTGCGATGCCGGAGACCTTCACGCCCGCACCGCCGCCTGCGAGCGTGCGCGTGGTCAGTTGCACCTCGCGTCTTGCATAGCCTTCGGTCATTGCATTCGCCGTGTTGGAGGCCACGACCTCGGCCATCCGGGAGGCGGCGTTCAGCCCGGACATTGCGTTGGAAAGCGAGCGCGTGATGCTCATCATGGCCTCCTGTCAGAGATCCGGATTGGATCAGCGTTTGATATTGGTCGTTTCCTGAAGCATTTCGTCGACCGTCTGGATGACCTTGGCGTTGGACGAATAGGCCCGCTGGGTCTGGATCAGGTTCGTCAGTTCCTGCGCGACATCGACGGTGGAGCCTTCGCGGGCGTAGCCCTCAACCGAGCCGGTCGGGCCGTCGCCTGCATCCCACAGGAAGAAAGACCCGGAGGTCGGCGAGACCTGATAGGTCTGGTTGTCGAGCGCGGTCAGCCCGTTCTGATTGGGCACATCGACCAGAGGGATCTGATAGACGGTGCGAATAAAGCCCGTGTCATAGGTGGCCTTGATGTAGCCGTTCTCGTCGATCTCGACATCGGTGAGATTGCCGACGGGCGATCCGTCCTTGTTGATCGCGGTCGGTGCGAAGCTGTCGGACAGTTGGGTCAGACCGTTGGTGTCGCCGATCTTGCCGATGGTCATTTCCAGCGGTCCGCCTGCGACCGTCAGGTCGAGCTTGCCGGTCGCCGCGTCATAACCGCCCCCGGAATTGACCACGACAGAGGCGAGCGTGCCGCCCGATCCGCGGGTGGCGTCAAAGGTCAGGGTATATTCGCCGATAATGCTTTCATCGACGGCCGTCCCGGTGTCGTCGATGGTGGCGGAATCGCGAATCACCATCGTCCATTCGTTCGAGCTTCCCGAGGCAGGAATCGTGGGCGTGAAGGAGATGTCGAGCGTCTCCGACGTGCCGAGATTGCCGAAATACTCGACAGAGAGCGGAAGCGTGTCTCCCGGGGCCGAAGCCTCGGTCTGAACCGCAGGAAGGTTGACCCCGAGATTCATTTTCGTTGTCGGGTCGCCCGCAGATTGGTTTGCATTGATCACGACGGGTTGCAGCGCAGAGACCGTATCGCGCGGGAGCACGGGCATCGTGCCATCGGCATTGGCGGGCCACCCGAGCAGCACCAGCCCCGATGCGGTCTTGAGCGTGCCGTCCGCATCGGTGCGGAATGCGCCGGTCGTGGTCATCATCAGCGGCTGCTCGCCCGTATTGTTATCGACCGTCACGGAGGGCACGACCGGGAGCATCCCGCGCCCCGACACCGCGATGTCGAGGGCGTTTTCGGTCGCCACGAGTGAGCCACGCTCCTCAATCAGGCGATTGGTGGCTGCGCGCACGCCGCCCGAGGAATACGACCCGGCGCCACGCGCCTGATCGATCACCATGCTTTCGAATTCAGCGACGGCACGTTTATAGCCATAGGTGCCTGAGTTCGCGATGTTGTCGGAGATCGTCGCGAGCCGCGTCGCATTCGCGGCCAAACCAGCGACACCGGCGTTCAACGAAGAGGAAATGGACATGGAGGCGCCTTTCTGCTGCTGCGTCCTGATGGGCTGAACACTGCAGCAGACGTCTTTAATATCGTCCTAACGTTTCAAATTTTTCCTAGTTTCCCTTCACAGGCGGCTGCGCAGCAAAATCACTTCGATACGGTTGTTACGCAGGTCGAGAGCGGCCGGCACGCTAGGCTTACGATCGGCAAAGCCCGTCACGCGGGCGATCCTGCCCGGAGCAAAGTCGGCCTCTTCCAGCAGGCGGCGCATCGTTTGGGCGCGGGCCGCCGAGAGCTCCCAGACAGGGATTCGCTTGAGCATATGCGGATAGGCGCGCGTGTGGCCGTTGATGGCGACACTGTTGTTCACCAGCCCGAAAACCGTGCTGAGCATCTGCGCAAGTTCGCGGGTGATCGGCTCAGGCGTGTCGCTTTCGGGCGAGAAGAGCGGCTCTCCCGGCAGGTCGAAAAACTCCACGATCAACCCTTCATCGGTCAATTTCGTCACGATATGGCGGGCCAGTTGCTGACTGACCATGGACTCGCCACCGATGCCCATCAGCGCCTCTTCGATCTTGCGAAGCTCGGCGTCGTTCTCAGAGCTTTGACTTTCGCCGGGCTGAATCTGCGCCGCACCTGAGCCGCTATGCGCCAGTGTTTCGGCGGTGAAGACAGAATCGCCCCCAAAGGAGCCATCGCCGCCGCCCGAGACCCGGTTGAACGGAATCGTCGGACTGAAGTAATCCGCAATCCCTTTGCGTTGCTTTTCAGTTGTTGCATTGAGCAACCACATCAGCAGAAAAAACGCCATCATCGCGGTCACGAAATCGGCGTAAGCCACTTTCCATGCGCCACCGTGATGACCGCCTCCACCAGAGACTTTTTTTCGTTTGATGATGATCGGAGTTGCCGCGTCACGCGTACCCATGTCATCCCCCTATTTTCACCCAAGAGGAGGTCTAACAGTCGTCGGTTTACGGGGCGTTGACAGATAAAATGCCTGAGATTTCTTGTTGCCCTTGTCGTGGCGCCGACACTTGCTAGATTTGCACAATGGCGAGAGTACCAAATCCAGACTTGGGAGATCTGCGCGGGCTGATTGCCTGTCCGCGATGCGATTTGCTCCATCATACCCAGCAGCTATCGGATGGCGAACGCGCCAAATGCGCGCGCTGCGGCAGCTTGCTGATCTGGCCGCGCACGGGGGCGTTTTTGCATGTGGTGGCCTTCTCCTTCACGGGGATGATCCTGATGATCGGTGCGATCTTTTTCCCGTTCCTCAAGATCTCGGCACAGGGGCTGTCGCATGAAAGCTCGATCTTCGGCGTAGCCATGGCGTTTTCCGACGGCTGGATCGCGCCGCTGGCTCTTGCGGTTCTGGCGATGATCGTGGCGCTTCCGGTCTTTCGGTTCGCCGCCTTGATCTATACCCTGTGGCCTCTTGCCAATGGGCGCCCGGCCTATCGGCACAGCACAACCGTGTTTCGTCTGGTCGAGGAATTGCAACCTTGGGCGATGGCGGAGATTTTCATCATCGGCACAGCGGTGGCGCTCGTGAAGGTTGCGGGGCTTGCCTCTGTCTCACTCGGACCGGCCTTTTGGGCCTTCTGTGTCCTGATCATCGTGATCGCGCTGAAAAACAGCTTCATGAGCAATTGGACCATATGGGACGCCATATCGCAGAAATAGAAGCCTTGACGGCCACTGATGCCGGGCTGATCGGCTGCACTCGCTGCGGGCGCGTCTGGCCGCACGCGCATGTCGAATGCGAGCGCTGCGGCGCGCGGCTGCATCGGGTCGATCGGCACGGGCTGCAGGCGGTCTGGGCGTGGTGGCTGGCGGGGCTTATCTTCTACATTCCGGCCAATGTCTTCCCGATGCTGGTCACGGATACATTCGGTAGCTTGCAGAAGAACACCATCGTGGGCGGTGCCCTGGAGTTGTGGAAACACCACAATTACGGCGTTGCGGCCATCGTTTTCGTGGCATCCATCATGATCCCGATTGGAAAATTCATCGCCGTCGCCTATTTGGCAATCATCGTAGGAAATGAGAAACGCAAGGGCGGGCATCCCCATCTTTTGCTTCTGGAGGTGGTGGAATTCATTGGGCGCTGGTCGATGATCGACGTGTTCGTCGTGGCGATCCTCTCGGCCTTGGTTCAGCTTGGCTATGTTGCGTCCATCCATCCCGGCCCGGCTGCGGCCTCTTTCGCGCTATCGGTTGCATTCACAATGCTATCCGCCCAGAGTTTCGACCCTCGCCTGATCTGGCGTGGCACAAAAGAGTGAGCACATGACCGAAACGCCCGATCCTGGCCCGGCCGAACTGAAAACCTCCGCAGCAAAGCGCCCGATCTGGTCGCGACTTTCGATCATCTGGATCGTTCCGCTGCTGGCGCTTGTCGTGACGCTTGGCGTTGCGTGGAAGTCCTTTGCCGACCGGGGCGAGCTTATCCATATCGATTTCAAGGATGCGACCGGGGTTGAGGTCGGCACGCCGCTGAAATTCCGCGATGTGCAGGTCGGCAAGGTTGAATCCGTGGGGTTCACATCGGATCTGACGCAAGTGCGCCTGGGTGTTCGGGTCGATAATGATGTCGCGCCCTATGTGGATAATGATGCGAAGTTCTGGCTCGTGCGGCCTGAAGTGTCGGCGCGCGGGATCGAGAATCTCGGGACGGTGCTGTCGGGCACCTATCTTGAGGGATTCTGGACCAACAAACCCTCCGGTGCGCGGACCCAGTTCACGGGTCTTGAACGGCCGCCGCTGTCTCCTGATCCCAGCAAGGGTACGATCATTGAGCTGCGCGCGCAGGATGCGGGCGGCATCGTCGATGGCGCGCCGATCCTCTATCACGGGATCACGGTGGGACATCTGCAAAATCTACGTCTCAATAAGGACGGATCTGGGGTGATCGTCGATGCGTTCATCGAGGCGCCGCATAACAAGCTGCTCACGACGCAGACCCGGTTCTGGAACACCTCCGGCTTCTCGGTGAAATTCGACACGTCGGGCCTGAGCCTCGATGTGCGTTCGCTTGCGACGCTTGTGCAGGGCGGGGTGGAGTTCGACACGTTCACCAGTGGCGGCGATGTCGTGAAAAATCAGGACACGTTCCGTCTCTATGACAGTCAGGACGTGGCGAAGAACTCTGTCTTCGAGTCCGATCAGGTCGATCCGCCGCGCTATACGCTGCTGTTTGACGATCCTGTCCAAGGGCTCGAAGTGGGCTCTAAAGTGCAGGTCCGCGGTGTTGAGGCCGGCGAGGTTACGGCGCTTGCGATCAAGGTCAGCACCGATTCCACCGGGCAAAGCTATGCCCAGCAGCAGGTCACCATCGCACTGTCGCCCGATCGGCTGGGCCTTGCGCGCGATTCCGATGAGAAGCAGACGACGCAGTTCATCGAGAGTCAGGTCGTGAACGGTCTGCGGGCGCGCATCGCCTCCGTCGGGCTTCTGGGCGGCACCAAGATCATCGAGCTGACCGATGTGCCCGATCAGCCCAACGAGAAGATGAATCTCGACGCAAAGCCCTTCCCGACGATTCCGACGGCCCCGCCCACGGCGAACGACCTGTCGCAATCGGCCAAAGGCGTGTTCAACCGGATCGAGGGTCTGCCGATCGAGAAGCTGATGAATTCCGCGATCCGTACGCTCGACTCGATTTCGGCGGTGGCGGAGAACGAGAATACCCGCAAAGTGCCTGAAGAACTCTCGGGGCTGCTCAACCAGCTTCGCAGCTTCGCGACCGATCTCAACGACAAGGGCGCTGCCGACAAGACGGTTGCGGCGCTGGATGGCGTGACCGATGCGGCCAGCTCTGTGCTCGAAGAGATCGACGGGCTGCATGAGACCTTGGCCTCCGCCGACAAGGCCGCGCAGGCGATCGCGGATATGCCGCTTGGCGATATCGGCGATAAGATCGACACGATCCTCGCCGATATCAACGGCTTGCTCAACAAACCCGGCACGCAGGATCTGCCGCAATCGCTCAACCAGACGCTGGAACAGACAGCGGCAATTCTTGAGCAACTGCGCAAGGCTGGGGCTGCGGATAAGCTGAACCAGACGCTGGCGGCGACGCAGGACGCGGCGGCTTCCGTTTCGAAAGCGGCGGATCGCCTGCCTGAGCTGACGCAGCGCCTCGACACGCTGGTGGCGCAGGCGCAGGGTCTGGTCTCGACCTACGGGCAGGGATCGAACTTCTCGAATGAGACGCTGACCACACTGCGCGAACTGCGCCGCTCTATCACCGATATCGGCGCCGTGGCGCGGATGATCGAACGCAACCCGCGCGCCTTTATCCTAGGCCGCTGACCGGAGATGCCGATGACCTTGCTGCGACTGATCCCGTTTCCGCTGTGCCTTTTGGCCCTTGCGGCCTGCTCCGATCCCGAGAAGATCGCGCGCTATCCGATCACGCCGCCTGCGGTGAGCAAGGATATGGCGAACCGTCTTGGCACCGCCGAGCTGCGCCAGATCTCCTTGCCCGATTATGCCTCGTCGCAGGAGATCTCGTTTCAGACCCCGGATGGTGCGCTGCGCTCCAATCCGAACAACCTGTGGGCCGATGATCCCGCGCGGTCGATGACGCTGGCGCTGGCGCGGCAGATTTCCGAGATGTCGGGCGCGACCGTACTCTCGGATCCTTGGCCGCTGAGCGACCCGCCGCGGCGCCGGATTGACGTGCGCGTGGAGCAGCTATTGCCGGGCGCGGATCAGATGCTGCATGTGTCAGGGCTTTACGTGGTCTCGCCGACCGGCTTTGATGCGGGCGGCGACACGGTGCGGCGGTTCAACTTCACCGTGCCCATCGCGGGCGCCGAGGCAGATGGGGGCGCTCAGCCCGCCGCGATCGTGGCGGCCCAAGGGAAAGCGGTCACCGAATTGGCCCGGCGCATCGCGGGTCTGAGATAGGCACTAGCTATTGGGCAGGAACCGCCCGAACTGCCCATGCGCGAAAACGAGCGGTTCGCCCGCCTGTGCGGTGCTGAACCGCTCGACCCGACCGATGATGATCGTGTGATCTCCCCCATCGTGCCGGGCCTCGCGCAGGCATTCGAAACGCGCCAGCGTATCGTCGAACACCGGCACGCCCTGCGCATTGATGCGATAGTCCAGCCCCGAGAAACCGTCGCCATTGCGCGTGAAGCGCCGGGCGAGGGCCTCTTGATCGTGGCGAAGGACATGCACGGCAAAGGCGGGCGCTTGCGTGAAATGGGCGTGGCGCAGAGAGCTGCGTGCCGCCGACCACAGGATCAGCGCGGGCGATAGCGACACCGAGGCAAAGCTGTTCACCGTGATGCCAACCGGCCTGTCCGCGTCGCTGTGCTCATAGGCCGTGATCACGGCGACGCCTGTGGCAAAGCGGCCCAATGCATCGCGCATCGCGCGGGTATCGGCCTCATCCGGTGCCTGTGTCGTCAGATTTGCCTCTGCACGACGCATGGCGGCATCGATCTCGTCACTTTCGCTCATCAGCCCTCCTGTCTGTGAGCAACAGATAGGCAACTCACAGGCAAGAGCAAGGCTTAGCGGTCCAGTCGGATCAAGCGATCCAACGAGATCGCCCCGGGGCCTTTTGCGATCACGATCAGAAAGCAACTGGCCCAGAGCCCATGTGTGACCCAGGCTTCGGGGAAGACGAAGGTCTGAATGACCAGCGTCATGATCAGCAGCGCCAATGCGGAAAGCCGCGTGAACAGACCCAAAACCAGCAGGATTGGCATCAGATGTTCGGCGAAGGTTGCAGCGACTGCCGCGATATGGGGCGGCACCAAGGGCAGAGCGTAGATCTGCTCGAACAGCGTGAAGGTCGAGTCCTTGATGGACAACCCTTCGACTTTCGTGCGCCCCGATTGCCAGAAGACAACTGCGGGAAAAATGCGCGCCGCGAGCAAGATCACGCTGTCGGGGATATGCCCCGTGAGCTCAGAAATGCCTGAATAGAGGCGATATAGTCTCGGTTGAAGCGGTGCTTCGAGGTTTTGCTGGGTCATTCCGGTCTCCCTTGCGAAATGGCTGTGATGAGGTCGTAACGGATCAACAAGGTTAGCGCCTGTGTGAGATCGAGATCGCTCCCGGCAGCCGCGCAGGCCGCGCCAAGGGGGGTATCGGATAGAAGCGCTTCGATCAGGCGGGCGGTGGCAGGCGGAATCACAGTTGTGATCACATCGAACAGACCCTGCCGTGCGACCAACACCACCTCGGAAGTCCAGTCTTCCGCAGCGGGCGGCGCGGCCGCGCCGGGCTGTTGCGAGATCCAAAGGCTGCCCGCTGGCGTCGCGGCCCAAAGGGTCTGCACCGAGGGATGCAGTCTCAGGTAAGAGGTTTCGGCGATTTGGGTCAGCTGTGAGCTCTCCACGGGGACGAGATCTGCGGCATGATAGGCCCGGCTGCGCGCCCATTCGATCCGCGCCACGTCGGGCAGGTAGCTCAGATGCGAAAACGTCTCTATTCCGCCTAAAAAATTGGGAAACTCTACACCCCATTCTGTCAGGATCGGAGTCCGAGGAGGGTGGCGCTCGATATAAAGATGCGCCACGCCTGAAAAACACTCCTCGCCCAGCAGCCGCGTCACCGCCGGGTAGTGACGCTGCAACGCTTGCGCCAGACCATGGGCCACGTTGTTGCGATAGACGTTGAACCGTCGCGTCAGTTCTTCGGGCGCTTGGGTGTGCGCACCGGGGGGCAGCGCGGTGTCGCGCAGCGCCGATTGAAATGCTTGGGCAAACTCACGATGCGAGGGCATGGCGTGCGTCCTCCAGGATAGCCTCGGCGCGAGACGCCTCGGTCATGAGCGTCGCGAAGTCGGGCACATCATTGTCCCATTCCACAAGGCTGGGGCGCGGGCCGTATTCTGTGACTGTTTCGGCGAAAAGACCCCAAACAGGCTCGCTGACCTCGCGGCCATGGGAATCAATCAAGAGCGGTCCAGAGGGCAGCTCTTCGGTCTCGTGACCGGCCAGATGGATCTCTCCTACCGCTTCGATCGGGAAGGCGCGCAGGTAGGCGCGCGGATCCGTGCGATGGTTCACGCAGGAGACGAAGACATTGTTCACGTCGAGCAGCAAACCACAGCCGGTCCGCCTTGCGATCTGGGCGAGGAAATCGGTCTCGGGAATGTCGGATTGCACGAAGGTGAGGTAGGTCGCCGGGTTTTCAAGCAGCATCTTGCGTCCAAGAGCCTCCTGCAACTGATCGATGTGATCACAAACGATATCGAGTGTCTCATCCGTATAGGGCAGGGGCAGAAGATCGTGCATCCATTCGCCGCCATGGCTGGCCCAAGCCAGATGCTCGGAGAAACTTTCGGGCTGATAGCGGTCGCATAGGCTGCGCAGCCGCGCCAAATGCGTCTTGTCCAGCGGATCGGCGCCCCCGATTGACAGGCCGACGCCATGGATCGACAGGGCATAATCGGCGCGCAGACGCTCGAGCATCGCATGGGGCATCCCACCCGCACCCATGTAGTTCTCCGCATGCACTTCGAAGAAGCCAAGCGGCGGTTTCGTTTCTATTACGGCGGGAAAGTGCTCGGGCTTGAACCCGAGGCCAGCATTCGTCGGTAACATCTGCGCCTCCCAGAGCTGAATTTCGGGGCGGACATAGGCCCGCCCCGAGAGCGATCACATTTTGATCGGCTCGAGCGAGCCCATGCCTTTGGGCGTCTTGATCTCCTCGCAGGTGCCGGCAGGAACGAGTTTCCACGCATTGCCCTGATAGTCGCTGGTCGAGGTGCCCGCGCAGGTCGTGCCGGGGCCGGCCGCGCAGTCGTTCTGACCTGCCATCGAGACGCCGTAGCACTTCTCCATCGCCTTCGACATGTCGTCGGCTTTTGCGGCGGTTGCGACACCCAGTGCACAGGTGAGTGCTGCGGCGATACCCAGAGTGGTTTCGGTCTTACTCATATCAAACTCCCAAATTGGTTGCGGACCATTGTCGGCCCTATGAACCCATTCGCAGCCGCTCACCGATGCGTTACGAAACGTGTCAAAAAAATTTTGATCTGTTCGAAAAAGGCGTTCCCCGGTTAGAACGTCGCACGGGAAGGTTTTCGGACAGTGCAAAGATTTTTTGCTAGTTTGGCTGTAACGAAGCGCGCCTCGCACGCGAAGGGACGGTAAGATGCACGATCGGCAAGCAGACTGGAGCGCGTTGCTGCGCGCCGCCAATGGCGGAGATACGCGCGCATATAGGGCGTTCCTATCTGCCGTGACTCCGGTTTTGCGTGGTGTTGTGCGGGCGCGTGGTGCGGGTCTGCCGGAAGATGAATGCGAAGATGTCGTGCAAGAGGTTCTGTTGGCGATCCATCTGAAACGTCATACGTGGCGCGAGGATGAGCCCGCCGCGCCGTGGTGCTACGCCATTGCACGCTACAAGACGGTGGATGCGTTTCGAAAGCGTGGTCGCCGGGTGCATGTGCCGATTGAAGATTTCGCGGAGGTTCTGCCTGCGGCCCCCCGAGGCCGACCCGACAGAGCGCCGCGATATCGAGCGTGTGATCGAGCACCTTGACCCACGGGCGGCGCAAGTGGTGCGTGCGATCGGGCTGGAGGGCCAGTCGATTGCCGAAACCGGCGCGCGGATGGAAATGACCGAAGGCGCGGTGCGGGTGATGCTGCATCGCAGTCTCAAGAAACTGGCCGAGCTGAGAGAAAGGCTGATCGAGATATGAAGACGGAAGATCTGCTGGATATGCTGGGCGAGGATCCCCTTGTCGAACCGCGCAGCGAAGCGGTGCTTTGGCGTTGGCTGATCCCGGCGGTGTGTTTCTCCGGGGCGGTCATGATGTTTGTCCTTGGCGTTCGATTTCCGCTGTCGCAGACCCTTATGGATCCTGAAGTGGTGCCCAAGGTCTTGCTGCCGCTCGCGCTCGGTCTGATCGCGGCGGTGCTGGCGCTGCGGATGGCGCGTCCGCTTGCGCGGCGCCCGCTTGGATGGTTGTGTGTGGCGCCGGTGCTTGCGCTGGCTCTGTTGCTTTACGCCTATGTCAGCACGCCCGAGCAGTCCCGGATGATGGCGTTCACCGGCAAGACGATTTTCCCGTGCCTAATCTCTATTCCGTCGCTGTCGGCCCCGCTTCTTGCGGCCTTCCTGACGACGCTGCGGCGTGGCGCGGTGATGCGGCCCATGCGCGCCGGTCTGATCGCGGGTCTGGCCGCCGGGGGGCTCGGGACGACGATCTACGCGCTTCACTGCACCGAGGACAGCCCGCTCTTCTACGTCACGTGGTACGGGGCTGGGATTGCCATCACGGCGCTGGCCGGGGCGTTGATCGGCTCGAAACTTCTGCGTTGGTGATCACTGGGGCACAGGCTTAATCGCGTCGAGAAAGGCCTGATGGAGCGGGGCATTGGCCACGACGATCCCATCGGCTTGCGGATGGGCCTCGTTGAAGCGCAACGCCGCCCCATTGCGGTCGCTGGTGCGCAGGCCCGCACGCTCAGCGATCAGGCTGGCGGCGGCAATGTCCCATTCCCATGCGGCACGCAGCGAAATCGTCGCATCGAAACGCCCCTCCGCCACCAGGCAGAGCCGCCAGGCGAGCGAGGAGCGCAGGGTCCGCTTATAGGCCGGCACCTCGCCCGCGCGCCAATGCATCGGATTGTCCGAGAGTTTCGAGGTCAACACTTTCGCGTCGATCAGATCGGCACGCTGGCTTGGCGTCAGCGGTTTCCCGTTGAGCAGCGCAGGCCCATCAAGTGTCGCGCTATAGGTCAGGCCGTGGACCGGCAGATGCACGATTCCGGCCACGACGCGGTGTCCCTCGGTCACGGCCAAAGCATGGGCAAACCCGCCATCGCCGTTCAGAAAGGCGCGGGTGCCATCGATCGGATCGACGATGAAGCTGTGCTTGGCTGCGAGGCGCGCGGGATCGTCGACGCTCTCTTCAGACAGCCAGCCATAATCCGGACGCGCGGCACGCAGCTCGGCTTCCAGCATCGCATTCACCGCAAGATCGGCCTCCGAGACCGGCCCCGCGCCGTCGCCCTTATCCCAGGAGTCCGGCGCGTGCTTCCAGTAGCGCAGGGCGATCCGGCCCGCCTCTAGCGCGGCCTCGTGGAGCAAGGTGAGATCATTCGCCTGCAAGCGTCATCCCTTCGATTAGAAGCGAGGGCACGATATGGCTCAGATGGGTGCGCGCGTCATTGGCGGGTGTCAGCGAGCGCAGCATGTCGCGCAGATTACCTGCGATGGTGCATTCGTTGACCGGATGGGTGATCTTGCCATTCTCGACCCAAAACCCGGAGGCGCCGCGCGAATAATCTCCGGTATTGGGGTTGATCGTGGCGCCGATGAACGAGGTGACCAGAAGCCCGGTTCCCATCTCGGCCAGCAGAGCATCGCGGCTTTGCGTGCCTTGGGTCAGGCTCACATTGCCGACCCCCGGCGAGGGCGGCGAAGAGGTCCCGCGCCCGGCACAGGCGGTCGATTGCAGCCCGAGTTTGCGCGCCGTGGCCAGATCCAGCGTCCAGCTGCGCAGCACGCCGTTCTCGACGATGGCGCGGCGCGCCGTGGGCAGCCCCTCGGCATCGAAGGGGCGCGAGCCCGAGACACGTTTGCGGTGGGGCTCTTCGAACAGCGAGAGCGCATCGGGCAGGACCGGCTGATCCATCGCATCGCGCAGCCAAGAGGCACCGCGCGTGATCGCCTGCCCATTCACTGCCGCCAGAAGATGCCCGATGAGCGAGCCCGAGATCCGCTCGTCGAGCAGAACCGGATAGGCGCCGGTCTTGGGGCGGCGCGGCTTGCTGCGCGCCACGGCCCGCTCGCCCGCAAGCTGGCCGATTTCGCGCGCGGAGGGCAGATCCGACTGGAAGATCCGGCTTTCGGCGGCCCAGTCGCGCTCCATTCCCAGCCCCTCGCCGGAAATCGCCACGGCAGAGATCGAGCGCGAGGACCTGCTGTAGCCGCCGCTGAACCCGTTGCTCGCGGCAAGATGCATCCGGCGGTAATTATACGCAGCCGAGGCGGATTGCACCTGATCGACGCCTGCCACCCCAAGGGCGGCTGCTTCGGCGGCTTGTGCATCCTCTTGCAGCGCGGCGGCGGCGGGTTCCTCGGCGGGGTCTGCGAGCTCCAAAGCTGCGGCATCCCAGTCGCGGATAAGCTGATCGGGATCGGCCAGACCGATATACTGATCCTGCGGGGCCTCGCGCGCCATCGCGACCGCACGTTCCGCCATCTGTGCGATGGTGCGCTCGGAGACGTCAGAGGCGGAGACGCAGGCCTGACGCCCGTCGATCAACACGCGCAGGCCGATCTCGACCCCTTCGGCCCGTTCGGCCTGCTCGAGCACGCCTGCGCGCACGTCGATGGCAACCGAACGGCCATCGACCGCAATCGCGTCGGCCTCTTTGGCGCCTGCGCGGCGCGCGGCTGACAGCAGGGTCTCCGTCAGCTTGGGCAGGGATATGTCAGTCATGCTCACCTCTTGAAAGGATCGGGGCCGCCCGGATTTCCCGGACGGCCCCGGATCTCATGGGACGTCTCTTATTGGACGCGCTGGCCATTGACGAGGATTTCCCCGCCGTCTTTGAATTCCACCTTCGATTCCACCGCATCATCGCCAGTGGATTTGGCGTAAAGCCCGAGCATCATCCGCCCGAACATGATTTTATCCTGCGGCACTAGGCCCGAGGCCACGAGGTTGTCCATCAGGGCATTTGCGCCTGTGAGGGTCAGATCAATCGTGCCAACGGGCTGCGGAACCGGCGTGGAATTGTCGAAGGTCAGTGCACCTGAGCCGCGCAGATCGGCGCCCATCAGCGTGAGTTGCAGCGCGTTGATATCAGCGCTTTGCATCTCGATCGGCGGCGACGACATTTTCGCGGCAGCCTTCGAGAACAAATCAGCCGTCAGCATGGCTTTGCCCGACAGGTCGACCACAAGCGAGGCCGGGTCGCGCGGCAATTTCTTATCCGGGTCGAACATGTTCCAGATGTCATCAGAGACGGTCAGCCCCTTGAGCGCAATCTTCGCCTTATAGGGTTGGGCTGTGTCGGATTTGCTGACCGGGATCAAGAAATTCGTCACGATCTCATCGAGCCCGGCCGTGACTGGGAAGGGCAGTTTCTGCGAGGTCATGTTGAGCTTGGAGCCCTCGGCGGTGGCGCCGTACTGAACGGACTCCTGCGTCATCACAGCGGTCAATGCGCCCGATTGCGCGCTCGTCTTCACCGAGACCGGGCCTTCATTGGCATCGGCGCTGAGGCTGAAATCGCTTGCGCCATAGGTCGCCTGAAAGTCAATCTTCGCGCCTGCGTTCAATGCCGTATCGAGCTCTTCCATCGAGACGCCCTCGGGCAGAACGAAACTGCCGTTATAGCTCACGTCTGCGACGCTTCCCGACAGGTTGAACGTCCCGGAGGTTTCCGGGTCCGCGCCCGACGCGCTCATCCGGACGAGCTTGGTCGTGACGTTCGAGGTAATATCCTGCCCGCCCGACTGCTTCATCTCATAGGTGCCCTTGGTCCCCTCGAGCGAGACAAAGACCTTGACGGGTTTGGCCGTCTTGCCCGCCTTGTCCTGATCCATCTCGACGGTCATTTTCGGCGAGTCGATGTCGTAGATCATATCTTCAGGCGTGCCTGAAACGGTGATCTTGCTGTCTTGCTGGGTGAGCACCATGTCGAGCTGGACCGGGCCATCCTCGCCCATATCGGTCGTCGCGACCCCGTTCATCTTCTCGGACATCGTGGCGTCAACCGTGCCATCGCCATTGTCGTGCAGTTTGATGCTCGGCACCGTGAGCGTGAAGCTCGAATCGCCCGATGTGTTCTCAAGCGTCACGTCCGAGATGGTATAGGTGTCGCCGCTGCGATCCTTGCTGCCGGTGGTGACCTTGTAGCCGTAAGACTCATAGCCCTTTTGCCACGCCGTCCAAACCTGCTCGGGCGTGACATCAGCGAAAGCGGCGGGGGCGGAAATCAGGGAAACGCAGAATGCCCCGACTGCGGCTGAGTTGACTCGTGCCATAGATGCACCTTTCGTGATACCGATAAAGTTGCGCTATCCTCCTTTGGGGCTGGATGATGGTCAAGGCCTAGCGGCGCCTCAAGCGTGGCGGAAATCCACGAGAAACGGAGATGTGCATGATCCGGCTGACGCAAGATGCGGGTATTTGGCAGGTGACAATCGACCGACCCGAGGCTGCGAATGCGCTGACGGGCGAGATGCTGGGCCGTTTGGCCGATATCGCAGAGGCGGCGGCTCAGGCACAGGCGCGGGCCTTTGTGCTCACGGGCACGGGCCGGGTTTTCTCCGCCGGGGCTGATCTGGCGGAGGCGCGCGCAGGTCTGGCGCTCGATCCGGTCTGGGAACGTCTGTCGGCGGCGATTGCGGCCTTGCCCTGTCTGAGTATCGCCGCGCTGAATGGCACGTTGGCGGGTGGGGCGATGGGGATGGCTCTGGCCTGCGATCTGCGGATCTCGGTGCCCGGGGCCAAGGTGTTTTACCCGGTCATGAAGCTCGGTTTCCTGCCCCAGCCTTCCGATCCCGCGCGGATGGTTGCCCTGATCGGTCCGGCGCGCAGCAAGATGATCCTGATGGCCGGGCAGAAGATCACCGTCGAAGAGGCGCAGGATTGGGGCTTGATCGATCGGATCGTGCCGCCCGAGGCGCTGATCGAGACTGCGCATGCGCTGGCGTCCGATGCGCTGAGCGCGAGCGTTGAACATAGCGCGGCGATCAAGGGGATGATCGGTTGAAGAAGACCCGATGACGCTGCCAACGGGTCTTGGAGCCTCAGCGCGCGCTTAGGCGTAAACGCTTTCCTTACCGAAATGCTTGGTCAGCATGTAATAGATCACGGCGCGGTATTTGTTGCGCTCCGAGCGGCCATAGGTCTCGATCACCGCATCGATTGCATCCATCAAAGCCGGGCTGTCGGACAGGCCAAGCTTCTTGACGAGGAAGTTGTCCTTGACGGTTTCCAGCTCGGATTTGTCAGAGCCTGCGACGGTCGAGGCATCCGCATTATAAATCGCGGGGCCGCAGGCGATGGTCACCTTGGTCAGAAGGTCCATGTCCGGCGTCATGCCGCATTTGCTTTTCAGATCGTCGGCATATTTCGCGATCAGTTCGTCTCTTTTTCCCATATGTCCCACCTGTGAAATTGCTTTGCCCGCATAATTCGGACGAGATGCAGGGTAAGACGAGAGTGTGAAATTACAAAGCCTAAATCCCGACGCCGCGTCAGCCTCTAGCTGCACCGCCCCCAGCCGCGCGATTGCAGGTGGAAATGATCGGCATGCAACGCGTTGAACTCCGGGCCGAGCGTCGTTGCGAACCAGCGACAGGCGGTGTCGCGGGCCGCTCGAAGGAAGGCCGCGCCGTCCGGGCTGTCCCAGTCGCGCTTGAGCACCAGCCGCGTGCCGTCGGCAAAGCGAAAGCCCGAGATGTCGATGGCCTCGGCGGTGGCATGCAGGCTCATCCGGCTGGATTGCCCGGAGGGGGTGCGGATTGGGCGGCAGTTATACGAAGACAGATGGTCGATGGCGGTGAGGCGCGTTCCCAGCAGCTCTTGTGCCATCGGCTTGAGCCCGTGTTGCGTCCACATCGCCACGCGCAGCGCCAGATCGCATCGGGTCTCGAGCGGGCGCAGCGACACGGCGGCGGCGCGGCGCAGCGTGACGCGGTTGGCGATCCCGCAGGCGGGGTTCTCGGGCGCCAGATCGGGCAGGGCGGTAAAGCCCGCGCCAGTTTCAAGGGCTGCGCGGCAGCGCTCCGGGTTGCGCAATGCGGTTGCGAATTTTGCGCGCGTGAAGGGTGTGATCGGGTCCGAGATCACCAGCGGCGCGCGCGGGTTCCAAGCCGAGGGGATGGGCACATCGGGACGGCCGAGCCAGAACCAGCCAGTCGCCACAAGGGCTGCCACCAGACCCGCCCGGCTGAGCCAGCGCAGGCCTTCGATCAAAAGTTTTGTCCGTCGTGTCATGGCGCTCCCATCATCTCAAAATGGGGAGCAGTTGGCCTGATGTGAAGGCATGAAAAAACCGCGCCCGAAGGCGCGGTTGATGCGACGATCCGAGGGATCGATCAGTAGCGGTAATGCTCGGGCTTGTAGGGGCCCTCGACGGTGACGCCGATATAGGCGGCCTGCTCGGGCTTCAGCTCGGTCAGTTTCACGCCGATCCGGTCGAGGTGAAGCCGTGCGACCTTCTCATCCAGGTGTTTGGGCAGGATGTAGACGCCGGGCTGATACTCGTCGCCCTTGGTCCACAGCTCGATCTGCGCCAGCACCTGGTTGGTGAAGCTGGCCGACATCACAAAGCTCGGATGGCCGGTCGCGTTGCCGAGGTTCAGCAGGCGCCCTTCGGAGAGCAGGATGATGCGATTGCCCGACGGCATCTCGATCATATCCACCTGCTCTTTGATATTGGTCCATTTGTGGTTGCGCAGGTTTGCCACCTGAATTTCATTGTCGAAATGGCCGATATTGCCGACGATCGCCATGTTTTTCATCGCGCGCATATGCTCGATGCGGATGATGTCGCGGTTGCCGGTGGTGGTGATGAAGATGTCGGCGCTGTCGACCACGTCTTCCAGCAGCACGACCTCGAACCCGTCCATCGCGGCCTGCAAGGCGCAGATCGGATCGACTTCCGTGACCTTCACGCGTGCGCCCGCGCCCAGAAGCGAGGCCGCGCAGCCCTTGCCGACATCGCCATAGCCGCAGACGACGGCGACTTTGCCGGCCATCATCACATCGGTGGCGCGGCGGATGCCGTCGACAAGGCTTTCCTTGCAGCCATATTTATTGTCGAATTTCGACTTGGTGACGGAGTCGTTGACGTTGATCGCAGGGAAAGGAAGCTGACCTTTCTTGTGCAGGTCATAAAGGCGATGCACGCCGGTCGTGGTCTCTTCGGACACGCCTTGGATCGCCTCGCGGGTTTTGGTGAACCAGCCGGGGGACTCCGCCATCCGCTTCTTGATCTGCTTGAAGATGACCTCTTCCTCTTCCGAGGTGGGGACTTCGATCAGATCGGTCTCGCCCGCCTCGACGCGCGCGCCAAGCAGCACGTAAAGCGTGGCATCGCCGCCATCGTCGAGGATCATGTTCGCGCCTTCGGGGAACTGGAAGGAGCGGTCGAGATAATCCCAATGCTCGGTCAGGGACTGGCCCTTGATCGCAAAGACCGGGGTGCCGCCCGCCGCGATTGCGGCCGCCGCGTGATCTTGGGTCGAATAGATGTTGCACGAGGCCCAACGCACATCCGCGCCCAGCTCTACCAGCGTCTCGATCAGCACCGCGGTCTGAATGGTCATGTGCAGCGAACCTACGATCCGCGCGCCCTTGAGCGGTTTGCTCTGACCAAATTCCGCGCGGCAGGCCATCAGCCCCGGCATCTCGGTTTCGGCGATCTCAAGTTCCTTGCGGCCAAACTCAGCCAGCCCAATGTCCTTGACGATATAATCAGCCATGTTGCGGCTCCCAAATGTTCATTTGAGCCGTATGTAGCACTCGCACCTTAATGCGACAACAATGGCTGATCTCACATCACGCGGCGGGCAGAATGCCCTCTTTGTGGAGCAAGGCGACCGGGTTTTCACCCTGCGTCCAGTTCATGCCCGAAGACACGACGCAAGAGACGCCATCGGCGCGGGTGTAGACCGCCGTCCACGTGCCCATGATTTTCGAGGCCCAGAGCTCGACCGAGCGATTCCCGCTCAGCGTTTTCTCGAGACGGGGCTTCTCGGCGAAGTCATGGCCAAGTGTTTGGGTCAGCTTGGAGCGTATGTCGCAATAGGGAACATCGGGCGATTGCGCGACGCCGATCGTGTTGATCTTGTCGAAGGCGCGCAGATCGCCATAGGGAATATCGGAAGTGTCGCCATCCATCGGGCGCCCGTCGCCGGTATAGCCGCGCAACATGATATCGCGCGCATTGCTGTCGCTCTCGATGGATTGCTTGGGCTGGAACTGCGTCGAAACGCTCGCGATCGCGATGGTCGCGGGAACGCTCAGTCCGACAAAGGCAGCCGCCAGAATGGATTTTTTCGAGGTCCGCATGTCGAGGTCCTCCCTTTCCTGTGTGTCAAGTCGAAAACGCCCGCCGCATTGTCTGGTTCCCCCTTTGAGCGCGTTTGCGCGAAAGAAATGCGTGGCCACTCACGAAAAGCTCTCGCAACCTTGCGCGTGCAGACGCGGTGCCGGAAGGGTATAGCGGGGGCGAGGCGACCCGTTTTCACGCGGTCTCACGATTGGATGTAGAGGCTGAATTGTTTTAAATTCGGCCTGAATTTGACGACAGATCCGGTCTTAAAACCGGAAAAGGCAGGACAGATGAAACGGGCTTGGCAACGTATGCTATCGGGACGGCGGCTTGATTTGCTCGATCCGACTCCGGTTGATATCGAGGTTGAAGATATTGCGCATGGGCTTGCCTTTGTTGCGCGCTGGAATGGTCAAACTTTCGGGGATTGGCCCTATTCCGTCGCCGAGCATTCGCTTCTCGTTGAGCAAATATTCACACTGCAAAATCCGAACGCAGATCCGAAATGGCAATTGGCCGCCCTTTTGCATGACGCGCCGGAATATGTTTTAGGGGATATGATCAGCCCGGTTAAAGCGACCGTCGGGGCTGGATATAGTGAGCTTGATTCGCGTCTGGCTGCAGCGGTGCATATCCGGTTCGGTCTGCCCGCAGCGCTTCCGGTCAAAATAAAGCGGGCCATCAAAAAGGCAGATATCGTTTCGGCCCGGCTGGAGGCCGAACAAATCGCTGGGTTTTCGAAAACCGAAGCGGATAAGATTTTTGGCAAGCTGGATCCAAAAATGGCGGAAGCTTTTGAAATTCGGCTGCGTCCACCCTCGCAGGTGCGGCTTGATTACACCCGGCGTCACGAAACACTGCTGGCTGGGATCAAGATGTGAAAAGGTCCGCCCTCTAGGCGGACCCTTGAGCCGAGTGTGGTGCGCTTAGATTTTGAGATCGTCCAGCGACTTGCCTTGGTCGAGCGCCGCTTGCACCCAACGCGGCTTGCGCCCGCGCCCGGACCACGTTTCGCTCGGATTGGCGGGGTTTGCATATTTTGGTGCCACGGCCCGGCGCGGTTTCACGCCGCCTGCGCTTGTCAGCTCGGACAAGGAATAGCCCATATCGCGCGCAGCTTTCTCAAGCTGATCCAGCGCTTCTTTTTTCTTGCGAGCCTCGTAAGACGCGATCGCCTTTTCGACGTTCTTTTGAAGCGCCTTTAACTCGTCAAGCGACATAGTTTCCAAATTCATTGGACACCTCTATTTGCTACACATTTCTATGAAAGCCAAATAGAGAAAATAATCAATAGACGAAAGAGTTAACGTGGGCTGCGTTTGGCCAAAATACGCTGAAGTGTACGCCGATGCATATTTAAACGGCGTGCGGTTTCCGAAACGTTGCGATCACAGAGCTCGTAGACCCTTTGAATATGCTCCCAGCGCACGCGATCCGCGCTCATCGGATTTTCCGGGGGCGGCGGTGCTTCTTCGCCCCGTGCCAGCAACGCATTTGTGATATCGGTCGCATCGGCGGGCTTGGCAAGATAATCGGTGGCGCCCATTTTGACAGCGGCAACGGCGGTCGCGATTGCGCCATATCCGGTCAGGACGACAATTCGGGCATCAGCGCGTTTTTCGCGCAGCAATTCGACAACATCAAGCCCGCTGCCGTCTTCAAGCCGCAGGTCGATCACCGCATAGGCGGGCGCCTGCGATTGGACGATTGCACGGCCAGCCGCGACGGTTTCCGCAGTCTGCGGCGCAAATCCGCGTTTCTCCATCGCGCGCGCCAAACGAGTCAGGAAAGAGATGTCATCATCGACCAGCAAAAGCGAGCGGTCCGGCCCAAGTTCAGCTGTCAAATCATCTGCCATTCGTTTCCCCAGGTTAAGCTTCCGCTGTTATGTAGGAGCTCACACCCTCAGGGTCAATTTCCACTGCCCGAGCTTTTCCATGCATCGATGAAACACGCCATGCGGTCGGCCATTTGCTCCGGTTTGGCATCGCGGTTGAAATATTCGACGAAGCCGACTTTGGGAAGTACCAGATAGCTTTGCGTGGAATGATCAATCAGCGTGTAGGGGTCGCCTGGGTTTTGCACCTTGTAATAGGTCCGGTATTCTTTTGAGACCTTGCTGATCTGCTCGGGCGTGCCCGTCAGTCCGATCATCTTCGGATGCATGATATCGGTGAATTCTCGCAGCACCTCTGGCGTATCGCGCGCCGGATCAACTGAAATGAAGATCGGCGTGGCCGAATAGCCCTTGGCTTCTAGCTGCTCGATGGCGTTTGCATTGCGCGCATTGTCGAGCGGGCAGACATCGGGGCAATACGTGTAGCCGAAATAGAGCAGGCTCGGCTCGGTGATCACGTCTTTATCCGTGACCTCACGGCCGTTTTCGTCGGTCAGCGTGAAGGGGCCACCGATCTGGCCCGCGCCACCCGCCACGACGCTTGAGCGGCATTTCGCGAAGACATCTTCAGACTGGCGTGCCGAGATCGAGAGCCACGTGGCACCCAGCCCGAGTATGACGACAGCGCTTGCTGCAAAGGCGATTGTTGCGGTTTTCATCGGTTGTGCTCCTCGTTCACGCTCCATTGATCGCGCGAGAGCGGCGAAGTATCAATGCAGGCGCATGTTTTTTATCTCCATGCGCTGAAACGACGCGGAGGCACCATGCCACGGCACAAAGCCCAGCCCGGACCGCCCGAGACCCATCAGGATTGGGTCCGGTTGCGGACATTGATCTATCTGCGCTGGATTGCGATCGCCGGGCAGCTTGCGGCGATCCTGATTGCTTACTCGTTCTTCAATATCGCGCTGGACCTGCCGCTGTGTTTTGCCACGGTCGGGGCGGCAGTGGCAGCGAACCTGATCGCGATCTTTTCTTTTCCCGACACCAAGCGGCTCACCCAGCCGGAGGCCGCGGCGACACTGATGTTCGACATGGCGCAGCTTGCGATCTTGTTGGCGATCACGGGCGGGCTGAGCAATCCCTTCGCGTTGCTTATCCTCGTGCCTGTGACGATTGCCGCGACTGCGCTGAAACGCTCGGCCACGATTGCGCTGGGGCTGTCGACGATGGTGATGATCTCGCTGGTGGCGCTGGTCTATCTGCCGCTGATGACGCGCGACGGCGAGGTTATAAATATGCCGCCGGTATTTGAGTTCGGCTATTGGCTGGCGATCGTGATCGGCGTGGCGTTTCTGGGGGCCTACGCGCATACGGTTTCAAACGAGAACCGCTCGATGAGCGAGGCGCTGCGGGCCACTCAGCTTGCGCTGGCGCGCGAGCAAAAGCTCACGGATCTGGGGGGCGTGGTCGCTGCGGCGGCGCATGAGCTGGGCACGCCGCTGGCGACGATCAAGCTGGTTTCGGCTGAGCTCGCCGATGAGCTGGGGGATCGCGAAGATCTGCGCGACGACGCTTTGTTGATCCGTGAGCAGGCGGATCGATGCCGCGATATTCTCCATTCCATGGGGCGCGCGGGCAAAGACGATCTGCATCTGCGCAGCGCACCCCTGATGGCTGTGCTGCGCGAGGCCGCCGACCCCCATCAAGAGCGCGGGATCGACATTCGCTTTGAGGGCCACCCGATCGAGGAAGGCGCAGAGCGTCAGCCGACCATCTACCGCTATCCCGAGCTGATCCACGCGCTGCGCAATTTCGTGCAGAACGCCGTCGATTTCGCGCGCACCACCGTTTGGATCGAGGCCGAGTGGGATGCCGAGATGATCCGTGTGCGCGTCAGCGATGACGGTCGCGGCTATCCGAGCAATGTGCTCAGCCGGATCGGCGATCCCTATCTTCAGCCGCGCGCAAACGCCTCGGAGCGGAAGGAATATGACGGGATGGGTCTGGGTGTTTTCATCGCCAAGACTCTGCTGGAGCGCACCGGCGCCCAGCTTGCCTTTTTCAACGGAGATGCGAGCTACGCCCCGCTCACCCAAGAGCCGCAACGCTCGGGCGCCGTGGTCGAAGTGAGCTGGCCCGCCGAGCGGATCCTTGCGCCCGAAAGCGCGGCTCTGGGTCTGAATGCGCCGATCACGGGGTAAGGCTCTGCGCGCCCGTCCGGAGGGATTAACACAGATTTAACCAATCCCACGCCAATCTCGCCCATGGGACAGGTTAGAAAGGCCGTGTTATGGCGAGCGTATGGTTCGAGGCGGGTTTCGTTGCACTGACCTCTGTCGGATCAGCGATCTTGGCGATGCTGGTGACATGGTGGTTGATCGGTCGCGCGCGGGTGCCGGATCTGACAGAGGTGCAGCACCCGGAGCTTGAGCAGACGGTCTTTCTGTTCGACGATCATGCGCTGGTGGATGCGACCGCCCCGGCGCAGGCCCTGATCGAGGCGACGCCGGCGGGCGTAAGCGACTGGTCGCGTCTGGCCGGGTTCATCGGCCCGCGCTTTCACGACTTTCCGGCGCAGATGGCGGGTCTGGTCGAGCGGGGGCGAATCCATCTTGTCGGCACGCAGCGCGAGGGGGGGCGTCGCCCGCTGGAGCTCATTGCCGAGAATATCGACGGATTGGCCCGGATCACGCTCTGCGATCCCGAGGCGGAAGGGCGTGGCGTGCTGGTGGACGGCTTGTCGCAACGCGCGCTTGAAGATGAGCTGGAGCTGATGCGCCAGACGATTGACCGCTCGCCGGCGCTGGTGTGGCGTGCGGATCAAACCGGGGCGATAAGCTGGGCGAACCGTGCCTATATTCTGCGCTCCGGCGTTCTCGAAACTTCGGAGGACGGTTTCATCTGGCCGCTGCCCGTGCTGTTCAACTTCGACCCTAATCAAGCGCGAAACGGCCCGATCCGCATCGCTTTGACCGAAGCAGAGGCCGGGACATCTTGGTATGATTGCCACTCCTTCGAGCTGCATGGGAGCTGGCTGCATTTCGCGCTGCCCGCCAATGCGGTCGTGCGCGCCGAACAGGCATTGCGGGATTTCGTTCAGACGCTGTCCAAGACATTCGCGGATCTGCCAGTTGGTCTTGCGGTGTTTGACCGTCAACGCCAGCTGCAATTGTTCAATCCCGCGCTGATCGATCTTTTGCAGCTTCCACCCGAGATGATGACCGCGCGGCCCACGCTCTATGCGTTTCTCGACCGGCTGCGCGAGACCCGGATGATGCCGGAGCCAAAGGACTACCGCAGCTGGCGGACGCGGATGACAGAGCTGGAGAAAGCGGCATCGACCGGGCTTCACTCTGAGACATGGGGCTTGCCGGGCGGGCAGACCTACCGGGTCACCGGGCGGCCCCATCCCGATGGCGCGGTGGCGTTTTTGTTTGAGGATATCTCGGCGGAAATCGCCTCCACTCGCAGGTTTCGCGCGCAGTTGGAGGTCAGCCAAGAGGTGCTGGACCGGATTGACGACGCCATTGCGGTGTTTCAGAGCGATGGAGAGCTTATGAGTTCGAATGTCGCCTATTGCCGGATGTGGTCGGTCGATCCAGAGGCCGTGCTGGGGCGGATGTCGCTGGTCGATGCGATCGGTCATTGGCGCGAGGGGTGTCAGCCGACGCCGTTCTGGTCGACCCTGAAGACCCGGCCCCAAAAGATCGGGGCACGCGATCCGGTGAGTGAGGTGGTTCGGCTCAAGGACGGCACGCGGCTTCAATGTCGCCTCATTCCGCTGCATGGGGGCGCACTGATGGTGCAGTTTTCGCACCAGCCCGAACCAAGCGCAGTGCTTGGCGGAAAATCGCGCCGCCAGACCAACGCAGCGGCGCATGGTTAATCGCTTGCAGTGCGCGCGGAGGGGCGTAAAACTCGCCCCATGCTGTCCCAGACCTCTCCTCTGACCCTGCTTGATCCCGAGGTGACGCGCCGCTTTGGTGCACATGTCGCGGATCGCGTGGGACCGGGCGATGTGTTGCTGCTCGCCGGGCCCATCGGCGCGGGAAAGACCCATTTTGCGCGTGCACTGATCCAGCACCGTCTGGCCAAGGTTGGGCTGTTCGAGGATGTGCCCTCACCGACCTTCACGCTTGTTCAGACCTATCAGGCTGATTGCGAGATCTGGCATGCGGACCTCTATCGCCTCACCGATCCCGATGAGCTGTTCGAGCTTGGCCTTGACGGGGCGTTCGACACGGCCCTGTGCCTGATCGAATGGCCAGACCGTTTAGGCTCTGAAACACCGGAAAACGCGGCTCTTTTGCAGTTTCAAAGCTCTGAGGACGGCTTGGCACGTCAGCTGGAACTGAGCGGCAATGTGAAGCTGGCACGCCGCATTCTGGAGGGATGGAATGGCTGAGAGCGCCACCTTGTCGCGGTTTCTGGAGCGCGCAGGCTGGGCCGATGCGCGCCGGGTTGTGCTGGCGGGCGATGCCTCGGCGCGCAGCTATGATCGGCTGATCCGGTCTGGGCAAAGCGCGGTGCTGATGAAGGCTGTGCCGGGCCCCGAGATCGAGCGCTTCGTCGCGCTGGCCGATTGGCTCCGAGAGGCGGGCTTCTCCGCGCCCGAAATTTTGTGCGATGGCGCGACGGACGGGTTTCTGCTGCTTGAGGATTTCGGCAATGATCTGGCTGCGCGGGTTGTGCGGGATGCGCCGAGCCGTGAGAGTGAGATTTACGCCCAGATTACCAATTTTCTGCTGGAATTGGGTCGAATATCGCCACCCGATTATCTTGACCGTCTCGATGCGGACGCATTGGTCGCGCTGATCTCGATCACGCCCGATTGGTATCCTTGCCTGTCGCAAGAGAGCGCAGATCGTCTCGCGACCGCGATTTCGGATTTGTATTCCATGCTCGCCGTGGAAGACGATGTGCTCTGCCTGCGCGATTTTCATGCCGAGAATATCGTGCTGCTCGACCGTCCCGGCAATCGCGGCTTGGGATTGCTCGATTTTCAGGACGCGGTGCTGTGCCACCCGGCCTATGATCTGGTCTCTGCGCTTCAAGATGCACGCCGGGATGTGTCGCGCAGCGTGGCCGAGCGGGAAATTGCCCGCTTTGCCGATCAAAGCGGGATTGCGCCGGATCGGTTTGCCGCGATCTACAGTCTGCTTGGTGTGCAGCGCGCCCTGCGCATTCTGGGGATCTTCGCGCGGCTCTGTCTGCGCGATGGAAAACCCGGCTATCTGCCGTTGATGCATCGCGTTTGGGCCAATATAGAGCATAATTTGACGCATCCCGCACTTACCCAGATCGCACAATTGCTGCGCGCAAGCTATCCTGCGCCAAGCCCGAACCTCATTTCTGAGCTGGAGAATTCATGCGCGACACGCCCCGATCTCTGATGCTTTTTGCCGCGGGCTTCGGCACGCGCATGGGCGCTTTGACGCAGGACCGCCCGAAACCCTTGGTCGAGGTCGCGGGCAAGCCCTTGGTCGATCACGCGCTGGCGCTGGTCCATGAGGCCGGGATCGCGAAAGTCGTGGCGAACGTGCATTACCGCGCAGATCAGATGGAAGCTTATCTTGCTCCGCGCGGTGTCGAGATCTCGGATGAGCGCGCGGAGATCCTTGAGACGGGAGGTGGGCTGCGCAAGGCTCTACCACAGCTAGGAACGGGGCCGGTTTTCACCTTGAACACCGATGCGGTCTGGACCGGAGACAATGTGATCACAACCTTGCAGGCCGCGTGGGATGGCGAGCGGATGGACGCGCTTGTGGCTCTCGTCTCGCCCGAACAGGCTTTGGGCCATCCGGGCGCGGGCGATTTCGCAATGGCGCCCGACGGCTCTTTGACGCGCGGAACGGGCTACATCTACACCGGGGCGCAGATCCTTGTGACGGACGGTTTGGCGGAGATTGCAGAGGATCACTTCTCGCTCAATCGGCTTTGGGACCAGATGATTGCGCGCGGTCGCCTTTACGGCGTGGTGCATCGCGGCGGGTGGTGCGATGTCGGCCGCCCGAACTCGATTTCTTTGGCCGAAGGGATGCTGGAAGGGGCCGCGCGATGAGCGTTTTCGCCGTCCCGATCGGTGTCGATTTTCCCGAGGCGCTGGTTGCGGGGCTGGTCGAGCGGATGGCGGATCAACCGCCTGAGGCGATGGCGCGGGTTCAGCTTTATCTCAATTCCGGGCGGATGTTGCGCCGGGTGCGCGAGGTGTTCCTGAGCGAAGGGGCGCGCTACCTGCCGCACCTGCGCCTTGTGAGCGATCTCGGGCAGGATCCGTTGGCCGGCCTGCCGTTGGCGGTCTCAGGCTTGCGGCGCAAGCTGGAATTGGCGCAGCTTGTCGAGCAGTTGACCCGCGCTATCCCTGCTTTTGAGGCGGGTTCGAGCCATATTCAGCTTGCCGAGAGCCTCTCCAGCCTGATTGCAGAGATGCAAAGCGAGGGGGTTCACCCCGATGATCTCGAGACGATCGAGATGTCAGAAAACTATGCCGAGCATTGGCGGCGCAGCCTTGAGTTTATCAAGATCGTGGCGCGGTATTTCGAAGGCGATGCGGGCTTGGATGCCGAGGCGCGCCAGAGGTTGGTCGTCGAGGAAATCGCGCGCAGCTGGGCCCATACCCCGCCGGAGGATCCGGTGATCGTGGCGGGCTCGACCGGGTCGCGTGGCGCGACAGCTGCCTTCATGCGCGCGGTCTGCGGGCTTGAAGACGGTATGGTCGTTTTGCCGGGTTTCGACCGAGATATGACCGATTTGGCCTGGAATAGTCTCTTTTCCGGGAAGTTTCCGATCGAGGATCATCCGCAATACCGGTTTCGCGGATTGCTCGACAGCTTGGGTCTGACGCCCGGTGATGTGCGCGATTGGACCGGAGCTGTGCCGAATGCGGCGGCGCGCAACAAGTTGGTTTCCCTTGCGCTGCGGCCTGCGCCGGTCACGGATCAATGGCGGATCGAGGGGCGCGATCTGGGTGATTTGCGTCAGGCCTGCGCGGGTCTTTCGCTGATTGAGGCGCGCGACCCGCGCCATGAGGCTCTGTCCATCGCGCTGCGGATGCGCGAGGGGCTTGAGACCGGGCGCTCGGTTGCGCTGATCACGCCGGATCGTCTGCTGGCCCGGCGCGTGACCGCCGCGCTCGACCGCTGGGGGATCATTCCCGATGATAGCGCAGGCCAGCCGTTGCAATTGACCGCGCCGGGGCGATTGCTGCGCCACGTGGCCGATCTGCGCGGGGCGGCGCTCACGATTGCGGATCTGCTCGTGCTGCTCAAGCATCCGCTCTGTGCGACTGGGGCGGGCTCGGACGCGCGGGGCCAGCATCTGCGCCTGACCCGCGATCTGGAACTGGCGCTGCGGCGTGATGGGCCTGCCTTCCCCTCGGCGGAGTCGCTGAGCGTCTGGGCGGCCAAGAAGCCTGAGGATCGCGCGACCTGGAGCAGCTGGGTCGCCGAGATGATCCAAGGCTTTGAGACGCCCGAGAAGCAGCCGCTTTTGGCCAGTATAGAGACACATCTGGATCTGACAGAGCGTCTTGCCGCCGGTCCCGGTGGCTCTGCGGAGGTCAGTGAGCTGTGGCGCGAAGAGGGCGGGCGCGAAGCTCTGCGGCTGATGTCCGAACTGCGGCGCGAGGCTGGTTACGGCGGCGAGATGACGCCCTTTGCCTATGCCGAGCTGGTCAAACTGCAGCTTCAGGGCGGTATGGCGCGCAGCGGACGCTCCGCGCATCCTCGGGTCGCGATCTGGGGGACGCTGGAGGCACGCGCCTCGAATGCCGATCTGATTATTTGCGGCGGGCTGAACGAGGGCAGCTGGCCCGAGGCGCCAGCGCCGGATCCTTGGCTGAACCGGCAGATGCGTCTCGAAGTCGGGCTTTTGCTGCCCGAGCGCCAGATCGGCCTGTCGGCACATGACTTCCAACAAGCGATGGGGGCAGGCGAGGTGGTTCTGAGCCGCGCGCGCCGCGATGCCGAGGCCGAGACGATCCCGTCGCGCTGGCTCAACCGGATCACCAACCTGTTGCAGGGGCTGCCCGAGCAGGGCGGCGACGTGGCGCTGGCAGAGATGCGGACACGCGGCACGCACTGGCTTTCGCTCGCCGATCAGCTTGAGACGCCGCAGATCACTTTGGCGCCCGCGCCTCGCCCCTCGCCGCGTCCGCCCCGCGCGCATCGGCCCAAAAACATCTCTGTTACGGCGGTGCAGACCCTGATCCGGGATCCTTACGCGATCTATGCCAAGCGGATACTCAAGCTGTTCCCACTCGATCCGATGCGACCCGCGCCTGATCCTCTGCTGCGCGGGAAAATCCTGCATGAGATTGTGGAGACCTTCACCAAGACGCGCCCCGAGTCTGAGACGATCGAGGCTGCGCGCGAACGGCTGCTTTCGATTACCGATACAGTGCTGGAGAGGGACGTCGCTTGGCCCAGCACCCGTCGGATCTGGCGCGCCCGGATTGCCCGGATCGCCGGACGGTTCTGCGAGGACGAGGCCACACGGCTGACCGAAGGAACGCCCACGGTGATCGAAGAAAAAGTGACTGTTCCGCTGCAGAACGTCGATTTTTCGGTAACGGCCAAGCCGGACCGGATTGATCTTTTGTCCGATGGTCAGGCGCGGATTTTCGACTACAAGTCGGGCGGGCTCCCCAGTGAGGCGGAGATCATCGCGTTCAACAAGCAGATGCTTCTGGAGGCGGCGATGGTCGAGCGCGGTGCCTTCGCCGACATCGGCGTCCGGCGCGTCGCGGGCATGACTTATGTGCGGCTTGGAGGCGGCGGAGAGTCCCCCGATGTGAAGGGGGTTTCCAAGGATCGGACCGAAACCCCGGATGAGGCGTGGGCGCGCTTGGCCGGGCTTGTTGCGCGATATCAGAGCCAAACCCAAGGCTACACGGCGCGGCGGGCGATGCAGAAAACCGCTGATCGCAGCGATTACGATCTGCTGGCGCGGTTTGGAGAATGGGACACGACCGATGAGCCCGAGCCGGAGGATCTGACGTGAGCCCCAATGACGCAACCGAGCGCCAGATTCAGGCGTCGATGCCCAAAGACTCCGTGTGGCTGAGCGCGAATGCGGGCTCTGGCAAGACCAAAGTGCTGACCGACCGCGTAGCGCGCATGCTGCTGAACGGCACCGAACCGCAGCGGATTTTGTGCCTCACCTATACCAAGGCCGCAGCCGCCGAGATGCAGAACCGTCTGCTCGCGCTGCTGGGCGAATGGGCGATGATGGCGGAGACTGAGCTGCGCAAAAAGCTGGAGGCTCTGGGCGAGGAAGGTTCGATCAGCGCCGAGCGTCTGAACGAGGCGCGGCGGCTCTTTGCCAAGGCGATCGAGACGCCGGGCGGGCTCAAGATCCAGACGATCCACGCGTTTTGCGCCTCGCTGTTGCGGCGGTTTCCGCTAGAGGCTCAGGTACCGCACGGGTTCAGCGAGATGGATGATCGCGCGGGCGATCTGATGCGCGAGGATATTCTCGAGGCGATTGCTTCGGGTGAAGAGCGACCGGTTCTAGATGCGCTTTTGATGGCCTATTCTGCGGAAGATCTTGGCAAGATTTGCCGTGAAATCAGCCAGCATAGAGACTTATTCCTGCCCGAACGCAGCCGGGCTGAGATCTTTGGGCACTATGGTCTGCCCGAAACCTTCACGCGTGCGGCTTTACTTGCGCAGGTCTTCGAGCCCGGGGATCTGGAGCTGGTGCGTTCCGTCGCGCCGGCCTGTCTTGGCAGCGGGCCGAATGACCAGAAGGTTGGGCGCGTTTTCGCCGGAATAGAGACGCTTGATCTCACTGCGCTGGCGCAGCTGGCCGATGTGATGAACCTCAAGAAGGGCGCGAGCGTGCCGTTTGGGCCGAAGGGTGACAAGCTACTGACGCAGGGCTTGCAGAAAAAGCTTGAGCCGGGCGTGTTTGAGGCGCTCAAGGATCTGGCGGAGCGGGTGGCAGAGGCGCGCGAGCCGCGACTGGCGCTGGCCGCAGCCGAGCGCAGCGAATTGCTGCACGCCTTCGCGCGGGCCTATCTGCCGCGCATCGACCGCTACAAGGCGCAGCGCGGGTGGCTCGATTTTGACGATCTGATCCAGCGCGCAGCGGCCTTGCTGTCGAACCCCTCCGTCGCGCAATGGGTGTTGTTTAAGCTTGATGGCGGCATTGATCATATTCTGGTCGACGAGGCGCAGGATACGAGCCCCGGCCAATGGCATGTGATCGAGCGTATCGCGGATGAGTTCACCTCGGGCGAGGGCGCACGCGATCAGCCGCGCAGCTTGTTTGTGGTGGGCGACCGCAAGCAATCGATCTACTCGTTTCAAGGCGCGGATCTGGCGCATTTTGAGGCGATGCAGAGACATTTTGTCGCGAAATTCGAGGGGGCGGGCGATCCGCTGCGCAGGTTGGAGCTAGAGCATTCCTTCCGCTCTTCGGCGGCGATTCTGCGAACCGTCGATGAGAGTTTCAAGGTTGGTTCTGAGGAAGGTCTGGGCGGTGCGCCGCATCACATTGCCTTCCAGTCCGACTTGCCCGGGCGGGTCGATCTTTGGCCCGTTGTCGCGCAGGACAGTGAGACGGAAGAGACGGATTGGAGCGATCCGGTCGATCAGCTTGCCGATACCTCTGACACGGTGATCCTTGCGCGCGCGATTGCAGCCGAGATCAAGGCGATGATCGACTCTGGGGTGCAGATCCCGGACAAGAACGCGCCGGGTGGGGCGCGGGCGGTCCATGAGGGCGATTTCCTGATCCTTGTGCGGCGGCGCTCTGCGCTCTTTGCCGAGACGATCCGTGCCTGCAAAGCGGCACGTCTCAATGTGGCCGGGGCGGACCGGCTCAAGCTTGGGGCCGAGTTGGCGGTGCGCGATGTGCGCGCGCTTTTGTCGTTCTTGGCGACGCCGGAGGATGATCTGTCGCTCGCAGAGGCCTTGCGATCTCCGCTTTTGTGTTGGAGTGAGCAGGAGCTTTATTCTCTGGCGCAGCCGCGCGAGGGTTTCCTCTGGGAGGCGCTGCGAAAGTCTCTAAACCGCCCCGATACGCTGACGATTTTGCGCGATCTGCGCGACAATGCGGATTTCTTGCGGCCCTTCGAGCTGATCGAGCGACTGCTTACGCGGCATGGTGGGCGCGAGCGGTTGCTGGCGCGTCTGGGCCCGGAGGCCGAGGACGGCATTGACGAGCTGATCTCGCAGGCTCTGGCCTTTGAGCGCAACGAAGTGCCAAGCCTGACCGGGTTCCTCGATTGGCTCGAGGCGGATGAGGTCGAGGTGAAGCGCCAGCTTGAAGGGGCAGGGCGCGCGATTCGGGTGATGACGGTGCATGGCTCAAAAGGGCTTGAGGCGCCGATCGTGCTGCTGCCCGATACTGCTTTGCACAATTCGCCCGATAGCGCGCAGGTTTTTCCGCTTGGAGATGCGCTCGCGGGTTGGAGCGTTCCCAAGGATGACGCGCCCGAGGCACAGCAGCTTGCAACAGAGGCCCGACGTGCGCAGCGCGAGGCGGAATCGTTGCGTCTTTTGTATGTCGCGATGACGCGGGCCGAGAAATGGTTGATCGTTGCTGCCTCCGGCAAGACTGGAGAGGGCTCGGAGAGCTGGTATTCACGGATTACCGAAGGGCTTGATCGAGCTGGAACAGAGACTGTTTTGCCTCTGAGCCCGGCCCTTCAAGCGATTGGGGAAGTGCAACGCCATAGCCACGGTGATTGGCCCGCGCCCTTGGGTGCTCCAGGCGAAGGTTATGTCGCGGAGAGAGCAGTTGAGCTGCCCGATTGGGTCCGCATACCCGTTTTGAAACCCGAAGCTGCGGTCAAGATGCGCACGCCGTCGGATCTCGAGGGGGCCAAGGCGCTGCCCGGCGAGGGCTATGGGCTGGACGAAGAGGCCGCGAAGGCGCGCGGGCGGCAGTTGCATCTCTTGCTCGAATATCTTCCGCAACGCCCGGAGGCGGATTGGGTGGAGGTCGCGCGCTCGCTTCTCTCCACCGGCGAAGATGCGCTGCTTTGGGACGAAATAGAGCCTCTTTTGGACGAGGCGCGCCGGGTTTTGCATGCAGATGGTATGGCCGAATGGCTTGGCCCCGGGGCCTTGGCCGAGGTCGAGTTCGTTGCGGACCTCCCCGAGCTGGGCGGCGCGCGTCTGCATGGGATCATCGACCGGCTGGTCGTCACGCCCGAGGTGGTCCGGGTGCTTGACTACAAATCCAACGCAATCGTGCCGCAGGATCCGCGCGACATCCCCGAAGGCTTGGTGCGGCAGATGGCGGCCTATCGCAGCGCAATGCGCCAGATCCATCCGGGCAGACCCGTGCAATGCGCGATCTTGTGGACGGCGAGCGGGACGTTGATGCCGCTCGCAGATGCACAACTAGATGCGGCTTTGCGCGCAGACCCCGTATCTTGACGCAGAGCAGGGTGCCACCTAGGTTCAGAGCCAACCCAATTCTCAGGAGGCTTATATGGCTACCGTTGCTGTTACCGACGCCACTTTCGATCAAGAAGTGCGCCAATCCGACGTCCCCGTCGTCGTGGATTTCTGGGCTGAATGGTGCGGCCCGTGCCGGACGATCGGCCCGTCGCTTGAAGAACTGTCCGAGGAATTGTCGGGCAAGATCAAAGTCGTGAAGATCAATGTCGACGAAAACCCCGAAAGCCCAGCCACTCTGGGCGTGCGCGGTATCCCGGCTTTGTTCCTGTTCAAAAACGGCGAAGTCGTCTCCAACAAGGTTGGCGCAGCCCCCAAAGCGGCGCTCCAGACCTGGATCGAATCGGAAATCTGAGCTTCGGGTTCAAAGGGAATACAGGGCGCCTTCGGGCGCCCTTTTCATATCGGCCAGCCAAATCCGCGCAGGTGGCCGCGCAGATTTTCTTCGAATTCCGGTCGGCCCGCATTCAACGCGTTAAGCGCAAAGCGCCAATAGAGGTAGCGTGCGACGGGGGGCGTTTGGTGGCGGCGCGCGAAGGCCGCGTCGATCCCGTCACGTGGCACCGATCCGGCAATATGGTCGATATCTGACCTGCCGAAGAAGACCGCAGGTTTGCGCAGGAAATAGCCGTCAAGCGCCAGACCGCTGTTTTGCGTCACCAGAAAGCTGCAATGCGGCAGAAGATCGTGCGAGCCGCCCATCTGAAAACTGAAGCGCGAAAACCGCGCGGCGATGCGTTCGAGCGCGTTGATCTCGGCGCGCGAATAGGTCTCTTTGGGGTGCAGCGTCGCGACTGTTGGGCCGGGATGGCGGGCCAGAACCGCTTCGATCATCTCAAGCGGGCTCATCGACTGGAAGCTGCGGTGCTGGGTGAGCTTGCCCTGCAAGCCAATCAGCGCGAGGTTTTTCTGATCCGTACAATTTACGCCGGAATAGAGCCTTTTTTGCCAATGCCCGAAGAAGCCCCCGGCGGCTGTTCCGTCGATGTCATCGGCGTTGAAGGCGGCCTTGGCCACGGGCCATTCCCACCGTTCTGCGCTGGCCTCGATATTCCAGAAGGCGCCGAAATAGCTGCGCCTGCTGGTCAGCGCGCGGTCATGAGTGGGCGGCTCCATGTGATACATCACATAACCCGGCGAACGCCGCGCCGCGCGCCGGGCCGCGGCCCCAGTCTCATGCAGCGAGACGGTCCAATCCGCAGCCTCAAGCGCTCTGGTCAGCCGGTTGAAGAAATTGTGATCGCCCGCAGCGGCCTGGTTGCACGTCGTGGGAGGAAGATAGAGGGATAGGTGGCGCTCTGGCATCGTTTGACGCTAGCGCGGCCGCGCGATCCGGGCAAGCAGGGTTGCAGGTCGCGTGCCCGGGCCTCATATCTTCCTCAACACGGAGGATTTTATGGCGGACGATAAGTTTCCCGGCTGGCACGGCACGACGATCATCGGCATTCGCAAGGGCGGCAAGGTCGTCGTGGCGGGTGACGGGCAAGTGAGCCTTGGCCAGACTGTCATCAAGGGCTCGGCGCGCAAGGTGCGCAGGCTTAGCCCCGGCGGGCACGACATCGTGGCAGGCTTTGCGGGCTCCACGGCGGATGCTTTCACGCTGCTTGAGCGGCTGGAGAAAAAGCTTGAGGCCTCGCCGGGTCAGCTGATGCGCGGTTGTGTCGAGCTGGCCAAGGATTGGCGCATGGACAAATACCTGCGCAATCTCGAAGCGATGCTGATCGTGACCGATGGCAAGGATCTGTATGTGCTGACCGGGGCGGGCGATGTGCTTGAACCCGAGCATGATATCGCCGCGATCGGCTCTGGCGGGAATTTCGCGCTGGCTGCGGCACGCGGTTTGATGGAGACCGATCTCGACGCTGAGGCGGTCGCGCGCAAGGCGATGGCGATTGCCTCCGATATCTGCGTCTATACCAATGGCAACCTGACGGTGGAGACCGTTGGTGGCTGAGATCACGCGCGATGATCTGCGTGCGGCGGTCGCGGCCGGTCACCTGAGCGAGGCCCAAGCCGCAAGCGTGATGGCGCTTGCAGCGCGGCGCCTTGAGGGGCGCAGCGCGCTTCCGGCGGAGGACGAACCCTTTGAACTGTTCAAGGGCTTTGCCGAGATCTTCGTGACGGTCGGGTTGTTCATCCTGATCTTCGGCGTATTCGGCATGATCTGGTTTGCAGGCGGGCGCGCGGCGTTCATTCTGCTGATCCCGATCGCGGCTCTGTTGGCTGAGTATTTCACACGCAGGCGGCGTATGGTTCTGCCCTCGATCCTGCTGACTTTGACGCTTGCGGGATCGGTGCTGGCGAGCTTTCTCGGTATCCCGATCTTTGGCTATGCGTCGGTTCTCAGCGATCCGAGCCTGAGTCTGGCGCTGGGCGTAACGGCGGTCGCGCTGCTTGTCTGGTTTTTGCGTTACCGGGTGCCCTTCTCGATGTTTCTCGTGGGGCTTTGCGTGCTGGGTATTTTGCTGAGTGCTGCCAAAGCGGTGGATCCCGGAATTGCGCCTGCGCAGGCGGTGAACCTGTTTGACCTTTCAAGCGGCTCGATGCTGGGTTTGGCGATGCTGGTGTTTGGTGCGCTGGCGCTGGCGGGCGGGATCTGGTTCGACATGCGCGATCCGCACCGTCTGGGGCGGCAATCGGCAAGCGGCTTCTGGCTGCATGTGCTGGCCGCGCCTGCGCTGGTCAATACGCTCGCGCTCACCTTCTATCATATGGGGCCGGGGGCGGGCTACGCGCTGCTCACGCTGGCCCTGGTGGCAGCAGCGGTGCTCGCACTGGTGATCGACCGGCGCTCTTTTTTCACTGCCGGTATCGGCTACATGATCTTCCTGAGCTTCTATGCTTTTGGAGATGCAACCAATCCGCGCTCGTGGTGGTTGGTGTTGATCCTGATCGGCCTCGCGCTGACCGGGCTTGGTGCCTTCTGGACCGAGCTGCGCGGGCGCGTGATGCGCCTGCTTTCCGATTTTCCCGGCAAGTCCCGCTTGCCGCCCTTTGCTACGGAGTAATCCATGACCGATCTGACCCCCCGCGAAATCGTCTCGGAACTCGATCGCTTCATCATTGGCCAGAAAGAGGCCAAGCGCGCCGTGGCGGTGGCCCTGCGCAACCGCTGGCGCCGTCACAAGCTGTCGGATGAGATGCGCGAAGAGGTGTATCCCAAGAACATCCTGATGATCGGCCCGACTGGCGTCGGCAAAACCGAGATCTCGCGGCGGCTGGCGAAACTGGCCAAGGCACCGTTTCTCAAGGTCGAGGCTACGAAATTCACCGAAGTCGGCTATGTCGGGCGTGATGTCGAGCAGATCATCCGCGATCTGACCGATGTGGCGATGGTGCAGACCCGTGACCAGATGCGCGAAGAGGTCAAGGCACGGGCGCATAAGGCGGCAGAGGAGCGGGTTATTTCCGCGCTTGCCGGAACGGATGCGCGCGAGGGCACCCGCGAGATGTTTCGCAAAAAGCTGCGCGATGGCGAGCTGGACGACAAGGAGATCGAAGTCGAGGTGGCCGATGCCTCGGGCGGCATGCCGCTTGGCATGATGGGCGGTCAGCCCGGCATGGAGCAGCAGATGCAGGGGCTGCAGGATCTCTTCAAGGCCTTTGGCAGCAACCGCACCAGCAAACGCAAGATGAGCGTGGCCGAGAGCTATGAGATCCTGATCTCCGACGAGGCCGACAAGCTTCTCGATGATGAGAAGGTCAAAGAGGCGGCGCTGGAGGTGGTGCAGCATTCGGGTATCGTCTTCATCGATGAGATCGACAAAGTCACGGCACGGGCCGATGCGCGCGGCGCGGATGTCTCGCGCGAGGGGGTGCAGCGCGATTTGTTGCCGTTGATCGAGGGCACGACCGTTTCGACCAAGCATGGGCCGGTCAAGACCGACCATATCCTGTTCATCGCAAGCGGCGCCTTCCATGTCGCAAAGCCTTCGGATCTGTTGCCCGAATTGCAGGGGCGTCTTCCGATCCGGGTTGAGCTGCGTGCGCTTACCGAGGCGGATTTCACCCGCATCCTGTCGGAGACCGACAATGCGCTGACCCGGCAATATATGGCCCTGATGGAGACCGAGCAGGTCACCGTCGAGTTCACGCAAGATGGGATTGAGGCGCTGGCGCGGATTGCCGCCGAGGTGAACCAATCCGTCGAGAATATCGGCGCGCGGCGGCTTTATACCGTGATCGAGCGGGTGTTCGAAGAGCTGGCCTTCACCGCGCCGGACCGCGCGGGCGAGACCGTCATCATTGATGGCGCGTTCGTCGAGCAGGAGTTGGGCGCGCTGACCCGCGATATCGATCTGAGCCGTTACGTCCTTTAACATATCAGGACTGGCGCTGCGCGGCTTGTTTGCTATCCTCGCCTTGGGTAGCAAATTGGGCCGCGTATGCACCGTATTCTCCTCCTCCTCGTGCTTGTGGCGCTCTCGGCCTGTGCGCCGCGTGGCAGGCTGGCCTATCTGAACCATCCCGATCCCGCCGCACGCGAGATCTATGTGGGCACGACGCGCGCTCCAGACCTTGAGACTGGCAATCCCTTTGGCTGGGGGCGCAGCCTCGATCTGCGGCTGGCGCGGTTCGCGGTGGCCACGCCGCCCGATCATACCATCGGAAAGATCGACTATCCCAAGGCCGGAGAGCGGGCCGATCCCGGCACGCAGTTCATGATCTCATCAGCGCAGATTGACATGAAACAGAGTCTGTTTCGTGCAGATTTGCATGCCGCCCTGCAGCGCAATGGAGGGCAGGCGGTGGTCTTCGTCCACGGCTTCAACAACGACTTTTCCGAAGGGCTGTACCGGATGGCGCAGCTTGGCACGGATTTCAACATTCCCGGCGTCTTGGTGCATTATTCCTGGCCATCGCGCGCCAATGTTCTGGGCTATGCCTATGACCGGGATTCGGTGTTGTTCGCGCGCGATGGGCTGGTGCGCCTGCTGGACGAGCTGAAGGCCTCGGGGGCCACGCATATCATGTTGATCGGTCATTCGCTTGGGGCCGAACTGACAATGGAGGCGCTCCGTCAGGAGGCACTTGCGCGGGATCAGAGCCTGCTTTCGCGGCTCAACGGAGTCATTCTGGTGTCGCCCGACATTGCGGTGGACGTGTTCAAGACGCAGGTCCGCACGATTGGCAAGTTGCCGCAACCGTTCGTCATTTTCACCTCGCAGAAGGACCGCGCGTTACGGCTCTCCGCACGGCTGACCGGCCAGAGCGACCGGCTGGGCAATCTCGAAAATGTGGACCGTTTGGCGCAATACCGGATCACTGTGATCAATACCGCCGCGTTCAACACTGGCGACGGGCATTTCAACGTCGCGGATTCCCCCGCTCTGATCCGCATATTGGATCGTGCGGGCAATATCGCAAAGGTGCTTGAAGGCGATCAGAAGGGGCGCACAAGTCTGGCCTCTGGCGTCGTGCTCACCGTCGAGAATGCGACCCAGATCGTGTTGCGCGCGCAGTCGGGCGGCTAGCGCAAGCGGCGCAGATAGACGTAATAGGCACCGCCACCGCCATGTTTGAGATGCGCCTCGGTGACCTGCATGACCGCAGGCGCGAGCGGCATCATGCGCAACCAATGTGGCACCTGATGGCGCAGCACACCGATCCGCCGCGGGATCGGCCCGTCGTCATCGCCGCGTTTGCCCTTGCCGGTGATCACCAGCACAAGGCGTCGCCCGTGGCTTTGCGCGTTGAGGATGAAACGGATCAGTTCGGGCTGCGCCTCGGCGAGCGTCATACCATGAAGATCCAGCGTTGCCTCGGGTGTCATCTTGCCGCGCGTCATCGCCTTATGCGCCTTGCGATCCATCGTCACGGGCTGGCGCGCGAGATGCTCGCCCGGTGCCGGGGTCAGGTCATGCGGCGGGGGCGGGGATTTCGCGGATTGTCCAAGGCGGAAAGCGCGCAGCTCTTGCTGCATCGTTTTCGCGGGCTTTTTGGGCGATTCAGGCTCTGTTGCGGGTAGTTTTGGCCGCTCTGGATGGGTCGGGCGCGTTGAGGCGGCAACGCGAGACCACAGCTCGCGCTCCTCGGGTGTCAGTTTGCGGCGGCGGCTCATTTGCGCCTCCGCAGCACGATCATCCGCCCTTGGGTGTTGATCGCACCGGCGATCCGACCGGCCTCCGGGCCAGAGCCGATAAAGATATCGCCGCGCCCGGCACCCTTGATGGCTGAGCCTACGTCCTGCGCGATCATCAGCCGTGCGCCAAAGCCCGGGCAGTCGATCCAGACCGGGCTGCCAAGCGCTATGACCTCAGGGTCGACTGCAAGCGTGCGGCCCGGTGTGACCGGACGCCCCATCGCGCCCAGCGGTCCCATTTCCTCCGGCAGATCGAGGCTTTGGAAGAAGACGAAGGACGGATTGTGGTTGAGCAGATCTTGCACCCGCGCGGGATTGTCCGCGCACCACTGGCGGATGCGGGCGGGGGTGATCTCGGAGGCGGAGGCCACGCCACGCGCCACCAGCTCTTGGCCGATGGAGCGATAGGGGTGGCCGTTCTTGCCCGCATAGCCCAATCGCATCGTGCCACCTTGGGTCAGGCGGATGCGCACCGAGCCTTGCACTTGGGCCAAAAACGCCTCGATGGCGCTTTCGACCCAGACCAGTTCTGATCCGGCAAGCAGATCACCGGCGGCGATCTCGGCACGGCTGTGCCAAGGCCGATCAGGCTCTATTGTGCCGGGATTTGCGTAGAGCGCGTGGGAAAACTCTTGGGTTTTCTGAAGCGATCCGGCAAGCTCTGGCTCGTAATAGCCGGTGAAATGGGCGGTCTTCGGGGCGCCGATGGGGACCGGCTCGAACAGGGCTTCAAACGCTGCGCGCGGATCGTCCAGCAAGGCCGGGGCATCGCCTTTGAGATCGGCTTTCACGCAAAACGCCGCCCAGGCGGCGGCGTGATCGTCCCGGACCCATCCGGGAATCTCTGCGAAACGCAGCGACACTGTCAGCCACCCGTGGCGACGAGCTGCCAGTTCGGATCGTCACTGCCCATCCTGCGTGCGAAGGTCCAGATGTCACGCTGTTTGCGCGCAACTTTGGGATCGCCCTCGACGATCTCGCCCTGCGCGTTTCGCGCGACCGAGATCAGCTCGCCGCCAAAGCGAACGGTGATTTCGGAGTCATTGGTGGCGTGATCGAAATCAGCCCCGCTGAGCACCAGCTCGCGCAGGCCGAGAAATTCGGCATGAACGTCAAGCCCCTGTTCCTTGCGCGCGGCGACGGCGCCTTCGAAAGCCTCATAGACCTCTGCAGAGAGGAAGGGCTTGATCTGTTCGATATCGCCGCGCTCGAAGGCCATCAGGATCATCTCATAAGCGCCGCGTGCGCCCTTGAGAAACTCCGAGACCGAAAATTGCGGCTCGACCCGTTTCATCGCCGAAAGCGCAATCGCCGCAGTCGACCCCTCGTCCACATGATCCACGATATCGGGATCCGGGCCGCCTTCGATCACTTCGAAATCACGCTTGGCTTGCGGGATCGGTTCTTCGAGCGGCGTTGCCGGTTTTTCGAAACCCTCACGCGTGCCGAGAACATTTTTCAGCTTGAAAATCAGAAAGATCGCGATGGCCGCGAGAACAATTAACTGGATGACGGCACCGGACATCGAAACCCCTGTGAAACGAGCTGCGTTTGTGTATCGCGTAGATGGTACCTATGTAAGCTAGCGACAGGATCAAGTCCACCTGCGCGGGTTAGCTGCCCGGCGAGCGATGAAAGAGGATGACATGTGGATTTTACTGGCCTTTTTGGCCGTCCCGCTGATCGAGATTGCGCTTTTTTTGAAAGTTGGCGGTTTGATCGGGCTGTGGCCGACCCTTGCGATCGTCGTGGTGACGGCGGTGCTGGGGACGGCTTTGGTGCGTCACGAGGGCGCACGTGCGCTCAATGACCTGCGCCGCTCGCTCAATGAGCTGAGCGATCCGACGCGTCCGCTTGCGCATGGGGCGATGATTCTGGTCGCGGGGGTGTTGCTTCTGACACCGGGCTTTTTCACCGATACGCTTGGCCTGTTGCTGTTGATCCCGCGCGTGCGCGACTGGGTGATGCGGCACATGGCGAGCCGGGTCAAAGTGGCGCGTTTCGAGATGGGCGGGCAGGCCGGTCCGGGCGGATCGCCCTATCCGCCGGGAGGCGCTCCACACCGTCCGCATGATCCCGGTGTGATCGATGCCGACGAGATCCCGGATATGCCGCGCAGTGACCGACCGCGCAATGGCCCGTCTGGCTGGACGCGCGAATAGACGTTATTGAGAATTGAGAGATGCGCCGGGCAGTGATAAACCCGGCGCAATTTCTTTTTGGAGGCGAAGATGAGCGATGAGGTCAATGGCGCTGAAGGCGCGGAACAGCAACTGCGGATGAACATTCTCGCGCAATTCGTGCGCGACATGTCGTTTGAGAATAACGTGGCGCTGAAAGGTCTGCAGGCGGGGGATATCTCGCCCGAGATGCAGGTTCAGGTCAGTCTTGATGCCAAGAAGCGGTCGCAGGACAATCAATACGAGGTGATTTCGAAGTTTAAGATCACCGCGACGAACAAGACCGACAACACCACGCTCTATCTGATGGAGCTCGATTACGGCGGGATCTTCCACATCGAGGGCGTGCCGGAGGACCAGCTGCACCCGTTCTTGCTGATCGAATGCCCGCGTCAGCTGTTCCCTTTCGTGCGGCGCATCGTGTCGGACGTGACCCGCGACGGGGGCTTCCCGCCCTTCAACCTCGAGATCGTGGATTTCGTGGGCCTCTATCGCAACGAGCTGGCGCGCCGTCAGCAAGCCGAGGCCGAGGTCTAAGCCAAAGCGCGACGGATCGGTCTGAAATCAGCCCCGCCACATTCTGTGTGGTGGGGTTTTTCATGTGCCCTAATGCCCGTCCGACCCCCGTGATTTTCGGCGCGAGGATATGTCATGTGACATTCCGCTCAGGTTGTAAGGGGAGAGTTAGACAATCGGGGCGCCCCACAGCGCTGATTTTCGCAGATCGTGTTCGGATTTTTTACAGAACTTCGTTCCAGGACTGGCAATTTGCTGGATTAGTTGCGAGTTTGGAAACAGAAAACAGGGGCGCGAGATGAGTTCGAAACACTTCAAACAATTGACGCTCGGCATGGCTCTTGGCGCGGTGTCTGCCTGGCCTGTGTCGGCTTATGATCTGACCTTCAACACGCCGGGTGCCTCGAAAAGCTTGCGCGACTCGATCACGGGCGCGTCTTTGCTGGAATCTTCTTCCTCTGACAAGTCGAAGGATGCGCAGGAGATCTTCGCGGCGGCGCGGGCGGATTATAACCGGATCGTCTCGACACTGTTTTCCGAAGGGTATTATTCGGGCGTCGTCTCGATCAAACTGGACGGGCGCGAAGCCGCGTCGATCTCGCCGCTGGATGCGCCCTCGAGCATTAAGAATGTCGTCGTCTCTGTCACGCCCGGCCCGGATTTCCATTTCTCGCGCGCATCGATTGGGCCGGTGGCGCCCAAATCCGATCTGCCCGAAGGCTTTGCCACGGGCAAAGTCGCGAAATCGGGGGTGATCGTGCAGGCGGTCTCCAGCGCGGTGAGCGGCTGGCGCGACGATGGTCACGCCAAGGCCAAGGTCGCCGACCAATCCATCGTGGCCGATCACCGCAAGGACACCATCGCGGCCGATATCCGCATGGCGCCGGGGCCGCTGGTGCATTTCGGGACGCTCGATGTGTCGGGCAATACGCGGCTGCGCACCAAGCGCTTGCGTGAGATCGCAGGCTTTCCGACCGGCAAGGTTTTCGACCCTAAAGAGCTGGACCAGATGCAAGCGCGTCTGCGCCGCACGGGGATCTTCAGTTCGGTGGCGGTGACTGAGGCGCCAACGCTTGGTCCGGACAATTCGATGGATGTCGGGCTGGCGGTGGTCGAGCAGAAGAAACGCAAGATCGGGGTCGGTGCCGAGATCAACAGCGATGACGGTCTGGGGCTGAATGCCAGTTGGCTGCACCGCAACCTGTTTGGCGGCGGCGAGCGGTTCACGATCGATGGCGCGGTCAGCGGTATTGGCGGCAGTACGGGCGGTGGGCTGGACTATTCGCTGGGCACGAGGCTGGAGCGCCCCGCGACCTTCAACCCCGATACCTCGGCCTATCTCGAAGCGCAGGCGGCGCGGAAGGATCAGGAGGATTACACCCAGAACGGCTTCAATATCGGCTTTGGTGTGAGCCGGATCTTCAACGACAAGCTGACCGCGGATACCGCGATCAAATATGGCTGGTCGAAGGTGACCGATGATGCCGGCACAACATTTTTCCGGCAGGTATTCTTCCCGACCACGGTGACTTATGACGCGCGTAACGATGACCTGGATCCGACGAACGGCTACTATCTGCGCGGCGGGCTGACGCCGTTCATCGGGGTTGGCGGCGATACCGGAACGGGTGCGCAGATCACCGGGGATATCCGGGGCTATAAGGGGTTTGGCACGGATGACCGTTTTGTGCTTGCCGGGCGGGTTCAGCTCGGCAAAGTCGTGGGCTCGAATTTGGACGAAACTCCGCGCGATTACCTGTTTTATTCGGGTGGCGGCGGTACGGTGCGCGGCCAGCCCTATGAATCACTTGGCGTGCAGGTGCTTAATGGCGGCACGCTAAGCACTGGCGGGCTTGAATTTGTCGGGGTGTCGGGGGAGGCGCGCATCGGCGTGACCAAATCCATCGGCGTCGTGGCATTCTACGATTACGGCTATGTCTCGGGCGGCGGCGAAAGCGGATCTCAGGCGGGCGCGGGCCTTGGTCTGCGCTACAAGACCGGAATCGGTCCGATCCGACTTGATGTCGGGCTACCGGTCAGCGGCGACACGGGCAGCGGCGCCCAAGTTTACATCGGTATCGGGCAGGCATTTTGATGAAACATTTCCTTCTCATTCTCGCCTTGGCATTCGCGCCTCTCGCAGGGTTTGCACAGGACACCACCTCAAGCGCAAAAGACGCAGGCGCGGGGGCTGCCACCGATGCGCAGGCTCAGCGGGATCGCTCCTATCTCACGGGATTGCTGGAGGATTCGCTTTCGGGCGCTGGGCGCACGGTGCGACTGGACGGGTTTAAGGGCGCGCTGAGTTCGCGCGCGACATTCACCTCGCTGAGCATTTCGGATGATCAGGGTGCATGGATCACGATCAAGAACGGCGCGATCAGCTGGAACCGCACGGCATTGTTGCGCGGTCGCATCGAGATCGACGAGCTGTCGGCGGAAGAGATCGACCTGCCGCGCCTTCCCAGCGCCTCGAGCACCAGCGCGGACGCGCCTTCGCCCGAGGCCAAGCCGTTTTCGCTGCCCGATCTGCCGGTGGCTGTGAATATTGGCAAGATCGACGCGAAGAAGGTGGTCATCGGCAAGCCGGTGATCGGCGAGGATATGACGGTCAAGCTCAACGGCTCGCTGTCGTTGGCCGGGGGCGAAGGCAAGGCCAAGCTCGATATCAACCGGATCGACGGGAAGAAGGGCGTCTTTTCACTGACCAGTTCTTACGACAATAGCACGAAGGTGCTGGGGCTCGATCTGCTGGTTGATGAGGGCAAGAACGGGCTTATCTCTCGGCTCGCGGGAATTCCGGGCCAGCCCGCCTTGACGCTTGCCGTGTCGGGCGATGGGCCGCTCAGCAAGTTTTCCGCCGATGTTGTGCTGAGCACCGATGGCGCGCGGCGGCTTGCGGGCAAGGTGGTGGTCAACCAGAGCGTCCCGAAGGGTGCCCCCGAAGGGAGCGCGCCGGAGACCGGATTTTCCGCCGCCTTCTCGGGCGATGTGACGCCGCTTCTGCCGCCCGATTATCATGAGTTCTTCGGCAAAGAGGCCTCCTTCGTGGTCGAGGGCGCGCGCACGGCTTCCGGTCAAACCCGGCTGAGCACGCTCGACATCAAATCGCGCGCGCTTGATCTGCAGGGCTCTGCCGATATCGGTGCGGATAATCTGCCCACGAAATTCGATCTGACGGGCCAGCTTGGGCTGGGCGATGGCCAAGAGGTGCTGTTGCCGATCTCGGGGACCAAGACTTGGGTCCAGTCGGGCAATATCAAGCTGACCTATGACAAGGCGAATGGCGATGGCTGGAGCCTGAACGGGCGGCTCAATCAGCTGCGCCGCGAAGATGGCACGAAAATGCTGACCGCGCTGCTGTCGGGCTCGGGGCGGATCCGTCAGGACGCACCGCCCAGTGTCGGCGGGACGGTTGTGCTCAGTGCCAACGGGCTTGAGCTGTCCGATCCGAACCTGTCGAAGGCTGTCGGATCCTTCGTGACCGGCAAGGCGGTGTTCTCTTGGCAGCAAGATCAGCCGTTGCGGCTGTCGCAGCTTGCCCTTGTCGGCCAAGGCTACCGCGCGGATGCCAATCTCAGCATCAAGGATCTCGCCAAGGGCGCGACAATCGCCGGTACCGCGACGGTCACCGATGAGGATATCTCCCCGATTTCGGGTCTTGCGGGGCGGCCGCTGAGTGGCGCTCTGAACGGCACGGTCTCAGGCAGCTACACCGTTCTGTCGGGCGCCTTTGATGCGGATCTCAACATCACCGGGCAGGACCTGAAGATCGGTCAGCCGCAGGCGGATGCCGCGCTGGAAGGCCGCTCCGAGATCTCGCTTTCGGCCAAGCGCGACGAGACCGGGATCGCGATCGATGCGTTCAACGCCACGACCCGGGCCGTGGTGGCCTCGGCGCAAGGCACGCTCAACAGCGATAAGGGCGCGCTTGATGCGCATATCGAGGCGAAGGATCTGTCGGTCCTGGGGGGCGGCTATCGCGGCGGCATGGTTGCCGATGCGAAGCTCACCCGCAATGGCGATACGTTCGGAGCGAAACTGACGGCGGATGCGCAGAATCTGGCAATAGGGAACCCCCAACTTGACCGCGTTCTGGCGGGCAAGACCGCGCTTACGCTGGATGCCGATTATACCAACGGGGATATCGCGCTGCATGCGTTGAGCCTCAAGAACCCGCAGGTTTCGGTCTCGGCCCAAGGGGGCGCCGGTCAGGCGGGTCGCAAGATCACGCTGGATGCGCGTCTGGCCAATGCCGCTTTGCTCGCACCGGGCTTCCCCGGACCTGTCAGCGTGACCGGGACGGTCACGCAAGGCGCGCGCGACTATCAGGTCGCGATTTCGGGCAGCGGACCGGGCGGCACCAGCGCGCGGGTGAACGGCAGCGTGGCGTCTGATTTCTCCACCGCCAATCTCGCGATTGTCGGCTCGGCACAGACCGCGCTGGCCAATGCGTTTATCGCGCCGCGTTCGGTGCAGGGGCCGCTCAATTTCGACCTGCGGCTCAACGGCAAGCCGGGGCTTGAGGCGCTGTCGGGCACGGTCACCGCAAATGGCACGCGGATCGTGGCCCCCAATCTCGGTATGGTGCTGCAAAACGTGGACACCCGGGTTTCGCTATCCAATGGGCGCGCGCAGCTTGGCGTGAGCGGGGAGCTTGGCACTGGGGGCACGATCACCGTGAACGGGCCGATTACGCTGGCTGCGCCCTATAACGGAGATCTGACGATCCGTCTGAACGGCGCGCGCCTGCGTGACCCGGCTTTGTACGACACCCGGGCTTCGGGCAGTGTGACGGTCAAGGGACCGCTGACCGGTGGTGCGGCAATCGCGGGCGCAATCACGCTGTCGGATACCGAGCTGCGTGTGCCCTCGTCAGGGATTGACGGTTCAGTCTCTGTGCCCGACGGGATCAAGCATGTACGCGAGAGCAACGCGGTGCGCACGACGCTGGAGCGTGCCGGTTTGCTGGTCAGCCAAGCCGCGAAATCTGCGGGCGGCAACAGCGCCAAGGCGTTTCCGCTGGATCTGACGATCACGTCGACCCGTGGCATATTCGTGCGCGGGCGCGGCCTTGATGCAGAGCTGGGCGGGAGCCTGCGGATCACCGGGACGACGGCGAATGTCATCCCCGTCGGCCAGTTCAATCTGGTGCGCGGGCGTCTCGATATTCTGGGTCAGCGGTTCACGCTCGATAAGGGGCAGATTGCGCTTCAGGGGGCTTTTGTTCCCTATATCGACTTCCAAGCGGTCACGACGCAGGGCGATTACACGATCAGCATCGAGATCAGCGGTCAGGCCACAGAGCCACAGGTGACCTTCAACTCCGCGCCGGGTCTGCCGCAGGATGAGGTGATCTCGCGTTTGATCTTCGGGCGCGACACGCAAAGCCTGTCGCCCTTGCAGGCCGCTCAGCTTGCCTCGGCCGTGGCGACGCTCGCGGGTAAGGGCGGCGAGGGGTTGATCGGAAGGCTGCGTAAAAGCACCGGGCTCGATGATCTGGACGTCTCGACCAATGCGGAGGGGCAGACACAGCTCAAGGCGGGCAAGTATCTGTCTCAGAACCTCTATTCCGATGTGACGGTGGGGGCAGACGGGACATCCGAGATCAACCTGAACCTCGATGTGACCAAGAACCTCACCGCGCGCGGCACCGTGGGCTCAAGCGGGACCAGTGGGGTCGGTCTCTATTTCGAGAAGAACTACTGATCTTTCCCGGATTTGTTGAGATGGGCATTCAGCTCGGCGTTCAATGCAGCGCCGAGCAGAACCGACAGCGCGCTGAGATAGAGCCAGAACAGCAGTGCGATGACCGCCCCGATCGAGCCGTAGAGTTTGTTATACGAGCCGAAATTCGAAAGATAGAAGGTCAGCCCAAGCGAGCTTAGCCCCCAGACCGCCGTCGCCAGCACCGCGCCCAGTGTGAGTAAGGGGTAGCGCTTGCCCCTCATGTTGGGGCCGTAGCGATACAAGATCCCAAGCGCCGTGAGCATCAATAGCAGCATCGCGACCCAAGGCAGGATCGACAAGACCCAGCCTGTATAATCGTGGAAGGGCAGGAAGTTGATGATGATCGGCACGATCACGATGGTCGCGATGGCGGCCAGCATCACGCCCACCAATGTCACTGTCATCAGGTAGCCCATGATGAAGCTCCAGATCGTATTGCGCGGCTTGGTGCCGTTGATCACGTTGAGGCTAAGCACGAGGGCTGCCACGCCTGCGCGCGCCGAGAACAGCGTGAAAAGCGCCGAGAGAACCGTTCCCACACCGATTGAGGCGCGCGGCCCGATCAGCCAGCTTTGGATCTGAGAATTCAAAAGCCCATAGGCTTCGGGTGGAATAAAATCATCGGCCACCTGAAGATATTCCCGGATGACCGTCGGATCGGAAAAGGCGCTCCAGAGTGCGATGGTCGCCGAAATGCCGGGAAACACGGCCAGCATCGCGTAAAAGGCCACACCTGCTGCCACCAGCGTGATATTCGAATCAATGAGCCTGCCCAGCAGGTTAATCCCGAATTTGCTGATCTCGCGCACGAATTTCTCCTTTTTGTTACCATTGCTCAAGAGCCATCCGAGCGCAACTTGCGCCGATCCGCGCTCTGTGGTTGTGTTTCCGCTAACATGGAGGAGGAACGTCATGAGCTATCGGCCAGCCGATGAGAGATACTCGAACATGGTGTATCGCCGCTGCGGGCGCTCGGGGCTGAAACTGCCTGCGGTGTCGCTTGGGCTTTGGCACAATTTCGGCGAGGACACGCCGCATCGCACCAAGCGCGAGATTTGCCGCACCGCTTTTGATCACGGCATCACGCATTTCGATCTGGCGAATAATTACGGGCCGCCGCCGGGCAGCGCCGAGACCGCCTTTGGCGAGATCCTGCGGACCGATTTCGCGGGCTATCGTGACGAGCTGATCATCAGCTCCAAGGCAGGCTACCTGATGTGGGATGGCCCCTATGGCGAATGGGGCTCGCGCAAATATCTTATTTCGTCCTGCGATCAGTCGCTCAAGCGGATGGGGCTAGATTACGTCGATATCTTCTACTCGCACCGCTTCGATCCGGACACGCCGTTGGAAGAGACGATGGGCGCGCTGGAGCATATCTGGCGCTCGGGGCGCGCGCTGTATATCGGGATTTCGAGCTACAACACCCAGCGCACCCGCGAGGCTGCGGATATTCTGCGAGAGATGGGCGTGCCGCTTCTGATCCACCAACCGAGCTACAATATGCTCAATCGCTGGGTCGAGCGCGACGGGCTGACCGATACGCTCGACGATCTGGGCGTCGGCTCAATCGCGTTCACGCCATTGGCGCAGGGTATGCTGACGCGGAAATATCTGGGCGGGATTCCCGAGGGTGCCCGTGCCGCGCAGGGCAAATCGCTCAATCCTGACATGCTCACGCCTGAGGCGCTGGCCAAGATCCGGGCGCTTGACGAGATCGCTCAGGCGCGGGGGCAGACATTGGCGCAGATGGCGATTGCATGGGTTCTGCGCGGGGGGCGGATTACCTCAGCCTTGATCGGTGCGTCCAAGCCCGAACAGGTGATCGATTGCGCCGGAGCCGTGTCAAATCTGGAGTTCACGCAAGCGGAACTGGACGCAATCGACAGCCATGCGCAGGACGAGGGGATCAACCTTTGGGCACGATCCTCGGAAACGGAGTAGGTTTTTATGTATATCGGATTGGATCTGGGGACATCGGGCCTCAAGGCGCTGCTGATTGACGATGCGCAAAACGTCCTCGCCGAGGCCAGCGCGCCGCTCAGCGTGACGCGCCCGGCGGATGGATGGTCCGAGCAAGCGCCCGCCAATTGGATTACGGCGGCCGAGCAGGCGCTTGAGGCGCTGTCAGTGCATGACCTGTCGGGCGTGCGCGGGATCGGGCTGTCGGGTCAGATGCACGGGGCGGTGTTGCTTGATGCCTCTGATACCGTGTTGCGACCCTGTATCTTGTGGAACGACACGCGCGCCTATCAAGAGGCGAAGGCACTCGACGCGGATCCGAAATTTCGCGAGATCACCGGCAATATCGTCTTTCCGGGGTTCACCGCACCGAAACTGGTCTGGGTCGCGCGCCATGAGCCAGAGCTGTTCTCCAAAGTCGCTAAAGTATTGCTTCCCAAGGATTACCTGCGCCTTTGGTTGACGGGCGAGCATGTTGCCGAGATGTCGGATGCGGCGGGCACAAGCTGGTTCGACACGGGCGCGCGCGACTGGTCCGATGCGTTGCTGGCGAAAACCGGATTGAGCCGGGCGCAGATGCCCCGGCTGGTCGAGGGGTCTGCGATTTCCGGCGCGCTGCGCCCCGAGCTGTCTGCACGGTTCGGCATCGGCAAGGGCGCGGTGGTTGCCGGTGGCGGCGGCGATAACGCGGCTTCAGGGATCGGCGTGGGCGTCGTGAAGGCGGGGCAAGCTTTTGTCAGCCTTGGCACCTCAGGCGTGCTCTTTGCCGCCAATGACGGCTATCAGCCCGACCCGGAAACGGCGGTGCACACGTTTTGTCACGCGGTGCCGGGAAGCTGGCACCAGATGGGGGTGATTTTGGCGGCGAGCGATGCGCTGAACTGGTTCGCGAAGCTCACCGGAACCGATGCCGAGACGCTGACCTCCGGGCTCGGTGCCTTGCGCGCGCCGTCCAAGACCCTGTTCCTGCCCTATCTGGGGGGCGAGCGGACGCCGCTCAACGATGCGGCGATCCGGGGCGCGTTTATCGGGCTGGAGCATGCGACGGATCGAGAGGCCGCGACCCGTGCGGTGCTGGAGGGTGTGAGCTTTGCCTTCCGCGATTGCCGCGATGCGCTGGCGGCCACCGGAACGCAGATCGAGAGCCTGCTGGCCGTGGGGGGCGGGTCGCGCTCGGATTACTGGCTGCAGATCATCGCAACCGCGCTTGGCATTCCGGTCAAGCTGCCGGTTGCGGGCGATTATGGCGGAGCGTTCGGCGCCGCGCGGCTGGGGCTGATGGCGGCCAGTGGCGCCGGGGCAGAGATTGCCACGCCGCCCGCAATTGCCCGCGAAATAGAGCCTGTTTCGGCGCAAATCGCGGCTTTTGACGATGGCTATGCGCGCTATCGCGAGGCCGCAAACCGGATCGCAGGGCTCACCTGATCGGCCGAAAGCCCCGGCGCAAGCCGGGGCTTTGTCATGTCGTGCAAGCGCGGGGCTGCTTAGGCCGCGAGCGACTCGGTCGATGAGAAGAACATCGCCTGACTGACCGCCGATTGCACCTGAGCCTCGGTATAGGGCTTGGTGATCAGGAAGGCCGGTTCAGGACGCTCGCCGGTCAACAGCCGCTCCGGGAAAGCCGTGATGAACACGACCGGAAGATCGTTGCCGAACTGCGCCAAAATATCGTTCACCGCATCGATGCCCGACGAATTGTCGGCCAGCTGGATGTCGGCAAGGATGAGATCGGGCTTTTCCTTCGCTGCCAGTTCCACAGCCTCGGTACGCGTGCGGGCAACCCCGGTGATGGTGTGGCCCATATCCTCGACGATGGCGCGAATATCCATCGCGATGATGGCTTCGTCCTCGATGATCATGATCTTGCCTGCAATCGAGGCTTCCATCTCGCGCAGGGCGATGTCGATCAGATCCTGCGCCTCGTCGGAATCGACTTGCATGATCGTCGCGATTTCCTCGATGCGGAATCCTTCGATCGAGTGCAACAGCAGCGCCTCACGCGTGTTGGGCGTCAGCGAGGCCATGTGATCCTGCGCGCTTGCGGACATACGGTTGTCAGGCTCACCCAGCGGCGACCCGGCTGAAGCCCAGACGAGGTGGAACGCATGGAACAAGCCCAGCTTGGGATCGTTGTCCTCGAAAGGTGACGTATCCTCGAGGATCGCCTCGAGCGTTGCTGCGGCAAAGCGATCGCCGCTGTCTTGGCTGCCGGTAAGGGCCCGCGCGTAGCGGCGCAGGTACGGAAGGTTGGCCCCGATGGTGCCGGCGATGTCTTCGGGCATGAAAACCCCCTTTTGTCGTTTTTCGGGAACCAAACGTTCTGGCTCCGCGTTTGGTTCCGTGCAAAGTATGTGGGATCGGAAACCGGAATGTATAGTGACATGGCTGAAGAAAAGTCCAAGTCCAGTATCAAAGATCAGATCAATGACAACCTGAAGCGCGTTTACGAACAAGCACTTCAAGAAGAGGTTCCTGATCGGTTCAAAGATCTTCTGGCACAGCTCAAGGCAAAGGAGGACGGTAAATGAACGCTCCTTCCAACCCGACCAGCACTCCCGAGACCCGCGATCCGCGCGACGAGTTGCCCGAACATCTCGGAGCGTTGCGTGCTTTTGCCCTGTCGCTGACCCGGAACGGGGCTGCGGCAGATGATTTGGTGCAGGACACCATCGTGAAAGCCTGGTCCAATATCGAGAAATTTGAGCGCGGGACCAATCTGCGCGCTTGGCTGTTCACCATCTTGCGCAACACGTTTTATTCTGATCGCCGCAAGCGCAAGCGCGAGGTGCCCGATCCCGATGGCATTCACGCAGCCGCTTTGTTTGAGAAACCCGCGCATGACGGCCGATTGGCGATGGGCGATTTCGTGCGCGCCTTCGATCAGCTCAGCCCGGAGCACCGTGAGGTTCTTACGCTCGTAGGCGCCTCGGGATTTTCCTACGAGGAAGCTGCTGGCATGATGAATGTCGCAGTGGGCACCGTGAAGAGCCGGGCGAACCGGGCCCGGGCGCGGCTGTGCGAAATGCTTGAGCTGGAAGAGGGCGAGGATATCCTTTCGGGATCTGACCGGAACTCTCTTGCCGTTATGGGTAGATCCGGAGTTGCCGCCGCATGACGCCCGACGCTGCTTCGGCGGCACCATCAGAAGATCCGCCCGAAATGGATCACGAGCGGCGCGCGAAAAGCAAAGGCTTGCGCGCCGCGTTTGACGGGCTTGGTATACGGCTGGCAGTGATGCTGGCCGTTGCGCTCTTTCCACTTCTGATCATCGCGATCCTGCAATCTTCGTCGGTGGCGCGCGAGGCGCAGGCGAAATCCGAAGCCGCCCTTATGGGCGAGACGATGCGGGCCGTCGCAGGCGAGACGCGGGTGATTCAGCATGCTCAGGATGCCGCCCGGCTTTTGTCGAGCACGGTGCTGCCGGTGATCGATGATAATCCCGCCTGTTCGGCGCTGATGGGGAAAGTGGCACAGACCTTCCCGAATTTCTCGCTCGTCGCCTTTATCCCCGATTCCGGACAGATGACCTGCTCCAATCGGGACACGCCTTTCGATTTTCGCGGCAGTGATATCTTCAAACAGATCTCGCAGGCCAAGCAGATGACGTTCTTCGTCAACCGTGCCGCGCCGATCTCGGATACGTCTGTGCTGGGAGTGGCGAACCCGGTTTATAATGCGCAGGGCAAACATATCGGGGTGATCTCGATCTCGATGCCGCATACCGAATTGTCGCTGGCCAAGGATGGGCCGAAGCTGAACGATGATCGCCCGCTTGTCATCATGACCTTCGACAAGGAAGGCGCGATCCTGACCTCCTCGGACGGTTTGAGCAACACGCAGGCGCATCTGCCCACCGACCGGTCGCTCAAGCTGTTGGCGGGGGCCGGTGCGGTTACGTTTTCTGGGAAATCGAACAAGGGCATCAAGCGGGTCTATTCCGTGGTGGAGTTGGTCCCCGATCAGCTTTATGCGCTCGGGAGTTGGCCTGCACAGGCCGCCTCGTCGCTGGGGCCGTTCGCCGATATCTCGCCGATCCTGTTTCCCGCATTGATGTGGGCCGCAAGCCTTCTGGTGGCCTATTTCGCGATGCAGAAACTGGTGATCGGCCATATTCGCAAGCTGGTCTTCGCGATTTCGAATTTTGCGACCGGCAGCCGGATCGTGGGCAAGCTCAATCTCAGCCGCGCGCCGACCGAGATCCGCGATCTTGCCGAAGCCTATGACAAGATGACCGAGACGATCTTGCATGACGAGGCGGAGCTTGAGGATATCGTGCATCACAAAGAGGTGCTGCTGCGCGAAGTGCATCACCGGGTGAAGAACAACCTCCAGCTCATCGCCTCGATCATCAATATGCAGATGCGTAAGGCCCGCACGCCTGAGGCCAAGGGGCTGATGAAGTCGCTGCAAGAGCGGGTAATCTCGCTCGCGACGATCCACCGGGGCCTGTATCAGACCTCGGGACTGACCGATATTCGCGCGCAGGAATTGCTGCCCGACATCGTGCGCCAGATTACGCGGCTGGCCACCGGCCCGGAGCGGCGGATCGGTGTGGATTGTCAGATCGACGATATTCATCTGACGCCCGATCAGGCGGTGCCCTTGTCGCTGTTGCTGACAGAGGCGATGACCAACGCAATGAAATACGCCTCGAACCGGAACGGCACGCCGCAGCTCGATATCAGCCTGCGCAAGCTTGAGGGCATGCGTGCGCGGCTTCGGGTGTCCAACACTGTCGATCCCGATGCCGAACCCTCCTCAAGCGTGGACGGCTCTGGGCTGGGCTCTCAGCTTGTGAATGCTTTCGTGCAGCAGCTCTCGGGGCAGCTGAAAATCGAGAATGAGGGAGAGCGCTATCTGCTGGTCACTGAGTTTGCGCTGCGACCGCTGGAGGAAAGCGAATTGCGACATGAAGAGCGCTTGAAATCGGAGACGACGGAAACAGTTTGAAGGGTAGAAGACGCCCCAATTTAAACAGAGTTTCGTGCGATCAAGCTCCACTAGAGACGATGCAAGTGAACAGGTTTTATGGACCGGCTACGCAGAGTAGGAATTCAGCCCGCAAGCAGGACAAAACTGCTGCTGACGGCCGCAGAAGCCTATCCCGTTCTTGAGGCGGCATTTCTGGATGCGCGTGAGGAAATTCATGTCTCGTTTCGGGTCTTCGATCTTGAAACCAAGCTGTTTTCGGCGCGCGGGCGGCAAGTCGGCAAAACTTGGTTCGATCTGATCGTGCATGTCGTGGCGCGCGGGCTGCGGGTTCAGGTGGATCTGTGCGATTTCGATCCTTGCGCGCGGCCCGATCTGCATCGCGGCACATGGCGGTCGATGCGGATGCTGGCGGCGGCGCGCGAGCTTGCGGGACCGCGGGCGCAGCTTACGACGCGGGCGCTTTTGCATCCTGCGCGCTCCGGGATCGCGGTGCGGCTGGCTTTCTGGCCGCTGGTGATGAGCAAGCTGTCGAAACATGCGCAATGGCTCAATGAGCAACCTGAGAAGTCCCGCGCCACGCTGCTGCGCGACATGCCCGGGCTGGCGCCGCATCTGGTGCCTTCGGGGCAGGGGCGCTACGCGCGACGCCTGAGCGGGCTGCCGCATCTTTTTCCCGCGACACATCATCAGAAAATCGCGCTTTTCGATGCGAAAAAGCTCTATATCGGCGGGCTGGATCTGGATAACCGGCGTTACGACACACCCGATCATGAACGCCGTGGCGAGCGCACCTGGCATGACGTCCAGCTTTTGATGACCGGGCCTGTTGCGCGTGAGGCCAAGGCCCATCTTGAGACATATCACGAAGCCTGCGCCGGGCAGGCCGATGCACCACCGCCGCGCCGCTTGCTGCGCACGATTGCGCGGCGTCGCAAGCGGGCGCCCTTTGCCATCGGCCCCAAATCCTACCGCTTCGAGATCGCAACTGCCCATGGCATGCTGGTCGCGCGGGCTCAGAAGCTGATTTATCTTGAGACGCAGTTTTTCCGCTCAACGGCGCTGGCCAAGCAACTTGCAAAGGCGGCGCGCGACAATTCGGCACTTCAGATGATCTTGTTGCTTCCCGCAGCCCCCGAGGAGCTTGCTTTCGAACATTCGACCGGCCCGGATGTGCGCTATGGCGAATTCCTGCAGGCCCGCGCGGTCAAGATCGTGCGGGAGGCCTTTGGCGACCGGCTCTTCGTGGGATGTCCGGGGCAGCCCCGCTCTGCGCGCAGACCCGCGCAGCAAGAGGATGGGCGCGACCGTCTGTCGGGAGCACCACTGGTCTACACGCATGCGAAAGTCTCGATTTTCGACGATGAGTCCGCGATTGTTTCTTCGGCCAATCTGAATGGGCGCTCGCTGGCTTGGGATACCGAGGCGGGCGTCTATCTGCGGCGCAGCGACGGGGTTGAGCAGATCCGTTATCGGATCATGCGTCATTGGCTGCCGGAGAATGCCGGGCCGGAGTGTTTTGCGCTGGAGACAGCCGTTGCGCGCTGGACCGAGATTGCGCGCAAGAATGCCGATGTGCCGCCCGATGACCGCCGCGGTTTCCTGATGCCCTATAGCCGCTCGAAAGCGCAGGAGATCGGGCGCAACCTGCCGTTCATTCCCGAAGAGATGGTGTGATCAGTCTGCTTTGGTGGATTTGATCTCGGGCAGGCTGCTGGTGAGCACCAGCGCCCAGAGCAGCAGCGGGATCGCCACCACACCGCCCAGCGGCCCCCAGAGCCAGATCCCGAAGGTCAGCGACAGGAAGACCAGCAAAGGGTTGATCCGCATATGTTTGCCCACCATCGTGGGAGTCACGAACTGACCTTCGGTCGTGTTCATCGCGAGATAAAGCAGCGCGGGAAGCAGCACGCGAATGCCGTCAAAGGCCGCGACACCGGCGAAGACCAGTGTGACGGCCAGAACCGCCGGGCCAAGGTAGAGAATGTAGTTGATCAAAAAGGCGATCACGCCCCAGAGCGGTGCGTTGGGCATGCCGATAATGCTCAGCCCGATGCCCACGCAAACGCCCAAGCCTGCATTGATCACGGTGATCGTCAGGAAGTAGCGCGACACCTTGTTCTCAGCGGCGCGCAGTCTGGCTGCCGTGCTGCCACGCTGCGTTGAATCGGCCAGATGTTTGGCGATCCATTCGTAGATCTCTCGGCGTGAAAGCTGGAAGAAGAAGAGCGTCCCGATATAGATCAGCGCCTGCGCCAAAATCGCAGGTGCCAGCAGAAGCACATCGGCGGCATCGGGCATCGACGCACCGCTGCCGCCTTTGTCTTTGCCGCCCTCAGAGGCCGGGGTGATCGCGTCCGAGACTTCCTTGCTGGCGTCCTGAAACCCTTTGAAAGTCGATTGCAGGTCATGGACGCTCGAGCGCATGTCGTTCCAGACCTTGGGGGCCTGATCGATCATATTGGCGGCGAGCGGCTGGATCACGACAACCAGAAGCGCCGCGACAAGCAGTGAGATTACGAGCGAAGTCAGCGCCCCCCAGACAGGCGGTAGACCTCGATTTTCCCATGCATCGGAAATCGGTGAGAGGACAATGCCCACGACCAGTGCAAGCACCACCGGGGCAATCAGGCTCTCCACCTGTTCGAGCGCTCCAACTACCACCACGACGGCAATAATTATGACGGAGGCGCGCGACAGGGTCTCCAGGCGATTCATGGTATGTGTGTAACTCCTGCTTTCGTGAACAACGCCACGTATCGCTCGCGGTTCCTCGCCGGGTGAGAAATTCATCACCCGTCCAGACGGAACAGCGGGGATCGATCGGGCGTTACCTTTGCAGATCCTAATCACGCGAAAGGAGAGCGTTATGAACTGGGATGAAATCAAAGGTAACTGGAAACAAGTCAAAGGCAAAGCCCGTGAAAAATGGGGCGAGCTGACCGATGACGAGCTGGATCAGGCTCAGGGTCAACGCGAGCAACTCGTTGGCCTCATCCAGAAGAAATACGGCAAGACCAAAGAGGCTGCCGAGCAGGAAGTCGACGCGTGGCGTGCCAAGCACTGATCGCAGTGACACTTGAATGAGAGAGGGCGTATTGCATAAGCGATGCGCCCTTTTTCATGGGCGCAGGGTCGGGGGCGAGGTGCCAGCGCGCGATGGTGTTCATCCTTCGTAGGACATGAAAAAGCCGGGCGCTGGGCCCGGCTTTCCGCTTTGCTTGACACGGTAGCGATCAGTGCGTCTTGTCGCTCGTCGCGGTGGCTTTTTTAGCGCCGTCGCGCAGATGCTCGCCGACGTCGTGGATGGCGCGCGTGGCCTCGTCTGCCAGCTGCTGAGCGAGGCGTTCGCTGAGGTCCTTTCCCGCCGAAATCGCCTGATCCGAGATGTCCTGCGCGGTCTTATAGGCCTCGTCGCGCGCGGTATCTGCAACCGAGCCTGCGGCGCGCTTCATCTCGTCGCCAACTTCTCCGGCCAAACGGCGAGCGCGGCGCTTCTCTTCGGCAAACGCGGCCTGAGCCTCGTCGATGAGACGGTTGGCGCGCGGACCAAGCGAGCGGCGGTTGAACTCGGGCTTGGGCATGACGCTGACGATCGCGGCACCGATGGCAATCCCGAGCGCGGCCGTGATCACCGGATGATCCTTGACCATCTGCGAGCTGGACTGGCCTGCGCTTTTCACACCTGACTGCACACGCAGACGGGCGGAATAGGCGGCCTCACGGGCACGGACGACACGGGCACGCGCATCTTCGCTCAGGTCATGCAGCCCGGTATTGAGCGTGTCGCGCAGATCAGAGGCGAATTGGCTGACCATCTCGGCGCGCTCTGTGGCGAAATCGCGGGTCTTGTCGAGCGTGCTGCGCGAGTCCAGCTCAAGCTGATGCATCCGATCCGACGCGGTTTCACGCAGCTCGTCGATCTCGTCGAGCCAGTCTTCGGTCACGAGGTCATCCGCAGCGAGCGCGTCGAGCGGCGCACGTACGCCGTCGCTGGCGGGTTTGTCCTTGCGGCTGCTCAACAAAAGCCACGCAAGACCGGCACCGGCGACCGCGAAAGCGACCGGATTGGAGCGCACGGTCTCTTCGGCTTTCTTGGCCACCGGGCGTGCGTAATCATGGACCATCGCCGACATCTGGTCGGAGAGGTAGTCCGGCGCGATGCGACCGGCGAGATCGGCCAAAGTCGATGCCAAATCCGCGCGATCGTCGGTCAGGCGGCTTTCGATTTCCTTGATCGTTGTCTTCTCTGTCATTTGAGTGGCTCCTTGAGGGTCTGCATGTCGGCAGAGAGGTTATCTTTGATACGCTTGGGCGCACGGCCCGCGCGCTTGAGCTGTGCTACGGCGACGAGTGCCAGAATGATTGCGAGGATCGCCAGCGTGGCCCCCGCGATCAGTGTTGCCGGGGCGCGGTCGAGGCCGAGCCATTCCAGCGCGTAGATCGCGGATTGCACGAGCGGGCCGACGGCGCCGATCCCGAAGATCAAAGCGACGGCACCGAACAGGGCGGCGTTCTTCACCAGAGATGCGCGATGCACAGCCTCCGCACGCACAAGGTCTGCCTCGGCACGGGCGATTTCCCGGGTTTGCTCAATCACACGAGCGAACAATTCGGTAATCGTCCGATTGGACCTACCAGTGTTTTGGTTGGCTGCGTCGTCATGGTTCATCGGCGCCCCCGGTTCTGCCTGACACGGCGACATGCCGCGTTTCTGAGGGTTTAACGCAATCTCGACAGAACGGTTCCCGGCGTGTGATCGGCCTGCGCAAAGGGCAGGGAGCGGTTGGGCAGCGCGCCGCCGCATGTGGGGTCCGCTGCGCGGGCTACCCATTCGCGCGGCGCGCAGGTGGGGGCGCGAAACGGCAATCTGGGCCTGTCAGTTCCCAAGTCTGTCAGGATTCTTTTCGCGGAACCGTGACCGCAATCAGCAGTTGATTTCCCAGATGACGCAACGTGAAGGCGTCTTTTAACTGAACACAGATGCAAGGAGACTTCCCATGCTAGGCTGGGCCCTGACTTTCCTCATCATCGCGCTCATCGCCGCAGCGCTTGGCTTCGGTGGTATTGCCGGTGCATCCGCCGGGATCGCACAGATCCTGTTCGTGATCTTCCTTATCCTCTTCGTCGTGGCCATGGTTGCGCGCGCTGTGCGCGGCAAGCCGCCCGTCTGATCGCGGAATCGAAAAAAATCGAAGAAAAAGGCCGCACTCCTTCGGGAGGCGGCCTTTTTTCATGTTCTATCGGGGCCTTAGCCGTGGTCCGCGATGTACTGCTCGATCCGGGTGACCTCGTCTGCCGAGCCGAAAATCAGCGGGCAAAAGCCATGCGGGTGATCGGGCACAAGATCAAGGATGCGGGTTTTGCCGTCGCTGGCGCGACCGCCTGCCTGCTCGACGATGAAGGCAATCGGGATCGCCTCATAGGCAAGGCGCAGGCGCCCGCTCTCATAGCCCTTGCGGCTGTCCTGCGGATAGAGAAACGCCCCGCCCTTAAGCATGATCCGGTGCAGGTCGCCAACGGCAGCGGCCAGCCAGCGCATATTGAAGTTTTTGCCGCGTGGGCCGTCGACACCGGCCCGCAGATCCTGAGCATAGCGTTGCAGGCCCGGATCCCAGAGCCCTTCGTTGGAGGCATTATAGGCAATCATCGAGGTCTTGTCTGACAGCCTGATGCCCTCGGTGGTGATCCGAAAATCCCCCGCGGTACGGTCGAGCGTGGCCATATGCACGCCATCGCCCAGCGACCAGACGAAATCCACTGAATGGCCAAAGCAGGCATAGCCCGCCGCCACTGCCTCGGAGCCCGGGCGGGCAAAGCGTCCGTCGCCTGCCGGATAGATCACAAACAGCATGCCCAGCAGCGCGCAGATCCCGATGGAGCCCGAGCCGTCGATCGGGTCCATCGCCACGTCAAAGCGGCCCTGAGGGTCGAGCGTGACGATCTCTTCGGCCTCTTCGGAGAGGATATGGCGGATATCGCAATTCCGAAGCGCTGCCACCATGTGCTCATGCGCGCCGATATCGAGCGCCTTCTGGGCATCGCCGCTGCTATTATCGCCCACGATTGCCGCCGGATTTCCGGGCAACAGCCCGGCCGCAAGCCGATCCGCGACGGGCATCAACGCCTCGGAGATATGACGAATGATGCGGCTTGCTCCTTCGTCGGGCAGGCGCGAATGCAGGAATGCGCCATCGGGCGCGCGGTCATTGGGAAGGGTCAGCATCGGCAGGCATCCTGTCTGTCGTTTCGGGCCAAGAGGCGGGGTCACTCTTTCCAGACACGGCCAAGGGCCGCGAGCCAGTTTTCGTGGGCGAGCTTGGCGATCAGTGCGGCGTCATAGCCATGCGCGCGCATCGCGTCGATCAGGCGCGGCAACCCGCTTGCATCCCCCAGATCGGGCGGGATTTCGGCACCGTCGAAATCCGAACCAAGCCCGACCCGGTCCTCGCCAAGCATCTCGATCAGGTGGTCGAGGTGGCGCAGCATCGGATCGAAGCCGGAAAAGGGCTGCGCCGCGCCGTCTTCGCGCAAGAAGCTGAGCGCATAGTTCAGCCCGACCATCCCGTCGCTGTCGCGGATCATCGCAAGCTGCCGGTCGGTCAGGTTGCGCGAGGAGCGGCAGAGCGCATGGGCATTGGAATGGGTCGCGATGAGCGGCGCATCGGAGAGCGCTGCGACATCGTTGAAGCCCTTCTCGTTGAGGTGGCTGAGGTCGATCATGATGCCAAGCTGATTGCACGCGCGCACCAGATCTTTTCCGGCGGGTGTCAGCCCGTCGCCGGTATCGGGGGTTGAGGGGAAGGCGAAGGGGACACCGTGGCCGAAGGCCGTCGGGCGCGACCAGACCGGCCCAAGGCTGCGCAGCCCCATCGCGTGCCAGACATGCAGCGCATCGAGATCGGGGCCGATGGCCTCGGCGCCCTCCATATGCAGGATCGCGGCGATCCGGCCTGCCGCCATCGCCGCGCGGATATCGGCGACCGTGCGGCAGATCGACAGATGACCGCTGCGCTCCATCCAAAGCAGATGGCCCACCATCTCCATCGCGATGGGCAGCGCGTGCTCATAGGGGACGGGCTCCGGCAGCGGCAGCGCGAAGGGCGGTTCGCGCAGCAGGCTTTGCAGATCGGGCGCGTCATGCGCCTTGGGCGAGGGGATATAGACCGCGAAGAACCCACCCGCGAAACCGCCCGCCTTCATGCGCGGCAGATCAAGCTGGCCCTCTCCGGTTTGCGTGAGCCACGTCGTCTCGCGCGCCGCCCGGTCGTGCAGAAGGCGCAGCAGGAAATCGTTGTGACCATCGAAGATCGGGACCAGATCGCTCATGGGAATATGTCCTTCGTGCAAGAGGGGACGGCGCCCAGCCGCGCAGGGGCGGACAGACGCGCCACGCCTTATCGTTAGCCCATCGCGCGGCGCAGGCCAACTGCACATGGTTTGGCGCGGATCTGGCGGTTGTGCGCAGGTGCGCCAAAGGCTTCGCAAAATACCTGACTAAAATACTATTGAAACTCCGTGAGCGTCTCTGTAAGCGGGCTGCGAGACATGAACAGGAACGGGAGACGGCTTGATGACCCGCAAAGCGCTTTTGGTGGCAGGATGTATCGTTGCGAGCCTTGCAAGTGGCGGAGTTCGCGCCGAGCCGACCCAGTATCCGCTTGAGATCGAAAATTGCGGACAGACCGTTACGTTTGATCACGCGCCACAACATGCGGTGGCGCTGGGCCAGAACACCGCCGAGATCATGTTGCTGCTTGGCCTCCAAGATCGGATGGCCGCGACGGCCTTCTGGCCCAACAAGGTCTTGCCGCAGCTGGCAGAGTCGAATGCGAAAGTGGATGTGCTGAGCGTCGAGTTTCCGACGCTCGAGTCGATTCTCGCCAAGAAGCCCGATTTCGTGGCGGCTATGCTCGTGACCTTGCTTGGCCCCGACAGCAAAGTCGCGAAACGGACCGATTTCAGCGATCTCGGGATTCCGACTTACCTGTCTCCCAGCGCCTGCTCGACCGAGAAAATGGCGGGCAATATCTTTGGCAGCCGCGACGAGCTCTGGAGCATGGATCTGGTCTATCAGGAGATCGACGATCTCTCGCGGATCTTTGACGTTCAAGATCGCGGACAGGCTTTGATCGCTGATTTCAAGGCCCGCGAAGCGACGCTGCGGGCCAAATTCGCCAAGCGGCCTGATCTGACCTTCCTGTTTTGGTTCTCCAGCCTGTCGCCGACCGAGGATGCCTATCTGGGCGGGGGCAATGGGCCCTCTGGCTATATTGCCAATATCCTTGGCGGCTCCAATGCCATCAAGACCAAAGCGGATTGGCCGTCGGAGGGCTGGGAGGGCATCATCGCCTCCAACCCGACGGTGATCGTGGCCGCTCAGGTGGACCGCAAGCGTTGGACGCTCGATTCCGCGGCCAAGAAGATCGAGTTCCTCAAGAGCGATCCTACGGTCAGCCAGATGAGCGCGGTTCAAGCCGGGCGCATCGTGGTGATGAGCGGCGCAGCGATGAACCCGAGCATCCGCACGCTTTACGGCGCCGAGGAAGTGGCCGCGCAGCTTGATAAGCTCGATCTGCCACAATGACGCCGGACGGAACGCGGGGGGCGGGGCTTGTGCTGCTGCTCGCAGGCTCGATCTCTCTGCTGGGGATCGCCGTCGCGGTCGCGACATCGATCGGTGATTTCCACATCGGTCTGCGCACGGTCTTTTGGTCGGTGACCAACGGGCTTGGCCTGACCGAGATCGATATTCCGAAGATCGAGGAAAGCGTGGTCTGGAACCTGCGCCTGAGCCGCTCTCTGGTTGCCGCGCTCGCGGGGGCCGGATTGGCGATCTGCGGTGCGATCTTGCAGGCGCTGCTGCGCAATCCTCTGGCAGAACCCTTCGTGCTTGGTGTCTCGGCGGGCGCCTCGACGGGGGCGGTCTGCGTGATCGTTCTGGGACTTGGCGCGGGGGCGCTCTCGCTCTCGCTGGGCGCATTTGCCGGGGCGTTTGCGGCCTTCGGGATGGTGGCCTTGCTGTCGAACGGCGCCACCAGCGGCCCCAATCACACTATTCTGGCCGGGGTCGCGGCCTCGCAGCTCTTCAATGCCCTGACCTCCTATATCGTGACGACCGCGGGCAATGCGCAGCAGGCCCGCGATGTCATGTTCTGGCTTCTGGGCAGTTTCGGAGGCGTGCGCTGGCCCGATTTCCATCTGCTTTTGATCGTGGTGGGCCTTGGGCTGGCGGTCTGTCTGTTGCTGGCCCGGTCGCTCGATGCCTTCACCTTCGGCGATGAGGATGCCGCAGCGCTTGGCGTGCCGGTCGGTCGCATCCGGCTGGTTTTGTTCGGCGTCACGGCGCTGGTGACCGCGACGATTGTCAGCATGGTCGGCGCGATTGGCTTTGTGGGTCTGGTGGTGCCGCATGCCGCGCGCTTCCTTATCGGGCCGATGCATATGCGGTTGATCCCGGCCAGTGCAATCGTCGGCGCGGTCTTCATGGTCGTGGCCGATATCATGTCGCGGGTGATCGTTGCGCAGCAAACGATCCCGATCGGTGTGGTCACGGCGCTGGTGGGCGTGCCGTTCTTTGCGATCATCCTTTACCGTGCGAGACCGCAGGCATGAGTATCGTTGCGCAAAATCTCGTTTGGGGCGTCAAGCGCAAGACCATCGTGTCGGATGTCTCGCTGTCGGTTGCACCGGGCGAAACGCTGGGACTGATTGGTCCCAACGGCTCGGGCAAATCCTCGTTGCTGCGCCTGCTTGCCGGGCTCAGGCGGCCCCAATCCGGCCGGGTGGCGTTCAACGGACAAGATATCGCGAAACTCCCGCGCCGCGCTTTGGCGCGCCAATGTGCTTTCGTGCAGCAAAGTGCGGCGAGCGATACGAATATGAGCGTGCGCGATGTCGTCAAGCTGGGCCGGACACCGCATCGCTCGGCCCTCTCGGCATGGTCTTCCGCCGATGAGGCCGCGGTGCGCGATGCCTTGACGCGGGTCGATATGCTGGGCCATGCGGGCCAACCGTGGATGACCCTGTCGGGCGGTGAGCGTCAGCGGGTGCATATCGCCAAGGCGCTCGCGCAGGAACCGACGAGGATGATCCTCGATGAGCCCACGAACCATCTCGACATACATCATCAGATCGAAATCCTGCGGCTCGTCCGCGCGCTTGAGATGACAAATATCGTGGCGCTGCATGACCTCAATCTTGCGGCGATGTTCTGTGACCGGATCGTCGTTTTGCAGGGCGGCTCGGTTCATGCGTCGGGCACGCCTGAAGAGGTGCTGACCGAGGACCTTTTGCAAGAGATTTTCCGGGTGCGCGCGCGGGTCGCCACCTCGCCCTATCACGGTCGCCCGCAGATCGATTTCTTGCCCGAATAGGCGCGCTTTCCGGGTCTTGCGGGTTTGAAAAACTTGGTACGTCAGCGCAGGGCAAGCACCGGAGTCTTGCGATGCTCTGAGCCCGAAATCTGCCCGACGCTCTGCGCCTTGCGGCGGCTGTCTTGGCTGAAACCAAGCGTGCTGGGAATATTGTGCCAGAACAGCGGCGCGATTGCGGCCCCGGGCGCGTCTTTTCATGCAGCGTCCCAAAGGCAGATCCCGCCAAAGAGGTCAGCGCCGGCGGTGCGGCTCTGGTCCAGCCAACCCAGAACGTCGTGGATAGAACTGAGCCGTTTAGTCTTTCGTCAGAAGGTTGCGCGCCCCGCCCGAGATCAGCAGCGCGATCTCTGTCAGGGCGAGATAGGGCGATGTCCCCGGCGGCAGGGCTACGTATCGCGGGCGCCAATCAGGGCGGAACTTTTGCTTGAAGCGCCGCAAGCCCTCGAAATTGTAGAAGCTTCCGCCGTGCCGGTAGATCATGTTGCCAAGCCTGCTTGTCAGCCGGGCCGAGGCGCGCTCGGGAAGACCGGCGAGCGGCGCCAGCCCGAGGCTCAACTCGGTTGCGCTCCGTTCGCGCAGCGCCTCGATGAGCGAGAGGAACAGGAACTGCATGACGCCATCGGCGGCGTCGGGGCGGTAGCGCATCAGATCGATCCCGAAATGCAGCCCGTCCGGCCTGCCCAGCAGGTTGGCAAAGCCAAGGATCTCACCCTCGCGCCGGATCAGCGCGATTTCGCATTGGTTGAGATAGCCCGGCTCGAAGCGGCCAATCGAAAATCCCTTCTCGCGGCCCTTTTGTCCGGCAAGCCAGCTTTCGGAAATCGCGCGGAGTGTGTCCAGCAGCTCGGGCGCATGCGGGGGGCCGACGATCTCAAGCGTATAGCCCTCGCGCAGCGCCCGGTTTTGCTCGGCCCGCATGGTCTTGAATTTCGAGCCGCCAAGCGAGAAGGCGGTCAGGTCGATCACCGCCTCTTCGCCGATCTTGTGGAGCGCATAGCCCATCTCGATCCAGAGCGGCAGGTTTTGCGTCGAGACCTCGTAGAAGACGGGTGTGAGCCCCTCGCTGCGCGCCCGCTCATGGAAATCCCACACAAGGCTCCGGGCCGCATCGGGTGGGCCTACCGGATCGCCCAGTACCGCACAGATCCCGTGACGACGCGCATACATCAAGAAGGCATCCCGCTCGGGCGAAAACACCACCTGCTTATCCCCGGTCAGCGCAAACCACCCCTGCGGCACGTCCTGCGCGGCAAGGATCGCGGCGACGGTCGCATCCTGCTCGGGATCGGAGGAGATTTCGAAGCGGCGCGCCGGGCGCAGGGCCAGCCAGAGAAAAATTCCCAGTAAAAGCGCGCTTGCGAGCAAGCCCGCCCGCAGCGCTCGGGGCGTGGCGGAGCGGGCGGTGAAATCCAGCCAGAGTGCGTTGGTATAGGGGGTGGCTTCATGGGCAAGGAAGAAGAACACCGCGGCGGTGGCCAGCATCCCCGCGATCAAGGCGATCCAGAGCGGCCCGACGCCGCCATCGGTCAGTGCGGCCTTGCGGTGAAAGGCGCGGCGAAACGGTAAGAGCGCGAGGGCCGCGAGCGCCAGCACCACCGCGCTGTCGATATCATGATCGTCGGCCAGTACCGCGAAGACGCCGACGATCAGCGCCGTCACGGCCAGCCCATGCGCCAGCCGGACCCGACGCACGAGTGCGTTCGAGAGCACGATCAGCAGAACACCGGCCAACGCGCAGGCAAGCGTCCCGCCTTCGGCAAGGATCGCACCGACGAGCCCGGGCTCTTGCGAGCGCAGGCTCAGCGCGGGCATCAGCGCCACGATAATCAGCCAGAAGCCAAGCCCGAGGACGGCAACCCCGGCGATCCGTGGCACGACCCCTTCGATGCCGCCGATCACCGGACGCATCGGCTCGGAGATCTCGCCGAAGAGCCGGGCCGCCCAGCCGCCAGCGAGGCGCGCTTCGTTGAGCGAGACCACCACGAAGGCCACCGCGAAGGGCAGCAGGAAATAGATCAGTCGAAAGGCCAGAAGGGCCGCTGCCGCATCGCCCAGCGGGACATCTGCGGGCAGAGCCGCGATCACAACCGTCTCGAAGACCCCCACGCCGCCGGGGACATGGCTGAGCACGCCGACCATGGTGGCGGCTGCGTAGATCGCGAGGAAGCTTGCGAAGGGTGGGGTTCCGGCGGGCATCAGCACCCAAAGCGCAATGGCGGCCATCGTCGAGTCGAACAGTGCCACGACAAGCTGGCCTGCAAGGATGCGCGGCGCGGGCATCGCGATCTCGTAGCCCCGGATGCGCAGCGCGCGCCCGCTGAACGAGAGCCAGCCCGCACCAATCAGGATGACGGCTGCAGCCCCTCCGGCTCCCAGCCGGATCCAGATGTCGGGCGCGTTGATCAGCCCCGCGAGCGCTGCGGGATGAACCGCAAGCGCCATCAGTCCCACCAGCGTCAGACCCATGCCCATCGCGACTGCGATATAGGAAGACAGGGCCGCGACGTCGAAGGCGTTGAGGCCAGCGGCGGAATAGATCCGGTAGCGCACAGCCCCGCCCGAAATCACGCTGATCCCCACCGTATTGCCAAAGGCGTAGCCCAGAAAGCCGCCCAGCGCGACGGTGCGCAGAGGCAGGCTTTTGCCCAGATATTTCAGTGCCCAGAAGTCGTAGCCCACAAGCGCCATATAGCCGATGGCAGTGGCGCCAAGCGCTGTCGCCAGCGTCGGCCATGGCGTGGTCTTGATCTGGGCGATCACTTGGCGCACGTCGATATGGGCGAGCAGGTGATGCAGTGCCCAAAGTCCCATCAGGAACAAGGCAAGGCCAAGCGCGATTGGCCAGAGCACTTTTACACGTGCCGGAGAGGACAGCGGCTGCCCCGGGTCAAAAAGTGTCATCGTTACCGTTCCTGGTTCTATCCGCCTATGCCGCGTCCAATGTGACGTGAGCCAATGGCCGACTTACAAACCCGCAAGAGGCCGCGCAGTCAATGCAAACGCGACCGTGACAGGAGACTGCGGACAAAGGAATAGGGCGTAGCGATGATCTTGTCGCATAGGACGATCCGAGATCGGTGAGTATCTCCACAAAGGGATGTTATCCGCGTGGCATCCCCTTGACCCGCATCAGCCGCCGCTGGGCTGCAATGCGGAATGGGGCGTTGGGGGCTCCATAGCCGCTATAGCCGCCGCGCCGCTCGACGATCTCGACGAACATGCCGCCCGCGAAGGGGCGCGAATAGAGCTGGAAGAACTCCCCCGCGCCGTCGCGGTCATAGAGGATGTTGAGCTTTTTCATCCGTTCCAGCTGGGTCTCATCCAGATCGAACCGAGCGGCCAGATCCGCGTAGTAATTCGGCGGGATCGGCAGTGCCCCGAAATTGCGCCCGACCAGCGCCTCGGCCGTTGCGAAAATGTCGTCGGTCGCAAGGGCCACATGCTGGACCGGAGCGCCGAAGCTCTCCGACAGGAAGGCGCCCGCTACCGTGCGATGGGTTTCCGCGCCATTGAGCGTGATCCGCAGGCCCTCTGCGTCGCCTTGCGTGCTCAGAGCTTGGCTGCGCACCAGCCCGTCGGGATCGGTCACATCGACCATCGGCGCTTTTTCCATCGCGAATAGCGAAGTGTAGAACAAGGACCAGCTGAGCATCGCATCATAGGTCATCGTCTGGGCGATGTGATCGACACGGGTGAGGCCAACCTCGTCTTGGGCCTCGGCCCCGTCTGAGGTGAATTCCTGATCCCAGACCTGTGCAAGATCCTGCGAGCCATCAAGGAAATGCAGCACGCTGCCCCCAAGGCCGCGGATCGCGGGGATGTCCACTTGCACCGGGCTGAGCGGCTGGTCGAACATATCCGCGCCAAGCGCCGTGGCCCGTGCGATCGTGTCGGAGGCGGAGGACACCGTCAGGCCGATATCACAGATGCTGGTGCCGTGGACATTATAGGCGGTGGCCGCGAAATCGCGGTCCTCTTCGTTGATGAGAAAGCGAATATCGCCCTGCCGCCAAAGGCCCAGATCCTTGGAACGGTGCCGCCCGACGCGGGAAAAGCCAAGCCCGCGCAAAACGTCGCGCAGTGCCTCGGCCTCGTCAGCGCGCGAAGCGAATTCGAGAAAGGCCGTGCCCGAGACCGACACCCTCGCGGGCATCGGCGCCAGATCGGGGGCGAGGCCCGGCTCTTTGCGGCGGATATCGTCCGTCAGATTGACCAGCGAGCGGTAGCCATCCTGCGCAATCGTCGCAGGTCTGCCGCCCCGGAACTGATCGTTGAAAATCTCAAGGCTGATCGGTCCGCTGTAACCGGTGGCCATCACCGCACGCGTGAACGCGGTCACGTCCAGATCTCCCTCACCGGGCATGTTGCGGAAGTGGCGCGACCAGTAGAGCAGATCCATGTCGATCAGCGGTGCGTCGGCCAGTTGAACGAAGAAAATCCGGTCGCCGGGGATGCGCCGGATCGTCTCCGGGTCGATCCTGCGGCTCAGCGTGTGGAAACTGTCGAGGATCAGGCCAATCGCGGGATGATCGGCGCGGCGCACGATCTCCCAGGCGTCGCGGTGATCGTTGACATGCTTGCCCCAGGCCAGCGCCTCATAGCCCACGCGCAGACCGCGTGCCGCAGCCCGTGCGCCCAGCTCGTTGAAATCGGCGGCGGCGCGGTCGATACCGCCAAGCGCCTCCGGGTGAACCGAAGAGCAAAACAGCGCCAGATCGCAGCCCAACTCCTGCATCACGTCGAATTTGCGCTCCGCCCGGTCGAAGGCTTTGCTGCGCAGCGATGCGGGCAGGCCCTCGAAATCGCGGAAGGGCTGGAACAGGGTGATCTCGAGCCCGTGGTCCCGGATGATCCGCCCGATCTCTGCCGGGCTGCGGTCATCGGTCAGGAAATCCTGCTCGAAGATCTCGATCCCGTCGAAGCCCGCCGCGGCAATCGCCTCGAGCTTTTCCTGAAGGTTGCCAGAGATCGATACGGTGGCGATCGAGGTTTTCATGCCGCATCCTCCTGTCTGATGAGTGAATCGCGCAGCTTCGGCTCGTCGACATCGCGGCCCGAGAACAGCTTCCACGCGTGGACGCCTTGATAGAAGAACAGCTCCCATCCCGAGATGATCGTGAGCCCCGCCGCTTTCGCTTCGGTCAGAAACTGCGTGTCGGCGGGTGTATAGACCGCATCGAACGCCCACTCCGCACCTTGCATGGCGGCTGCGGTCAGGACCGTGCCCTCATAGCCATACATCCCAATTGGTGTGCAATTGATCAGGCCAGTTGCGCCGGCGGCGGCGCGCTCGGCATCGACCCAGATGGTGACGGCAAGATCGGGCGCTGCGCGGTTGAGCGCCTCGGCCAGCGCCTCGGCCTTGGCCGGATCCCTGTCGACCAACCGCACTTCGTGTGCGCCCAGCCCCAGCAAGCCGAAAGCCACCGCGCGCCCGACACCGCCGGTGCCGATCATTGTCACGATACCGGGCTCAGAATTGCCCCGAACCGCACGATAGGCGGCCATGAAGCCGGTATAATCGGTGTTGAGCCCCAGCGGTCCCTCGGGCTCGAACAACACCGTGTTGACCGAGCCCATGGCGCGCACCAGCGGATCGTGGACGCGCACCAGATCAACCACCTTCTCCTTATAGGGATAGGTGATGTTGAGCCCGCGATAGCCGGTGTCGAGGGACTCGTTCAGAACGGTCTCGAAGGCGCGCCCAAGATCGATCGGGATCAGGCTGTCATAGCGCACGCGCAGGGCGTTCTGTGCGCCCGCCAGCCGGTGCAGACGGGGCGAATGCGAGCGCGAGATATTGTCGCCGATCAGGCCCAGCAGAAGGGAGGGATTGGACGTCATGGCTCGAGGCTCCTTGAATTGCGTCCGAAGAGTTTCGTCTTGATCCAGCGCCAGATCGGGGTTTGCGACACGAAGATCGCGATGACGGCGAGCAACAGCACGGTTGAAAGCGGGCTTGAGAAGAGGCCGCCAAAGAACCGGCCCAGATCGCCACGCTCCGAGATGATCGCCCGACGCCAGTTGTCATCGAGAAGTCGCGACAGGATCACGCCAAGGATCACCGGCCCCAGCGGGTAGCCGTAATGGCGCATCATGTAGCCGAAGATACCAAAGCCCAGCATCCAGTAGACATCCGTGATCGAGTTGTTCACCGCATAGGCGCCGACGATTGACAGCAGCATGATCAGTGGGATCAGGACCGGCCGGGGCATCGCGACGATCTTCGTGAAGAGCTTGATCCCGGTCAGGCCGAAAATCAGCATGAAGAAATTCGCCATCACCAGTGCGCCGACGATGAACCAGAACATGTTGGGCTGCTCGACCATCAGCATGGGGCCGGGATTCAAGCCGTGGATGTAGAGCGCCCCGATCATGATCGCGGTCACCGCGTCGCCGGGAATGCCCAGCGTCATCATCGGGATGAAAGCGCCACCGACGGCTGCGTTATTGGCGGTTTCGGGTGCGACGAGCCCCTCGATTGCGCCTTGTCCGAACGGGCGCGAGGGCTTTTTGGTTACGCGCTTGGCGTGATCATAGGCCATCAGCGCTGCGATATCGCCGCCAGTGCCGGGCAGGGCCCCGATGATCACGCCAATGCTCGAGGTCTGAAGCGACAGCGGCAGGTGTTTGCGGATCGTGGACCATGAGGGCACGATGCGGGTGATCTTTTGCTTGATCGCGGGTTGACCGACATGGTGAAGCTGCAACAGCGCTTCGGAGACGCCGAACATCCCGATCATGACCGCAATGAACGAAATGCCGGGCTCCATCAGCGGCATGTTGAAGGTGAAGCGCTCGGCAAAGGTCAGCGGGTCGCGTCCGACAGAGCCGATGGCAATCCCCAAAGCCCCTGCTAAGATGCCCTTGGTCAGGCTGCCCTGCGAGAGCGAGCCCACCAGAAAAATGCCGAGCACGGCCAGCAGCATGTAGTCGCGCGGCTGGAATTTCAGCGCAAATTCCGAGACCCATGGCGCGGCCAGTGCCAGCACCAAAATGCCAACGAAGCCGCCAAAGAAGGACATGGTGGTGGTGATGCCGATTGCCGTGCCTGCCTCGCCGCGCTGGGCCATCGGGTAGCCGTCCATGGCGGTCGCAATGGCCGAAGGCGCGCCGGGGATGTTGAGCAAGATCGCCGTGCGCGAGCCGCCATAGACCCCGCCCATATAGATGCCGACCATCAGCGCGAGCGCCGGATAGACGTCCCATGAGAAGGTGAAGGAGATCAGGATCGACGCGGCCATGGTGACCGAGAGACCGGGGATGGCGCCCACATAGACGCCCGCAAATGTCCCCACAGCGACCAGCATCAGCAGCTCGGGATGGGTGAAAATCATCAGGAATGCCATGAGATGTTCCATCACGCGGCCCCTCCGCTGAGAAGGTTACGGAAGAACTGGATGATCTCGGCTTCGGGCACGACACCCTCGGGGATCAGCACGGTAAACACGATGCGGAAGATCAGCCAGATCAACAGCAGGCTGAACGCCGCCACGCCCAATGTGACCAGCCAGTTGCGACGCCACAGCACCTTGAAGGCGATGACCAGAAAGATTGCCGAGGTCGGGAGGAAGCCAAGCGGCTCCAAGAGCGCACCATAGCACACCAGCAGCGCCACGAAGAGCACGACAACGCCCGGCAGGATGTTCTTGACGAATGTCTCACCGGGGACGCGCGGCCGCTTGACGGTCTGGATCAGTACAGTTGCGGCTGCGATCACCATCACGGCTGTCGTGGCCATCGGGATCGCGCCGGGCGAGGAAAGCGAGGAGAACCCCGCGATGCCATAGGCGCTCCAGAGCAAGCCGAGACTTGCGAGCAGCATGAACAGGGCAAAGATCGCCTCGCCCGGGCGGCGCTGTTTTTCGTAGCCGCCCGGCGTGGCGTCGGATGTTCCGTCGTGTTGGTCGGGGTCGATATGCGTCGACATGGAGGCCTCCCTCGGGCATTCGCGCAGGTTCGCAAAAAATGGCGCCGCACTTCTGGGTGCGAAGTGCGGCGCTGGGTCATCTAAGGGACATCCCCCGCGTCAGAGGGGGGCGTCCGGGCGCCGATCAGTTGCCGGGCTTTGGGATGCCGAATTTTTCGGGCGAGGCTTTGGTGAGACCTGCATCCTGAAGCAGCCAGGTGGTGTTCGACTGCCACTTGCTCAGGAAGTCTTCGGCCTCCGGGCCCGAGATGTTCATGATCGTGTAGCCGCGACCGTCCATCAGTTTCTGGAAGTCCGGGCTCTCGGCACCGGCCTTATAGGCATCCGAGAGCTTGGTCACGATATCCTCAGGCGTGCCCTTCTTCACGAAAACGCCGAAGAACGGGCCCCAGGGCAGATATTTGGCATAGTCTTCGTTGAACGAGACGACCGCAGGCACTTTCGGAAGCAACGGGTTGGGTTTCTCTTCAAAGACCGCCAGCGGCTTCATCTTGCCTGCGCGAATGCTTTCCAGCGCGGCGCCCAGAACGGCAGGCATCACGTCGATCGCGCCACCTTGCAGTGCGGTCAGAGCCGGGCCGTCGCCATCGTAGGGCACCGAGATCACCGGCAGTTTGCCTTCGACCGAATCCATCATCGCGGTCACGACCGAGGGCAGACCGCCGGGACCGGTCGCGCCGAAACGCACCTCGTCGGGATGCGCCTTGATATAGGCGATCATGCTTTTGTAATCGTCGAAGGGAACGCCGGGGCGCGCGACAAGAACTGCCGTGCCACGGGCCAGAATATCGACCGGGGTGAAGTCGCTATAATCTTTCTGACCAAGGCCCATCACCTTGTAAAGAAGCGGGTTTTCAGCGCCCATCAGCAACGTGTAGCCATCTGCGGGTTTGCTTGCGACCGAGTTCAGCGCGATTGCACCGACGCCGCCGGTCATGTTCTGCATCACGACGGTGCCACCGAGGGTTTTCTCGGCATGCGGTGTCACCGAACGCATCACTGTGTCGGTCGAGCCGCCCGCGCCCCATTGGATGACGCCTTGAATCTCTTTCGAAGGGTAACCGTCCGCTAGGGCAGCGCCCGTTCCCAAGGCCAATGCCGCGACGGCACCAATCAATACTCTTTTCATGGGGTTCCTCCTCCCAAGGTTGATCCAGGGTCGGCACCTCCTGCCAGCCCGTTGAGATACAGAATGCCTGATTTTGACCGTAACTCAAATTATCAATTTTAAGGGTATGTTAACTTCATGTTAAGTTGGGTTAGGGATCGCGGCCCAATGTTTGTGCGCCTCGTTCAATTCCTTGCGGAACTGGCGGATGCCGAACTCCGCGAAGTTGGACAGGCTGCGGCCCTTCTTCGAGACGACATAGATCGAGATCGGAACGTCTTGCGTGATCGGTCGCCGCACGAGGCCCGGCATATAGACCTCGGCCACCGAGAACTCGTCGATCAGCGCAACGCCCAGCCCATGCCGGACAAGGCTCACGACGGTTTGCGCGAAGCGGCCCCGCATCGAATGCTGCACCTCAATGCCCGCATTGCGGAAGGGCTGGGCGACGGCGGCGCCGTAGGGATCGGAGGGGGCGACCCCGATCAGCGGCTCCTTTGCCAGATCATGGACCGAGATCACATCCTGCGCGGCCAGCCTGTGCCCCTCTGGCAAAATCGCGACGATCTTGCCATGGGCGAGCGCCTTACTCTCGATCCCGGGATTGTGGATCGGCGAACTCATGATGACGAACTCGCCGCGTTCCAGCAGCAAATAGTCAATCGTTTCCTCGATTTTCAGGATATTGAGGTCGATATAGAGATCCGGGTAGCGCGCCCGCATCGTGCGGATGGAACGGGCGGCGATGAACTGGGCCACCGAGGGCGCAGAGGCGAAGGAGAGGCGAACATTTTCGCCTTTCTGAAGCGAGCCGAGTGCGACCTGAAGGTTCTCGACCCCCTTATAGACCTCGCGGATCTGGTCAAAGACAGGCCCGGCCTCGACCGATGGCACAAAGAGCCCCGCGCGGCGCTCGAACAGCCGCAGCCCTAGCGAGTCCTCGGAGTGCTTGATCAGCCGGCTGACGCCGGGCGCCGAGACGCCAAGGTGCTCTGCGGCGCCGCTGATCGTGCCGCGCAACATGACGGCGCGGATTACCTCGATCTGGCGAAGCGTGATTTCGCGCATGCATCCCTCCCCGGCCCTGATATTAACATCATGTTACGCTGCGTATTTTATTCATAACCTAAGTTATGAATCCGCGCGCATTGAGTCGAGAGGGAGTTGTCCCCGGGCCGGGTCTGGCACGCGGCCTATTCTTAGGCATTGGCTAATCAATGCTATAAGAAATCGTTATTTTAGTTAATCAAACTCGGCTATAGGAAGGAGGGACAGTGCCCCCGGATCAATTGCGGGCATCGGATCACACTGTTGGGGAATGCAGCGATGAAGTTCGAGACCACCGACACGCTTGTCATTGGGGCCGGACAGGCCGGGATCGCCATGAGCGAGCATCTGACGCGCCGGGGGATCGCGCATATCGTCGTTGAGCGTGACCGCATCGCTGAATCCTGGCGCACGCGCCGTTGGGACTCGCTTGTTGCGAACGGACCGGCTTGGCATGATCGTTTCCCGACGATGGAATTCGAGGGTCACTCGCCGGATGCCTTCATCGCCAAGGACGATGTTGCCGCCTATTTCGAAACCTATGCCGAGCGCTTCGCGGGGACGGTGCGCTGCGGCGTCGAGGTGACAGCGCTTGCGCCGCTGGATGGGCGTCCGGGCTATCTTGCCGAGACCTCCGATGGCGGTATCGAGGCGCAGAGCGTCGTGGTTGCGACCGGGGCATTCCAGACGCCTGTGATCCCCCGGATCGTGCCCGAGACCAAGGGGCTCACCCAGATTCATTCCAGCGCGTACCGCAATCCCGATGCGCTGCCCGAGGGCGCGGTGCTTGTCGTCGGCGCGGGCTCGTCCGGCACGCAGATCGCACAAGAGCTGATGCAATCCGGGCGGCGCGTCTATCTATCGGTCGGCCCGCATGACCGGCCGCCGCGCAGCTATCGCGGTCGCGATTTCGTCTGGTGGCTGGGTGTGCTCGGGAAATGGGACCGTCAGGCGAGCGCGCCCGGCACCGAGCATGTCACCATCGCGGTCAGCGGGGCGAATGGCGGCCAGACGGTCGATTTCCGGCGGCTTGCCCATGACGGCATGACCCTTGTCGGGCGCACCGAAAGCTGTGCCGATGGCGTGCTGTCCTTTGGGCCCGACCTTGAACGCAACATCCGGCGCGGCGACGAGAATTACCTTTCTGTCCTTGATGAGGCCGACGCATATGTCACCCGCAACGGGCTGGATTTGCCGCCCGAACCCTCGGCCCGCGCGCTGCCTGCGATGCCCGGCTGCGTGACCGATCCGCTCTCGGAGCTCGACATCGAAGCGGCGGGCCTCTCCACGATCATTTGGGCGACTGGCTTTGCCAATGATTACGGCTGGATGGCGGTCGATGCCTTTGACGAGACAGGCCGACCCGCGCATCAGCGCGGTGTGTCGCGTGCGCCCGGTGTCTATTTCCTCGGCCTACCATGGCTTTCGGGGCGCGGCTCCAGTTTCATCTGGGGCGTCTGGCACGATGCGAAATACCTTGCGGATCATATCGAGATCCAAGCTGGATACCGCGCCTATCGCCCCGATCCCGACGCGCCTTGCAGCACTGCGCGCGCTGCCTCTCACACCGCCTGACCTGAACTGGAACCCGCCATGGCCCATACCCGCATCCGCGCCTTCAATACGAAGGACACCTATCCCGAGCAAAATCTCGACAATGATCTCGCGCAGGCCGTCGTGGCGCGCGGGCAGGTGATCTTTCTGCGCGGTCAATGCCCGCAAGAGCTTGATACCGCGAAAAATATCGACAGCCACGACCCGGTGGAGCAGACCCATAAGGTCATGCAGAATATTCGCCAGCTCATCGAAGAGGCGGGCGGCGAGATGGCGCATCTGACCAAGCTCGTCGTCTACCTGACCGATGTGCGCCACCGCGAGGCGGTCTACCGGGTGATGGGTGAGTATATCCGCGGCGTGCATCCGGTCTGCACTGGCCTTGTTGTCGTAGCCCTTGCGCGGCCCGAATGGCTGGTGGAGATTGACGCGACCGCCGTGATCCCCGACTGACCCAAGATTTGCAGTGAAACGGAGCGCCCCATGACCTTTTCCATCGTCGCCAGATGTGCGCAAAGCGGCCAGCTCGGCGTAGCGATTTCCTCGTCCTCCCCGGCGGTTGCGGCGCGCTGTGCGCGGGCGCAGGCCGGGACCGGTGCGGTCTCGTCGCAAAATGTGACCAATCCCGAGCTGGGCCCCCTGATGCTGGATCGGATGGCATCGGGCGCGCGCGCTGCCGAGGCGGTTGCCGCTGCTCGGGATGGCGATACCGATCCCGAATACCGCCAGCTTCTGGCAATTGATGCGCGCGGGACGACATCGGTGCATTCCGGCCCGAAGGCGCTTGGCATCTGGACGTCTGCCGAGGGGCGCGACTGCGCGGCGGGTGGCAATATGTTGAAAAATGACGGTATTCCGGCGGCCATGGTCGCGGCGTTCGAGGCGGCCGAGGGGACGCTTGGGGATCGATTGATCGCAGCGATGAAGGCCGGACTTGCAGCGGGTGGCGAGGCGGGGCCTGTGCATTCCGCGGGTCTGCTGATCGTGGATAAGCAAAGCTGGCCCTATGCCGATCTGCGCGTCGATTGGCTGGATGAGGCCTGCCCGATCGCCGCGCTGTCCGATCTCTGGAAGCTCTACCGCCCGCAGGCCGATGATTACGTGACCCGCGCGCTGAACCCCAGCGGGGCGCCGTCCTATGGCGTGCCGGGCGACGCTTGATGCCGCTGCGGATCACCCTCCGCCAGCTCGAATATTTCATCGCCGTCTGCGATTGCGGCTCCATTGTGCTGGCCGCGCGGCGGCTCAACGTCTCTTCGCCGTCGATCTCCACCGCGATTGCCCAGCTTGAGGCGGAGGTCGGCCTCAAGCTTTTCATCCGCCGCCACGCGCACGGGCTCGCCGTCTCGCAGGTTGGGCGTCGGTTTCTGGAGGGGGCACGCGAAGCCGTCGCGCGGGCGGAAGCGCTTGGTGATCTTGCGAGCGAATTGGCAGGCACGGTGCGGGGCGATCTGCATGTGGGCTGCCTGATCACCTTCGCGCAGATCGTGCTGCCCAAGCTGCGGCGCGGCTTTGTCGACACTTACCCGGATGTCACCTTCCATCAATTCGAACGCGACCAATCGGAGATTTTCGAGCAGCTGCGCGACGCTCGGTTGGATGTGGCGATCACCTATGATCTCGATATTCCTCCCGATCTCGACTTCCATCCTTTGATCGACCTGCCGCCCGTTGCGCATTTCGCACAAGATCATCCCCTGGCCGCGCGGCGCGACGTCGCGCCCTCGGAACTGGTCGACCTGCCGATGATTCTGCTCGATCTGCCGGTGAGCTCGGACTATTTCCTCTCGCTTTTCGCCGAGACCGGGCAGCGTCCGCGCGTGGTGGAGCGCACGCGGGACATCGCTGTGATGCGCTCGCTTGTGGCGAATGATTTCGGCTATTCTATCGCCAATATCCGTCCGATCACCGATCAGGCGCCCGATGGCGGCACGCTGCGTTTCGTTCCGATCTCGGGCGGGCCACGGCTGCTCAAGATGGGCATCCTGACAAGCCGGGGGGCTGAGACTTCGCGTACGGTCGCGGCTTTCGTCGAGCATGTCCGCGACAATCTGAGCGATGCGAGCGAGTTCAGCTTTGGCACGGAGGCGCACTAGGCGATGGAGCTTTCGACCAAGGATATTCTTGCAGCACTTGTCGGGTTCCCGACGATCACGGACGGGCCGAACGGCGCGCTCGTGGACTGGGTTGAGGTCTTCTTGAAGGGGCAGGGATTTGCGACATGGCGCGTTGAGTCCGCCGATGGCGTGAAGGCGGGGCTGCTGGCCAAGCGCGGGAGCGGGGAGGGCGGGCTGCTCTGTTCGGCCCATTCCGATGTCGTGCCGGTCGCGGGTCAAGACTGGTCGCGCGATCCCTTTGTCTTGGGCGAGGAGGATGGCCGCTATGTCGGGAGGGGCACGACCGATATGAAGGGCTTCCTCGCCTGTGTGCTCTCTGTCGCGCAATCGCTAAGGCCTGAGGATCAGCGTATGCCGCTGAGCCTTGCGCTGAGCTGGGACGAAGAGATCGGTTGCCGTGGTATCGCCGAGATGATCGATGCCGTGATCCCGACGCTGGGCAGGCCGGAGCTTTGCATTGTGGGCGAGCCGACTTCGCTCAAGCTGGTGTGCGGGCATAAGGGCAAGGCAAGTTACCGGGCCGTGGCGACAGGTGACGCCGGGCACTCGGCTATGGCACCGCAGTTTCGCAACGCTTTGCATCCTGCCGCCGACCTGGTTCAGGCGATCCGCGACCGGCAGGCGGCGCTTGTGGCGCAGGGCGCCCGGGACGCAGGCTATGACCCGCCATTCTCGACGATCCATGCGGGGGTTTTGCGCGGCGGCACCGCGCTCAACATCGTGCCCGACCGTGCGGAGTTGTTGTTCGAGATCCGGCACCTTGCGACCGAGACGCCGGAGGCAATCCTCGCAAGCCTTGATGCGCCGCGCGATGTGAGCATCACCCAGACCGGGCGCTACCCGGGCCTTCTCAGCGATGCGGATCAGCCAGCGATCCGGGCCTTTGCCTCGGGTCTGGCCCAGCCAGAGCCCGGCACCGTTGCGTTTGGAACCGAGGCGGGGTTTTTCGCAGCGCTGGGCCTGCCGACGATTGTCTGGGGGCCGGGAGATATGCGCGATGGCCATCAGCCAGACGAATCCGTCGCGATCTCGGAGCTTGACGGCTGCATCCGGATCTTGCGCACCTACTTGTCGCGCTAGGCGGGGCAGCCCGACGGGGCGCTTAGCCCGTGCCTAAGCCAGACTAATAGGAAAATTTCTTTTACCAAAGCGGATCCGGCGGCATTCATAAGTAGGCCCTGCGCGCGCACCTCTGGTATCCCACAAGGAGCCCTCAATGAACGAGACCACCCCAGTGACGATCCCCCGGATCGATCCTGCCGCCGAACTCGCCGCCACTGTTGCGGTCCCGTTTGAGCGCGCCTCTGCGATGCCGACCTCTGTTTACACGTCGAAAGCGTTTCTCGCGCTCGAGGAGGAGCGGGTCTTTGCCAAGAGCTGGGTCTGTGCGGGCCGCGCCGAGTCGCTCGACGGGCCGGGCGCCTATATGACAACCGAGATCGCGGGCGAGCCGATCATCGTGCTGCGCGATGCCAAGGGTGCGCTGCGCGCGATGTCGAATGTCTGCCGCCACCGGATGTCGACGCTTCTGGAGGGACGCGGCACGGCGCGGGTGATTACCTGTCCCTACCATGCCTGGACCTATTCGCTCGATGGCTCGCTGCGCGGTGCCCCGGCGATGGAGCTGAACGGCTCCTTTTGCAAGGAAAACTCGGGGCTGCCTGCGATCCGCTGCGTCGACTGGAAAGGGTGGATCATGCTGACCCTCGATCCCGATCTGGCGGAACCATCCGAGGTTTATGCCGAGTGGGACGCGCTTGTCGGGTATCTCGATATGGCCAGCTACCGCGAGACCTTCCGCGAAGAGCATCGCTGGAACACCAATTGGAAGATCCTCGCTGAGAATTTCATGGAGAGCTATCACCTGCCGGTCTGCCATGCGGGCACGATCGGCGGCGCGACCAAGCTTCGGGAGATGGTCTGCCCCGAGGGGTTTGCGAATTTCAACTTCCATCACATCCTTAAGGCCGATTCCGTCCCGCTGGCGCTCGCGCATCCGAGCAACACCGTCCTGCAGGGCGATGACCGCCGCCGCACGTGGCTGCTGGCGATGTATCCGTCGCTGATGATCACGCTGACGCCGGGCTATTTCTGGTATCTCTCGCTGCGCCCCGATGGGCCTGATCACGTGAAGATCCTCTATGGCGGGGGCCTCTCGCCCGACTTCCTTTCAGACCCCGAGGCGGAGGCGCATCTCTTGTCGCTCAAGACCCTGCTCGATGCGGTGAATGCCGAAGACAAGGGCTGCACGGAGAAAGTCTGGAAGGGCATGCAAAGCCGCTTTGCCAAGCCCGGCGCGCTGTCGCATCTTGAACGGCCAAACTACGAATTTGCGCAATGGCTCTCGCGGATGGTGCAGGCGGGCTGAGCCTGCCTTGCGTCGCAGAGATCACGCCGCGCGGGGCGGCAGGCTGAAGATAAAGCGGGTTCCGCGATCACAGGGGGCCAGTGTGACCTCCCCGTGGTGGCGGCGCAAAACCTGCTCGACAATCGCAAGCCCAAGCTCCGTGCCTTCGCCGTTGCGCAGCTGCGAGAAGCGCCGAAACACCGCTTCCGCCTGATCGAGCGGGATACCGATCCCGTCGTCTTGCACGGTGATCTGGGTCATCGTCGCCCCGCCATGGCGCAGGGCAGAGGCGGGATTGCGCAGATGCTGGGCGGCGTCGGAAATGAAGGCCTGATGTTCTTCGATGCTGTGACGCATCTGCAAGAGCCGCCTGTTGAGGGTCGTGACGATGCCCAGAACCTCCTTGGGCACAGGGCGTCGGATACGCCCGAGATCGTCGGGCGAGCGTTTCTCGATTGCGGCCTGAAGACCGTTCAGTGGACGCAGGCCGATCTGGACGCCGACCCAGATCAGCAGGCTCAAGACGCCCATCAAACAGACGATCACGGCCGCTGACCGTTGGGCCAATTGACGTGCAAAGGCGCGGCGATCCCTGACGCGCTGCCAGACCGTCACAACGGCTTCTCCGGTCATAGTGCCGATTATGTGTCGTTCCTGCATGCGCAGAACGCGCATCAATTCGCCCCGATACTCCGCCAGATAGTGGTAGGGTTTGTCCTGCGGCGCTGCCGTTTCGGGGCGCGGCGGATAGGCGTAGTCGGTCACATGGTAGAACACTTCTCCGCCGCCTGCATCCGAGATGATATCGCGAGTGCTTGGCGACAGTGCATCGCCCTCAGAGATTGCGACATCGCGCGAAATTGCAAGCGCTGCGGAAAGGAGGCTCTGGTCAAAGAGCTCGTCGGAGGTGCGCTGCCCCGCCGTGAAGCGCCACCATCCAAGCAGGACCAAGACCAATAAGAGCGGCGGGAGGATGACGAGAAACAGCCGCATCCGCAGAGAGATGGCCTTGGGCTGCGTCGTCATCTCTCTGCGACCTCAAGCATCCGCGAGCCGTCTTGATCTTGATCCCGTAGGGTTTAAGCCGTTTGCGCAGCCGCGAGACATGCGACTCGATCGCGTTCCCTTCGGCATCCGAGCCCGTGCCGTAGAGATGCGTCATCAAGGCCGATTTGGAGCCGATCCGATCACGGCGTTCGAGCAGGCATTCCAGCGTGGCGATTTACTTTCGTGGAATGTCGAGCGCGGTCTCGTCATGCCTCAATTGGCAGCTGGTGCGGTCGAAGACGAGCGGGCCGAACGTGTCGCGCGCCATGAACTCGAGATTCTTGCGCCGCGCCATCGCGCGCAGCCGGGCCTCCAGCTCGTCCATCTCGAAGGGTTTTGTGAGATAGTCATCCGCCGTCATGCAGAAGATCAACGGCATGGCCGCGGTCTCGCAGGCGGAAGGCGATGGCGCGGGACAAAGCCTCATTATCTTCGATGACAGCGATGCGTATGGTTGCTTCTTTGTCATGATGCGCAAGGTTCGCGCAGGTTAGGACGGAATGTTGCGCATGTAGGAGGAAGGATACGTCTCTTTTGGAGAGTAACGGCACACCGGTGGGCTTCGGGCCAGCCCGGTTCAAAATGTCTAAGGGAGGACACGAATGACCATCAAGCAATCCGTCTATTCTGCGGCGGCACTCGCCTTCCTGCCGCGAGGCACGCCGGATGAGGTGGTTCGGGCCTACACCAAAGCCTTCGACGCCGTGCGCAACCGCCCGGACTTCAAGCAGATCGCGAAACAGCAGGTTGGCGATTGCGAGGTATTTGTCGGCGAGGGTGCCAAGCGGGCCACGAAAGAAGGCACGACAGTGTCTCCTGAGGCCAAAGCCTATGTGACCAACTGGCTGTCCGTGCGCTGCTCGCTGATCGGCGTCGTTGTCGGCGTGATCCCGGGGCTGGGTGGCTCGGTCGTTGGTTGGATCGCCTATGGGCATGCCGTCCAGACCACCAAGGACAAGTCGAATTTCGGCAAAGGCTAAATCCGCGGCGTGATCGGGCCGGAAAACGCGAACAACGCCAAAGAGGGCGGCAGGCTGCTTCCGACGCTGCTGTTCGGTCTTCCGGGTTCGGGCTCGATGGCGATCTTCATCGGCGCGCTGGCCCTGCTGTGCATCGCAGCCTCGGGCTGCGTCAGGCGAAATCGATCATGGCCGAGGGCGATGTGGAGTCCGGCTCCAAGCGCGCCCGGCTGATCTTCCTGCTGGTGATCGCGCGGGCACAGGATTTCGGTCTGACGGGCTATGAGAGCGCGGCAGAGCTTGACGCAAACACCGCATTTCTCGCGTGCATGGAGGTCGCGCGTCTCAAGGCGGGCGCGGCCATGGGCATTGGCGATGTGACGAAATCGGTCACGCCGAAATTCGGTCTGCTCGCGCCCGCGAAGGCCGGCAGCACCATCGCGACGCGCTATTTCATGCCGTGGAACACGCATCCGTCGTTGGCGGTCACCGGGTCGCAATGTCTTGCCTCCTGCGCGCTGACGCCCGGCACGGTGACCGCTGAGGTGCTTGCGCGCAGGCAAATTCCCGTCCTGTTGTCGCATTGAGAAGCCCATGACCCATTTCAAGAAACTGAGCCGCGCCCGTCAGAATCTGGAGGATACTCGCAAAGAGATCGTCGCGAAGATCGCCGAGGACGAAGGCAAAACGCCCGAACTTGCGCTTCTGCATGAACGTGTTAGCAAGGCGATCAAAGCGTTTCACGGACAAGGATAGGTGCAGTGAAAGTCCATATTCTTGACGACTGGTTCGATACGCTGCGGTACTTGCCTTGTTTCAAGATTTTGGACGGCCACGATGTCACGGTCTGGACCGATCACGAGCCCGATGAGGCGGCACTTGCGGGCAGGCTCGCGGATGCGGATTGCGTGGTGCTCTTTCGGGAACGCACGAAAATCACCCGCGGCTTGCTGGAGCGACTGCCCAAGCTGCGGCTGATTTCTCAGCGGGGCACATGGCCGCATGTCGATGTGGAGGCCTGCAGCGCGCGTGGTGTTTTGCTGTGCTCGAACACGGGCGGGGATGGCGCGAATTGCGCAGCCGCCGAGCTGAGTTTCGCGCTGATGCTGGCCGCAATGCGTCAGCTTCCGCAGCAGATGGCCAGCGTCAAATCCGGCAATTGGCAGATGGGCGTCGGGCGCGGCCTGCGGGGGCGGGTACTCGGCCTTTACGGATACGGACGGATCGGGCGTGCCTTGGCTGACTACGCCCGGGCCTTCGGGATGGAGGTCATCTGGTGGGCGTCAGAGGCCGGGCGCGCACGTGCCTTGGCCGATGGGGCGAACGTTGCCGAGAGCCGCGCGGCCTTCTTTGCGCAAAGCGACATTGTCTCGCTGCATCTGCGTTTGACGCCCGAGACCCGTGGGATCGTGACAGCCGAAGATCTCGCGCAGATGTCGCCGCGCTCCGTGCTGGTGAACACCTCGCGGGCGGGGCTGATCGCGCCGGGCGTGTTGCTGGAGGCGCTCAAGGCCGGACGCCCCGGGCAGGCGGCGGTGGATGTCTTTGATCGCGAGCCCGAGACCAATGCAGCCGACCCGCTGCTTGCGCATCCAAACCTCATAGCCACGCCCCATATCGGCTATGTGACCGAGGATGAGTTCGACAAGCAGTTCTCCGATATCTTCGCGCAGGTGAAGGCCTATGCCGAGGGTGCGCCGATCCACATGGTCAACCCGTCCGCCGCTGCGCGATGACCTTCGCCACCACGGGCGCGCCAACGATCACGAGCAAGATGCGCGTCAGGTGGTGGGTGATGACAAAGCCCAGATCTGCCCCTGTGACAATCGCAAGCACCGTCATCTCCGCCTGACCGCCGGGGGCAAAGGCCAGAAAGGCGGGCACGCGCTCGCCCAGTCCCAAGACGGTCACCAAACCGGAAAACCCGGCAGCCAGTACGGCCAGCACCGGCGCATAGGCAATGCCTGCCGACACGATGCGGCTCTTTCCAAGTCACGCCGAGGAAATGCACGCCGATTCCGCAGCCGATGAAGACTTGCGCCGCGAGGGTCGCCTCGGCAGGCGGGCGGAAATGGATGATGCCCGGGAGCGAGAGCGTCGCCGTCACGATCATCGAAGCCCCGACCGCCACCCCAAGGATCGTGCGTGCGCCGACGGAGATCCTGCCGAAACTCTGTAGTGGCAGATGCGCCAGCGCGCCTGCGAGGCAAAACGCCATCGCGCCGAAGAGGAGGAGCAGCGGCAGGTCCAGCGCCCAGGAAAGCGCGGTGCCCGCGGCGGCCCACACAAAGGTCAGGCCGCGCCGTTGCATGGCACCCGCGAATATGTGTCTGCGCCAACTGGCCTCCTCTTCGTCTTGACGACTCTTGCATGCAATTGTATCCAATGGGATACAATATGGATGCGGAGAGCAAAATGGCGAATGAAGATGGCAGCACGCCGCAGGGAAACACGGCCTATGACCGTCTGCTGACCGAATTGCGCGAAGGGCGTCTCAACCCGGGCGATCGCTTGCGGGAAACCGAGCTGGCCGAGCGTTTGGGCATGTCGCGCACTCCCGTTCGCGAAGCGATCCGCAAGCTTGAGGCGGATAACATCGTCAGCCATGTCGCGCGGCAGGGCGCCACGATCCGCAGGCTCGACTATGCCGAGGTCATGGAGCTTTACGAGATGCGCGCCGTGCTCGAAGGCACCGCCGCGCGGCTGGCCGCGCGGGCTGCCTCGGATATCGAGATCGAGGAGTTGATCGAGATGAACCAGCAAATGGCCAAGCTGGGCAGTGCCCCCGAGGCCTTCATCCTGAACCGGCAATTCCACGCGGCCCTTCTGGATGCGGCCAAGAACCGGTTTCTCGCCCGGTCCATCCACACGCTGCAAAAGGCGCTCATGATCCTCGGCCCGACGACGCTGACCGAGCCGGACCGTGCAGAAAAGGCGGTCGAGGAGCATTTCGGCATACTCGATGCGATCAAGGCGCGTGACGGCGCGCTCGCCGAGGCCGCGATGCGCGCGCATATCGAGGCGGCGCAGCGGGTGCGCGTGCGCGCGCTGCGCTCTGAGCCCGGCCAGACCCCGAGCTATGACGGAGATCTGCTGTGAAAACTGTTTCACCGCAACCCGATATTGCGGTCATTGGCGGCGGGAATGCGGCGCTTTGTGCGGCGATTGCGGCCGCCGAGGCCGGGGCGCGCGTGGTGATTCTGGAAACCGCGCCCAAGCCCTACCGGGGCGGAAATTCCCGCCACACGCGCAATTTTCGCTGCATGCATCGTGGCCCGCTGGGTCCGCTCACGGATAGCTACACCGAGGAGGAATATCTCGCCGATCTGATGAAGGTCACCGGCAGCAAGACCGATGAGGGGCTGGCGCGGCTTGCGATCCGAAGCTCTGAGGCGTGCCTGCCTTGGATGGAGGCGCATGGCGTGCGCTTTCAGCCCTCGCTCTCGGGCACGCTGTCGCTTGCGCGGACCAATGCGTTCTTTCTGGGCGGCGGCAAGGGGTTGGTGAATGCCTATTACCGCACGGCAGAGGCGCTTGGGGTTCAGGTCGAATATGAAGCCGCTGTCACCCATCTGGAGATCGACGACGATCGCGTCACGCATATCGAGTACACGCAGACTGGCGAGACGCGGCGTATCAACCCGAAATCGGTCGTGGTCGCTTCGGGCGGCTTTCAGGCCGATACCGATTGGCTCGCGCGCGCATGGGGGCCAGCTGCGAAGAACTTCCTGATCCGGGGCACGCCCTACAATCGCGGAATCGTCTTGGCCGATCTGCTGGGGCAGGGCGTCGAACAGGTGGGCGATCCGACCCAATGCCACGCGGTCGCCATCGATGGGCGCGCGCCGAAATTCGACGGCGGTATCGTCACGCGGCTCGATTGCGTGCCGTTCTCCATCGTCGTGAACAAGAACGGCGAACGCTTCTATGACGAGGGGGAGGATGTCTGGCCAAAGCGCTATGCGATCTGGGGTCGCCTCGTTGCGGCGCAGCCCGATCAGGTGGGCTATGTCATCATCGACGCGAAATCGCTTGAGCTGTTCATGCCCTCGGTCTTTCCGCCGATCAAATCCGAGACGCTCGAAGGTCTGGCGGTCGAGATGGGGCTGCCCCCTGCGGCTTTGACCAAGACCGTGGCCGAGTTCAACGCCGCCTGCGGCGACACGTCGGGGTTTCATCCGACCGAGCTCGATGGCGTGTCCACCACCGGGATCACCCCGCCCAAGACCAACTGGGCGCGCCCGATCACCGACCCCCCATTCTACGGATACTCGCTGCGCACCGGCGTGACCTTCACCTATCTGGGCCTGAAGGTCGACGCGCGCGCGCAATGCTCCATTGGAGATCGCCCGGTCTCGAACCTTTGGGCCGCGGGCGAAACCATGGCCGGGTCGATCTTGGGTCAGGGGTATCTCGCGGGGTTCGGCATGACGATCGGCACTGTTTTCGGACGTATCGCAGGCAAAGAGGCCGCCGCCCATGCAAACTGAATTTCTTGAAGAGGCGCGCCGTCAGGCCGAGATCTGCAACGCGTGCCGCTATTGCGAAGGCTATTGTTCGGTCTTCCCCGCGCTCCATGCCGAGCGCGCCTTCAGCGATGGCGATCTGACGCAGCTTGCCAATCTGTGCCACAACTGCCGCGGCTGCTATTACGCCTGCCAATATACGGCGCCGCATGAGTTTGCCCTCAATCTGCCGCAGGCGCTGGCGAATGTACGGCAGGACAGCTGGGAAGAGTTTGCCTTTCCGCGCGCGGCCGCGCACGTCTTCCAGAAAAGCGGGCTGCGCATCGCGCTCGCGACCGTGCTGGGCTTTGCGCTGCTGATCTTGGCCATGCGGGCGATTGCGAGTGCGGGCGGCAACGGTTTTTACGCGGTGATGGCGCATAACACGATGGTGGCGATCTTTCTCCCGGCCTTCCTGTTCCCGCTTCTCAGCATTGCAATCAGCTTGCGGCGTTATTGGCGGGCCGTCGGGGCAGGCCCGCTGCGGATCTCTGATCTGCGGGCGGGCTTTGCGGCTGCGGCGAATATGCGCGATCTCAAGGGGGGGCATGGCGATGGGTGCAATTTCGAGGACGAGGACCGTTTTTCCCACGCCCGCAGGTTCGCGCATCAGGCGGTGATGTATGGCTTTCTGCTCTGTTTCGCCGCCACGAGCGTGGCCACTCTGATGCATTATGTGCTGGGCATGTCCGCGCCTTACCCGTTCTGGTCGCTGCCGAAGCTCTTTGGGGTGTCAGGCGGCGTGCTTCTGAGCCTGGGTTGCATCGAGATGATCCGGCTGAAGCTGAAAGCCGACCCAAAGCTTGGTGCCTCGGGCGCGACGAGCGGCGAGCTTGGCTTTGTCGCTTTGCTGGGCTTCGTGAGCCTGAGCGGCTTGGCGCTTTATGCGCTTGGTCAAACCGTGCTAATGCCGAGCCTGCTCGCTCTGCATCTCGGGGCTGTGCTCGCGTTCTTCCTGCTGACGCCGTTTTCCAAGATGGTCCACGGCTTCTATCGCCTCGCGGCACTGGTAGCTGATGCGCAAAAGAAAAAGGGCTGACGGGCGCGCTCGGCGCCTGTATCCTCGCCTGATGGAACACGTGATCGCCACCGCAAACATCTGGTGGCCGGCCAGCTTATAGGCGGCCGGACGTTTCATGCGAGTTGGGCCGCCGCGAAGGCGGCCTTTGTTTTCCAGCTTCCTGCGTGCGCGGCTGGAGTTGCAAGACAGCCATGAGACTTATCTGCTTCTGGCCGATCTGTTGCCCGAGGCGCAGGCGATCATCCCGCGTGCGGGCCGTCTGCCCGGCGTCGATGGAAAGGCCAAAATGTCGAAATCGGGGGGAAATGCGATTCCGCTTTCGGCAACCCCCGATCAGATCTCGGCGGCGGTGCGCGCGATGGTTACTGATCCGGCGCAGCGCTTGCTCAGGACCCGGGCTTAGTGCGCGACGTGATACGGGCGGGCACGGAACGTGCGCGAGAGGTGACGGATGCGACGAAAGCGGAGGTGGTCGAGGGGCTTGGTTTGTTCACGCTATGACGCCTGACCGGTGCGGTCGAACCAGACCAGATGACGCGTATCTTTCCCAAGATCGAGGAGGGCAGGCTCTTCGAGGCTTTCTGACGTCTTGGCGCAGTTGGCTAGGTCTCGGTGTTGCACGGTTGCTTCCTTTTCAGGACAACGCAACGGTGGGGATGCAGTCGACAGATCCCAGTCGCGGATCTCCGAGGGCTCGTTCATCCGCGTCCGCTTTGGGACATCGCGTTGCGTCGCAGTTCGTCGCGGAAGAGACGCTCGCCGCCGAAAAAGCGGAGACGGGCTATTTCTGGGTGTCCGGGTTTAGTTAAGCCGCTGAAGGTGGCGCGTCAGAATCGCGGCTGCCGACGTGGCGTCTTGGCGCCGGATCGCGCTCATGATCCCATGGTGGTCCTTGTCGATCCGAGGCCGCCAGCGCGCTCGGTAGTGGACCAGGATATAGCGTGCCGCGAGGTTCTGCATATTCTCGACCGATTCAAGCAGGCGTGGCATTTCACAGGCCTCGTAGATCTTGATATGGAACGCGCGGTTCTGCTCTTCCCAGTCGTAGATATTGGAGGCCTGATCGCAGGCTTGGCGCAACTCGTCTGCCTGACGCACCTGCGTTGGCGTCAGATTGGGCACCGAATGCAGGAGCGTGAGCGGTTCGAGCGCCAGTCGCATCAGTTTCAGCTCGCGTTGGGCCAGCGGATCGAGCGGAGCGACGTGAACCCCCTTGTTGGGTCGCGATACCACGAGCCCGCGCGCGGAAAGTCTGAGCAGGGCTTCGCGTACCGGGACATGGCTCACGTTGAACTCGGCGGCGACATAGTCCTGCCGCAGCCGTTCGCCTGCGATCAACTCGCCACGAATGATGCGGCGGGCCAATTCATCTGCGATCAGTTCGGGCGTGGGCGAGGCGGGAATGGTTCAGGCTTTCGAGGGGGGCGCGCTGGCCGAAGGTCCGGGCTTGCGGGCAATACAACACGACGGGCGATAGGTCAAAGTTACAGGTCCCTGACGATCCATCCGTTTCATCAGGTGACGCAGGCGCGGCACCGACAGTTGCCCGCCCATCAAACCGTTGACGCCGGTCGCACGTAGATGCCCGAACAGGGCCCGCGCATCGGCGAATTCGAGGCGGATGGTCTCATCCCACGCAGCGATCACCTCCATCTTCCGAGGCATGTCATGGCACAGCCCTATTGCGTCGCGATAGGAGGGGGCGCCAGCGGCAAGTCCCAGTCGCGCGAGTTCCGGGAAATTCCCCGGGCCGAAACTGGTCACGGCGACGAGCCCGCCGGGGACGAGGTTTTCTGCCGCCTTGTCAAGCAGATCGCGCGGTGCGCCCAGCCATTGGAGCATTGAGGCAGAGGCAACCAGATCGAGCCGCTCCGGCCAGTCGATCTCTGTTGCATCGCCCCTGAGGGCGTGGACCCGCGTCTGCTCTGGCCATTGCAGGTCGGGCAGCGGCGCTGCGAGGTCGTTGAGCCAGATCTCCTTTGGCGTCAACGGCAGGAGGTGGCGGGTCAGAAAGCCGGTGCCATGACCAAGTTCGATCACGCGAGGCTTTGGGGGCATGATGGGATTGAGGCGTTCGCTCAGCCGTGCCGCGATCTGCGCCTGCACCGAAGCGGCCTCGTCATAGCTTGCCAGATGGCGCGAGAAGCCTGCGGCGATGCGCTCTTTCATCGAGTGATCTCCTGCCAGTCCTGCCAGTGGCCGAACGGGAAATGGCCCGTGTCCACCCAGTCGATCGGACGGCCTTGCCAGGCGGCTGTCATTGCGTCGGCGGGAAAGATGCGATCCTTGCGCGCCGCTATGATCCGGTCGAATACGCAGGGCGACGCTGCGGGCCGGGTCTTGAGTGCGCGCAGCTCGTCGCCAAGGGCAGCTAGGTCGGGCGCCTGCGGCTTCGGCAAGCCCGCCCGACGCGCGAAGCGGGCAAGGCTTCGGAGGTCGAGACCGACAATGGTGCCATCGTAGATGTCCTCGCCAATCGTGAGGCGCGGGTCGGTCGAGCCGCAGATCGCAATGGCACGATCGGGGCGCAGATTGCCCAGATGCCGCGCCGCCACCGCCACACCCATCGAATAGGCGACAAGCGTGACCCGGTCATGCCTCTGCAACCATGCTGGATCGAAGGTCTCGTCACGGTAATCGCTCAGGATCAACAGGTCACTGTCGCCCGCCAGACGCGCGATTTCGGCGGTTTCGGTGGCCCAGCCTGAATAGAACAATACCAGATGGGCATGCCCCCGCTGCTTGATCCAATGCGCCTGCATCACAGCCCTTTCGTGATGGTCAGCATCGCATGCGTGACTTTGCTCAACTCGTCGGGTTCGATGCTCAGGGGGGGCATGGCGTAAAGGAGCCGTCCCAGAGGGCGCAGCCAGACCCCGCTTTCGACACAGACCTGATGCACGCGCTCGACCGGAAGGGGGGCATCCATCTCGATGACGCCGATCGCACCGAGCGTACGTAAGTCGCGCACACCGGTGATGGCTCGGGCAGGGGCCAGTTCGATGGCAAGCTGTGTCTCGATGGCGCGGGCACGGGCGGACCAGTCGCGGCCTTTCCAGAGATCCATCGCGGCCGAGGCCACCGCACAGGCCAGCGGATTGGCCATGAAGGTCGGGCCATGCATGAGCGCGCCGACATTCGCGGCCAGCTCCTTGGTCGTGATCGTCGCGGCGAGGGTCATCAGACCGCCGGTGAGCGCCTTGCCGAGGCACAGGATGTCGGGGGTGACGCCCGCCGTCTCCATCGCAAAATCCGCCCCCGTGCGGCTGAACCCCGTGGCGATCTCGTCGAAGATCAGGTGGATCCCGAAGTGGTCGCACAGGGCGCGCAATCCGCGCAGGTAACCCGGGTGATGGAAATGCATTCCGCCGGCCCCTTGAACGATGGGTTCGATAATGAAGGCCGCGATCCGGTCACCGTGGGTCCGGAACAGCGTCTCGACCTCTGCCAGCCCGTTGCGCGCAGGATCCTCGCTCCACGGCGCATCGTAGGGGATCGGCGGGCGCGAGACGAAGTGCTGCGCCTGCAGAGCGCGTCCGAATTGGGTATGCATCCCGGTCTCTGGATCGCTCAGGCTCATGGCCTTCCACGTATCGCCATGATAGCCGCCCCTCGCGGTCGCGAAATCCGTGCGGTGGGGGTTGCCTCGGTTTACCTGGGACTGGGTGGCCATTTTCACGGCCACCTCGACCGAGACCGACCCGCTGTCGGAATAGAAAATCTGATCGAGCCCGGCGGGCATGGCCGCGACGAGGTGTCGGGTGAGATCGATCACGGGTTGATGGGTAAGGCCTGCAAACATCACATGCGGGAGGATCTCCGCTTGGTCTTTGAGCGCCTGCACCAGTGGCGCCGGCGCATGGCCGAAGGCCACGGCCCACCACGAGGACATGGCGTCGATCATCCGTCGTCCATCGTCGCAGGTCAGCCAGATTCCTTCCGCCGCGACGATCTTATGCAGGCGCTGTGGAAGGGCACGTTCGGTATAAGGGTGCCAGACATGCGCCTGTTCGAAAGCCATGTCCGTCATTGCAGCGCTCCAGCGATGCGATCAAGGTCCAGCCGCTGGGCCGCATCGCGCAGTGTCTGTATCGTCAGATCGGAGATCAGGGGCAGTCTGCCCAGCATCGGCAGGGTCGCGATGCGACAGATAGTGTCCTGACTGTCGGCCATCTCGTCGCCGACGAAGGCGATGCCAACGAGCGGCACATCTCGGGCCCGCAGGGCTTCGACCGTCAGCAGGCTGTGATTGATCGTGCCGAGCGTGGTGCGTGCGACGACGATAACGGGCGCGCCCCATTCCGCCATCTGGTCGGCATAGAGACGGGGGCCATTCAGGGGCACCAGCGCACCGCCCGCGCCTTCGATGACGAGAGGGCCTGTCACTTGAGGCAGCTCCAGAGGGCCGATCTCGACCCCGTCCAGTTGAGCTGCGAGATGGGGCGAGGCCGGGGTGCGCAGGCGCCACGCCTCGGGCAGGGTGGGTCGCCCCGTCAGGCGCGCGACGGTTTCGCTGTCGGTTTCCTCGTCCAGCCCCGCTTGCACAGGTTTCCAGTAGCTTGCCTGAAGCGCCAGTGTCAGCGCCGCGCTGAAGACGGTCTTGCCGATGCCGGTATCGGTGCCGGTGACAACGATGGGTGGCGTCATGGGGTAAGCTCCGGTGCAAGAGTGGCTAGGGTGCTGAACAGGGTGTCGATATCGCGCGGTTGCAACCGGCCTGTCAGCGATATCCGCAGCCGCGCGGTGCCTCTGGGCACCGTCGGCGGGCGCACGGCCCGCAGGTCGAGCCCTGCCGCCTGCAGCCTCTGCGCGAGACGGATAGCGGCAGGATCATCGCCGACGATCAGCGGTAAAATCTGGCTGCCGGAATGGCGCAGGCCGATGCTTTCCGCCGCTTGATGGGCGCGCTGGCGGAGTGCTGCGGCATGGTTTCGCCATTGCGGCTGGGTTTGCAGTAGACGCAGTGCGCACCGCACGGCGGCCGCCATCAGCGGCGAGGGCGCCGTGGCATAGATGAAGGGTCGGGCCCGGTTGATCAGAGTTCGGATGACGACACTGTCGGCACAGATCAGCGCCCCGCTCGCCCCGAGCGCTTTGCCGCAGGTATGGATCACGATCATCGGCACGTCACAATCGCTCGGCGCGAGGCCGCGGCCATTGGCGCCGTAAAGGCCGGTCGCATGGGCTTCGTCGAGGATCAGTGTGGCATCATGCTTCCGGGCGATCGCAACGAAATCCGCCAGGGGTGCGAAGTCGCCATCCATTGAATAGAGCGTCTCCAGTGCCAGCCAGACCCGGCCTTTGCCGCCTCGCTCACGCCAGCGTCGGATCTGGGCGGCGGCGTCGCGTGCGTCGTTGTGACGAAAGCTGCGCTGCTCCGCCGATCCCAGTCGCATGCCCTCATGCATGCTGGCGTGGACCAGCGCATCATGCAGGACGAGATCGCCGTTCATTGGCAGGCAGCTTAGCAGCGCCTGATTGGCCTGAAAGCCACCGCCCATGTAGAGACAGGCTTTAGCCCCGAAGAAAGCGGCGGCTTCGGCTTCGAGCCGCTCGAATTCCGCGTCATTGCCGCGCAGTAGCCGTGAGCCGCCGGACCCGACGGGGACACCGCGTGCCAAGGCCTCCGAGACACTCTGGGCAAGCTCTATGGAGTCGCGGAGCCCCAGATAGTCGTTCGATGAGAAATCGAGCCCTCTCCCGGGAGCAAGCGCACGCAGTCGCCCACGGGCTTCGAGTTGCTCGAGGCGCAAGGCGTGACGAGGATAAGGGGTCATGGCTGATCCGCGATCTCTTGCAGAGCTTCAGGCTTTAGCCCGAGTCGGGCAAAGAGCTTCGCGTCTTTGCTGTCCTCAGGGTTCCCGGCGGTCAGCAGCGTATCGCCCACGAAGATTGAGTTGGCTCCCGCGAAGAAACACATCGCCTGCAACTCGTCGGACATCGCGCTACGTCCGGCCGAAAGGCGAACATAGGAGCTCGGCGCAAGAATCCGCGCCGTCGCGATGGCCCGCACGAGCTCGAACGGATCGAGCGGCGGCGCGTCGGCCATCGGGGTGCCTGGCATCGGGATCAACAGGTTGATCGGGATGGACTTCGGAGGCTCCGGCAGATCGGCGAGGGTCTGGATCATGCTGATACGGTCGTCTTTGGTCTCGCCCATACCCAAGATGCCGCCCGAGCAGACATTGATCCCCGCCTGTCGCACGCGCTCCAGCGTGTTGATCCTGTCGGCGAAGCTGCGGGTCGAAACGATCGAGGAATAAAAACCCTCGGAAGTGTCTATGTTGTGGTTGTAGTAATCGAGCCCCGCTTGCTTGAGTTGCATCACCTGTTCGTCGTCCAGCATCCCGAGGGTCATGCAGGTTTCCAGCCCCATGGCCTTGACCCCCTCGACCATGGCGATGACCGCGGGCATGTCTCGTTGCTTGGGCGAGCGCCATGCCGCCCCCATGCAGTAGCGCGTGGCACCCGCCGCCTTGGCCCTGCGCGCTTCGGTGAGAACTCTCTCCACCTCCATCAATTTCGATGCGCTGAGTGCGGAGCCGTTGCGCGCTGATTGCGCGCAATAGGCGCAATCCTCGGGGCAGCCCCCGGTTTTTATCGAAAGCAGCTTGGCGCATTGGATCCTGTTCGGATGGAAGTTCGCTCTGTGCACGCCATGGGCACGGAACAGCAGGTCCATCAGGGGAAGATTATAGATTTCGTGTGCTCGATCTTTCATGGCGACCCAATTTTTGAATGTGGTCGTCAGAAGATGACGCGGCGCGGCATATCTCAATTTGCAAAGAAATCTATTGTTTGCGCGCGGAGAGATTCAGATAAGATTTTGAAGTAAAATGAAAATTATCCATAACGTAACATGCGCGAGGCGCAGAGAGTCGCAAATTCAATCTATTATCTATGATCTGACTTAACGTGCCGTGATGCGCAAAGAGGGGCCCCTTGGGGGTCTCTGGTTTGTGCCGCCTTGTGCTGTGTCTTGAAAAAGCCGGTCCTTCGCCTTGCGGGCAAAGGAGCACGCAAGGGGCTGAGAGTGAGTTCTACTTTGTCTGATCGAGGATGGCGGTACCCAAAGGCGCGCTATCGGCACATTTCACCAATCCGGCGATTTTCAGGATGGTGGTGACGGCGTTCCCAAGGGACATCGCGAGCAAATGGCAGGTCGCAACCCGTTCAGGGCAGTGGAAGTTGCACGACGCGGTCGCGTGATTTTTCGGATCTCTTCACGTGGAAAACTTCAATCCGCGCAGTCGAATTCCTGTGTCATCCACTGACGGCAAAGCGGCCAATAAGAAAGCTCATGGGCATGTCGTGAAGACGCATGGGCAGCGCGAAACACTATGCGCTGCCCTACACCGGTTTAGAAATCGAGGTTTGCGACCGTCAGGGCGTTTTGCTGGATGAACTCGCGGCGCGGTTCGACGACGTCGCCCATCAGCTTGGAGAAAATATCCTCGGCCTCGGCCACATCCTCGATACGCACCTGCAAGAGCGTGCGGGCGGAAGGGTCGAGCGTGGTTTCCCAAAGCTGCTCGGGGTTCATCTCGCCCAGACCTTTGTAACGTTGCAGGCTGAGGCCCTTTTCGCCTTCCTTGAGGATCGCGTCGAGCAGTTCCAGCGGGCCGTGAATGAGGATCCCGCGCTCTTTGCGCATCAGCTTGGCGGGGCGATTATAGACCTCGTTCATGCTCTCGGTGTGCTGACCGAGGCGACGGGCCTCGCCCGAGCGCAGAACGGCACCGTCGAGCGTGCGGACCTCTTCGACGCCGCGCAGAATGCGGGTCATGCGCAGGCCATGATCCTGGGTCGGACGTCCTTGCCAGCCACGCTCATATTCCAGAGCGACCAGATCAAGCCGATTGGCAACTGCATCCGCGACGCCCTGTGCGTTTGCATCAAGCTTGCCGGGCTCCATGGCTCCTGCGATCGCCGCTTGCTCAAGGATATGGCGCGGATAATGCGTCGGGAAGGCGCCGAGGATGCGCTTGATCAAGCGGGCCTCTTCGACGACGCGCCGCAGATCCTGCCCCGAGATTTCTTCGCCGGTATTGAGCCGCAGCACCGCACCGTCGACGCCCTGATCGATCAGGTAATCTTCCAGCCCGGTCTGGTCCTTGAGGTAGACCTCGGATTTGCCGCGCGCGACCTTATAGAGCGGCGGCTGCGCGATATAGAGATAGCCGCGCTCGATCAGCTCGGGCATCTGCCGGAAGAAGAAGGTCAGCAGCAGCGTGCGGATGTGTGCGCCGTCGACGTCAGCATCGGTCATGATGACGATCTTGTGGTAGCGCAGTTTGTCGATGTTGAACTCGTCGCGGCCAATGCCGGTGCCGAGTGCTGTGATGAGCGTGCCGATCTGATCCGAGCCAAGCATCCGGTCGAAGCGCGCCCGCTCGACATTGAGGATCTTACCGCGCAGCGGCAGCACAGCTTGGTTCTTGCGTTCGCGGCCCTGTTTGGCCGAACCGCCAGCGGAGTCCCCCTCGACGAGGAAGACTTCGGAGAGGGCAGGGTCTTTCTCCTGACAATCGGCGAGTTTGCCGGGCAGGGAGGCCACGTCCATCGCGGTTTTGCGACGGGTTAGTTCGCGTGCTTTGCGGGCCGCTTCGCGGGCCAGCGCCGCCTCGACGATCTTTCCGACGATCTGCTTGGCCTCGGTTGGGTTTTCCTCGAACCATTCAGCGAGCTTCTGGTTCACGAGGTTCTCGACCGCGGGCCGGACCTCGGAAGAGACCAGCTTGTCCTTGGTCTGGCTCGAGAATTTCGGGTCGGGCGCTTTGACCGAAAGTACGCAGGTGAGGCCTTCGCGGGCGTCATCGCCAGTGAAATCGACCTTCTCGCGCTTGGCGATGCCGCTTTCCTGCGCGTATTTCGTGATGGTGCGCGTCAACGCGGCGCGGAAGCCCGCCATATGGGTGCCGCCGTCGCGCTGCGGGATGTTGTTGGTGAAGGGCAGAACCGTCTCGTGGTAGCTGTCGTTCCACCACAGCGCGACCTCAACACCGATGCCGCGCACCTCGCCGACCATGTAGATCGGCTCGGGCATCACAGAGGTCTTGGACCGGTCGAGATATTTCACGAATTCGCGCACGCCGCCGTCATAATGCAGCTCGACATGCAGCGGCTCGGCGGGGCGCTCATCCTCGATCAGGATGCGCACGCCGGAATTCAGGAAGGCCAGTTCACGCAGGCGCTTTTCAAGCGTAGTGAAGCTGTAATCGAGGTTCGAGAATGTCCCCTCTTCGGGGTCGGTCTCTTTGTTGGAGGCCATGAACCGGACCTGCGTGCCCTTTTCGCCGGGCGCATCGCCGACGACGTGCACATGCTCGACGCATTCGCCATGCTCGAACCGGGCCTGATAGATCTTGTCGTCGCGCCAGACTGTCAGCTCAAGCCAATCCGAAAGCGCGTTGACCACGGATACACCCACGCCGTGCAGACCGCCCGAAACCTTATAGGCATTGCCGTCGGTATCGGTGTTGTTGAATTTGCCGCCTGCATGCAACTGGGTCATGATGACCTCGGCCGCCGAGACGCCCTCTTCCTCGTGCATGTCGACCGGAATCCCGCGCCCGTTATCGCGCACCGAGACCGAGCTGTCGGCGTGAATTTTGACCGTGACGTAGTCGGCGTGACCGGCCAGCGCTTCATCGATCCCGTTATCAACGACCTCATAGACCATGTGATGCAGACCCGAGCCGTCATCGGTGTCGCCGATATACATGCCGGGCCGCTTGCGCACGGCCTCCAAGCCTTTGAGAACCTTGATAGAATTGGCGCCGTAACTGTTGTTGTTCGGAATATTTTCGGCCATGCCCGCCCGTCCTTATTTATCTGTGGATTTTATAGGCTACAGGGCGGGCAATGTCACGCCCGCGACACAAGTTTTACTGGGCTCAAGTGAATGCGATCAGCACGCCCACGGCGATCATCAGCGCGCCTGCGATCCGGTTGAGTCGCGCCAGCTTTCCACGGCTGGCCACGAAGTTTCGGATCCGGTCCACGAAGCTTGCGAGAACGAGGTTTCCGGCCAGCGGCACGATGGCGGAAATCAGGCTCACCAGCGCGATATCGGCCCATGTCATCGTGGCAATCGGGAAGAAGCCCGGCAGGATGCCCATGTAGAACAAGATCGCCTTGGGGTTGCCGATGATCACGATCAGGCCGGCGATAAACCCCGCCCATTTCCCGGGCCGTGTGAGGCGGGAATCCTGGCTGATCTTCATCTCGGCATGGCGGATGAGCAAAATCCCCATCACGACGAACACCGCCACCGCGACCCAGCGCAGAACGATCAGGAAATAGGAAAACTCCTGCACCAGCCAAGACACGCCGAGGATGGCGAGCGCAGGCCAGAGGATGTCGCCCACGGTCACGCCCAAGGCCAGCGGCCAAGCCGCTGCAAAGCCGCCCGACATGCCGCGCGCCAGCAGGGCGAGCCAAACCGGGCCGGGGGTCATGAACAGGACGACAAGCGCGCCCGCATAGAGCGAAGTCTGCGCAAAAGTCAGTGTGATCACAGCGTCAGGTTCCCGTCTTCAGCCAGCGGCCAGAACGGGTTATGCGCCAGTTCCCAGACATGCCCGTCAGGATCGGCATAATAGCCCGAATAGCCGCCCCAAAAGACCTTCTCTGGCTGCTTCAGGGTCTTCGCTCCCGCCTCGATCGCGCGCGCGAACGCCTGATCTACATCCTCGGGAGAGGCGAAATTCTGCGCCAGTGTCATCGCGCCGGTGCCCAGCTCTGTCTCTGGGCGGTTTTGATCTTGGGCCAGATCCGCCCGCCCGAACAGTCCGAGCACAAGCCCGTTCATCTGGTAGAAGGCGATGGCTTCCTCCTCCTGCGCGGGCTGCCAGCCAAGCGCTGCGTAAAACGCCTTGGCACGCGCGAGGTCTGCGACGCCCAAGGTGATCAGGGTGACGCGCTGAACGGGGTAGCTCATGGGGAAGTCTCCTGTGTCTGCGAGCCCTCGGGCCCCTCCGTCACCTCGATATACTGTCCGCGCGCGCCGAGACTGTCGAACAGCTCCGCCCCGGTGCCGGTCATCAGCACCTGAGCGTCGAGCGCGCAGATCTCGTCATAAAGCGCCGCCCGGCGGGCGGAATCCAGATGGGCTGCGACCTCGTCGAGCAGCAAGACGACATCTTCGCCCCGCAGGGCGCGCGCATTGGCGAGGATCAACGAGATCAGCAGCGCCTTTTGCTCGCCTGTCGAGCATTGTGCGGCGGGGGCGTCCTTTTCGGCATAGATCGCTTGCAGATCGGCACGGTGGGGACCTTCGAGCGTGCGGCCCGCCGCCATGTCGCGCGGGCGGTTGGCATCAAGCGCTGCGGCAAGATCCTCGGGGCCTTCGTTTTCCAGCGTCAGTGTGGCTGCGGGAAAGGCGGTGGCCGAGCCGTCTTGCGCGTGTGCGATGCGGATCAGCGCCTCGGCCCGATTGGCCCGGATCGCGCCTGCGGCCTCGGCCATCTGCACCTCGAGCGCATGATACCACGTCGGATCGCGCACCATGTCCTTGAGCAGCCGGTTGCGCTCGCGCATCGCTTTGTCATAGGCGAGCGTCACCTCGGCATGACGCGGCACAAAGCTCATGACCATGCGGTCGAGAAAGCGGCGGCGCCCCTCGGCGCCCTCGATCCAAAGCCGGTCCATCGCGGGGATCAGCCAGAGCACGCGCAGGATCTGTGCCAAGGCGATCTGTGGCGCGGATTTGCCGTCGATCTCGACGCGGCGCGGCTCGCCGGGCAGGGCTGAGGTCTCGATCTCATGGGCGTCGGTTGTGGCGCGCAGCTTCCAGCCAACCGCCTCGGCGCGCCGCATCAGCTCATCCGACTGCGCGCGGCGCAGGCCCCGCCCGGGCGAGAGCAGCGAGACGGCCTCAAGCAGGTTCGTCTTGCCCGCGCCGTTGGGGCCAAAAATCGCCAAAGGCCGCCCGTCAAAGGCGACCTGCGCGCGACGATGCGAGCGGAACTGCAAAAGCGTCAGATCCCGCAGCATCGCGCCTCGATGTCCTGATGGAAGAAAAAGAGCCCTGCGCTCACACGCGCATCGGCATCACGACATAGACCGCCGACGTGTCGCCACCCTCGCGCATCAGCGTCGGATCGCCCGAAGAGTTGAACAGGAACACCGCGTTTTCACGGTCCACCTGATCGGCGATCTCTTGCAGATATTTGGCGTTGAAGCCGATTTCCAGCGGTTCGTCATTATAGGCGACGACCAGCTCTTCTTCGGCGGCACCCGCATCTGGGGCGTTGACCGAGAGCACCAGCTTGTCGGCCTCAAGCGTCAGCTTTACCGCGCGCGAGCGTTCCGAGGATACCGTGGCCACACGGTCCACGGCCTTGGCGAATTCCTTTGCGTCGACTTCAAGCTGACGGGTGTTTCCAACCGGAATCACACGGGTGTAGTCGGGGAAGGTGCCGTCGATGACCTTGGAGGTCAGCGTGATCACAGGGGTGGCAAAACGCACCTTGGTTTCCGAGACCGACACCGCGATATCCTGATCTTCGTCATCGAGCAGTTTGCGCAGCTCGCCCACGGTCTTGCGCGGAACGATAACGCCGGGCATCTCCGATGCGCCCTCGGGCAGGGCGGCGTCGATCCGCGCCAGCCGGTGACCATCGGTCGCCACGCAGCGCAGCATCTGACCCTCTTCGCCGGTCGCCACATGCATATAGACGCCGTTGAGGTAGTAGCGGGTCTCTTCGGTTGAGATCGCGAATTTCGATTTGTCGAAGAGGCGCTTGAGCACGCCTGCCTTGGCCACGAAATTCGCCGCATATTCCGACGAGGCCATGACCGGGAAATCTTCTTTGGGCAGCGTCGCGAGGTTGAAGCTCGAGCGCCCCGCCTGCACGCTGAGACGGCCTGCCGCGGGATCATCCGCGATCGAGACCAGCGCACCATCGGGCAGTTTGCGCACGATTTCATGCAGCATCAGCGCCGAGACGGTGGTGGCGCCCGCCCGTTCGACCTGCGCATTGGCCTTGTCGACCACCTCGATATCGAGATCGGTCGCGCGGAACTGAACCGTGTCGCCCTCGGCTTCGATCAGCACGTTGGCAAGGATCGGGATCGTGTTGCGGCGCTCCACGACGGACTGGGCTTGCGAAACGGCCTTGAGGAGCACAGCGCGTTCAATGCTGAATTTCATGTCGATCCCTCATGAGTATCCGGGGGAGGCAACGTAGCACCTCACCGCGCCGGCACAATAGATTTTCCGAGACATTCTGTTGCTTTGGCCGGAGCGTCAAGCCCGCGCCCGGAAATCAGCTTTCCAGAAGCCGCCGCAACAGGTCGATATCTTCGGCAAGTTGCGTATCGGACGCACGCAGCTCCTCGATCTTGCGAATTCCATGCATGATCGTCGTGTGATCACGGCCACCGAACCGCCGCCCGATATCGGGCAGGGAGCGGGTGGTCAGCGATTTCGACAGGAACATCGCGACCTGACGGGGCCGGGCGATGGCGCGCAGCCGCTTGGGGCCGACAAGATCGGACAGGCGCACATTGTAGTGCTCTGCCACTTTGCGCAGGATTTCTTCGACCGTGACCTTGCGCTCGGATTGCCGGAGCTGGTCCTTGAGGCAGTCCTGCGCCAGATCGAGCGTGATTTCCTTCCCGATCAGCGAGGCATAGGCGAAGAGACGCGTCAGCGCGCCTTCGAGAATGCGCACGTTCGAGGTGATGCGGTGGGCAAGGAACTCCAGCACGCCGGGGGCGATCTGAAGATCGGGGTACTGGTTGCGGTAGCCGTCGGTCTTGGTCTGCAAGATGCCAAGGCGCAGCTCGTAATCGGTCGGGTGCAGGTCGACGACGAGGCCGCAGGACAGGCGCGACTTGATCCGCTCTTCGAGATCCTTGATTTCGCCGGGGGCGCGATCCGCGGAGATCACGATCTGCTTGCCCTGATCGACCAGCGCGTTGAACGTGTGGAAGAACTCTTCTTGCGTGCTTTCCTTGCCCGCGATGAACTGCACATCATCGACCATCAGCACGTCGATGGAGCGGAACATCTCTTTGAAATCCATGATTTGCTTGTCGCGCAGGGCTTGCACGAAGCGATACATGAACTGCTCGGCGGACAGGTAGAGCACGCGCAGATCGGGGCGTTGGACCTGCAGATCATGGGCGATCGCATGCATCAGGTGGGTTTTGCCGAGCCCCACACCACCGTAGAGAAACAACGGGTTAAAGGTGACCGGGCCACCCTCGGCCACACGTTTGGCGGCGGCATGGGCCAGCTCGTTGGGCTTGCCGACGACGAAATTGTCGAAGGTGAAGCGGGCATCGAGCGGGGCACCGGGCAGCGTCTCTTCCGAGCCCGTGCGGGGCTGATGGCGCGGGCTGGATGCGGCAGGCCGCGCGGTGGGCGCCGGGGCCGCGTTGGCCGGACGCGTGTTCTTCATGACCGAGATTTCGACCCGTTCGACGATCACACCCGCCGAGCGCATTTCGCGCAGGATCGGTTCTGCGAAATTGCGCGACACCCAGTCGCGCATGAATTTCGTAGGTGCGTGGAACGACGCGACACCGTCCGTCAGTCCAACCGGCTCCAGCGGCGCAATCCAAGTTGTAAAATTATTCTGTCCAACCGCTCTTTGAAGCTGATTGCAGACCTGCCCCCAGGTTTCGTCTGTCATTGTCCCGCCCATCAAAAACACAAATCAGTCGCGTTTTGCGTAGCCATTGGGTCGACACGGAAAGAGCCATTGGCAGCAGCTCGAACCGTGCAACAGGACATACTTCACCCGCCGGCAAATCTGCCGGTGACTGGCATTAGCTGCCGATCTGAGAGCTAGGAACCCTCTCGAATCGGAGTCGCATTTCTTCAAGTCATCGTTCTGGCGTTATATCGTTGTTACGGCAGACTTTATCGCCAGCGATGTACTTCGAGAATGCGTCATGTCCCCCAAGGCGACGTGAATCGCAATGAGAAGCTAGCAATTTGGCAGGAGCACAGGCAACTGACCTTTTCACTTGACGGCGGATTCTCAAAAACGAATCTCGGTGGGCTGCGCAAAACTGCAACACAATTATAACAAGTATCTGAAATCTATTTAAAAACTAAAAAGGCGCCCTGTGGGCGCCTTAAAATCTCGGGAATTTAATGCCGATTGGCAATTAGGCCGAAAGGGCCTTCACGCGCGAGGAGAGACGCGACATTTTACGGGCGGCGGTGTTCTTGTGAACCACGCCTTTGGTGACGCCACGCATCAGCTCGGGCTGGGCGGCGCGCAGAGCGGCGGTCGCGGCAGCTTGGTCGCCCGAAGCAATCGCTTCCTCGACTTTGCGCAGGTAGGTGCGGATGCGCGAGCGACGTGCTTTGTTGATGTCTTGACGGCGCTCGTTCTGACGGGCGCGTTTCTTGGACTGGGGCGTATTTGCCATGGTGTTTTCCCACTTTCCGGGTCTGTTCAAATCTCAAAATCGCATGACAGCCCCGGTTCCAGCGAACCAAAGTGATTCTAGCCTGAGCGGGCTCCACGCGCATGTAAGCGGCGTCATTAGTATGAAACGACGAAGTTGGAAAGCCCCTATGTGCAAAACCTGCGCAAGTGGCGGGATCAGGGGGCTTTCCGCAAGCTTACTTGTCGCGAAATTGCGGCTCGCGCTTCTCGAGGAAGGCCGCCATGCCCTCTTTCTGGTCTTCGGTCGCAAAGAGCGCATGGAATACGCGGCGTTCAAACAAGATGCCCTCGCGCAGCGTGGTCTCGTAAGAGCGGTTCACGGCCTCCTTGGCGGCAATCGTGGCCAGGGTCGATTTCTCGGCGATCTTGGAGGCGGCGGCTTTGGCTTCAGCGATCAGCTTGGCATTGGGCACGACGCGGCTCACGAGGCCTGAACGCTCGGCTTCGGCGGCATCCATGAAGCGTCCCGTGAGGTGCATATCCATCGCCTTGGCCTTGCCGACAAAGCGGGTCAGGCGTTGCGTGCCGCCGATTCCCGCGATCACACCAAGGTTGATCTCCGGCTGGCCGAATTTGGCGCTTTCCGAGCAGATGATGAAGTCGCACATCAAGGCCAGCTCACAGCCTCCGCCCAGAGCATAGCCCGAAACAGCCGCGATGACGGGCTTGCGGGTGCGCGTGATCGCCTCGGATTCATTGGCGAAATAATCGGAGGAGAACATGTCGACGAAAGACTTTTCCGCCATCTCCTTGATGTCGGCGCCTGCCGCGAAGGCCTTTTCCGATCCGGTGATGACGATGCAGCGCACCTTGTCATTCTCATCCGCAGATTTGAGCGCATCCGCCAATTCACCCAGCAATTGGGCGTTCAGGGCGTTCAATGCATCAGGGCGGTTGAGCCGGATGAGGGCGACGTAATCCTCGATCTCGACGATCAGGGTCTGGTAGGCCATTCGGTCTTGCCTTTCCTTATCTTTGAACGCGAGTCCTATCAGGTGAGAGGGGTAGATCAAGCATCTTGTTCCCTCTGGCGCGCAACGTCATTTCTGACAGGAGGGGCAAAAGAAGGTGGAGCGCCCCGATTGCACGATGCGCCGGATTGTCGTCCCGCAAGTGACGCAAGGCGTGTCCTCGCGGTCGTAGACGCGGAAGGTGTGCTGAAAATATCCAAGTTCTCCATCGGCTTGGCGATGGTCGCGCAGGCTCGAGCCGCCGGCGGTGATCGCCTCGCTCAGCACCTGACGGATGATCGGAACAAGCTGGGCAAGACGTTTCGCCGCAATCCGTCTGGCTTGCCGGCGCGGATCGATCCCGGCGCGGTGCAGCACTTCGCAGACATAGATATTTCCCAGACCGGCCACGACATGCTGATCAAGAAGTGCCGATTTTATCGGCGTGGCGCGGGTTTTGAGGGCATTGATCAGGTAGTTTTCGTGGAAGTCATTGCCGAATGGTTCCGGTCCGAGACCGGCCAGAAGCCAATGCGCCGCCTCGCGGTCGGTGCGCACCAGATCCATCGCGCCGAAGCGGCGGGCATCGTTAAAGGTCACGCGCGCGCCGCCATCCATGTGCAGGACAACGTGATCATGCTTGAGGGGCGCTGGGTGATCGAGGTGGAAATCGCCCAGCATCACGCCCGACACCATCATTCGCCCTGACATCCCAAGATGGATCAAAAGGCTCTCCCCGGTATCGAGATCCGCAAGGATATATTTGGAACGGCGCCGCAAGCGTTCGACCTTCGCGCCGGTCAGCCGTTCTGCCATTTGTTCGGGCAGGGGCCAGCGCAAATCGGGGCGGTTCACCTCGGCGCGTGCGATCCGGGTGCCCTCCATCGCCGGGGCGAGTCCACGTCGGACCGTTTCGACCTCGGGAAGTTCGGGCATTGATCACTCCTGTCGCATTGTAATGGCTGGGCGGGCCCCTATAAGAAGGGAGAGATTTCCCGATCGGCAAGGGCGCAGAAGCGATATCATGAGCGCAGAAAATTCCAAGACCACACATTTCGGCTATCAGACCGTTGATGAGGACGCCAAGGCCGGGATGGTCCACGGTGTCTTTTCGCGGGTGGCCTCTAAATACGACATCATGAATGACCTGATGAGTGTCGGCATTCACCGGGTCTGGAAAGATGCGATGATGGATTGGCTTGTGCCGCGCTCTGGCCAGAAGTTGCTCGACGTCGCGGGCGGGACGGGCGACGTGGCCTTCCGCTTCCTCAATCGCGCGGGCTCGGCCCATGCGACCGTGTGTGACATGACGGAATCGATGCTGGTCGAGGGCCGCAAGCGCGCCGAGGCCGAAAGCATGGCCGAGAGCCTTGACTGGGTGGTGGGCGATGCGATGGCGCTGCCTTTCGCCGATAACAGCTTTGACGCCTACACGATCTCTTTCGGCATTCGGAATGTAACGCGTATCCCCGACGCTCTCTCAGAAGCTTACCGGGTACTGCGGCCCGGCGGTCGTCTCATGGTTCTGGAGTTTTCGCAAATTCCGAACGAGTTGATGCAAAAGGCTTATGACCTCTATTCTTTCAACGTGATCCCGAAAATGGGAGAGCTGGTCGCGGGCGACCGTGACAGCTACCAGTATCTCGTCGAGTCGATCCGCAAATTCCCCGATCAGGAGCGGTTTGCCGGGCTGATCCGCGATGCGGGCTTTGGCAATGTGAGCTATCGCAACCTGTCGTTCGGGATCGCAGCGCTGCATTCGGGCTGGAAGCTCTGAATGCGGGGACCCCATAATATCTGGAGGCTGATCCGTACGGGCGCCACCTTCGTGCGCTCGCGGGCGATGCATCAGGCGCTTGAGGCGATCGACGCGCCGCCGCGATTGCGCGCGGTGGCCTATGCGCTGAGCTGGCCGTTCGCTTGGCTGGGCTACAAGGGGGATGAGAGCCTGCCGCCGGTGACCCGCGCGATTACCGCCCTCGGCCCGGCCTATATCAAATTCGGTCAGGTCCTCTCGACGCGGCCTGACGTGGTGGGCGAGGAACTCGCCGATCAGCTTCGGGTGCTTCAGGACAAGCTGCCGCCTTTCGATACCGCGATTGCCAAGCGTATGGTCGAGCAAGAGCTGGGCACCCCGGCTGACACGTTGTTCATGTCGTTTTCCGAGCCGGTCGCGGCGGCTTCGATTGCGCAGGTTCACGCCGCGCGGCGCGCCGATACGGGCGAGAAGGTCGCCGTGAAAGTGCTGCGCCCCGGGATCGAACGGGCCTTCCGGCGCGATCTCGATGCCTTCCATTTTGCCGCAGGCATGATCGAACGGCTGTCGCCCGCCTCGCGGCGCCTGCGCCCGACCGAGGTGGTGAAGCATTTTGAATCGGTGGTTTTGGGCGAGTTGGACCTGCGTCTCGAATCTGCGGCCGCATCGCAATTCGGCGCGAATACGACTCAGGATGCGGGCTTCAAGGTGCCCCAACCCGTGTGGCATCTATCCGCGCGCCGGGTGATGGTGCTGGACTGGGCCGAAGGGTTGCCGATGGGTGACAGGCCCGCGCTGATCGAGGCGGGCCATGATGTTGAGGCACTGGGCGCGCATGTGTTGCAGATCTTCCTGAACCACGCGCTGCGCGACGGCTACTTCCATGCAGACATGCATCACGGGAACCTCAAGGTTGCCGAAAATGGCGACATTCTGGCCTATGATTTCGGGATCATGGGGCAGATCGATGTCTATACCCGCCGGGTCTATGCCGAGATCCTGATGGGGTTCATTCAGCGCGACTATAAGCGTGTGGCAGAGGTGCATTTTGAAGCGGGCTATGTGCCCGCCGATCAGGATGTCGAGGAATTCGCGCTGGCACTCCGCGCGGTGGGCGAGCCGATCTTTGGCATGGACGCGGCGCATATCTCGATGGCGCGGCTTCTATCTTATCTGTTCGAGGTGACCGAGCGATTCGGGATGCCGACGCGCACCGAGCTGATCTTGCTGCAACGCACAATGGTCGTTGTCGAGGGCGTGGCGCGGTCGCTGCACCCGTCGATCAATATCTGGGAAGTTGCCCAGCCGGTCGTCGAGAAATATATCCGCGAAAACCTCGGGCCGCGGGCCGCCATGCGCGATCTGCGCCGCACGATGCAGGTGATTGCGCGGTTCGGACCAGAGCTGCCGGATCTGCTGAAGGCGGCGATCCGGCGCCAGACCGAGCCGCCGCCGAAACCGCCTGAGACGCCGCGCTGGCGTTACGTTCTTCTGGGAGCGGGCGGCGTTGCCCTTCTGGTGATTGGGTTTTTGCTGGGCGAGGTCCTTTAAGCCTCGCGCAGCGCCGAAACTTCACTTGCCATCACACGCGCACCGCCCTGAAGGATCAGTTCGGGGCCGCTTGCGCCAAGCTGCGCCTCGGTTACGCGGCCATAGGTTTCGACGGTTTTCGTGCTCAAAAGCGTCTCGTCTTTATAGCTTTCGAGCGAAAAACTGTAGAGACCTGCGGGGAAGCTGTCGCCATTTGCAGTGGTCCCGGACCACTGCAAGGGATCGGAGGTCGGTGCGATTGCTTCGCGCGAGACCTCTGTCCCATCTGCATCGCGCACCACTAGCACGACTTGATCCGCGCCCGTGGCGGGTTTGGGGGCCAGAGAAACCGGTTCGGCCCCATCGAACCAAGCCGGGGCTGCGGCACGCGCCTCCATCCCGACCCAGCCCGCCAGACCTGACATACCCGACGCATTCATGTGTGTGGCAAGGTTTGCGATCAAGTCGTTGGTCTTGACCTGTTGCTCCACACCGGAAAACGTCGCGAGCTGAACCGCATAATCCGTGCTTTCGATGGGATTGAGCGGATCTTGGTTCTTCATCTGAACTGTCAGCATCGTCAGAAACGTCTCGAAATCAGCACTGATCTGCGGAGTGGCCTCCTTGGCTGGCTTTTCAGCATTGCTCGATGCGCTCGTCGATTGCGATGCGCCTGTGGCGGGAATCGTCGTCATGGTTTGCTCCTAGAAACGCAGATCAAGGCTGGTGCTACCTGTCGCGGGCATGATCGGGGTGGCGTCGATGATGCGTGGGCTCATGTCGGGCTCTGGCTCTGGACCTGGGGCGTCGAACCCGGTCGCTTGGGTCTCATCGCGCGGGTTTTGCGGATGATCACCGAACTGAAAGCTGACATCGCTATAACCGAGATCCCGCATGTCATCTGCCAGCATCTCGATATTTCGTCGCATCAGGTCGAGCGTTTCGGGCCGCTCTGCCTGAACGGTAACGACCATTCCATGATCGCCTGCATGCAAAACCAGACGCACGCGCCCCAATTCTTCCGGCGATAGAGCAATCTCTACGGGCCGGTCGGGCATCTGTGCGATGGCCGTTGTCACCTGTCGACTGATCAATTGCGCATGTGCGCCAGTGATCGCTGAGTTTTGGGGCGCGTCATGGCGCAGCGCCGCGCCGCCCGGTGCCTGCAGGCTGTGCTCGCGCGGGATATCAAGCTCCGCCGCAGGATCGTTCTCGATCGGTGCGCTCAGGGCATCTTGATCTGCGACCCCGATCAGACCGGACGCGGGCGGCGGCTGATTCGCCGTGAAGAAAGGCGTCTGAGTATTGGCGGCTGCGCTTGTGCTCGGCGGGGCAATGGGGAGGGCGGCTGTCGATATCTCAGTCGGGCTCCCCAAAGCTGCACTGCGCTGCGCTTCAGGATCGCGGTTCGCCGGCGCCACTGGCGGAACGAGTCGCGGCGCAGCTTGGACCGATGCATTAGGCGTCACCGGAGAAAACTGCGTGCGATGTGTCGCGGACGCAAGCGGTTGAACCGCGTTGTGATCTTCCCGTTTCGGAGCACCCGCCTCAGGTGGGGCGGAGATGTCGCGAATCTCGAGAGTCGCGGTCTTGGTCGCGCGCGCGGTGGACGTGGTATCCGCAGCGGAAGGTAGCTGCTTGTCAGGGATTTCAGGGGTCAGGTCAGTTGATTGCTGCGCGCGGCGGATTGGCTCTGTGCCTGGCGCTGCGTGCCTCGGTGGCGGCGCATCGGGTTCCGCAGGCTCTTGCGCCTGTGCCTTCAAGGTTGCGTCCGCAATGGTGCCCGTCTGAGCGCGTTCAGCTCCGCGCGTTGCGATGATATTGCCTGAATCCTGTTCAATCTGTGCTGTCGAGCGGAGCTGTACTGTTGGCTGTTCCTTCGCCGCGTCGGATGCGGGTTTCGGCTGTCCTATGACGAACTCCGGTTCAGCGGCGGTCCCAGTGCTTTGGGCGGGGTCAGATTTTTGCGGCACCGTCATCGCGCCCGTGCCGATTTGCGGCGCGAGGTCGTGCATGTTCGGGCCGCCATCGCCAGTGCCAATCGGCAAAGTCGATGATCCCCGCATCGCCGTTTCGAGCGCTGCTGCAGAGGTCAAAACCCTGTCGCTTGCGGGCTCTGCGCGGTGTTGGAACGCTTCGGATGCGACGGCGAGGTCGGGCATGGCCGGATCTGCTGTTTCAGTCTCCTCTTCGAGCTCGGACAGAGGAGTTTCCTCATCCCCCTCTGGCAGAAACTGGGCCGCGACTTCGTCGGACGTCGGCAGTTTTGCGTCGGTGTCCTTGGTCGCCAGCACCTCATGTGCCTGAGCTCTAGGCCCTGACGGTCCGAACTCGCGCGCGCCACCGCGTCCGTCTGGCTGTGCGGAGGTGGGCTTCCGCAAGTCCCGACCCTCGGCAGCGAACGCTTCTTGAAAGCGTGGACCATCCCCCTTCGGCGCAACTTTCGCCGCTGCGCCTCCGGAGCCGGAAGCGGAGACGGCGGCGGAGTAGAGGTCTCTTGCGGATGCTGGAACCATGCGTTTCACGACTTTCTGCCTGCTATGAGACTCAGCATGTCATGAGAGGGTTACTGATTCTTTACCCCGAACAGGCAGAGTTGGAAAAACCGGTTCCAACGGAGCACCCCATGTTCACGATTTCACGTCCCAGCGCGGTTACGCCGCCGCAAACGCATCCTCGCGAAGAGAGTTTGAGAGCAGCCGCTCAAAAGCTCGAGGCGAGCTTTCTGGCCGAGATGTTGCAGCATGCCGGTCTAGGCGAGATGAAAGGTGCGTTCGGCGGCGGGGAGGGGGAGGCGCAATTCGCCTCTTTCCTGCGCCGAGAGCAGGCTGAGGCAATGGCGCAAGCCGGCGGAATCGGTTTGGCCGAGACATTTTTTGAGGCGATGAAGCGACGGGAGAGCGGCAGTGATCGGAATTGAGAACACAACCTTTCAAGATCTCATGGATCTTTTGCGTGTCGAGCGGGATGCAATCCGCGCTGGAGAATTCAACGCCTTGACGGAATTGGCGGCACAGAAAGAGAGCCTCATCGAACAGGTGGCCGCGCTTGAGCCGCTTGATCCGCAAGCGCTCGAGGCGCTGCGCGCGATTGCTGCAGAAAACCAGCGGTTGCTTGAGGCCGCGCTCAAGGGGGTGCGATCGGCGCAACGCCGTTTGCGGGCGGTGATCAACGCGGCGAATGGCTTTAATGCCTATGACCGATCGGGGCAGGTCAAGCCGATTCGCAAAGACGATGGCTCGCTCGAATTTCGCGCATGATGGTTCAGAGAATTTGCTGAAATTTGTCCGAATCCGGTGGCGAGAATTTTTTCGGATCTTAGCGATTTCTTAGGGCAGCGAGATGCATGTTGGGCTCGCATCGAATGCGATGGCACGCATCCACGAGGGACCCGCGTAACGTCAGAATGACATCAGTGCCGTTTTTGAGAACGGCTAGGGAAAACCGGCGTAAAGCGCCGAAATGAAGGGGATATTTATGTCCAGCATTCTGACCAACAATGGCGCAATGGTCGCGCTGCAAACCCTCAAAGGGATCAATTCCGGCCTCGCAACCACGCAGTCCGAGATTTCGACCGGTAAGTCGGTCGCCTCCGCGAAGGATAACGCCGCGGTTTGGGCGATCTCGAAGGTGATGGAATCCGACGTGAAAGGGTTCGACGGAATTTCCGGAAGCCTTGCATTGGGCGAATCGACCGTCGCAGTGGCCCGCCAGGCCTCCGAGACGGTGACCGATCTTCTGACCGATATTAAGGGCAAGATCGTTGCCGCCCAGGAAGAGAACGTCGATCGCGGCAAGATCCAGACCGATATCGTGGCTCTGACCGACCAGATCAAATCCGTCGTGGGCGCTGCTCAGTTCAACGGGCTTAACCTGATCGACGGATCCAGCAGCGGCGATATGAATGTTCTGTCCTCGCTGGATCGCGACGCCAGCGGCAATGTCAACGCCAGCAAGATTCAGGTCTCGCGCCAGAATCTGTCGGTCACCACGCCGGTGACGGCTCAGAACTTTGCAACCGGTGACCTCGGCGCAAACGCCCCGGACTACCTTTCGGGCGGTGGCACGACCCAATCCTCGACCAACGACGCGCTGACGGCGGCGGCGACCGCTGCCAACGGCGGTGGCACGGAAACCATCACCGTCGGTCAGGTGGCCGAAGGGATCGGCTATGAGATTGTCCTCGACGGGCTGGATATCAAGACTGCGGATGGCAGCACGGCGAATGGTACGCGCACCTTCCAATATGTGGCCAGCGACTCGGACGGTACCGCAGATGTGACGCGCAACCTGCTGAGCCAGATGAACTCGTTCTTCTCGGCCGCGACAGATGGCAGCTACACGGCGGTGCTGGGCGCAAACGCGAACGAGATCACCATCACCAACAACTCCGGCACTGATGTCGACGTCGGTCTGCGTGCAACGAGCGGCGGTACCGCTGGCTCGGATGTCTCCACCGGCGGTCTGGGTGCTTTGGCCAATATCGATGTGACCTCGGATGCTGGTGCGACCGGTGCGCTGAGCAGCATCGACGCGCTGATCGAGAAGGCAACGGATTCGGCGGCCGCTTTCGGTTCTGCCGAGGGTCGTATTCAGACACAAGCCGATTTCATCGCCGATCTTTCGGGGTCGATGAAAGCGGGGATTGGTGCGCTGGTCGATGCGAATATGGAAGAGGCTTCGGCCCGTCTTCAGGCTCTGCAAACCCAGCAGCAGCTTGGCATTCAGGCGCTCTCGATTGCCAACCAGCAGCCGCAGAACATCATGTCGCTCTTCCGCTGACGACATATCGGGGCGCCATGACCCGGCGCCCCGGTTTCCCCGCGGCCAAACCGCGATCTGAGGTAGCACGTCATCGGAAGGAACTCCCGTGTTTGCAACGACTTTGGCCAAAACGGCCTACGCAGATCCCAGCCTGCCGACGCGCACCGCGCGCGGTACCGAATTCGAAGTCTTCGCTCGTGTCACGCGCCGCTTGAAACAGGCCGCAGCGGAAGGCGAGACAGGATTTCCCGCGCTCGCGGCCGCCATTTACGAGAACCGGAAACTCTGGGCGATCCTTTCCGACGATGTATCTCTGCCGGAAAACGGCTTGCCCGACGATTTGCGCGCGCGCCTCTTCTACCTGGGGGCCTTTACGCAAGATCACAGCCGTAAGGTGCTTTCGGGAAAGGCGACGGCGGATATCCTCATCGAGATCAATACCTCGATCATGCGCGGCCTTAGACAGGAACGGGCAGCATCATGAGCGGGCTTGTCCTCAAACTCGCTCCCAAGGAGCGGGTCTTGATCAACGGCGCGGTGATCGAGAACGGTGAGCGCAGATCGCGGCTCGCGATTATGACCCCGAACGCCAATATCCTGCGGCTGCGCGATGCGATCCATCCAGAGGAGGTCAATACCCCCGTGCGGCGGGTGTGCTATATCGCGCAGCTTGTTTTGTCCGGGGATGCCGATCCGCGAGAGGCACGTCAGCAACTCTTGCGCGGGATCGAGCAGCTGAGTCAGGTTCTGACCGATCACGACAGCCGAACCCAATTGAATCACGCCAGCCAAGCCGTGCTGGACGGGCAGACCTATCAAGCTCTTAAGGCGCTGCGCAGCCTGTTGCCGCGTGAAGAGCGTCTTTTTGCCGCCAAGCCACAATGAGCTACCAACCGATCATACCGTTTTCTGGCTATGCGGGGTGGAGCTTTCTCAACCGCACGATGGAAAAGCAGCAGGCCGCGTTCAACGCCTCGAGCGAGATCCAGCGCAACGAGGACTATTTTCGCGAGAAAATCGGCTCGATCGAGACGGCAGAAGACTTGGTCAATGATCGCCGTTTGTTGAGTGTTGCGCTTGGCGCCTTCGGATTGGACGAGGATATCAACAACAAGTTCTTTATCCGAAAAGTGCTCGAGGAGGGGTCGCTGGATTCGGAGTCTCTTGCCAACAAGTTGTCCGACAAGCGCTATCTCAAGCTGACGCAGGCTTTCGGGTTTGGCGATTACGGAATTCCACGCACGGTCCTGTCGGATTTTCCCGACGAAATCGTGCAGAAATATGAAAGGCGCCAGTTCGAAGTCGCCGTCGGTGAAACGGACAACAGCCTCAGGATTGCGCTTTCGGTGCAGCGAGACCTGCCGGAACTGGCTGCGAAAGACAGCAGCGAAAAGACCAAGTGGTATACGATCATCGGCTCACCCGCGATGAGCGAGATGATGCAGACGGCGTTGGGGCTCCCCAAAAGTATAGGCGCACTTGATGTGGATGCGCAGGTACGGATCTATGCGGAGAAGGCGGATCGGCTTTACGGTTCGACCGATCCCGCTCAGTTCGCCGAGCCCGACACGCTCAAACAATTGACGCGTGACTATTTTCTGCGTTCGCAACTCACTACCGGAACGACAATCACGGCCGGCAACGCAGCCCTGAGCTTGCTTCAAGGCGCGCAGCAGAACCGATTGTCGCTGTTGCTCTGACGCACCTGCCGCGCGTCAGCCAAAGCCCGGGGCGAGACGCATTTCTCCGGTGATCAGGCCGCGCCAGTTCTTCTGTGCACCGCTCAGGCGTTTTTCGACGACGGGATGATTCCGGTCGAGCACACCGAGCCGGATGAGAAGGGCTGTGATTGCCGCCTCTGCGCCGCGCGTTCCGCCATCGACGATTTTCAGCGCGATGCCGCGCTTTTGCTCTGGCAAGATTGCGACATAAACGGCTTCTGCACCGGTTTTAACGGCCACGCGTCCGCCCATTGCGCGCATCAGTTCGGTGCAGGCGCGCCCTTCACCGGCGACCAGCTCGGGGAAGCTGGCCATCGCGCGGGTCAGACGGGCGGCGGCGCGCTCGCGCGTCGACCCCTCGGGATTGGCTGCGGCAAAAAGCTGCATCGCCCGCGCCAGTCCGGTCACGGTCGTTGCGAAATTCGGGGCCGAGCAGCCATCGATCCCGAACCCGGGCGAGGTCACATCTGTCACTTCCTCGAAGGTGGTCTTGATGGATTGCTGGATCGGGTGGCTGACCTCGACATATTCCGAGCCGCCGCCAATATGCTGATTGAGCGTCAGAAATCCGACATGCTTGCCCGAGCAATTGTTGTGCAACTGGCAGGGGGCCTCGTCAGAACAGGTCAGGCGCTTTTTCTCGTCGGGATCTTGCGGCATATGCGCGCCACAGCGCAGATCCTGCTCGTGCAGACCCAGATGCGCGAGCCATTGCGCGGCGGAATCGCGGTGCAGTGCTGCACCGCTATGGCTGGCACAGGCGAAGGCCAGATGGCTTTCGCTCAGCCCCGCCGCATCGGCGGCCCCGCTTTCCAGCAGCGGCAGCGCCTGGATCATCTTGACAGAGGAGCGCGGAAAAATCACCGCTTCCGGGTCACCCCAAGCCAGTTCGATCCCGCCCGGGCCAAACACAACCGCGTGCCCGGTATGCACGGATTCGCGGATCCCGCCGCGCCACAATTCGATCATCGGTACAGCCGTCATCTGTTTGCTCCTTCACATGCGCGATTTCTCGCCGTCCGGGGGTTTTCCCTCTAGGCATTTATGGGTTAAACAGGTGTTATCGAGAGGAAAAGGCATCCGCCAGAAAGAAAAGGGTGATCAGCCCGGGCGATGCAGAGGCAAAACCGCAGCTGGAGGCTGTCAGCATGAATAATATGTGTCTTCGGATCGCGACCGTTGCTGCGCTCACATTCGGGGTGAGCCAGAGCGTCGCGGCACAGGAAAGTACCAACCGCGTTGCCGCCGAGACTGACTGGAGTGTCTTCGTTGATGATGGCCCCAAGGAATGCTGGGGTGTCTCAAAGCCGAAGAAGACGGTGAATACGAAAGATGGCAAGGTCGTTCAGGTGCGCCGTGGCGATATCTTGCTTTTCGTGACCTATCGCCCCGGAAAAGCGCCGGAAATCTCGTTCCGGGGTGGCTATCCCTTCGAGGATGGCTCGACCGTGGATCTTGAGGTAGGTGGCACGACGTTTACGCTGTTTACCGATGGCGAAGGGGCTTGGGCAGGCTCTCCCGAGGAGGATGCCAAGGTGATCGCGGCGCTGAAGGCGGGCAGCGATGTGTCGCTGACCGGCCATTCGAGCCGGGGCACGCAAACCAAAGACACCTTCTCGCTCATGGGCTTCACGGCGGCCACGGATGAGGCGCAATCGCGCTGCAAGTGAGCCAGCCAGATCCAGAAGATGCGCCCTGACGGATCCGTCAGGGCGTTATTTTTTTGGATTTTCTCTACACGCGCAGGGGTAAATCCCCTATATGAGGCGCTTGATTCCAAGGAAATGCGTCATGACCCAGCCGAATGCACCGATCACGCAAGACGTGCACACGATCCCTCGCAAACTGCCCCAAGGTGGCAAGGTGAACCTTGTCGGCCTGACACGGGAGCAATTGCGCACGGCTCTGATGGAGGCCGGCACGCCTGAGAAACAGGCCAAGATGCGCGTTGGGCAGGTCTGGCAGTGGATCTATCACTGGGGGGTGCGCGACTTCGCCCTGATGACGAACCTCGCCAAAGACTATCGCGCGATGCTTGAGGCGACGTTCGAGATTGCCTTGCCGGAGATCGTCTCCAAGCAGGTCTCCGAGGATGGTACGCGCAAATATCTGCTGCGTATCGCGGGCGGGCATGAGGTCGAGGCCGTTTATATCCCGGAGGAGACGCGCGGCACGCTGTGCATTTCCAGTCAGGTCGGCTGCACGCTGACCTGTTCGTTCTGTCACACGGGCACGCAGAAGCTGGTGCGTAACCTGACGCCGGGCGAGATCGTCGGTCAGGTCATGGTTGCGCGGGACGATCTGGGCGAATGGCCCGAGCAGAACAGCCCCCGCAATGAGACGCGGCTTGTGAGCAATGTCGTTCTGATGGGCATGGGCGAGCCGCTTTATAACTTTGAGAATGTCCGCGACGCGATGAAGGTCGTGATGGACAATGAGGGGCTGAGCCTGTCGCGTCGCCGCATCACGCTCTCGACTTCGGGCGTTGTCCCCGAGATTGCCAAGACCGCTGAAGAGATCGGTTGTCTGCTGGCGGTGTCGTTCCATGCGACGACCGATGAGGTGCGCAATCAGCTTGTTCCGATCAACAAGCGTTGGAACATCGAGACGCTTCTGGGCGCGCTGCGTGAGTATCCGCGCCTGTCCAATTCCGAGCGGATCACCTTTGAATATGTCATGCTCAAGGGTGTGAATGACAGCGACGAGGATGCGCGCCGTCTGGTCCGTCTGATCCGTGGCATCCCCGCCAAGATCAACTTGATCCCGTTCAACGAATGGCCCGGCGCGCCCTATGAGCGCTCGGATTGGGAGCGGATCGAGAGCTTTGCCGATATCGTCTACAAGGCCGGATACGCCAGCCCGATCCGCACGCCGCGCGGCGAAGATATCATGGCGGCCTGTGGGCAGCTCAAATCGGCCACCGAGCGGTCGCGCAAGTCGCGTGCTGAAATTCAGGCGGAGGCGGGGATTTAACGGAACCTTCGCGCATTACATGGCATTGCCTCTGCAACGGGACGACACCTGAACTGGAGAGACCATGACGCGAGAGGCCATCGCCCCGCTTCCCAAGCCGAAGAATGCGCAAGGCGCTCCGCGCAAGACCGGCGTGGAGGTCGAACTGTCTGGTCTTACAGAGGCTCAGATCGCGCGGCTCGCGGTCCAGGCCATGGGTGGCGAGGCGCAGCAAAGCTCGGGGAATGACTGGGAGGTCAGCGGCAGCGCGATCGGCGATCTCCAGATCTATCTCGACATTTTTCTGCGCAAGGAAGCGGATAGCGCCTTCAAGGACTTGAGCTTGCGGATAGGGCGCGAGGTCATTCCGGTTGAGATCGTGACGGCGCCTTTGGATCGCGAAGGGCTTTTTCAACTCTCTGATTTTCTTGATTTGCTGCGCAGCGAAGGGGCCGAGGGAACTGGCAGCTCGCTGCTGTTTGGCTTCGGGCTGCATCTGAACCCAGAGATCGCCAGCGCGCAGGATTGCGATGTCGTGCGCCCGCTTCTGGCCTATGCGCTGATCGAGGAATGGATGCGTGACGCGCAGCCGATCGAGCGCACCCGTGAGCTGTTGCCCTTCACAGCCCCCTATCCCAAGAAGCTGATTTCTGAGCTGGCGCGCCTTGGTCCGGATGCGAGCCTCGAGCAAGTCATTCATGCCTATCGCGGAGTGACGCTGTCGCGCAATCACGGGCTCGACATGCTGCCAATTTTTGTGGAGCTGCGCCCGGATCTGATCGCGGCATCGGAGGGCAAGGGGGGCACTGTCTCGCCGCGGCCAGCATTTCACTTCCGGTTGCCCGATTGTCGGATCGACGATCCCGATTGGTCGCTCGATACGGAGTGGCGCCGCTGGTGGCTGGTCGAGAGCATCGCGGCTGACACGCATCTGCTTGAAGACCTGTGCCGCGAATGGCTTGCAGAGCAAGAGGGCGTGCATCTCTTTGGCACCCGTTGGGTCAAACGCTGCGCCACGCTGCTCGAGGGCACCGGGCTGGCATGAGGCCACTGATCGGCATATCGACCTCGCGCCGCACCGGATGGCGGGTCTATCCCTTTATCGCGCTGGGGGTCTGGCTGGCGGGCGGGCGCTCGCGCCGTTGGCAGGCCGGAAAGCGTGCCGAAGTCACCAATGTTGATGGAGTCATCGTGGGGGGCGGCGACGATATTTCGCCCGAGCTATATGGTGGCGAGCTGGTGGCGACCGCCGTGCTCGACCCCGATCGCGACGCGCTGGAGCGTTGCCTCGTTGAGGAGGCGATGACGCAAGGTAAGCCGGTGTTGGGGATTTGTCGCGGGGCGCAGATGCTCAACGTCGCGCTGGGCGGCAATCTCTATCAAGACGCTTATGCGCATTACGGCGCGCGCAAGCATTCCACTATTCTGCCCAAGAAGGATGTCGTGGTCGAACCCGACACGCGGTTGGCCGCGCTGGCCGGGACCGAGCCGATGCGGGTCAACGCGCTGCACAGCCAAGCGGTGGACCGTCTGGGCGCGGGGCTGCGGGTGGCGGCACGCGACACGTCAGGAATGGTGCAGGCGGTCGAGCGGGTGGAAGAGCCCTTTGCGTTGGGCGTCCAGTGGCACCCGGAATACCTGACCTATGCGCATCGCCAGCGCGCGCTGTTTCGCGCGCTGGTGGCTGCGGCACGCGCGCAGGCTCAGCACCGCGCGCAATTGCCCGAAGTCAGCGCGACGGCTCAGCAGCTCTCGTAATCCCAGCTGTCGATGATCTTCACGGCCTCATCGGCGGTGTCCACAAAGCTCACCAGATCGAGATCCTCGGGCGAGATCGTGCCTGCCTCCTTTAGGCGCTCCCAGTTGATGATCTCGCTCCAGAACTCCTTGCCAAAGAGGATGAAGGGGATCTTGTCCATCCGCTTGGTCTGGATCAGCGTGAGCGCCTCGAACATCTCATCGAGCGTGCCGAAGCCGCCCGGAAAGACCGTGACGGCCTTGGCGCGCATCAGGAAATGCATCTTGCGGATGGCGAAATAGTGGAAGTTGAAGCTCAGATCCGGGGTGACGAATTCATTGGGTGCCTGTTCATGCGGAAGCACGATGTTGAGCCCGATGGACTGGCCGCCCGCTTCATGCGCGCCGCGATTGCCCGCCTCCATCACGCCGGGTCCGCCGCCGGTGCAGATGACATTCTCACGCCCGTAATTCTGCATCGAGCGTTCGGTCATGATCTGAGCAAATTTGCGCGCCTCTTCATAAAAGCGCGTCAACTCGGCGAGATAGGGCGTGCGGGCCTGATCCTTGTTCTCGGGCGCAGGGATGCGCGCGCCGCCAAACATCACGATGGTGCTCTCGATGCCGCGCTCGTCCATGATCAGCTCGGGTTTGAGCAGCTCAAGCTGAAGGCGCACCGGGCGCAGCTCGTCGCGCATCAGGAAATCGGTGTCGGTAAAGGCCAGCCGATAGGCCGGGGCGCGCGTCTGCGGCGTATCGGGAATCCGGTCTGCGGCGGCGGCGTCTTCTTGGCTGTCGCGGAAGGCGTGGCGGCGATCGTCTCTCATGATGGTCCTGCTCATTGCGCGTTGGGCTTTGACCAACTATAGCCAGAACGCAATAAAGGCCACCTGAAAGAGGAAATTCCCATGTCCAATGCCGCGTTGGAAACTGCCATTGAAGCCGCGTGGGACGCGCGCGACACGATCACGCCCGCAACCACCGGGGAAACGCGCGAAGCGATCGAGGATACGCTGAATGCACTCGACAGCGGCGCGCTGCGCGTGGCCGAGCGTCAGGACAATGGCGACTGGAAGGTCAATCAATGGGCCAAGAAGGCGGTGTTGCTGGGCTTCCGTCTCAAGGACATGGAAATTCAGGATGGCGGTCCGCAGGGCGGCGGCTGGTGGGACAAGGTGGACAGCAAGTTCGCCGGTTGGGGTGAGAACCAGTGGAAGGCTGCGGGCTTCCGCGCCGTGCCGAACTGTATCGTGCGCCGCTCGGCTTTCATCGCCAAGGGCGTGGTGCTGATGCCTTCCTTCGTCAATCTCGGCGCCTATGTCGATGAGGGCACGATGGTCGACACTTGGGCGACGGTCGGCTCTTGCGCCCAGATCGGCAAGGGCGTGCACCTGTCGGGCGGCGTTGGTATCGGCGGCGTGCTTGAGCCGATGCAGGCCGGTCCGACCATCATCGAGGATGGGTGCTTCATCGGCGCGCGCTCCGAAGTGGTCGAGGGCGTGATCGTGCGCGAAGGCTCGGTGCTGGGCATGGGGGTCTATCTTGGGCAATCGACCAAGATCTTTGACCGCGAGACCGGAAACGTCAGCTATGGCGAGATCCCGGCAGGCTCGGTCGTCGTGTCGGGCTCGTTGCCTTCGACGGGCGGTGTGAACCTCTATTGCGCGGTCATCGTCAAGAAAGTCGATGCCAAGACGCGCTCCAAGACCTCGATCAACGAGCTGCTGCGCGATTAAGGCTTTCCCGGAACCAATCGTCGCCTATCTGGTTGGGAAGAGACTCAATCAGGGAGAGTGACAATGGGTTTGGGACTTATCGCATCGATCATCGTGGGCGGTCTGGCGGGCTGGATCGCCTCGATGATCATGAAGGCCAATACGGGCCTTTTGCTGAATATCATTCTGGGGATCGTGGGTGCTGTCGTGCTTAACTTCATCCTCGGGATCATGGGGATCTATGCGGCCAGTGCCGTGATCCCGCAACTGATCGTCGGGATCATCGGCGCGGCGCTTTTGATTGCCGTCGTGCGCGCGATCCGCAAATAGGACGGCCGATCTCTCGGCCAGGTTCGGAGACACGAAAATGGCCGGGACATCCGATCACGAGAAACCCCCGAAGAAACCCTCGCGCCAGCAGGTCTATACCTTGCTGGTCGAGGTCGGTCGCTCCCCCGGAGACGGACTGCCCAAGGGCGCCTCCGGTGCGGGGCTACTGTGCTACGCCAGCGGTGTCGATGAGGCAGAGGCTGTGCGCGAGACCGCGGCGATCCTGAAACAGGCCGAGATGGCACCGCTCGACGTGACGGGTTACGGCACGATTTCCGAGCGCGAGGAGCAGGGCCACGAGGTGTCGCCTGAAGAACGCGAGCTGATGGAGCGCGCGCTGACGGAAAACTCGGTGATCGTCGCGCAGATGACGCCGTTTTACGGCGAAAAGAAAGCGCCCTTGCAATAAATCGCTTGGCGCTGCGAGTTCCGTTGAAACGGCACAGGCGCCTGTTAGACTGGCCCAAACAAATAACGTTCGGGCAGGTCATGACACGTCTTTTACATCTTTTTCCGCTTACTTTCGTCGCGTTTTCCGGGCTTGCGGCTTGCGCAGGTCCGCCAGAGAGCTCGCCGCGTCCGATGGCCAAGGGGGTTATGCCGCTGGCAGACCCGGTTCCGGCCACTGATGCGGCGACCGAGGCGAGATTCGAAACCTGGCTGGCGGGGTTCAAATCGCGCGCGTTGGCCAATGGGATCACGGATGCGACCTGGCGTCGCGCGATGGCCGATGTGAGCTACAATCCCAAAGTCATCGAGCGCGATCGCTACCAGTCGGAATTCACCAAATCGATCTGGGATTATCTCGACAGCGCAGTCTCGCCCGAGCGGGTGGCGACCGGCAAGCAGATGCTGCGCGAATACGGCCCGACGCTGAACGCGATCGAGCGCAAATACGGCGTCGACAAGGAAGTCGTCGTCGCGATCTGGGGCATGGAGAGCCGCTACGGTGAGTATCGTGGCACGACCGCGATCATCCCGGCGCTGGCGACGCTGGCCTATGATGGGCGGCGCGGCGAGTTCTTTTCCAAGCAGCTGATTGCCGCGCTCAAGATCATTCAGAACGGCGATGTCGATGAGCAGCACATGACGGGCTCTTGGGCAGGGGCGATGGGGCATACCCAGTTCATCCCGACCTCCTACGAGGCCTATGCGGTCGATTTCAACGGTGATGGCAAGCGCGACATCTGGTCAAACGACCCGACCGACGCGCTGGCCTCCACCGCCGCCTATCTGGCGCGGTCTGGCTGGACCAAGGGGCAGCCTTGGGGCGTCGAGGTGGTCTTGCCGCAGGGCTTCAATTACGGGCTGACCGGCAAGGGCACGACAAAGTCGCCTGCCGCATGGGCCGCCTTGGGTGTGCGCTCGGCGGAAGGGGGGCGCATTGCCAATTACGGTCCGGCCTCGATCCTCGTGCCAGCAGGCGCCAAAGGGCCTGCCTTCATGATCTTCGGGAATTTCCGGGCGATCTCGCGCTACAACGCCGCCGATAGCTACGTGATCGGTGTCGGGCATCTGTCGGACCGGCTCAAGGGCAAGGGGCCCTTCGTTCAGGACTGGCCGCGCACCGGAAAGCCGCTGAGCGCGAGCCAGAAGGTCGAGCTACAGGAGCGACTGACAGCAGCGGGCTATGACACGGACGGGACGGACGGCAAGATCGGGCCGAACACCTCCAAGGCAATCGTTGCCTATCAGCGGGCCAAGGGGCTTGCGCCTGATGGCTACGCGACGTTGGAGCTGCTTCAGACGCTGCGCTGAGGCGGAGCGCTTGGAAAACGGGAGGGGCCGGGCATCGCAGGGTGCCCGGCCCGTCTTATTGCACCCGTTTCTGCTTGGAGAGCTGCACGGCGAGAATGCCCAAAGCGATCACAGCGACCCCCAGCGCATCATGCCAGTCCAGCGGCTCGCCCAGTACCAGCGCCGCAATCGTCACCCCAAAGACCGGCGTCAGGAAGTGGAAGGTCGCCGCGCGCACCGCGCCGATCCGACCGACCAACTGGAACCAGACCCATGTCGCGGCCAGCCCCGGCACGATGACGGTATAGATGAACGCATAGGCAAGGCGCGGCGTGACCGTGACCTGCAGCGGCTCGATCAGCACGGAAACCACGGCCAAGATGGCTGCGCCCACCAGCATCTGGAGCCCGACAACCATCAGCACGCCGCCGCCGCCCGAGCTTGCGCCGCGCACGGTCAATGTGGCGACCGCAAGGGCCAACGCGCCGAAGATGCACAGCATCAGGCCGAAGGGATCGACGCCCCCCTGCAGCCGTCCGCCCATGATGATGGCGACGCCCGCAAAGCCCGCGATCAGCCCGCCAAGGCCCAGCGGCGAGAGCCGCTCACGAAAGACGATCCAACCCAAGGCCCCCACGATCAGCGGCATTGTAGAGGCGATGATCGCCGCGACCGAGGCCTCGACCGTGGTCATCGCAACCCAGTTGAACCCAAGATAGAGCGCGTTCTGGCACAGGCCGAAAATGAAGGTCGCACGCCATTGCGCCCGGCTCAGCCGCCAGCTTTGGCCCAATGCCAGCGCCAGCGCGATGCCAAGCAGGCCAGAGATCAGGAAGCGCACTGACAATGCGGCCAGCGGCGGGGCCTCGGCCACGATGATATGGGTGGAGGTGAAGGCTGAAGACCACATCAGGGCAAAGGCGAGCCCCATTCCAATTGCGCGCAGATCCAAAACAGTGCTCCCGGTGGTAAAGTCGCATTGAAAAGGGCCGCCTGCGTCGTTGCGCTTGCGGCCCAGCTCAAGTTCAGGTCCCTCGTCGCGAAGAGGGGATCAGGCGTTCACGCTATCCTTGAGCGCCTTTGCCACGGTAACCTTGACCTGCTTGTCTGCGGGCTTTTGCATCTGCTCGCCGGTCGCGGGGTTGCGAACCATACGCTCGGGGCGCTCGCGGCAGTAAACTTTACCAATACCCGGGAGGGTGACTGCGCCGCCAGCGGCGACTTCTTTGGTGATCACGTCGGTGATCGCGTCAAGCGCGACCGTCGCGGTTTTCTTGTCGGCATCCATGGCTTCTGCAAGAGCGGCCACGAGCTGGGTCTTGGTCATCGGTTTCGACATCTGTATTCCTCTCTTCGCCCCGCTTGGCCGGGGTCAATTTGATCCGCATTCCACGGTTAGTGGGCATTGTTCGACACGTTTTTCGAGATTATGGCAAGCCCCTTTTGCCTTATTTTATGGATTTCCGCGCGTCATAGGAACGCTGTTTCTTCAAAACTACGCAATTTGCGGCTGTGGATCCGCTCCAGCGGCATCTCGCGCAGCTTCTCCATGGCACGGATGCCGATCAGCAGGTGGCTGGCGACTTGGGTGCGGTAGAATTCCGTGGCCATGCCGGGCAGTTTCAGCTCTCCGTGCAGGGGTTTGTCCGACACGCAAAGGAGGGTGCCATAGGGCACCCGGAAGCGAAAACCGTTGGCCGCGATCGTGGCGCTTTCCATATCCAGAGCCACCGCCCGCGACTGGCTAAGCCGGTGGACCGGGCCGGAATGGTCGCGCAGCTCCCAGTTGCGGTTGTCGAGCGTAGCGACCGTGCCCGTGCGCATCACGCGCTTGAGCTCGTAGCCCTCAAGCTGGGTGACCTCGGCCACGGCCTCTTGGAGGGCAACCTGTACCTCGGCCAGCGCCGGGATCGGCACCCAGACCGGCAGGTCGTCATCAAGCACCTTGTCCTCGCGCAGATAGGCATGAGCCAGCACGAAATCGCCCAAATTCTGCGAGTTACGCAGCCCCGCGCAGTGGCCCACCATCAGCCAGGCATGCGGGCGCAGCACGGCGATGTGGTCGGTTGCGGTTTTGGCGTTGGAGGGGCCGACGCCGATATTGACCAGCGTGATGCCCTGACCGTCGGGGCGCTTGAGGTGATAGGCGGGCATTTGCGGCATTTTCGCAAGGCCCGGGATCTCGGCCTGCGGGTCCGAGATCTCTTGGTTTCCGGGCGCCACGAAGCTGGTATAGCCAAGCGCCGGATCGCTCAGCAGGCGACGCGCCACGGCCTCGAACTCATCGACATAGAACTGGTAGTTGGTGAAGAGCACGTGGTTCTGGAAATGCTCGGGCAGGGTCGCTGTGTAATGCGACAGGCGCGCCAGCGAGTAATCGACCCTTTGGGCGGTGAACGGCGCGAGATGACCCGAGCCGTCGGGATTTGGGCCTGCCGCGCCGTTCACGATATCATCGTTCATCGTCATCAGATCGGGCACGTCGAACACATCGCGCAGGCTGAAATCGAGCACGCCCTCTTGGGGCACCGCGACTTCGGGGTTGGAGGCGACGGCGAAATGCACTGGCATCGGGGTGGTGGAGGGGCCCACCTGAACCGGGACGCCGTGGTTCTTGATCAGAAGGCCCAGCTGCTGCGTCAGGTAGTTGCGAAACAGATCGGGCCGGGTGATCGTCGCGGCATAGGTGCCGGGGATCGGCACATGGCCAAAGCTGATCCGGCTGTCGCCCTTCACATGCGAGGGCACCGTGATGCGCACCTCCGGGTAGAAGGCCCGGAACCGGGCCGAGGCGCGCTGCGAGCTCAGGGTCTCGTTGAACTTGCCAAGCAGGAAGGCGGTGGCCTCTTCGTAGAGCGCCTCAAGGCGCGCCACGGCGGCAGCCGCATCGGTGAATTTCTCGGGATCACACATTTCGGGAGTTTGGGTCGTCAGAGGTTCGTTCATTCAAAAAGTTCCGTCAGTTCAAAGCGCGACACATCGACCAGCCCCAGATCCGAGATCCGGATTTCGGGGATGACGACGAGCGCGAGCAGCGAATGCTGCATGTAAGCGTTGTTGAGGGTGCAGCCGCATTCGGCCATCGCCTCCACCATCTTGCCGGCACGCGCGGCCACGGTCTGCGCGGGATCGTCCGACATCAGACCGGCTATGGGGAGGGGAACGCAGGCCAGCTCGGCCCCGTCCTTCCAGACCGAGACACCGCCGCCGATCTCGCCCAGCCGATTGGCGCAGGCGGCCATCATCTCGCGGTCGGTGCCCACGACGATCATGTGGTGGCTGTCATGGGCCACGGTCGATCCCATCGCCATGCGCCCCTGATAGCCGAAGCCCGAGACGAAGCCGTTGGTGACAGTCCCCGTGCCCTTGTGGCGCTCCACCAATGCGATCTGGGCGATGTCGCGGGCGGGGTCGGGGTGTACATTGCCCTGCGTAACCGTCATTTCGCAGCTCAGTGCCTTGGTGGGGGCTTGGTTCTCGATCACGCCGATCACGCGGGCCTGCACTTTGGCGGCCCCTTCGGGTGCGGGAATTGCGAAATCGGTCTCTGTCAGTTCGCGGCCCAGATGGACCGTGTCGCGGGCCTCTTCAGGCCAGTCGAAATGCGGGCATTCCGTCAGCAACTTACCGTTCTTCGCGACGGTCTTGCCGCGCGCGATGACATGTTCCACCGGCAGCGTCTTGAGATCCGAGGTCAGGATCAGATCGGCGCGGCGTCCCGGCGTGATTGAGCCAAGCTCGCGCTCCAGCCCGAAATGGCTCGCCGTGTTGATCGTGCACATCTGCAGCGCCACCAGCGGATCGCAGCCGCACTCAACCGCATGCCGATAGACCCGGTTCATATGACCATCATTGACCAGCGTGCCGGAATGGCAATCATCGGTGCACAGGATGAAGTTGCGCGGATCGAGCCCTTTCTCGGTGACCGCGGTGATCTGGGTTTCCACATCGTACCAAGCCGAGCCCAGCCGCATCATCGAGCGCATCCCGTTGCGCACCCGTGCAATCGCATCGGCCTCGCAGGTGCCCTCGTGATCATCCGCAGGGCCACCCGCAGCATAGGCCCTGAACGGTGCGCCCAGATCGGGGGAGGCGTAGTGCCCGCCCACGGTCTTGCCTGCGTTTTGCGTGGCGGCGATCTCGGCCAGCATCTGGGCATCGCCCGCAACCACGCCCGGAAAGTTCATCATCTCGCCCAGCCCGATGATGCCGGGCCATTGCATCGCCTCGGCCACATCCTCGGGCGTGATCTCGAATCCCGTCGTCTCAAGCCCCGGCGCGGAGGGGGCGCAGGAGGGCATCTGCGTGAAGATGTTGACTGGCTGCATCAGCGCCTCGTCATGCATCATCTTCACGCCTGCAAGCCCCAGCACATTGGCGATTTCATGCGGGTCGGTGAACATGCTCGTGGTGCCGTGAGGGATCACGGCGGCGGCGAATTCGGCAGGGGTCAGCATGCCGCTTTCGACATGCATATGGGCATCGCACAGGCCGGGGACCATGAAGCGCCCCTCAGCCTCGATTACCTCTGTATCGGGTCCGATTGCGCCTGACAGATCCGGGGCGATTGCGGCAAACCGGCCATTGGCTACGGCAATATCGTAGCCCTCAAGGGTCTCGCGGGTATGAACATTGACCCATATCCCATTGCGGATGACGAGGTCGGCGGTGTCGCGCCCGGCGGCAACGGCGATCAAGCGCGCTGCGGACTCGGGCCAGGATTTAATCTTGTTCTCTAGTTCCATGTCCCAGCCTGTCACTGCGCGCGAGAAGGTTCAAGAGTCGTTGTGATCACTTGGCGCAGGCTCTACCTATGCGAGGTGACATTTTGGCAAAAGGAGAGGCAGATGCCGGTGCTTCTTTCGATCGGACATGGGTTTTCCGCGCAGGCGCTGACGCCCTTGCTGCTGGCGCGCGGCTGGCGTGTCATCGGGACGACGCGCAGCCCCGAGAAAGCCGCGATTTTGCGCGATCAGGGGGTCGAGCCGGTAATCTGGGAGGGGGGCGATCTGCCGCTTGAAGGGGTGACGCATCTGATGAGCTCGGTGCCGCCCGGCGCGGACGGGGATCCGGTCTTGAACGCGGCCTCCGAGCAGATCGCGCAGGCGAGCGCCCAGTTCGACTGGATCGGCTATCACTCGACCGTGGGCGTCTATGGCGATCACGCGGGCGGCTGGGTCGATGAGGCGACACCCCTCACCCCCTCAACGCGGCGCGGGCAGGCCCGGGTCGAGGCCGAGGCCGCTTGGGGCGCGCTGGCGTCGGCGCATCGCCTGCCGCTGCATTACTTCCGCCTTGCCGGGATCTACGGCCCGGGGCGTGGCCCCTTCGAGAAGGTGCGGCGCGGGACCGCGCGGCGGGTGATCAAGCCGGGTCAGGTCTTCTCGCGCATCCACGTGGCCGATATCGCACAGGTGCTGCTCGCCTCGATCGACCGGCCCGATCCGGGGGCGATTTACAATGTCTGCGATGATGATCCCGCCCCGCCGCAGGATGTGATCGGCTACGCCGCCGAGTTGCTGGGCGTGCCACAGCCGCCCGAGGTCTATTTCGAAACCGCCGAGATGTCGCCGATGGCGCGCAGCTTTTATGCCGAGAGCAAGCGCGTGCGCAACGACAAGATCAAGCAGGATCTGGGCGTCGAGCTGTTGTATCCCGACTACCGCGTTGGGCTGCGCGCGCTGCTCGATCAGGCGGGTTGAAGCTGCTCGCGGCGCTCACGCACGGGCAGGTGGAGCAGGGCCGAGAAGGCCCCGACGCCGACGCCCACCCACCAGACGAGCGTGTAATTCCCGTAAAGATCATAGAGCCTGCCGCCCAGCCAGACGCCAAGGAAGGCCCCGAGCTGGTGAGAGAAGAACACGATCCCGTAGAGCGTTCCCATGTAGCGCAGCCCGTAGATATGCGCGACGAGCCCTGAGGTGAGCGGCACGGTCGCGAGCCAAAGCGCGCCCATCGCGAGCGAGAAAAGCAGCACGCTGGCCGGGGTCATCGGCAGCAAGATGAAGGCACCCGCAACGACGGTGCGCGCCAGATAGATCCCGGCGAGCAGGTTCTTCTTCGACCAGCGCTTGCCCGCCCAGCCCGCAGCGATCGTGCCCACGATATTGGCCAGCCCGATCAGCGATATCGCGATGGCGCCGAGCGCCGAGGTGGTCTCGATCCCGAGCCCTGCCAGCAGCGAATTGGGCGCAATCGCGCCGCACATCTCTGTCACCATCGCGGGGAAATGGGCGGTGATGAAGCCAAGCTGATAGCCGCAGGAGAAAAACCCCAAAAAGATCAGCGTGAAGCTTGGGTCTCGGAAAGCGCGCATCAGAACGGTGCCCATGCTCTCGATCAACTCGTCGCGGGTGGCGCGCACCGGAGCGCGCAGCAGCGGCAGGGCGCAGAGGCTGGCAAGGATCACGGCGGCGAAGATCAAAAAGACCGTCTGCCAAGGGAAATAGCCCAGCAACAGCTCGGCCATCGGCGCGCCAAAGACCTGCCCGGCAGAGCCCGCGGCGGTGGCGATACCAAGTGCGAGCGAGCGGTTCTCGTCACTGCTTGCCCGGCCCACGACGGCGAGGATCACGCCGAACCCGGTGCCCGCCACGCCAAAGCCCACGAGGATCTCCAGAACCTGATGCTGTCCCGGTTCCACGGCAAAGGACGAGAGCACGAGGCCAAGCGCATAGACCAGAGCGCCAAGGATGATCGCAAGCCGGTCGCCCCATTTCTCGGCGAGCGCGCCAAAGATCGGCTGACCGATGCCCCAGGCGAGGTTCTGGATCGCGATGGCGAGCGAGAATTCCGCACGGGGCCAGTTGAACTCGCTCGCAATCGGGATCTGGAAGACGCCAAAGCTTGCCCGGATCGCGAAACTCATCATCAAGATGATCGCGCCGCCGACGAGAACGGGGGTGAAAATTCGGGTCTGGGTCATGACGCTCTCCGCAAAAGCGCCGCTTTCGAAGCGCAGAACGGATTTGTGCAGCTTCCTTTGCGTTGCGTCAAATCTTTGCTTGTTCCGGTCACAATCGCGCGCGCGTCTTGCACCTTCTTCGCCCACATGGCCCAATGGTCAGCACAATGGGCACGGCAAGGGAGGCAGTATGTATACGGTGATCGGGACGGTGGGATCGCGCACTTTGCGGGTGCTGTGGATGCTCGAAGAGCTGGGCCTTGAGTATGAGCATGTACAGGCGGCACCGCGCTCGGAAGATGTCGTGGCGATCAATCCCGCAGGCAAGGTGCCGGTGCTGATCGTGGAGGGCACGCCGATCACCGATTCGACGGCGATTCTGACCTATCTGGCCGATGCGCATGGCCGGTTCACCCATCGCGCCGGGACGCTGGAGCGCGCGCGGCAAGACAGCCTGACGCAGTTTCTGCTCGATGAGTTCGATTCCAATCTCTGGACGGCTGCGCGGCACAGTTTCATCCTGCCTGAGGAGCTGCGCCTGTCGGGCATCAAGGAGTCCCTGCGCTGGGAGTTTGAGCGCTCGCAGCGCACGCTGATCCGGCGCATGGGCGGGGGCGATTTCGTGATGGGCGGCGAGATGACCGTGCCCGATATTTTGCTTGGCCATTGTCTGGAATGGGCGGTCATGGCGAAGTTTCCGATCATCTCCGAGAGCCTGACTGCCTATCACCAGCGGATGCGCGCGCGGCCTGCCTTCAAGCGCGCGGTGGCCCGGCGCGAGGCCTCGGGCTCTCAGGATGCCGGGTCTTAACTGACGACGCGCATCGTGATGTTGATGCGCCCGCCCTTGGGCAACAGCGTCGAGGTGGCGGGCGCGATCCGGTCGATCCCATGATAGAGCAGACGGGCCTCGCCCCCCATCACCATCACATCGCCCGAGCGCAGCCAGAGGCTTTGGGTCTTGCCGCCCCGCGTGGCGTTGCCGATGCGGAACAGCCCGTCATCGCCAAGGCTGATCGAGACCACGGGCTCGTTGAAATCGGCCTCGTCGCGATCTTGATGCAGGCCCATTTTCGCGCCTTCGGAGTAGAAGTTGATCAGGCAGCATTCGGGATCGCGCGCACTGCCTGAGACGGCGCGCCAGACCGACAGGATCGAGGCGGGAATCGCGGGCCAGGGCGTGCCGGACGGGTGGGTTTCGCTATAGCGATAGCCGCTGCGATCGGAGACCCAGCCATAGCGCCCGGCCGAGGTCATGCGCACCGACATCGCCTTGCCCGACGGGGTGACGGGCGAGAATAGCGGGGCGGCGGCCACGACCTCGCGTAGAGCGTCGCGCATCTCGGTTTGCGCCTGCAGGTCCAAAAGCCCGGCATAGTGCAAAAATCCGCGAATCTTCTGTGGATCGGGAATATTTTCGCTCTGTTCCGACATTTCTGACATTTTCTCGCAATCTTCATGAGGAGACGGTTCTTGCAGCCCCAATTTTGGCTCCTTATATACGCTCCGAAGCCCGGCGCTGGCCAGTTCGGCGTCAGGACAAAGAGTAGCAAACCGAAACCCAAGGGATAGGGGCCGGGTGCCTGACAGGACCTGCACCCCACCATATCGCCAAGAGAGGGAACAAAATGGCCAAAGTTATCGGCATCGATCTCGGGACCACAAACAGCTGCGTGGCTATCATGGACGGCGCGCAGGCCCGTGTGATCGAAAACTCTGAAGGGGCACGCACCACGCCCTCCATCGTCGCCTATACCGACGACGAACGTCTGGTGGGGCAGCCGGCGAAGCGCCAGGCGGTCACCAACCCGACCAACACCGTCTTTGCTGTCAAACGTCTGGTGGGGCGTCGCACCACCGATGCCGAAGTCGAAAAAGATCGCAAGCTCGTGCCTTATGACATCGTTGATGGTGGCAATGGCGACGCTTGGGTTCAGGTCCGCGGTGAGAAATTCTCGCCCGCGCAGGTCTCGGCCGTGATCTTGCAGAAGATGAAGGAAACCGCCGAGAGCTATCTTGGCGAAGAGGTGACGCAGGCCGTCATCACTGTGCCCGCCTATTTCAACGACGCTCAGCGTCAGGCCACCAAAGACGCAGGCAAGATCGCCGGTCTTGAGGTGCTGCGCATCATCAACGAGCCGACGGCGGCAGCGCTCGCTTATGGTCTCGACAAGAAAGAGACCAAGACGATCGCGGTCTATGACCTTGGCGGCGGTACGTTCGACATCACGATCCTTGAGATCGACGATGGTCTGTTCGAAGTGAAATCCACCAATGGCGACACGTTCCTTGGCGGTGAAGACTTCGACATGCGGATCGTCAACTACCTCGCCGACGAGTTCAAGAAAGAGCACGGCGTCGATCTGACGAAAGACAAGATGGCGCTTCAGCGCCTCAAGGAAGCTGCCGAGAAAGCCAAGATCGAACTGTCCTCCTCGAGCCAGACCGAAATCAACCAGCCCTTCATTTCGATGGGCAAGGATGGCACGCCGCTGCACATGGTCATGAAGCTGACCCGTGCGAAGCTGGAAAGCCTCGTCAACGACCTGATCAAGGCCTCGATGAAGCCCTGTGCCGCAGCGCTCAAGGATGCCGGTGTCACCAAGGACGAGATCGACGAGATCGTTCTCGTGGGCGGTATGACGCGGATGCCGAAAGTCGTGGCCGAGGTGACGAGCTTCTTCGGCAAAGAGCCGAACAAGGGCGTAAACCCTGACGAAGTCGTCGCCATGGGTGCTGCGATTCAGGCAGGCGTTCTGCAAGGCGACGTCAAGGACGTGGTCTTGCTCGACGTGACCCCGCTGAGCCTTGGCATCGAGACGCTGGGTGGCGTGTTCACCCGCCTGATCGACCGCAACACCACGATCCCGACGAAGAAGTCGCAGATCTTCTCGACCGCCGAGGACAACCAGAACGCCGTGACGATCCGGGTCTTCCAGGGTGAGCGCGAGATGGCTGCCGATAACAAGCTGCTGGGCATGTTCAACCTTGAGAACATCCCGCCGGCGCCGCGTGGCATGCCGCAGATCGAAGTGACCTTCGACATCAACGCCGATGGTATCGTCTCGGTCTCGGCCAAGGACAAAGGCACCGGCAAAGAGCAGAAGATCACGATCCAAGCGTCGGGCGGTCTCACGGATGATGAGATCGAAAAGATGGTGCAGGACGCCGAGGCCAACGCGGAATCCGACAAGACCCGCAAGGAGCTCGTCGAGACCCGCAACCAAGGCGAGTCGCTGCTGCATTCGACGCGCAAGTCGCTCGAAGAGCATGGCGACAAGGTCGATGCCTCCACGGTTGAGGCGATCGAACTGGCAGCCAACGCGCTTGAAGAAGCTCTCAAGACCGAAGAGGTCGGCAAGATCAAAGGCGCGGTCCAGAACCTCACCGATGCGGCCATGAAACTTGGCGAGGCCATCTACAAGGCTGAGCAAGAGAAGGCCGGTGAGGCTGAGTCCTCGGATGCGGAAGCGCCGCGCGACGTCGATGACGATATCGTCGATGCCGATTTCGAAGATATGCGCGACGACGAGCGCAAGTAAGCGCGAATGGAACACGAAACGGGCCTGCCCGATCAGGCGGGCCCGTTTTCATGTTCCCCCAGAGGGGGATAACCGATGGCAAAACGCGATTATTACGACATTCTCGGAGTCGCCAAGGGCGCCTCTGCTGACGAGATCAAGAAGGGCTACCGGACCAAAGCGAAGGAGCTGCATCCTGACCGCAACAAGGATAACCCGGAAGCCGAAGCGCAGTTCAAAGAGGCCAATGAGGCCTATGACGTTCTGAAAGACCCGGAAAAGAAAGCCGCCTATGACCGCTTTGGTCATGCCGCGTTTGAAGGCGGTATGGGGGGCGGTGCACGTCCCGGTGCCGGATATGGCGGCGGGGCCGGGCAGGGCGATTTCGCCTCGGCCTTCTCGGATGTGTTTGAAGATCTGTTTGGCGACTTCATGGGTGGACGTCCGGGCGGCGGCGGTGGCCGCTCGCGTGCGCAACGTGGCTCGGACCTGCGCTACAACTTGCGCATTTCGCTCGAAGAGGCGTTCGCGGGGACGCAAAAAACCATCACCGTTCCCAGCTCCGCTGCTTGCACCTCGTGCAACGGTACGGGCGCGGAAGGGGGGGCCGAGCCGCAAACCTGCCCGACCTGTTCGGGCATGGGTAAGGTGCGCGCGCAGAACGGCTTTTTCACCGTGGAGCGGACCTGTCCGACCTGCGGTGGACAAGGTCAGGTGGTCAAGAACCCCTGCCGCGTCTGTCATGGCGCGGGCCGGGTCGAGGTTGAGCGCCAGTTGCAGGTGAACATTCCGCCGGGCGTTGAGACGGGTACCCGTATTCGCCACGCGAATGAGGGTGAGGCCGGTCTGCGCGGCGGGCCTTCGGGCGACCTCTATATCTTCATTGAGGTCAGCGCGCATGCCTTGTTCGAGCGCGACAATGTCGATCTGCATTGCCGGGTGCCGGTGTCGATGGCGACAGCTGCACTGGGCGGTGAGGTCGAGGTGCCGACGATTGATGGCGGGCGCTCGCGGGTGAAGATCCCCTCCGGCAGCCAGTCGGGTCGGCAGATGCGTCTGCGTGGTAAGGGGATGCCTGCGCTGCGCGGTGGCGGTGTCGGTGACATGTTCATTGAGCTGGCCGTCGAGACGCCGGTGAATCTGACCGGACGCCAGAAAGAGATCCTGCGCGAGTTCCAGGAGATCGAAGCGGAGAACAATCCCGAAGGGGCGAGTTTCTTCCGCAAGGTCAAAAGCTTCTGGGACGGCATGACCCAATGAGAAAGGCGCCTCCGGGCGCCTTTTTTCTATAAATGAGCCCGCTTTGTTCTCATGTTTACGGATTGTTCACCGAGAATCGGAGACAGTCGGTACATGAGCCAGCGCCGCAATCCCTTTACTGACCCCGCATTGCCGCTTTTTGCGGCGCAGGATGAGCTGCGCGCGCTGGCACTGGGCGGCAAGGACGGGATGCGTCCCGCCTATCTGCAACAGCACAGGCGGGGCTTGCGTGATCGCTGTGTCGATGGTGACGGAGGCGCGCTTTCGGATTTCGACCTTCTCGAGCTGGTGTTGTTTCGGGCGATCCCACGCCGGGATGTCACCAAGCTCGCGCATGAGCTGCTCGCGACCTTTGGCGATTTTGGGCGTGTGATCTCGGCGGCGCCCGCGCGCCTGCGCGAAGTGGAGGGGGTGGATCTGGCGGTCATTCAGGAGGTGAAGTTCGTTGAGATCGCGGCGCAGCGTCTGGCGCGTTCGAAGGTGATCAACCGGCCTGTGCTCAGCTCGTGGCAGGCGCTGCTGGACTATTGTCACACGACGCTCGCCCATCGCGAGACAGAGCAATTTCGAACGCTGTTTCTAGACCGGAAGAATGTACTGATCGCCGATCAGGAGCAGGGGAAGGGCACGGTCGACCATGTCCCTGTCTATCCGCGCGAAGTCGTCAAGCGGGCGCTGGAGCTGAACGCCTCCGCGCTTATCTTGGTGCACAATCATCCATCGGGCGATCCGACCCCTTCAGAGGCCGATATCACCATGACACAACAGATCGAGCAGGCCGCCGCGGTGTTTGGCATCGTGCTGCATGACCATCTGATCATCGGGAAGTCGAAAGAACTGAGTTTGCGATCGGCAGGTTATTTCTGAGCGATGCGCTGAAGCGCCTCTGCATGCAGGTCGGGCAGCGGCAGAACAACGGATTGCCCCACGGCCTCGCAAGAGGGCATATCGATCGAGACCGGCTGTGTGGGCCCGGGGACGCCTGCGTCGAAGCGCTGCAGCGTTCCGGTCGCAGTGGTGCCGCAATTGTCGGGCGTCACCTCCGCTTCGATTTGCAGGCGCGCCTGCGTCACAGAGGACGGGGCGGTGTAAAGCTCGATCTGGCTACCCTCGGGGCCGGCGTAGCTCATGAGGTAGCCGCCAATCGTGTCATCGGGGTTGCGCGGCATTTCGGCGCTGATGTCGCCGGAGCCCTCTTCGCCCGGGGCCATCTCGTGAATGTCGAGATGCATGCTCGACGCGCTATCGGCGGTGAGAATGACCCGATCAAGCTTGGTGGCGCTTGGCGTGTCGATGGTCTGCGTGGCGATCTGCGCCTGCTGGAACTGCACAGAGACTTCTGTGCGCGCCGTGAGGGCGGGGAGCAGTGCCTGCCAGTTGCCATCCTGATCTGCCATGGCCGTGAGCGTCAGGATGCCGTCGGAGACCTTGATATTAGCGCCACCTGCGCAGCTTGCGCTCAGGGCTGCCGAGACGGAGCCGGCCGGCGTCACGTCAAGGTGCAGCGTGGCGTCCGGGCATTGCGAGGTGCTGAGCGCCGTAAAGCTGTGCTGGCTTTCGTCGGGCATCTGCGGGATCATCTCGACTCCGGTATCCTGCGCGATCACTTTCGACGTCGGATTGCGCAGAACGGTCATCGAGGCGAGCTGTGTGCGCGGCGTTTTGGGCGGGGTCGGTTTGGCCGTCGAGGCCATCCCGACGTCACGCGCAGGGGACAGGCCCGCCTGCTCGGGAGAGGGGGTAACGCTTTGCATGACGTGACCGGTGGCGGCCGCCAGAAAGAATGTGGCGCCTATCAATGTCAGTTTGTGCATTCTGCGCATGAGTCGCTTCCCGGTCTTTCGAACAGGTTCAATCTAAGCGGGGAGTTGGGCGAAGCTTAGGCGTGAATGGGGAAAAGCGGCTCACAGCCGAACACATTTCGCCCTGAATATGGGGCTATTTCCCGACTGCGCCGCAAGGTCTGGATCGAATTGGGGCGGAGCTGCCTCAATCATGTCAAAGTTCAATCGAGTCCTGCGCCGCGCAGGTGCCCGCCAAGTCGCATAAAAACAAAGGCAGCCGAAGCTGCCTTTGGTCTGATCAGGTAAGTTGCCCGTGGCAGTGCTTGAATTTCTTGCCCGATCCGCAGGGGCAGGGATCGTTGCGCCCGGGATCGCCCCATGTCGTGGGATCGGTTTCATCAAAGCCCGGCACGGCCATGTCTGGCATTTCGGCGGTTTCCACGATCTCGAGATTCGGCGCGGCTTCTTGCGGGGCCTGCTGTTGCAGGAGTTGCGCCTGCTCTTCCTCGGTCAGCGGGCGCACGCGCGATAGCTGCTGCGAGACATCCGAGCGCAACCCGTCGAGCATGATCTCAAAGAGCTGGAAGCTTTCGGTCTTGAACTCCGACAGCGGATCGCGTTGCGCATAGCCGCGGAAGTTGATCGTGGAGCGCAGGTGCTCGAGCGTCACAAGATGCTCACGCCACTTGCTGTCGATGGTTTGCAGCAAGACCTGCTTTTGGATCATCTGCATCGTGTCTGCGCCGAAAGCTTCGGTTTTTTCGGCCATCTGGGCGCGGGTCGCCTCTTCGAGGCGCTCGGCCACGACGTCCTGATCGACGCCCTCTTCTTCGGCCCATTCGGCAATCGGCAGATCAATCGAGAGCTGCTCGATCAGAGCGGCGTGCATACCCTCGACATCCCACTGATCGGCGTAGGATTTCGGCGGCATATAGGTGTTGATCAGATCGTCGATCACCTGATCGCGCATGTCGCCGGTGATCTCGCTGAGCTCTTCGCTTTCCATGATCTCACGACGCTGGCTGAAGATCGCCTTACGCTGATCGTTCATCACATCGTCGAATTTCAGCAGCTGCTTGCGGATATCGAAGTTGCGGCCCTCAACCTTCGCTTGCGCGCGTTCCAGCGATTTGTTGACCCACGGGTGGATGATCGCCTCGCCTTCCTGCATGCCCAGTTTCGAGAGCACGGCGTCGAGCTTGTCGGAGCCGAAGATCCGCATCAGATCGTCTTCGAGCGAGAGGAAGAACAGCGAGCGGCCCGGGTCGCCCTGACGGCCCGAACGGCCGCGCAGCTGGTTGTCGATGCGGCGGCTTTCGTGACGCTCAGTGGCGAGCACGAACAGACCGCCTGCCTCAAGCACCTTGGCTTTCTCATCGGCATGCTCGGCCTCGATCCGGGCGCGCACGGCGTCGGGATCGGCCTCCGGGTTGGCGTCCAGCTCTTCGAGCACTTTCATGTCGACATTGCCGCCAAGCTGAATATCGGTCCCGCGACCGGCCATGTTGGTCGCAATCGTCACCGCGCCCAACCGGCCCGCATCGGACACGATCTTAGCTTCCTGCTCGTGCTGGCGGGCGTTGAGCACGTTATGGGTGACGCCATTCTTGGTGAGCATTTCCGAGAGCATCTCGGATTTCTCGATCGAGGTGGTGCCCACGAGGATCGGCTGACCCTTTTCATGTGCCACGCCAATCGCCTTGATCACCGCCTCATATTTCTCGCGCGCGGTGCGGTAGACCCGGTCATGCTCGTCTTTACGCGCAATCGGGCGGTTGGTCGGGATTTCGACCACGCCGAGGCTGTAGATTTCGGAGAATTCGTCGGCCTCGGTGGCCGCGGTACCAGTCATGCCGCCCAGCTTTTCATAGAGGCGGAAATAGTTCTGGAAGGTGACCGAGGCGAGGGTGACGTTCTCGGGCTTGATTTCGACGCCTTCCTTGGCCTCGATGGCCTGATGCAGACCGTCGGACAGACGACGGCCCTTCATCATCCGGCCGGTAAATTCGTCGACCAGCATGATCTCGCCGTCTTTGACGACGTAGTTCTGATCCTTGAAGAACAGCTTGTGAGCCCGCAGCGCCTGGTTGGCGTGGTGCACGATGGTCGTGCTCTCGGGGTCATAGAGCGACTGGCCTTCGGGCAGGATACCGGCGGCGAGCAGGATCTGCTCGAGATGCTCGTTGCCCTCTTCGGTGAAGGTCGCGTTGCGGTCCTTCTCGTTAACCTCATAGTCCCCCTCTTCGAGCTGGGGGATGTAGACGTTGAGCGTCTTGTAGAGATCGGAGCGGTCATCCGAGGGGCCCGAGATGATCAGAGGCGTGCGGGCCTCGTCGATCAGGATCGAGTCAACCTCATCGACGATCGCGAAGAAATGCCCGCGCTGCGCCATTTCCTCGACCGAGGTGCGCATGTTGTCGCGCAGGTAGTCAAAGCCCAGCTCGTTATTCGTGGAATAGGTGACGTCGGCTGCATAGGCCTCGCGCTTCTCGGCATCGGGCTGGAACGGCACGACGACGCCGCAGGTCATCCCAAGCGCGGCATAGACCTTGCCCATCCAGTCTGCGTCGCGGCGGGCGAGGTAATCGTTGACGGTGACGACATGGACGCCCTTGCCTGCCAGCGCATTGAGATAGGCCGGGAAGGTCGCGACAAGGGTTTTGCCCTCGCCCGTCTTCATCTCAGCGATATTGCCTTGGTGCAGGAAGATCCCGCCGATGAGCTGCACGTCGAAGGCCCGCAAGCCAAGGGCGCGGCGCGCGCCTTCGCGGCAGTTTGCGAAGGCTTCGGGCAGGATGGAATCGAGGCTCTCGCCCTCGTCTTGCACCCGGCGTTGAAACTCACGGGTTTTCTCGATGATGGCGTCATCGCTCAGGGCTTCGTATTCCGCCTCGAGCGCATTGATTTTTGCCACCAGCGGGCGCACCGATTTTACCTGACGGTCATTCGATGTTCCGAAGACTTTCTTCGCGACTGTTCCGATGCCAAGCATGTAATCTCCGAGCGGTAGCTGACCATATCGTGTAACCAAGCGACTTGTCGCGCCGGGTCGGCCTGTTAGAACGGCGAACGAAACAAGGGCGGTACGCCTCGTACAGACCTAAGGCGATGTAAGGGGCGACCGTCACAGTGTCAACGCCGCTTGAGGAAGCGGCCAGGAGGGAGTGGCAAGGATGCCCGGAATGAAAAGTTATCTCGCAAGCGCAGCAGTGATCGCCCTGATCGGCGGGGCCGCGATGGCCGATGATGCGAAAGCACCGGCAGCGGCGTCAGATACGCCCAAGGCGGATGCGGCACAATCGGATGCGGCCGCCAAGCCGCGCACCGATCTCAAGGCGAATACGGTCGTGGCCACGGTCAACGGTCAAGACATCACCTTGGGCCAGATGATCACTGTGCGCGACGGTTTGCCCGCACAATATCAATCGATTCCCGCCGACAAGCTGTTCGATGGCGTGCTCAATCAGTTGATCCAGCAGACCGCGCTGGCCGAGATCGGTGAAAAGCGGATGACCCAGCGCGACAAGATCGCGCTTGAGGTGCAAAAGCGCGCCTATCTCGCAGGCTCGTTGCTGAACTACACCGCCGATAAGGCTGTGACCGACGCGGCGCTGAAAAAGGCCTATGAAGCCAAATACGCGGATGCCAAGCCGACCAAGGAATATCACGCAGCCCATATTATCGTGAAGACCAAGGACGAGGCCGAGAAGATCAAGAAAGAGATCGATGGCGGTGCGGATTTCGCGGCTGAGGCCAAGAAATATTCGACCGATGGCTCTGCCTCCAATGGCGGCGATCTGGGCTGGTTCAAGCTTGATGCGATGGTCAAACCCTTTGCCGACGCGCTCACCGATATGAAGGACGGCCAGGTCAAGGGTCCGATCCAGACGCAATATGGCTGGCATGTCGTCAAGCTGATCGGCACCAAAATGGTCGATGCGCCGAAGCTGGCGGATGTGAAAGACAAGCTGGCCGGCGAGATCCGTCAGGCAGCGGTCGAAAAGCGCGTTACGGATGTTGTAGACGCCGCAAAAATCGACAAAATGACCAAAGGGATTGATCCGTCGGTACTCAACGATCAATCGATTTTGGATAAGTGATCGGAACAGGCAGGGGCTATGGCGAAGAAGAAAAAGGCTGACAAGGACGACAAGCTGAAGGCCAAGGTTAAGAAGCTGCGCACCAAAGCCAAGGCGTTGAAAGCCGAACTTGCCGCCGTGGCCCCTGCCAAGATCAAAAGCAAGACGGTCGCGGTGTCACCGCTGGCACCGAAATCCTTCCCCGATCTACCGCAGATCGGGGGGGTGGAGTTTGCCTCGGCAGCTGCGGGCGTGCGCTATGCGGGCCGCACCGATGTGATGCTGGCCCGTGTCGCTCCGGGTTCTGCGATTGCGGGGGTGTTCACCACCTCTTCGACCCGCGCGGCCTGTGTGCTCGATTGTCAGGCCAAGCTTGCGATGCGCGTGCCGCAGGATGCGGGCGCCGCGATCATCGTCAATTCCGGCAATGCGAATGCCTTTACCGGACAGGCGGGTCAGTCTGCGGTGGATGCCGTGACCGGCGCTGTGGCCGAGGCGCTCGATATGCCTGCAAGCCGGGTGTTTTCCTCCTCGACCGGGGTGATCGGCGAGCCGCTGCCCTATGAGAAGATCGTCGAGGCGGTGACCGGTCTGAAGGACAGCCTCTCGCCCGCCGGGATCGAGGATGCCGCCCGCGCGATCATGACGACCGATACCTATCCCAAGGGCGCAATGGCCGAGATTGAAGGCGATGGCGGCACGATCCGCATTGCCGGGATCGCCAAAGGCTCTGGGATGATCGCGCCCAATATGGCGACGATGCTGGTCTATCTGTTCACCGATGCCCGGATTTCTGCGGATCGGCTGCAAAAGATGCTCTCGCGCCAAGTCGATGACACGTTTAACGCGATCACGGTGGACAGCGACACGTCGACCTCCGATGCGCTGATCGTTGCGGCCACGGGCCAATCGAAAGCCGCCGAGATCAGCGATTTGCGCTCTGCCGAGGCAAAAGCGTTTGAGGCCGCCTTGCGATCGGTGATGATGGATCTGGCCCATCAGGTCGTGCGCGACGGGGAGGGGGCCACGAAATTCGTCGAGATCCGCGTCACTCGGGCCGCTTCCAAGGAAGATGCCCATAGGGTCGCAATGTCGATTGCGAACTCGCCATTGGTGAAGACTGCGATTGCGGGTGAGGATGCGAATTGGGGCCGCGTCGTGGCGGCTGTCGGCAAGTCCGGGGCTCAGGCGGATCGCGACAAGCTCAAGATCTCCTTTGGCGACATGGTGCTGGCCGAGAAGGGCTGGCGCGCGCCGGATTACTCCGAAGAGGCGGCCAGCGCCTATATGAAGGGCGAAGAGCTGGTGATCGCGGTCGATCTCGGTCTTGGCCGGGCGTCGAAATCGGTTTGGACCTGCGATCTCACCCACGGATATATAGACATCAACGCGGATTACCGTTCGTGAAGCTGCTTCTTGTCTCTGCCGTTGCCCTGATCGATGTCGAGGGGCGGATCCTGCTCGCGCAGCGTCCCGAGGGCAAATCGATGGCCGGACTGTGGGAATTTCCCGGCGGCAAGGTCGAGCCGGGCGAGACGCCCGAAGCCTGCCTTATCCGCGAGTTGCGCGAGGAGCTCGGGATCGAGACGCAGGAAAGCTGCCTTGCGCCGCTGACCTTCGCCAGCCACAGCTATGAGGGGTTTCACCTTCTCATGCCGCTCTTTGCCTGTCGCAAATGGACGGGGCAGGTGGCCCCGCAGGAGGGCCAGCAGCTTAGCTGGGTCAAGGCGAATGCGCTGCGCGACTATCCGATGCCGCCTGCGGATGAGCCGCTCATCCCGATCCTGAGAGATTGGCTATAATAGGCATTTGCTAGAAATTTTTGCAAACTGCTAACCTTGTGTCCATATTGCGCGACAATCCGCTCTTTTTGTTTGCATTATGTAAATCCTCTCCTGATATTTGTAACAGGGAGAAGGAGAAACATCATGCTCAGAACGATTTTGATTGGTAGTAGTGTGTCGATTCAGGGCGTGTTCGAACGCCAACTGGACACGGGACGCATCCTCGTGCGCGTTGGCGATAGCCTGTTTGCAGGCCGACCTGTCCTCGCCCGATAGATGCGCGAAATAAAATAGAAAAACGGGGGCTCTTGCGAGCCCCCGTTTTTATTTCGGATCGTGGTCTGAGGATCAGAGCGTGCGCTCGATCTCCTCGCGCTCGAAGATCTCGATGACATCGCCTGCGCGAATGTCTTCGTAATTCTCGAAAGCCATACCGCATTCCTGACCGACCGGCACTTCCTTGACCTCGTCCTTGAAGCGCTTGAGCGTCTTGAGCGTGCCCTCGTGGATCACCACGTTGTCGCGCAGCAGGCGCACACCAGCAGAGCGGCGCGCTTGGCCCTCGGTCACGAGACAACCTGCAACCTTGCCCACGCCCGTGACCTTGAACACTTCCTTGATCTCGGCATAGCCGATGAAATGTTCGCGGATCTCGGCCGACAGAAGGCCCGAGGCTGCGGCTTTGATGTCATCCACCAGATCGTAGATGATCGAGTAATAGCGGATCTCGACACCTTTCTGGTTGGCCGAGTTGCGGGCCGGCGCGTTGGCACGGACGTTGAAGCCGATGACCGGCGCCTGGCTTGCTTCGGCTAGACCGATATCGGATTCGGTGATCGCACCGACGCCCGAATGCAGGATGCGCACGCGCACCTCTTCGTTGCCGACTTTCTCGAGCGCCTGAACAATCGCCTCGGCAGAGCCCTGCACGTCGGCTTTCACCAGCACCGGAAGCTCCGTCACGCTCTCGTCCGCCTTGGCTTTCGCCATCAGCTGTTCGAGCGTCGTGGCCGCACCAGCCGCCGCGCGTTTGTCTTTCGCGGCTTCCTGACGGTATTCGGCGATCTCGCGGGCCTGAGCCTCGGTCTCGACGACGTTGAGTACGTCACCGGCTTCCGGCGTACCGTTCAGACCAAGCACTTCGACCGGAACCGACGGCGCTGCGTCCTCGACGCGCTCACCCTTGTCGTTGATCAGTGCGCGGACCTTGCCCCATTGCTCGCCCACGACAAAGATATCGCCGCGGCGCAGGGTGCCGTTTTGCACCAGAACGGTGGCCACGGGACCCCGACCGACGTCAAGCTTGGCTTCGATCACCGCACCTTGGGCCGCCCGATCCGGGTTGGCCCGCAATTCGAGCAATTCGGACTGAAGCGCGATGGCCTCAAGCAGGTTGTCGAGCCCAGCACCGGTTTTGGCCGACACTTCGACGTCCTGCACATCACCCGACATCTCTTCGACAACAACTTCGTGCTGCAGCAACTGGGTGCGGACTTTTTGCGGATCAGCGCCCGGCTTGTCGCATTTGTTGATCGCGACGATCATCGGAACATTGGCGGCCTTGGCATGGTTGATCGCCTCGATGGTCTGCGGCATCACCGAATCATCGGCTGCCACAACAAGCACCACGATATCGGTGACATTGGCACCGCGTGCCCGCATCGACGTGAAGGCCGCGTGGCCGGGCGTGTCAAGGAAGGACAGCACCGCACCGCTTTCGGTCGTCACCTGATAGGCGCCGATATGCTGTGTGATGCCCCCGGCTTCGCCCGAGACCACATTGGCCTTGCGGATCGCGTCCAGCAGCGAGGTCTTGCCGTGGTCGACGTGGCCCATGATCGTGACGATCGGGGGGCGCGTCTGCATGTCTTCGGGCTTGTCATCGACCTGGTCGATCACCTGCTCGACATCGGAATCCGAGACCCGAACCGTGCGGTGGCCGAATTCTTCGATCACCAGCTCTGCAGTGTCTGCGTCGATGGGCTGGTTGGCCGTGACCATCATGCCCATATTCATCAGCGATTTAACGACATCCGCGCTCCGCTCGGCCATCCGGTTGGCCAGCTCGGAGACGACGATCGTCTCGGGGAGCTGCACGTCACGGACTTGCTTCTCGGCACGGGTGGCGCCGCCCATGGCCTTCTGGCGTTGGCGTTCCTGCTTGCGCTTCATCGCAGCCATCGAGCGCTGACGACCTTCGCCAGCTCCCAAAGCTTCGTTCAGCGAGAGCTTGCCGGTGCGGCGGTTGCCGCCGCCGTCGGTCTTGCCCTTGCCCGCGCGGTTGTCGCGCTCGTTGCGCGTGTCGCGCTCGCGGTCGGTCTTGCGCGGACCCGAGGCGACAACGCCTTTGGTCTCGGCGCGTGCCGCCGCGGCTTCGACTGCCGCCTGATCGGGCACTTCGTCCTTCTTGGGACCACCCTTGCGGATCTCTTCTTTTTTCTTGTCGCGCAGTTCGGCCTCGCGCTTCTTGCGCTCGTCCTCTTCTGCCTTGGCCTTGAGCGCATCCTCGCGCTCGCGGTCTTCGCGCTCCTTGGCTTCCATCTCGGCCCGGCGGCGCTCGCGCTCTTCTTCGCGGGCCTTCTCATCGGCTTCGCGGGCTTTGGCCTCGTCGACTTCGCGGGCCTTCGCGGCCTGCAATGCCTTCATGCGACGCTCCATCTCGGCGTCGGAAATCCCGGCTGGGCGTCTGGACGGGTCACCGCCCGCAGGCTTGCCGCCGCCCGGGCCTTTGCCAGCCCCGGCGCTCGGTTTGTTGACAACCCGCTTCTTGCCCTTGGTTTCGACCACAACGTTTTTAGTCCGCCCGTGCGAGAAGCTCTGCTTCACCTGCCCGGGACGCGACGCTGCGCCAAGACCAAGAGTTTTTTTGCCGTCCGTATCGCTCATGCCGTCTTCGTATCCTTCATGGCGGTCTGGCCGCCGTCCTGCTTGCGCAATCCCGCAAGCCTCGATGCATCTTCTATAACACGCGGGGTGAGGCCACCGGCTGCAAGCGCGCCGTGTATCGCACGATCGCGACCAAATGCCAAACCCAATTCCTGAGAGGTCAGGCAGCCGAACCATCGACCGCCCTCAGGGGTCCACAGTTTGCCTTTTCCCCTGTCCGAGCCGTCGCTGGCCTGAAGCAACACCTTCGCGCGTCCTTCGGCCAGCCAGCCTTTGACTTTCTCGAATCCGATAACTGCTTTACCGGATTTCCGAACCAGAGAGATAAGCTCAACCACGCGGCTGGCAAGGGCAGTTTCGACCATTTCCACCAGATTTTCTGGTGTTTCGGCCGGTGCCTTGGCGGCGCGGGCGAACAATCCCTTCTTGATCGCGGTCTCGATCGTGCCGCGCTCGCAGGTCACCCAGATCCCGCGACCGGGGAGTTTTTCCGCGACATCGGGATAGATCAGACCGTCGGGGCCCAGCACGAACCGGACAAGCCCGGCCTTCGGCTGAACGTCTCCCGTGACGATGCAGCGCCGTTCGGGGTCGTCATTTTCTTTCACACGTCCGCCGCGACTCATCTGGGCTCCTCTCGGGGGGACCGAGGCTTACGCCTCGGCCTCCTCCTCGTTTTCGTCTTCCGCGCCTTCCTCGGCCTCGCTTTCCAGCTCGGACGGATCGACCCAGCCAAGCTGGATGCGCGCGGTCATGATCAGGTTCTGCGCCTCTTCGAGGCTCATTTCGAACTTCTCAAGCAAGCCGTCATCCTTGACGCGCTGGCCGTCGACCGTGGTCCAGCCACCTGCCAGTTCCCAATCCGCACAGGTCGCGAAATCTTCGAGCGTCTTGATGCCGTCCTGAGCGAGCACTTCGATCATCTGCGGGGTCAGCCCGTCGAAATCGAACAGCGATTGCTCGACGCCCAGTTCCTTCGCGGCTTCCAGCGCGCGGCGGTTCTGCGCCTCGATGACATCTTGCGCACGGGCTTGCAACTCGCTCGCGGTGTCGGAATCGACGCCCTCGATCGACAGCAGTTCTTCCATGTCGACATAGGCGACCTCTTCGAGCGAGGTGAAGCCTTCGGCGACGAGAAGCTGCGCGAAGAACTCGTCGAGATCGAGCGAGTCGACGAATAGCTTGGTGCGCAGCGCGAACTCGGCCTGACGACGCTGGCTTTCCTCGGCTTCGGTCAGGATGTCGATATCCAGACCGGTGAGCTGGCTTGCGAGGCGCACGTTCTGACCGCGACGACCGATGGCGAGCGACAGCTGCTCGTCGGGCACCACGACCTCGATCTTGCCCGCTTCCTCGTCGATCACAACTTTCGACACTTCGGCCGGTTGCAGCGCGTTCACGAGGAAGGTCGCCTGATCTTCATTCCACGGAATGATGTCGATCTTCTCGCCCTGCAATTCGCCGACAACAGCCTGCACGCGCGAGCCGCGCATACCGACGCAGGCACCGACCGGGTCGATCGAGTTGTCATAGGAGATCACGCCGATCTTCGCGCGCGAGCCGGGATCACGGGCCACGGCCTTGATCTCGATGATGCCGTCATAGATCTCGGGCACTTCCATCTTGAACAGCTCGGCCATGAATTGCGGGTCGGTGCGCGACAGGAAGACCTGCGGGCCCCGCGCTTCGCGGCGGACGTCTTTGACATAGGCGCGGATGCGGTCGTTCGGGCGATAGCTTTCGCGGCCGATCTTCTCGTTGCGGCGCAGGATTGCCTCGCCACGACCGATATCGACGATGATATTGCCGTATTCCTCGCGCTTGACGACACCGTTGAGGATGGTGCCTGCGCGGTCCTTGAATTCCTCGTATTGACGATCACGCTCGGCCTCGCGGACGCGCTGCAAGATCACCTGCTTGGCGCTCTGGGCGGCGATCCGGCCCAGATCGACCGGCGGCACTTCGTCAACGATCTCGTCGCCCACAGCCGGCGCGTCGAGATATTGCTTGGCCTGCGCGACGGTCAGCTCTGCCTGGTAGTTCTCCAGAAGGTCATCTTCGACCACGGTGCGCACCCGGGTAAAGGTCGCGCGGCCCGTCTTGCGGTCGATGGAGACGCGGATGTCCATCTCGGTGCCGTAGCGCGACTTCGCGGCCCGGGCGAGGCTATCCTCCATCGCTTCGATCACCAGCTCGGGATCAATCATCTTCTCGCGGGCGACCGCCTCGGCGGTCTGCAGAAGTTCCAACTGGTTGGCAGAGGTGATTGCCATGGCTCAGGTCTCCTCGTCGGGGGATTCGTCGATTTCGTCAAATTCGTCTTCGTTGATGAGACCCTCGGCCTTCTTCTGCCGCAGCATCTCGGTAATCAGTTCATCCGTCAGCACCAGCTTCGCATCCGAAAGCCAGTCAAATTGCAGGCCGATCACGACCTGCTCGCCCTGATTCTCGATCTCGATCAGGATCTCGGACCCTTCGATCCCGCGTAGCATGCCTTTGAAGCGCTTGCGCCCATCGATCATCTCGTCGGTCTCGATCTTCGCCTCGTGGTCCTGCCACATCTCGAAATCCTTGAGACGGGTCAGCGGACGGTCGATGCCCGGCGAGGACACTTCAAGCGTGTAATTGTCCTCGATCGGATCTTCCACGTCGAGCGTGGCCGACACCGCGGTCGAGATCTTGGCGCAGTCATCGACGACAATCCCGCCTTCGGGGCGATCTGCCATGATCTGCAGGGTCGCGGTCTTGCCGCCTTGCAGGCGCAGACGCACAAGCTCGAAGCCAAGCCCTTCGATCACGGGGACGACGATATCGGCGAGCCGCCGGTCAATGGCGGTCTTGGCGATCAGGTCGGTCATATTCTCCGATCCTTCAAAAAAAAACGGGCCTAAGCGGCCCGTCACACGTTTCCGGTGGGCGCTGAGTTTGGACCCCAGCGCGCCGCTGTTGAAGGCGATATAGGCAATTGCGACAGATTCCGCAAGCGGAAGTTCAGCCCACCCGCTCCGGGCGCGGATTGTCGCGCCAGATCCGCCAGTTCAGCGCCGCCGCGATGCACAGCCAGACGAGATAGGGGAAAACCAGCAGGCCCGCGATCATGTCGACCCTGAGGAAGGCCAGTAGCATCGCGGCCACCGCGATCCACAGCAACACCAGCACAATCATCGCCAGCCTTACCCGATGCGCGCCAAAAAAGACCGGCGTCCAGAGCGTATTGAGCGCGATCTGCACCGCGAAGAGTGCCAGCGCCAGTTGCGATCCGTCCAGCTGGGCCACGCGGGCCGTCGCATAGGCGACAGAGACGTAGATATAGGTCCAAGCAACGGGGAAGGCCCAGTTCGGCGGTGTGAAATCGGGGCGGTTGAGGCTCTCGTACCAGTCGCCGGGCTTGAAGATGACGCCGGTCGCGGCCGCCGCTGCGGATGCGCCGAGAAAAAGCAGGAAATAGGTCAGCATCTGGATATCCTCGGATCGGGGCTTCTTAGGATCTAAGCGTATCCATCGCATGGACAAGGCCCCGGGTGATTCCCGGCTCGCTAAGCGCGTGACCCGCCGCTGAGACCAGCTGGAGATCCGCGCGCGGCCAATCCTGTGCCAGCCGATAGGCCGAAACCGGCGGGCAGATCATATCGAGCCGCCCCTGAACGATCGTCGTCGGGATATGTTCGATCCGCTTGCGGTCACGCAGGATCTGCCCATCGACCTCAAGAAAAGCCTTGTTCTGGAAATAGTGATTCTCCAGTCGGGAAAAGGCACGGGCGTAATCGGGTGAGGCCTCTCCCGGCGGGCCATCGAAGCGCACCGAGGCCAGCGCGTTTTCCCACATCGCCCAATGGCGCCCGTAGCGCGCTTCCTTGACGTAATCGCCACAGAACAGCCGCTTGTGATAGGCCCCGATCAGATCGCCATGCTCGTCTTCGGGGATGGGGCGCAGGAAATTGGCCCAGAGATCGGGATAAAACCGGCCCGCGCCGCCACCGTAGAACCAGTCGAGCTCGGCTTGGGTCGCAAGAAACACGCCGCGCAGCACAAGCGCTTCGGCGCGGTCGGGATGGGTCTGGGCATAGAGCAGAGCAAGCGTGGCCCCCCAGCTTCCGCCGAACACGATCCATGCGGGAATATCAAGCGTTTCGCGGATCCGCTCCATATCCGCGATCAGATGCCACGTGGTGTTGGCCTCGACGCTGGCATGGGGGCGCGACAATCCACAGCCACGCTGATCAAACAGAATGATCCGGTAATGCGCGGGGTCGAAAAACCGCCGCATCGTGGGAGAGCAGCCGCCGCCCGGCCCGCCATGACAGACGACAACCGGTTGGCCCTGCGGGTGCCCCGATTGCTCGACATAGATCACGTGGCCATCGCCCATATCGAGCCTGCGCTGATCGAATGGCTCGATCGGCGGGTAGAGCCGTGCCTCCGGCGTGCGCTTTTGCCCTGCTGTTCTGTCCATATCTCGACTATATAGAGCATTCGAGGCGCCTGCCATGGGCGTTTGGCAACGAGATGAGGGAAGAATGGCCGAGGCGGCAAACAGCATCGATCCAGACGAAGTCGCGAAATTCGAAGCGATGGCGGCGGAATGGTGGGATCCGAACGGAAAGTTCAAACCGCTCCATATGCTTAATCCCTGCAGGCTCGACTACCTGACGGGGCAGATTGCGACCCAGTTCAACCGGGATCTGACCGGCACGCGCCCCTTTGAGGGCCTGCGGCTGCTCGATATCGGCTGCGGCGGCGGCCTGCTGTCGGAACCGATGGCACGCTTGGGCGCAGATGTCGTGGGCGCGGATGCGGCGAGTGGCAATATCCCTGTCGCCCAGTTGCATGCCGAACAATCGGGCCTCGAAATCGACTACCGCTGCTGTGCGGCGGAAGATCTTGCAGCGGCAGGCGAGACGTTCGATGTCGTCCTCGCGATGGAAATCATCGAGCATGTCTCCCATCCGCAAGGCTTTGCCGATACGATCTCGCAGCTCCTCAAGCCGGGCGGCGTGATGATCTGCTCCACCCTGAACCGGAATCCAAAGAGCTACATGATGGCGATTTTCGGGGCCGAACGTGTGATGCGCTGGCTGCCGGTCGGCACGCATGAGTGGTCGAAATTCATCACCCCCGACGAGCTTTATGAGCTGTCGCGCAAGGCGGGGCTTTTGCCGGTGGATCGGCGCGGCATGGTGTTCAATCCGCTGAGCTGGCGCTGGTCGCTCTCCGAGCGCGACCTGTCTGTGAATTATGCGATCGCCGCGGTGAAACCCTGACCGAAGAGGGGCTCTGCCCCCAGACTATTTTGCCTTGGGTCGAAACGCCGCGATCCGGGCGGGATCTGTTTCCAGATAGGCCGCACCGATCAGATCGAGGCAATAGGGGACAGCGGCAAAGACCGCGTCGAGGCAGGTCGCGATCGCGCTGGGTTTGCCGGGGACCATGATGATCAGCGATTGCCCGGCAATCCCGGCGGATTGGCGCGACAGGATCGCGGTTGGCACTTCGCGCAGTGACGCGCGGCGCATTTCCTCGCCAAAGCCCGCGAGCTCTTTCTCGATCACGTCGAAACAGCCTTCAGGCGTTTCGTCGCGCGGGGCCGGGCCGGTGCCGCCCGTCACAAGGATCAGATCGGCCTGCGCTGCGACCAGTTCGCGAAGCGTGTCGGCCACGCTTTCGCGGCCATCAGGGATGATGTGGCGGGTGATCTCGAGCGGCGAGGTGACAACACCGCGCAGATAGTCTTCGCAGCCCGGACCGCCCCTGTCCTCGTATTCGCCGCGACTGGCGCGATCGGAAACGGTGACGATGGCGGCCCGAGGCTGCGATTGGCTCATTTTTTCACGCGGGCGTTGCGCGTCGCGATCAGTTTCAGGCGCAGCGCGTTGAGGTTGATGAAACCGGCCGCGTCTTTTTGATCATAGGCGCCGGCGTCTTCTTCAAAGGTCACATGCGCTTCGGAATAAAGCGAATGGTCCGACCAGCGCGCAACCGTGCGGGCCGAGCCTTTGAAAAGCATCAGCTTGACGGTGCCGGTGACATATTCCTGCGTCTTGTCGATCAGCGCCTGCAGGGCTTCGCGCTCGGGGCTGAACCAGAAGCCGTTATAGATCAGCTCGGCATAGCGCGGCATGATCGAATCCTTCAGGTGGCCCGCGCCGGAATCGAGGGTGATCTGTTCGATCCCGCGATGCGCCTCAAGCAAGATCGCGCCGCCGGGGGTCTCATAGACGCCGCGCGACTTCATGCCAACGAAACGGTTCTCGACGAAATCGAGCCGCCCGATGCCATGTGTTTTGCCAAGCGCGTTGAGCTGGGTCAGGATGGTGGCCGGGCTCAGCGTCTGGCCGTTAATCGAAACCGCATCGCCGCGCTCAAAGCCGATCTCAACGTATTCGGGCTCGTCGGGTGCCTCGCTCAGCGGGTCATTGGTGCGCTGATAGACGTAATCGGGCGCCATATCGGCGGGGTTCTCAAGCACTTTGCCCTCGGAGGAGGTGTGCAGAAGGTTCGCATCGACCGAGAACGGGGCCTCGCCGCGCTTGTCCTTGGCGATCGGGATCTGGTTGGCCTCGGCGAATTCCAGAAGCTTGGTGCGCGAGCTCAGATCCCATTCGCGCCAAGGGGCGATGACCTTGATCGCGGGGTCGAGCGCATAGGCGGCCAGCTCGAAGCGGACCTGATCGTTGCCCTTGCCGGTTGCGCCATGGGCCACGGCATCGGCACCGGTTTCGCGCGCGATCTCGACCAAACGTTTGGAAATCAGCGGACGTGCGATCGAGGTGCCCAGCAGATACAGGCCCTCATAGACCGCATTGGCGCGGAACATCGGGAAGACGAAATCGCGCACGAATTCCTCGCGCACATCCTCGATGAAGATATTTTCCGGCTTGATGCCAAGCAGCTCGGCCTTTTTGCGCGCCGGGTCCAATTCTTCGCCCTGACCCAGATCTGCGGTGAAGGTCACGACTTCACAGCCATATTCCGTTTGCAGCCATTTCAGGATGATCGAGGTATCGAGGCCGCCGGAATAGGCAAGCACGACTTTCTTGGGCGCGGACATGAGAACAACTCCTGATGCGGATTTTGAGCCGCGATTACCGATTTTTCGCGCCAAGGGCAAGGTGAGGCGATTGACAGCGGCACATAGCGCCCGTTGATTGCGTCAAAATCAATTTTGAAGCGAGAGATATTATGACAGCCTGGGCCATTTTCCGACACGCGTTTCGTCAGGTGACACATAATCTGCCGGCTGTAGCGCGGGTCTCGCTGGTGCCATGGGCGCTCGGGGTGCTCTTGCTTTTTGCGGGAATTCTGGGTGCCGGCATGATGAGCGCGAGTGGTACAGGTTTCCGAATGGGCGCAGGCGGTGTGTTTCTGGTCATCGTGGGATACATTTTTTTCGCCGCGCTGTTCACGTCCATTGCCGTGAACTGGCACCGTTTCGTCTTGCTCAATGAGCCGGTTACGTGGTGGCCACGCTTTCACGGCGGACGGATCTTGCGGTATTTCGGGCGCAGCCTGTTGATCGGGATCGGCCTGGGTCTCGTTTTCGGGATCGCTCTTGGGATTGCCATCGCTCTTAGCCACGACGGCACCTCTGGCGGTCTTGTGACAGCAACCGTGATGATGATTGTCGCATCTGTCGTTTTGGGGCCGGTGGCCTGGCGGTGTTTTGCGTCTCTGCCCGGGGCGGCAGTGGATGGCTACTCGCTTTGGAAGGTGTTGGATATGACACGCGGCACGTGGGGCACGATGTTCCTGCTGACATTAATCTATATCGGCTTTTCCATTCTAATTTGGTTGATAGGCATGATTTTGGCCGCTTTGGGGGCGAAGGTCTTTTTGTTTCTAATTGTCAAAATCCTTTGGGATCTCGCTGTCGGCTGGTTCACCATGATGCTGGTCCTGTCGATCCTGACAACGATTTACGGGCATTACGTCGAGGGGCGCGAACTCGTCTGAGCTTGCCAAACCGGGCGGGGCGGGCCACATCATGACGCATGAGTGAATTCGCCCTGTCCGCCCAATCTGCAACCCGTGCCCTGCGCGCGTTGTTCGAGCCCACGCCGTTGCAGCGCAACGCGCATCTGTCCAAGCGTTTCGGGGCCGATATCTGGCTCAAACGCGAGGATTTGACGCCGGTGCGCAGCTACAAGCTGCGCGGCGCGTTTACCGCGATGCGCAAGCTGCGTGAGAGCAATCCGGGCGCGGATCACTTCGTCTGCGCAAGCGCGGGCAATCATGCGCAGGGGGTTGCTTTTGCCTGCCGCCATTTCGGCGTGCGTGGCACGATCTTCATGCCGGTGACGACGCCGCAGCAGAAGATCGACAAGACCAAGACTTTTGGCGGGGACTCGATCGAGGTCGTGCTGACCGGCGATTACTTCGATGACACGCTGGCCGCCGCGCAGGCGTTCTGTCGCGAGTCGAAGGCTGATTTCCTCGCGCCGTTCGATGATGCCTCGGTGATTGAGGGGCAGGCCTCGGTTGCGGTCGAACTGCTGGAGCAGATGGGCGATACGCCGCCGGATCTTGTGATCTTGCCGGTGGGCGGGGGCGGATTGGCGGCGGGCGTCACGCGCTATCTGCGCGACATGGCGCCGGAGACCGCGTTTCGGTTCGTCGAGCCTGCGGGCGGCGCGAGCCTCACGGCGGCCGTGGCGCAAGGCGCGCCGGTCGCGCTGCCGCAGGTGAACAGCTTTGTCGATGGCGCAGCTGTCGCGAAGATCGGCGAGATCCCGTTTCAAAACCTGGGTTGGGTGAGCCCGGAGCAGGTGATGCGCGCGCCAGAGGACCGGATCTGTCTGACGATGCTCGAGATGCTGAATGTCGAAGGTATCGTGCTGGAGCCTGCGGGTGCGCTGTCTCTCGATGTCTTGCCGGAGTTGCGCGATCAGATCGCGGGGAAGCGCGTTGTGTGCATCACCTCTGGCGGCAATTTCGATTTTGAGCGCCTGCCCGATGTGAAGGAGCGCGCGCAACGTTACTCAGGGCTCAAGAAGTATTTCATCCTGCGCCTGCCGCAGCGGCCCGGTGCCTTGCGTGATTTTCTTGAGATGCTTGGTCCGCAGGATGACATCGCCCGCTTCGAGTATCTCAAGAAATCCGCGCGAAATTTCGGGTCTGTGCTGATCGGGATCGAGACCAAACAGGCCACGAACTTTCCGACTTTGTTTGGCAAGCTTGATGCGGCAGGGTTCGTTTATCGCGATATCACCGAGGATGCGACGCTGTCCGAGTTCTTGATCTGAGATCCGTCGATTGTGGTGAATTCCGCAAGCCGAGTCATGAATTCGGCCTTGGAGTCGTGATAGCCTGAGATGATAGCCGCGACATCGACCTGCGCGTCTTGGCCATTGGCGCAGAGACGCTCCCCCTGCTGGCAAAGCCGCCCGAATGTACCAAAGCCGAGATTGAGCGCGGACCCTTTGAGAAAATGCAGCTCGTCTTCAAGCTTGCCGGGCCTTTGCCCGAGCGCCAAGGCCACGGCTTCAACCTCGTCCAGGAACAGGTCCACCACTTCGGCGAACCCCTCGGCGCCAATTTCCGAACGCAACTCTGTCACGCGGTCCCAATCGATCATCGCATCCTCCTGGCTTCGCGCCGAACTCTGTCTGATCGACCCTAGGGCGCAGAGATTGAGGAAAGTTTAATCCCCGCTCTGCAACAGGCTTCACGCTTTGTTAGGCGAAATGCGCGAAAACGGGGAAATTGACGGCTTGTGAAAGACGATAAATGGTTCCTGTTGCGCGCGCTCTTGGCTCTGAGGTGACGCCGTGTGCGTCAGCGCGGCGACGTATCCTTGTCGTGGATGACAGCCGCATGCAGCTTCGCATCATCAGTGCGCAGCTTGCGCGCTCGGACTTTGAGGTGATCACGGCAATCAGTGCCGAAGAGGCGCTTGGGATCTGTGCGCATAGCCCGCCCGATATCGTGATTTCGGACTGGATGATGACGGGAATGAACGGGCCGGATTTCTGTCGTGCCTTTCGGCGGATGGAGCGCGCGAGCTATGGTTACTTCATTCTGCTCACCTCGAAAAGCGACACGATGGATGTGTCGCACGGGCTTGAGAGCGGGGCAGATGATTTTCTGTCGAAACCGGTCAATGGCTCGGAGTTGCGCGCAAGGCTGATCGCGGGGCAGCGCATCCTTGCGATGCATGAGGAGCTAAGCGCGAAGAACGCGTTGCTGCGGTCCTCGCAAGAGGCGATTGAGCGCGATCTGCGGGAGGCGCGCAAGCTGCAACAAAGTCTTGTGCGCGAGGATTATCGCAGCTTTGGCACTGCGGAAGTGTCGCTGCTGCTGCGCCCTGTGGGCCATGTGGGCGGCGATCTGGTGGGGTTCTTTCCGATCAATGCGCGGCGCGTCGGGCTCTATGGGATCGACGTGTCAGGGCACGGGATTACCTCGGCGGTCATGGTGGCGCGGCTGGCGGGCTATCTGTCGGGGGCGAGTGCCGAGCAGAATCTGGCAATGGTCGAGTCGGAATTCGGGATCTACGAAGGGCGTCCGCCTGCGGAACTGGCCGCGATGCTCAATGAGCTGGTGCTCGAGGAAATGCAAACCGAGAGTTATTTCACGCTTGTCTATGCAGATGTGGATCTGGTCACGGGGGAGGTCGTGCTGGTGCAGGCGGGCCATCCCTATCCGGTGGTGCAGCGCCGCTCTGGCGAGGTGGAGTTCATCGGCAATGGCGGGCTGCCGGTCGGGCTGATTGCGGGGGCGCGCTATGACAGCGTGCAGACCCGGCTTCATCCCGGGGATCGGTTGATCTTGCTGTCCGACGGGATGACAGAGGCCATGACCCCGGAGGGCAAGATGATCGATCACGATGGGCTCGCGGCGATCTTTCAAAAATTCGCGCAGCTGCGCGGGCGGGCTTTTCTGGAGGCGGTGAGCTGGGAGCTTGACGCTTGGGCACAAGAGGCCCCGGCGGATGATGTCTCCGCCGTGGTTTTCAGCTTTGATGGGGCCAAGATCAATCTCGATTAAGCCGCGCGCCGCGACAGGCTGCGCAAGGCGCTCTGCAGGAAGTGATGATCGCCTGCGTTTTCCAGCGCCTCAAGCGCGGCTTCGGGGGCCAACCAGACGGCGCGATGTGCGGGCTCGCTGGGCGGGCCGCGGCGCAATACGGGGCGCGCAAGATAGATCGTGCAGAGCTTTTCGGCCCAGATCTCGTAATCGGGCATGTAGGTAAAGCGCCGGAACGCGCCAAGCCGACGCAGCCCGGTGATCGCCCAGCCGGTTTCTTCGAAAACTTCGCGATGCAGGGCCGTGACCGCGCTCTCGCCCGGATCGATGCCGCCGCCGGGAAGCTGAAATTCCGGCAGGGGCGCGCTTTGATGGGTCAAAAGAACCTGCCCGTTTCGGATCAGAACGCCATAGGCGCCGTGTCGCAGCGTGTAGCGTTTTTCCGGTTTCACGCGCTCGCCGAATCGACGGATCATGACTGGCCCCCTTGGGTCTGTGGTTGTCCTGCCTATATAGGCGCTGTATGGCAGGCCCCGCGCCGCTCGAAAACCCCAATGAGACCGCCAGGAGTACCATGTCCAAGCTTTCCCAAATCGCCTGGGACGACACTGTTTTGCCGTTCCAACTTGATCGGTCCGATATCCGGGGCCGTGTCGCGCGTCTTGATGGCGTGCTCGAAGAGGTGCTCTCGCAGCATGATTACCCGCGCATCGTAGAGATGCTCGTGGCCGAGGTCGCGCTGCTGACCGCGATGATCGGTCAGACGATCAAGCTGCGCTGGAAGCTCTCGATCCAGGTGCGCGGCGATGGCCCGATCCGGATCATCGCCACCGATTATTACGCCCCCACCGCCGACGGGGCGCCCGCGCGCATTCGCGGCTGGGCCAGCTACGATGCGGAAGCGCTCGATGAGACGGCCGATCCGTTTTCGCAGATCGGGCAGGGCTATTTTGCCATTCTGATCGATCAGGGTCAGGGCACGACGCCCTATCAGGGGATCACGCCGCTGGCCGGTGGGTCGCTGTCGGCCTGTGCCGAGGCGTATTTCGCGCAATCCGAGCAGCTTGCCACGCGGTTCGAGCTGTCCTTTGGGCGCTCGATCCTGCCCGGGCAGGGCGAGAGCTGGCGCGCAGGCGGTGTGATGTTGCAGCATATGCCTCCCGCATCGCCGCTGCATATCGCGCCGGAAGGCTCGGGCGAGGAAGGCTTGCTGAACCCCGAAGATTTGCTCGATGGCGAAGAGGGCGAGAACTGGGTGCGCGCGAATGTGCTGCTCGACACGGTTGAGGATATGGAGCTGATCGGTCCGACGGTGCAGCCCACCGATCTGTTGGTGCGGCTGTTCCACGAAGAAAAGCCGCGCGTCTTCGATCCGCAGCGCGTGGAGTTCGGCTGCACCTGTTCGGCAGATCGCGTGCGCCAGTCGCTCTCGATCTATTCGGCGCGCGATATCGGCCATATGACGACCGATGACGGCAAGGTCACGGCCGATTGCCAATTCTGCGGCGCGCATTACGAGTTCGACCCCGAGACGCTGGGGTTCGAGGCCGTGAAGAATGCGGATGGCACACCGCGCGAGGAAAGCGATGACTGATCCGCTCGCCCCTGTACTGGCAGCACTTGGTCGGTCGGGGCGGCCCTCATCGGATTTTGACCTGAACCCGGAGACGATCCTGCCCGAGGGCCGCAAGCTGCGTCAGGCGGGGGTGCTGGTTGCGTTTGACAGTTCGGGGCCCGAGCCGGTGCTGTATCTGACGCAGCGCAGCTCAAACCTGCGCAACCATCCCGGTCAGATCGCGTTTCCGGGCGGCAAGGTCGATCCCGGCGATGGCGATCCGATCCATGCCGCACTGCGCGAGGCCCATGAAGAGATCGGTCTGGATCGCGCGAATGTCGAGGTTCTGGGCACGTTCGAGCCGCATGAGACCGTGACCGCTTTTCAGGTAACGCCGGTGCTGGCGCGGATCAAATCGCCCTTCACCCCGGTGCCAGAGCCCGGCGAGGTGGCCGAGGTCTTTACCGTTCCGCTCTCGCATATCTCAGATCCGGCCAATTTCCGTGTGGAATCGCGGCAGTGGCGCGGGACGCGCCGCCGCTATTTCGTGGTCCCCTATGGCCCCTATTACATCTGGGGTGCGACGGCGCGTATACTGCGATCCTTGGCGGATCGGATGGCACCATGAAACTGGATGGGGACTGGTTGCGCGCAGCGCCGTTGCAAGCTGTCCTTGGACTGCTGACCGAGGCAGGGCATCAGGCGCTGCTGGTGGGCGGATGTGTCCGCAACGCCGCGCTGGGCGAGGATCTGAGCGATATCGATATCGCCACCGATGCGCGGCCCGAGCGGGTGATGGATCTGGCGGCGCAGGCCGGGCTCAAGGCCATTCCCACAGGTATTGATCATGGGACGGTCACCGTTGTTGCGGGTGGCCGCGCGCATGAGGTCACCACGTTTCGCCGAGATGTCGAGACGCATGGGCGTCATGCCACGGTGGCCTTCTCGGACGACATTCATGAGGATGCGGCGCGGCGCGATTTCACGATGAACGCGCTTTACGCGCAGGCCGATGGCACCGTGCTCGATCCGTTGGGGCAGGGCCTTGCGGATCTGTCGGCCCGCCATCTGCGCTTTGTCGGAGATCCTGATGCCCGCATCCAAGAGGATTATCTGCGGATTTTGCGGTTTTTCCGCTTCACCGCGTGGTACGGGCGCGATCTTGATCCCGACGGCTATGCGGCTTGCGCGGCCAATCTCTACGGGCTTGCGGGGCTTTCGCGGGAGCGGGTGGGGGCTGAGATGCTCAAGCTGCTCGGTGCGCCCGATCCCGCGCCTGCGGTGGCGGCGATGGCGCAGGCGGGTATCTTGCAGGCCGTGCTGCCGGGCGCCGATGCCCGCGGGTTGGCACCGCTGATCCATCTTGAGGCACGGCCCGCCGATGCGCTGCGGCGTCTGGCCGTGCTGGGCGGGACCGATGTGGCCGAGCGGCTGCGCTTGTCCAAGGCGCAAAGCAAACGGTTGGAGCGTCTGCGCGAAGCGGCATTGAGCCCGGAGCGGCCAGAGGTGCTTGGCTATCGGCTGGGCGCGGAGGACGGCGCGGATGCCTGTCTTTTGCACCATGCCTTGATGGGCCAAGAGATGCCTGAGGGCTGGCAGGATCGTATTGGCTTTGGCGCAAGGCAGGTCTTTCCGGTTCAGGCGGCCGATCTGATGCCGGAGTTTACAGGCGCGGCGCTGGGCGAAAAGCTGCGGGCGTTGGAGGCGCGCTGGGTGGCCTCGGGCTTCACCCTGAGCCGTTCAGAGCTGCTGGGCTGAACGCGCGCCCTTCGCGGAGCTTTCCGCGCGCAGACCATGGGCTATATGGTCGCCTGTGAAAGCGAGAGACCATGATTGATGCATTTGAGAAAGCCGATGGACCGCCCCCGCAGCGTCTCGGCGCGTTTTTTCGTTGGTGCCTGAAAGGCGCGGGCGGCGTGGTCACCGTATCGGGGCTGGCCTCGATCCTTGCGGGCGCGATGGAGGTCGTCTCGGCTTGGCTTTTGGGGCAGGTGATTGATGCGGCACTGGGCAGCGCACCGGGCGAGGTGCTGAGCCGCAATATCGGCCTGCTTGTGCTGTTTGTCTGCTTCTACCTGCTGATCCGCCCGGCGGCTTTTGCCCTCAGCTCGGCCACGACGAACCTTTTGATTGCGCCCAATATCTTGCCGCTTGTGCTCTCTCGGTTGCATCGCTGGACGATGGGCCAGTCGGTGACGTTCTTCGACAATGATTTCGCCGGACGGATCGCGCAAAAGCAGATGCAGACCGCGCGCGCCGTGACCGATACTGTCTCTGAGATCGTCAATACCGCGCTGTTTGCGCTGGCCTCGATTCTGGGTTCAGTGCTGTTGCTGTTGGGCGTCGATCTGTGGGGGGCGCTGGCGCTCGTACTCTGGACCGTTGGGCTTGGCTTTATCATTCGCGCGTTCCTGCCGCATATCCGGGGCCGCTCGCGCAAGCGCGCAGCGGCACGCGCGATGGTGACGGGGCAGGTTGTCGACACGGTGACCAATATCAAGACGGTTAAACTCTTTGCTCATGCCGAGTATGAGGATCGCGCGGCGCTGGCGGCAATGGCGCGGTTTCGGGGCACAACGATCCGGTTCGGGCAGGTTCAAAGCCTCTACCGCACGGTGCAGATGGCCTATTCAGGGCTGCTTCCTGTGGTGCTGGTGGGCGGTGCAATCGTGCTTTGGACCCAAGGCGAGACCACGGCTGGCGATATCGCCACCTCGGGCGCAATCGCGATCCGGCTGGCGCAGATGTCGGGCTGGGTGTCAAACGCGCTGATGAGCCTTTGGACCAATATCGGCGAGGTTGAGGACGGGATGCACACGCTGGCGCGGATGCATGATCTTGAAGATGCGCCCGATGCGCGTGATCTCGGTGCGGTGGCGGGCGCGATCCGCTTTGATCATGTGGGCTTTGCCTATGGCCGCAAGACCGGCGGCGTCGAGCGGCTTGATCTCAACATTGCCGATGGTGAGCGGATCGGGATCGTGGGCGCGTCGGGGGCCGGGAAATCCACCCTCGTGGCGCTGCTGTTGCGGCTTTATGACCCGGAGACCGGTAAAATCGAGATCGACGGTACCGATATCCGCGATGTCACGCAGGAAAGCCTGCGCCGCCAGATCGCGATGGTCACGCAGGAAACCGCGATGTTCAACCGCTCGGCGCGCGAAAATATCCTCTACGGCCGCCCTGATGCTTCGGAGGCCGAGGTGGTCTTGGCAGCCAAGCAGGCAGAGGCGCATGAGTTCATCCTTGCGATGCAGGATCACGAGGGCAATCGCGGCTATGACGCGAAGCTCGGCGAGCGCGGCGTGAAGCTTTCGGGCGGACAGCGCCAGCGTATCGCTCTGGCCCGTGCCTTCCTCAAGGACGCGCCGATCCTTGTGCTCGACGAGGCGACCTCTGCGCTCGATTCCGAGGTCGAGGCGTCGATCCAGGATGCGTTGCATCGGGTGATGGCGGGCAAGACGGTGCTTGCGATTGCGCACCGTCTGAGCACGATTGCCGAGATGGACCGGATCATCGTGCTGGATCAGGGGCGGATCGTGGAGCAGGGCAATCACGAGGCGCTTTTGGCCGCAGACGGGCTTTATGCGCGCTACTGGGCGCGGCAGTCGGGCGGCTTTCTAAGCTGCGACGAAGAGACCGAAGCTGCGCAATAGGCCCAATCAGGGTCTTTTCAGCGCCCCGCGCGGGCGCTAAGGCAGAGCGATGACCTACCAGATCGAACGCTTGTCCCTGCACGCCGATGGCGTGGCGCATGGCCCCGAGGGGACCGTGCATGTCGCGATGGCTCTGCCGGGCGAAACGGTTGACGGATCGGTGGTTGACGGGAAGATCGCCGCGCCGAAGATCGTGACGCCGAGCGCCGAGCGCGTGGCCGCCCCCTGTCCGCATTATCGCGCCTGCGGGGGCTGTGCGATCCAGCACGCCTCCGAGGAGTTCACCGCCCGCTGGAAGGGCGATGTCGTGCGCCAGGCGCTGGCCGCGCGGGGCATCGAGGCGCCCGAGGTCCCGGTGGATACCTCACCTCTGCGCTCGCGCAGGCGGGCGACGCTGGCGGGGCGGCGCACCAAGAAAGGCGCGATGATCGGGTTTCATGCCCGCGCATCGGACACGCTGGTCGAGGTGCCCAATTGCCTGATCCTGCGCCCCGAACTGATGGCCGTGATCCCGGCTCTGAATGAGGCCACGCTGATCGGCGGGTCGCGCAAGGGCGAGATTGCCTTTGCGCTGAGCCATTCCGAGGCGGGGGTCGATGTCTCTGCCACCGGCGGCAAAGAGACGGATCGCAAGCAGTTCGAAGCGCTGGCCGATCTCGCGCGCCGCTCTGATCTGGCGCGGCTGAGCTGGAATGGTGAGGTGATCGCGGAACGCCATGCGCCGCTGCAGCGCTTCGGCGCCGCGCAGGTCGCACCGCCGCCCGGTGCCTTCCTGCAAGCGACCGCGCATGGCGAGGCAGCGCTTGTGGCCTTCGTGCGCGATGCGGTGGGCGATGTGGCGCAGGTGGCTGATCTTTTCGCGGGTTGCGGGACGTTTTCCCTTCCGCTCGCCGCGCAGGCCGAGGTGCATGCGGTCGAGGCATGGGCTGCGATGACAGAGGCGCTCGATCAGGGCTGGCGGCAATCCAAGGGGCTGCACCGGCTGAGCACCGAGGCGCGCGATCTGTTTCGCCGCCCGCTTCTGCCCGACGAGATCAACCGCTACGATGCGGTGGTGATCGATCCGCCGCGCGCGGGGGCAGAATCGCAGGTGCGCGAGATTTGTAGCTCGCGGCTGCGCCGTCTGGTGCATGTGTCGTGCAATCCGGTGACCTTCGCGCGCGAGGCGGCGACCCTGATCGGGGCGGGCTTTCGTCTGGAGCGCCTGCTTGTGGTCGATCAGTTCCGTTTTTCCGCCCATGTCGAAGTCGCGGCGCTGTTCACCCGCTAGATGTGGCCCTGCAAATCGGGTATCACTGGACAAAACGAACATAACTTCGAGCAGGCCAATCATGAACCGTAGAAACTTTCTGCTGGGCGCATCCGCACTCGCCGTGCTGGCCGCCTGCGGCGATTCCAGCAAATTCATTGCGTATAACGGCCCGCCCGTGACGCAGATCCAGATCTTCAAATCCAAGCGGATGATGTATCTTCTGTCCGGCGACGAGGTGCTCAAGAGCTATGACATCGCGCTTGGCGGGGATCCGGTTGGGCCGAAGCAGTTCGAAGGCGACGGCAAGACGCCCGAGGGGCTCTATTACATCAACCGCCGCAATCCGAATTCGGCCTATTACCTCTCGATCGGGATCAGCTATCCGACCCCCCAGCAGGTCGCCTATGCGGACTCGCTGGGCAAGAAGGCGGGCGGGGATATTTTCATCCATGGCCGCGATGGCAAGAACAAGGGCAAAGGGCGCGACTGGACGGCGGGCTGCATCGCTGTGAAGGACAAGGAGATCCGCGAGATCTATGCGATGGTGCGCGATGGCACGCCGATCTTCATCTTCCCCTGAGACCGATCAAGCGCCGGATATGCAAAGGGCCCCGACGGGGGCCCTTTTCGTTTAAGATCAATGGCCTCAGTTGCCGATGACCATGGTCCACCAGATCTTGCCCGTGGGTTCTTGGTACCACGAGAAGCCCATCTGCGTGGCCGCCGGATTGAGGATCACGTCGCGCGTATCGGGCACGTTCATCCAAGCCGAGAGGGTTTCCATCTCGGTCTCGTAGGTCTCCGAGATGTTCTCGCCCAGCACATTGCCGGTATAGCCTGCGCGTTGGGCGCGCGAGAGCGGCGAGGAGCCATCCGAGCCCCAGTGCCACGGACGATTCTGCGCGGCCATGTCCTTCGAATGCGCAAGGGCGGCGGTCGTGAGATCCGCGTTGAGCGCCAGCGGGGGCGCGCCACGCGCCGAACGCAGGGAGTTCACCGATTCGAGCACGCGCTCCGGGATCACCTGCGCATCGCGGCTGGTAATGGTATAGACTTTTTGCAGCGGCAGCCCGTCGGGGCCGAGCTTGGGCTGCTGGTTGGCGGGATCGCAGGCCGCGAGGGCCAGCATGGCGGAAATCGCAAAAATTGTGGCGCGCATCATCGTTTTAGGACTCCCTCGATAAGCCTGTCATGTCCCATACACTTTCGCCTTTCCTCGCGCAAACCCTCCTGACGTGCATTGGATAGGTCGTCCGGGCAGTTTGATTTGCGCGCAGTTCGCGCTCACATTATGTTTACCTAACGTTGAGCAGTCACGCTCGATCCTATTCGGAGGGCCCCATGACCCAAACGCGCAATATCGTTGGCCGTCGTGCCTTTCTGACCGGCGCCGCTGCGGCTGGCGGGGCGGGGCTTGCCACGCCGTCCTTGGCGCAGGCCGTCTATGACTACACGGCCAGCACGGTTGAAGAGAACGCCTATACCAATAAGCGCCGCAATATCTCCAGTTTCACGGCGCGCGACTGGCGGCCCTATTTCACCTCGTTGCGGGGCGGGGCGATCCTTGTCGATACGGTCTCGCGGGGGCTGCATTACTGGTCGGCGGATCAAAGCATCTACAAGCTTTATCCAACCTCGGTGCCGATCTCGGCAGAATTGACCCGGCTGGGGCGAACGCGTGTGACCCGCAAGGTCGAAGGGCCGAGCTGGGCGCCGACGCCCTCAATGAAGCGGCGCAACCCCGAATGGCCCGATTTCGTGCCGCCCGGCCCAGACAATCCGTTGGGCACGCATGCGCTTTACCTGTCGTGGAAATACTACCGCATCCACGGCACGCATGACACGCGCAAGATCGGGCGCAAAAGTTCCAACGGCTGTATCGGGCTTTATAACGAGCATATTCAGGAGCTGTTCGCGCTCTCGAACGTCGGCACGCAGGTGCTGTTGATCTAAGCCGCGCGGTTACTGCGTGTAGCCCATGGCCTTGGCCGTGACCCATGCGAGCGCCGCGTATCGCCCGGTCTTGGCCACGAGGACCAGCGGTGTGAACAGCCAAAGGTTCATGCGCAACACCCCGGCCACGAGGCAGATCAGATCGCCGCCAGGCGCCCAGCTCAGGAGCAAGAGCGGCGCGCCCCAGCGGTCCAGCCAGCGATGCCCGCGGTCGAGTTGCTTTTGTGACGCGGGAAACCATTTGCGATCCCGCCAGTGATTGATTCCCACCCCAAGCGCATAGGTGATGAGCGCGCCCAGCGTGTTGCCGATACCCGCGACGATGATCATCGCCCAGATCGACTGTTCGCCCGCCGTTTGCAGGGCCACGAAGATGATTTCGGACTGCAACGGCAGCGGTGAGGCCGCCAGCATGGCCGAGAAGAACAGGCCGATCAGGGCGGCGTTGAAGATCATGGCGCGCGTCCTTCCACGGCAGATATGAAAAAGCGCGCAGGAAGCTCCGCGCGCCATTCAAGATGTAACGTATTCCGGGTGGGGGTCAGTTCCCCGCTTCAAGCTCGTCTTCGCGCGGTTCGCGCGGCGGGCGACCAATCACGTCGCGCAGGGCTTCCAGCTCGATGAAATTATCGGCCTGACGACGCAACTCATCCGCGATCATCGGCGGTTGCGAGCGGATCGTCGAGACCACCGAGACGCGGCAGCCCTGACGCTGAAGGCTTTCGACCAGCGGGCGGAAATCGCCATCTCCTGAGAACAGCACGATATGATCCAGCCGGGGCGCGAGTTCCATCGCATCGACCGCCAGTTCAATATCCATATTGCCTTTGACTTTCCGGCGTCCCATGGAATCGGTGTATTCCTTGGCCGGTTTGGTCACCATCGCGTAGCCGTTATAGTTCAGCCAGTCGACGAGGGGACGGATCGGGGAATATTCTTCGTTTTCCAGAAGGGCCGTGTAGTAGAACGCCCGCAGAAGTTTCCCGCGCCGTTCGAATTCATGCCGAAGGAGTTTGTAGTCGATGTCGAAGCCAAGCGCCTTTGCGGCTGCATATAAATTCGACCCATCAATGAACAGTGCAAGCCGTTCGTCTTTGTAGAACATGTGAACCTCTTAATATAAGTCCGCAGTTCCGTTACAGGACGCGGCGGATGATTTACCAAACAGCTTGCAAAAAAGCGCAGGCGCTCGAGATGTGTCCATCGACATATCGCAGAATGCAAGGGCTAAGGAATCTGTCTAAATGGACAACTCACTTTTATGTGCGATGGGGGCCAATCTAAGTCGGGGTCCGGACGGTCCCGAGGCCGCTGTTTCTGAAGCTTTGATCCTTTTAAAATTGCGGCATTTCAAGCTGAAGGCGATCAGCCGGTTCTGGCGCACGCCGGCATTCCCGGAGGGCTCAGGACCCGATTTTGTCAATGCGTGTTGCATTTTGCAAACAAATCTGACGCCGAATGCGACGCTTGAGGCGTTTCACGAGGTCGAGGCCGAGCTGGGTCGCGCGCGCACTCATCGCTGGGGGGCACGGGTCGTCGATATCGATCTTTTGGCCTATGAAGACCGTGTTTTGCCTAGTCGGCAGGAATTTGCTCATTGGCGCGACTTGTCGCTTCCCGATCAAATGTTGCACACGCCAGAGCGGCTTATCCTGCCGCATCCGCGCTTGCAGGACCGTGGTTTCGTCCTGATTCCCCTCGTCGAGATTGCGCCGCTTTGGCGCCATCCGGTCAGCGGGCGGAGCGTGCGCGAGATGTGTGAGGCGCTTCCCGAGGCGGATAAAGCGCAAATTCACCCGATTTGACAGGGGATCGCACCCAAAGGACGCTTGTCATTTCCGGGGCGGGGGGCTAGGTAAGGCCTTCGATCCAAAGTGCTACTGGAGTTGCTCATGGCCCGCGTGACGGTTGAAGATTGCGTCGACAAGGTTCCGAACCGGTTCGAACTGGTAATGCTTGCGTCCCACCGGGCACGCGAAGTTGCTGCCGGCTCGCCGATTACGGTTGAACGCGACAACGACAAGAACCCGGTCGTGGCTCTGCGTGAAATCGCGGATGAAACCCAATCGGCTGATGATCTGCGTGAGCGTCTGATCGAGAGCAACCAGACCCAGATCGAGGTCGACGAGCCCGAAGAGGACTCGATGGCGCTTCTGATGGGCGGCGAATCCCCGGACCGTGCGGTCGAGGACGATATGTCCGAAGAGCGCATGCTGCGCGCATTGATGGACGCGCAGGGCCGCGAATAAGCGATAGGGGCGGAACGGGCGCGCATGATCGACGTCGAAGACCTGATCGCGCTTGTTCGCAACTACAATCCCCGGACCAATGCGGATCTGATCCGTCGCGCTTATGCCTACGGGCATGAGATGCATGAGGGGCAGTTTCGCCACTCCGGTGAACCGTATTTTACCCATCCCGTGGCCGTGGCGGCAATCCTGACCGAGCAACGTCTCGATGACGCCACGATCATCACGGCGCTTTTGCACGATACGATCGAAGATACCCGCTCCACCTATAGCGAGGTGACCGAGCTCTTTGGCGAGGAGATCGCCGAGCTGGTCGACGGGGTCACCAAACTTACCAATCTTCAGCTGTCCAACGCCGCCTCCAAGCAGGCGGAGAACTTCCGCAAGCTGTTCATGGCGATGTCCAAGGACTTGCGGGTGATCCTCGTGAAGCTGGCGGACCGGTTGCATAATATGCGCACGATCCGCTCGATGCGTCCCGAAAAGCAGGCCCAGAAAGCCCGCGAGACCATGGAGATCTATGCGCCGCTGGCCGGTCGCATGGGGATGCAATGGATGCGCGAAGAGCTTGAGGATCTGGCCTTCAAGGTGCTCAACCCCGAGGCGCGCACCTCGATCATCCGCCGCTTTGTCGGGATGCAGAAGGATTCGGGCGACGTGATCCCCAAGATCACCGCAGATATCCGGGCGTTGCTGGAGGATGAGGGCATCGATGCGGATGTGTTTGGCCGCGCCAAGCGCCCCTATTCGATCTGGCGCAAGATGGAGGAAAAGCAGCTCACCTTCTCGCGGCTGTCCGACATTTACGGCTTTCGCGTCATCACCCGCTCCGAAATGGACTGCTACCGCGTTCTGGGGCTGATCCATCACCGTTGGCGTGTCGTGCCGACGCGGTTCAAGGATTACATCAGCCAACCCAAGACCAACGGCTATCGCTCGATCCACACCACGGTGTCGGGGCGCGATGGCAAGCGGGTCGAGGTGCAGATCCGCACCCGCCAGATGCACGAAGTCGCCGAGGCCGGCGTGGCCGCGCATTGGTCTTACCGCGATGGTGAGCGGGCGCAGAACCCTTTCGCCGTCGATCCGGCGAAATGGCTGGCCTCGCTCAACGAGCGGTTCTCGGATGGCGATGGCGATGCGGATCACGACGAGTTTCTCGAAAACGTCAAACTCGAGATGTATTCCGATCAGGTGTTTTGCTTCACGCCCAAGGGCGATGTGATGAAGCTGCCCAAGGGGGCCACGCCGATCGATTTCGCCTATGCGATCCACACCCGGATCGGCAATAGCTGCGTCGGCGCCAAGGTCGACGGCATTCGCGTGCCGCTCTGGACCCGGCTCAAGAACGGGCAGTCGGTCGAGGTGATCACCGCTTCGGGGCAGCGTCCGCAGCCGACATGGCTCGATATCGTGGCGACGGGGCGCGCGAAGGGGGCGATCCGCAAGAGCCTGCGCGAGGAAGATCGGGGGCGTTTCATCAAACTGGGGGCGGAGCTGGCGCGCGTGGCCTTCGAACATGTCGGGCGCAAAGTCACCGACAAGGCTCTGCGCACGGCAGCCAAGACGCTCGGTCTGCCCGACGAGCGTGAGGTTCTCGCGCGTCTGGGCTCGGCGGAGCTGGCCTCAAGTGATGTGCTTGAAGCGCTCTACCCCGAACTGGCCGCCCGTCACAGCGACAGCGAGATCGAGCCCAGCCGCTCGGTTCTTGGTCTGAGCGCCGATCAGAGCTTCACTCGCGCCAATTGCTGCCAGCCCTTGCCGGGCGAGCGCATCGTCGGGATCACCTATCGCGGGCAGGGCGTGGTCATCCATGCCATCGACTGCCCCGCGCTTGAGGAATTCGAAGAGCAACCGGATCGCTGGGTCGATCTGCATTGGAAGTCGGGGCAGCATCCGCCCGCCTATACCGCGACGATGAAAGTCACGATTTCCAACGATGCCGGGGTGCTGGGTCATATTTGCACATTGATCGGACAGCAAAAGGCCAATATCTCGGACTTGAACTTCATTGACCGAAAACCTGATTTCTATTCGGTGCTCGTTGAGGTGGAGCTATGCGATGCTGAGCATTTGCACCGATTGTTGACCGCGCTGGAGGCGGAAAGCGACGTCGCGCAGATAAAGAGGATTCGCGATTTGTCACGCAAGCCGTAGCCGCCAGGATCGGCGCATAGAGGGAGGGGCGTGGTGTTCAGAAGGCGTCATAAGCGAAGCGTCATGGAGAACCTGCGCGAGGCGGTCTGGCCGCGCTCGGGCTGGGCGCGCGCTTTCCAATACGTCAAACACCGCGTGAACCGCCTTCCCGACCGCCCGCATCGTATCGCGCGTGGGGTTTGGGCCGGCGTTCTGGTCTCTTTCACGCCGTTGTTCGGCTTCCATTTCCTGAGTGCCGCGGCCGTTGCGTTGATCATTCGGGGCAATATCCTTGCCGCGATCCTCGCCACATTCTTCGGCAACCCGGTGACCTTCCCGATCATCGCGGTGTTCTCGGTCAAGCTGGGACACAAGATCCTTGGGGACCGTTTTGACAACGGTCCGCCCGAGGGGCTGCTGAGCACGTTTCAGGCCGCGAGCCATGATCTCTTGCACAATTTCTGGGCTATGTTCACGCCCGATCGGGCCGAGTGGAGCGGGCTGGAGCGGTTCTTCACCGATGTCTGGCTGCCCTATCTTGTGGGGGGGCTGGTGCCAGGGATAATCGCCGCGACGATCTGCTATTACGTCTCTCTGCCGATCATCACCGCCTATCAGAACCGCCGCCGCACACGTCTTAAGGCGCGGCTTGAGAAGATCCGGGCGCGGATGAAGCGCGATGAGAAACCCATCAAACCGCCACGCCTGTGACGGAGGGGTGCGGGGCTCAGGCGGCGTGGGCCGCGCCCGCCTCGATCAGCAGATAGCCGCGTTTCTGCGCCCGCCGCCGTGCGCTCTCGGCGGCGGTGACGGCATCGCGCAGATTGGAAAACCAGCGCAGGCACTGACTGCCCGCGCAGCCATGCAGGCCCCATTCGCGCAGCACCGTGTATTCTCCAAACAGGTTGTCGGAGATCTCGACGCGATAAAATCGGCCTGCATTCGGGGTATGCAATATGAGGTTGAGCATGGCAGTGCCCTTACATCTCAGTTTCGTGAACTGAATCAGAGTTGTCGTGGCATTGCCAGAAAAAAGCGCAAACGAGACGGGGCCGCGCAGGGCGGCCCCGTTCGATCGGCTTGAGAACCGCTGCGCTTACTTGGTGGGAGTCCAGGGTTTCAGCGCATCGATTTTGTCCTGACGGCGCTGCTCTTCGGATTTCGACCAGTCCCCGCCGAAAGCTGCGGATTCCCACGAGCCATATTCGGGGTTGGGGAACATGATCCATGTCTTGCCCCAGTTATCCTTGGTCTTGTCGAGGAAGGCGTGACGCTCTTCAACCGTGCCTTTCGCGACATCCGAGAAATCACCGAGGTTGTCGCCCATCAGCAGCGCGACGCGGTAATCCTTGGCAACATAGGCGATCCGGTTTTCTTTGGCCGAGCCCCAGCCGTCCTGCTCATTCTTGGTCAGCAGGGTGTCGACATTGCCGCCCATCGGGAAACCCAGCTTCTCGAGATTGGCGCGCGTGCCTTTCTCTTCGTCCTTCGTCCGGTTCGTGACGTAGAAAATCTTGACGCCCTTGCTGTCGGCATATTTCAGGAAGTCGACGGCACCCGCGGTGGCCTTGGTGTCTTCGGCATTGACCCAATCCGTCCATTCCTTGGAGCTGAACGAGGTGCCGCGCGTGACCAGCGAGGCCTGATAGCCGTTATTGTCGAGCAGGGTCTCGTCGAGATCGGCGATGATCGCGATCGGCTTGTCCTCATATCCCGCACTCTCCTTGTCGGGCACAGCCGTCCATTTCTTATCGGCAAGCGCCTCATCGAGGCGGATCTTGGCAAGCTGGAACAGCCCCATCGTCACGGCTTTGTACTCGACCGAGTTCTGCATCCACAGCGTTGCGTTCAAAAGATCGTTGGGGGCGGGGGCTTTGGCGTCTTGCGCAAAGCTCTGGGGGGCTGCGAGGGTCAGCACTGCAGCGCTCGCCGCGAGAAGGGCCTTATAGTTCATCGTCTCTCTCCATGTTGGTCCGAGGTTCATGCGCCCGGTATCGATTGTGAAATCTGGCGGCGTGGACGGGAAAACATCAAGAGCAAACTGCTCACCATGACGTGAGATCACCCCCAGCGCACATCGCCCAGAAAGATGTAGCCAGCGCCGTAGATCGTCTTGATGAGCCGCGGGTTCTTGGGGTCTTCCCCAAGCTTCGTGCGCAGCCGTGAAATTCGTACATCCATTGCCCGATCAAAGCTTTCCCCGGCCGCGCCGCCAAGGGCCTCTTGCATCTGCGCGCGGCTGATCAGCCGATTGGGGCTTTCCAGAAAGAGCCGCAGCACCTCGCCCTCCGCATGGCTGAAGGCCGTTTCATGGCCCTGATCATCGCAAAGTATGTAGCGATCAAAATGCGCGCTCCAGCCTGCAAATTGGGCACGGCTTGCGCGTTGCGCGCCATCGCCGCGCCCCTTGCGCAGGCGGGCGCGGATGCGCGCGACAACTTCGGCGGGGTCAAAGGGTTTGATGATGTAGTCATCGGCGCCCAGCTCCAGCCCGGTGACGCGGTCCTGAACCTGAGCGCGCCCCGAGATGATGATGATCGCCGCGCCCGATTCCAGTGCCAGCCGGTGCACGAGCGCCAGCCCGTCGCGATCGGGCAGGCCCAGATCGACGAGGCAGACATCGGGGGGCTGGCGCTTCAATCCGGCCTCGAACTCGGTGGCGCGGCCAAAGCATGTGGTGCGGAACCCGGCCTCTTGGAGCGCCTGCGACAAAAGCTGGCGGATCTCGGGCTCGTCATCAAGGATCGCCACGAGGGGTTGGTCTGCGGTCATGGCGTGACTCCCGAGAGCAGCGCGGCCAGTTCGGCTGCGACAAAGGGTTTCGTGAGCACCGGGCAGGGGGCGGCGGCGCGTAGCGGATCGCCCGGCGGCAAAGAGGTGATCAGCGCCATCCGGCAGCGGGTGCCGACGGTTCGTGCCAGATCGATCCCGGTGCGCTCCCCGGCAAGCTGGATATCCGAGAGCACGAGGTCGATATCGGGCAGCGTCAGAAGCGCCTCGGCCTCTGCGGCAGAGCCCGCCTCGACGACCGTATGCTCCATGCCGCGCAGCATCTCGCGGATCGTGGCCCGGATCTCGGGGTCGTCCTCGACCAGAAGGATCATCATCGGCGCTATTTTGGGCGGGGCAGGGCGCAGCGGCAGGCGCAGCGTCACCTGCGCCCCCTGCGCGGTGTTGTGCAGGCGGACCGTGCCCCCGGCGAGCTTGGTCTGATCATAGACCATCGACAGGCCCAGCCCGGACCCTTTCGCGCCCTTCGTCGTGAAGAAGGGATCAAGCGCATGGCGCAAGGCGGCCTCGGAAAACCCCGGGCCGTCGTCGCATACCGAGATTTCCACCCATGTGTCGCGCACCGGATGGGCGGTGATGCGGATCGTCCCGCCAGAAGCGCTCATCGCGTCCTTGGCATTGAGCACGAGGTTGAGAAGGCTGTCCTGTAAGGGGCCGGGATCAAGCAGGATCGGGGCGTCGAGATCGCGCGGCGCGACGCTGAGCGCCACCGCGGTGCCGAGCGTGGGGCGCGCCATCGCCACCAGATCCTCGAGCAGATCGGGCAGCCGCACTGCCTGCGGGCGCAGCGCGCGCGGCGCTGACATGCTGGCGAGACGGTCGAGCAGGATGCCGCCGCGCCGGGCGGCTGCGAGCGTGGCGCGCACGGCTTCCTCAGCCTCGCCCGGCAGGCCGTCCATCCGCTCAAGCCGCCCCTGCAGGCCGAGTATGATCGTCAGAAGGTTCGCGAAGTCATGGGCCAGACCCGAGCTGAGCTTGGCGGCCAGTTCGCGCTTGGCGGTCTGCGCAAGGGCCGCGCGGGTCTGGGCCTCGTGGGTCACATCGGTGGAGAGGATGAAGACCCCGCCGACCTCGGTATCGCTTGTCTGGTCGGGCGTCAGCGCGATGCGGATGCGCCGCCCCGAGGGCTCATGGGTGATCTCCGTCACGCCGGGCTCGCCTGCCAGCGCGCGCTCAAATCCCGGACGAATCCGGGCGAAGGTCTCGGCGCCAAGCGCCGCCTGCACGGGCAACCCCACCACATCGGGCTGCGAGCCGGGCATAACCGAAGACAGTTTGCGATTGGAAAACGTATAGATGAAGTCGCGATCCACATGCGCGATATGGGCGGGCATCATTTCGGTGACCTGCCGGGTGCGTGCTTCGGTCAGGGTCAGTTCGCGTTTGGCTTCTTCGAGCGCCGCATTGGTTGCCGCCAAGGCCCGGTTGGCCGCGCTTAAAGCCTCAGCATGATCCAGCACCTGCTCGGAGAGTTCCTCGGAGCGGGCGCGCAGCAGAGCCTCTTGCCGTTTGATCTCGGTGATGTCGGTATAAACGGTGATCCAGCCCCCCTGCGGAAGCGGTGCCCCTTCGACCGAGATCGTGCGGCCATTGGCGCGGGTGCGCTCCATGTAATGCGGCGCGAAGGCGCGGGCGGTGTCGACACGGTCGCGCACGGCGGCCTCGATATCCTCAACCGGGCCGTATTCCCCCTTCCCGACGAGATAGCGGATCGTGTCCTCGAAGGAGGCGCCGCTGCGCGTCAGGGTCTCGGGAAGGTCGAACATGTGCTGGTATTGCGCGTTGGAGACGGCCAGCCGCAGCTCGCTGTCAAAGATCGACAGGGCCTGCCCGATCAGGTTCAGCCCCGCCCGCGTCAATCGCTCATCCGTGCGTTCCGCTACCATTCCGCCCTCTCCCCCGCGTGACTATCGCTAGCACCGCGAGCTGCCCCGCGTAAACACGGCTTTCGGGGACGGCGCGTGGTGAAAGGATTCGTTACACTCACGAAACCTTCACGAAAACTTTGACAGCGAGCGTAAGGACATGCCGCAATGGGCGCGGAGGAATCGCCTGTTTGTGAGAGGGAGATGCCGGGCAACCGGTGCGAGGGAGGACAATTTGGCTGACGCGGTCGCGACGGGGCAGGACACTGCCCGTTCGATTCCTGCGCTTCTGGCCCGGAATGCCGCGCGCTATAGCGCGCTTCCGGCCTATCGCGAGAAGGAATTCGGCATCTGGCAAAGCTGGACTTGGGCGCAAAGCGCGCAGGAGATCCGGGCGCTCGCTCTGGGGATGCTGAACCTTGGCGTCGAGCGTGGCGATCATGTCGCGATCATCGGGCGCAATCGTCCGGCCCATTACTGGGCGATCGTCGCCAGCCAGATGTGCGGCGCGGTGCCGGTGGCGCTGTATCAGGACGCGGCTGCCGAAGAGATGGCCTATGTTATGGAGCATTGCGGCGCGCGGTTCGTCGTCGCGGGCGATCAGGAGCAGGTCGACAAGGTCCTTGAGATCGAGGACCAGATCCAGCCCCTCACCCATGTTATGTATTCCGACAAGCGGGGCATGCGGAAATACGACCATGCCCGGATGAATGCGCTGGCGGATGTGCAGGCCGAGGGCCGTGCGGCGCAGCAGCGCCTCGGGGCAGAGCTGGACCGCCGGATTGCCGAGCTGGATTACGACAGCACCTGCGTGATGCTGTATACCTCGGGGACAACCGGCAAGCCCAAGGGCGTCGTGCTGTCGAACCGCAATATCATCGAGACCGCGAAGGCCAGCTCGGAGTTCGACCGGCTGAACCGCAATGACGAGGTGCTGGCCTATCTGCCGCTCGCATGGGTGGGGGATTTTATCTTCTCGGTCGGGCAGGCCTATTGGACGGGGTTCACGGTGAACTGCCCCGAAAGCCCGGACACGATGATGACCGATCTGCGCGAGATCGGTCCGACCTATTTCTTCGCGCCGCCCCGGGTGTTCGAGCAGCAATTGACCACGGTGATGATCCGCATGGAGGATGCGGGGCGGGTCAAGAAATGGCTCTTCGATCATTTCATGTCGGTCGCCCGAGCGGTCGGGCCCGACATTCTGGATGGCAAGCCGGTCGGGCTGGGCAAGCGCCTGTCCTACTGGCTGGGCGATTTGCTGGTCTATGGCCCGCTCAAGAACACGCTGGGCTATTCGCGCATTCGCGTGGGCTACACGGCGGGCGAGGCGATCGGGCCAGAGATTTTCAGTTTTTATCGCGCACTCGGGATCAATCTCAAGCAGCTCTACGGGCAGACCGAAGCGTCGGTCTTCATCACCCAGCAGCCCGATGGTGAAGTGCGCGCCGATACGGTGGGGGTGCCCTCGCCGGGGGTGGAGCTGCGCATCGCCGAGAGTGGCGAAGTGTTCTACCGCAGCCCGGGGACGTTCGTGGAATACTACAAAAACGCCGAGAGCACCGCCTCGACGAAGGATCCCGAGGGCTGGGTGGCCACGGGCGATGCCGGGTTTTTCGAGACGGAGACCGGTCATCTGCGCATCATTGATCGCGCGAAGGATGTTGGAAAGCTCGCCAATGGCGGGATGTTCGCGCCGAAATATGTCGAGAACAAACTCAAGTTCTATCCGGCGATCCTAGAGGCCGTCGTGTTCGGCGCGGGGCGGGATCGCTGCACCGCTTTCATCAATATTGATCTCTCGGCGGTCGGGAACTGGGCCGAGCGCAACAACCTGTCCTATGCCTCCTATCAAGAGCTGGCCGGGCATCCGCGCGTCTATGAGATGATCCGTGGCCATATCGAGGCGGTCAACGAGAGTATCGCGCAAGATCCGATGCTGTCGGGCTGCCAGATCCACCGCTTCTTGATCCTGCATAAGGAGCTAGACGCGGATGATGGCGAGCTGACGCGCACCCGCAAGGTGCGGCGCAGTATCATCGGTGAGAAGTTCCACGATCTGATCGCGGCGCTCTACGATGGCAGCCCCGAGATCTACACCGAGACCGAGGTCACCTATGAGGACGGGCGCAAGGGCAAGATCCGCGCGACCTTGCGGATCGAGGACGCGGCGGTCGTGCCCGGGCCCGCGCCGGTAGCGGAGGCTGCGGAATGAAGGATATGAACGAGGGCTATCTCACAGCGGATGGGCGCCAGATCGGCGGCGTGGTGATGGAGCTGAAGGATATCACGCTTCGGTTCGGCGGTCTGACCGCGATCGAGAAAATCTCTTTCGACATTCGCGACGGCGAGATTCGCGCGATCATCGGGCCGAACGGTGCCGGGAAATCCTCGATGCTCAACGTGATCTCGGGCTTTTACGTCCCCAGCGACGGTGAGGTCTGGTTCAAGGGCGTCCGGCGCGGGCCGATGAAACCCTATGAGATCGCGCGGCTCGGCATTGCGCGCACCTTTCAGAACATTGCGCTGTTTGATGGCATGTCGGTGCTCGACAACATCATGACGGGGCGGCTGACCCATATGAAAAAGGGGCTGATCGCGCAGGCGGGCTGGTGGTTCACCGGAGCGGCGCGCGAGGAGTATGAAAACCGCGAGAAGGTTGAGCGGATCATCGACTTTCTTGAGATTCAGAATATTCGGAAAACGCCTGTCGGACGTTTGCCCTACGGGCTCAAGAAGCGGGTCGAGCTGGCCCGCGCCTTGGCCGCCGAACCCAAGATCCTGCTGCTCGACGAGCCGATGGCGGGGATGAATGTCGAAGAGAAGGAAGACATGTGCCGCTTCGTGCTCGATCTCAATGACGAGTTCGGCACGACCATCGTGCTGATCGAGCATGACATGGGGGTGGTGATGGATCTCTCGGACCGCGTCGTCGTGATGGATTACGGCAAGAAGATCGGCGACGGCGCCCCCGATGAGGTGCGCAACAATCAGGCCGTGGTCGATGCCTATCTGGGGGTGGCTCATGACTGATCCGCGCAGCTCATCGCCTGCATCAAGGGAGGCGCATTATGCCTGATCAACTGCTCTATGCGATGGAAGTCACGCTGAACGGGCTGATGGCCGGCGTGCTTTACGCGCTGGTGGCGCTGGGCTTCGTTCTGATCTTCAAGGCCAGCGGCATTTTCAATTATGCGCAAGGGGTGCTTGCGCTTTTTGCCGCGCTGACGCTGGTGGGCATTCAGGAGGGTCAGGTGCCTTTCGCCCATCTGATCAACGCGATCACCGGCGGTCATCTGACCCATTTCGGCTGGCAGGTGCCCGCGGTCATCGCAATCGTGCTGACCGCAGGCGTGATGGTGCTGCTGGCCATTGTGATCGAGAAACTCGTGCTCAAGCATCTGGTCAGCCAAGCGCCGATCATCCTGTTCATGGCGACCATCGGCTTGGCCTATTTCCTTGAGGGCTTCGGCGATGTGATGTGGGGCTCGGACATCAAGACGCTTGATGTCGGGCTGCCGCAGGGGATCAACGATACGATCGAGACCACGACTGCGAATTGGTTCGGTTACGGGTTTTTCATCGACAATCTCGATATCGTGGCCACCGTCGTCGCCGTCCTGCTGGTGACCGCGCTCACCCTGTTCAGCCAGTTCTCAAAGCAGGGGCGGGCCTTGCGCGCGGTGGCGGATGACCATCAGGCGGCGCTGTCGGTTGGCATCTCGCTGCGCTTCATCTGGGTTCTGGTCTGGTCCATCGCAGGCTTCGTGGCGCTGGTCGCCGGAATCATGTGGGGCTCGAAATCGGGGGTTCAGTTCTCGCTGTCGCTGATCGCGCTCAAGGCGCTGCCGGTGCTGATGCTGGGCGGGTTCACCTCGATCCCCGGCGCCATCGTCGGTGGCTTGATTATCGGCGTGGGCGAGAAGCTCTTTGAGTTTTCCATCGGTCCGATGATCGGCGGCGCGACCGAAAACTGGTTCGCCTATGTGCTCGCGCTCGTCTTCCTCGTCTTTCGCCCGCAGGGGCTGTTTGGCGAGCGCATCATTGAAAGGGTCTGACGCCATGTCATCACGACGCCATAAATTCCTTGATCGGTGCGGTCGTGTGGGACATCCTCAAAGATGTCGCTGCGTAAACGGGTTGGGAGGCCCGGGCCGCGACGGACAGGCGCGCTTTGGGAGGAGCCACGATCATGAAAACCTGTGCGACGTTGTTCACCATCGGCTGGGGCGCTGCTTTGTCCTTCGGATGGATCGCTTTGGCCGCCCCGGCGGACGAGGCCTCGCAGCTTCAGTCTCTCAACATCGTTCTGGCGGCGCTCGGCGCGGCGGTCGGCCTTTGGGCCTGGTTGAGGCTGCGCCGCGCAGACTGAGCAAGACCGCCCTCTCCAGCTGCAATCCGGGGAGGGGCTGATGTTTTATCGCGAAGCAGGCGACTTCAAATCATCCTATCAGGAGGACAGCCAGACCTTCCCGATCAAATTCGACCGGCTGCGCTATTATGGCGTGCTGATCGTGGCTTTCGGCATCGTGCCGCTCTTCATCAATGACTACTGGGCCAGCGCGGTCGCGGTGCCGTTTCTGATCTACGCGATTGCAGCGATTGGGCTGAATATACTCGTCGGCTATGCGGGGCTGGTCTCGTTGGGGACCGGCGGGTTTATGGCGGTGGGCGCCTATTCCGTCTACAAGCTGATGACCGCCTTTCCCGATATCTCGATCTTTGTGCATGTGATCCTTGCGGGGGTCGTGACGGCGGCGGTCGGCGTGTTGTTCGGCCTGCCAAGCCTGCGCATCAAGGGATTCTATCTGGCGGTGGCGACCCTGGCTGCGCAGTTCTTCCTTGTCTGGCTCTTCAACAAGGTGCCGTGGTTCTACAACTACTCCGCTTCGGGCCAGATTACCGCCCCCGAGCGCACCGTTTTCAGTGTCTTCGTGACGGGCGCGCAGACCAGCGCGACGGCCAAATACATGTTCTGTCTTGTGATCCTGACGCTGGTCGCGCTCGTGGCACGCAACCTGACGCGCGGCACGGTGGGACGCAAATGGATGGCGATCCGCGATATGGATATCGCCGCCGAGATCATCGGGGTGAACCCGCTCACAACCAAGCTTTCGGCCTTCGCGGTCAGTTCGTTCTTCATCGGGATTGCCGGTGCGCTGTTCTTCTCAGTCTATCTGGGCGCGGCGGAGGTTGGCGAGGCCTTCGGCATCCAGAAAAGCTTTCTGATCCTGTTCATGGTGATCATCGGCGGTCTCGGCTCGATCTTTGGATCCTTCGCGGGGGCGGCGTTTCTCGTGCTGCTGCCGGTGTTTCTCAAGAACGTTCTGGTGGGGGCGCTGGGATGGCCGACCGATCTGGCCGCGCATATCGAGCTGATGATCGTGGGCGGGTTGATCGTGGTGTTCCTGATCGCCGAGCCGCACGGGCTGGCGCAGCTTTGGCGCGTGGCCAAGGAAAAACTCCGGCTTTGGCCCTTCCCCTATTGAGGGGCGGGCCTGCCGATAGATGAGAACCGGGATCGCACCCGGCGCAACCGACACATGATGCTCTGGGAGGAGATGACATGAAGAAGACCCTGACCGCTTGGGTCGCGGCGGCGATCACGCTGACCTCGGCCCCGGCATTCGCCGATCTGGTGGTGCCAAATCTGAGCTATCGCACGGGGGCCTATGCCGCGAATGGCATTCCCTATGCCGATGGCTTCAACGACTATTTCACCCTGCTCAACGAGCGCGACGGCGGCATTGGCGGCGAAAAGGTGCAAAGCCCGGAATGCGAGACCGCCTATAACACCGAAAAAGGTGTCGAGTGCTACGAGAGCACGAAGGGCACCGGGGCGTTGGTCTATAACCCGCTCTCGACCGGGATCACCTACCAGCTGATCCCGAAGATGTCAGCGGACGGTATCACGCTTTACACGCCGGGCTATGGGCGCACGTCGGCGGCCAATGGCAAAGTTTTCAAATGGGTGTTCAACTTCCCTGCCAACTATTGGGACGGTGCCTCGGTTGCGATCAAATACATCCTTGATCAGGAAGGTGGCGACATCAAAGGCAAGACCGTCGCTCTGGTCTATCACAACTCCGCCTATGGCAAGGAGCCGATCCGCACGCTTGAGGAGCTTGCCAAGAAACACGGGTTCACCCTCAAAGCGATCCCGGTCGATCACCCCGGTCAGGAGCAGAAGTCGCAATGGCTTCAGATCCGCCGCGAGAAGCCCGATTACGTGCTGATGTGGGGTTGGGGCGTGATGAACCAGGTCGCGATCCAAGAGGCGGTGAACATCCGCTATCCGATGGATCATTTCATCGGTGTCTGGTGGTCGGGCTCGGAGAACGACGTGGCACCTGCGGGCGACAAGGCGTCGGGCTACAAGTCGCTCTCGTTCCACGGGACGGGGGGCGCCTATCCGGTCTATGACGATCTCAAGAAATATGTCGTCGATACCGGCAAGGCGAGCGGCGCAGGCGATCAGATCGGAACGATGCTATATTCGCGCGGCATGTACGCGGCGATGATCATCTCCGAGGCGATCCGCAAGGCGCAGGAAATGACCGGGAAGTCCGATGTCAACGCGGCCGAAGTGCGCGATGGTTTCGAGAATCTCGACCTGACCGAGGCGCGGCTTGAAGAGCTGGGCCTGCCGAATTTCGCGCAACCGATCAAGGCAAGCTGCGAGAACCATGGCGGGCCGGGCTCGGCCAAGGTGTTCCAGTGGGATGCGGCTGCCAAGAAGTGGAACGAGGCATCGGACTGGATCAGCTCGGATCGCGAAGTCCTCGATCCGCTGATTGCCGAGGATTCGGCGGCCTATGCCAAGGAAGCTGGCATCGAGGAAAGCTGCAAGTGACGACCCGGCCCCCGGCCTTGCTGTCGGGGGCCCAATTTTTCCGTGGAGTTTTGCGATGCGCGATGAGACCGGCGGCGATACGGCCCTGCTTGAGGTCAACAATATCGAGGTGATCTACAATCACGTCATCCTCGTGCTCAAAGGCGTCAGCCTGAGCGTGCCCAAGGGCGGGATCACCGCGCTTCTGGGCGGCAATGGCGCGGGCAAGACCACCACGCTCAAGGCAATCTCCAGCCTGCTTGGATCCGAGCGGGGCGAGGTCACCAAGGGCAGCATCCTGTATCGCGGCGAGCGCGTGGAGGGCGGCGCCCCGGCAGAGTTGGTGCGCAAAGGCGTCATTCAGGTGATGGAGGGGCGCCATTGTTTCGAGCATCTGACTGTTGAAGAGAACCTTCTGACCGGCGCCTATACGCGGCGCGACGGGCGGGCGGCGATCCAGTCGGATCTAGAGATGGTCTACACCTATTTCCCGCGGCTGCGCGAGCGGCGCAAAAGTCAGGCGGGCTATACTTCGGGCGGCGAGCAGCAGATGGTCGCGATGGGTCGCGCGCTGATGAGCCGCCCCGAGATGATCTTGCTCGATGAGCCCTCGATGGGGCTTGCGCCGCAGCTGGTCGAGCAGATCTTCCAGATCGTGAAGGCGGTCAATGAGAGCGAGGGCGTGACTTTTCTGCTGGCCGAGCAGAACACCAATGTCGCGCTGCGCTATGCCCATTACGGCTATATCCTCGAAAGCGGGCGCATCGTGATGGATGGGCCCGCCGCTGATCTGCGCGAAAACCCAGATGTGAAAGAGTTCTATCTCGGGATGGGTGATGACGGACGCAAGAGCTTTCGAGACGTGCGTAGCTACCGCCGACGCAAGCGCTGGCTCGCGTGATGCAATATCTTGAAATTAAACAATTGCTGCGCAGCAATTTTGTGCAGCAAAAGGGCGATCCGCCCACGAGCCGAGGAAGGAAACGCAGCTGATGGGCGAGCATTACGACGCGCGGGAAACCCGCAGCTCTGAGCAGCGCGAACACGATCTTGCCGCGGCCTTGCCCGAGGTGATCGCCAAGGCGCGTCTGGCACCGGGAATGGCTGTGCATCTGCAGGATGTGGACGCAGCCCGCGTTGCCTCGCGTGCGGATCTGGCGCGGCTGCCGATCCTGCGCAAATCCGATCTTGTTGCCGCACAAAAGGCGCAGCCTCCCTTTGGCGGGCTGACGCCGCATCCGGCGCATGGCTTTGCCCATATCTTCCAGTCTCCGGGACCGATCTACGAGCCGGGCGGCGGGGCGCATGACTGGTGGCGCATCGGGCGCTTCGTGCATGCCGCAGGGGTTGGCCCGGGCGATATCGTGCAGAACTGCTTTGGCTATCACCTGACGCCTGCCGGAACGATGTTCGAAAATGCCGCGCGGGCCGTGGGCGCCAGCGTGCTGCCGGCGGGCACCGGCCAGACCGAGCTGCAGGTGCGTGCCGCCGTCGATATCGGCACGACGGTCTATGCCGGAACGCCGGATTATCTGCGTGTCATTCTTGAGAAGGCCCAGGAGATGGGTGAGCGGTTGGCGATCCGCAAGGCGACCGTGTCGGGCGGTGCACTTTTCCCGAGTCTGCGTCAGGACTACGCGGATCGCGGCATTGCCTGTCTGCAATGCTACGCCACAGCGGATCTGGGCAATATCGCCTATGAGAGCGCCGCGCAGGAGGGGTTGATCGTGGACGAGGGCGTGATCGTCGAGATCGTCCGCCCCGGCACCGGCGATCCGGTCCGCGACGGCGAGGTGGGGGAGGTCGTCGTGACCACGCTCAATCCCGACTATCCGCTGATCCGGTTTGCGACCGGGGATCTGTCGGCGGTGCTGCCGGGGGTCTCGCCCTGCGGGCGCACGAATGTGCGTATCAAGGGCTGGATGGGGCGCGCCGATCAGACCACCAAGATCAAGGGAATGTTCGTGCGCCCCGAGCAGGTCGCGGCCTTTGTCGCGGCTCATTCCGAGGTGCAAAAGGCCCGCGTCATCGCCACGCGACGCGGCGAGATGGATGTGCTCAGCGTCCAGATCGAGACCGAGGCCGCGGACCCTGCGCGCTTTGAGGATGGCATCCGCGCGGCGCTCAAGATGAAGGGAGAGATCACGCTCGTGGCGCCCGGCAGCCTGCCCAATGACGGCAAGGTCATCGACGACCAGCGCAGCTATGACTGAGGAACCCCGCAGGCGCGCGCGGCGTTGAAGCTCCGGAGAGACGGAGGATACCATGCGGAAACTACTGTTGACCGGGGCCGCGATAGCCGCCCTGACGATCCCTGCGCATGCGGGGGATTTGGCGTTCGTTCTGGGCAATTCGAATTATGACCGGATCGGTGCGGTCAAAGGCGCGGATGGTGTAGCCGGCGCGCAATCCAACCTTCAGGCTGCAGGCTTTGCCGTTTTGAGTGCGAAGGATGCCGATGCTGGCGACATTCGCACGAAGTTTCGCGATTTCGTCGATGAGGCCGCGCAAGCCGATACGGTGGCGGTCACGCTCTCGGGGCGCTTCGTGCATACCCGTGCCGAGACCTATTTCCTGCCCGTCGACGTGCGCGATCAAAGTCTGCCGGAAGCTGTGAGCGAGGCGCTGCCGCTCTCGGCCGTCCTCAGCGTGCTGGCCGCGCATCCGGGCCACGCGGTGCTTGTGCTGGGCGCGGATAAAGCGGCGGAGGATCCCTCGGGTCTGACCCGGCCGGGTATCGGTACGCTCGATATTCCGCAAGGTGTCAGTGTCTTGCGGGGCACGCCTCAGCAAGTGGTTGCCCTGATGAAAAGCGATTTTGCCCAGCCGGGACAGGCCTTGGCTGCGGCGGCAAGCTCGGCGGGGCTAAGCCAGTCGGGCTACCTGCCGGACGATCTCAGCTTGGTGTCGAGCGATGCTATGGTGCAAAAGCCCGCCAAGCCCGCGCCTGCCCCTGCAGCGGATCCGTCTGCCGCCTATTGGGATCTGGCGCGCACGCAAGATACGGTCGATGCCTACCAGCTCTATCTGAATCGCTATCCTGATGGTCCGCATGCCGATGATGCGCGCACGCGGATCACCGCGCTCAAAGCCCAGCCCGCGCAACAGGCCAGTGCGGCCGAGGAGGCGCTGGGGCTGACCCGCGATCAGAGGCGCGAAGTTCAGCAATATCTCACTATTCTCGACTATGATCCCAAGGGCGTGGACGGTGTCTTTGGCCCCGGCTCGCGCGCGGCGATTGCGCGTTGGCAGCGGGCCAACGGGTTCGAAGACACCTCCTATCTGACGCGCGATCAGCTGACCCGTTTGTCGGCGCAGGGCGAGAAGCGCTCGGCCGAGCTGGATGCGCAGGCCAAGGCGCGTCAGGCCGAAATCGACAAGCAGGATCGCAGCTATTGGGAACAAACCGGCAAAGCGGGCGATGAGCCGGGGCTGCGCGCCTATCTCAAGAAATATCCCGATGGTCTGTTTGCCGATCTCGCGCAGGAGCGGCTGGACAAGATCGAGGCAGAGCGCCGTGCCGATGCCCAATCGGCGGATCGTGCGGATTGGGATGCGGCGCGCCGGGCCGATACGATCTCGGCCTATCGCGATTATCTCTCGAGCCGCGACAAGCCCGCTTTCCGCGCCGAGGCCGAGGCTCGGATCGCAGCGCTGCGCGATGCCAGTCAGGACAGCGCGGCGGATGCGCAGGCCAAGGCCAATGAGGATGCTTTGGGGCTTCCGGGGGTTGCGAAATCCCTCGTGGAGCAGCGGCTTCAGCAGATGGGGCTCAAGCCCGGAAAGGTCGATGGGGTCTTCACCCCCGAGACCCGGCGCGCGATCCGGCGCTATCAGAAAGCGGGCGGTCTGACCCCGACCGGCTATCTCGATCAGGCGACCGTCGCGCAGCTTCTGTCTGGCGCGATCGGGTTTCGCTAAGTCTGGATCTGGCAAATGAGACGCGGAGAAAGGGGGGCGCAGCCCTCCTTTTTCATGTCAGCGATCGGGCCAAAAGGTGCGTCTGCGCGGTGGGTCAGTCGAGACGCGCGGGCATCTCGCGCCCGTGCAGGCTGTCTTTGACTGCCATTGCGCGTTTGCCGGGGCGTTGGGCCTGCAAGATCTCCAGCGAACCAGTGCCGCAGGCGATGGTGAAGCCATCGAGCACGGCGCCGGGTGTGCCCTGACCTTGGCCAAGCGCTGCCTGCAGCAGTTTGACCCGCTCGTCATTGATCTCGCACCACGCACCGGGGAAGGGCGAAAGACCGTTGATATGGCGCACCAACTCGGGGGCGGGGCGCGTCCAGTCGATGCGCGCCTCGGCCTTGTCGATCTTGCTGGCATAGGTCACGCCAGCTTCGGGCTGTGCCTCGGGAGTGAGCGCGTCGATCTGCGCCAGCGTGTCGAGGATCAGCTTGGCCCCCATCGCGCTGAGCCTGTCGTGCAGCGCCCCGGTGGTTTCGGTTGCACCAATCGGCGTCGCCTCGCGCAGCAGCACCGGCCCGGTATCCAGCCCGGCTTCCATCTGCATGATGCAGATGCCGGTCTCAGTGTCGCCTGCCATGATCGCGCGGTGGATCGGAGCAGCCCCCCGCCAGCGCGGCAAAAGCGAGGCGTGAATGTTCAGGCATCCCCGCGCGGGCGCATCGAGCACCGCCTGCGGCAGGATCAGCCCATAGGCCACCACGACCGCGATATCGGCGTTCAGGGCTGCGAAAGCTTCCCGCGTCTCTGCGGATTTGAAATTGAGCGGCGTGCGCGTCTCGATCCCGAGCGCTTCGGCCTTTTGCTGCACGGGCGAGGGCCGGTCCTTCTTGCCACGCCCGGCGGGACGGGGCGGCTGCGAATAGACCGCCACGACCTCATGCGCGCGCGCGAGCGCCTCGAGCACGGGAACGGAGAAATCGGGCGTGCCCATGAAGACGACGCGCATCAGCCCGCTCCCAGCTTCTTCGATTTCGCCACAAGCATCTTGCGGCGCAAGGGCGAGAGGTGATCGACATAGAGCTTGCCGTTCAGGTGATCGATCTGGTGTTGCACCGAAGTGGCCCAGAGCCCCACGAAATCGCGGTCTTCGATCTCGCCCTCGGCGTTCAGAAAGCGCACGGTCACCGCGCGGGGCCGCTCGATCGGGGCTGCAACGCCGGGCAGGTTGGGCGAGGCCTCGTGATGTTTGCGCAGCTGTATCGAGGCATGCAGCACCTCTGGATTCGCCATCCGCACGGCCTGCCCGCGCTTGTCGGACGCATCGACCACGGCAAGGCGTTTCAGGATCCCGATCTGCGGCGCGGCGAGGCCGACACCGGGCATCGCATCCATCGTCTCGATCATGTCGTCCCAGATCATCCGCACGGTTTCGGTGATCGTCTCGACAGGCTCTGCGGGGCGGTGCAGGCGGCGGTCGTCATAAGGCAGGAAGGGGCGCACGGCCATCAGAGGATCGGATCCTTCGGGGTCCGCGCGCGCTCGCGTTTGAGCTTTTCCATCTTGCGGGTGATCATCTTGCGCTTCATCGGCCCGAGATAATCAATGAACAACTTGCCGTTGAGATGGTCGAACTCGTGCTGCGCGCAGGTTGCCCAAAGCGCATCGAACTGCTCTTCATGGGTTTTGCCGTCAATTCCGAGCCAGCGCATCCGCACCTCCGCCGGGCGAGTGACCTCGGCATATTGATCCGGGATTGAAAGGCAGCCCTCTTCGTAGACATTGGTCTCTTCCGAGCTCCAGGTGATCTCGGGATTGATCAGGACCATGGGCTCGGGGGTGGCCTCTTTGTCCTTGATGCAATCCATCACGAACAGCCGCTTCATCACGCCGATCTGCGGGGCGGCCAGACCGATGCCCGGCGCCTCATACATGGTCGCAAGCATATCATCGGCGAGTTTGCGAATCTCGTCGGTTACTTCGGGTACCGGATCGCACAGCTTCTTGAGCCGTGGGTCGGGATGGATCAGGATCGGTTTCAGCGTCATGCACAGGCATTTAGGCGATGGCTTGCCACCTTGCAATCCCGCGCGATTGTGCCCGCGACAAATCGGGGTTTGAACCTCGCGGTCTCATTTGCTCATATGCGGGCGCAACAAGGAGCAGAACACACATGACCGCACCTAATTTTGACGAGATGATCGACCGCGTCGGCACCCATTCCAACAAATGGGACGGCATGGAGGAGCGCTACGGCGTGTCCCCGCAAAACGGGATCTCGATGTGGGTCGCGGATATGGATTTCCGCCCGCCCGCCTGCGTCCAGCGCGCCGTCGAGTCGATGGCCGAGCATGGCGTCTACGGCTATTGGGGCGGCATGGAGGAGTATAACGCCGCCATCGCGTGGTGGATGCAGACCCGCCATGGCTGGAGCGTCGATCCCGACTGGATCTTTACCACGCATGGGTTGGTGAATGGCGTGGCCGTGTCGATCGAAGCCTATACCGATCCGGGCGATGCGGTGGTGTTGATGACGCCGGTCTATCATGCCTTCGCGCGCGTGACGAAAGCCGCCGGGCGTGAAGTGCGCGAATGCCCGCTCGTGCGCGAGAACGGGCGATATGAGATGGATTTCGACGCGTGGGATGCGTTGATGACGGGCAATGAGAAGATGCTCATTCTGTGCTCGCCGCATAATCCGGGCGGGCGCGTGTGGACCAAGGCCGAGCTGGAGGCGACGGCGGCATTCGCGCGCAAACACGGCTTGATTCTGGTCTCGGACGAGATCCACCATGATCTTGTGATGCCCGGTCAGACGCATCTGCCAATGTCGGTGGCCTGTCCCGATCAGCCCGTCGTGATGATGAGTGCGACAACCAAAACCTTCAACATCGCAGGCGCGCATATCGGCAATGTGATCATCTCCGACCCTGCGCTGCGTGCCAAATTCGCCGCGCGCATGACGGCGCTGGGGATCTCGCCCAATAGCTTTGGCATTGCGATGGCCACGGCGGCCTATAGTCCCGAAGGGGCCGAATGGGTCGATGCGCTTTGCGCCTATCTCGATGGCAACCGAAAGGTCTTTGACGACGGTATTGCGGCAATCCCCGGGCTGGCGGTGATGCCGCTCGAGGCCACCTATCTGGCTTGGGTCGATTTCGCAGGCACCGGCATGTCGCCTGAGGAGTTCACCGCGCGCGTTGAGCGCGACGCCAGCATCGCGGCCAATCATGGGCATACGTTCGGGGCGGGGGGCGAGACTTTCTTGCGCTTCAACCTTGCGACGCCGCGCGCGCGGGTCGAAGAGGCTGTGTCGCGCTTGCAGGCGGCCTTCGCGGATCTGCAGTAACCAATAACAAACGGCGCCCGATAGGGGCGCCGTTTGTCGAATGTCTCGTGGGGACTGTCTTGCGCCGGTCTCTCTAAGCGCTGGTCGGTTACGCCTTGGGCAGATAGCCCGCGATCTCCGGCCCTTCCTTGACGAAATCGAGCGGCGGACGTTCCGCCACGGCGGTTTCGCGTTTCACGCTACAGATCAACTCTTTGCCGACGATATCCGAGGCCACGATCAGGCAGGTCGCGATATGAGTCTGGCCCTCGTAGAGATCCACATAGCCGCGCAGATGCGTGACCTGATCGGCATCAAGGGTGAAGCCGTTCTTGTAGCGGCGCAGAATCGGCCAGACCGATCCGCCCGCTTTCACGCGCAGCCGCGCGGTCTTTGCCGCCGTTCGCTTCTGGGCCGTGTGCAGCCCGTCCAGCAGCTCTTTGGGCAAGAAATCCATGTTGTCCTCCGGCAGCGTTCCCATGACCCATGCTGATCACAGGAATGTAAAATTCAAGTTGTCCGTTCGATCTGATTCATGCCGCACGCGCAAAGAGTGCCTTCTTTGCAACGAGCTTGTGGTTGTCGCTTTCGTGAGCCCGCGTTAGCGTCTGCGGGAATTCGGAAAAAAGGACATTCCATGCGTTTGCCGATCCTTGCTCTCGTGGTCTCCACCTTTGCCACGCCAATCGTGGCGCAATGCGGCGGAAGCTGGTCGAATTTCCTGTCGGGGATTCGGGCTGATCTTGTCTCGTCCGGTCTTAACGCAGCTCAAGCCGATGCGTTCCTTTCGGGCGCGCGTCTTGATCAGAGCGTGCTGCGCGCGGACCGGGCGCAGGGGGTGTTTCGCAAGACGTTTCTGGAGTTTGCGAGCGCGGTGATCTCGCGCAACCGGATGGAGAATGGCGCGCGTAACGCCAAACGCTACCGGGCCGTTTTCGACCGGATCGAGCAGCAATATGGCGTATCGCGCGGAATTTTGCTCGCGTTCTGGGGGCTCGAGACCGATTTCGGGCAGGTGCAGGGCAATTTCAATACGCGCAACGCGCTTTTGACGCTGGCCCATGATTGTCGGCGGCCCGAGCTGTTTCGCCCGCAGGTGATCGCGGCGGCCAAGCTCTATCAGCATGGCGATTTCGATCCGCGGCGCGAGACCGGAGCTTGGGCGGGCGAGATCGGGCAGGTCCAGATGTTGCCTGCGGATATCTTGAACAACGGGGTGGATGGTGACGGCGATGGCCATGTGCGCCCGAAAAGCTCGGCACCCGATGCGCTGATGTCGGGGGCCAAGATGCTGCGCGATATGGGTTGGCGCGCGAATGAGCCTTGGATGAAGGAGATCACCGTGCCCGCGCAGATGGACTGGTCGAAAACTGGTCTGCAGACGCAGCTGTCGCGCGCGCAGTGGGCGCAGATGGGGGTCAGGGCGCATGACGGGACCTTGCCGGACCTGCCGGGATCGGTGCTTTTGCCGATGGGTCATAAGGGGCCAGCCTTCATGGTCTATCCGAATTTCGAGGTGCTCTTCGAGTGGAACAAGAGTTTTGTCTATGTCACCTCGGCTGCCTATTTCGCGACGCGTCTTGAGGGCGCGCCGCGACTTGATCCGGGCCATGCTGATCCGGGGTTGAGCCCGAGCCAGATGAAGGCCCTGCAAAGCAAGCTGGCGCAGAAGGGCTATGACGTGGGCAAGATAGACGGGATTCTTGGCGCCAAGACGCGCCCCGCCGTGCAGGCCGAACAAACGCGTCTGGGTCTGCCCGCCGATGGTTGGCCCACCCCGGCGCTGCTTGCGAAACTCTAGGGGCGGGGGGCTCGCGCGCAGGCAGGATCACATATGCCTCACGGCCCCTTGATGCGCGCGGGCCCTCCGCGCAGTATGGGTGTCTTAATGCGCCGGGCGCGAGCGTCCCGCGACAGCTTGGCTTGGGGGATTTCGAGTGACATTCAACACAGTGCAGCGTGCGAGACGTAAGACCGCCGGTATGGCCGCGATCATCGTTGCGATGGGGCTTGGGCTTGCGGGCTGCGGCCCGGCACCGCGCGCCAGCGGGATCAATGATCCCTTCGAGGCGAGCAATCGCAAGGTCCATCAGTTCAACAAGGATGTCGATCAGGCGCTGTTTCGTGCCGATGATCGCCCCTCCAAGCCGCCCGGCCCGATCGGCAATGCGATTGGCAATATTGGCGACAATCTCGGGTTGCCGAGCATGGTCGTGAACGCGTTGTTGCAGGGGCGACCAGAGCCTGCGGTGAAGAACACCTTCCGTTTCTTCATCAACTCGACGCTTGGCTTGGGCGGGATCTTTGATCCGGCGGGGCAAAGCTTCTCTCTGCCGGAAACCGAAACGGACTTCGGCGAGACCCTGCATGTCTGGGGGGTGGGCGAGGGGGCCTATATCGAATTGCCGATCCTCGGGCCCTCGACCGAGCGCGATACGCTGGGCACGGTTGTCGATCTGATCATCGATCCGCTCAATGCGCTCGACCCCGATCCGCGGTTGGTGGCCAAGACCTTCCGGCTGGGCGCCAAGGTGATCCAGCGCAAGCGCTACAGTTCGACCGTCGATTCGATTCTTTACGGAAGTGCGGACAGCTATGCGCAAAGCCGCCTGCTTTACTTGCAGAACCGGCGATTCGAACTCAATGGCGAGGAGACCGACGATGCCAATGTCTATGACCCCTATGAAGACCCCGCGTTGCAATAGGCGCAGGGCTCTGGGCCTGGGCGCGGCTGGGCTGGCCGCGGCGCTGCTGCCGGGACCGGCGCTCGCGCTCAATGACGCGCAGGCGCGCGCACTCATTCAACAGGCGGTCAATGATGTGAATGCGGCGATCTCGTCAGGGCGTACGGGGCCTGCGCTTTACGCGATGTTCGAGCAGATCTTTGCGAAATATGCCGATGTGAACGTGATTGGCCGCTCGGCCCTCGGTGTCGCCGCACGGCAGGCGAGCCCGGCGCAGCTTGCGGCCTTTACCAAGGCCTATCAGGGCTATCTCGCGCGCAAATATGGCAAGCGGTTTCGGGAGTTCATCGGGGCGACCTTCAAGGTGGAGGGCGCGCGTCCGATCAAATCCTTCTACGAGGTGAAGACCCTTGCGTCCCTGAGAGGGCAGGCACCGTTCGAGGTGCTCTGGCAGGTCTCGGACCGGTCGGGTCGCGACAGATTCTTCAACCTGATTGTCGAGGGGGTGAACATGCTGGCCTCCGAGCGTGCCGAGATCGGGGCGATGCTGGATCGGCGGCGCGGCAATATCGATGCGCTGATCGTGGATCTCAAGGCGGCCGGATAGGCCGGGTCCCACGCGCCCTGCCAGAGGCGGGCGCGTGGGCTGATCTTAGTTGCCGCCGCCGAACACGCCCAGAAGGCTCTTCAGGATCGAATCAGACGGATTGCTCCGTTGCTGCGGCTGAGGCTGCTGGGGTTGCGGCGCGGCATCGGGCTGCGGCTGCGGCGTCGATTGCCAGTCATCCGGGTTGCCTTGCCAATCGGCGGGCTGTGCCATCGGCAGCGGCTTGGCGGGCTGGCCGTTCTCCACACGTTTCATCGTCTCGTGGAAGATCTCGGCGGGCAAACCACCCCCGGTCACCCCGTTGAGCGGGGAGTTGTCGTCATTGCCCAACCAGACGCCGACCACGTAATCCGCCGTGAAGCCGATGAACCAAGCGTCACGCAGGCTTTGCGTCGTGCCGGTCTTGCCCGCGACCTCATAATTTTTGAGGTTCGCCCGCCCGCCGGTGCCGTGCAGCACGACCTGACGCATCATATACATCAGCTCCTTGGCGGATTTCTCCGAGATCACGCGCTCGCCGATCCCGCCCGGCTTGGAAAAGAGCGGTTCGGTGTCGCCTTTGAGCGTGAGCGTGTTGAGCCCGTAAGGCGTCACCGACGAGCCGCCATTCAGGATGCCCGCATAGGCCCCCGTCATGTCGAGCAGATCCGATTCGCCCACGCCGAGCGCCACTGAGGGCAGGTTGGGCAGGTTTTGCGCAAAGCCGAACCCTTGGGCGACCTTGATGACATTCTCACGCCCGACAGCTTCCGAGACGCGCACGGTGGCGACGTTCACCGAATGCTCGAGCGCCACGGTCAGGGTGATCGGGCCGCGGAAGTTTCGTTCATAGTTGCGCGGGCTCCAATTGGGTGAGCCGGGCATCTTCACCGTTAGGGGGGCGTCATCGACCATCGAATCGGGCGTGTAGCCCAGATCGAGCGCCGTGGCATAGACGAAGGGCTTGAAGGTCGAACCGGTCTGACGCTGGGCCATCGTGGCGTGGTTGAACGCCCCCGTCACCTTGGTCTCGCGTCCGCCGACCATGCCACGCACGGCACCGTCTTTCGACATCACAACGATTGCGGCCTGCGCTTCGCTGTTTTTCGAGACCTTGTTGGTGAACACGGATTGCATCGCATCTTCGGCCGCCGCCTGAATGCGCTGATCGAGCGTCGTATGGATCACGACATCCTCGGTCGTATCGCGCGACAGGAAGTCGGGAATCGTATCCATCAGCCAATCGGCGAAATAGCCGCCCGCACGTTGCTGCGCGGCTTTGCTCAGCGTGGCGGGGTTGTTCTTCGCGTCGAGATACTGGCGATCCGTCAGATAGCCCTGTTGATGCATCAGATCGAGCACGGTCTGTGCCCGGGCCTGTGAACGCTCGAGATTATTGGTAGGGGCGAAGTAGCTCGGTGCCTTGAGCAAGCCGGCCAGCATCGCGGCCTGCTGCGGATCGACATTGGCCGCCGAGATCCCGAAATAGCGCTCGGAGGCGGCTTCGAAGCCACGTGCGCCCGCGCCCAGATAGGCCCGGTTGAGATAGATCGAGAGAATCTGATCCTTGGTGTATTTCAGCTCGAGCGCGAAGGCATAGGGCACTTCCTTGATCTTGCGCTTGAGCCCGCCCGAGCGGCAGTCGCTTTCATAGGCGGCTTCGTTCTTCCATTCCTTGGGATTGAATTTCACCCCGAGGCACAGAAGCTTGGCCACCTGTTGCGTGATCGTCGAGCCGCCATTGCCCTCGAAGGGGCCGCGGCCTGCGCGCAGGTTGATGGCGATGGCCGAGGCGATGCCGCGCGGCGAGATCCCGAAGTGATGGTAGAAGCGGCGGTCTTCGGTCGCGACGACGGCGTCGCGCAGGAACGGCGAGACGTTCTTGGCATCGATCTGTCCGCCAAAGGTCTCCCCGCGCCATGCAAAGACCTTGTTCTGGTCATCGAGCATGGTGACCGAGCCGCGCGTGCGACCGTCCAGCAGCTTGGTGTAGTCGGGAAGCGTCGAGTAGAAATAGAGCGAGGTGCCCACTACGACCAACGCAATGACCATGGTGAATCGCCAAAAGCCGCCCCAGATGAGGCGCCAGATGGCGTTTGCCAGGCCGATCACCGCTCCAGTGAAAAGCCCGTGATTGCGTTTGGGCCGCTGAGGCTTTTTGCCCCGCGGTTTGCGTGGTTTGGGAGTGTTTGGTTTGCCCGGCGCCTGCTTCGACGAAGAATAGCGTTTATCGGCCACCAACGGCCCGCGCCGTCCGCCTTTCTGAGTCATGTGCCTGTTCCGCTGCCTCAATTTTCGTTCCAGCCAATTTACACGTGAGTTCACAGGATGTGGACCCGCATAAAGTCACGTTTCAGTTTTGTATTGAGATTAAAAATTAATCACTTTGCACAAAATGTATAATTTTTGGGCAGTAACGGGCATTCACGCAGCTGTCGCGGGTACTTGATCGCTTGTGTGAAGCGCGTGAGCGGGGCTTTCTGACCGCCGAAGGATGTTGCTCTGCGCGACAGCGTGGGCGGAACAAGGAAGGGATGACAGGTGAAACTCATCATAGCAGCAATCAAGCCGTTCAAGCTCGAGGAGG
>NZ_JHEH01000007.1 GCF_000715505.1 Thioclava dalianensis
GCAGGCGCGGCCTGCCTGTCCCTGCTCAACGCGGCGCTGGCCGCAGGCTGGGGCGCGAACTGGCTCAGCGGATGGGCCTCGCAGGATGACAGTTTCGGTCGGGACCTGCTTGGGATGACCCCCGGCGAGATCGTCGCGGGCTTCATCCATCTGGGCACCGAGGGCGTGACCCCGTCCGACCGACCGCGCCCCGATCTGGCCGCGATCACGCATTGGATCTCCGAATGATCATTTCGAGCTATATCAAGGCTTGGGGCGATTTGCTGCGCCCGGGCGCGCTCAAGGTCGTGGGCATCGGGGTTGCGCTCTCGCTGGGGCTGCTGATCGCGATCTATGTCGCGATGGTCTGGCTGATCGGATGGCTCGTGCCCGCAAGCGTAACCCTGCCCCTGATCGGTCAGGTCGGCCATATCGACACGGCGCTGTCGATCTTTTCCGCAGGGATCATGCTGGTCGCGAGCGCCTTTTTGATGGTGCCCGTGGCCTCGGCCTTCACCGGGTTCTTCCTCGAGGATGTCGCGGAAATGGTCGAGGATGTGCATTATCCGACCCTACCGCCGGTGCGCAAACTCACCTTGGCCGAGAGCTTCATGGACACCGTGCGCTTCTTTGGGGTCATCATCGTGGCCAACGTGATCGCGCTGATGATCTATCCTTTCGTGATCCCACTGGCGCCGCTGCTGTTCTTCGGGCTCAACGGCTATCTTTTGGGCCGCGAATATTTCCAGATGGCGGCGATGCGCCGAATGGAGCGTGAGGCGGCGATGGAGCTCTACCGCCGCAACAAGCTCACTGCTTGGATGGCAGGGGCGCTGATGGCGGTGCCGCTCTCGATCCCGCTTGTGAACCTGTTTGTGCCGGTGCTTGGCGCGGCGGGGTTCACCCATCTGTTCCATGCCGTCACCGGCAGACGTGGCTAGCGGTTTGCGGCACTTAGGCCCGTGGCTCTGAATCAGTCCCGGGGCCGGGCCAAAGCGCTACATCGCTTCCTTCACGCCCGCGCGGATCAGCGCCCAATTGACCGGGTAGGCGGTCACAAAGCCCGCCAGCATCGCGATTTGCATGGCAAACCAGAATTCCGGTTGGGCCGCGGTCACATCAGCCCCCCATATCGCTTTGAAAATCGCGAAATGGAAAATCGCCATCACCCCGTACATCCCCACCTGCCAGGCGGTGAGCGAGGCGACATCGGCTTTCGCGGCTGCCCGCAGCCCCTCGCCCAGCTTCAAGCCGCGCATCGGGGCGATCGAGAAATACTGAAAGACGATCCCGATCGCGAGGGCGAAGATATAGCTCACCGCCCAGAGCGCGAAGATCCGGTCCCAAAACCCCGGAAATCCGAACGGGATCAAAATGGCAGGAATCGCCAGCGCAAGGCTTTCCGCCGCGATATCCGCCAAGGTACAGCCAGCCCCGCAATGCAACGTACCCTTGGCCACCGAGACCGGGAACGGAGCGTCGCCATGGCCCGGCCAGCGCGCGCGGAACCAGATCACCAAGGGGCCTGCAAACAATCCGCAGATCGGCCAGACCCACGCCATGATCGCCATATGCGGCGGGTTGCGGCGCATCTCAACCACCAGATAGAGGCATGAGGCCACGCCGACCAAAAGCGCGATCCAACTCAAGGTGCTAAACCAAACCGGGATCATGGGACGTCCTTTCGTTTATGTCCCAACCCCAGCCCGATGCGTGCGGTTCCGATCTAGCGGCGCAGGCGTCCGAAGAAGTCGATATCTTCAAGCGTGAAGATCCCCGACAACAGCACGCCCGCGATGATCGCCCAAAGAGCGACGGTGACGCCTGTGGTGATCTTCACTTTCGCGCCCAGATGCGCCTCATGGGGCGCACCGGCCTGCGTGCCCGGCACGATCTGACCGACATCACCCTGCGTCTTGAGCCGGATCGGCAGCACGACGAAAAACACGAGAAACCAGATCACGGCAAACAGGATGACTCCCCCGGTGAGATTCATCAGACCTGCTCCAGCTCGATGAGGCATCCGTTAAAATCTTTGGGATGCAGAAAGAGAACCGGCTTGCCATGCGCGCCAATCTTGGGCTCGCCCGTACCAAGAACGCGCGCACCCTGCGCCTTGAGCGTGTCGCGCGCCGCGAGGATATCATCGACCTCATAGCACATATGGTGGATGCCACCCGACGGGTTCTTGTCCAGAAACCCCTGAATCGGAGAGCCTTCGCCCAGCGGATAGAGCAGCTCGATCTTGGTGTTGGGCAGTTCAATGAAAATCACCGTGACGCCGTGATCTGGCTCGTCTTGCGGTGCGCCAACCTGTGCGCCCAGCGTATCGCGATACTGCGCGGCTGCGGCCTCCAGATCCGGCACAGCGATTGCCACATGGTTCAAACGTCCGATCATCGGGGCCTCCTCGCCTTGGCTGATCCACGTCATGGGTAAGCGGTCACGCCCGATCACGCAAGCCTGAGCGCTGCGACATTAACAGGCTGTTAGCTAGTTTGCGGCCTTATGGAGGAGTTCCGCGAATCCCAAACGGAGGTAGACATGACCGACGACCTTCCTAAGCTGCAAGTCGTGCGCAAACCAACGGCTGAGCGACCTCTGCTGGGGTTGACGGTCCTGCTGGTGGAAGACAGCCGCCACGCATCCGAGGCGGTGCGTCTGCTCTGTCTGCGCTCTGGCGCGCGCATCCGGCGCGCTGACCGGCTCGCCTCCGCCTATCGGCATTTGCAGACCTATCGGCCCTCTGTCGTGATCGTCGATATCGGGCTGCCAGATGGCTCGGGCGACGGGCTGATCGCAGAGCTTGCAAAGATGAAGCCGCGCGTGCCCGTGATCTTGGGCACCTCCGGCGACACCGCCCTGCGCGAAAATGCGCTTGAGGCCGGCGCGGATGGGTTTTTGGAAAAGCCAGTAGAAAGCCTTGCCCATTTCCAACAGGCGATTCTGTCCAGCCTGCCCGCCTCGGAACGTCCACAGGGGCCGCGCACGCTCACAGATCCGGTGATCGAACCCGACCCGATTGCCCTGCGCGACGACCTGTTTCATATGGCCGAAGTGCTGCGCGAAGGCCCTAACAGCAAAGCCATGCCCTATGCGGCGCATTTTCTCGCCGGAATCGCGCTCACTGCGCATGATCAGGCGCTCCGCGATGCGGCCAAGCGGCTGGCGCGCGCCGGTGGCCCCTCGCGGGAGGATTACACGATGGTGCGCGGGCTCGTCGCGGCCCGGCTTGCCTCAAGTGCCGCGATCTGACCCCGCCTGCGCGTCAAACACCGGATCGCGTGCCACCAGAACCGGAGCGGTCAAAACGCTCAAACGCGCGATCTGCTGGCCGGTCAGGTCGAAATTGGAATGGGCCAGCCAGCGATCATAGGCGCTCGACAGGGCGGGCCACTCCGCATCAATCGCGGCAAACCATGCCGTGTCGCGATTGCGCCCCTTGTAAATCGTGGCCTGCCGAAAGACACCTTCATAGCTCAGCCCAAGGCGCAGCGCGGCCCGACGTGAGGCAAGGTTGAGCGCATCGCATTTCCACTCGAAACGGCGATAGCCCGCCTCGAAAGCCCAGCGGATTGTAGCAATAAATGCCTCTGTGGCCGCGGGCGTCCCTTGAAGCGCTGGTGCCAGTGAAATCCACCCAAGCTCGATCGAGCCTATCTCGGGGACGATCCGCAGATAGCTCAGAACGCCCTTGGCCGTATCGGTCTGCAGATCGATCACCGCAAAGAACAGCGGATCGCGCGAATCAGCGATTGAGGCGATCCAAGTGCGCAGCGCATCTGCCGTCTCAAACGGGCCGTTGGGCATGTAATCCCAGACCTCCGGCGCATCCTGATACTGCGCAAAAAGCGCCTCGGCATGGTCCGGGCGCAGCCGCTCAAGACGCATGAACCGCCCATCAATACGCGCGACCCTTTCGTCATCCGCCGGATGCACAGGGGCGCGCCAGTTGCGTAGAGGCGCGCCGAATTGTCGTTCCCATTCCAAGCCCATAGCGCCCTCCCTTGACGACGGATTTGTGTAATCTGCCCTGCAATTGCGCCACGAGGTTCCAATTTCCGCCTCATTTGGTCGCGACTTTGTGGATCACCGAAAGATTGCAAGGGAAAGCGCAGATGAGCAAGCAGATGATCCGTCTGATCGAAAACCGGCGTCTGGTCGACGCCGCCCATTGGGCAACCTTCTGTCTTGGGGCGATCGCACTGACGGCTTCTGTCACGGCAACGGCGCTCAAAGTCCTGTCATCGTGATCTGATGCCCGCCTGAGGCACCGATGCCTCAGGAACCATGCGCGCCCAGCCACGTTGCCCTCCCGAACCACAACCCGAGTGACGGAGGATACCCGATGACGTCGATCTATGACGCGATCAAGGCAGACCACGACCACCACCGCGCGCTTCTCAGCAAGATCGCTGATACGACCGGCGCAAGCGAGGCACGCAAAACCGCGTGGAAGGACTTTTATTACGATATCAAGTCCCATGCCGCCGCCGAGGAAGAGAGCTTCTATTCCAAGCTGATGGAGCAGACATGGGGGCAGGATGCCGCACGCCACTCGGTTGAGGAACATGCCGAATTGGACGATCTGCTGGAGGAGCTCAACGAGATGGACATGTCCAGCTCGGGCTGGCTGAATAAGTTTCACAAGCTCCAACACGACTACACGCATCACATGGACGAGGAAGAGGAAGACATCTTCGCCCGCGCCCGCAAGGTGATCGATGACAGCCGCGCCGCCGAGATCGGCGAGACCTTCCGCAGCCGGAAAGCCAAGGAAATCAAGCTGGTCGACAAGAAGCAGAAAGACAAGCTCGAGGATTGAGTGTGAGCGCCCGGGCCGGGGAGCTTCCCCGAGCCCAGGGCTCCGGACCGCTTAGGCGGCGTCGCCTGCGGCCAGTTCCTCGAAGAAGCCACCCACGCGCGCGACGATCAGATCCTTGTCATTGTCGAGCGTGGCCACGTGATAACTTTCGTCCAGCCGCTGCAAACGGATATCGTTCGAGCTGATCTTGGAGACGATCACCATTTCATTGGCTTGCGGCACGACATGATCGTCGCGGGCCTGAATGACCAGCGTCGGGCATGTAATGCGATGGAGCATGTTCGACGTCATCAAGACCAGCGCGGCCAGCTCGACGACGCAGTTCACCGGCGTCTCGTCATAGGCCAGCTCGACCACCCCCTCCTGCTTGATATCCGAGCCGATCCCCGGCACGCGCTCTGGCCGCGGGTTGAGCGCAAGCAGATCGACAAACCCATCGGGCAGCGGGCCTGCCGCCGCCGAGATCGGGGCGATCCCCTGGACGAGTTTGGGAAAGCGTGCGGCCAGATTGAGCGTCAGCGTGCCGCCCATCGACAGGCCCGTCACAAAGACGCGTTTCTTGCGCGCGGCCAGCGCCTCCAGCGCGCGCTCCACCGCGCCCAGCCAATCCAGATAGCCGGTCTTCGACATCTCATCCGGCGAGGTGCCATGGCCCGGCAGGCAGGGCCCCACGACGGTGAAGCCAAAGCGCTCATGCAGCGACTGGCCCAAGTAGCGCATACTCTGCGTTGATCCGGTGAAGCCGTGGATCACGAGAACACCGGTCTCGTTTCCCTCGAAGGCAAAGGGCTCTGCGCCCTTGAGATAATCCGACATGTGGTATCTGTCTCCTCTCTCTGAACGGCCCGCGCTCCCCGCACGGGGCCTGCCTTTGCGGCGTGGCAAGCCGGTCTGATCTTAGCGCGGGTCGTTACGCCGTCGAGTGCGGGCGCCACGATCTCGGGCGCGCAGCAAAAAGGGCCACCCCGAAGGGCAGCCCTGAATTTTCACGCAACAGGACGTTGAGACCGCGAACGGCGATCAGTCCTCCCGGGGCAGAACCCGCAGACGCAATTCGCGCAGCTGCTCATTCATCGGCTCCGAGGGCGCGCCCATCATCAGATCTTCCGCGCGCTGGTTCATCGGGAACATGATGACTTCGCGGATATTCGCGGTATCGGCGAGGATCATCACGATCCGGTCGATCCCTGCGGCACAGCCACCGTGGGGCGGAGCGCCGTATTTGAACGCTTTGACCATACCCCCAAAGCGCTTCTCGACCTCGTCGCGACCATAGCCTGCGATCTCGAAGGCCTTGTACATCGTGTCGAGCTTGTGGTTCCGGATCGCGCCCGACAGGATCTCATAGCCGTTGCAGGCAAGGTCATACTGGTAGCCCAGCACGTCGAGCGGGTCGCCCTCAAGCGCCTCGATCCCGCCTTGCGGCATCGAGAACGGGTTGTGGCTGAAGTCGATCTTGCCTTCGTCATCGGCCTCATACATCGGGAAATCGACGATCCATGCGAATTTATGCACGGTTTTGTCGGTCAGCCCCAGCTCTTCGCCAATCACATTGCGCGCACGCCCCGCGACTGCCTCAAAGCTCGACGGGGTGCCGCCCAGGAAGAAGGCCGCATCGCCCTCGCCCAAGCCAAGCTGCGCGCGCACGGCCTCGGTCCGTTCGGGGCCGATATTCTTGGCCAGCGGGCCTGCACCTTCGAGCGCGCCATCTTCGGCCTTGCGCCAGAAGATATAGCCCATGCCCGGCAGGCCCTGCTCTTGCGCGAATTTGTTCATCCTGTCGCAGAACTTGCGCGAGCCGCCCGTGGGCGCGGGGATCGCACGGATCTGGGTGCCGTCCTGTTCGAGCAGTTTGGCAAAGATCGCAAAACCCGAGTCGCGGAAATGATCCGAGACCACCTGCATCTCGATCGGGTTGCGCAGATCGGGCTTGTCCGAGCCGTATTTCAGCAAAGCCTCGGCATAGGGGATCTTCGGCCAGACGGGATCCACCTTGCGCTCGGTGTCGAACTCTTCGAACACGCCTTGGATCACGGGTTGGACCACGTTGAAGACGTCTTCCTGCTCTACAAAGCTCATTTCCACGTCGAGCTGGTAGAAATCGGTGGGCGAGCGGTCGGCGCGCGGGTCTTCGTCGCGGAAACAGGGCGCGATCTGGAAATACTTGTCGAAGCCGCCGACCATGATCAGCTGCTTGAACTGCTGGGGCGCCTGCGGCAGCGCGTAGAACTTGCCCGGATGCAGCCGCGAGGGCACGAGGAAGTCGCGAGCGCCTTCGGGGCTGGAGGCGGTGATGATCGGCGTCTGGAATTCGTTGAACTTCTGGTCCCACATCCGCTGGCGCAGCGAGCGCACCACGTTCGAGCGCAGGATCATGTTGTCATGCAGGCTCTCGCGGCGCAGATCGAGGAAGCGATAGGCCAGACGGGTTTCTTCCGGGTAGTCCAGCTCGCCAAAGACCGGCAGCGGCAGCTCGTCCGCCTCGCCCAGCACTTCGATATCCCGCACATAGACTTCGATCTCGCCGGTCGGGATCTTGGAGTTGATCAGGCTGGCATCGCGCATCTTGACGGTGCCGTCGATGCGGATCACCCATTCCGAGCGCACTTTCTCCATCGCCTTGAAGGCTGCGGAATCGCCGTCGCACAGGACCTGCGTCATCCCGTAATGGTCGCGCAAATCAACGAACAGCACCCCCCCGTGATCGCGCACGCGGTGAACCCAGCCGGCAAGGCGAACGGTGTCGCCGGCATTGGCGGCGGTCAGATCGGCGCAGGTATGGCTGCGAAAGGCATGCATTGGGGGCGCTCCCGGCTCGTGTGTCATTGTCGCGCCGATACACAGTGTGAGGGCGCAAAAGTCAAGCTGTGCAAGAAAACAGAGCGCCATGGCACGCGCAAAACTTGGCATGGCTCGAAAATGAATTAACTTTTTGGTAACCTGAGCAAGACTTGGGAGCGGAGTACTGTGTTCGTGCCCCGGGTTGTATGCGGTGAACAGCGGTTAGGCAAAAAGGACAACGAATTCGACGGAGAGCGTTATGAGAGCTTGGGATTCCCTTCTCGACAGAATGCTGCGCCACCTCATGCGCAGCGGCACATTAGAATTAACTTACGCCGACGGCACCACGCGCCGCTATGGCGATGGCACGGGCGAGGTGGTCCGCGTCACGGTGCGAGACCCCGAAGTGGTTCGCAAAATTGTCCTCAAGCCTGATCTTGGAGTCGGCGAAGGCTATGTCGATGGCGATTACGAGATTGCCGATGACAATCTGCGTGGATTTCTTGGCCTCGCGATCCGCAATCAGACCGGCTCGGGAATGCCGTGGTTTGAAAAGCCGCGGGAGGTCTCGCGCTTTTTCGGTCGCCGCTTTGCCCAGTTCAACCCTGTCGCCAAGGCGCGCAGCAATGTGGCGCATCACTACGATCTGTCGGGCGAGCTGTATGATCTCTTCCTCGATACCGACCGCCAGTATAGCTGCGCCTATTTCGAGCGCCCCGACATGACGCTCGAAGAGGCGCAGGAGGCCAAGAAGCGCCATATCGCGAAAAAACTGCTGATCGAGCCGGGCATGACCGTGCTTGATATCGGCTGTGGCTGGGGCGGGATGGCGATCACTCTGGCGCGCGATTTCGGCGCCAAGGTCGTGGGCGTCACGCTCTCGACCGAACAATACGCGCTGGCCACCAAGAGGGTGAAGGAAGCAGGGCTTGAGGGGCAGGTCGATATTCGTTTGACCGATTACCGCGATGTCCGCGAATCCTTTGACCGGATCGTCTCGGTCGGCATGTTCGAACATGTCGGCGTGCCGCATTACCGCGAATATTTCCGCCATGTGCGCGAAATGCTCAAGCCCAAAGGCGTGTCGCTGATCCATTTCATCGGCCGCGCGCAACCGGCGGGCACCACCTCGGACTGGATCACCAAATACATCTTCCCCGGCGGCTATTGCCCCGCCATGTCCGAGGCGTCGAACGCGGTCGAGCATGAGGGGCTTGTCGTCACCGATCTCGAGGTCTGGCGGCTGCATTATGCTGAGACGCTCAAACATTGGTGCGCGCGCTTCGAGGCGAATATCGACAAGGCGATTGCACTTTATGATGAGCGGTTTACCCGGATGTGGCGGTTCTACCTGATCGCTTCGGAAATGGCCTTCCGCCATGGCGGTCAGGTCGTGTTCCAATACCAGCTGGCCCATGAGGTGGGCGACGTGCCGCTGACCCGGGATTACCTCTATCGCGACGAAAGCAAGGCCGCGCTCACCAGCGACGAGCATCGCATGGCGGCGGAGTAGCCGCGCTCAGGCTCCAGTTCTCGTGCCATTGCGCCCCTTTGATTGAGGGGCGCAATGCGTTCCACACGGCCCGTGCCAAAACAGTTGGCCACGCTTGTCCCTCAGAGCGGCCTTTCCCCCTTGCACCGCGCGCCTGTCGGATTATAACCCGCAACAATTTGCGTGGGGGCAGCCACTCCCGCCTGTTTGCATCCGAAAACTCAAGGGGTCCGTCATGCCGAAGAGAACCGACATCAAGTCCATCCTCATCATCGGCGCGGGGCCTATTGTGATCGGCCAAGCCTGCGAGTTCGACTACTCGGGCGCTCAGGCCTGTAAAGCGCTGCGCGAAGAGGGCTACCGGGTCATTCTGGTGAACTCGAACCCGGCCACAATCATGACCGATCCGGGGCTCGCCGATGCGACCTATATCGAACCGATCACCCCCGAGATCGTTGCGCGCATCATCGAAGATGAACGTCCCGACGCGCTGCTGCCGACAATGGGCGGTCAGACCGGCCTCAACACCTCGCTCGCGCTTGCGGATATGGGCGTGCTGGAGAAATTCGGCGTCGAGCTGATCGGCGCGAACCGCGACGCCATCGAGATGGCCGAGGACCGTAAGCTGTTCCGCGAGGCAATGGACCGGATCGGGATCGAGAACCCAAAAGCGACGATCATCGCCGCCCCCAAGCTCGAAAGCGGCAAATACGACGTCAATGCCGGTGTGGCCGAGGCGATCCGCGCGCTTGAGCATATCGGCCTGCCCGCGATCATCCGCCCCGCCTTCACGCTTGGCGGCACCGGCGGCGGCGTGGCCTATAACCGCGAGGATTACGAGCGGATCTGCCGCTCGGGGCTCGACGCCTCGCCGATGGCGCAGATCCTTGTCGATGAATCGCTGCTGGGCTGGAAAGAATACGAGATGGAGGTCGTGCGCGACCGCGCCGACAACGCGATCATCGTCTGCGCCATCGAAAACGTCGACCCGATGGGCGTGCATACGGGCGACTCGATCACCGTGGCGCCCGCGCTGACGCTGACCGACAAGGAATATCAGATCATGCGCAACGGCTCGATTGCCGTTTTGCGCGAGATCGGCGTCGAGACCGGCGGATCGAACGTGCAATGGGCGATCAATCCCGAAGATGGCCGGATGGTCGTGATCGAGATGAACCCGCGCGTGTCGCGCTCCTCGGCACTGGCCTCCAAGGCGACCGGCTTCCCGATTGCCAAGATCGCCGCGAAACTGGCTGTGGGCTACACGCTTGACGAGCTGGACAATGACATCACCGGCGTCACCCCGGCGAGCTTTGAGCCGTCGATCGATTATGTCGTCACCAAGATCCCGCGCTTTGCCTTCGAGAAATTCGCAGGTTCCAAGCCCGAGCTGACCACGGCGATGAAATCGGTGGGCGAGGTGATGGCAATCGGTCGGACCTTCCACGAATCGATGCAAAAGGCGCTGGCCTCGATGGAGACGGGCCTGAGCGGCTTTGACGAGATCGAGATCCCCGGCGCGCCGGACACCGCCGCCATCATCAAGGCCATATCGGCGCAGACGCCCGACCGCATCCGCCTGATCGCGCAGGCCATGCGCCACGGGCTGAGCCTTGACGAGATCCAGCACGCGACCTCGTATGACCCGTGGTTCCTTGAGCGGATCCACGAGATCGTCGAGGCTGAGGCCGAGATCCGCAAGGGCGGCCTGCCGCTCGATGAAAAAGGGCTGCGCAAGCTCAAGATGATGGGCTTCACCGATGCCCGCCTTGCCACGCTCACAGGCCGCGAAGAGGCGCAGGTGCGTCGCGCGCGCCGCAATCTTGGTGTCTTTGCCGCCTTCAAGCGCATCGACACCTGTGCCGCCGAATTCGAGGCCCAGACGCCCTATATGTATTCTACCTATGAAGCCCCCGCGATGGGCGATGTGGAATGCGAGGCGCGCCCGTCTGATCGCAAGAAAGTCGTCATCCTGGGCGGCGGTCCGAACCGGATCGGCCAAGGGATCGAGTTCGACTATTGCTGCTGTCACGCCTGTTTCGCGCTGACCGATGCGGGCTATGAGACGATCATGATCAACTGCAACCCCGAGACCGTGTCGACCGATTACGACACCTCGGATCGTCTGTATTTCGAGCCGCTGACCCTTGAGCATGTGCTGGAAATCCTGCGCGTCGAGCAGGAAAACGGCACGCTGCATGGTGTGATCGTGCAGTTTGGTGGCCAGACGCCGCTGAAACTCGCCAATGCGCTTGAAGCCGAGGGCATCCCGATCCTTGGCACCACGCCTGACGCGATTGACCTCGCCGAAGACCGCGAGCGGTTCCAGGACTTGCTCAACCGTCTGGGCCTCAAACAGCCGGTCAACGGCATCGCGCATTCCGATGAGGAAGCCTTCGAGATCGCAGGCCGCGTGGGTTATCCACTGGTGATCCGTCCCTCCTACGTGCTGGGCGGGCGCGCGATGGAGATCGTGCGCGATCTCGATCACCTCAAGCGCTATATCCGCGATGCCGTCGTGGTCTCGGGCGACAGCCCTGTGCTGCTGGATAGCTATCTCTCGGGGGCGATCGAGGTCGATGTGGACGCGCTCTCTGACGGCACCACGGTGCATGTCGCAGGCATCATGCAGCACATTGAGGAGGCGGGCGTCCATTCGGGCGACAGTGCCTGCTCGCTGCCGCCCTATTCGCTCTCGCCCGAGATCGTGGCCGAGCTGAAGGTGCAGACCGAGAAAATGGCGCTTGGCCTGAATGTGGTCGGCCTGATGAACGTGCAATTCGCGATCAAGGATGGCGATATCTATGTGCTCGAAGTGAACCCGCGCGCCTCGCGCACGGTGCCCTTCGTGGCCAAAGCCACCGACAGCGCAATTGCCTCGATTGCCGCGCGGCTGATGGCGGGCGAAAAGATGGAGGCCTTCCCGGCCCGCGCCCCCTACCCTGCAGGCGTCGGCCCGGACACGCCGCTGCCCTTCGCCGATCCGCTGACGCTGGCCGATCCGATCACGCCGTGGTTCTCGGTCAAGGAAGCGGTGATGCCGTTTGCGCGCTTCCCCGGCGTCGACACGCTCTTGGGGCCGGAGATGCGCTCCACCGGCGAGGTGATGGGCTGGGATCGCGATTTCCCGCGCGCCTTCTGGAAGGCGCAGCTTGGCGCAGGCACCGTCCTGCCCGAGAGCGGTCGGGTGTTCTTCTCGATCAAGGACAGCGACAAATCCGACGAGCTGGCCTCGGCGGCGCGGGATCTGATCACGATGGGCTTCGAGCTGATCGCGACGCGCGGCACCGCGAAATGGCTGGCCGAGCATGGCGTGACCTCCGAGACCGTGCTCAAGGTCTATGAGGGACGTCCGAATATCGTGGATCGGCTGAAAAACGACGATATCGCGCTGGTCTTCAACACGACCGATGGCAGCCAAGCGATCTCGGACAGCCGCGACATCCGCGCGGTCGCGCTCTACGACAAGATCCCCTATTTCACGACCGCTGCGGCCTCTATCGCCTCGGTCGCGGCGATCAAGAGCCGCAAGGACGGGGATGTGGGTGTGCGCTCGCTGCAGTAGGAGACACGCGATTCCGCGGCGGTCGTGAGGAGCCAGCCATCAACGATCGTCCTGAGTTCTTTGAGACAGACGAACAGCGCGATGTTCTACACTCCCTAGAGCACGTGCTGTTCTGCCAAAAGCATCTCAAAGAAAACCCGGCATCCGTTAAATGGTTGCTGATTGCTCTGCAATCAGCGCTGCAGGGCACCTTGGTTTGCTTTCGATCAGGAACGATGAACACCGGCGCACTGCGCGCTGATGCCGGCAAGTCATGGAACCGTATCTCAACAGGCAGTCTGCCCGCCTGCAAAAGAGAACAAGCTAGCACCGCTCGGATCGAGCCCGCCTTGTCGCGTGCCTAAGAAAATTGCGCGATAGTATCGCCTAAACGTGCGATTTGCGCTTCCCTTCACTGCGAGCGCACCGCCAGCCAGTTGCGCCATGCGGTGGGCGAGCCGTGAAACGCGTTCATATCCACCGTTCCGGGCACGCCGGGCACCACGCCCGTGCCGCTATATTGCCAAAACGTCCAGCGTGCGCCCGGATAGCGACCGCTTGGATGCCCCGCGACCGAGCGCAGCCACATATCATAGCCCGTGAACTGATCGAGCGCGTTCTCGTGCCAGAAATCCACCGTCGTGTAGACCACAGGACGCGTGCCGTAATGATCGGTCAGCATGCGCAGGAAGACACGCATCTCGTCGCGCACGGTCTGCGCGGGTGGCCGCAATTGGCAACTGGGCGAGGTATGATTCCATTCGATATCGAGAACCGGGGGCAGGTCTCCACGGCGGCGCGGCACGTTTTTGATGAACCAGCGCGCCTGCTCCGAGGCGGGGCGGCAGAAATAGTAGAAATGATAGCCGCCCACCGGCACGCCTGCTGCGCGGGCTGCACGCGAATTCTGCTCGAACCCGGAATCGATGAAATCCCCGCCTTCGGTCGCCTTGAGCCAAGCGAAGTTCACCCCCGCCGAGCGGGCCGTGCGGAAATCGATCAGCCCCTGATAGCGCGCCGCGTCGATGCCATGCACCGACAGGTTTGCAGGCGCCAGCCCCGACCAGCCATGCGGGCTGGTATCGCCAAAGGGTGCGGGGATGCCCGGCGCGCGATAAGAGGCCGGGTCGAGCATGTTGGGATCCATCAGCCGTGCCGATTTCGGCGCGGCCCCGCAGCCTGCAAGTGTCGCCCCTAAACCGCTCAGAAATACCCGCCGTGATACCGACATTGCCCTGCCCCCTGCTGACTCGCCCAGACCTCACGCTTTCATGATGCAGCGTGAGTGTCACGTGGGCATGGCGCTGTTTTTTGCGCGCCTCGGCAAAGAGACGCGCAAGCCAGTTCCTCGGGACTGGGAATGGTATCGGGCGGGTCTAGCCGTCGACGCGGATACGGGCGTTGCTTGGATCGTGCGGGCTGTCCTCCGCCACCACGGCATCCCATTCCTCAAGCTGGATCTTCACCTTGAGTTTGGTGCCCGGCTCGGACAGCTCAGGCGGCACATAACCCATCCCGATCTGCTTGCCGAAGGCCACCGACCAGCCGCCCGAGGTCAGCCGCCCGACCTTGCGCCCCTGATCGAAGATCGCCTCCTTGCCCCAGGGATCGCTGTCCTCAGGCCCGTCGATCAACAATGTCACGCATTTCGCGCGGATGCCGGTGTCGAGCATCGCCTGCTTGCCGGTGAACTCCTTGCTCAGATCAATAAAGCGATCCAGCCCGGCCTCTTGCGGGGTCGCATCGCGGCCCAGCTCGGTCCCGAAAGCGCGATAGGATTTCTCCTGCCGCAACCAGTTCTGCGCCCGTGCGCCTACCAGCTTCATGCCGTGCTTTTCGCCCGCCGCGATCAGCAGATCCCACAGGTAGCGTGACATCTCGATCGGGTGGTGCAGCTCCCAGCCCAGCTCGCCCGTATAGGCCACGCGGATCGCGCGCACCGGGCACATGCCCAGCTCGATATTGCGCATCGAGAGCCACGGGAAGCGCTTGTTGGACAGCACGGTTGCGGGGTCCGCATCCTTGACGATCTCGGCCAGGATGGCGCGGGCATTCGGGCCTGCCAGCGCAAACACACCCCATTGCGTCGTGATATCGTGGCAATCGACGTAATCGCCGCCATCGGCGCGGAAATCCTCGATGGATTGCTTGAGGAAGTCGCTGTCGTAATCGGTCCAAGCGCCTGCGGAGATCAGGTAATACTCATCCTCGGACAGCCGCACGATGGTGTATTCGGTCCGCGTCGTGCCCGCCTTGGTCAGCGCGTAGGTCAGGTTGATCCGGCCCACTTTCGGCAGCTTGTTGCAGGTGAAGAGGTCGAGGAAGGCGGTCGCTCCGGGGCCACGCACCAGATGTTTGGTGAAGGCGGTGGCGTCGATCAGCCCTGCGGTCTCACGCACGGCCTCTGCCTCGGCCTTGGCGTAGTCCCACCATGCCCCGCGACGGAAGCTGCGGCTGTCATGGTCAAAGCTCGCAGGCGCGTCCTTGGGGCCGTAATAGTTCGGCCGCTCCCAGCCATTCACCTGCCCCATCTGCGCGCCTTCGGCGATCTGGCGGTCGTAGTTGGGGGCGGTGCGCAGCGGACGGCAGGCTTCGCGCTCTTCGTCGGGATGGTGCAGGATGAAGACGTGCTCATAGGCCTCTTCATTCTTGCGCGCGGCATATTCGGTGGTCATCCACGCGCCGTAGCGACGCGGATCGAGGCTTGCCATGTCGATCTCTGCCTCGCCTTGTGTCATCAGCTGCGCGAGGTAATGGCCGGTGCCGCCCGCTGCCGTGATCCCGAAGGAAAAGCCCTCGGCCAGCCACATATTGCGCAGCCCCGGCGCAGGGCCGACCAGCGGGTTGCCATCGGGCGTGTAGCAGATCGGACCGTTGAAATCGTCTTTCAGACCGACTTCCTCAGAGGTGGGAAGGCGGTGGATCATCGACATGTATTCTTCCTCGATCCGGTCCAGATCAAGCTGGAACAGATCGGCACGGAAGCTGTCGGGCACTTCATATTCGAACCGCGCAGGCGCGTTGCGCTCATAGGGGCCAAGGATCCAGCCGCCGCGCTCCTCGCGCACATACCATTTCGCATCGGCATCGCGCAGAACCGGGTGCTCGGGATTGCCCTCGGCGCGCCATTTCATCAAGGCGGGGTCCGGCTCGGTCACGATGAACTGGTGCTCCACCGGGATCGCGGGGATCTTGATACCCAAAAGCCGCGCAGTGCGCTGTGCGTGGTTGCCGGTGCAGGTCACGACATGCTCGGCGCGGATCTCGATCTCTTCGCCCGAGGGCACCAGACGGTTGCCGCGCTCGACCATCTTCTCAAGCGTCACGACCCATTCCGAGCCGGTCCAGCGATAGGCGTTGACCTGCAGTTTGCGCGCGATCTCGGCGCCGTGCTGACGCGCGCCCTTGGCCATCGCCTGCGTCACATCGGCGGGATTGATATAGCCATCCTGCGGATGGAACAGCGCGCCCTTGAGGTCATCGGTGCGCAGAAGCGGCCAGCGCTCTTTCATCTGGGCGGGCGTCAGGAACTCATGATGAACCTCTGCGGTTTCGGCCACCGAAGAATAAAGACGATATTCGTCCATCCGCGCCTCGGTCTGAGCCATGCGCAGGTTACCCACGACCGCAAAACCTGCATTCAGCCCGGTTTCCGCCTCAAGCGATTTATAGAAATCGACCGAGTATTTATGAATATGCGTGGTCGCGTAGGACATGTTGAACAGTGGCAGCAGGCCTGCCGCGTGCCAGGTCGAGCCGGAGGTCAGTTCGTCGCGCTCCACCAGAAGCGTGTCCCACCCGGCCTTCGCTAAGTGATAGGCCACCCCGCAGCCAACCGCGCCACCGCCGACGACCAGAACTTTGACATGGGTTTTCATGGGGCGCACTCCTTGGGCTGCATATCGCGAACCATGCCCTGTCTTGGCAGGTTTACAATCCCATCCAGCCGACATTCGCGCGACAAAAGCGACATGGCGCATAGCGCCTGTCTTTTTCACCCACGCGATTGTTCGCGCGCGCGAGGACGCCGTCGGCAAGAAACCGCAAACGCCCCTCGGTTCCATCGAAAAACGGGATTTATTCAAAAAATGCTCAGGAACTGTGCATCAGCTAACGGGTTGTCTAAACATCCAGCGGCGGCGACCAATCACCCCCATGCCTCCGCGTAGACGATTAGGGAGACAACGATGAAAAAGCTCGTGACCACCACCGCAATCGGCCTGATGCTCGCACTGCCGGTCTCGGCCGAAACCCAAACCAATGCCGACGCAACCGCGTCGACCGGTTCGATGTCCACCAGCGCCTCGGCGGGCATGTCTTCGGACATGTTCATGCAGTCGGGCCCCGCAGGCACGAATTCGATGACCGCCTCCGATCTGATCGGTAAGCGCGTCTACGCCTCGAAAGACGCCGTGAGCGCCGACACCCCGGTCAAAGCCGCTGCTGACAGCTGGGACGACATCGGTGAAGTGAGCGATCTTGTGCTCTCCGCCGACGGTCAGGTCGAAGCTGTTCTGATCGACGTCGGCGGCTTCCTCGGCATCGGGGAGAAAACCGTCGCGATCAAGAAATCGGCGCTCGTGATGGTGCCCGATAGCGATCAGCCCGACGATTACTTCGTCGTTGTCAAAGGCGACAAGTCGATGCTCGACAATGCCCCCAGCTATAATGGCAAGGCAGATGCCAAAGGCATGGACTCGTCGGATGCCTCGCAGAGCGGCATGAACGCGACCGACACCGCTTCGCAAAACGCCTCGGCTGCGATGGACAATGCTGGCGACAGCGCTGCGGCGACCGCAACGGCTGCGGGCAATGCGATGGACAATGCCGGTGACAAAACCAAGGAAATGGCGTCCGATGCAGGCGACAAGACCAAGGAAATGGCAACCGACGCGGCTCAGCAGACCAAACAGGCCGCCAGCGACACCGGCAATGCGGTGAAGAAAGCCGCCGATGATGCGGGTGAGGCCACCAAGAATGCCGCCCAAGCCACCGGTAGCGCGATCGACAATGCGGTCGACTCGACGGCTGCCGCTGTTGGCCAAGCCGGTCAGGCTGACCAAGAGAACGGCATGAAGGTCGAACTGTCCTCGGTTGATCCTGACGTTCTGAACGGCGAAGGCGTCTATGGCCCCAATAACGACAAAGTGGGCGATATCTCCAAGCTGGTTCAGTCCGCAGACGGCAAGGTCGAAGGCGTGGTGATCGATGTGGGTGGCTTCCTCGGCATCGGCGCAAAGCCGGTTGAGATCAAAGCCGACGCGCTCACCGTCTTCAAGAACGACACTTCGATCACGGTGCATACCAACCAGACCGAAGAGCAGCTCAAGAGCATGCCGGCCTATAAAGACGCTCAATAACAGCTCTGCCTCTTTAGGCTCTGTCCCGCGAAATATGATAAAGGCCCCGGAGTTCTCTCCGGGGCCTTTTCAATGCGTCCAACATGCCGCTCAGATCATCGCGGGCACGACAAGATCCGGCGGGCGATGGCCGTCGGCGAAGGTCTTGATGTTGATCAAAACCTTCTCGCCCATCTCGATGCGCCCCTCAACGGTGGCCGAGCCCATATGCGGCAGCAGCACGACATTGGGCTGGGCGCGCAGGCGCGGATTGATCTCCGTGCCATGCTCGAACACGTCGAGCCCTGCCCCCGCCAGCTCACCCGCGCGCAAGGCCCGCGTCAGCGCGTTCTCGTCGATCACCTCGCCGCGGGACGTGTTCACGATCACCGCCTCCGGCTTGAGGATCTTGAGCCGTCGCGCATTGAGCAGATGGAACGTCGAGGGCGTGTGCGGGCAGTTGACCGAGATCACGTCCATCCGCGCGACCATCTGATCGAGACTGTCCCAATAGCGCGCGCCCAGTTCCGCTTCGATATCGGGATGGACCCGCTTGCGGTTGTGGTAGTGGATCTCCATCCCGAAGGCGGCGGCGCGGCGGGCAACAGCCTGCCCGATCCGGCCCATCCCAAGGATACCAAGCCGTTTGCCGCCGATCCGGTGCCCCATGAACGCGGTGGGCGCCCAGCCGCCCCAGCTGCCCGATTGCATCGTCGAGAGGCCTTCGGGGATTCGCCGGGTGACCGCCAAGATCAGCGCCATCGTCATATCGGCCGTGTCCTCGGTCACGACGCCGGGCGTGTTCGACACCAGCACCCCGCGCTCGCGGGCGGAGGACACGTCGATGTGATCCACTCCCGCACCATAATTCGCGATCAGCTTGAGCTGCTTTCCGGCTTGCGCCAGCATGCTCGCCTCGATCCGGTCGGTCACGCACGGGACGAGAATATCGGCGCGTTTCATAGCCTCAACCAAGGCCTCGCGGCTCATCTTGGCGTCATCCTTGCTCAACTCGACATCGAACAGCTCCCTCAACCGGGTCTCGACGGGTTGGGGCAAGCGTCGCGTCACGACAACACTCAGGCGTGGTGCAGACATCGTGAGCCTCTCCTCTCTTCCATAGCGGGTCTCTTGGGTGCAAGGTGGCCTTCAACGAGGGCAGGCACAAGGCCCCGTGCGAGCGAAAATGGCCCGAATTTGTCGCATTGCGCAACTTTATTGCGCACAGCCGGAAATCTTTCCGGTGCGCCATCCCCGGGCCTCGGGACATGAGGCGAAGAATGACCAAAGGTTCACTTTTGGCAGCGATCGGCAGTGTGGCGATTCTGGGATTGATGGGCTGGAGCGTCAGCGGAACGAAGGCCAAGTCCGGCGATCCCGCACCGCATACCCAGACAAGCGACGCCTCCAACGAGACCGCTCAAAGCGCACCGAGTGCCGCCGACAAGCCGCAGGCCAAACCCGCCACGGCGCAAGCCCCCGACCAGCCTGAAGCGACCGACCAGCCCTCTGCGACCGCCGCTCCCGACCCGCATATCGCGTTGGATCAACCCGAGCGCCGTGGCCCGGTGACGCATCTGCCGCTGCCGCGCTATGTCTCGCTCAAGGGGCGCACCGGCAATGCGCGCCGCGGCCCCTCTCTGTCGCATCGAATCGATTGGGTCTTTACCCATCCCGGCATGCCGCTGAAGGTGACGGCGGAATATGGCCATTGGCGCCGCGTCGAGGACCGCGACGGACAGGGCGGCTGGATCCATTACACGCTTATCTCCGGCGTGCGCCATGTCGTGATCACGCAGAAAATGGTGGATCTGCACGCCCGCGCGGATGCCAAATCCGAAGTGGTGGCGCGTGCGCAGATGGGCGCAATCGCCCGGCTGGATCGCTGCACGCGCGACTGGTGCGAGGTCGATGGCGAGGGCGCAGAGGGCTGGCTGCCCAAAACCGAAATGTGGGGGGTGGACCCCACAGAGCTGCGTGACTAAACCCGCCTGATCCGCTAGAGCGAGCCCGAGAAACGGAGCGACGTCGCATGGCCTATAGCGCACCCGACAGCAAGATGAATCTCTCGGCGGGGCTGGCCTCTGTGGGCACGGCGGCGCTGCTTGTCGCGCTCAAGGCGTGGGCGCTGTGGCAGACAGAGGCGCTCTCGGTCGCAGCCTCACTGGCCGATAGCGCAGTCGATCTGATCATTTCGGCAGGCGGGTTGGCGGCGATCCTTTATGCGGCAAAACCCGCCGATGACGATCACGCCTTCGGGCATAGCTCTGCCGAAGACTTGGCCGCACTCGGACAATCGGTGGTCATCCTCGCCTCGGCGCTGATCATCGCGATCAGCGCGATCATGCGCCTGATCGAGCCCGGCGCCCATGTCCTGCGCGCACAAAGCGCGGGGATCGTGGTGATGGTGATCTCGGCCTGTGTGACCGGCGCTCTGATCTGGTGGCAGGGACGGGTCGCGCGGGCCACCGGCAATAAGGTCGTGGCCGCCGACCGGCTGCATTACGTGGGCGATCTGCTGCCCACGCTTGGGGCGATCGCGGCACTCTGGCTCTCGAGAACCTTCGGCTGGGGGCAGATTGACAGCATCGTGGCGCTGATCGCGGCAGCGCTCATGCTGATGGGTGCGGCGCGGATCGGCCTTGGGGCGTGGAACGCGCTGATGGACCGGGCAGCCCCAGACCCGGTGATTGAACAGATCGCGGAGATCACGCGCCATTGGCCGGGCGTGCGCGGCTTTCACGACCTCAAGACGCGCACCGCAGGCGCGCAGATCTTCGTCAATCTGCATATCGAGTTGGACGGCGATCAGACGCTTGAGGAGGCCCATGAGATCGGCGCGGCGCTCAAGCGTGCGATCCTTGAGGCCGTCCCGCAAGCCGATGTCATCATCCACAAGGATGTCTGGCGCGGTTAAATTGGCGAACGCGGGCGGGACATAGCGCCCCGCCCTGCGTCTCAGACCCGCCCGTCAGGCCGCCGGATCCAGCAAGCCGCGCCCCTTGAGAAGCGGCTCGACCCCCGGCATCCGACCGCGAAACTCGGTGTAAAGCTCCTCAGGCGGGCGCGAATTGCCCCGAGATAGGATCGCGCTTTCCAGTTTGGCCGCCATCACCGGATCGAACGCGTCCCCGGTCTCTTCAAAGGCCTCGAACGCATCGGCATCCATCACCTCGGACCACATGTAGCTGTAATAGCCCGACGAATATCCGTCGCCCGAGAAGACATGGCCGAAATGCGGGGTCGCGTGGCGCATGCGGATCGCGTGCGGCATACCGATCCCGGCCAGCACTTCGGCCTGTCGCGCCATCGGATCGGCGGGCGCCTTAGCCCCTGCGTGGAAATCGAGATCAACCAGTGCCGAGCCCAGATATTCCACCGTCGAGAAGCCCTGATCATAGGTTGCCGCCGCTTCAAGCTTGTCGCGCAGAGCCTGCGGCATCGCAGCGCCGGTCTGATAGTGGCGGGCGTGTTTCTCCAGCACCTCCGGCACATCGAGCCAGTGCTCGTAAAGCTGGCTCGGCAGTTCCACGAAGTCCCGCGCCACCGACGTGCCCGAGAGGAACTGATAAGTCACATCCGACAGCATCTGGTGCAGGGCGTGGCCAAATTCGTGGAACAGCGTGCGCGCATCGTCGTGGCTCAGCAGCGCCGGGTTGCCCTTGGCGAAGTTGCACACGTTGAGGACGATCGGGAGGGTCTTGCCGCCCAGCTTGGCCTGCGAGCGCATCGCCGAGCACCACGCGCCCGAGCGTTTCGAGCCACGCGCGAAGTAATCGCCTAGAAACACCGCCAGAACCTCGCCGCGGCGCGAGACTTCCCAGCCCCGCACATCTGCGTGGTAGAACGGTCCGTCGAGCGGTTTGAACTCCAGCCCGAACAGACGGTTCGCCGTGTCAAATGCCGCCCCGATCATCGCATCGAGCGAGAGGTAAGGCTTCACCTGCCCCTCGTCGAAATCGAACTCGGCCACGCGGCGTTTCTCGGAATAATAGCGCCAGTCCCACGGCTCCAGCGCCCCGTTCACACCATCCTCATGGAGCATCTCGGTGAGCTTTTCGGCATCGGCCTCGGCTGCGGCCTTGGCAGGCTCCCAGACCCGCATCAGCAGATCGCGCACAGCCTGCGGCGTCTTGGCCATCTCGGGTTCGAGCTTGTAGGCCGCGAAGCTGTCATAGCCCAGCAGGGCCGCGCGCTCTGCACGCAGCTGCAAGATCTCGGCGGCAATCTCGCGATTGTCATGCGCCCCGCCATTGGCGCCGCGCGCGGTCCAGGCCTCATAGGCGATCCGGCGCAGCTCGCGATTGGAGGAGAATTGCAGGAAGGGCACGATCAGCGAGCGCGAGAGCGTCAGGACCGGCCCGTCCTGCCCGCGCTCCTCGCCCGCAGACCGCGCGGTGTCGATCACGAAGTCGGGCAAACCTTCCAATTCGTCGGGCGCCAAGGGGCGGAACCACTCGCGCTCATCGGCCAGCAGGTTCTGGCTGAATTGAGTGGTGAGCGTGGCAAAACGCTCTTTGATGGCCTTCATTCGCTGGGCCTGCGCTCCCTCAAGTGCGGCGCCTGCGCGGGTGAACATCCGGTAATACATCTCGAGAAGCCGCGCTTGCTCTGCGCTCAGCTCCAACGTCTCGCGGCTCTGCCACAGGCTGTCGATCCGCTCAAACAGCGCCTTGTTCATCGTGATCTCCGACGAGAACGCGGCCAGTTGCGGCGCCAGATCGCGCATCAGCGCTTCGCGGTCGGGCGTCGCATCGGCACCTGCGAGGTTGTAAAACACCCCCGCGACCTGATCTAGCGCGTGCTCGGCCTGCTCCATCGCCTCGATCGTATTGGCGAAACTCGGTGCCTGACTGTCCTCCGCGATGGCCGCGATATTGGCGCGGGCCTCGGTGAGCGCCGCCTCGAAAGCGGGCGCAAAATCCGCATCGGTGATCTGCGCGAAGGGAGGAAGCTGGTAGGGTCCGGTCCAGTGGGCGAGCAGCGGGTTGGTCATGGCAAATCTCCTTTGTCCTCAAGCTAGGTCGCGCCGAGGCAAAGGACCAGTGCTCAACCGGTCTCGGAGTGACCTTTCATGCGCAACCGCGCCTCAAGACGGCGCAGCCCCAGAGAGAGCGTGATCGTCATCGCCAGATAGATTAGCGCGACCACGTTATAGGTCTCGAAATAGCGAAAATTCCCCGAGGCCGCGACCTTGCCAAGCTGGGTGATGTCGGCCACGCCCAGCACCGACACAAGCGAGCTGTCCTTGACCATCGCCACGAAGTCATTGCCCAGAGGTGGCAGGATCGTGCGGAAGGCCTGCGGAAAGACGATCAGCCGAAAGCGCTGCCATGGCGAGAGCCCCAAGGCCTCGGCCGCCTCGATCTGCCCCTTGTCGACCGAGGCCAGCCCTGCGCGAAACACCTCGGCGATGAAGGCGGAATAGGCCAGCACCAGGGCGAAGATCGCCCGCCACAAGAGCGAGACATCGCGCGTCGAGACCTCGGGCAGCCCCAGCGCATTCCAGCCCGCCACCAGCATCGGCACCAGCGCAAAGGCCACGTAGAGCAGCAGCACGATGATCGGCACGCCGCGCATCACCTCGATGTAAAGCCGCGCGGCCTGACGCAGCACCATGCGCCGAGACCGCGCGCCCAACGCAAGCAGCAGCCCCACCGCCATCGCCCCAGCAAAGGCCACGATGGTGACAAACAGCGTGATCGCAATGCCCCGGGACACCGTCGAAAAGATCGCGCGATAGATCGGATCACTGCCAAGTTGCCAGACGAGATAGAGGCCCGCCGCACTCAGAACGACGAGCCACCATGGGAAATCTTTGCGGGTCTTGGCGGGCGGCAGGGGCTCAGTTCCCCATTTTGTAGTCGAGGAACCACTTCCTGTTCAGCGCCTCAAGCGTGCCGTCTGCTTTCATCGAGGCAATCGCCGCATTCACGGGGGCGACCAGATCCGAGCCCTTGGGGAAGATGAAGCCGAAATCCTCCGAGCCCAGCGGCTCGCCCACCTGCTTGAGCTTGCCATCCGAGGCCGCAACCAGCCCCTTGGCCGCCGTCGAGTCGGTCAGCACCGTGTCGACATCGCCCGCCTCAAGCGCCTGAAGCCCGGCGCCGAAGGTCTCGAACATCTTGATCCGGGGATTGGCCTCATTGCCATCAAGCACGTCATAGACCCCGACATAGAAGGGCGTCGTGCCGGGTTGCGCGGCCATCAGCAGCTTGTCATTGGCCGCAAAGCTCTTGGCGTCGTCAAAGCGGTTTTCATCGGCGCGCACAAGCATACGCATCTCTGAGCGCATATAGGGCACGGAGAAATCCACCGCCTGTTTGCGGTCGTCGCGGATCGTGATCCCGTCCATGCCGATATCATATTGCCCGGTCGAGACCCCGGGGATCATCGCGTCCCAGCTTGAGCTTTGATATTTGACCTTCATGTCGAGGCGCTTGCCGATCTCGTTCATCGCGTCATATTCCCAGCCAACCGCCTTGCCGTCCTTGTCGATGAATTGCAGCGGCGGATAGGTGTTTTCGGATACGACGACCACTTCGCGGCCCTTCAGATCGGGCAGGTCCCCGGCCAAGGCGGGTAGGGCGGTCAATGTCAAAAGGGCGGCAAGCAGGATGCGGATCATAGGCAGGGCTCCGGGTTAAATCTGCGCTAAAAGCTAGGCCGGGTCCGCACGGGTGTCCAGCGCCGCGCAAACCGGGCAGTTTGGATCGCGCTTGATCTTGATCTGGCGGCTTTCGCCCCACAGCGCGTCATGGATCATCAGACGCCCACGTGCCGTTTGCCCCGCGCCGGTGATCTCCTTGATCGCCTCGGTGGCCATCATCGCGCCGATCACGCCGGGCAGCGCGCCAACCACGCCCGCCTCAGCACAGCTGGGTGCCAGACCGGGCGCCGGGGCTTGCGGAAACAGACACGCATAGCAAGGCGCCCCGCGCGCCGGATCATAGAGCGAGAGCTGCCCTTCCCATTGCGTGATCGCGCCCGAGATCAGCGGGGTCGCGCTTGCGACGCAGGCGGCATTCACCAGATAGCGGGTCTCGAAATTGTCGCTCCCGTCGATCACGAGATCGAATTGCGCGATCAGCTCGGGCGCGTCTTCTGCGCTCAGCCTGCGCTCATAGGTCAGGATCTCGATATGCGGGTTGAGCGCCTCTAGTGCGGCGCGCGCGGACGCCACCTTGGGCGCGCCGATATCGGCATCGCGGTGGATCACCTGCCGCTGGAGGTTCGAATTCGACACCGTGTCGTCGTCGATCACGCCGATCCGCCCCACCCCGGCTGCCGCCAGATAGAGCAGAACCGGCGCGCCAAGCCCCCCCGCGCCAATCACCAGAACCTTGGCCTGACGGAGCCGCTTTTGCCCCGGCCCGCCGATCTCGCGCAGCATGATATGGCGCGAATAGCGGTCGAGCTCTGCGCCCGAGAACTGATCGGAACGGGTGGGAGCTGCGGTTGTGTCCGGCTCTGGCACGCGGGCGCGGATCGCGCGCAGCATCCGGCGATAGCCCAACACGAGCGCGCTCACGGCCCCAAGCCACAGCCAGCCGGCAAGCGAGCCGCCCAGCACGCGGCCCAGCGGCGCAAAGCCCGGCAGCGGCAGATGGGCCAACACGAGTGCCAGCCAGATCACCGCCAGCATGACCCAGATCGCGCGCGCCGAGGCTTTCATCACCCAGCCCAGAACTGCGAGTGCTGCGAGGAGGGTCAGCCCGAGCATGGCTCAGTGCGTCCCGGTGGAGCCAAAGCCCGCCTGCCCGCGCACGGTCTCGCCCAGCGTCTCGGCCAGCGTGTAACGGGCCTGCACCACGGGCGCGATAACCGCCTGCGCGATCCGCGCGCCATGCTCGATCACGAAAGGCGCATCGCCAAGATTGATCAGCAAGACCCCCAGCGGACCGCGATAATCGGCATCGATCGTGCCGGGCGTATTGGGCAGGCTGATCCCGTGCTTGAGCGCGAGCCCCGAGCGCGGGCGGATCTGCATCTCAAAGCCTTCGGGGATCTCGATGCGCAGCCCGGTCGGAATGATCGCGCGCTGCATCGGCGCCAGCGTCAGACCCGCCGCGCGGTCCTCGGGGCGCAGATTGGCCCGCAGATCGGCCCCCGCCGCGCCAGAGGTCTCATAGCTTGGCAGCGCGATTTCAGGATCGGCCCAGTCCTCGCGCATGGCCCGTATGATCGGTGTGGTCACGTTCGTCTCCTGTGTCATGTGGCGCAGGGGCCGCCATCGCGGGGCCATGCGCGCCGCATCTCGGTCAGTTCGGTGTCGCGTTCAGATGGGCCGCGATCCGCGCGGCCAGACGCCGCGCGACGGCGTCCTTGCTCGCGCGCTCCCAGCTCTCAGCACCTGCAGCGTCGATCACCGTCACCGCATTTTCGGACCCGCCCATGATGCCGGTGCCCGGGCTCACATCATTGGCCACGATCCAGTCACAGCCCTTGCGCAGGCGCTTTTCACTGGCAAAGCGCGCGACATCATGGGTCTCCGCGGCAAAGCCCACGACCAGCCCGGGCCGTCCCGCACCCATCTGCGAGACCTCGGCCAGAATATCGGGGTTCTCGGCAAAGCGCAGCGCGGGCGGTGTGCCGGTTGCGTCCTTCTTCATCTTGCGATCCGCGGCATTCTCGACATGCCAGTCGGCCACGGCTGCTGCAAAGACAGCGGCATCGGCGGGCAGCGCCGCGCGCACCGCGTCGCGCATCTCGCGCGCGGTCTCGACCGGGATCACCCGCACCCCTTCGGGCGGCGGCACGCTGGCCGGACCGGAGACAAAGCTCACCTGCGCGCCCAGATCGCGCAAGGCCGCCGCCAGCGCCGTGCCCTGCGCCCCCGAGGAACGGTTGGCGATGTAGCGCACCGGATCAATCGGCTCATGGGTCGGGCCGGAGGTCACGATCACATGGCGGCCTTTCAGCGGCCCATCGGAGAGCGCAGTGTCAATGGCATGCAGAATATCCACGGGCTCGACCATGCGGCCCGCTCCGAACTCGCCGCAGGCCATGTCGCCATCGGTGGGACCGGCAAACAGGACCCCGTCGGCCTTGAGCGTGGCAATGTTTCGCTGGGTCGCCGCGTGCTCCCACATCCGCACATTCATCGCAGGCGCGATCAGAACGCGCTTGTCGGTCGCAAGGAGTAAGGTGGAGGCCAGATCATTGGCCAGCCCCTGCGCCATCTTGGCCATCAGATCCGCCGTTGCAGGCACGACAACCACCAGATCGGCGGCGCGGCTCAGCTGGATATGCCCGATCTCGGCCTCATGGGTCAGATCGAACAGATCGCCATGCACGACCTCGCCCGCCAGCGAAGAGATCGTCAAGGGCGTCACGAATTGCGCGCCCGCCTGTGTCAGCACGGGAGTGACAGCCGCCCCCGCCCCGCGCAGCGACCGGATCAGCTCGGGCGTCTTAAAGGCCGCAATACCGCCGCCGATGATCAGAAGGATGCGTTTGCCCGCGAGCATCTGGCTCTCCTCATTGGATTGGACTCAAGACCTAAGCGGCGGCGCTGGCGCGCGCAAGGATCAAAGGATTACTTGAACGCAGCACAGGGATCGGGGCGCGGCGTGGGGGGCGTCACGATCCAGATATCATAGGGCGGAGGGTTCGAGGGGGACGCGCCCGCCGCACGCTCGATCTGACCCAGCGCGACGATCCGGGCCGTCGGGTCAAGCTGGCGCAAAATGGCTGGCACGCCAAGATCGGTGCGCGCGTGCCCGCTCCCGGCGATCAGCGCGACCGGCCCGCCGGTTTCCTCATAGGCCTGCTGAACGCTGCGCGCGAAGGCGGCATCGCGAAACCGCTGGGCTGCAACCATGCCGGGCAGCATCTCAGGCGGCAACGCGTTGCAGTGATCCACCTGCGCCTGATCCTCAAGCTGGCGTTGCAGAGCGTCTGGATAGGCACGATCAAGACCGTAGCGCGCCGCCTGTGGACCGAACACGTCCGGCAAAGGCGTGGTCATGGCCGCACGAACCTGCGCGCGGGGCTGGGTCGCGCCAAAGATGCGCGCCTCCCCGATCGCGTCGAACACCGGCGCATAAAGCGCGATATCGGGCCATCCGGCCTCTTCCCAACCGACCGCACGGCCCAAAGCGGCGGGGTCTTGCAACAAATCTGGCGTGATGCGCGCGGCCTGTTCGGGGCTCAGCATCTCGAACACAACCGCCTTTGGCGCAATCGCCCGTAGCGCGCGGGCCTGATTGCGGTGGTGGGTCGGGTTGTCATGCACCTCCCCCAGCACGAAAATATCGCCCGACAGGCTGTCGAGCGATACAGGTTTGATCTCACCGGACAGATCACTGGCAAGCAGCGGCGTGCCAAGTGCCATTCCAAATGTCAGCGCATAGAGCGCGGCAATCGCTTGCTTCATGCGAAGAAGCTTTGCACCTCGCCCTGATGGGTTTCAAGCGACTTGCGCATCTTGTCGAAAGCCTGAGCCTCAAGCTGGCGGATCCGCTCTTTCGACAAGCCCAGCTCTTCGCCAAGGCTCTCCAAAGTGCGCGGATCTTCGATCAGTCGACGCTCCCGGACGATGTAGCGCTCCCGGTCGGTCAATCGATCCATCGCCTCGACGAGCCACGTCTTCATCGTCAGCCCATCATGGCTTTCAGCGACGCTTTCCTCGGGGTTGGCGCCGTCATCTTCCAGCGTGTCGACCCATTCACGCCCGTCCTCATCGCTCGATTGCGTTGCGTTGAGCGAGAAATCAGAGCCCGAGAGACGGCCTTCCATCATTTCGACATCGTGGATCGGCACCCCGATCACCTCGGCCACTTTCAGGCGCAGCTGCAGCGCATCAAGGTGGATGCCCTCTTGCTGAGCCTCCCGCGCCAACTGGGCCTGAACCCGGCGCATATTGAAAAACAGCGCCTTTTGCGAGGAGGTCGACCCGGTGCGCACCATCGACCAGTTGCGCATCACGAATTCCTGGATCGAAGCTTTGATCCACCAAACCGCGTAGGTCGAGAAGCGCACGCCGCGTTCCGGATCGAACTTATCGGCAGCTTTCATCAACCCGAGCGAGGCTTCTTGGATCAGATCGTTCATCGGCGCGCCGTAACGGCGGAACTTCGAGGCCATCGAGATTGCAAGGCGCATATAGGCCGTCACAAGGCGGTGCAGGGCTTGTTCGTCCCGGTGATCGCGCCACGCCCGAGCCAGTGCCGCCTCGGTATCAGCGTCCAGGAATTCCGCTTTCATCGCAGTGCGGGGAAGCGTCTCATCGGTCATACCATCGAGTGCCATTTACTCATCTCCCGGATCTTTTGCCGTTGCGGCGCCAAGTAGCTCCAGCCTCTCGCAACAGCGTCAACGAGACGTGGTTGCTTCGCTGTGCTAATGTTCGTGCCACGAAAAGGTTCCTCACGGAAACGTTGATTTCTGCCAGCCCGGTTGTGCATTGCGGCAACTTGACGCAAGAAAATTCGTCAAAATTTGATCCAAATCAAAGCATTAACGCCGTTCCATCACAAAATCTCGATCGCGAAAAATACTAAGCGTGCTCACGGGTTCTTGACTGGTTCCGCGTGGGTTGAAACATAGATTGCGCCCATTTATCACGCATCTGTGCATTTCGGCCCAAGGCTTCGTGCGCGCGTGCAGCATTGGGCCTCGCGGCAGCGCGGCATGGATAGCCGTGAGTCGTGAAATGCCGACTTTAACCTTTTGTAAACCAACCTTGCTCTAGCCTTGCCCGGGTTGAGCGAAGGACAGAAAAATGGTCGCCAAGACCTATACGGTCGCGTTTGAGGGCGTGGAGGCCCGTTCGGTCGAAGTCCAATGTGCGCTGTCTGAGGGACTGCCCGGATTTGCCATCGTGGGGCTTCCCGACAAGGCGGTCTCCGAGGCCCGCGAGCGTGTGCGCGCCGCACTTGGTGCGCTGGCAATCGCGATGCCGCTTCAGAAGATCACGGTCAATCTCTCGCCCGCGAACATGCCCAAGGAGGGCTCCCATTTCGATCTCGCGATTGCGCTCTCGCTGCTCGCAGCGCTGGGGATCATCCCCCCTGAGCGTGCACAGGCAATCGTGGCGATTGGCGAGTTGTCTCTCGACGGGCGGCTGGTCGCGGTCACAGGCGCGCTGCCCGCAGCCCTCGCCGCCGCCGAGGCGGAGCGCGATCTTCTCTGCCCCGCCGCCTGCGGTGCCGAGGCTGCTTGGGTCGGCGCGACAGATGTCTTTGCCCCCGCGACCCTGTCCGACGCCGTCGCCCATCTGAGTGCGCGCACCCCGCTCGAGCCCGCGCGCCCGGGTCTGCAAAAGCCACCGCAAAACCCGCGCGACATGCGCGATGTCAAAGGACAGGAGCGAGCCAAGCGCGCGCTTGAAATCGCCGCGGCCGGGCGCCACCACATGATGATGATCGGTGCGCCGGGCTCGGGCAAATCGATGCTGGCGGCGCGCCTGCCCTCGATCCTGCCGCCGCTGAACGCCAGCGAGGCGCTCGAAACCTCGATGATCCATTCGCTTTCGGGCTTGCTCGGAGAGGGCGGTATTTCGCGGAGCCGCCCGTTCCGAGAGCCTCATCACACTGCCTCGATGGCGGCGATGATCGGCGGGGGGCGCGGTGCGCAGCCCGGAGAGGTGAGCCTTGCCCATAACGGGGTGCTCTTCATGGATGAGTTCCCGGAGTTCCCCCGCACCGTTCTTGAAACCCTGCGCCAACCCATCGAGAGCGGTGAGGTCGTGGTTGCGCGCGCCAATGCCCATACGCGCTACCCTTGCCGGTTCCTGCTGATCGCTGCCGCCAACCCGTGTAAATGCGGCTATCTGGGCGATCCGGCGCGGGCCTGCGCCCGGGTTCCGGCCTGTGGTGAGGACTATCTGGGCAAGATTTCTGGCCCGCTGATGGACCGCTTCGATCTGCGCATCGAAGTGCCGCCGGTGAGCTATACCGATCTCGATCTGCCTGCGAATGGCGACAGCTCGGCGACGATTGCGCAACGTGTGGCACAGGCGCGCAGTGTTCAGTCCGCGCGCTTCAGCGCACATGGATCGGTGCGCGTGAATGCCGAGGCCGAAGGGGGCCTGCTTGAAGAGATCGCAACCCCCGACGCGCAGGGCCGCGCCTTGCTGTCACAGATGGCGGAACGGTTCGGGCTATCGGCACGCGCCTATCACCGGGTGCTGCGCGTCGCCCGCACGATCGCGGATCTCGACGGCGATGAGGCCGTGCGCCACCCGCATGTGGCCGAGGCGCTGAGCTATCGGATCACGGCGCTCACATCTTGAGCATGCGCCGCGCGGCCTGGGCCGCATCCTCCAACGCCTCGCGCGCCTCTGGCAAGCGCCCGTCGAAGAATTGCCAGACATGCGGCGTATCGGGCCAGCTTTGCACCAACACATCGCAGCCAAAGCTGCGCAGCCGCTCAGCCATGCTTAGGGAATCGTCGCTCAGCAGCTCTGCCATCGAATGCTGGATCAGCACGGGCGGCGGCGCCTCGAAATTGGCGAAAAGCGGCGAGACGCTTGGGTCATCCGAGGCCAGCTCGCCGCGCGCATCTTCACTGCATTTGCGTATGCGAGCGGGCGTCAGGATCACGTCTGTCGCGACATTCTCGCGATAGGACTCGCCCGATCCGCTCAGATCCGTCCAAGGCGAGAAGGCGATGACCCCGGCCGGCGGCGTGCCCGCCGCACAGAGCCGTGCCAGCAGCAAAAACGCCAGCCCACCGCCCGCACTGTCGCCCGCGAGTATGATCCGATCCGGCGCATATCCTTTTGCGACGAGATCATCCCACGCCGCTTGCGCATCATCGACGGCAGCCGGCAGCGGATGTTCCGGCGCAAGCCTGTAATCGGGTACAATCACCTCCAGCCCGGACAGGCGCGACAGCCGCCCAGCCAGACCACGATACATAAAGGGCGAGCCGCTCACATACCCGCCGCCGTGCAAATACAAGACCACCGCATCATGCGCCACCTGCCCCACCCGCAAGGACAATGCAGGCATTCCTCCGCAACGCCGATGTAGCAGACACAGCCCGCGCGGCGGCACAATCGCCCAGCTCGTGCCGCGCGCCATCTCGCGGCGGACGCGCAGCGGGTCAGTGGTCGCGGCAACCCTGCGCTTGGCACCGGCCCGCAGGATCAGGTTCAATATGCGTAACTGTAGGGACACATCAGCTCCGTTTCGCCTCGATCGCCTCCCAGATATGGGCTGCAACGTTAACCCCGTCAAAGCGTTCAAGTTCCTGAATGCCCGTGGGCGAGGTCACGTTGATCTCGGTGAGCCAGTCCCCGATCACGTCGATGCCGACGAAAATCTGCCCGTGCTCGCGCAAAACCGGACCGATCGCGGCGCAGATTTCAAGGTCACGTTCGGTCATGGCAACTTTCTCCGGACGCCCGCCCACATGCATGTTTGACCGGGTCTCCCCCTCGGCCGGAACCCGGTTGATCGCGCCAACCGGTTCGCCATCCACCAGAATGATCCGCTTGTCGCCCTTGGATACCGCGGGCAGGAATTTTTGGGCGATCAGGGGTTCGTTATTGATGCCGGTAAACAGCTCGTGAAGCGAAGAAAGGTTGCGGTCATTCGGGTCCAGCCGGAACACGCCAGCCCCCCCATTGCCGTAAAGCGGCTTGAGGATGATATCGCCATGCGCCGCCTTGAAGTCGCGAATGGTCCGCAGATCTCGTGCAATCAAGGTCGGCGGCGTCAATTCCGGGAAGGACAGAACGAGCAGCTTTTCCGGGAAGTTGCGGACCCAGAACGGATCATTGACCACCAGCGTGCCCGGCTGAAGACGCTCTAGCAGATGCGTAGAAGTGATATAGCCCATATCAAAGGGGGGATCCTGACGCAGCCACACCACGTCCCAATCGGCAAGATCAACCTCGACCTCATCGCCCAACGTGAAATGATTGCCGCGCTCACGGCGCAGCGTCAACGGCCAGCCGCGTGCCAAAATACGCCCTTCACGATATGACAACCTGTCTGGCGTGTAGTAAAATAGCTCATGGCCGCGGGCCTGCGCCTCCTCCGCGATCCGAAAGGTGCTATCGGCATCAATATCGACCGCGCCGATCGGATCCATCTGAATTGCGACTTTCAAAGACATTCACGCCCCCTATTGCATCACGCTATTGATGCTATGTGGCGCGCGCGGATGCAATCGCAACTCACATCCCGAAATAGGCGTTCTCAAGGATGCGGATCTGACCTTGCGCATCGACAAGCGCCAGATCGAAGCGAACCTTCCTGTTGCAGTTCGCAGGGGCAGGAAAGCGCGCCAGATATTCTTGTGCTGATACGCAAATACGCTGCATCTGACGCGGTGAGAGCCGGTCCGCTGCGCGCGCATGGGAGCGGGATTTCTTGACCTCGACAAAAATCACCGTATCGCCATCCCGCGCGATCAGGTCGATCTCTCCGCCAAAGCGGCCGCGCCAGCGATGGGCCGAAATCTGCCCTCCGGCATCTTCGTAACGCCGAGCCACCTGTTCCTCAGCGGCCAGACCGGAATAATAGGACAGTGCTCCACTCATCGGCTCTTCTCCAATGCCAGGGCCGCCTGATAGACGTCCCGCCGCGGCAAACCGAGGGCATTCGACACCTCTGATACCGCATCTTTCAGGCTTTGCTGCGCCAAAGCCTGCCGCAACATCGCCTCCAGTTCCTCCGGACCCGCAGCCGGTCCCTGAGCCCGATCGACGAGTAACACGATCTCACCTTTGACCGAGGCTCCTTCGAGCCCATCTGCAAGCGAGCCCAATGTCCCGCGCCGTGTCTCTTCGAATTTCTTTGTCAGCTCCCGGCACAGCGCCGCCTCTCGGCTCTCGCCTAATATTTTCACACAATCCCTTAACATTCCCTGAATGCGTTTGGGGCTTTCGTAGAAGATCAGCGTCGCGGGGATGTCGCGCAGGCCTGCAAGCCATTTCTGGCGTGCCATGCTGGCATTGGGAGCAAAGCCCGCAAACAAAAAGCGATCGCTGGGCAATCCCGAGACCGTGAGCGCAGCCAGCACAGCCGACGGCCCCGGCGCGGAGAAGACAGGCAGATCTTCGGCGAGTGCCGCGCGGCCAAGCTGGAAGCCCGGATCGGCTACAAGTGGTGTTCCGGCCTCGGAGGCATAGGCCACCGATTTTCCCTCTTGGAGCGCCGCCATGACGCGCGGGCGCATCTGGGCGCCGTTGTGATCGTGATAGGCCAGCACGCGGCGCCCCTCGAGCGGCACGCCGTGAATCTCCATCAGGTGACGCAAGCTGCGCGTGTCCTCGGCCACCAAAAGATCAGCCGAGCGCAGAATATCGAGCGCTCGCAAGGTGATATCCCGGGCCGCGCCGATCGGGGTTGCGATGAAATGCAGTCCCGGCGCGAGGGGAACAAGCCGTCCGGGCGCATCTGCCGTCGGTCCTTTCGGGGGCCGGTCACCTGTTTCGAACTCTTGTGCCATTCGGTGCTCCTTGAAGCGTGAGGATCGTTTACTTCGCGCGACGATCCGCTTAGGCTCCGGCCCGAACAAATCTTGCGTATAGAGCCTAAGGACCCATCATGAGTGACCTGATCCGTATCATCCGCAGGCGCGCGGCACAATTTGTCGCTCTGTTCAGCGTGCTCTGGCTTGCAGCCTGTGTCGCAACCGGGCCGATGGGGCCCAATAGTGGCCAAAGAATCGATTCCTCCAAGCCCGTTCAGGTCGCGCTTCTGGTCCCGGCGGGATCGGGAAAATCGGGAGATGAAACCTTGGCGCGCGCGTTGCGCAACGCAGCCCAGATGGCCGTGAGCGATCTGCAGGGCGCAAAAATCGATCTGCGCGTCTACAATACCGGCGGCCAGCCAGCGCAGGCGGCCGCGATGGCCAAGAAAGCGGTCGACGAAGGCGCCAAGATCATTCTGGGTCCGGTCTATGCCCAATCCGCCAATGCCGCAGCCGTCGCCGTGGCGCCGCGCAACATCAACGTGCTGGCCTTTTCGAACAACACCGATATCGCGGGGGGCAACCTCTTCGTGCTCGGGCCGACCTTCCCCAACACGGCCAATCGCCTTGTGAAATTTGCCGCAAGCCGGGGCAAGCAGCGCATGCTGGTCGTACATGAGGATACCGCCGCAGGTCAGGTCGGATCCGCCGCGATCCAAAGCGCAATCGCACGCAGCGGCGCCACTCTGGCCGGGGTGAGCTCCTATCCGTTCTCGCAGCAAGGCGTCACCTCTGCCGCCCCGCAGATCGCAAGCCGCATCAAAGCGGGCGATGTCGATGCGGTCTTCCTGACCGCGGATACCGCAGGCGCGTTGCCGCTGCTGACGCAATTGCTGTCCGAAAACGGCGTCGGTCCGCAAAGCGCGCAATATATCGGATTGACCCGCTGGGACATCCCGCCCGCCACACTGTCCCTGCCCGGCGTTCAGGGCGGCTGGTTTGCCGAGCCGGATCCTAATCTTCAAGCCCAGTTCGTGCAGCGCTATCAGGCCGCCTATGGCGAGGCTCCGCATCCGATCGCAGGGCTTGCCTATGACGGGATTGCAGCTATTGGGGCGCTCATCAAATCGGGCAATCCGAACGCTCTGACCCGTCAGGGGATCACCCAGCCCTCGGGGTTTGTCGGTGTGAACGGCGTGTTCCGCCTGTTGCCCGATGGCACCAACGAGCGCGGGCTTGCCATCGCGCAGGTCCAGAACGGTCAGGCGATGGTCATCGATCCCGCTCCGCGCAGCTTCGGTGGCGCCGGGTTCTGATCCCGGCCCACGGGCCCGCCTTATGCGCCTTTCCTTCCTCCCAGCGGACGCAATTTCATCGTGAGCCATGCGACCCCTTCCAAATCCGAGATCGGACCCGGCCCGTTGCTTCTGGCCGAGACCGGGCTGCATGAGATGCTCGACGCGGCCCTCGAGGGGCTCGACGATCCGCGCCGGGTGCGAGCGGCTACGGTCGCCTTTCTCTCGGCCGAACGTGCAGCGGCCAATGCCGCGATCGAGGCCGATCTTGCGACCCATCCGCGCGGCGCGCGCTCAACGGTAGAGGCCTATGCGCGGGCCACAGATGGCATCGTGCAAGCGGTGCTGCATGTGGCGACAGGCCTTTTGCACAAAGCGGGCACACGCACCGAATCCGAGCGCTTCGCAGTGCTTGCGGTGGGCGGCTATGGCCGGGCGGAGATGGCGCCCCATTCCGATGTCGATCTGCTGTTTCTGACGCCCTACAAGATCACGCCCTGGGCCGAGAGCGTGATCGAATCCATGCTCTACATGCTGTGGGATCTGAAGCTGAAGGTCGGGCATGCCTCGCGCACGCTTGATGACTGCATTCGGCTTGGCCGCGAGGACATCACGATCCGCACGGCACTTCTGGAGCATCGTTGCGTGGGCGGCGAGGTCGAACTGGCCGAGGCTCTCGCGCTGCGGCTGCGCCATGATCTGTTCGAGGGCACCGAGGGCGAATTCATCGAAGCCAAGCTCGAGGAACGCGCGCAGCGCCACCGCCGCCAAGGCGGCCAGCGCTACGTGCTTGAGCCGAATGTAAAAGAGGGCAAGGGCGGGCTGCGCGACCTGCAGACGCTCTATTGGATCGGCAAATATATCCACCATGTCGGGCGCGCCCGTGAACTGATGGAAATCGGCGCCTTCTCGAAGGAAGAATACGCGACCTTCTACGAGGCCGAGAATTATCTCTGGGCGGTGCGCTGCCATCTGCACCTGATCTCGGGACGGGCCTCGGATCAGCTGACCTTCGACATGCAGGTCGAGGTCGCCAGCCGCATGGGCTATCGCGATCTGGCCGGGCGCCGCGCGGTCGAGGTCTTCATGCAGGACTACTTCCGCCACGCCACGGCTGTGGGCGATGTGACACGGATCTTCTTGACCAAGCTTGAGGCGCAGCACGTCAAGACCGCGCCGATGCTGCTGCGGATCTTCCGGCGGCGGCGCAAGCTCAAAGCCCCCTATCGCGAGCAGAATGGCCGGCTAGACGTGAGCGATCCGGCAGGCTTTCTCGCCGATCCGGTCAATCTGCTGCGGATCTTCGAAGAGGCGTTGCGCATCGGCATGCTGCTGCACCCCGACGCGATGCGGCTGGTCTCGGCCAATCTTGGGCTGATCGACGACAAGGTGCGCACCGACCGTGAGGCGCAGCGGATCTTCCTCGACCTGCTGCTCAAGCATGGCAACCCCGAGCGCGTGCTGCGCCGGATGAACGAGCTGGGGGTGCTGGCCGCCTTCATCCCGGAATTTGAATCCATCGTCGCGATGATGCAGTTCAACATGTATCACAGCTACACCGTGGACGAGCACACGATCCAGACGATCTCCACGCTGGCGCAGATCGAACGCGGCGAGCTGATCGAAGACCTCCCACTCAGCTCGCATATCCTCGAAGAGGGCGTGAACCGCAAAGTGCTTTATGTGGCGCTTCTGGTGCATGATATCGGCAAGGGCCGCCCCGAGGATCACTCCATTCTGGGCGCGCGGCTGTCGCGCAAGATCGCGCCGCGCCTTGGGCTCAATGCCGAAGAGGCCGAGACCGTCGAATGGCTGGTGCGCCATCACCTGCTGATGTCGGATGTGGCGCAGAAACGCGACCTGTCCGACCCACGCACGATCCGCGATTTCGCACGCCGGGTGAAGTCGCGCAAGCGGCTGGATCTGCTGACGGTGCTGACGGTCTGCGACATTCGCGGGGTTGGCCCCAATGTGTGGAACAACTGGAAAGCGACGCTGCTGCGCAAGCTGCATTCCGAGACCGGGCGGGCGCTCGAACATGGGCTGGAGGCGATCAACCGCGATCAGCGCAGCTCGGAGGCCAAAAAGGCGCTGCGTGTTGCGCTCGATGCGGCAGAGGGCTGGGACAGCAAAGAGATCCGCGCCGAGACCGCGCGCCATTACGATCCCTACTGGCAATCACTCACCACTGCCAACCATCAGATCTTCGCCAAAATGCTGCGCGGTCTTGGTGACGATGAGATCCGCATCGATCTGCATCCCGATGACGATCACGACGCCACCCGCGCGAGCTTCGCGCTCGCCGATCATCCGGGCATCTTTTCGCGGCTCGCGGGCGCGCTGGCACTGGTGGGTGCCAATGTGGTCGACGCGCGCACCTATACCTCCAAGGATGGCTATGCCACGGCGGTGTTCTGGATTCAGGATGCCGAGGGGCACCCTTACGAGGCCAGCAAACTTTCGCGCCTGCGCGGGATGATCGAAAAAACGCTCAAAGGCGAGGTGGTCGCCCGCGACGCGCTCAAGGATCGCGACAAGATCAAGAAGCGCGAACGCGAGTTCAAATTCCCGACCCATATCATCTTCGACAATGATGGCTCGGATATCTACACCATCATCGAAGTCGATACCCGCGACCGCCCCGGCCTGCTCTATGATCTGACGCGGGCCTTGACGGCGAACAGTATTTCCATCTCAAGTGCGGTGATCGCGACTTACGGCGCGCAGGTGGTCGACAGTTTCTACGTCAAGGACATGTTCGGCCTGAAGCTGCATTCCGAAAGCCGCCAAAAAGCGTTGGAAAAACGGCTGCGCGAGGCGATTGCCTCGGGGGCGAAACGAGCGGGCAACTGACATGAAACCGATCCGATTGGTGCGCGGCTTCCTCACGGTGGGCGGCTGGACGATGGCGAGCCGTATCCTCGGATTCGCACGCGACATGATGATCGCGGCCTATCTGGGCGCAGGCCCGGTGGCCGAGGCCTTCCTGATCGCCTTCTCGCTGCCCAACCTGTTTCGCCGGTTTTTCGCCGAGGGCGCGTTCAATACCGCCTTCATCCCGATCTTCTCGAAAAAGCTCGAGGGCGGCGAGAATGCCCAAGGCTTTGCGCGCGAGGCGATGGGCGGGCTTGCCTCGATCCTGATCGTGCTGACCGTGATTGCCAATCTCGCGATGCCCTGGCTGGTGCTGGCGATGGCCTCGGGCTTTGCCGCCGATGAGCGCCTCGCCCTTGCCACGCAATATGGCCGCATCGCCTTTCCCTATATCCTGTTCATCTCGCTGGGCGCACTGCTCTCGGGCGTGCTCAACGCGGCGGGCCATTTCGCCGCCGCCGCCGCAGCCCCCGTGCTGCTCAACGTGACCTTCGTGCTCTCGCTGGTGCTGGCCGATCACTACGGCTGGCCGATCGGCATCGCCCTTGCCTGGGCCGTCCCGATTGCGGGCGTGGCACAGCTTGCGCTGGTCTGGGTTGCCGCATGGCGCGCAGGCTTCAAGATTGTGCCAGCCCGCCCGCGCCTGAGCCCTGACATGAAGCGTCTGATCCGCATCGCGATCCCCGCGATGCTTGCAGGCGGTGTGGTGCAGATCAACCTGCTGGTGGGCCGTCAGGTCGCCTCGCAATTCGACGGCGCCATTGCGTGGCTCAACTATGCCGACCGGCTGTATCAGCTCCCGCTGGGCGTCGTCGGCATCGCCATCGGCGTGGTGCTGCTGCCCGACCTGTCGCGCCGCTTGCGGGCGGGCGATTCCGAGGGCGGTCGCTATTCCTTCTCACGTGCGGGCGAGTTTGCACTGCTGCTTACCATTGGCCCCGCGATCGCGCTTCTGGTGGCCGCCCTGCCGATCACTTCGGTGCTTTTCGAGCGCGGACGCTTCACCCATGCGGATGCGGTGGCCACAGCCTGGGCGGTGGCGATCTACGGGATGGGACTTCCGGCCTTCGTGCTGCAAAAAGTCCTGCAACCGCTCTATTTCTCGCGCGAAAACACCCGCACACCGTTCAACTACGCCGTCGTGGCGCTGGTCGTGAATGCGGTGATCGCAGTCGGCCTCGCCCCGTTCGTGGGCTTCCTATCAGCCGCCATCGGCACCACGCTGGCCGGTTGGGCGATGGTCGCGCAGCTCTGGTTCGGCGCGCGCACCATGGGCGAGTCCGCCCGGTTCGACGCCCGCTTCATGCGCCGCGTTCCCCGCATCGTCATCTCGGGTCTGGTGATGGGGGCTGCGGTTTGGGCGGTCTGCTATGGCGTGCCACAAGCCTTCACCACACCGGGCCTGCGCGGGCTGTCCATGCTCGGGTTGGTGATCGGCGGCATGGCCGTCTATTTTGGCACAGCAATTGCCATAGGCGCGGTGCATCTCAGCGATTTCCGCGCCGCGATGCGCCGGGGCAAAGGCGGGATGTAAGCCCCCTTCATCTTGGCCAAAATACCTCGGGGGTGAATTCGGCGCAGCCGAAAAGGGGGCAGCGCCCCCTGCCCGACCGCTGATTACCGACCTCGGACGAGGGCGACGCAGCGTCGCCTAACTTGTTCCCGGTCTGTCGATACTCTCTTGCGCGGGAGGAAGCGTGATATGGGCTTGATCTTCAGCCCTGCAAGCGGCATCTTCATCTCATGTGCGGCAAAGGCGATGAAGTCGCGACCGAGCTTGGCGCGCAGGTGGTTCTGGCCCCGGCATCGAGCCCCACCACCCGGTCTTCGACCTGATCGCGCGCGGTCAGCAAAAGGACCGGCACTGCCGCCCGCCCCGACCGCCTTTCGCGCAGCAGATCGAGCCCGGAACCATCGGGAAGCATCAGATCCAGCACGAGGGCGGCGTAGTCGTTCGCGGCCAGCGCCGCGCCCGCATCCTAAAGACAGGCCACCACATCGGCTGTGAAGCCGGCCCAAGGGCCATCAGCCAGCATGATCGCACGACCCTCCCGCCAAGCTGTGCGTCGTCATGAAAGACTGGCCGATCTTCGGCGCCCCTTCGGTCTATGCCGCGCAACTGGTGCCGGGTGCGCAGAAGCTGGGCGGATACAAGACCGCTCTCGCGGCGCTGATGGCGACGGCGGACCGGCTTAGCTATGCGCAGATCGACAACGCACTCGCCGCAGTGGGCATCGATCTGAAAGAAGCCGAGACGCGCTACAAATCCGACCGCAAGAAGATCGACGCCTTGCTCATTCGCAACGCCCAGCAAGCCACCGCGAACGGGCTGCAAGGCACGCCCGCCTATATCATCGGGCGCGGCATCCATCCGGGCGCGGTCGATGCCAAGACCCGGCGGAGTGCGATCCGGGCGGCCCACGCGAGTTGCCGAGATCCGGATCTGCATGCCCGCGCTGATCGTGACGAAACGACATTTCATATACACGGGGTGATCGCGCCCTGAGCCGAGAAGCACACAAAACGCAGCGCCAGACAGCGTCTCATCCAGTCAGCCGCCCGAGCTTTTCCGGTCCGGCGATATTGTAGCTCAAGAGGCTGTCATCGGCGCACCGAAATCAACCGTCTATGATCTGGTCGGTGTGCTTCTATCAGATGGGATGCTTGAGGAAGCAGATGAGACCGGAACGGTAATTCTGGGCCGCCGTCTCTATTTCCTTGGGCGCGCCTATCGCGACCATTTCGATCTGACGCGCAAGGCAGAAGGCACGCTGCGTGAGAGCACCGAAAAGACCAAGGAGACCTCGCAATCTTGCATGCTCGACGGCAACAAATATACCGCTCGCTGCAACGCGAGGGCAGTCGCCCATTCCGCATCAGCGCCGATATCGGGGCGCGCACGCCAATTCCTTGGACTGCCTCGGGCAGGCTCCTGCTGGGCAGCCTCAGCGATCAGGAAATCTTCGATCTGGTTCCCCCCGAAAACTTTGCGATGCCCGATGGACATCGGCTCGATACGGAAACATATCTCACCCAGATACGCCGTGCCCATTTGGAGCGTGTGTTCTCTTTTGACAGTATCGTGGACACCTTCACCCATTGCTTCGCTGCCCCCGTTTACGACCGCAAAGGAACCTGCATCGCACCCGTCTGTATCGTCGCGCTTAAAGCCGATGCGGTTGAGAATTATGACAATTACAGAACGACACTGATCGAGGCGGGATTGAAATTGTCACAATTTTTGCCCTGAGATCGCAGGCCCGAACCAACGACCTCACCTTAGAGGCCCAGCGGAGCGTAGCCGAGCCCGCCGGCTCAGCGTCGCCGCAGCCGCTCGAGCGCGCGTCTCATGCCGCCCGGCGCCACAAAGAAGCTCAGACCGAAGCCTGCAACGAAGCCCACGACATCGGCGAGCCAGTCGGGCCGCGCGCCAAACAGCGCCGCGAAGATCAGCTGGATGCCCATCAACGCCCCGATCAACGAAAACGCCCGCAAGCGGTTCGCATTCTCCATCGCAAGCCGCGTCCACAAGATCCACGTGAACGCACCGATCAGCCCGTAATCGCCGGGATAGCCTCCGTAGAGACCGGCCTGCGTGAAGGGCAGCGCGGCATAGACAAACGCCCCGATCACGCTTGAGCCGAGAAAGACGACCGCAACGGCGAGGTTCGAAAACAGCTCGCCCACCATCTTGCCGAGCGCCAGCAGGAACACGAGCACGAAGATCGCCTGCGTCACAGAGCCATGGACGAAGGGGTAGGTCACGAGACGCATGAGCTGCTGGGGCGGATATTGGCCCGTCTCCACCATCGCGCGCATCACCTGCGGCGAGAAGGCAAATGTCTGCAAGGCATCCAGCCGCCATCCGGCAGCCGCCCCACCTCCGATCAGCCCGGTCGAGCCCAAGGCGAAGAACAGCTCGGTTGCGATGATCGGCAGGGCGAGAAGCCAGACCACGGGGGGGAGCGGATTGATCGGATGTTCGTCGTAACCGGGATGCATGAAAGGCTCCTTGATGCGCGGGTTTGGTTGACGCCCCGCGCGCAATAGCGATAAGCGAGCACAAGGCGGAATTCCACCCCCGTGCGGGCCTCCAACCCCCGCACCGTCTCAGGAGCAGACAGATGAGCGATACAGACACCCCGATCAACGCCAATTTCAAACCGCGCGTCTTTTCGGGCATTCAGCCCTCCGGTGGGCTGACCCTTGGCAATTACCTGGGCGCACTCAAGCGCTTTGCGATGAAGCAGGATGAGGGGATCGAGACGATCTATTGCCTCGTCGATCTGCATGCCGTCACCGTGTGGCAAGATCCCGAAGCCTTGCGCCGCCAGACCCGCGAGGCGGCGGCGGCCTTCATCGCCTCGGGCGTCGACCCGCAGCGCTCGATCCTGTTCAACCAGTCTCAGGTTGGCGCGCATGCCGAGCTGGCCTGGCTTTTGAACTGCGTCGCGCGTCTGGGCTGGATGAACCGGATGACCCAGTTCAAGGACAAGGCGGGCAAAAACGCCGAGAAAGCGAGCCTCGGGCTTTACGCCTACCCGGCTCTGATGGCCGCCGATATTTTGCTGTATCACGCCACGATGGTGCCGGTGGGCGAGGATCAAAAACAGCATGTCGAACTCACCCGCGACATTGCGGCGAAGTTCAATCATGACTTCGGGGTCGAGTTCTTCCCCGCGCCCGAGCCGCTGATCGAAGGCACCGCCACCCGCGTCATGTCCTTGCGCGATGGCACCAAGAAGATGTCAAAATCCGACCCCTCCGATGCCAGCCGGATCAACCTGACCGACGATGCCGACACGATCGCCAAGAAGATCCGCAAGGCCACCACCGACCCGGCGGAACTGCCCTCCGAGATCGACGGGCTCAAGGATCGCCCCGAGGCGCGCAACCTTGTGAACATCTATGCCGCCTTGGCCGATATGACGCCCGCGCAGGTGCTGGGGGAGTATGGCGGCAAGGGCTTTGGCACGTTCAAACCCGCGCTGGCGGAATTGGCCGTGGAAAAGCTGGCCCCGATCAGCACCGAGATGGGGCGGCTGATGGCGGACCCCGCCGAGATCGACGCTGTGTTGGGCCAAGGTGCCAACAAGGCCGATGCGATTGCCCGGCCCATCGTCGAGCGGACCTACGAAATCATGGGCATGGTGCGCTCGCGCTGATCCACGCAGACCGCGTCAAACCCGGCGAGGCCCTCCCTCGCCGGGCGTTTTGCAGGCGGCCCCCTCGCGTGATCGGTGAATTGTCGCCCTGCCCGTTCGCGGCTAGGATTCGATCATGCTGCGCTGGGTTCTCACCATTTCCTGTCTGCTCTGTGCCGCGCCGGTTTGGGCGCAAGGCACCGCGCGCGGCTTTGTCGGCCCGCCCGCACCTGCGCTGCGCTGCACGGTGGATGGCAGGCGCTGCATCGGTGTGGCGCATTATATCCCCGACACCTGCGCGCTGATTGCGCATGCCGCAGACGAGGCCGGTCTCGATCCGGGCTATTTCGCGCGGCTGCTCTGGCGCGAGAGCCGCTATGACCCGGCGGCTCTGAGCCCGGCAGGCGCGCAGGGCATCGCGCAGTTCATGCCCGGCACGGCCAAGCTGCGCGGGCTGGCCGATCCCTATAACCCGGCGCAGGCCATCGAGGCCTCGGCCCGCTATCTGGCCGAGATGCGCGCGCGTTTCGGCAATCTCGGGCTGGCGGCGGTCGGCTATAATGGCGGCGAGGATCGGGCGCGCAATTTCATCGCAGGGAGAGGTGGGCTTGCGGGCGAGACAATCGCCTATGTCCGCGCGATCACCGGCCATTCGGCGGAAGACTGGCGCGATAATGCCCCCGAGGCTGTCGATTATCGGCTCGATGGTGACACGCCGTTTCTGCGCGCCTGCACCCAGCAGGCCGAGAGCCAAAAGCTGCGCGAGTTCCGCGACCCGGTACCGCCTTGGGGCGTGATCGTGGCCGCCGGGCGCAGCGCGCGGATCGCGCAAAACTTCGGACGCGCGGCGGCGCGGCGCAACAGCGCGCTGATCGATGCGAGCAAGCTGCGCTTTGTGCGCGCCACGATCCCCGGTTTCGGGCGGCGCGCGCAATATACGGCACAGCTCCCCGCCGAGAGCCGCGAGGCGGCGCTCAAACTATGTAACGCGCTGCGTTCGCAGGGCGGGTTTTGCAAGATGATCGGGAACTGAGGCGCTTAGCCGGGCTGCAACCGCGCGCCAAAGACCGCCGCCGCACGCAGCGCTTTCGCCTCGGCCCGGTGGTAGAGCCGCCCCATCATCGCGCCGCGCGTGGCGTTGAGCACCATCAGCGCCCCCCACAGCCCGTGATTGCCGAAGATCGGCACAAAGATCATCAGGCTGAGCACATAGACCAGCACCGAGCCGATCATCGCATTGCGCATCTCGCGCGACAGCGTCGCCCCGATGAAGATCCCGTCCAGCATCCAGGCCGGCCCGCCGATGACCGGGGCGAGCACGATCCAGAACAGGAACGCGCGCGCCTCGATACGCACATTGGGCGCGGTCGTCATGATATCGACAATGGCAGGACCTGCGATCCAGAAGACCAGCCCGATCGCCACCGCCATCGCGATGCCAAGCTGCGAGGAGACAATCGCGGCGCGGCGCAACCGCAGCACGGAACGCGCGCCCAGCGCCTGACCGACAAGGCTTTCGGCGGAGAACGCAAAGCCGTCGAGCGCAAAGGCCGTGATCTGCAGGAACTGAAGCAGCACCTGATTGGCCGCGAGCGTGACATCGCCCTGCCGTGCCCCGAGAAACAGGAAGGTCGTGAAGCTCGCCTGCAACAGGACCGAGCGGATCATGATATCGGTGTTCACCCGGGCCATCTCGGTCAGTTTGAGCCGGTCAAAGATCGCGCGCGCCCGCCAAAGTCCGTTGGCAAAGGCGGAGCGCGTCAGCCAAAGCGCGATAGCCACGCCGCCAATTTCCGAGATCAGCGTTGCGGCCGCCACCCCTTGCACGCCATAGCCCAGCCCAAGCACGAACCACAGATCGAGGCCCACATTGAGCGCATTCATCGCGACTTGCAGCACCAGCACGCCGCGCGTGCGCTCCAGCGCAATCAGCCAGCCGGTGAAGGCATAAAGCGAGATCGTGAGCGGTGCGCCCCAGATCCGGATTTGCAGGTAATCGCGCGCAAGGCTCTCGACCTGATCGGAGGCAGGCGCGAGCTTGAAGGCCGCCCAGAACAGCGGCACTTGCAGCGCAATCAGCGCAAGCCCCGCCGTCACCGCGATCAACAGCGCACGCATCAGCCCGGCCGAGACCTCGCCCCTGTCGCCCGTGCCATGCGCCTGACTGACCAGACCGGTCGTGCCCATCCGCAGAAAGCCAAAGATCCAGTAGATCGAGGTGAGCACGACCGCGCCGATCCCCACCGCACCAATCGGCGCGGGCAGGCCCAACTGTCCCACAACGCCGGTATCGACCGCGCCGAGGATCGGGATCGTCGCATTGGAGAGAACGATGGGCAGCGCGATCTTGAACACGCGCGCATGCGTGATGTCACTCATCGGAATCCCGCGGCGGCATCAGAAAATGGCCCGTCGCCTGTGCAAAGAGCCTTGTGCGATTGTCCTGCCACGCCTCGACGTGAACGCTGGCATAGCGCCGCCCGGAGCGATTGACGCGGGCGCGCGCATAGGCATCGCGCGGCAGCCCCGAGCGCAGGTAATCCACGCTGAAATCAATGGTCTTGGGCAGGCGCGGCAGCCGCATCGGATCGAGCGCCTGCGCGTCGATCCGCCCGGCCTCGATATCTTCCCACAGATAGGCCCAGCTCAGCTCGATGATCGCTGTGACCTCCATGAACGCCGCTGTCACGCCGCCATGTAGCGCGGGCAGCACCGGATTGCCGATCAGCTGATCGGCAAAGGGCAGGATGCCGGTCAGCTCGTCACCGCGCCGATCAAAGGTGATCCCCAGAAAGCGGGCATAGGGCAGCCCCTCTACCAGCGCGCTGAGCGCACTGTCGCGGCGTTGCTTGACCTGCTGGACGGGCTCGGGCTTGGGGCGGCTCATGTGCGGCCCCCCCGGCGCTCAACCGTGAAGGCTCCGGTGGCGGTGGCGACCGGCAGCCCCTCTTGCTCGTCATGGGCCGTGGCGCGCACGAAGGCCACTGAGCGGGTGACGTGATAGCATTCGGCGCGCGCGGTTATCCGCTGCCCCGGCGTCGCGGGCCGCATGTAATCAATGCGCAGGTCGAGCGTCGCGGTAGAGGCTGCGGCGTCGGGGTGGCTCATCACGGCGGCGCCCGAGCAGGTATCCATCAACGCCGAGACCGCGCCGCCATGGATCACCCCCGTGCGCGGATCGCCCACCAGTTTCGTGTCATAAGGCATCGAGAGCACCGCCTGCCCCGGCGAGATCTCGTCCAGCACCATCCCGAGCGCGTGGGCATGTGGGATTGCCTCAATGAACTGCCTGGCCTGTTTGAGAATGCTCTGGTCTGGGCTGGTCATGAAATCGGTCCCTCAGGTGAGAATGGCCCGACTATTCCCGCTCTGCGCAGGCGGTGCAAGTGGGCTCAGCCCAGCCCGGACCCGGTCACGAAATAACGCGCGATGCCGTAGATATAAAAGCCAGTGAAAAGGATATTCACATATTTGAGCTGCCGCTCGGTATGCAGCCAGGCGAAATAGATCCAGATCACGCAAAATGGCAGGCTGAGAAACAGGTTGAGCGGATACCAGTTCTGCACAATCGCGATCGTCGAGGCCACGCCAAGCGCAAGCGCGATCCATTTCAACTCTTGCTCATAGGCCGCAATACCACCGGCACGACGCATCTGCGCGAAACGCATCTGGGCTCCTTTTCCGTCTGGGGTCATGTGGGAGATTGACCAAGAAGGTCAACAACTTCGATGTCGCACGGTTGAGAAGATTTGTCCAGACGCGCGCCGATTGAGCCGCGTTGAGGGGAGTACGAAAGCTCTAGCGGCGCGCGGCGAAAAACGTCTTGAGAAGCCCCTCCGCCTCGCGCGCGCCGATCCCGTCATAGACCTCGGGCACGTGGTGGCATTGCGGATGCGCAAACACCCGAGGCCCCTGCGCCACACCGCCCGATTTCGGATCCGCCGCCCCGTAATAGAGCCGCGCGATCCGGGTCTGGCTGATGGCTGCGGCACACATCGGGCATGGCTCGAGCGTGACATAGAGATCATACCCCGGCAGCCGCTCGGAGCCCGCAGCCCGGCAGGCCGCGCGCAGGGCCAGGATCTCGGCATGGGCGGTGGGATCACTTTGCGCACGGGTGCGATTGCCCTCGACGGCCACGACCCGCCCCTCGGGCGAGACGACCACCGCGCCCACCGGCACTTCGCCGCGCGTGCCCGCCGCGCGGGCCGCCTCCAGCGCCTGTTGCATGAAAGACCGAAACTCCATGCGCCTTCATCGCCTGCCCGCGCGGCGCGATCAAGCCACTTCCCAAACCGGCGCGATGGGTGTAGATGCGGCGCCTTGGCACCCGAGTGAGTCCGGCGCCCCCTCCCATAGAAGGATTTTCGTCATGAATGACACCCCCGCCCCCAAACCGTCCAGTTCCGAGCGTATCGCCAAGGTGATCGCGCGCTCCGGCGTGGCCTCGCGCCGCGACGCCGAGAAGATGATCATCGCGGGCCGCGTTGCGGTCAACGGCAAGGATATCGACAGCCCCGCGCTCGATGTCGCCCCCAAAGACAAGATCACCATCGACGGCAAGCCGATTGACGCACCGCAGGAAACCCGGCTGTGGCTCTATTACAAGCCGCTGGGACTGGTGACGACCGAGAAGGACGATCAGGGCCGCCGCACGATCTTTGACGAGATGCCCGAGGGCATGCCGCGCGTTCTCAATGTCGGCCGTCTCGATCTCAATTCCGAAGGCCTGTTGCTGCTGACCAATGATGGCGGGTTGAAACGCCGCCTTGAGCTGCCCGAGACCGGCTGGCTGCGCAAATACCGCGTGCGCGTGAACGGGCGCCCGACCGAGGCAACTTTCGACCCGCTGCGCCGAGGCATGACCATTGATGGCGAGGACTTCCAGCCGATGGAAATCTCGCTCGACCGTCAGCAAGGCGCGAATGCGTGGCTCACCGTGGGCATCCGCGAAGGCAAGAACCGCGAGATCCGCCGCGCGATGGCCGAGGTCGGGCTGGTTGTGAACCGCCTGATCCGCCTGAGCTACGGGCCGTTCCGCCTGATGGATATGAAGACCGGCGATGTCGTCGAGGTGCGCCGCCGGATGCTGCGCGATCAGTTGGGCGAGCGTCTGCTGACCGGCATCGCTCCTGAGAATGAGGAAGACGAGCGCCCGCATCGGGACCGCCCGCGCGGCGACCGCCCGCGTGGTCCGCGCCCCACTGGCGAGCGCCCCGGCTTCAACCGGGATCGGGCCGATCGGGGCCGCGATGACAAACCGCGCTCGGGTGGGGTCAAGCCGCGGGGCGATGCGCCGCGTGGGGACAAACCGCGCTTCAACAAAGACCGCGACGACCGCCCCTATGGCGATAAGCCCCGCTTCAACCGGGATCGTGATGACCGGGGCCGCGATGACAAACCGCGCTCGGGTGGGTTCAAACCGCGGGGCGATGCGCCGCGTGGGGACAAACCGCGCTTCAACAAGGACCGCGACGACCGCCCCTATGGCGATAAGCCCCGCTTCAACCGGGATCGGGACGATCGGGGCCGCGATGACAAGCCGCGCTCGGGCGGGTTCAAACCGCGTGGCGATGCTCCGCGTAGCGACAAACCCCGCTTCAACAAGGATCGCGACGACCGCCCCTATGGCGACAAGCCCCGCTTCAACCGGGATCGTGATGACCGGGGCCGCGATGACAAACCGCGCTCGGGTGGGTTCAAACCGCGGGGCGATGCGCCGCGTGGGGACAAACCGCGCTTCAACAAGGACCGCGACGTTCGGGCGGGTTCAAGCCGCGTGGCGATGCACCGCGCGGCGACAAACCGCGCTTCAACAAGGATCGTGACGACCGTCCGCGCAGCGACAAGCCGCGCTCGGCCGGGTTCAAATCGCAAGGCGGCAAGCCGGGCGGTCCGGGGCGCTCCGAGGGGTTCAAGTCGCATCAAAACGGCGGTGCGCGCGGTCCCAAACCCGCAGGTCGCCCTGCAGGCAAACCCGGCCCGCGCATGGGCGGAAAGCCTCCGCGCGGCGGCTCGCGCGGCTAAGGCCCGCGCGCCTCTCTTCCGGGGGCAGGCCTGAGGCTTGCCCCTTCGGCGGGTTTACGCGAATTTCATATCCCGCCTCTGGCACAAACCCGCCGGGATACTTATAAATATCGGGAGGCGCGGGAGATCATCGCGCACCCCAAAAGGCTGTGCATGTCACGAAACGCTCAAAAACGGATCGCCTTCTGGCTGATGATCGCGCTGACACTTTCGGTCGCGCTGACAGGGGGCGTGTGATGGCGCAACGATTTGGTGGCAAATATTCCCCCAATGGCACGCCCGAGCACGGGCCGATCCCGGCCCATCGGCGCCCCGAGGCCCGTCACCCCGAAGAAAGCCGCCCGCTCTGGATCACGCTGGCCGCTGTGCCCTTCCTGCTGGGCGCTTTCGGGCATGGGCCTTTCGCCTTGGTGCGCGCGCTGGCGGCCTTTGCGCTGATCGCGGGCGCCTGCTGGACCCTGCGCGAAGGCCTGCGCGCCGAGTTCGCCTATGTGGCACGCAGCGCCGCGCGCAAACCCGCCTTTCCGCGCAAGATCCTTGGCTCTGTGGTGTTTGGTCTGGGCCTTGCGGTAGGCGCTCAGGCCCCGCAGTTGGGCCTTGTCGGGGCAGGTGTGATCGGTGTCGTGGGCGCGGTGATCTCGCTGGTGGCCTTCGGGCTTGATCCGCTCAAGGATAAGGGCATGGAGGGGGTCGATACGTTCCAGCGCGACCGCGTCGAGCGCGTGGTCAAAGAGGGCGAGGCCTATCTCGCCGCGATGCGCGCGGCCATCACGCCGACCGGAGAACGCCAGTTGATCGAGCGGGTCGCCCGGTTTGAGACCACCGCGCGCGATCTCTTCCGCGTGGTCGAGGAAGATCCCGGTGATCTGGCCACCGCGCGGCGCTATATGACCGTCTATTTAGAGGGCGCGCGCGATGCGACGGTGAAATTCGCCGATCTGTGGCGCAACACCCGCGATGCAGAGGCGCGCCGCGATTACGAGGCGCTGCTGAGCGATCTGGAAGCCAATTTCACTGCCCGGACCAAGCAAATGCTCGAAGACGGGCGCGAGGGGCTCGATATCGAAATCGAGGTTCTGCGCGACCGGCTCTCGCGAGAAGGGCTTGCGCCCGCGCCCCGGCAGGGGTGAAACTCACGCATTGACGTCGGGCCAACGCCCCGATTGCCGCAAGGAGGCCTGCGATGACCGAAACGACCCGAACAGAGGCAAGCAAGTTGATGACCGAAGTTGAGGGGATCAGCGGTGCGGTGTTGCCCGAACCGGCCCCGGCCGAAGCCGTGACCCCGCTGGAACAGGCCTCCCCGCAAGAGGCCGAAGGCATCCGCCAACGGATGGCCGAGCTGGACATGACCGACACGACCTCGATCGTGCAATTCGGGGCGCGCGCACAAAGCGATCTGCAATCGATCAGCCAGGAAATGCTCTCGGGTGTCAAAAACAAGGATGTCGGCCCCGCCGGAGACAGCCTGCGCCAGATCGTGACCACGATCCGCGGCTTTTCGGTGAGCGAGCTGGATGTGCGCCGCAACCGCTCGTGGTGGGAAAAACTGTTGGGCCGCGCGGCCCCCTTTGCCAATTTCGTCGCCCGGTTCGAAGAGGTCCAAGGCCAGATCGACAAGGTCACCGACACGCTGCTGAGCCATGAGCACAAGCTGCTCAAGGACATCAAGTCGCTTGATCTGCTCTATGACAAGACGCTGAATTTCTACAATGAGCTGGGGCTTTACATCGCGGCGGGCGAAGAAAAGCTGCGCGAGATCGACGCCACCCAGATCCCCGCGATGGAACAGGCTGTGGCCGATGCGCCCGAGGCCGACAAGGTGCTGCACGCGCAGGCCCTGCGCGATCTGCGCGCCGCGCGCGACGATCTGGAACGCCGGGTGCATGACCTCAAGCTGACGCGGCAGGTGACCATGCAATCGCTGCCCTCGATCCGGCTGGTGCAGGAAAACGACAAATCGCTGGTCACCAAGATCAATTCGACGCTGGTGAACACGGTGCCGCTCTGGGAGACCCAGCTTGCGCAGGCCGTCACGATCCAGCGCTCGCGCGAGGCCGCAGGTGCGGTGCGCGAGGCCAATGACCTCACCAATGAGCTGCTCAAGGCCAATGCCAAGAACCTGCGCGAGGCCAATGCCGAGATCCGCACCGAGATGGAGCGCGGCGTGTTCGACATCGAGGCAGTGAAATCAGCCAATGCCGACCTGATTGCGACCATCGAGGACAGCTTGCGCATCGCCGATGAGGGCAAGCGCAAACGGGCGGATGCCGAAAAGGATCTGGTCGAGTTGGAAGGCAAGCTGCGCCATACGCTTGCGGCGGCGAATTCGTCCAAACAGGCAGGCGGTGCCGTCTGATGAGAGCTGGGCGTGCCCTGCGCATCGTGCTCGGGATCGCGGGATGTCTCGCGGTCGCGGGCTGCGATGCGATGATGGGCTCGCCCAATGCCCCCAAAAGCGCACCGCGCCCGACCCCTGCGCCCAGCGGATTGGCCAGCTCTCAGGTGGCCCCGCGCAGCCAGCTGTCGCGCGAGATGCAAAGCTACTACACCAAGGTCACCGCCGAGATGGAGGGGCGCGGCCTGCTGCGCACCGATGTGGCGCCGCGCGATGCGCCCTTCAATCAGCGGCTTTTGGTACGCGATTTCATCCACACAGCGCTGTATGACGAATATGCACCCTCGCGCGGCGGTTTCGTGGCGCGTCAGACCGTCTCGAAACTGCGCCGCTGGGAGGCTCCGGTGCGCATGGAGCTGGAATTCGGCGCCTCGATCCCGCTGAAGGATCGCGCCTCTGACCGCGCCGAGGTCGGCGCCTATGCGGGCCAGCTTGCACGGGCCTCGGGCCATCCGGTCCGCACCGTCGCGCGCGGCGGCAATTTCCACGTCTTTTTCGTCAACGAGGATGAGCGGCGCAACCTTGCCCCGCGCCTGCGCCAATTGGTCCCCGGAATCGACGCGGCCTCGGTCGATGCGATCACCGACCTGCCGCTCTCGACCTATTGCGTGGTCTTTGCCTTCTCCCAAGGCGACAGCGCGGTCTACAGTCAGGCGGTCGCAGTGATCCGGGGCGAGCATCCGCCCGCTCTGCGCACCAGCTGCATCCACGAGGAACTGGCGCAGGGTCTTGGGCTTGCCAATGACTACCCGCGCGCGCGCCCCTCGATCTTTAACGATGACGAAGAATTCTCGCTGCTCACGCATCATGACGAGATGTTGCTGAAAATGCTCTACGATCCGCGCCTGCGCCCGGGTATGACCGAGGCGACGGCCCGTCCGATCGTTGAAACCATAGCCGCCGAAATGATGGCGGGTGAAAGCTGAAAGGACCGTAAGACATGGGCATTCTGGATTTCCTCTCGGGTGAGTTCATCGATGTCATCGGCTGGACCGACGATACCCGTGACACGATGGTCTGGCGCTTCGAGCGTGAGGGCCATGCGATCAAATACGGCGCCAAGCTGACGGTGCGCGAAGGTCAGGCAGCGGTGTTCGTCCATGAGGGCCAGCTGGCGGATGTCTTTGGCCCGGGCCTCTACATGCTCGAGACCAACAACCTGCCGATCCTGACCACGCTGCAGCACTGGGATCATGGCTTCAAATCGCCTTTCCAATCCGAGGTTTATTTCGTCTCCACCACGCGGTTCAACGATCTCAAATGGGGCACCAAAAACCCGGTGATGACGCGCGATCCGGAATTCGGGCCGGTGCGGCTGCGCGCCTTTGGCACCTATTCGATGCGGGTGAGCGATCCGGGTAAATTCCTGACCGAGATCGTGGGCACGGATGGCGAATTTACCGCAGATGAGATCAGCTACCAGCTGCGCAACGTGATCGTGCAGGAATTCTCGCGCGCGATTGCAGGCTCGGGCGTGCCGGTCTTGGATATGGCGGCCAATACGGGCGATATGGGCAAGCTGGTGGCAGAGGCCATCGCGCCCACGATCGCCGATTACGGGCTGAGCCTGCCGGAGTTCTATATCGAGAATATCTCGCTGCCCGAGGCGGTGGAGGCCGTGCTCGACAAGCGCACCTCGATGGGGATCGTGGGCGATCTGAACAAATACATGCAGTTCAACGCCGCCGAGGCGATGGGCCAGCCCGGATCGGGCGCAAGTGCGGGCATGGGTGCCGCGATGGGCGCGGGCATCGGGGCTGGCATGGGCATGGCGATGGGCGGCCAGATGGCGGGCCCTTGGGGGGCCGCTCCGTCGGCGCAACCCGCCCCGCAGCCTGCAGCCGCCGCCCCGCCGCCCCCGCCTCCTCCGCCGGTTGAGAAGGTCTGGCATCTGGCGGTCAACGGCCAGACACAAGGCCCCTTTGGGCGCGGTCATCTGGGCCGGATGGTCTCGGAGGGCGGTCTGACACGTGACAGCCTCGTGTGGACGCCCGGTCAGGATGGCTGGATGCGCGCCGAGGATGTGACCGAGCTTGCACAGCTTTTCACCATCGCCCCGCCGCCCCCGCCCCCCGCAGGCTGAGACGTTCAAGGACCGGATATGCTTGAGCTCTCCCACGCCCGACTCGCGCTCGCGTCGGCCCTCGGGCTTTGCTGTGACGCGGATGACCGGATCGCGACCCGCTCGAACGGTGCACCGTCGGTCTGCCTCTCCTCAATTCCGAAGGGGGCCAACCGATGACGCCGATCCCGAAAGTCGGACATCCATCCACGCCGGACGACCCCACGGGGCACAACACCTATCAATGCGAAAGCTGCGGGGCTGACCTGCGCTTTGCGCCGGGCGACACGCGATTGGTCTGCGATCATTGTGGCCATGTGCAAGACATCCCGACCGCCACGGGCCGCGGGCAAGCCCAACTCCGAGAGATCCCGCTGCAAGATGCGCTGGCCCGCGAATTGCCCGCCCCCGACATGGAGGAACACCGCTCGGTCTCCTGCCCCAGCTGCGGCGCCTCGATCGAGATGCAAAACGGGCAACACGCGACCGAATGCCCGTTCTGTGCCAGCCCCGTGGTTACCGATACCGGCACGCGGCGGTTGATCAAACCACAGGGGGTGCTGCCGTTCCAACTGACCGAGCAAGATGCGCGCGCGGCGCTCTCGAAATGGCTGGGCTCGCTATGGTTTGCCCCCAATGGTCTGTCACAATATGCCCGCCGGGGCCGCGCGATGAACGGGATCTACGCGCCGTTCTGGACCTTCGATGCCGTGACCCGCACGCGCTATACCGGCCAGCGCGGGGATGCCTATTACGAGACCCGCACGATCCAGACCGACAAGGGGCCGCGCACCGAGCAGGTCCGGCGCATCATCTGGACCCCGGTCTCGGGACAGGTCGCGCGGGATTTCGATGATGTGGTGATCTATGCCGCCCGCTCGCTCCCGCCGCCCTATATCGACGCGCTGCGCCCGTGGGATCTGACCGCGCTGACCCCCTATCAGCGCGATTATCTGGCCGGGTTTTCCGCCGAGGGCTACACGGTCGAGCTGCATGAGGGCCACCACACCGCTCAGGCCGAGATGGTGCGAGTGATCCAGACCGACATCCGGCGCGATATCGGGGGCGACGAGCAGCGCATTGGCGCGATGGAGCCGCATTTCTCGGACGAGACCTTCAAGCATATCCTGCTGCCCGTCTGGACCGCCGCCTATAAGTTTCGCGGGCGCTCCTACCGCTTTGTGGTCAATGCTCAGACCGGACGGGTGAAGGGCGACCGCCCGTGGTCCGCCTGGAAAATCGCCGCAGCCGTCGTCGCGGCCGTGATCGTGATCGGCGCCATCGCCTATTTCCAATCGCGCTGAGCGGAGCGGTCACAGGAAATTCCACAGCCCCGCCGTGGCCCCGCTTGACAAGGCGCCTGCCTTGCGCAAGAAAAACGCCACGGTGAGGGGCTGTAGCTCAGATGGGAGAGCGCGTCGTTCGCAATGACGAGGTCAGGGGTTCGATCCCCCTCAGCTCCACCAAGCCGTCTTTCCTGAAAGCGCCAGATAGTTTTGCCCGTTGGGTCAGAGGCCATGCTGCGCGCAGTTGATCGGTTTGGGAATCAGCCCTTTGACTCGCCGGCAGCGCTACGACTCGAAGCGGATTTCTGCGTGGGTGACATTGATCGACCCGAGCGGTTTTCTACATTCCGGCTCAATGACTTGGACGATCCACATAGCCAATGCCTCGGGCTGCCTCGACGGTCTCATCGCCCCGATCCGCGATCGAACATGCACAGGCCCGGACTAAAGCCGTCATCGAAGCAATCGGTCTCGATCTCCTCGTACAGGCTTGGCTCATAGCCGAGGCCGCAAGATTTCGCGACGGGCTCAAATCGGCATTTTAATGAGACCTATGGAATTTTGACGGCGCTCAGGATCCGATTTGCGAGTGGTGCGGTCCCTCTGGCTTGCAGTATCCAGCCCCAACGGAGATATGGGAAAATTTCATCTAATAAATCAATAACTTAAAAGATTTCCGACACAAAGCCGCGGCGCGACTGTGGATAGTCTATCCCCAGATTTCGTGTCTGCCCCCCGGGTTATCCACTAGAAATTGCTTTACAGGGCGCGCCCTTGGCCACACGATATGTGGTAGGGGACGGCGCCTCATACGCCTTTCCTTGTATAGCCGACGAGCCTTAGGGGAGCTGCACCTCGGGGCGCCAAAAAAAGGCAGGGGGATACGAGCATGGCACTGAGCGAAGACTATCTGAACGTCGAGGAGCTGCATCCGATCGACATCGTCGAGACGCTGGCCGAAGCCCATGCGTGGGAATTCGACCGGGTGACCGACGATCAGATCGCGATGGCCGTCGAGGGTCAGTGGCGGAGCTACTCGATCACGCTCGCATGGTCGGATTCCGACGAGACCCTGCGCCTGATCAGCACCTTCGAGATGGATCCGCCCGTCGCACGGGAGCCCGCGCTTTATGACCTGCTCAACCGCGTCAATGACCGGGTCTGGACCGGGGCCTTCACCTTCTGGGCCGATCAGCGCCTGATGGTCTGGCGGCACGGGCTGGTGCTCTCGGGCGGGCAATTGCCCGGGCCCGAGCAGATCGACCGGCTGATCGGGGCCGCCGTGGTCTCCTCGGAGCGGTTCTACCCGGCCTTCCAGCTTGCGACATGGGGTGAGCGCGCGCCCGAAGATGCGATGCAAGTGGCCATTGCGGAGGCCTATGGCCGCGCCTAGTCTGCCCCCCGAACCAAATAGGGGGTAACATGAGTTTCGAGACAATCTCCAAACGTGGTCTGGTGATTCTGGGCTGTGGCCGCATGGGCGGCGCAATCCTGCAGGGGCTGCTGTCGGGCGGGTTGCCCGCGCATTCCGTCCACGTGATCGATCCGCACCCTTCGGACTGGCTCAAGAGCACGAATGTCCAGCTCAACGGCACGCTGCCCGACAGTCCGGCGGTGGTGCTGGTGGCCGTGAAGCCGCAGATGATGGCCGATGCGCTGCCGCAACTTGAGGCGATGGCCAAGGGTGATACGCTGTTTCTGACTGTTGCTGCCGGCATCACGATGGCGGGATATGAGCGGATGCTGGGCGATCAAACCCGGCTGGTGCGCGCGATGCCCAACACGCCCGCCGCCATCGGGCGCGGTGTCACGGCCATTGTCGGGAATCCGAACGCAACCCCGGAGGATCTGGAGACCGCCGATGCGCTGATGCAGGGCGTGGGTCAGGTGGTCCGGCTCGAGGCAGAGGATCAGATGGATGCCGTGATCGGGGTGTCGGGCTCGGGCCCGGCCTATGTGTTTCATCTGATCGAGGCGATGGCGGCGGCGGGCGAGGCCGAGGGGCTCTCCGCCGATCTCGCGCTTCAACTGGCGAAAGCGACCGTGGGCGGTGCCGGGCAACTGGCCGAGGACAGCCCCGAGACCCCCGCGACGCTGCGTGAGAATGTCACCTCGCCGGGTGGCACGACGGCGGCGGCGCTTGAGGTGCTGATGGATCCAGAGACCGGCCTGCGCCCGTTGATGCGCCGCGCGGTGGCCGCAAATATTGCGCGCAACCGGGAGTTGGGAAAATGACCATCTCGTTTGACGATTTTCTCAAGCTCGACATCCGCGTCGGCAAGATCACCCGCGCCGAACCCTTCCCCGAGGCCCGCAAGCCCGCGATCAAGCTTTGGGTCGATTATGGCGATGAGATCGGGGTGAAGAAATCCTCCGCCCAGATCACCCGGCATTACACGCCCGAGGCGCTGATCGGGCGGCAGGTGATGGGCGTGGTTAATTTCCCGCCGCGCCAGATCGGCCCGTTCATGTCCGAGGCCTTGGTCCTTGGCGTGCCCGATGCCGATGGCGAGGTCGTGCTGATCGGTCCCGGTCAGGATGTGCCATTGGGGGGGCGGCTGTTTTGATGAAACTGCTCGTCACCCGCCAACTCACCCCCGAGGTCGAGGCCCGCGTCGCGGCCGAATTCGACGTGACCTTCCGCAACGGCGATGCGCCGATGGACGCGCAAGAGGCGCGTGCCGCACTGGCCTCGCATGATGCGCTGCTGGTCACGCTGGGCGATCAGCTCAGCGCCGAGGCGTTCGCGGGGGCTCCGCGCGCCAAGATGGTCGCAAATTTCGGGGTGGGCTATAATCATATCGACGTCGCGGCGGCGACAGAGGCGGGTGTCACCGTCTCCAACACGCCGGGTGCTGTGACCGATGCCACCGCCGATATCGCGCTGATGCTGCTCTTGATGAGCGCGCGACGGGCGGGTGCCGGAGAGCGCTTCGTGCGCCGTGGCGATTGGACCGGCTGGACGCCCACGCAGTTTCTGGGCACCCACGTCTCAGGCAAAACGGTGGGCATCATCGGGCTGGGCCGGATCGGCACCGCAATCGCCAAGCGCTGCCATTTCGGCTTCGGCATGGAGGTGCTCTACACCAAGCGCAGCCCCACCGATCCGGGCTTCCCGGCGCGCCATGTCGATCAGGACACGCTGCTTGCGCAGGCCGATTTCGTGGTGATCGCAGTGCCCGCAAGCCCTGCCACGCATCACCTGATCGGGGCGGCACAGATCGCGCAGATGCAGCCGCACGCGCATCTGATCAACATTGCGCGCGGCGATATCGTCGATGAAGCCGCCCTGATTGTCGCCCTGCAGTCGGACACGATCGCCGGGGCCGGGCTCGACGTCTATGAGCGCGAACCCGAAGTGCCCGAAGCCCTGCGCGCGATGGAGAACGTGACGCTTTTGCCGCATCTTGGAACCGCCGCCCTTGAGGTGCGCGATGCGATGGGCCATATGGCGCTCGACAATCTGATCGCCTTCAGGGATGGGCGCGTGCCGCCCAACCGCGTCACGCCTTGACCTTTTCCCTCCTTGGCGGGACTGTTCGCCAAGGAGGACTTCATGCATCAAGCCGTTATTTCCGGAACGGGCGTCTACACCCCCGAGCACGTCATCACCAATGCCGAGCTGGTCACCGCGTTCAACGCCTATGTCACGCGGTTCAACAGCGAGAACGCGCAGGCCATCGAGGCGGGAACTGTTGAGGCCAAGGCCCCGTCCTCGGAAGAGTTCATCCTCAAAGCCTCCGGGATCGAGCAACGCTACGTGTTGGAAAAGACGGGCATTCTCGATCCAGACCGGATGTATCCGCATTACCGCCAGCGCAGCGATGACGAGCCGGGCCTGATGGCCGAGATCGCGCTCAAAGCCTGCGAGACGGCGCTCGCGATGGCCGGGCGCACCGGCGCGGAGATCGATCTCGTGATCTGTGCCGCCTCCAATATGGAGCGCCCCTACCCCGCCGTTGCCGTCGAGATCCAGAAGCTCTTGGGCGCGGGCGGCTTCGGGTTTGACATGAATGTCGCCTGCTCCTCGGCCACGTTCGGCATTCAGGCCGCCGCCGATATGATCCGCACCGGATCGGTCCGCCGCGCGCTCGTTGTGAACCCCGAGATCACTTCGGGCCATCTCGAATGGCGCGACCGCGATTGTCATTTCATCTTCGGCGATGTCGCCACCGCCACGCTGATCGAGCGGCGCGACGAGAACAGCCAAGGCTTCCTGATCCGCTCGACCCGCTGCGCCACGGAATTTTCCAACAATATCCGCAACAATAACGGCTTCCTGCGCCGCACCCGCCCCGATGGTCTGGCCGACCGGCGTGATATGCAATTCATGCAAGAGGGACGGAAAGTCTTCAAGGAAGTGATGCCGCTGGTGGCCCAACACGTCCATGACCACCTTGACGAGGCCGGGATCGAGCCTTCGGCACTGCGCCGCCTCTGGCTGCATCAGGCCAATAAGACGATGAATGATTTCCTTGGCAAGAAAGTGCTCGGGCGCGCGCCGGAGCCGGGCGAGCAGCCCAATATCTTGCAAGATTACGCCAATACGTCCTCGGCAGGCTCGATCATCGCCTTTGCCAAGCATTCCGACGACATCCAGCCGGGAGAGCTGGGTCTGATCTGCTCTTTCGGGGCGGGCTATTCGGTGGGCTCGGTCGTGGTCGAGAAACTCTAGATCCGCTCGCCCATCGCTTCGCGCCAATGACGGCGGCACAGGCTCACATAGGTCTCGTTGCCGCCGATCTGCACCTGATCGCCGTCGCGCAGAGCCCGACCATCCGCACCCATTCGCACCACCATTGTGGCCTTCTTGCCGCAATGGCAGATCGTGCGCACCTCGCGCATCTCATCGGCCAGCGCCAAAAGCGCAGCCGAGCCCGGAAAGAGATGCCCCTGAAAATCCACCCGCAGCCCGTAGCACATCACCGGCACGCCCAGATCATCGACCGCGCGCGCGAGTTGCCAGACCTGCGCTTCGCTGAGAAACTGCGCTTCGTCGATGAACACGCAGGCGCAGGGGCCGCTTGCCAGACGGGCGGCGAGCATCGCGAACATATCGGTTTCGGGGTCGAACTGCTCCGCCTGCGAGCCAATCCCGATCCGGCTGGCGATCTCGCCCACGCCCGCGCGGTCGTCAAAGCGTGAGGTGACAAGCATCGTCGCCATGCCGCGCTCGATATAGTTATGCGAGGCCTGGAGCAGCAGCGTGCTTTTGCCAGCATTCATCGTGGAATAATGGAAATACAGTTTGGCCATGCGCCTTCGATTAGCGCCCCGATGCGCTTTGGGCAAGCCATGGTTCAGCTGCGATCGGCACTGTCCATCCAGATTGTGATCGGCCCGTCATTCAGAAGGGCGACCTTCATATCCGCTCCGAACTGCCCGGTCTGCACCGGCAGGCCAAGGCTCGCCAGATGGGCTGCGAAATACTCATAGAGCCGCGCGCCGTCCTCGGGCGGTGCGGCGCTGGAAAAGCCGGGCCGGTTGCCGCGCGAGGTATCTGCGGCCAGCGTGAACTGGCTCACCACCAGACAGGCACCGCCGATATCGCGGACCGAACGATTCATCTTGCCCGCGTCATCCTTGAAGATCCGCAGCTTGGCCACCCGTGCGGCCAGCTTCTCGGCCTGCTCCTCCCCATCGCCCGCCATCGCGCAGACAAGGATCAACAGCCCCGGCCCGATCTCGGAGATCCGCGTCCCCTCGACCGTGACGGAGGCCTCGCTCACCCGCTGGACAAGCGCCCTCACACCAGCTCCGAGGCCCAGGGCGGATTGGCACCGGCCCGGCTGACCACGACCGCCGCCGCTGCCACGCCCAATTCCAGACAGGCCTGGACCAGCGCCTCATCGGCCTGCGCCACAGAGGCCTTGTCGAGAGCGCCTGCCCGGTCGAGAGCCGCCAGCACGCCCGCATTGAACGTGTCGCCCGCGCCCACCGTATCGACCACCTCGACGCGGCGCGCGGGCGCGAAAATCGAATGATTGGCCGAAAACCCATGCGCACCGGTCGCGCCCTCGGTCACGAAGACCAGCTTGGCACCACGCTCCAAGAGCTTTACGGCATGGGTCTCGATCGTGCCCGGCCCCTCGATCCAGCGCAGATCTTCGTCCGAGATCTTGACGATATCGGCCGCCGCCATCATCCGCGCCAGCCGCGCCCGGTAGCGCGCCTCATCGCGGATGAAGCCGGGCCGGATATTGGGGTCGATCATCGTCACGCGCTGCGGTGCCTCACGCAGCATCAGCGCCTCGTAGCTCGCCCCGCAGGGCTCCACCGGCAGAGAGATCCCGCCAAAGAACAATGCGCGCACAGCGTCCGGCACCTGCGGCAGGTCCGCCTCCGAGAGCATGCGCCCGGCGGTGTTCTCATCGTAGAACGCATAGCGCGCATGGCCGTCGACCAAGGTGACAAAGGCCAGCGTCGTGGGCCGGTCAGAGCGCGCAGACAGCCCGGCATCCACACCGGACTCCGCCAATGCATTCACCAGCATCTGGCCGAAAAGATCATCCGAGAGCCCCGAAAAGAACCCCGATTTCGACCCAAGCCGCCCCAGCGCGATGGCGGTATTGAACACCGCCCCGCCCGGATAGGGGGCAAAGGCTCCCTCGCCCTGCACGCTCTCGCGCGGCAGCATGTCGATCAGGGCTTCTCCACAGCTCAGGATCATCTCGGACCTCCCGTTGATTGCGCTAACATCGCTACACCGCCCAGCCACATCCGACAATCCCTTGGCTTTCGACTTCGTGCAAATATCCCGGGGGTGAATTTTGCCCCAAGGGCAAAAGAGGGGGCAGCGCCCCCTCCCCCGTGCTCAGTCATTCCGCCGCATAGGCCTCGACGGGCGGACAGGTGCAGATCAGGTTGCGATCGCCAAAGACGTTGTCAACGCGGCCCACGGGCGGCCAGTATTTATCGACCCGGAAGGCACCTGCGGGGAAGCAGCCTGCCTCGCGCGAATAGGCGCGGTCCCAATCGGCCACAAGATCCTCGACGGTGTGGGGCGCATGGCGCAGCGGGCTGTCCTCGGGCGTGATCTCGCCGCGCTCGACGGCGGAGATTTCGTCGCGGATCGCAAGAAGCGCTGCGATAAAGCGGTCGATCTCGGCCTTGGTCTCGCTCTCCGTGGGCTCGATCATCAGCGTCCCCGAGACCGGAAAGCTCATGGTCGGGGCATGGAAGCCGTTGTCGATCAGCCGTTTGGCAATGTCATCCACGGTGATGCCCACTTCGGTGAAGCCGCGCGTGTCGAGGATGCATTCATGCGCCACCCGACCGCGATTGCCCATGAACAAGATCGGATAGGCCGCCTTGAGGCGTGCTGCGATGTAATTGGCATTCAGGATCGCCACCCGTGTCGCCTGCGTCAGCCCCTCGCCGCCCATCATCAGGCAATAGGCCCATGAAATCAGCAGGATCGAGGCCGAGCCATAGGGGGCCGCACTCACCGCGCCCTCGCCGTCCTGGGTTTGCGAATGCCCCGGAAGGAAAGGCGCCAGATGCGCGCCCACACCAATCGGCCCCATGCCCGGACCACCGCCGCCATGCGGGATCGCGAAGGTCTTGTGCAGGTTGAGGTGGCTCACATCGCCGCCGATCTCGCCGGGTTTCACAAGCCCGACCATCGCGTTCATATTGGCCCCGTCGATATAGACCTGCCCGCCATGGGTATGGGTGATCTCGCAGACCTGCCGAACGGTTTCCTCGAACACGCCATGGGTCGAAGGATAGGTAATCATGCAGGCGGCCAGCTTGTCGCCTGCCGCTTTCGCCTTGGCTTCGAAATCCTCGATATCGACATCGCCATTGGGCGCGGATTTCACGACCACGACCTTCATCCCCGCCATCTGCGCAGAGGCCGGGTTGGTGCCATGCGCCGACATCGGGATCAGGCAGATATCGCGCTGATCATCGCCGCGCGAACGGTGGTAGGCCGCAATCGTCAGCAACCCCGCATATTCGCCCTGCGCGCCCGAATTGGGCTGCATCGAGAAGGCGTCATAGCCGGTGATCTCGCACAGCTTCTCGGTCAGATCGGCAATCGCCTCGTGATAGCCCTCGGCCTGATCGGCGGGCACAAACGGATGGAGCGAGCCAAATTCCGGCCATGTAAGCGGCATCATTTCGGCGGCCGCATTGAGCTTCATCGTGCAGGAGCCCAGAGGAATCATCGCCCGATCCAGCGCCAGATCGCGATCCGACAGGCGGCGCATATAGCGCATCATCTCGGATTCCGCGCGGTTCATGTGAAAGACCGGATGGGTCAGATACGCGCTCTCGCGCAGCATCGCCTCGGGCACGCCCAGCCGTCCCGGCTGCGGCCCACCCATCTCGATCCCGAACGCGTCGAGCAGACGCCGGACGATCCCCTCATCGGTGGTCTCGTCAATCGAGATCCCGACCCGGTCGCGCCCGACCTTGCGCAGGTTGATCCCGCGATGGCGTGCGGCGGCCATGATGCCTTGCTGACCCACCCCTACGCGCACGGTGAGCGTGTCGAAAAACGCCTCTGGCTCAACCTCGGCACCCGCCGCCCGCAGCGCATCGGCCACCTGCGTGGTGATGAAATGCACCCGCTCGGCGATGGCACGCAGACCCATGGGCCCGTGAAACACCGCATAGAAGCTCGCCATTACCGCCAGCAGCGCCTGCGCGGTGCAGACGTTCGAGGTGGCCTTCTCGCGGCGGATATGCTGCTCGCGGGTTTGCAGGCTCAGCCGGTAGGCGCGATTGCCGCGCTTATCGACAGAGACACCCACGATCCGACCCGGCATCGCGCGCTTCATGCTGTCTTGGCAGGACATGAACCCGGCATGCGGGCCGCCATAGCCCATCGGCACTCCGAAGCGCTGCGCCGAGCCCACCGCGATATCCGCGCCCATCGCGCCCGGCTCCTTGAGCAGGCAGAGCGCCAGCAGATCCGTCGCGACAATCGCCACGGCCTTTGCCTCATGCAACGCGCTGCAGGCATCGGTGAAATCGCGCACATCGCCATAGGTGCCGGGATATTGGAAGATCGCCCCAAAGACCGCCTCGGCCTGCAGATCCTCCGGCGCGCCCACGATCACCTCGATGCCCAAAGGTGCTGCGCGGGTACGGATCACGTCGATGGTCTGCGGGTGGCAATCGCGATCCACGAAGAACGCGGTCGCCTTGGATTTCGACACGCGCTGCGCCATCGCCATGGCTTCAGCCGCCGCCGTCGCCTCATCGAGCAGCGAGGCATTGGCGACCGGCAGCCCGGTCAGATCCGACACCATCGTCTGGAAGTTCAAAAGCGCCTCAAGCCGCCCCTGCGCGATCTCGGGTTGGTAGGGCGTATAGGCGGTATACCAAGCGGGGTTTTCCAAGATATTGCGCTGGATCGCGGGCGGCGTGACCGTGCCGTAATAGCCCTGCCCGATAAGGCTTACCATCACCCGGTTCTTCTTGCCGACCTCTTGCATCTTTTGCAGCAAGCCATATTCAGTCAGCGGCGCCCAGCTCAGCGGGCTGTCCTGCCGGATCGATTTCGGCACCGTCTCATCGATCAGCGCATCGAGGTCACGCGCCCCCACCGCCTTGAGCATCTCGGCCATCTCACCGGGCGCAGGCCCGATATGGCGGCGATTGGCGAAGTCATAGGTGTCGTAGGTCGTGGGGGTAAAGCTCATGGCGTCCTCAATTGTGGCAGACGATATTGATCAGCGTTCCGGTCGGATCGCGCAGATAGAAGCGGCGCACGCCCCAAGGCTCCGAGACCGGGCCATAGGGGATCTCGGCGCCAAGGGCACGGGCCTTGGCCAGCACCGGCTCCAGCGCGTCGACCGCGACCGAGATCTGGGGCAGCTCGGTTCCCGAACCGCCCTGAGAGGCCACGCTCAGCTGGACCGGGGCGCTCTCGCCCGTGCCCAGCGTCGCGATAAAGCCGTGATCCATCAGCAGATCGAGCCCTAGCAAGTCGCGATAAAACGCAGCGAGCGCCGCCGGGTCATCACTGTGCAGATTGGCTACGATCCGTTGGACCGTCATCCGATGAAGTCCTTGTAGGCGGCCTCATCCATGAAGTCGTCCAGCGCAGAGCTGTCGGCGAGCTTCATCTTGAAGAACCACGCCTTGCCGGTCGGGTCCTCATTCACGAGGCCGGGATTGTCGGCCAGATCCTCGTTGATCTCGACGATCTCACCATCAAGCGGCGCCATGATGTCAGAGGCGGCCTTGACGCTTTCGATCACGCAGATCTCGTCGCCCTTGGACACTTCTGCGCCGGGCTCAGGCAGCTCGACAAAAACGACATCGCCCAGTTGCTCGGAGGCATGGGCGGTAATGCCGACGATCACCAGATCGCCCTCGGGCTTGAGCCATTCGTGGTCTTGAGTGAATTTCATGTGGGGTCTCCCTGTCGCAGGTCTTAGCGTTTGTAGGTTGTGGGTTGGAACGGCATAGGCGCAATCGTGGCAGGCAGGCGCTTGCCGCGCACCTCGCCATAAACGGTCGTGCCCTCGGTCAGATCGGACGGCAGATAGGCCATCGCCAGCGGCCCACCGATCGAGGGGCCAAAGCCGCCAGAGGTAATTTTGCCGATGGCTGTGCCGCCCTCGGATAGCGCGAAAATCTCGACGCCTTCGCGCATCGGGGCGCGGCCCTCGGGGCGCAGACCGACGCGCTTGCGCGCGGTCCCGTCCTCAAGCTGGGCGAGGATGGTATCGGCACCCGGAAATCCGCCCGCCCGCGCCCCGCCCGTGCGGCGCGCCTTCTGGATCGCCCAAGCGAGATTGGCCTCAATCGGCGTGGTGGTGGTGTCGATATCATGGCCATAGAGGCACAGCCCCGCCTCAAGACGGAGGCTGTCGCGCGCGCCCAGACCGATGGGCGCGACCGCCTCATTCGCGAGCAAGGCACGGGCAAACGCCTCGGCCTCCGGCGCGGGCACCGAGATTTCATAGCCGTCCTCGCCCGTATAACCCGAGCGAGAGATCCACAGCTCAGAGCCCTGCCAGTCGAACGTGGCCACATCCATGAAGCGCATCGCGGCCACGCCGGGCACGAGGGCGTCGAGCGCGCCTTCCGCCGCAGGTCCTTGCAGCGCCAGAAGCGCCCGATCGGTGATCTCCTGCACGCCCTCGATATGGGCGCACATATGCGCCAGATCGGCTTGCTTGCAGGCCGCATTGACCACGACAAACAGGTGATCGCCGCGATTGGCGACCATCAGGTCATCGAGAATACCGCCCTGCGCATCGGTGAACATCGCATAGCGCTGGCGACCTTCGGCCAAGGCGACCAGGCTCACAGGGACCAGCGCCTCGAGGGCCTCAGCCGCACCCGCACCGGGCACGATCACCTGCCCCATATGGCTGACATCGAACAGTCCGGCCTGCGCGCGGGTGTGCAGATGCTCGCCCATCACGCCCATCGGATATTGCACCGGCATCGCATAGCCCGCAAACGGCACCATCTTGGCGCCCAGTTCGAGATGCAGATCGTAAAGTGGTGTCTTTTCGAGATCGCTCATTCCGGCCTCTTCCCCTTGCGCCGGATCGCCCGGCATCGACAAATGGGCCAAACGACCCGTGCGATGCCCCCTCTGTCCGTGCCGCCCCCTTGTCCGGGGCAAGCGCCTGAGATCGTTATCCCTTCGGCGGGCGCGTGCAGCGCCACTCTCCAGAGTCCTTGGCTGGATGCGGTCCTTTTGCCTGAGAGTTTACCGGGGCGGTTGCTCCTTCGGCACCGCGATTTGCATCGCAGCTTCTCCCGTATCCAACGAGACTCCGAATAGCGGAGCGAAGCCGGTCCTGACAAGCCCGATTCGCCAAATGCGGCGCTTGCGCGCCAAAACCGACCAAAGCGGGAGCGCAAATGCCCAAGCAACAGGCAGGTTCAGACCTCGGAGGCAGGTTCAAACCTCGGAGACGGGGCATTGCGCGCGCAATCGGCGCATATCAGAGGCCCGACACAGATCGGTGGCGGGCGACATCACCGCAGCCGAAGCCGCGGCCGCCCCATCTTGCAACGCCTCGGGGAGCGACTTGCCGCGCGACAGCGCCAGAGTGAAGGCCGCAACGAAACTGTCGCCCGCCCCCACTTTCGAGACCACCGGCACGCGGGCTGCCTGAGCAAACCAGCGCGCCTCGCGCGTGGCCAGCACGTTGCCCTCGCCACCACGCGCGACCAGCACCACCTCGGCCACCCCGCGCTGCACGAGATCTTGCGCGAAATCGGCACTGTCGGCGCGTTCGGGCAAGGGACGCCCCGCCAGCTCTTCGGCCTCAAGCGCATCCATCCGCAGCAGCCCGGCGGGCGGCGCGGTCGCGCTCAGCAGATGGTGCAGCGGGGGGCCGGATGTGTCGAGAAACAGCCGCGCCTGCGTGCGGGAGATCCGCGCGGCAAGCTGTGCGGGGAAATCCGGCGGCACGCCGGGGGGCTGGCTGCCCGAAAGCACGACGATCCCGCCCTCGGGGGCCGCGCGCGCAATCCGCGACAGCGCCCGGCTGACATCGCGCGCGCTCCATTCCGGCCCCGGCATCACGAAGCGATATTGCGCGCCGGTGCTCTGATCCGTGGCCGTGAGGCTCAGGCGGGTCTCCCCCGGCGCGGGAAAGGCGCAAACCCCGATCCCCGCCGCCGCGAGAAGACGCATCACCTGATCCCCGTTCGGCCCGCCAAGCGCCGCAAAGGCCGTCGAATTGCCGCCCAAAGCCGCAATCGCACGACTCACATTGAGCCCGCCACCGCCCGGATCGCTTAAAGGATGGGAGCAGCGCAGCTTGCGCTCGGGCTGCACAGCCTCGGTCGTCACTGCGAGATCCACGGTCGGATTGAGCGTGATTGTGAGGATCGCTGTCATCTCATGCTCCCTTTTCACCCGAAAGCACGGGACCGCCACCGCCCGCGCTAGCCCCACCACAAGAGCGCGGCTGCACGCGGAATGCAATCGCGCGCAGCCCGGCCACCGGCTCACCCCGTTCAAAGAAAAGGGACCGCCACGATGTGGCGGCCCCGGAAAGGTGGCGTCTGGCCTGCGCGCAGGGCTCAGACGTTGAGCTGATAGGCCATCGACACGAAGCGGAAGCCGGGGCCCGAGGGCTCCAGATAGCCCACACCGGGAAACGGCATGTGATAGCCCACAAAGGCCACCCGATCCGCGGCGATCATGCCCAGAAGGGATTTGCGCGTGGCGGCGGCCGCTTCTTTGTCCATGTCAAAACGCACTTCCCATTCGGGGCGGCGCAGCGACCAGACGAAGTGATTGGCGGTATCGGCGGCCAGAACGAGGCTCTGATCCCCGCTCTCGACCCGGTAGGCCATATGACCCGGCGTATGACCGAAGGCCTCGACCGCCGTGATGCCAGAGACCACCGAATCGCCGCCCTTGAGGAAGGTGAACTGATCGGCCAGCGGGCGCACCTTGCTTTCGAAGGTATCATTGCCTGCCTGCGACCAATGATCGAACTCGGCTTGGCCGGTAACGTATTTCGCATTGGCAAAGGTCGTCCCCGCCTCGCCGCGCAAGCCACCGATGTGATCGCCATGCATATGGGTAATCACGACCGTGGTGATGTCTTCGGGCGTATGCCCGGCGGCCATCAGCGCGGCGGTCATCCCTTCCGGGTTAAGGCCGGTGTCGAACAGGATCTTCTCGGACCCGGTCTCAATCAGGGTCGGCGTGAAGAAGTTCAAAGAGGTATCGGTCGGAATGAACGCCTCTTTCGAAAGGGCTGCGAAATCTTCGGGGCTGGCATTGGTGCCGAACGTGCCCTGCGGCTCGCTCAGAGGGCGGGTGCCCGCAAGCAGCGTGGTCACCGTCATGTCGCCCACCGTCATCCGGCGATAGGGCGGGATATCGGGCTTCGCCTCGGGTTCGGTCTGCGCAAAGGCGGCCTGCGCACCGATCAAGGCGGGGGCTGCGGGCAGCACGGCTGCCGCCTTGAGCGCGGTTCTTCGTGTCATGAACGTCCTCGTCATCTCTGTCTCCCTGTGGCTGATTAACGATACTCCCAAGCCAGCCGGGCACCCGTGGCGCCAGCTGACAGATATTAAAACGCGCAAACGCCAAGATCGGTTCAATCCCACCAGCGATCAATTTCGGCGATCTGCGCATCCGACCATCCTAGATGATGCGCGAGCTCGTGCACATAGACATGGCTCACCAGCGCATCGAGCGTGATATCGCCCCGCGCGATCCACTCATCGAGGATGGCGCGGCGAAACAGCCAGATCACATCGGCATGGCCGCCCGGATCCATCACCGATTTCGCCGTCAGCGGCACGCCCTCATAAAGCCCGGTGAGCGCGAAGGGATCGTCCATACCGAGATCGCGCAGCAGATCGTCGGGGGCCAGATCCTCGACCCGGATCGCGACATCGCGCGCAGCGGCGGCAAATTCCGCAGGCAGGGCGGAGCGCGCGGCCTCTGCAAGCGCTGCAAAATCATCGAGATCCGGGGCGGTGACGCCCGCCCAGTCGCTTTGTGCCATCGTCGTCTCCTTACTGCACGGCGGCTGCATCCGCTGGCCCTCGATATGGACAATCGATGCGCTCTGTGAAAGAGCAGGCAGCAACTAGGAGTATCCGCCGATGACCACCGTGACCCGCTTTGCCCCTTCGCCCACCGGATATATCCATGTGGGCAATCTGCGCACCGCGCTGATGAATTACCTGATCGCCCGTAAGACCGGGGGCCAGTTCATCCTGCGCCTCGACGATACCGATCAGGAACGCTCGAAGCAGGAATATATCGACGCGCTGAAAGCGGATCTGGAATGGCTGGGCCTCGAATGGGACCGCGAAGAGCGCCAATCGCTGCGCCTTGAGCGCTATGCGGAGGTCGCCGAGACGTTGAAAGCCGACGGGAAGCTCTACGAGTGCTTTGAAAGCCCGACCGAGCTGGATCTCAAGCGCAAGAAGCAGCTCAATATGGGCCGCCCCCCGGTCTATGATCGCGCCTCCCTGCATCTGAGCGAGGCCGAGAAAGAGGCCGCGCGCGCCGAGGGCAAGGAAGGCTACTGGCGCTTCAAGCTGGAACTTGAGCGGATCGAATGGGCTGACGGGATCTTGGGCGACCTGTCGATTGACGCGGCCAGCGTGTCCGATCCGGTGCTAATCAAGGCCTCGGGTCAGGTGCTTTATACCTTCGCCTCGCCTGTGGATGATGCCGATATGGGCATCACCCATATCGTGCGCGGTGGCGATCACGTGACCAATACCGCGACCCAGATCCAGATCATCGAAGCGATCGGCGGCAAGGTTCCGAGCTTTGCCCACCACTCGCTGCTGACCGGCCCGCAGGGCGAAGAGCTGTCCAAGCGCCTCGGCGCGCTCTCGATCCGCGATCTGCGCGCCCAAGGCATCGCCCCCGAGGCGCTGTTGTCGATGATGGCGCGGCTTGGCTCCAGCCAGCCGATTGAGCTGAAAATGTCGCTCGACGAGTTGGCCGAGGGTTTTGAGTTGAGCCAGTTCGGCTCGGCCCCCACCAAGTTCGACGCAGAAGACCTGATCCCGCTGACCCGCATGCGCAACCAGCATCTGCCCTTCGCATCCGTGCGCGAACAGATTGCAGAGCTTGGCATTCCCGACGCACAGGCCGAGCAGTTCTGGGCCGTGGCCTCGCAAAATATCGACAAGCTCAGCGATCTCGATCACTGGGCCGATCTGTGCCTGAATGGCGCAGAGCCGGTGATTGCCGAGGAAGATCGCGCGTTCATCGCCACGGCCATGACGCTGCTGCCCGAGGCGCCCTATACCGAGACCACGTGGAAAGACTGGACCACAGCGGTCAAAGAGGCGACTGGGCGCAAGGGTAAGGGGCTGTTCATGCCGCTGCGCCTTGCGGTGACCGGCCAGCCGCACGGCCCCGACATGGCCAGCCTGATGCCGCTGCTGCACAAAGTGCGCGCGCGCGGATAAACCCGCGCGGCGCCGGGCGCGGTCTAAAAGCTGAAGATGTCGCCGATGTTCTCGATGATCGAGACCAGAAGGACCATGCCCGCCACAAGCAGCGCAAGCCACCAGACGAAATGAAAGACGATCGCGGCGGCGCCAAAGCCCGCGCCGTAGATCGCATAGCGCCAGTTCTCGCGCAGGACGCCCGACACCATCGACAACACGATGGCGATCACGCCCATGATCGGGGCGGCGAGAGCGACATAGGCCCAACCAGATACCGGGGCGGGGACCTGCTCCGGCCTTGGCAGCCCCAGCAGCGAGCGCCATGCGGCGCGTTTCATCTCGCCCGCCATCTCACCGATTTGCGTTGCAGCCGAGGGCTTGGCCTCAAAACTTGGTCCAACGATCTGCACAAAGACCAGCACCAGCGCGAGGGCGCCGGTCAAAACCGCCCACATCCCCCAGCTTCGTGCCAGAACCCCGATATCGCGCTCCTGAGCCATCCGTGATCTCCTTTGGCATAGGAAACCACGGCATCAGGGCAGAAATATGTCCGCCCCGACGCTCAGCTTTCGGGGGTGCGCGCCTCCGGGCGCGGACGGCCCTGCCCGGCATCGCGCCAGCGATTGACCATCGGATAGCGGCGATCCAGCCAAAACCCTTTGCGCGAAATCCGCGGCCCCGGCGCCGACTGGAAGCGCTTCCACTCCGCGATATAGAGCAGATGCTCGACCTTCTTGATCGTCTCGCGCTCATAGCCGCGCGCGATCAGATCGACGACCGAGGCGTCATCCTCGACCAGCCCCTCAAGGATCCCGTCGAGGATCTCATAGGGCGGCAGGCTGTCATCGTCGCGCTGATCGGGACGCAGCTCGGCCGAGGGCGGCTTGTCGATGATCGCGGGCGGGATCACCTCGCCCTCCGGCCCCGCCATCCAGTCGCGATGGTTGGCATTGCGCCAGCGGCAGGTCTCGAAAACGCGGGTCTTGTAGAGATCCTTGATCGGGTTGTAGCCGCCATTCATATCGCCGTAGATCGTCGCGTAGCCCACCGCCATTTCCGACTTGTTGCCGGTGGTCAAAAGCATGCCGCCGAACTTGTTCGAGAGCGCCATCAACATCACGCCGCGCAGCCGCGACTGGATGTTTTCCTCTGTCACGTCGGGCTCGGTGCCCTCCATCAGATGCGCAAGCGCCCCGTTCACCGCGTCGCGCGCGCCATCAATGCGCACCGTATCGAGCCGCAAGCCCTGACGCCGCGCCAGATCCTCGGCATCATCGAGCGAGCCCTGCGAGGTGTATTCCGAGGGCAGCATCACGCAATGGACGTTCTCGGGCCCCAGCGCATCGGCGGCAATCGTCGCCACCAGCGCGGAATCGATCCCGCCCGACAGGCCCAGCACGACTTTCGAGAAGCCCGACTTGCCAAGATAATCGGCGGTGCTCATCACCATGGCGCGATAATCCTGCTCCCATTCGTCGGGCTGGCGATCATCGCGGCCCGCCACACAGGTCCAGCCCAGATCGCCGCGCTCGAAATCCACGTGATCGACGATCTCGTCGAACGCCGCGAATTGCGCGGCCAGCTTGGCCTGCGGGTTGAGCACGAAGCTCGCGCCATCAAACACCTGATCGTCCTGCCCGCCCACGCAGTTGAGATAGACCAGCGGCAGCTCGGTCTCGATCACCCGCGCCACCATGTGGTTCATCCGGGTCTCCAGCTTGCCGCGATAATAGGGCGAGCCATTGGGCACGACGAGGATCTCGGCGCCGGTCTCGGCGAGGGTCTCGGACACATCGGGATGCCAGCTATCCTCGCAGATCGGCGTGCCGATACGCACCCCGTTGATCTGATAGGGCCCCGAAATCGGGCCGCGATCAAACAGCCGGTACTCGTCGAAAATCCCCTTATGGGGCAGCTCATGCTTGAGCATCCGCGCGACCAGCTTGCCGTCCTGCCAGACCCAATAGGCGTTGTAATGGCCGCTGTCGTCCCAGAACGGCCCGCCGATCCCCAGCGCCGGGCCATCGGTGATCCGCGCACCCAAGGCCTCCATCACCGCCGTTGCATCGCGCACGAAGGCGCGCTTGGCGACCAGATCCTGCGTCTGGTAGCCCGTCAGGAACATCTCGGGCAGCACCACCATGTCGGCCCCGGCGGCGCGTCCGGCCTCCCATGCGGCAAAAGCCTTGTCGGCATTGGCCTTGAGCGCCCCTACGGTCGGGTTGAGCTGGGCCAGGGTCAGGCGGAAACGATCGGGCATGGCATCCTCGGTCTGTCAATCTGCCCCTGATGTAGCAGACTGAGCCGGACAGGGAAGTGCGCGATCCCGAAAACCGCCCCGGCCTGAGAGCGGCTTGTCACCCCCTGCCCCTGCGCTTACTCTGGCTCGCAATCAGGACGGGGCGAATCCCGTCCCGGACATGGGCAAAATCGAGCGGGGGCAGGCATGGCACGGGCGCGGCTTCGCATCATGACATCGGCAATTCTGGCAGGCAGCCTGCTTGCCGCGCATGCGGTGCAAGCGCAGACGCAGGATGTCGTCACCAAGCAATATGACGATGGCGGGCTCTATGAGGGCACCTTCACCGATGGCAAGCAGGACGGCTACGGCACCTACAAGCTGCCCTCGGGCTACGAATATGACGGCCAATGGGTGATGGGCGAGATCAAGGGCAAGGGCCGCGCGCGCTTCCCCAACGGCTCGGTCTATGAGGGCCAGTTCGACCGCGGCAAACCCAACGGCAAGGGCAAGATCACCTTTGCCGATGGCGGCACCTATGAGGGCGACTGGATCAACGGCGAGATCACCGGCACCGGCACGGCGCATTATGCCAACGGCTCGACCTATTCGGGCCAGTTCAAGAACGCGATGCATAACGGCAAGGGCACGCTCGAGAGCGCGAATGGCTATCGCTATGTCGGCACTTGGATCAACGGCGTCAAACAGGGCGAGGGCGAGATCACCTATCCCGATGGCTCGACCTATTCCGGCCAGATGGAGAACGGGCAGCGCTCGGGCAATGGCACGCTCAAGATGGCTGACGGGCTGATCTATAAGGGCGCATGGAAAGACGGCCAGATGAACGGCATGGGCACGCTCACCCAGCCCAATGGCGATGTCTATGAAGGCCAGATGGTGAATGGCAAGCGGCACGGCAAGGGCCGCGTCACCTATGCCAATGGCGATGTCTACGAGGGCGATTTCCTGCTCGACAAACGCCATGGCACCGGCACTTTCACCGGCACGGATGGCTATGTCTATGAGGGCGACTGGAAAGAGGGTCGGATCGAGGGCACGGGAAAGGTGACCTATCCCGATGGCTCGGTCTATGAAGGCCATTTCAAGAATGACCAGCCCGATGGCAAAGGCAAGATCACCTATCCCGATGGCTCCAGTTATGAAGGCGATTGGGTTGCGGGCGTCATTGATGGCACCGGCACCGCGCGCTACGCCAACGGGCTTGTCTATGAGGGCCAGTTCAAGAACGCGCGCAACAGCGGCACCGGCAAGATGACCTATCCCGACGGCTACAGCTATGACGGCGAGTGGGTTGACGGGCAGCGGCAGGGCAAGGGCATCGCGCGCTATTCCGACGGCACGGTCTATGAGGGCAACTTCAAAGCCGGTCAGCGCGACGGGATGGGTAAGCTCACGATGCCCGACGGTTTTGTCTATGAGGGCGAGTGGCGCAATGGTGCGATCGATGGCAAAGGGACCGCGACCTATGCCAATGGCGACACCTATACGGGGATGTTCCAGAACGGCAAACGCGAGGGGCAAGGCACGATGACCTATGCCTCGGGTCAGGTGGCCTCGGGCAAATGGCAAGACGGCGCGCTGAATAACGCAGCCCCCGATGCGGCGCAGGGCGAGACACCCGCCCCCGCCCAGACCGAGACCCCGCCCACGGAGGCCGCGCCCACGGAGGCCGCGCCCGAAGCTGCGGTCCCAAGCGATCAGGGGGCTGCCACGCCGGACAGCGCGACCGAAGGCACGCCAGCGGACGGGACTGCACAGCCCGCCAACTAGACCGACCCGCTAGATCCGGTCTCCCGCATCGAGCCTCTCAAGAAGGGCGCGCGCGCTTGCCAGCTTGTCGTCGCGCGCCTGCGCGTCCTGGCGGTCCCAGTTGCGATAAATCAGCGCCATCCGAGGATTGCTCTCGAAGCGCGCCCGGTGGCGCTCCAGAAACTGCCAATAGAGGCTGTTGAACGGGCAGGCCCCCTCCCCCGATTTCGCACGCACATCATAGGCGCAACCGGAGCAGTAATCCGACATCCTGTCGATATAGGCGCCCGACGAGATATAGGGTTTCGAGCCCACGATGCCGCCATCGGCGAATTGGCTCATGCCTGCCGTGTTGGGCGCCTCGACCCATTCGAACGCATCGATATAGACGGCCAGATACCACTCTTGCACCTGCGCCGGATCGACCCCCGCCAGAAGCGCGAAATTGCCCGTCACCATCAGCCGCTGAATGTGATGGGCATAGGCCAGATCACGAGTCTGGGTGATGGCGGCCCTCATACAGGCCATATCGGTCTCGCCCGTCCAGTAGAACCACGGCAGATCGCGCGCATGGCGCAGCGCGTTGCGCGCGGTGTAATCAGGGCCTTCGAGGAAATAGATGCCACGCATATATTCCCTCCAGCCAAGGATCTGGCGGATGAAGCCCTCTGCCGACTGTATCGGCACATCGCCCGCGTCATAGGCCGCCTGCACCGCCTCGCAGACCTCGCGCGGCGAGAGTAGACCGATATTGAGCGCAGCCGACAGCTTCGCGTGATAGAGCACCGGATCGTCGTGCAGCATCGCATCCTGATAGGGGCCGAAATCCCGCAGGTTGTGCTCGACGAAATGGGCAAGCGCGCGCTCGGCCTGCGCCCGGCTCACCGGCCAGTTGAACGTCTCAAGCGTGCCGAAATTGTCGGGGAACTCCGCCGCGACCATCTCAAGCACCTCTTGCACCAGCGCGTCCTTGCGAAACGTCGGGGCGGGTTCGCGAAACAGATCGGCCTGCGCGGGCTTGCGGTTTTGCTTGTCAAAGTTCCACGCCCCGCCCGCAGGCGCATCGCCTTCCATCAAAAGACCGGTCTCGCGCCGCATCTCGCGGTAGAACCACTCCATCCGAAACTCCTTGCGGCCCTCGGCCCATCGGCCAAACCGGGCCTCCGAGCAAAAGAAGCGGTCGTCAGGCAATTGCCGGATCTTGAGCGGACTTTGCTCGAACGCGGTGCGCAACCGCCATTCGCCCGGCGCGATCACCAAAATCTCGCTTGCACCCGTCTCATCGGATCGGCGCGCGATTTCAGCAGGCAGCGAGCCTGCATTCTCTGCGTCGGACAACCGGGTGTAGCGCAGATCCCAGCCGTCGCGCTCCAGCTCATCGGCAAACCGGCGCATCGCGGCGAAGATCAGGGCGAGTTTCTGTTTGTGATGCCCGACATAGCTGGCCTCGGAACGCACCTCGGCCATCATCACCACATCCGAGGCCTTGTCAGCGGCGCGCAGGGCCGCCCCGTCATGGCTGAGCTGATCACCAAGGACCACGATCAGCCTAGTCATAGATCATCTTTCGCGTCATCCCGCCATCGACCACCAGCACCTGCCCCGTCACGAACCGCGCGCTGGCAAGGTAGCGTACAGCCTGCACGATATCTTCGGGCTCGCCCACGCGCCCTGCGGGGTGCTGCGCATGATCGGCCTGCGACAGCTCTGTCTCGCCGGTATTGATCCAGCCCGGCGCGATGGCATTCACGCGCAGATCCGGCCCAAGCCCCACCGCCATCGCATGAGTGAGCGCCACCACGCCCCCCTTCGCTGCCGCATAGCCATAGGTGTCAGGTTCAGATTGCAGCGCGCGGGTCGAGGCGATGTTGACGACCGCCCCTTTCGCGGCGCGCAGCGCGGGCAGACATTCGCGCGTCGTGAGGAACGTGCCCGTCAGATGCGGCCCGATCCAGCTATTCCAATCCTTGAGGCTCATCGTCTCCAGCGGGCCGCTCGCCGGATTGGCAGGCCCGCCATTATTCACCAATAGATCAATATGGCTCAGCCCGGCCTCTGCGACCGCTGCCTCGATATCGCGCTCTCGCGAGAGATCGCAGGCAATGGCGTGAATGCCGCGCGCGCCCTCAAGTCTCTCCAGCGCTGCCGTATCCACATCGAACACCGCCACATGCCAGCCCGACGCCGCCAGATCGCGCGCAATGGCGCGGCCGATTCCATGGGCACCGCCGGTGACCACGGCACTGCGAAACGCGCGCTCTACCATGCGACCTCCTTGCCAGCGTAGTCGTAAAACCCGCCCGATTTGTCTGGCGAGATCCCCGTCAGCACGTCGATCAGGCGCTGTGCCGCATCCGGCGGGGCGAGCTTCTCGCGCGGATAATCCGCGGTGAAAGCCGTGTCGACGGTGCCCGGATGCAGGCAGGCCACGGTCAGCTTGGGATGGCTGCGCGCCAGCTCGATGGCCGCGCCATGCAAAAGCTGATTGAGCGCCGCCTTGGCGCTGCGATAGCTGTACCAGCCGCCCAGCCGATTGTCCCCGATCGAGCCCACCCGGGCCGAGAGCGCGCCAAACCATGCGGGCCGGTCGCGCGCCAGCAGCCCCCGCGCGTGCTTGAGCACAAGCGCAGGCCCTACCGCATTGACCTGAAACTGCGAGACCAACTCTTGCGCATTCAGCCGGTCGAGCGATTTCTCGGGCGTGCCCAGCTGCCCCGTCGCCACGAAGATCAGATCGAAAGGCCCCTCCAGAGCCTCCAGCGCGGCGCTGATCGACGCCTCATCGGTGATATCGAGCCCGTCGCGGCTGCGCGACAGGCCGCGCACGGACCAGTCGCGGGTGATCAGCTCGTCGCGGATCGCAGCCCCGATCCCGCCCGTATCGCCAATCACAAGTGCTTGAAGCGTCACGTTGAAATCTCCCTCGCCCGCTGTCTATGCGGGCTAAAAACCCTACGCAGCCACCGCGCAAACGGTTCCGTTTTTTTGCTTTTCTTTTACGTCTTGATCCGTATAGTCCGAGCCATGACACGGGACCAACATATCCATTTTGACGCAGCCGGGGCTTTGGCCCAAGGCGCGCTGACCCGTGGTCTCCTTCTTCTTAGCAGCCTCTGAGCGTGCCCTGCCCGGGCGCGACCGCTCAGGGGTAGCCAGCGCCCGGACCAACCCGACAGCCACCGCGCAATGCTGGCCATCGGGACTTAGGAACGCTACACCCTGCTTTGAAAGAGACAACAGATGGCCCAGACCATGACCGACCAATCACAAGTTCTGATTTTCGACACCACGCTGCGCGACGGCGAGCAATCGCCGGGCGCCACCATGACCCATGACGAGAAGCTCGAGATCGCGAGCCTGCTCGACGAAATGGGCGTCGACATCATCGAAGCAGGCTTCCCGATTGCCTCTATCGGCGATTTCGAGGCGGTGAGCGAGATCGCGAAACGCTCGAAGAATTCGGTGATCTGCGGGCTGGCGCGCGCCAAGATGCCCGATATCGACCGCGCCTGGGAGGCGGTGAAACACGCAGGCAAGCCGCGCATCCACACCTTCATCGGCACCTCGCCGCTGCACCGCGCGATCCCGAATCTCGACATGGATGAGATGGCGCAGGTGATCCACGACACCGTCACCCATGCGCGCAACCTGTGTGACGATGTGCAATGGTCGCCGATGGACGCCACCCGGACCGAGCATGACTATCTGTGCCGCGTGGTCGAGATCGCGATCAAGGCGGGTGCCACCACGATCAACATCCCCGATACGGTCGGCTACACCGCACCGGTGGAATCCGCTGATCTGATCCGTATGCTGATCGAGACCGTGCCCGGCGCCGACGAGATCATCTTCTCGACCCATTGCCACAACGATCTGGGGATGGCGACGGCCAACTCACTGGCAGCTGTCGCAGGCGGTGCGCGCCAGATCGAATGCACGATCAACGGGCTGGGCGAGCGCGCCGGCAATACCGCGCTTGAAGAGGTGGTGATGGCGATGCGCGTGCGCCGCGACATCATGCCCTACTCCACGCGGGTCGACACGACCAAGATCATGAACCTGTCGCGGCGTGTAGCGCAGGTCTCGGGCTTCCCGGTTCAGTTCAACAAGGCCATCGTCGGCAAGAACGCCTTCTTGCATGAAAGCGGCATCCATCAGGATGGCGTGCTCAAGAATGTCGAGACCTTCGAAATCATGAAGCCCGCGGATATCGGCCTTAACGAGGCCAATATCGCCATGGGCAAACATTCGGGCCGGGCCGCGCTGCGCGCCAAGCTGCGCGATCTGGGCTATGAGATGGGCGACAACCAGCTCAAGGATGTGTTCGTGCGCTTCAAGGCGCTGGCCGACCGCAAGAAGGAAATCTACGACGACGACCTGATCGCGCTGATGACCGATAGTGCCGCCAACACCGCCGAGGACTTCCTGCAGGTGAAGTCGCTGCGCGTGGTCTGCGGCAGCGATGGTCAGGAAGCCGATCTGACGATGAGTGTGGACGGGGTCGAGAAATCCTCGAAATGCGAGGGTGACGGTCCGGTCGATGCGGTCTTCAACTGCGTCAAGGCGATCTACCCGACCGAGGCACGGCTCAAGCTCTATCAGGTCAGCGCCGTGACCGAGGGCACCGATGCGCAGGCGACCGTTAGCGTCCGGTTGGAGGAAGACGGACGGATCGTGACCGGGGCTGCTGCCGATACCGACACCATTCTGGCCAGCGTCAAAGCCTATGTCGGCGCGCTCAACCGTCTGCGGGTGCGCAGCCAGAAAACCGCCCCCGATGCGGATGTGAAAACGGTCAGCTACAAGGTCTGAGCCCAACTTGGAGGCACCCGGTCGGGGCGGCAGATCTGCGGCCCCGACCCAAATCAGGCGAACTGCCCGAAAACAAAGCGAAATAGCACGATTTCGTGACGCATCGCATAATGAATGTTTTTGGCCCGGATTTTGGCAGGTCCCCACCCTGAAAAGTTGAAAAATGTCAACTGCTTGCCAGGGACTGCGCGGATTGCCGCAAGCCTGCCGCGCCCTTGCAGCAAAGGCACTTCCACGCGCCACGCCCTTTGACTATACGAGGCCAATGCCACGGCAGGCACGAGTCGTGGGTGTGACGTGATTTGGCGACGGGACAGGCAATAAAATGGTAGGCGGGATCTTTTCCTCGGATATGGCGATTGACCTCGGCACAGCGAATACGCTGGTGTACGTAAAGGGCAAGGGCATTGTTCTCAACGAACCCTCTGTGGTCGCCTATCATGTCAAGGATGGCAAAAAACAGGTCCTCGCCGTTGGGGAAGACGCCAAACTGATGCTGGGCCGCACGCCCGGTTCGATCGAGGCGATCCGCCCGATGCGTGACGGCGTCATCGCCGATTTCGACTCCGCCGAAGAGATGATCAAGCACTTCATCCGCAAGGTGCATAAGCGCTCAACCTTCTCGAAACCCAAGATCATCGTCTGCGTCCCGCATGGTGCCACCCCGGTCGAGAAACGCGCGATCCGCCAGTCGGTTCTTTCCGCAGGTGCGCGCCGCGCCGGCCTGATCGCCGAACCCATTGCAGCCGCCATTGGGGCAGGCATGCCGATCACCGATCCCACGGGTTCGATGGTTGTCGATATCGGCGGCGGCACGACCGAAGTGGCCGTGCTCAGCCTTGGGGATATCGTCTATGCCCGCTCGGTTCGGGTGGGTGGCGACCGGATGGATGAGGCAATCATCTCGTACCTGCGCCGCAACCAGAACCTTCTGGTGGGCGAAAGCACCGCCGAGCGCATCAAGACCACCATCGGCACCGCACGGATGCCCGATGACGGGCGTGGCATGAGCCTGCATGTGCGGGGCCGCGACCTGCTCAACGGCGTGCCGAAAGAGACCGAGATCACGCAGGCCCAAGTGGCCGAAGCGCTCAGCGAGCCGGTGCAGTCGATCTGCGACGCGGTGATGCAGGCGCTTGAGACCACCCCGCCCGATCTGGCCGCAGATATCGTCGATCGCGGCGTGATGCTCACCGGTGGCGGCGCGCTCTTGGGCGAGCTGGATCTGGCCCTGCGTGAACAGACCGGCCTGTCGATTTCGATCGCGGACCAGTCGCTCAACTGCGTGGCACTGGGCACCGGCAAGGCGCTTGAATATGAAAAGCAGCTTCGCCACGTTATTGATTACGATAGCTGATCCGGCGCCCCGGCCCGGGAAGCCGCGCTGACCGGAGACGAATTTGGCCAGAAATCGCGACAACGAGGACTATGTTGGCCCGCTGCGCCGCCTTGGCGTGACGGTACTGGCGATCTTGCTGATCGCCTGCTTCATGGTCTGGCGGATCGACAGCCCCCGCATGGAGCGCGTCCGCTCGGCATTAATCGACCGCTTCGTGCCGAGCTTCACTTGGCTCATGGCACCGGCAAGCAAGCTCACCGATATGGTCGAAGGCTTTCAGTCCTATGCCCGGATCTACGAGCAGAACCAGGAATTGCGGCGCGAGCTGCAGCAGATGAAAAGCTGGAAGGAAGCCGCCGTCCAGCTTGAGCAGCAAAACGCCAAGCTGCTTGCGCAAAACAAGGTCCGCCTCGATCCCAAGCTGACAAGCGTCTCTGGTCGCGTGCTGGCCGATAGCGGCTCGCCGTTCCGCAAATCGGTGCTGATCAATGTTGGCAAGCGCGACGGGATCGTCGATGGCTGGGCCACGATGGATGGGCTTGGGCTTGTGGGGCGTATCGCGGGGGTCGGCAACTCTACGAGCCGCGTGTTGCTGCTCACCGATGCGTCAAGCCGGATCCCGATCTCGATCCCGGCCTCGGGGCAGAACGCGGTGCTGGCGGGCGACAACTCCCCCTACCCTGTCCTTGATTTTCTCGAACATCCCGAGCGCGTGCGCCCCGGAGATCGCGTCGTCTCCTCGGGTGATGGCGGCGTATTTCCCGCGGGTCTCCTCGTCGGGCAGATTTTCCAAGGCCGCGACAAGCGCCTGCGGGTGCGCCTCGCCGCCGATTATGAGCGGCTCGATTTCCTGCGCGTGCTGCGCTCGCACCCGGCTGAGCGGATCGATGATGCCGGTGGCCTGATTGCGCCCGATCCCAAGGTCGTCGAACACGAGGCCGCCGAGAAAGCCCGCGCCGAAGCCAGCGAGGGCGAACTGCAACCCGGAGATGGCACCGGCGACGGCTCTGACGGGACATCGGGCCAATGATCGACCCGCTCACCCGCCGCAGGCTCAGCTACCGCACGCTTTATGTCTGCATCGCACTTGTCTTGATCTTCATCCGGCTGATGCCGATCAACCACGTGCCCGGAGGTCTGCCGGGACCGGATCTGACCCTTGCCCTGACATTGGCTTGGGTGTTGCGACGCCCGGAATATGTGCCCGCTCTCCTGATCGTGGCAGTGTTTTTACTCGAAGATATGCTATTCTGGCGTCCCATCGGATTGTGGGCGGTCATCGTGCTGGGCGCAACAGAGTTCACCCGGGCGCGCGAGCAGGCGCTGCGCGACCTGCCCTTTGCGCTGGAATGGGCGCTGGTTGCGGTTCTGCTGGTCGCGATGATGTTGGTGAAACGGTTGGTGCTGCTGGTGGTTCTGGTCGAACAGCCCGCGCTGGGGCTTGAATTGTTCCAGATGCTGATGACACTGGCAGCCTATCCGGTGGTGGTTTTGGTATCGCGTGTGGCCTTCGGGCTGCGGCGCGCGGCACCCGGTGAAGTCGACGCCTTCGGGCATAGAATGTAGAAAGGGGCCGCGATGAGACGTTCCCCGAAAGAATCACAACAAAGCACCCGCTCAATCACGCGGCGTGGCCTGCTGCTGGGCGGGGCGCAGATGGCGGTCGTCGCTGTGCTGGCCGCCCGCATGCGCAAAATGCAGCTTGAGGATTCCGCGCAATACCGGCTTCTGGCCGAGGGCAACTCGGTCAAGATCCGGTTGATCCCGCCCGCGCGCGGGTTGATCTATGACCGAAACGGCGTGTTGCTGGCCGGAAATGAGCAGAATTACCGCGTCACCATCACCCGCGAAGACACTGACAATGTCGCGGCGACGCTGGCCGATCTGCGCAAGCTGGTCCCGATTACCGACAGCGATGCCGCCGATATTTTGCATGACATTCGCCGCCGTCCCCCGACCACGCCGGTGACCGTGGCGGACCGGCTGAGCTGGGATGAGTTCTCGCGCGTCGCGGTCAACACCCCCTCGCTGCCGGGCGTGAGCCCCGATGTCGGCCTCTCGCGCGCCTATCCGCGCCGTGAGGATTTCGCCCATGTCATAGGCTATGTCGGTCCGGTCTCTGACTACGATCTGAGCAAGATGGAAGATCCCGATCCACTTCTGATGATCCCGAAATTCCAGCTGGGCAAGACCGGAATCGAGGCCAAGGAAGAGGACGTTTTGCGCGGGGAAGCGGGGCAGCGTCGTGTCGAGGTGAACTCTGCCGGGCGCGAGATGCGCGAGCTGTCGCGCGAGCCCGGAAAGCCGGGCGAGAACCTGCAGCTGACCATCGACTACCGGCTGCAAAACTACGCCCTCAAACGGCTTGAGAACGAATCCGCCGCCTGCGTCGTGATCGATGTGACCAATGGCGACGTGCTGGCCTGCACCTCTGCGCCCTCTTTCGATCCCAACATGTTCGTACGCGGGATCTCGGTCGCGCAATATCAAGAGCTGACCCAGAACGATCACCGGCCGCTGGCCGATAAGTCGGTTCAGGGCCTCTACCCGCCGGGCTCGACCTATAAAATGGTGACGGCCCTGGCGGCCCTTGAGGCCGGTCTGACCACGCCGAACGAGACTGTCTGGTGCCCGGGCTATGTCGAGATTGCGGGGCGGCGGTTTCACTGCTGGAAGCGCGCGGGCCACGGTCATGTCGATATGACCAAAAGCATGCAGCAAAGCTGTGATGTCTATTACTACGAGATGTCGCAACGTGTCGGCATCGACAAGATGAGCGCTATGGCAGAGCGGCTGGGCTTCGGGGCACGGCCCGACCTGCCGATGTCTGCGGTCAAGGAAGGGGTCGCGCCGACCAAGACCTGGAAACGTGAGCGCTACGGCAAGGACTGGCTGATCGGCGACACGGCCAACGCAGCGATCGGTCAGGGCTATGTGCTGGCCTCACCGATGCATCTGGCGATCATGGCGGCGCGGATTGCCAGCGGCAAAAAGGTCGAGCCCCGGCTGATCCGCACCCGCGACGGCATCGAGCAGCCGATCCGCGTCAGTGACGATCTGGATATCGACCCGGACCATCTGATTGATGTGCGCCGCGGCATGAATGCAGTTGTTAACTCGGCCCGCGGCACGGCCCGCGGCGCGCGCATTGAGCGCGACGAATGGAAAATGGCGGGAAAGACCGGCTCCGCGCAGGTGCGCAACATTTCCAAGGCCGAGCGGGCGCGTGGCGTGATCCGCAACGACCAGCTTCCCTGGGATCAGCGCGACCATGCACTGTTTGTGGCCTTCGCCCCGGTCGACAATCCACGTTATGCCGTCTCAGTCGTGGTCGAGCACGGCTCTGGTGGCTCGACCACGGCAGCGCCCATCGCGCGTGACGTATTGCTGTTTGCGCAGGCCGGGGGCTTACCCCCTGATGATGCCTACCCGGCCTTCGCACGCAAGGCCGCGCAAGAGCTCAACGCCTCGCTCGATCTCGTCGACCCGGAAACCGTCCAGAAACCGCAGGCAAAGTCGCGCGCATGAGCTATCTCGAATCCAATCTCAAGACTGTCCCTACAGGCTGGCGCAAACTGTTCTATATGAACTGGCCTTTGATCATCCTGCTCACGGCCGTGGCCTCCGCCGGATTTTTGATGCTCTACTCGGTGGCGGGCGGCAACTTGCAGACATGGGCCGAGCCCCAGATGAAGCGTTTCGCACTCGGCCTTGTCGCGATGTTTGTGGTGGCGTTCGTGCCGATCTGGTTTTGGCGAAATGTCTCGGCACTGGCCTATTTTATAGCGCTTCTATTGCTGATCGCGGTGGAGTTCTTCGGCGCGATCGGCATGGGCGCACAGCGCTGGCTTGAGATCGGGCCGGTGCGCATTCAGCCTTCAGAGTTGATGAAAGTCACCCTCGTGATGCTGCTGGCGGCCTATTACGACTGGCTGCCGGTCCATAAGGTCTCGCGCCCGCAATGGGTGCTTGTTCCGGCACTCATCATCCTTCTACCGACCTTCCTCGTGCTGGCCCAGCCCGATCTGGGCACGGCGGTGATGCTGGTACTGGGCGGGGCCTTCGTGATGTTCGCAGCCGGGGTGAGCTTTTGGTATTTCGGCACCGTGATTGCGCTGGTGGCAGGCCTTATCTTCGGCGTGATGGAAAGCCGCGGTACGCCCTACCAGCTTTTGCACGACTATCAGTACAAGCGGATCGATACCTTCCTTGATCCCGGCTCCGATCCGCTCGGGGCGGGCTATAACATCATGCAGGCGCAGATCGCACTTGGCTCGGGCGGCTGGTCGGGACGCGGCTTCATGCAAGGGACGCAGTCGCGGCTCAACTTCCTGCCCGAGAAACACACCGACTTCATCTTCACCACCTTGGCCGAGGAGTTTGGCTTTGTCGGTGCCTTCTCCCTGCTGATGCTCTATGCCGGGATCATCGCATTCGCGCTTTACTCCGCGCTCTCAACCCGAGACCGATATGCATCCCTGCTGAGCTTTGGCGTGGCGGGGACGTTCTTCTTCTTCTTCGCGATCAACATGGCGATGGTGATGGGGTTGATGCCCGTCGTGGGGGTCCCCCTCCCCCTTGTGAGCTATGGGGGGACGGCGATGCTGATCCTGCTGGCGGCGTTCGGGCTGGTGCAAAGCGCGCATATTCACCGACCGAGGCAAGGATGATCCAAGCTCTTTTCGCTGACCGAGCAGAGAACTGGGCGCGCTATGACGGCCCGCTGCAAAAAGCACTCGCAGATGCCGGGCTGTCGGTTGAAATCCACCAGCCCGGCGAGATAGCGCCCGAGCGCATCGATTACATCATCTATTCACCGCAGGGGCCGGTGCAGGATTTCACGGCCTATACGCGCACCAAGGCCGTGCTCAATCTCTGGGCCGGGGTCGAGCGGGTCGTGGGCAATGCGACCCTGACCCAGCCGCTGTGCCGAATGGTCGATGCGGGGCTTGAACGCGGCATGGTCGAATATGTGACCGGCCATGTAATGCGCTATCATCTGGGGCTCGATGCACTTCTTGCCGCGCAGGACGGGATCTGGCGCCACGATAGTGCGACCCCGCCGCTCGCACGCAACCGCTCGGTCGTCATGCTGGGGCTGGGGGCGTTGGGGGCGGCCTGCGCCGACGCGTTGCGCCAGCTTGGCTTTGCGGTGACCGGCTGGAGCCGGACCCAGAAAGAGATCGCCGGGATCACCTGTCTGAGCGGCGCAGACGGGCTGGAGGCTGCGTTGCGACGCGCCGAGATCCTCGTCTCGATCCTGCCCGACACGCCCGAGACCACCGATCTTCTCAACGCCCGCACTCTGGCGCTGTTGCCGCGCGGCGCGCAGCTGATCAATCCCGGGCGCGGTACGTTGATCGACGACGACGCCTTGCTGGCGGCGCTGGAGACAGGCCAGGTCGGGCACGCCACGCTTGATGTGTTCCGGACCGAGCCGCTACCGCCCGCGCACCCCTATTGGGCGCATCCCCAGGTCACCGTCACCCCCCATATCGCCGCCGAAAGCCGGGCTGAGACCGCCTCGGAGGTCGTGGCCGAAAACATCCGGCGCGGCGAGGCGGGAGAGCCGTTTCTCTACGAGGTCGACCGGGCACGGGGCTACTAGCCGCTGAGCCCCGGCAAGAGGCCCGCGTTCTGACCTTTCAGATCGGCGGGAGGCTCAGAGCTCCGGCAGATCGACCCCGAGCTGGCGCGCAAACTGGCTCATCGCCGCCTCGTGTCCGCCCCAGATCGGCGCGCGCGATGCAAAAAGCGTCGCTTGGCTTTGGTGGATCACTGCATCGGACAGGATCTTGAGGTGGTTGGCCCGCAGGGTTTCACCGCTCGAGGTGATATCGGCGATGGCCTCGGCGGTGTGATTGGCAATCGTGCCCTCCGTCGCGCCCTGACTGTCGACAAGCTGCCAGTCGGCCACGCCCTCGCGGGTCAGAAACTCGCGCACGAGCCGGTGGTATTTCGTGGCGATCCGCAGCCGGAAACCATGCGTGCCCCGAAACCGGTGCGCGCAGGCATCCAGATCTTCAAGGCTGTCCACATCGGCCCAGCAATCGGGCACGGCAAGGATCAAATCGGCATGGCCAAAGCCCATCGGCGCGAGGCTCGCCACCTGACTGTCCCAGTCAGCGAGCTTCTCGCGCACCAGATCCGAGCCCGTGACGCCAAGATGGATCCGCCCCGCCGCCAATTCGCGCGGAATTTCCCCCGCCGAGAGCAGCACGAGGGCCACACCCTCGGCCCCTTCGACCGCGCCCGCATATTCGCGCTCTGACCCGGTGCGCTTGAGCGTGATGTCGCGCGCGCCGAACCACTCGAAGGTCTTCTCCATAAGACGGCCCTTGGAGGGCACCCCGAGCTTGATCATGCCGCGCCCTCCAGATCTGCCAAAAGCCCGGCCCGGATCACACCGCCCACTGCCGGGATTTCATCGCCCTGCCCCAATTGCCGGGTCAGCGCGTCATAGCGCCCGCCCGTGGCGACAGGTGGCAGCGAGGGATCCGCCGCCGAGAAGGTGAAAACGAACCCGTCGTAATACTCCATAGAGGACCGGCCGTGGCTGGCATCGAATTGCAGCCCGGCGGGATCAATCGCACGCGCCTCAAGCGCGGCCAACCGCCGCTCCAGCCGCGCGATGGCGGGTTCCAGCGTCGGGATGTCCAAGGCGCGCAGCGCGGCAGGGGCGGCATCTGCCGGACAGCGCAGCTCGGCCAGCGCGCCGATGGCAGAGACCGCATTGGCGCTGAGTGGCGGGGCCTCGGCATCGGCTGCCAGATCCGCGATCCGCGCTTCCATCTCGTCGCGGCTGCGCAGCCCGATCCAGGGCGCGCCAGAGCGCTGCCCGGTGAGCAGATCCGCCCGCGCGGCGGGCGTCGCGATCTGGCCCGAATAGCGCGACAGGAGGTGCTGAAACCGCTTGGGGCGCCAGATATGACGCGCCAATGCCGCCTTGCGCGCGGGCAGCGTGTCGAGCCCGTCCACGGCGGCGCGCAACAGCCCCATATCCCCGATGGTCGCCTTCAGGTTCAACCCGGATAGCAGGCCGGAAAACAGCGCGAAGACCTCGGCATCGGCAGCTTCGGGATCGGCGCGGTCAAAGATCTCAAACCCGGCTTGGAAATACTCATTGGCCCGCGCCGGACCGCGATGATCCTGACGGCGAAACACCTCGCCCGCATAGGCGTAGCGCGCAGGCTCTGCCCCATGCGCCATATGCGCCTGCACCACGGGCAGCGTGAAGTCGGGCCGCAGCATCATCTCGCCACGCAGCGGATCGGTGGTGACATAGGCCCGCGCGCGGATATCCTCGCCGTAAAGGTCCAAAAGCGCCTCGGCGGGTTGCAAGATGTCGGGCGTGACCTCGACGGCACCGGCCGCGAGAAACGCCTCCAGCAGGCGGGCGGCAGAGGCCCGGTATAGCGCCTTGTCCGACATGGCTCAGCCCTTGTAGCGCGCAAGGATCTCTTGCACTTTTTCTACCATTTCCGCCACCGGAACCTCGAATTGCGCCGGTTGCGACTTCCATTCTTCAACCGTCGCGTCCTGCGCGATCTTGGCACCCAGAATGAGATCCTTGATCTGCACGACGCCGCGTTCAGCCTCATCCGAGCCTTGGATCACGGCCACCGGGCTTTGCCGTTTATCGGCATATTTGAGCTGGTTTCCGAAGTTCTTCGGATTGCCCAGATAGACCTCGGCGCGGATGCCTTGCGCGCGCAGCTCAGCGGCCATCGCCATATAAGAAGCCATCCGGTCGCGATCCATCACGGTGACGACGACCGGGCCTTGCGCCTCGGCATCGAGCCGCCCCTTGGCATGCAGCGCGGCCAGCAGGCGGTCCACCCCGATGGAGACGCCGGTCGCAGGCACCGCTTGGCCGGTGAAGCGCTTGACCAGATCGTCATAGCGCCCGCCCCCCGCAACCGAGCCGAAGCTCCGCTTGCGACCCTTCTCGTCGAGAATTTCAAAGGTCAATTCGGCCTCGAAAACCGGGCCGGTGTAATAGCCCAAACCGCGCACGACCGAGGGGTCGATCACGATGCGATCAGAGCCGTAGCCCTGCGCGTCGAGCAGGGTGGCGATCTGTTCCAGCTCGTCCACGCCTTCGGCCCCAAGCGCCGATCCGGTGACCAGCTCGCGCAGACGCGCGCAGGTGGCGGCATTGTCGTCCCGCCGGGCCTCCATGAAACCCATGACGGTATCGGCCTGCGCATCCGACAGCCCCGCGCCCTTGGTGAAGTCGCCCGACTCGTCCATCCGGCCCGCACCGATCAGCGCGCGCACGCCCGTCTCGCCGAACTTGTCGAACTTGTCGATGGCTCGCAGGACAGTGCCGCGCTCGGCCTCAAACTTGGCGGGATCGGAGGGGTCGAGCACGCCCGCCACTTCCATGACGCCATTGAGCACCTTGCGATTGTTCACCCGCACCACGTAATCGCCGCGCGGAATTCCCACGGCTTCCAACGCATCGGCCAGCATGCCGCAGATCTCGGCATCGGCTGCCACCGAAGGCGCGCCCACCGTATCGGCATCGCATTGATAGAACTGGCGGAAGCGACCGGGCCCGGGCTTTTCGTTGCGCCAGACCGGACCCATCGTGTAGCGGCGATAGGGGCTGGGCAGGTCGTTGCGATATTGCGCCGCGACCCGAGCCAAGGGAGCCGTCATGTCATAGCGCAGCGCCAGCCATTTGCCGTCATCTTCTTCCTGCCACGCGAACACACCCTCATTGGGGCGGTCCACATCGGGCAGGAACTTCCCCAGCGCCTCAACCGTCTCGACAGCCGAGGTCTCAAGCGCCTCAAAGCCGTGATGGCGATACACTTCCGCGATCTTGCCCAGCATCGCGGCCCTCTCGGTCACCTCGGCGCCGAAGTAATCGCGAAACCCCTTGGGCGCTTCGGCCTTGGGACGGGGCTGTTTTTTCTCTTTGGCCATTGGCTTGCACCTGATCAGTTCTCGCGCGAGGGTGTAGCCCAAGGGGCAGGCCCCGGCAAGCGATAGGGACATCACATGCAAGATCGGTTTGAGCGGGCGGAAGAAGAGATCGCCCATCTGACGCGAACGGTCGAAGATCTTTCGGACGTGGTGGTCGAGCAGACCCGCCGGATCGAGCGGCTCGAGCGTCAACTTGGGCTGCTGATGGAGCGCGAGGCTGAGCGCGAAGTCGAGGGCGGCGGGACGATCCCGCTGGCCGATCAGAAACCGCCGCATTGGTGATGATGCGCGGCTTGTGGATCTTTGCGGCGACGCTGGTCGGGCTGCAGATGCTGGTCTATCTCGCGCTGCTGATCTGGCCCGGATCAACCGATCTGCGCGGCGCGATGCTGCGTTTCGAGGCATGGCAGGCGACCGGCGCGATGGTGGTGCAAATCTTCTTGCTGATCCCGATCCTCGCATGGCTGGGCTGGAAGCTCACCGGTCAGCGACAGGCGCGCTGGCTGATTACGCTGACGCTGGTGCTGAGCCTTGCCCTTGCCGCCAGCGGTTGGATCGAGCTGTGGCTGATCGAGGCCGCGCTGATCGAGCCCACCGATGCGCAGGACCGCGCCATGCAGCTGGCGGCGCTGCGCTGGGGAGAGGCGGGTCTGGCCTTGGCCGCCGCGATCTCGCTGCGGCTTTCCTCGATCTCGGAGCGGCTTTAGACCTCTTCGACCTCGGCCACCCCGCGCAGGCTTCGCAGCGCGCCTTTGACCTGCGGATTGACCGGAAAGTCGCGCCCTGCTGCAATCGTGTAGCGGCAGTTGCGGTCGGGATCATAGACCATGAAGCGCACCGGGCCGCGCGAGCGGATCTTGCCCTCCTGCTCGATCCGGCCCAGCAGCGAGGCGATTGAGCCCAGCGCGCCAGCATCATCGACATGGATCAGCAATCCAGAGGAGCCCGCATCCGCCGTGGCTTTCTCGACCGGCTGGGCCGAGGAGGCGACCATCCGCACCGACTCGCCATCGACCTCCACCTTGACGGTCAACACCAGCAGATTGCCGGTCTCAAGCACATCGCGGCAGGCCTCCAGCGCTTCGGACCAGAAGGCCACCTCATAGGGGCCCGAGGCATCGGACAGCGCCACGAAGGCAAAACGATTGCCCTTGGCCGATTTCTTCTCGCGCACCGAAGCGACCTCGCCCGCGATCTTGGTGACGAAGGGACCGCCCACCGCCTTGCGCTGCACGTCCTCCCAGCTCAGCACGTTCTTGCGCTTGAGCGCGGGGAGGTAATCCTCAATCGGGTGGCCCGAGAGGTAAAAGCCGATGGCCTTGTGCTCTTCGGACAGCCGCTCGCCCGGCAACCAGTCATCGGTATCGGCCAGACGCGGCGGCGGCAGATCGTCGCCCGCCTCACCAAAGAGCGACACCTGCGCAGAATCGCGCGCCTCGATCACGGCCCCCGACCACGCCATCAGCGATTCGAGCGACTCAAAGACCCGTTTGCGGTTCGGATCGAGCAGATCGAACGCCCCGGCCCGCGCCAGCATCTCAAGCGGGCGCTTGCCCACACGTTTCATATCGACCCGGCGCGCGAAATCGAACAGATCGGCAAACGCGCCGCCTGCCTCGCGCGCATCCACGATCATCTGCATCGCATCCGAGCCCACATTCTTGAGCGCGCCCAGCGCGTAGACCAGTTTTTGATCGACGACATCGAAGCTTGCGAGCGAGCGGTTGACGCAGGGCGGGATAATCTCGATCCCGAGCTTTTTCTGCACCTCATCGGCATAGACGGCCAGCTTTTCAGTCAGGTGAATATCGCAATTCATCACCCCGCCCATGAACTCGACGGCATGGTTGGCCTTCAGCCACCCGGTGTAATAGCTGACCACGGCATAGGCAGCCGCGTGGGATTTGTTGAAGCCGTAATTGGCGAATTTCTCCAGAAGGTCGAAGACCTCCGAGGCTTTCTTCTTCTCGACGCCGTTCTTGGCCGCACCCGCCTCGAATTTCGGGCGTTCGGCATCCATGGCTTCCTTGATCTTCTTACCCATCGCGCGGCGCAGCAGATCCGCGCCGCCGAGCGAGTAGCCCGCCATGACCTGCGCGATCTGCATCACCTGTTCCTGATAAACGATGATGCCTTGGGTTTCCTCAAGGATATGGTCGATGGTGGGATGGACCGAGGTGATCTTCTTGATCCCGTTCTTGACCTCGCAATAGGTCGGGATGTTCTCCATCGGGCCGGGACGATACAGCGCCACCAGCGCCACGATATCCTCGATACAGGTGGGCTTCATCTGGCGCAGCGCCGATTTCATGCCCTCCGATTCCACCTGGAACACCGCGACGGTCTTGGCGGCGGCATAGAGCTCGTAGGTCTTCTTGTCATCGAGCGGGATCAGGTTGATCTGGTTCTCAGCGCCCTCGGCGGGCTGATACAGCTGGTTGCCCTGCGCATCGACATGCAGCGGGCGGCCCGATTTGAAGATCAGATTCATCGCCGATTGCACGACGGTCAGCGTCTTGAGGCCAAGAAAGTCGAACTTCACAAGCCCCGCCTGCTCGACCCATTTCATGTTGAACTGGGTGGCGGGCATATCCGAGCGCGGATCTTGATAGAGCGGCACCAGCTCGTCGATGGGCCGGTCGCCGATCACGACACCGGCGGCGTGGGTCGAGGCGTTGCGCAACAGCCCCTCGATCGCCTTTGCGTAATCGAGCAGCCGCGCGACCACCTCTTCATTGCGCGCAGCCTCACGCAGACGCGGCTCATCGGCCAGCGCCTTTTCGATCGAGACCGGCTTGACCCCTTCAACCGGGATCATCTTGGAGAGCTTGTCGACCTGTCCATAGCTCATCTGCAAGACCCGGCCCACATCCCGCACCGCCGCCTTGGACAACAGCGCGCCGAAGGTGATGATCTGGCCCACCTTGTCGCGACCGTATTTATCTTGCACGTAGCGGATCACCTCTTCGCGGCGATCCATGCAGAAGTCGATGTCGAAGTCGGGCATCGAGACACGTTCGGGGTTCAGGAACCGCTCGAAAAGCAGCGAGTAGCGCAGCGGATCAAGGTCGGTGATGGTCAGCGCATAGGCCACAAGGCTACCCGCCCCCGAGCCCCGACCCGGACCGACCGGAATGTCGTGCTCCTTGGCCCATTTGATGAAATCGGCCACGATCAGGAAATAACCCGGAAAGCCCATCTGCTCGATGATTCCCAGCTCGAATTGCAGCCGCGCCTCATATTCGGCGACCGGCACCGCATGCTCGATCACCGCAAGCCGGTCGCGCAGTCCTTCATTGGCCTGACGACGCAGTTCCTCGATCTCGTCATCGGCGAATTTCGGCAAGATCGGATCGCGGCGATAGGTGGCAAAAGCACAGCGCCGCGCGATCTCGACCGAATTCTCAATCGCCTCGGGCAGATCGGCGAACAACGCCACCATCTCGCCCTCGGATTTAAAGTAATGCTGAGGTGTCAGGCGGCGGCGCGGCTGTGCCTGATCGACATAGGCCCCCTCGGCGATGCAGATCATCGCATCATGCGCCTCGTAGATCGACGCTTTGGGGAAATAGACATCATTGGTCGCAACCAGCGGCAACCCGATCTCATAGGCCCATTCGACGAAAGGCCGCTCGGTCACGGCCTCCGCCTCGGGCAGCGCGCCGCCCTCGCCCGGATGGCGCTGCAATTCGACGTAAAGCCGTGTCGGATAGATCGCCGCGAGCCGCTCCAGAAGGGCGCGCGCGGAGTCCGTCTTGCCGTCGCGGATCAACCGCCCGACCGGGCCGTCCGACCCGCCGCTGAGACAGATCAGCCCCTCGCTATAGCGCTCCAGCTCCTCGATTGTGACCTGCACCTGCGCCCCGTGCTTGTCGAGATAGAGGCACGAGTTGAGCTTCATCAGGTTCTCATAGCCCCGCTCGCTCTGCGCGAGCAGCACAACAGGCGCGGGCGCGCGCGGGCGCTCCCCGGGCTGCACGGGGTCATATTCGACCGAGACCTGACAGCCAATGATCGGCTGCAACCCCGCCCCCTGCGCGGTCACGGAAAATTCCAGCGCAGCGAACATGTTATTGGTATCGGTGACGGCGACGGCAGGCATTTTCGCCGCCTCGCACATCTTCACGAGCTTCTTGGCGGGCACCGCACCCTCGAGCAAAGAGTACTCGGTATGGACGCGCAGATGAATGAATCGGGGGCTGGTCATGGCGCCAAGATAGGGGGGCGGCGCTGCGACGAAAAGCACCAATCCGCACCTCAGCGCCTGTGCGCCGCGCTGACCGGGCGGCAGCGCGCCCAGTGCCGCGCCGGAACACGCAGCCAACGCCCAAAAAGTAACCCAATGCTGACGCTGCGGGCACAATCGGCCACTCGCCCCTTGCCAAGCGCGCCCCGCATCGGCTTTGCTGGCCAACGGGTCGCCTGCTCTACGCCGCATCGAGCGGGCGTGCCCGGATTGGGACACAGGGTAACGCGGCGGATTAAGTCCATGGAGATTTCGTTTCTTCTCAACGGAGAAACCCGGCGCGTCGTGATCAGCGATCCGACCCAGAGCGTGCTTGACTGGCTGCGTGCCGAAGGCCTCACCGGAACCAAGGAAGGCTGCAACGAGGGCGATTGCGGCGCCTGCTCGGTGATCGTCACCGATCACGACGGCGCACACCCCCTCAATGCCTGCCTGATGATGATGCCCCATCTGCAGGGCCGCGCCCTGCGTACGATTGAAGGGATCACGGGCCCTGCGGGCGCGCTGCACCCGGTCCAGCAGGCGATGATCGACCATCACGGCTCGCAATGCGGCTTTTGCACGCCGGGCATCGTGGTGAGCTTGGCTGCGGCCCATCTCAATGGCCAAAGCGATTACGACGATCAGCTTGCAGGCAACCTGTGCCGCTGCACCGGCTACGCCCCGATCATCCGCGCCGCCGAGACGGCCAAAACCGCGCCTGTCCCGGACTGGATGCACGATACTCCTTTCACCTTGGATCAAGTATCTTCGGGGGGAACGGTCGCGGCGCCAGCCGAGGCCGTGGGGGGCAGACAGCCCCCCTTCCTGCCCGCCGATGCGGATGCGCTGGCCCGCTGGTATCGCGCCCATCCCGATGCCACGCTGATTGCAGGCGCGACCGATGTCGGGCTTTGGGTGACCAAGCAATTGCGGACGCTGGAGCCGGTGGCCTTTCTGGGCCAATGCCGGGATCTGCAGCAGATCGACGAGACGCCTGAGAGCTATGTGATCGGGGCCGGGGTGACGATTGCGGCGCTGCGCGCGGCGATGGAGGGCCCCTATCCCGCGCTGGCGGGACTGCTTCGCCGTTTCGCCTCCGAGCAAATTCGTCAGGCCGCGACAATCGGCGGCAATATCGCCAATGGCTCGCCCATTGGCGATGGCGCGCCTGCGCTCATCGCATTGGGGGCGCGGCTCACGCTGCGCCTTGGCGATACGCGCCGTGATCTGCCGCTTGAAGACTTCTTCCTTGAATACGGCAAACAAGACCGCCAGCCCGGCGAATTCGTCGAGAGCATCACCCTGCCCAAGGGCGTCACGGGGCTCGCCTGCTACAAGCTCTCGAAACGGTTCGATCAGGATATCTCTGCCGTCTGCGGCTGCTTCAATCTTGAGATCACCGAAGGTCAGATCCGCGCCGCGCGCATCGCCTTTGGCGGCATGGCGGGGATCCCCAAACGCGCCGCAGCTCTGGAGGCCGCCCTGACCGGGCAGCCCTTCACCGAAGCGGCGCTCACCGCCGCCCTGCCCGCCCTTGCACAGGATTTCGAGCCGCTCTCGGATATGCGCGCCTCGGATCACTACCGGATGGCTGCCGCGCGCGGGATGGTGCTGCGCTATCTGCATGAGGCGCAGGGCGCGCCCTCGATCCTTGAGGTGCAGCCATGAGCGTCGGTTCCACCCGCCCCCACGAGTCCGCCCGCCTCCATGTCACCGGCGCGGCCCGCTATGTCGATGACATCCCGACGCCTGCGGGCACGTTGCATCTGGCCTTCGGCCTGTCAGACAAACCGCATGCCGATCTGACCGCTCTCGATCTCGACGCGGTGCGCACAGCGCCCGGCGTCGTGGCGGTGCTGACCGCCGCCGATATGCCCTTTGCCAACAACGCCTCGCCCGCACCCGATCCCGAACCGGTACTGGCCGAGGGCACGGTGCATTACGTGGGCCAACCGATCTTTCTGGTCGCGGCCACCAGCCATATTGCCGCGCGCAAGGCGGCGCGGCTGGCCAAGATCACCTATGCCCCGCGCCCCGCGATCCTGACGGTCGAAGAGGCGCTCGCGGCCGACAGCCATTTCGAGGGCGCGCCGGTGATCTGGGCGCGCGGCGATGTGCAAGCCGCGTTTGGCCGTGCCGTGCATCAGGTCGAGGGCCGCCTCGATATCGGCGGGCAGGAGCATTTCTACCTTGAGGGTCAGGCCGCACTCGCGCTGCCCGACGATCCGGGCATGGTGATCCGCTGCTCAAGCCAACACCCGACCGAGATCCAGCATAAGGTGGCCGACGCCTTGGGCTGTGCGATGCATGACGTGCGCGTCGAGATGCGCCGGATGGGCGGCGGCTTTGGCGGCAAGGAGAGCCAAGGCAATGCGCTCGCGGTGGCCTGCGCGGTGGCAGCACGCCTGACCGGACGGCCCTGCAAGATGCGCTATGACCGCGACGACGATATGACGATCACCGGAAAGCGGCACGATTTTCAGGTGCGCTACCGGCTCGGCGCCGATGCGCAGGGCCGGATCGTGGCCGCCGAGTTCACCCATCTCGCGCGCTGCGGCTGGTCGCCCGATCTCAGCCTGCCGGTCTGCGACCGCGCGATGCTGCATGCCGACAGTTCGTATTTCCTGCCCAATATCCGCGTCGAGAGCCACCGGCTGCGCACCAACACCCAATCCGCCACCGCCTTTCGGGGCTTTGGCGGGCCGCAGGGGATGCTCGCGACCGAGGCAGCGCTTGATCACCTCGCCCATGTGATGGGGCGCGATCCGCTCGAAATCCGGCGGCTCAATTACTACACCGAGCGGTCGGGGGGCCGTCTGCCCCCCGCGGACAAGGCCGATGCCTTGCCCGCCCCCCCCGAAGATATTTCGACCAAGGCGAAGATGCAGACCACGCCCTATGGCCAGCCGGTCGAGGATTTCATTCTGCACGGCCTGACGCAGGATCTGCTGGCGCGTTCGGATTACGCGGCGCGGCGCACGGCAGTGGATCACTGGAATGCGCGCAATCCGATCTTGAAGAAGGGTATCGCCTTCTCGCCGGTGAAATTCGGGATCTCCTTCACGCTCACCCATCTCAATCAGGCGGGCGCGCTGGTCCATGTTTATTCCGACGGCTCGATCCAGCTCAATCACGGCGGGACCGAGATGGGACAAGGGCTGCATCAAAAGATCTGTCAGATCGCAGCGAGCGTCTTTGGCGTGGACGATAGCGGCGTGCGGATCACGGCGACCGCCACCGACAAAGTGCCCAACACCTCGGCCACGGCGGCCTCGTCGGGGGCCGATCTCAACGGGATGGCGATCAAGGCTGCCTGCGAGACGATCCGGGGGCGGCTTGCGGAGGTCTTTGCCGGTGAGGTCGGTTGTGAGGTCGCAGCGGTCGATTTCGCCGATGGGATGCTGCGCGCGGGGGCCCAAGAGCTGCCTTTCAAGCAGGTCGTCAAGCGGGCCTATGAAACGCGCGTTTCGCTGTCCTCGACGGGTTTCTACGCGACGCCAAAGCTCAGCTGGGACCGGCTCAAGGGGCAAGGTCGACCGTTTTTCTATTTCGCCTATGGCGCGGCGGTGAGCGAGGTGGTGATCGACACGTTGACCGGCGAGAACCGGATCCTGCGCTGCGATATCTTGCATGATGCAGGGAGCTCTCTGAACCCCGCGATTGATATCGGGCAGATCGAGGGCGGCTATGTGCAGGGCGCGGGCTGGCTCACCACCGAAGAGCTGGTCTGGGACGATGCAGGACGGCTGCGCACCCATGCGCCCTCGACCTACAAGATCCCGGCCTGTTCGGATCGGCCGGGGGTTTTCAACGTGGCGCTTTGGGATGAGCCGAACCGCGAGGAGACGGTGTTTCGCTCCAAGGCGACGGGCGAGCCGCCCTTCATGCTGGCGATCTCGGCGTGGCTGGCGCTCAGCGATGCCTGCCGGGCTTGCGGCCCCGAATGGCCCGATCTGCAAACGCCCGCCACGCCCGAGGCGGTGCTGGCGGCTGTGCAGCGTGCGCGGGGTACGCCATGAGCCTCGATCCCGCCTATCTCACCCGGATGATCTCGGCGCACGGGCCCTTCACCCGCGTCGTGGTGGCGCGCGCACAGGGTTCGACCCCGCGAGAGGAAGGCGCCGCGATGCTGGTCTGGCCCGACCGGATCGTGGGCACGATCGGTGGCGGCGCGCTGGAACTGGCCGCGATCACTGCCGCCCGCGCGGGACGCTCGGGCTTTGAGGCCGTGCCGCTTGGCCCTGCGATGGGGCAATGCTGCGGAGGCGCAGTCACGCTGGGCTACGAGGCATGGGACAGCGCGCGCATCGCGCAGGTCCAAGGCGACTGGCATGCCCGCGCATTGGGCCGCACACTGGGCCGCACGGAGGCGATGCCGCTGGCGGTCACCCGTGCGCTGGCGCGGGCGCGCGACAGGGGTGCCGTGCCGCCGATGATGATCGAGGGCTGGCTGATCGAGCGCGTGGCCCCGCCGCCGCTGCCGCTTTGGATCTGGGGGGCGGGTCATGTCGGTCGGGCGCTTGTGAACGTGATGCAGCCGCTGCCTGATCTCGCGATTCATTGGGCCGACAGCCATGCAGAGCGGTTTCCCGACACGATCCCCGAGGGCATCACGCCGCTGATCGCGGAGAACCCGGCGACGCTGGCATCTTTGGCGCCGCGCCACGCGCATCACCTTGTGCTGACCTATTCGCATGCGCTGGATCTCGATCTGTGCCATCGGTTGCTGAGCCATGGCTTCGGCGCCCTAGGGCTGATCGGATCGGCGACGAAATGGGCACGGTTTCGCAAACGTCTTGCGGCACTTGGCCATACGGATGCACAAATTTTGCGCATTGCCTGCCCGATAGGCGATCCTTCCCTTGGGAAGCACCCTCAGGCCATTGCCTTGAGCGTTGCGAGCGCGCTAGTGAGAGAGCAGAATGCAGTGCAGACTGCCAGTGAAAGAGGGATGCGCGCCGGGTGAGCGAGCTGTTGCAGATCGAGGGGCTGACCAAGGCCTATCCCGGTGTCGTGGCCAATGACGACGTGGCGCTCGCTGTGGGCGAAGGCGAGGTGCATGCGCTTCTGGGCGAAAACGGCGCGGGCAAATCGACCCTCGTCAAGATGCTCTACGGCTTGGTCAAACCCGACCGCGGCACGATGCGGTTTCGCGGTCAGGCCTTCACCCCCGCCGATCCGCGTGCGGCCCGCGCCGCCGGTGTCGCGATGGTGTTTCAGCATTTCTCTCTGTTTGAGGCGCTAAACGTCGCCGAGAATGTGGCGCTGGGGATGGAGACGCCACCGCCGATGCGTCAGCTGGCGGCGAAAATTCGTGAGATTTCGAATGATTACGGGTTGCCTCTGGATCCGGCGCGCCTTGTCGGGGATCTCTCTGCGGGCGAGCGTCAGCGCGTCGAGATTGTGCGCTGCCTGCTGCAAGATCCCAAGCTTCTGATCATGGATGAGCCGACCAGCGTGCTCACGCCGCAAGAGGTCGAGATCCTGTTCAAGACCTTGCGCAAACTGTCCCAAGAGGGCACGGCGATCCTCTATATCTCTCATAAACTCGAAGAAATCCGGACCTTGTGCGATGGCGCGACCATCCTGCGTGGCGGCAAGGTCGTGGCCCATTGCAACCCGCGTGAGAAGACCGCGCGCGAGCTCGCCGAGCTGATGGTCGGGGGGGCGTTCAACGTCACTGACAGGGCCAATCGGGAACTGGGCGATGTCGTGCTTGAGGCGCGCGGGCTGTCGCTGCCGCCGATGTCGCAATTCGGCCCCTCGCTCAAGGAGATCGGCTTTGAGTTGCGCGCGGGCGAGGTGCTGGGGATTGGCGGGGTGGCTGGGAACGGCCAGGAGGAATTGCTGGCCACGCTCTCGGGCGAGCGGGTGTCAGCGGCGGGCACGCTTTGGCTGCGCGGCCAAGATATCTCGGGACTGGGGCCGAACCCGCGCCGGGCGCGCGGCGTTCTGGCAGCCCCGGAGGAACGTCTGGGCCATGCCGCCGTGCCCGCGATGAGCCTCACCGAAAACGCCATTCTCACCGGCACCCTGCGCAAGAAACTGACGCGCAACGGCTTTGTCGATCAGGCCGCAGCCGAGCGCTTTGCGCAAGACGTCATCACCGGGTTCGACGTGCGCACGCCGGGCCCCCACGTGGCCGCGCGGGCGCTTTCGGGCGGCAATTTGCAGAAATTCGTCATCGGGCGCGAGGTTTTGCAGGCCCCTGAAGTGCTGATCGTGAACCAGCCGACCTGGGGCGTCGATGCCGCCGCCGCCGCCGCGATCCGGCAGGCGCTGCTGGATCTGGCCGCGAAAGGGGCTGCGGTGATCGTGATCAGTCAGGATCTCGACGAGTTGATGGAGGTCGCAGACCGGTTTGCCGCGCTCAATGAAGGCCGCCTAAGCGAACCGCGTGCCACCAAGGGGCTGACGATCGAAGAGGTCGGCCTGATGCTTGGCGGGGCACACGGCATGCAGGAGGCACAGCTATGATCACCCTGATCCGCCGCCCCAACCCCTCGCGCTTTTGGAGCTATGCCACGCCGGTGGCCGCCGTGATCGCTACGATGATCGCGGGCGGGCTGCTGTTTGCACTGCTGGGAAAGCACCCGGTCGAGGCGATCCGTGTGATCTTTTACGAGCCGCTATTTGGCGAGAACGCCGCCTATTTCCGGGGCCAGCTTCTGGTCAAGGCAGGGCCGCTGGTGCTGATCGCCTGCGGGCTCGCGGTCGGGTTTCGCGCGGGCATCTGGAATATCGGGGCAGAGGGTCAGTATATCATGGGCGCGCTCGCCTCGGCATGGCTTGCGCTGCACATGTACCCGGCGGAAAGCCATTGGTTGTTTCCGGCCATGATCGTGCTGGGCGCCATTGGCGGGCTGTTATGGGCGATGATCCCGGCGCTGTTGAAGGTCTGGTTCGGCACCTCCGAAATCCTCGTATCGCTGATGTTGGTCTATGTGGCGGAAAACCTGCTGGCCTATATGGCCTTTGGCCCGCTCAAGAACCCCGAGGGTTATGGCTTTCCCGGTTCGCGCAATCTGCAAGACTACCCTTCGGCCCATAATGCCGAGCTGATCGCGGGCACGGGGTTGCATTGGGGCGTGGTGGCCGCATTGGTGGCCGTGATCTTCACCTATATCCTGATGCATCGCCATATCATGGGCTTTCGCATCCGCGTCGCGGGCGAGGCCCCGCGCGCGGCGCGCTTCGCAGGTGTGGTGCCTGCGCGGCTGGTGATGATCTCGCTGGGTTTTGCGGGTGCGCTGGCCGGGCTTGCGGGCATGTTCGAGGTGTCGGGACCGGCGGGCCAGATCACCGACAGTTTCAACGTGGGCTACGGCTTTACCGCGATTATCGTGGCCTTCCTCGGACGGCTGCATCCGGTGGGCATCCTGCTGGCGGGGCTGCTGATGGCGCTGACCTATATTGGCGGCGACATGGCGCAGCTGACGCTTGGCCTTCCCTCGGCGGCGATCCAGGTGTTTCAGGGGATGCTCCTGTTCTTCCTACTGGGCTTTGACGTGCTGACCAATTTCCGCGTGCGTCTGGGACGGAGGGCCGTGGCATGAAGCTGCCCTCTCTCCATCTTCCGGTCATCGCATTGGCGGGCCTGCTGGCCGGGCTCGGCCTGTGGTATCTGGTGACGCTGCTCAGCGTGTTGTGGATGCTGGTCTTGATCGGCGTTGTGCTCCTTGTGGTGCTCGAAAGCGTGGGGCGGCTCTCGCAGGCGCTGTTCGCCCGGCTCGGCGGGCGCGGCGATGAGCCCACAACCCGCATGCCTCACATGCGCCGCCGCGAATGGTATCTGGCATTGGGCGGTCTGGTCGCGGGGCTGATCTGGGGCTACGGGCTGTGGGGCTCGGTGCTGACCCTTGGACAAGGAGCGGGCGCATGATCATTGGCGGGATCGATATCATCGGCCTCATCGCAATCCTGATGAGCGCCTCTACCCCGGTGCTTCTGGCGGCCACGGGCGAGTTGGTCGCGGAGAAATCGGGCGTGCTCAACCTCGGGGTCGAAGGGATGATGATCATGGGGGCGGTCGCGGGCTTTGCCGCAGCCGTCGCCACCGGCAACCCGGTTCTGGGCTTTCTGGGCGGCGCAATTGCCGGGGCGCTGATGGCCACGCTTTTCGCCGTGATCACCCAGATCTTCCTGTCCAATCAGGTGGCCAGCGGCCTTGCGCTGACGCTGTTCGGGCTGGGCCTGTCGGCGCTGATCGGCAAGGGCTATGAGGGCGTGCGCCCGCCGCCCACGGCCAAGATCGACTTCGGTCCGCTCTCTGACATCCCGGTGCTGGGCCGGATCGTGTTTTCGCATGACTGGATGGTCTATCTCTCGCTTTTGCTGGTCGTCGTGGTCTGGATCGTGCTGCGCTATACCCGTGTGGGGCTGGTCCTGCGTGCGGTCGGCGAGAGCCATGACGCAGCCCATGCACTTGGCTACCGCGTCGTCGCGGTGCGCTTTGCAGCGCTGGCTTTTGGCGGGGCGCTGGCCGGTCTGGGCGGCGCCTATCTGAGCCTCGTGCGCGTGCCGCAATGGACCGAGGGCATGACCGCAGGCGCGGGCTGGATCGCTCTTGCCATCGTGGTCTTTGCAAGCTGGCGCCCGTGGCGGGTGCTGCTGGGCGCGTATATGTTCGGCGGCATCACGGCATTGCAATTGCAGTTGCAGGCGGCGGGCTACGCGATCCCCGTCCATATCCTGTCCATGGCGCCTTACGTGATCACCATCGTCGTTCTGGTGATCTTGTCGGCCATCCATCGCCACGGCGTGCAGGCCGCCCCTGCCAGCCTTGGCAAATCCTTTCACGCCTCGAGCTGAGGCATCTATCCATAGGCCCGAAAGCGGCCGAAATTGTAGCTGGGAGAATACAAATGAACCGCAGATCCTTTCTGAAAACCACCGCCGCCACGGCCGTTGTCGCAGGCGCGGGTGTCCCCGCGCTGGCGCAAGACGGGCCGCTGAAGGTCGGTTTCATCTATGTCGGTCCGGTGGGCGATATGGGCTGGTCCTACCAGCACGATCAGGCCCGCAAGGCGCTTGAGAAGGCGTTTGGCGACAAGATCGAGACCTCTTATATCGAGAACGTGCCGGAAGGCCCCGATGCCGAGCGCGCGCTGACCCAGCTTGCGCTTGCGGGCAACAAGCTGATCTTCGCGACTTCCTTTGGCTTCATGGATGCCACCGTGAACGTCGCCAAGAAATTCCCCAATGTGATGTTCGAGCATGCGACGGGCTACAAGCTGGCCAAGAACCTCGCGACCTATGACGCCAAATTCTTCCAGGGCCGTGCGATTCAGGGCACGATCGGCGGGCGGATGACCAAGACCAACAAGATCGGCTATATCGGCTCCTTCCCGATCCCCGAGGTCTATCAGGGCATCAACGCCGCCTATCTCGCTGCCAAAAAGGTCAACCCGGATGTCGAAATGAAGGTCGTGTGGGCCTATACATGGTTCGACCCGGCGAAAGAGGCCGATGCCGCCTCGGCGCTGATCTCGGATGGGGTCGACGTTCTGCTCCAGCACACCGATTCCACCGCACCGCAAGCCAAGGCGCAGGAGGCGGGCAACGTCATCACCTTCGGTCAGGCCTCGGATATGTCGAGCTTTGCGCCCAAGCCGCGCGTCTCCTCGACGATTGACAACTGGACCCCCTACTACACCAAGCGCGTCCAGGACATGCTGGATGGCACGTGGAAATCCGAAGCCACATGGGGCGGGATCGACAGCGGCATGGTCGAGATCGGCGAGATCTCCGACGCGGTGCCTGCAGAGGTCAAAGCCGAAGCGCTCAAGCTCAAGGACGACATCGCCTCGGGCGCGGTTCATCCCTTCACCGGCCCGCTCAACAAGCAAGACGGCTCGGTCTTCCTTGCCGATGGCGAAATGGCGACCGATGACCAGCTGCATTCCATGACCTTCTATGTCGAAGGCATGACCGCAGAAGCGCCGAAATAAGGCCACCCTTTGCATTGGGCCCGCGCAGAGTGTGGGCCCAATGCGCGACACTGTCCCACGCTCGCCCCGCCCGGAACTCGTCCGGGCAGAGAGGTCAACGCCGTTGAGGATGTCATCATGATCCCGCAGGTCATTCACGCGCTTTGGAATACCGGTTGGGACAGTGCCCCGGCCTTAGTCACGCAGACCCGCGCCTCATGGCAGCGCCATGCCCCGAATTTCACCGTCAACGCGCTGGAGGCCGACGGTCTGGCGCATCATCTGGCCGAGCTGGGGCTTGGTGATCGCAAGATCCCGGTTCAGGCCGCCTCGGACATCCTACGCACCAAGCTGTTATATGAGCAAGGCGGCCTTTGGCTCGACGCCACCTGCCTTTTGGTGGCGCCCTTGGAAGACTGGTTGCCTCAGAAGGTCGCGCCATCGGGCTTTTTTGCCTTCGCCCATCCCGGTGCGGACCGGCTGATTTCCAGCTGGTGCCTCGCCGCCGAGCCGCGCTCGGAAATTCTCGGGCTTTTGCTCAAGACGCTCTGTGCCTATTGGTCGCGCGATCGCGAGATTTTCAACGGGTTCAGCGGGATTGCGCGCTGGAACATCCCCGCGCGCAAGGCGCGCGCCCACGCGCTGCGCGACCCGCTCTGGGCGGTCTCGCAAGCGGGCTATGCCAAAACCCGTTTCGCGCCGTATTTCTTCTTTCACTACCTCTTTGAGGCGCAGATCCAGCAAGACCCTGCCAGTGCCGAGACATGGCGCAAAACGCCAAGAGTCTCAGCGGTGCCCGCGCATGTTCTGGGGCAGATCGCGCAATTCGGGGGCATCCACGAGCTGTCCGAAAGCGAGTTTGGGCAGATCCGGGCAATCAGCCCGCTTCACAAGCTCAACTGGCGCCTCGACTTCCCCGATCAGATCTTTGCCTAAAGAGCAAAAGCCACAGCGCGCACGGCGTTTGTCCCCCTCTCAGCTTGCGATCAAAGGGCTCGGGAATGCCTGAAGTTCCTTCATGCGGGGTGAGCAGTTCTTCGCGCATGCCCCACGCAATCCGGAACAGCGGATGATCACACAACGTTGAACCCCGGAAACGCGGCTGATTGCCGTGCTGAAGGGAGACATCATGAAGACGCTCAAGACCACGACCGCCCTCGTTGCAGGGCTGACCGCTTTGATGCCTGCCACGATCCCCGTGGCGAGTTTTGCGCAAACCGATGCGACCGCTCAGACAGCCTGCATCGCCAAGGCGATTGCCGATGGTAAGTCCGACGCAGATGCAAAAAAGGCCTGCGCCGACGATGCAGCCAAGGAAGGAGACGCCGCGCAGGCTCAGCCGGAAGAGGCGCAACCTGCACCCGAGGCAGACCCCGCGCCCAAGGCCGAGGCTGACGCTGCCCCGTCGCAGGACAAAACGAAACCTGCGCCCGAAGCTGACGCCGCACCGGCCCCTGAAGCGGACAGCTCTGCGACGGCCGAGCCCGAGGCGACACCCGCACCGGCCCCCAAGGCAGACGGCTCAGCCAAGGCAGAGACAGATGCGGCACCGAAAGCCCAAGCTGGCGCTCAGGCAGATGTGAAAGCCGATGCGGAGACGCAAGCGCAGGACGACACCGCGCCGACGCCCGAAGCTGAAGCCAGAACTAACGCGGATACCGCCACGACCGACGCCGCGCCGATGACGCAGGACAATGCCGACGCTGCTGCCAAGGCCGCGATCGAAGGGCAAAAGCCTGAGGGCACGAAGGCTGGCACCGAGGCCGAGACCACCACCGAGGCCCCCAAGCCCGAAAACAAACCCGCGCCGAAAGCGGCGGAGACAGAACAGCCCAAGGCTGACGACACGGCCTCCGGCGATGCCACCGCCAAGACGGATGCCGAGGCACAGGCCAAACCGGCGCCCACCAGTGATGGCACCGCGACAACAGATGCTCAGACCGAGGCCACGGCATCGGGCGATGCCACAGCCGAGGGCGATCAGGCCGCGACCGATACGGAGGCCAAGGATGCCCCCGCCGCCGCGCAGGTGCTTGAGAAAGCGCTTGCCGACAACAAGCAGGCCGCCGACGGGGCCCCGGTCGAGAACGAGGCGCTCTCGTCTTCCGCCGATGATCCCGGCGCGGATGAGGTGACGGCGCGCGAAGAGACGATCACAAAGGAAAATGCGCGCTCCTCGGATGAGGATTTTGCAACCGGCGTCTCTGGCAAGTCCACGACCGAGACCCAAACAGCCGAACCTGCCAAGAAGAAAGAGCGCGGGCTGAACCTTTTGGAGTCCACCGCCGTGGCGGGGCTTGGCGCACTGGCCGTGGGCGCGTTGCTCAACAATGGCTCGAAGGTTGCCGTCAATTCGGGCGACCGCGTGGTCGTGCAAAATCAGGACGGCTCCTATGCGCTGGTCAAGGATGACAACGCGCTGCTGCGTCAGCCCGGCGCACGGATCCGCACGCAGGACTTTGCCGATGGCTCCTCGCGTACCATCGTGACCAAAGAGGATGGATCACAGATCGTCACCGTCTATGACGGTCAGCGCCGGATGCTCAAACGCACGCTGATCCAGCCCAATGGCGAACGCTACCTGCTGATCGACGATGCCACGGGCACCCAGCCTGTCGATGTCTCGAACCTGCCCAAAGCCGCGCCGACCGTCTCGGTCAGCTCAAGCGATGAAGCCGCGCTGCGCAAAGCCCTTGATCGGCAGGCGCGCGTCGACCGGACCTTCACGCTGGCACAGGTGCGCGATATCCGTCAGGTCCGCGATCTGGCCCCAGCCGTGGCGGTGGACAATATCACCTTCCCCACCGGCTCGGCCGCGATCCAGCCCGATCAGGCACGCGCGCTCGCAGCCCTCGGACAGACCCTGCAAGCCCGGATCGCCGACAACCCGCGGGAGATCTTCCTGATCGAAGGTCACACCGATGCGGTCGGCAGCGCGGCCAGCAACCTCGCGCTCTCTGACCGGCGGGCCGAATCCGTGGCGCTGGCGCTGAGCGAGTATTTCGGGGTGCCTTCTGAGAACCTCGTCGTGCAGGGCTATGGCGAGCAGGACCTGAAGGTGCAGACCGATGGCCCCTCCGAGGCCAACCGCCGTGCCGCCGTGCGCCGGATCACCGATCTGCTGCGCGTCGCGCAGAACTGACGGATCGCCACGCGATTGGGACCGGGGGCGCCAGATCGGCGCCCCCGTTTTCATGCGCCGCACTCTCGGCTCAGTGTTTGCGACACGGATAGGGAGGGAGTGCTGGCATAGGCGCGGGCGGGACCTCTTCGCGGGCGATCATCGGCAGCAGGATCGAAACCTCGGTGCCAGCCTCCGAGCTTGCGATCTGCACGAACCCGCCGGACTGGCGAGCAAAACCCAGCACCATTGGCAGCCCCAGCCCCGCGCCTGCCCCGACCGGCTTGGTGCTGAAAAACGGCTCGGCCACATGATCGATCAGCTCTTCGGGAATGCCCGGGCCGGTATCGCGTACGCTGACCTTCGCATAAAGCCCCGGCGCGATCTCGGCCCCGTCGAGCGCGCGCGTCAATCGAGTGATCTCGATCACATCACATGTCAGCCAGATACGTCCGGTCCCATGGACCGCATCGCGCGCATTGATCACGAGGTTCAAAAGCGCGGTGATCATCTGGTTCTGGTCGATCCGCACCGGCAGAGAGGGCGCCCCGATCTCATGTCCCAGCACAACGCCCGAGGACAAAAGCGGACGCGCCATCTGCACGCAATCACGCACGATATCGGATAGATCTCTGGGCTCAGGCACCAGCTTGGCCTTGCGCGAATAGCTCAGCAATTGCGCGACCGTCCCGCGTGCCCGCTCAGCCGCCTCGCGCGCCGCTGCGATCATCTCACGGCGTTCACGCGGATCCTGCGAGATCTCGTGCAGCTCCAGATTGCCGAGAATCACCGTCAAGATATTGTTGAAATCATGCGCCACACCGCCTGCAAGCTGGCCGATCGCCTCCATTTTTTGACGCTGGACTGAGGCCTCGGCGGCGCGTTGAGAACGCAGACGATGCGCCCGGGTCGCCAAAAGCGCCTGCGCGAAATAGACGAAGACGCCCGCAAAGCAAAAACACAGCACCACTTTGACGACGAACTCATCAGCATGCGAGGTGATCAGATAGATTGTTGCCACAAAGGCCAACCCGATGACGACGATCTGCCCGCCGACCATCAAAGGCGGCCCATCGGCGCGGCGCAGCAGGAACATCATATATCCGACCAGCGCCACGGTGCCCGGAACCCGCAGCGCGATATCTTCGTAGCCGATCAGGTAGACCGGCATCGATAGGAAGACGGCGCTCAGGGATAGATAGAGCGCGATACAGATGATCAGCCGCACCTCCGAAGGGCGCGCGATGCTGCGTTTGAGAAACAGATAATAGGGCAGATGCCCCCCGATATAGAGAGCGATCCAGACGAGCGTCGATATCCAGCCGGTATAGAAATAAAGAACGGCGACCGTGCCAATGCTGAGCCCGAACCGAAACACCACTTCGATCCAGTTGCTATACTCGACCTCTAAGAGCCGGTCGATCTCGCCTTTCGCATCCATAGAGCAGCCTGCCAGTTTTCCGGAAGCTTACAGAAAAATTCGCGTCTTACATGGCAATTCGGGTCCCGCACGGCGCTTTTCCACGCGAAGCGGGTCTTCTGTGCAATCCGCTCTGCGCCGAGCATGCGATGCGAATATGAAAAATGCGCCCAGTGGGCGCATTATTTCACTCAGGAAGTGAAGTGGTGGCGAGGGGGGGATTTGAACCCCCGACCCCACGATTATGAGTCGTGTGCTCTAACCAACTGAGCTACCTAGCCACTGCGTGCGCTAACTAGGCAAAGCCGTCCCGCCCGTCAAGGGCGTTTTGCGCGAAAACCGCATGGCTTGTCTCTTGCGCCATTTCGCGATTGGCGCGCGGGTGGTCAACGGCTAGGCAGGAGAGACCATAGGAGAGACCATGACGCCCGCAGCCCCCTTGCCCCTCACCCGCGACCTTGTCCTGATCGGGGGCGGCCACACCCATGCGCTCGTCTTGCGGATGTGGGGCATGCGCCCGCTGCCCGGTGTCCGATTGACCGTGATCAACCCCGGCCCGACGGCGGCCTATTCGGGCATGCTGCCCGGCCATATCGCTGGGCATTACCCGCGCGAGGCGCTGGCGCTCGATCTGGTGAAACTCGCGCGCCATGCCGGTGCGCGGCTGGTGCTGGGGGAAGTCCGCGGGATCGACCGGGCCAGCCGACAGATCCACGTGCCGGGTCGCGCGCCGATTGCCTATGACGTGGCCTCGCTCGATATTGGTATCACCTCCGAGATGCCCGATCTGCCGGGATTCGCCGCCCATGTCACACCTGCCAAGCCGCTCGAGCGCTTTGCCGATGCGTGGGAGCGCTTTCTCGCACGCGCGCCCAGCACCCCGCGGATCGCGATTGCGGGCGGCGGGGTGGCCGGGATCGAGCTCGCGATGGCCTGCGCGCATCGCCTGCCCGATGCGCAGATCACGGTCTATGAGGCTGGGACAGAGGTGCTGCGCGCGCTTGGACCGGGCGCACGGGGGCGGCTGCTGGCGCATTGCGCGCGGCTCGGTGTTGCGATCCAGACCAATGCCGCTCTGGCAGGTGCCAGCGAGGGCGAGATACATCTGGCGGATGGGCGGCCCGAAACGGCGGATTTCATCATCGCCACGGGTGCCGCCCGTCCCGCGCCGTGGCTCCCAGAGACCGGGCTTGCGCTGCATGAGGGCTATGTTTCGGTGGGGCCAAGCCTGCAAAGCTCTGATCCAGCCATCTTCGCTGCGGGCGACATCGCACATCTGAGCCACGCCCCCCGCCCCAAGGCCGGCGTCTACGCGGTGCGCGCGGCCAAGCCGCTCTATCACAACCTGCGCGCCGCGCTGTCGGGCGGCGCGATGCGCGGCTATCGGCCCCAGCGCGACTACCTCAAGCTGATCTCGACCGGGGGAAAGGGGGCGGTTGCGGATAAATGGGGCCTGCCGCTCGATGGCGCATGGCTCTGGCGCTGGAAGGACCGGATCGACCAGCGCTTCATGGCGCGGCTCAGGGAGCTGCCCGCGATGCCCGGCCCCCCCCTGCCGCGCGCACGTGCACAGGGCATGGAGGCGGTGCTGGGCGACAAGCCGCTTTGCGGCGGCTGCGGAGCAAAGCTGGGCGGGGAGGCCTTGCGCCGCGCGCTCTCTGGCCTGCCTGCGCCCGCGCGCGCCGATGTGCTCTCGGGGCCGGGCGATGATGCCGCGATCCTTGCGCATGGGTCGGGCGCGCAGGTCTTCACCACCGATCACGTGCGCGCCTTTACTGAAGATCCGTGGCTGCTGGGCCGGATCACAGCCCTTCACGCCATGAGCGATGCCTGGGCGATGGGGGCCGCCCCGCAGGCCGCGCTGGCGCAGGTCACCCTGCCGCGCCAATCCGAGGAGATGGGCGCACGCGCGCTGGCCGAAATGCTGGGTGCCGCGTCAGAGGCGTTTCGCGAAGCGGGCGCGGATCTCGTGGGCGGGCATACCTCGATGGGTGCCGAGTTGGAGCTGGGCTTCAGCGTGACCGGGCTGTGCGCACAGCCCATCGGGCAGAGCGGCGCGCGTCCGGGCGACCGTCTGATCCTGACCAAGCCGCTTGGCACAGGCGTGGTGCTGGCCGCCGAAATGGCACGCGCCGCGCCGGGTGCGGTGGTGGCGCGTGCCTTGGCGCAGATGGCGCAAAGCTCTGCGCGCGCCAGCGACATCCTCGCGCCTCATGCCCATGCGATGACCGATGTGACGGGGTTCGGGCTGGCCGGGCATCTGCTGGGCCTGTGCATGGCCTCGGATGTGTCCGCGCGCCTGTCGTTGGATGCAATTCCGCTGATCGAGGGGGCGGAGGCGCTGGCCGAGGCCGGGCAGCACTCAACCTTGCTTCCGCAGAATATCGCGGGTTGCGCCGGACGGGTGACCGGCCCGCCGGGTCCGCGCATGGAGTTGCTCTACGACCCGCAAACCTCGGGCGGGTTGCTGGCAGCCGTGCCTGCCGCCGATGTGGCCGCTCTTCTGGAAGCGCTGCACGCAGCGGGCTACGCGGCGGCAGAGATCGGTGAGATCACCCCTGGCCCGGCGATGCTGCGGGTTCACGGATCGCGCGTTCAGACTGCGCGATAACCTGAGCGGCAAGCGCCTCTATCGCCTCGGGCGCGAGGCTGGGCGCATCGATCACCTGCTCGTCGAACGCGTGCCGCCTGCGATGCTTTTCATACCGCTGATCGTAGTGATCGCGCATCAATTCGCCTGCCAGCGTGGTAAAATCGCCCGCCTGCGCCTGAGCCAGCCAGCGCTCGATCCGCTCGGCGGGCTGGAACGGGCGCAGCTTGTCGATGACCGCAGTCAGCCGCGCAGGATCGGTGGTGATATCTCCATAGGCCCGCGCCAGATAGGCGGCGCGTTCAGAGAGCGGCGCGCGCAGGCGAATGCGCGGCGCAGAGCGCACCGCAGCCCAGATCCCGCTGGGCAATTGCAGATCCCCGATCTTCGAGCTTTCCGCCTCCAACAGCACAGGCCGCGCCGGATCAAGCGCCGCAATCGCGCGCACCAGCCGCGATTCGAAATCCTTTTGGCTCGATTGCCCCCCCGCCATCGCGCCAAACAGCGAGCCGCGATGATTGGCGAGCCCTTCAAGGTCGATCACCTGCGCGCCCTGTGCCGCGGCTGCCTTGAGAATATCGGTCTTGGCCGTGCCAGTGTTGCCATCCAGCACGACGACCGGGCCGGGCATCGGCGCGCCACAAGCCTCGACCACCAGCTTGCGCCATGTTTTGTAGCCACCCTCGACCAGCTCTGCGCGCCAGCCAACCTGTCGCAGAATCGTCGCGAATGAGCCTGAGCGCTGCCCGCCCCGCCAGCAATAGACCAGCGGTCGCCAGCCTCCCGGCTTGTCGGCCAGCGCCTCGGTCAGATGGCGCGCCGAGTTCTGCGCCACCAGCGCCGCCCCGATTTTGCGCGCATCAAACGAGGAGACCTGCTTGTAGATCGTGCCGACACGCGCGCGCTGATCATCATCGAGCACGGGAAGATTGATCGCCCCGGGAATATGATCCTCGGCGAATTCGGACGGGCTGCGCACATCGATGATGGTGTCGAAATCGAGACCGGCGACCTGCGCGACAGAGGTAAATTGCATCAATAGACCGTAACGGGCGTGCCGATCGGCACCTGATCGAACAGTGCGATGACATGATCATTGACCATGCGCAAGCAGCCGTTCGATACTGCATGCCCAATCGAGCTGGGCTCGGTCGTGCCGTGGATGCGGATCGCAGTGTCACGGCCGTCCTGATACAGATAGAGCGCGCGGGCCCCCAGTGGATTGGTCGGGCCGCCCGGCATACCGTCCTTGTATTTGGCGTAATGCTCGGGGCTGCGCTCGATCATCTCGGGCGTCGGGGTCCAGCTCGGCCATTTGACCTTGCGCGCGACCACGGCCTTGCCGCGAAACACCAACTCCGACTTGCCAATAGCCACCCCGTAGCGCATCGCGACGCCCGGCGCGATCACATGATAGAGGAAGAACTTGTCAGACACGACAATGATCGAACCCACCGCCAGATCCGGCTTCACCCGGACTTGGCGCGGATAATATTGCGACCCAATTGGCCAAGACTTCGCCGGCGCGGTCTCAACGGGGGAGGTCTGCGCAAAGGACGGCAGGGCCGCAAAGGGGGTCGCTGCGAGCGACAAAAGAAAGGCGCGGCGATCCATCGGGATCCTCCTGAGGTTTCGCAAAGCGATGCGATGCGGTTCGAAATCAACCTGAAGGCTATCAAAGCCGCACCAAGCTCTCAAGTTTTCAAGCCTTTGAGCTGCAATAAGACCGCAAGCGTGGCGCAATCGCCCCTGCCCCACTTGCGACGCCGTGGCGCGCCTTGACCCGCGCTGCGCCGCGACCCAATTAAGGGGAAGGAGCGCTCGGCATGCAAAAAACGACCTTCACCATCGACGCAATGCATTGCGGTGCCTGCACGGGCCGGGTGGAGCGTGCGCTTCTGGCCCAGCCGGGTGTGAGTTCGGCCAGCGCCAATCTGATGGCGCGCACCGCGAGCGTGGAATATGAGGCCCCCGCCGATCCCGCGAATCTGAGCGCGGCGCTCAGCGAGGCGGGCTATCCGCCCTCAGACAGCTCGATCCAGCTCGATATCGACGGGATGACCTGCGCGAGCTGCGCAGGCCGGGTCGAGCGCGCGCTGACCGCCCTGCCCGGCGTCAGCGGAGCCCACGTCAATCTTGCCACGAACAGCGCAAGGGTCGATTTCGCCCAAGGCGTGCTTGACCCTGAGGATCTCACCCGCGCGGTCGCGGAGGCGGGCTACAGGGCCACGCCGCGCCGCGAGGATGCAAGCGCGCCCTCTGCCGCCGAGCGTCAGGCCCAAGAGGGCCAAGCGCTCAAGCGGAATTTCCTGACCGCCTTGATCCTGACCCTGCCGGTCTTTGTGCTGGCGATGGGCAGCCATATGATCCCCGGCATGCATCACCTGATCGCCGCGACGATTGGAGAGCGCACAAGCTGGGTCATTCAGGGCGCGTTGACCGCGCTGGTGCTGGCCTTCCCGGGCCGGATCTTCCTGCGCATCGGCATCCCGGCGCTGCTCCGGGGCGCGCCCGAGATGAACTCGCTCGTGGCTCTGGGCTCGCTTGCGGCATTCGCCTTCTCGACCGTCGTGACGCTTGCGCCATCTCTGATCCCGGCCTCGGCCCGCGGGGTCTATTTCGAGGCCGCCGCCACAATCGTCACGCTGATCTTGCTGGGCCGCTGGCTTGAGGCGCGTGCCAAGGGCCGCGCGGGCGAGGCGATCTCGCGGCTGATCGGCCTGCAACCCGACACCGCGCGGGTCCAGACCGAAACCGGCATCGAGGAGCGCCCAATCGCAGAGCTGCGCGCAGGCGATGTGCTGCTGCTCAGCCCCGGCGAGCGAGTGGCACTGGACGGGGTGGTCTGCGAGGGCCAAGGCCATGTCGATGAGAGCATGCTGACGGGCGAGCCGGTCCCGGTCGAGAAAACCGAGGGCAGCCCGATCACCGGCGGCACTGTCAATGGCAGCTCCGCGCTGAGCTACCGGGTCACTGCAACCGGCGGCGATACCGTGCTGGCCCGGATCATCTCGATGGTCGAGGACGCACAGGGCGCGAAACTGCCCGTGCAGGGGCTTGTCGACAAGGTGACGCGCGTGTTCGTACCCATCGTGATGGCTCTGTCTGTGGTGACCTTCGCCATCTGGATGCTTGCAGGCGAGGGCTTCACGCCAGCCTTTGTGGCGGCGGTCTCGGTGATGATCATCGCCTGCCCCTGCGCAATGGGGCTGGCCACGCCGGTCTCGATCCTCGTGGGGACCGGGCGCGGCGCCGAGCTGGGCTTGCTGTTCCGGCGCGGCGATGCGTTGCAGCGGCTGGCCGAAGTCAAGGTGATCGGTTTTGACAAGACCGGCACGCTGACCCAAGGCACCCCCGCGCTGACCGATCTCTACCCGTTATCGGATCTCTCCGAGAACGAGATTCTGGCGCTGGCGGCAGGTGCCGAGGCGCGATCGGAGCACCCGCTGGCCCGCGCGATCCTGAGCGAAGCTGAGGCCCGGGACATCGCCCATGCGCCGGTCAAGCGGGTCAAGGCGCTCTCGGGGCGCGGGCTGCGCGCGCAATCCGAACAGGGGCTGCTCTGGCTGGGCAATGCCCGTGCCATGCAAGAGGCTGGCGTCGATATCTCGGCCCATAGCGCGCGCGCGGCCGCGCTGGCCGAACAGGGGCGCACCCCGGTCTGGATGGCGCTGGATGACCGGCCCGTGGCGCTGATGGCGCTGTCCGATCCGATCAAGCCCGAGGCACGCGCCGCGATCCGCGCCTTGCACGCAGCCGGGGTCGAGGTCGCAATGATCACTGGCGACACAAAAGCCACCGCGCAGGCGGTCGCGCGCGCGCTGGGGATCGATCACGTTCAGGCCGAGGTTCTGCCCGATGGCAAGCGCGACGCGGTCGAGACACTGCGCGCGAAGGGCCCGGTCGGGTTCGTGGGCGACGGGATCAATGACGCACCCGCCCTTGCCGCAGCCGATGTCGGTCTGGCGATCGGCTCGGGCACCGACGTGGCCATTGAGGCCGCCGAGGTCGTGCTGATGGGCGGCGATCCGACAGGCGTTGTGCGCGCGCTGCAGCTGTCGCGCGCGGTGATGCGCAATATCCGGGAAAACCTGTTCTGGGCCTTTGCCTATAACGTGGTGCTGATCCCGGTGGCGATGGGGCTGCTCGTGCCGTTTGGCGGGCCGGGGCTGTCACCGATGCTGGCCGCCGCTGCGATGGCGTTCTCCTCGGTCTTCGTGGTGAGCAATGCGCTGCGCCTGCGCCGGGCGGCGCGCGGATAGGCGGCGCTCTGCCGATGGCCGATCACGCCTCTTCCCCTTTCGATAGAACTCGGGCTTTGGTGGGAAAGTTCACCCGGAGCCCTGCCTATGATGCATCGCCGCCTGTTCCTGTTGTCCTGTGCCAGCCTGGCGGCTTGCGGTGGCACGCCCCACCCGCAGCTCAAGCCGGATTACAATCCGCCACTGCATCGCAATGAGACGCCGAAGATCCGCGCGCTGATCAACCACTATTCCGATCACTACAAAGTCCCGCGCACCCTCACGCATCGCGTCATCCAGCGCGAGAGCCACTACCGCGCCAATGCCCGCAACGGCCCCTATTACGGGCTGATGCAGATCCTGCCGCAGACCGCGCGCGGCATGGGGTTTCGTGGCAAGCCGGGCGATTTGCTCGATCCCGAAACCAACCTGAAATACGCAATCAAATATCTGCGCGGCGCGTGGCTGGTTTCGGACGGCTCTCAGGACCGCGCGGTCTCATGGTATGCGCGCGGCTATTACTACGAGGCCAAGCGGCGCGGCCTGCTCAAGACAATCCGCCAGCCCTGAGGCTCACACCACGCGGCTGCGCGCCTTATTCAGAGCCGCGCAATTCCCCCGCCGGACGCCGCGAGAGCGGGCGCCATGCAAAGATCAGCCCCGCGCCAAGCGTGGCGATCACGCCGCCCGCCACGATGAGGAAGGCAGGCCACGGCGCGAAGTGGAAAGGCGCGCCCATCACCAGATCGACCACCGCCCAGCCCGCAAGCCCGCCAAACAGCACCGCCACCAGACCTGCCGCCGCCCCCATCAACGCGGAGCGCAGCGCAAAGCTCAGCAAAATGGTGCCGCGCGTGGCGCCCAGCGTCTTGAGCATCGCCGCCTCCCAGGCCCGCGCGCGCTCGCCTGCCGCCGCAGCGCCGATCAGCACGACGAAGCCCGTCAGCAAGGTGACCGAGGCCGCAAGCGAGGTCGCCCGTGCAATTGCTCCCAGCGCATCGGTCACCCGCTCAATCGCGTCGCGCACCCGGATCGCTGTGATATTGGGAAAGGCCTTGGCCAGATCGCGCATCACCGCCGCCTCGGCCTTGGGCGGGGCGTAGATCGTGGCGAGCCATGTATGCGGCGCGCCTTGCAGGGCTGCCGGATCGAGGGTCAGGACAAAGCCGATCCCGCCGGTCGAGAAATCGACATCGCGGAACGAGGTGACCTTGGCCGTGATATCGCGCCCAAGGATGTTGACGGTGATATTATCGCCCAGCTTGAGCCCGATCTCCTCCGCCTCCTTGGCCGAGAAGCTCGCAAGCGGCGGACCGTCATAATTCTTTGGCCACCACTTGCCCGCTGTCAGCTTCTCGCGCGGCACATCGCTATAGGTCACGCCGCGATCCCCGCGCAGCACCCAATGCTCGCCTGCGACCTTGCGTGCGTTTTGACCGTTGATCTGCGTGATCACGCCGCGCAGCATCGGCACGGCCTCGACCTTGGTGACTTCGGGCATCTTGGCCAGAAGTGCTTTGAACGGGTCGATCTGGTCGGGCTGGATGTCGATCACGAAATAGGCCGGTGCGCGCTTGGGAAGATCCTGATCGATGGCACTGCGCAGACCGGAATCGACCTGACCGACGGCTGCCAGAACCGACAGACCAAGCCCCAGCGACAAGATCACCGAGCGCGCCTCGGACCGCGGCCCGCCGATGGCGGCCAGCGCTGCGCGCAAGGCAGGTCTGCCGCGTGCCAGATGCTGGCCCGCACGCGCCGCGCGCCGAATGCCCCACGCCGCCGCACTCAGGATCAACAGCGCAAGCGCGATGCCCCCGAGACTTGCAAGCGTCAGGCCCCAAAGCCCCGAAAACCATGCCGAGACCACGACCAGCACCACCAGCAAGACGCCGGTGATCGCGACGGTGGGCCATGGCGGGAAGCGCCGCCCGTCGCCGATATCGCGATAGAGCGAGGCCGCGCGCATCGCCGCCATACGCGAGAGCGGCCAGAGCGCGAAAATTGCAGCGATCAGCGCGCCGTAAAGGGCCGCCTCGCCCAAAGGCCCGGGCGTGACCCGGATCGCGACGGGGATCGGGAGCGCGTTCTCGATCAGGCTGGATGCGGCAAGGACCAGCCCCACCCCCAAGCCCAGCCCCGCGAGGATACCGATAGCCCCAAGCGCTATAAGCTGGATCAGGAAGGCCGCGCGGATCGTGGCGCCAGTTGCCCCCAGCGCGCGCAGCGTGGCGATGGTGCCCGCCTTGCGCTCGACCCAAGAGGCGACGGTGGCCGAGATGCCGACCCCGCCCACAGCCAGCCCTGCGAGCCCCACAAGCACCAGAAACGAGCCCAGCCGGTCCACGAAGCGCTGCGCCCCCGGAGCCGCGCGCCTGCGGTCCGACCAGCGCATCCCCGCATCGGCAAAGCGGCTTTCGGCCTGACGGTGCAGCGTCGCCAGATCGGTGCCGGGCGGCAGGCTCACGCGGTATTCGGTCTCAAAAAGCGATCCCGGCGCCAGCAGCGACGTGCCCTGAATTGCCGAAAGCGCCACGATTGAGGGCGGCCCCAGCGCAAATCCCGTGCCGGTGCTGTCGGGCACACGCTTGATCTCGGCCATCATCACAAAGCTCTGGCCGCCCAGTTCCACCCGGTCGCCCGGCTTGACGCCCAGCCGGTTGGCAAGGATCGGATCAAGGAAGATACCGGGCGTGCCGCCCTCCCCTTTGAGCGCGTCCACACCGACCGGGGGATCGAGCTGCAATTTCCCGGTCAACGGATAGGCCCCGTCCACCGCCTTGACCTGCGTGAGCGCGCGGTCGGCGGCATCCGTGCCCGTGCTCAGCATCGAGCGGAACTCGATCACCTCGGAGAGCGCGCTTGAATGGGATTTGATCCAGTCGAGCTCGCCCGGCGTGGCGCGGCGATAGGTGAATTCATATTGCGCATCGCCGCCCAGCAGCACCGCGCCCTGATCGCTGAGCGCAGAGGTGATCGCGCCGCGCACCAGCCCCACGGCAGCAATCGCCGCGACGCCCAGCATCAGACAAAGCAGCATGACCCAAAAGCCGCGCAAGCCGGCACGCAGCTCGCGCCGGGCAATGGTCAGGGCGAGCCCGATGGCGGGCCTCATGCGGAGACGCTCTCGAGCACACACCCGTCGCGCAGCTCAACGATCCGGTCGCAGCGCGCCGCCAGTTCCGGGGCGTGGGTCACCAGAACCAGCGTCGCCCCATGGCGCTCTTGCAGGCCAAACAGCATCTCGATGATGCCCGCCCCGGTCTTGGTATCGAGATTGCCCGTGGGTTCATCGGCCAGAAGGATCGCCGGGCGTGGGGCGACCGCACGGGCCAGTGCCACGCGTTGCTGCTCGCCGCCCGACATCTGCGAGGGGTAATGCGTCCCGCGATGGCCCAGCCCGACCGCTGCAAGTTCCTCGGCGGCCCGGTCGAACGCATCGGGCACGCCCGCGATTTCAAGCGGCATCGCGACATTTTCCAGCGCGGTCATCGTCGGGATGAGGTGGAAGCTTTGGAACACCACCCCCATATTACCACGACGGAAGCGGGCCAGATCATCTTCGGACATTGCCGAGAGATCGTGTCCCAAAGCCGAAACCAACCCCGAGGTGGCGCGTTCAAGCCCGCCCATCAACATCAGGAGCGACGATTTGCCCGATCCCGACGGCCCCGTGAGCCCCACACTTTCGCCCCGCGCGACCTCGACAGTGATCCCGCGCAGGATCTCAACCGGCCCGGCATTGCCCGCCAAAGCGAGTTTGGCATCTTTGAGCGCGAGGATCGGGTCGGTCATGGGCACCTGTCTTTCTTTTGCTTCAAAGGGATATGGGCCGGATGGCGCGTGGCGCAAGCGTCTGGGGGCCGGAATTCTGATCTCTGCCCTTTTCGCGCTGCCGGTTGCAGCCCAAACCAAGATCCTCGCGCTGGGGGATTCGCTCACCCAAGGCTATGGGCTAGCCAACCCCGAAGACGGGCTTGTCCCGCAGCTTCAGGACTGGCTGCATGCGCATGGGGCGCGCGATGTCACAGTGGTGAATGGCGGGGTGTCGGGCGACACGACCGCAGGCGGCAAATCGCGGCTCGATTGGCTTTTGACGCCTGACACGGATGCGGTGATCGTGGCGCTCGGCGGCAATGATCTGCTGCGCGGCCTTTCCCCGTCCGAGGCGCGCGCCAATCTCGATGCGATCCTGTCAGATTTGCAGGCCAAGCATATTCCCGCGCTGCTAGCGGGCGTGCCTGCGCCGGGCAATTACGGGGCCGCGTATAAGCGCGATTTCGATGCGATCTACCCCGATCTGGCCAAGAAATACGATGCGGTTCTGGTGCCCGATCTGCTCGCACCGCTGGCCGCCGAGACGCCCGAGGCGCGCGATGCGCAAAAGCTGATGCAAAGCGACAATCTGCATCCCGCGCCGGCGGGGGTGAAAAAGGTGGTCGCAGCGCTTGGGCCAAAGGTGCTTGAGTTGCTGGCGAAGGTGAAACCCGGCAGCTAGGGGCGCTTTTGGGCTGACCGGGGGAGCCTCCGGCGGGGATATTTAGATCAAAAGAAAGAGGCTCAGATCCGTGCCGCGCGCCGGTCCATCACCCAAAGCGCGCCTGCGCCAATGACAGCGACGATGGCACCGCTGGCGGCGGCCAGTTCATAGCCCGCAAGCGCCGTGCCAAGCGCGAACATTGCCGCCGAAAACGCATCCCCTGCGAGCTTTTGCAGCGCCATCAGCGAGGCCCCCGCACCCGGTCGGTTCGACAGAAGGTCTTGCAGGTAGGCCATCGGCTGGGTCAGCACGACCGCCCCGCCCGCAGCCCCCGGCACGGTGAGCAGCCAGACATAGGGCGTGGGCGCCAGCAGCGGCAGAAATGCCAGATGGATGGCATAGAGCGCAGCCCCGATCCAGATCAGCGCCGTGCGCTCGACCCGCCCGATCAAGGCGGGCAGCGCCAGCATGAAGGGCACCTCCAGCCCCGCCATGATCCCGGCATAAAGCGCGGTATCGCCCGCGCCTCGGCCCGGGGTGGCCGCGAAGACCAGCCCCATCACCACCAGATAGAGCATGACCGCGCCGTTGATCGCACCCAGCGCCACGACCCGGCTCAGGATCGGCAGATTGGCCATCTCTTGCAGGGATCGGCGGAAGGTCAGCCCCGATTTGGGATCGGGCCAACGGGTCGCGCCGTCGCGCGGCCAGAAGACCAGCACGAGGGCGAAAATCGCGATGCCGAGGGTCAAGGTGACCGGGTAGATCACGGTAAGCCGCGCGCCGTGATCGAACACCACCGCCCAGATCGGCAGAACTGCGAGCCATGGCAGCGCAAAGAGCGCCCGCAGGGTCGAGAGGATCGCGGGGCGGTCGCGCTCGGGATGGATTGAAGCTGCGAGCCGCGCCAGCGCGAAAAGCTGGCCGAAGATCGACGCAGAGAGCGGCAGGATCAACGCATTCGCGATGATGAAGAAGGTGGCATTGTCGCCCGCCAGCACCAGCGCCGAGGCGAGGATCACCATCGCCGAGGTGCAGAGCGCAATGCCGCGCCGGTTCGCGCGTTGGTCGGCAAGGATCCCAAAGCCCACGGAGGCCGAGACCGAAATCACCGAAGCCGCCATCAGCACCAGCGAAAAGGTGCTGTCGGACAGGTCAAAGACCTTGATCGCGAGCGCCGAGACATAGGGGCCCATCGTGGCGGCATGGGCACCAAACAGCACGAGAAGAACGGCTGCGAGCCGCAGCGCGGGATCTCTTAATATGGGTCTGAACGGCGCGAGCATGGGGCGCATTTGCGCCTATTGCGCCGCAAGATCAAGGGGTCAACGCCAGTCGAAGAATCCCGTGGGCGCTTGGGACAGAAGCTGTTGCGCCAGATTGCGGCCCAGCTCTGCGCCGTCAGAAATCGGTGCGCGCCCCTCGCCCGAAATCGCCTCAGAGCCATCGGGGCGCAGGATCTCGCCGCGCAGCCACAACGTATCGCCCTCGATCCGCGCCAGACCCGCGATCGGCGTCTCGCACGACCCGTCAAGGGCTGCGAGATAGGCGCGCTCGCAGGCCAGCCGCTGGGCCGTGGGTACATCATGGATCGGCGCAAGCAGCGCCTCGGCGCGGGCATCATCGATCCGCCGCTCGATCCCGATTGCGCCTTGGGCCACCGCAGGCAGCATGTCTTCGGGCGCAATCGGCGCGGTGGCGACATCGGCCATGTTCATCCGGCGCAGCCCCGCCATCGCGAGGAAGGTCGCCTCGGCCACCCCGTCCTTGAGCTTGCGCAGACGGGTCTGGACGTTGCCGCGAAAGCCCACAACCTGCAGATCAGGCCTGCGGTAGCGCAGCTGGGCTGCGCGGCGCAGGCTCGAGGTGCCCACCACGGCCCCTTGCGGCAACTCGCCGAGGCTTGCGTGATTGAGACAGACAAAAGCGTCACGCTCATCTTCGCGCGGCAGGTAGCAATTGAGGATCAGGCCGGGCGGTTGCTCGGTCGGCATGTCCTTCATCGAATGCACCGCCAGATCAATCCGACCGGCGCTCATCGCGTCTTCGATTTCCTTGGTGAACAGCCCCTTGTTGCCGACCTCCTTAAGCGCGGTGTCGGCGGCGATCATACCCCGGTCATCGCCGGTGGTCTTGATCACGACGATCTCGAAAGCCTCTTCGGGCAAGCCATGGGCGGCCATCAGGCGCGCGCGCGTCTCATGGGCCTGCGCCAGCGCGAGCGGCGAGCCGCGCGTTCCGATCTTGAGCGGGGATTTTGCATCGGGCATCTGCATCATACCCCTCGCATAGCCGCGTCAGATCGCCCACGCAAGCGCGCTACGCTTGACACTTTGTATAAGGTCGCCATGAAGGGGCAACACAAGGAGGCACGAATGGCCGAGAAAACGATCCTGCGAGCCCTCAACGGCGAGGTTTTGCCCACGCCACCGATCTGGATGATGCGTCAGGCGGGGCGCTACCTGCCCGAATACCGCGCCACCCGTGCCAAGGCGGGCGACTTTCTGTCGCTGTGCTACAATCCCGAACTGGCCGCCGAAGTCACCCTGCAGCCGATCCGGCGCTACGGGTTTGATGCCGCGATCCTGTTTGCCGATATCCTGCTTTTGCCGCAGGCGCTAGGGGCGGACCTGTGGTTTGTCACCGGCGAAGGCCCGCGGCTGTCGACGGTCACGAGTGCTGCCGATTTCGCCAAGCTCAAGACGCGCGACGACATCCATGAGACGCTCAACCCGATCTATGAGACGGTGGGCATTCTCAATCGCGAGCTGCCCAGCGATGTGACGCTGATCGGCTTTGCGGGCGCGCCTTGGACGGTGGCAACCTATATGATCGCCGGGCGCGGCACGCCCGATCAGGGGCCAGCCCATGCGCTCAAGGACAGCGACCGCGAGACCTTCGTGAAGCTGATCGACCTGCTCACCGTCTCGACGATCGAGTATCTCAGCAAGCAGGTCGAGGCCGGCGCCGAGGTGGTCAAGCTGTTCGATTCCTGGGCAGGCAGTCTCAAGGGCGCGGATTTCGAGGATTTCTGCGTCGAGCCGATCCGCCAGATCGTCTCCGAGCTGAAGGCGCGCTTCCCGCAGCTTCCCGTCATCGCCTTCCCGCGCGAAGCGGGCGATGGCTATATCGGTTTTCACGAAAAGACCGGCGTCGATTGCGTGGCGATCGACAACTCGGTCAGCCCCGAATGGGCGGCGCGCAATGTGCAGATCGCGGGTTGTGTGCAGGGAAACCTTGCGTCGAAGCATATGGTGACCGGCGGGCAGGCTTTGATCGACGAGACCCGTCAGGTCGTCGAGGCCTTCCGCAACGGGCCGCATATCTTCAATCTCGGGCATGGCATCACCCCCGATGCGGACCCTGAGAACGTGGCGCTGATGATCGAGACGATCCGGGGGGGCTGAGCGCTCAGCCCTCGAGGAAGACCAGCCCGAGCGAGCTGATCAGCAGCAACGCCATCACGATATTGAAGGCGCGCAGCCGTGCCCCCGTGCCAAGCCAGCGGCTGAGCCCCTGCCCGAGCGCGGCCCAAACCGTGACGGCGACCAGATCGACCATCAGAAAGGTCGCGCCCATCACGGGCGCGCCCAGCAGACCGTAGAGCGTCACGGCACTCAAGGTCATCGCCCAAGCTTTCGGGTTCACCCATTGGAAGGCCGCGGCCTGCAGGAAGCTGAACGGGTGGGCCTTGCCGCTCTGGCCCGGCGCGCCGGACCTCGCGATCTTCCATGCCAGCCAGCACAGATAGAGGGCCGCGACAATTGTCAGCCAGCTGTGCAAGGTGGGAAAGCGGACAAACAGCTCTCCGATCCCCAGCGCGATCAGCACCACCATCAGCGCATGGCCCAAGGCCACGCCCAGCATATGCGGCACGCTCGCCCGGAATCCAAAGGTCGCGCCCGAGTTCATCAGCATGATATTGTTCGGCCCCGGCGTGATCGCCGCGACAAAGGCAAAGCCCAGCAGGGATAGCAGCAATTGTAGGGTCATGCGGGGATCGCCCCGTGCAGGCTCAGTACCATTTGGCGACCGGCGGCAGGCTCATCAGGACGGCATCGGCATTGTGCCCGGTCTCAAGCCCGAACTTGGTGCCGCGATCATAGACGAGGTTATATTCGGCATAGAGACCGCGATGGCGCAGCTGTGCCTCGCGATCCGCCTCGGTCCACTCCTGCACCCGGCGCGCCTCGATCAGCGGCTGGAAGGCAGGCAGGAAGGCCGCGCCAACCGCCTGGGTAAAGGCGAAATCCGCCTCCCAATCGCCCGTGTTGAGATCGTCGTAGAAGATCCCGCCCACGCCCCGCGCCCGGCCCCTGTGGGGGATGAAGAAATACTCATCCGCCCAAGATTTGAAGCGCGCGTAATAGTCGCCATCATGGGCATCGCAGGCCGACTTCAGCGCGCCGTGGAAATGCGCGGTATCGTCGTCATATTCGAGGCACGGGTTGAGATCAGCGCCGCCGCCGAACCACCACGCGCCGGGTGTCCAAAACATCCGCGTGTTCATATGGACCGCCGGGCAATGCGGGTTTTGCATATGCGCCACCAGCGAGATCCCCGCCGCCCAAAAGCGCGGATCCTCGGCCATGCCCGGCACGCCGCGCGCCGTCATCGAGGCCTGCGCGCGCGTGCCTAACTCGCCCCAGACCGTCGAGATATTCACCCCGACCTTCTCGAAAACGCGCCCCTCGCGCATCACGCTCATCTTGCCGCCGCCATGATCCTCGCCCGCAGGCCCCTCACGCCGCGTCGGGGTCACCTCGAAGCGGCCGGGCGCTGCATCGCTCAGCGGCCCCTCCGAATGGCTGTCCTCCAGCCCCTCGAAGGCACCCACGATCCGATCGCGCAAATCCGAAAACCACTGGCTTGCCTGCGCCTTGCGGGCGTCGAAATCATCGGTCATCTGGAAAGGCCCTCGTATTGCTCGGCTCGTTTCATAGCAGGGTGGCCAACAGGCCGAAAGGCCGCGATTGATCGAAAGCCACGCGCGCCGTAAGCTGGCGCAACAGGAGACCCAACATGCGCCTTACCCTCATGATCCTAACGTTGATCGCGCTCACCGCCTGCGGCACACCGCAAGAGCGCTGCATCCGGCAATCCACCTCGGAGCTGCGCCGCATCGACACGCTACTGGGCGAGGTGCGGGCCAATCTCGCGCGCGGCTATGCGTGGGAGGAATACACGGTGACCGTGCCCAGTTGGGATGTCTGTGGCACCCGGACCTACACCAAGAATGGCAAGCAGTTCGAGCAGCCGCAAATGTGCATCGGCGACGAGACCGTCACGCGGCGCAGACCGGTGCCTATCGACCCGGTCGTCGAGACGCGCAAACGCGACAATCTGTTGGCCAAGAAGGCCGAGCTGAGCAAGCTCGCGCGCAGCCAGATTGCGCAGTGCCGCGCGCTGTATCCCGAAGAGAAAAATTAAGCCGCGCTGCGGCTCAGAAGGCCGGGACCTGAACCCGGTCCAGAAGCGAGCGTCCGCCATCGATGGTGACGATCTGCCCGGTCACGAAGCTGGAGCCGGACGAGGCGAGATATTGCACGGTCTCCGCCAGCTCGGAGGGCGGCGCGATCCGGCCCAAAGGCGTGCCTTCGCAGATCGCCTCGCGCCAATCGTCATTCTCCTTGAGTGCCGATTGCAGTGAGCGCGACATCACCGAGCCAAAGCTGACCCCGTTGACCCGGATCCGCTGCGGCGCCAGCGCCACGGCCAGCGAGCGGATCGCCTGATCCTGCGCGGCGCAGGCAATCGAATAGGCCATCAATTCCGGCTGCGTGCGGCATGAGGCGAGCGTCGAGACATTGATGATCGAGCCGATCTCGCCCTCGGTGCGGCCTTCATCCTCGCTCTGCTTGATCATCCGCCGCGCCGTCATCTGCGAGATGCGCAGCGAGGCGCGCATATTCTGATCGAGCATCTGGTCGAGCACCTCGGTCGAGGGATCGAGCGGGTCGCAAGGCGCAAAACCACGCGCGGTGTTGACCAGCACATCAATCCGGTCGAATGCATCCACCGTGGCGGAGAGCAGGTTCTTCACCGCAAGCTTCTGACACAGATCGCCCGCGAAATAGCGCGCGGGGCCTTCGGATTTCGCGGTATCGCCCAGCTCGGAGGCGAGTTTCTCCTCATCGATATCGGCAAACATCACCTGCGCGCCGCGGTCGAGAAAATGCCGTGCAATCGCAAGGCCGATCCCGTGGGCGGCGCCTGTGACGATGGCAGTCTTACCGGAAATGGATAGCGACATGGCTCACTCCAATAAAGGTTGGCGGAAGGGTCCGCACTTAGCGCCGCACGCGTGCGGGCGGTTTGGCCGGGGCCGCGCGCGCGGGCTCGCGGGCCGTGATGACACCTTGCGCGCGGGTAATCCGAAAGCGGGTCGAGCGCCCGGCAGGCGGCGTGATTTCCTCGATCTCGCGGAAGGAGGCTGCCAGCGCATCGGCATAGGGCAGATGGCGGTTGGCGACCATCCACAACGTCCCGGTCGGCTTGAGCAGGCGGGCGGCCGCGGCGATGAAGGCCTCACCCAGTCCGGGCTCGGCATCGCGGCTTTTATGAAAGGGCGGGTTCATGATCACCGCATCCACCCGGGTCTCAGGCGTCAGGCGGGTCACATCGGCCCAGTGAAACAAAGCGCGCGGATCGCCTATATTGCGCCGCGCACAGTCGAGCGCCGTGGCATCGGCCTCATAGAGCGCGATCTGCTCGACCCCCGGGTGTGCGAGCGCCTGCGCGGCGAGCCAGCCCCAGCCCGCGCCCAGATCGGCGATCCGAGCGGGCAATGTCTCGGGCAGGCTGGCCGCCAGCAGCGCCGAGCCCTCATCCACGCCATCGGCGGAGAACACCCCCGGACGGGTGACAAAGCCCGCTACCGGCTCTGCATCACGCGCGGCCCAATCGGCCAGCGGAACCGGATCTGCCGCGAAGCGCGCGATCTTGCCATGAGCCTTGGCGACCGGCTGACCGAGCGGCACCAGCCCGCGCAATTCCTTAAGCAGGGAATCGATGCCTTCGGACTTGGCCCCATCGACATAGATCGCCCCGCCCGGCTCCACGCAGGCCGCGGCCTGCGCGATCAACGCACGGGCCTGCGCCTTGGCGCGGGTCGCGAAAACCAGTGCAGCGGCGAAACTTCCCTCGGGCGCGAGCGTCACCGTAAAGCCGCGCGCGGCCAGCGCATCATGGTCGGGTTTGTTGGGTTGGATCACGACCACGCGCTCTTGCGGCAGCACCGTCAGATCCTGCATCCCGCCCGGCGCGAACACCGCGATCCGTCCGGTCTCGGGCAGCGCATCGGGGGTCTCAAGGGCAAAGGACAAACGAGAATGGCTCATGACGTCGCAGGTATCCCGATTACAAAACGCGCCCGTCCCTTACGGGGGCGGCGCGCCATTGGCAAGCAGCGGCGCCCTCAGCACCAAGCTGCGCTGATCAGTCTTTTTCCATCGTGCATTGCAGCGGATGCTGATGACGACGCGCGAAATCCATCACCTGTGCTACTTTGGTTTCAGCGACCTCGAAGGAGAACACGCCCACCACGGCCAGCCCCTTTTTGTGGACCATCAGCATGATCTCGAAGGACTGGGCGTGGTTCAGCCCGAAGAACCGCTCAAGGATATGCACGACGAATTCCATCGGGGTGTAATCGTCATTGAGCAGCATGACCTTATACATCGGCGGGCGTTGCGTTTTCGGCCGGGTCTTTGTGGCGACACCGGTTGCGCCTTCGCTGTCGTCCTTGTCATCGTCGGACATCATGTAAAGCGGCTCGGTCAAGGCATCTCCGGAGGATCAGGATTCGTTGAGGTCTCTGGCGGAATATAGGGTCTCCGTGTCATATGAAAAGCCTCACCGGACGCGAATGACAAGGGCAGGCCATGCAACTCAGTACAATTGGCTTCGATGCGGATGATACGCTTTGGCACAACGAGCGGTTCTTTCAGCTCACCCAAGCACGATTCGCCGAACTGATGGAGCCGCATGCGGGGTCGGATCACCTCGCCCAGCGTCTGATCGCGGCGGAGCGGCGCAACATCTCGCATTACGGGTTTGGCGTGAAGGGCTTCACACTGTCGATGATCGAGACCGCGATTGAGGTCAGCGACGGTGAGGTGCCCGCGCGCGTGCTCTCTGAGATCCTTGAAGCGGGGCGCGAAATGCTGACCCACCCGGTCGAGCTGCTGCCCCATGCGCGCGAGACGATTGAGGCGTTGCGCGGCGCGTTTCGGATCTTGCTGGTGACAAAAGGCGATCTGATCGATCAGGAGCGCAAGCTGGCGCAATCGGGGCTCGATGCGCTGTTCGACGCGGTCGAGATCGTCTCGGACAAGACCGCCGAAGAATACAGCCGCATCTTCACCCGCCACGGGACCGGAGCGGCAGAGGGGCTGATGGCGGGCAACTCGCTGAAATCCGACGTCCTGCCGATGATCGCGGCGGGCGGCTGGGGCGTGCATGTGCCCCATGAGCTGACCTGGAGCTTTGAGCAGGCAGCGCCCCCCGAAGACCCTGCGCGCTTTGCGACCCTGCCGGATTTGCAAGCCCTCCCGGCTCTGGTCGCGCGGATCACCGCCACGGGATGCGCATGATCGCGCCGGTGAAAACTTCGGGATTTACCGCGCTTCATCCGCCCCATGATCACGGCATCGGGGCGCGCTTTGCCCACCGACGCACACCACCTGTGGTAGGTGACGCAGCGGGCCGATATCTACATATTGTGGTCGAGGCCGCGCAAACATCTATAAAGTGCATGAATGTCGCAATCAAACCGCTTGAAAATACGTAGTTTTCAGCGCGCAAAACCCGTGGTAACCTTAGAGAAATTGACCCTCCACACGTCGCCACAAGAGCGACAAAAAACAACCGGGGGGCGAAGAGGCAGTGAAAGGGCAAGAACCGTGGCCACGCTAGCGTGCAGGGTCCGTGCAGGGCTATTCGTCATTCTACTCGCAACACTCGCGCCCCTCGGGGCCATGGCTGCGCCTTTTGCAGCCTATGTCATGGACATGCGATCGGGCGAGATGCTGTACGAGAAAAACGCCGATACGCCGCTGCATCCGGCATCGCTGACCAAGATGATGACGCTCTACATCACGTTTCAGGCAATCGAACACGGCGAGTTCAGCCTCGATTCCATCGTGACCGTCACCAAGCATGCCGCCAGTCAGCCGCCGTCGCGGCTTGGTCTGCGACCGGGCCAAAAGATCGCGGTGCGCTACCTGATCCGCGCCGCGGCGATCAAATCGGCCAATGATGCCGCCGCAGCCCTTGGCGATTACATCGGCGGCTCCGAGGCCGGATTTGCCGTGCGGATGAACCGCACCGCCAAGCAGATGGGCATGAAAAACACCCATTTCGTCAACGAGAACGGTCTGACGCGCAAAGGGCACCTCTCCTCGGCGCATGACATGGCGATCCTTGGCCGCCACCTGTTCTTCGACTTCCCGCAATATTACAACATCTTCTCGCGCCGCTCGGCCGATGCCAAGGTCGCGACCGTCTATTCCACCAACCGCCGCTTCCTGAACGCTTATGAAGGTGCGGATGGCATCAAGACCGGTTATACGGCGGCCTCGGGCTTTAACCTGTGCGCCTCTGCCAAGCGCGGCAACAAGCGCATCATCGCGACCGTGTTCGGCGGCACCTCGACGGCAAACCGTAATGCGAAAATGGCCGATCTTCTGGATCTCGGCTTCCGCAAGGCGCCCGAGAACGCGCGCACCCTGCCGCCCACGCCGCCGCAATATATCCCGCCCAGCTCGAGCCCGGCGCTGATCGCCCAGAACCTTGCGCCCAAGACGAGCCTGCGCCCCGATGATCGTCCCGATCTGCCGCAAGCCGATGGCGATGCGATTGCCCTCGCGCTGGCCAAGGCGGTTCAGAACGATCAGGTCGATGACAGCGTAACCGACACCCCCGAAGACGTCGCCGAAAACGATGCAAGCCCGGCAGATACGACTGTTGTCGCGGATGCGGGCCAAGTGGGGATCGGCGCAGATATCACCGCAAGCCCGCGCCCCCTGCCCTCCCCGCGCGCCATTCAGGTGGCTGAGGTCAAGAAGGCCCAACCCGCTGAGGTCACCGGGGCAACCCCGCTTGCACAGGCCGCCAAATCCGATGCAGAGGCCGCGACCCCCAGCGACATCCAGCTTGCTTCCTACGACCCGGAGGGCACGTCGGACGCCGCCGCCCCGAGCGGCCCGAAATTCGTCCAGTCGACGCAGCCCCAGCCCGAGACCGAGGAATTGGCCAAGGCCCGCGCGATGGATCTTAGCGAGCGCTCTCCGGGCGCTGCCGCTCAGGCCATCACGAACAAGCCGGAGGCCACCCCGCAGGCCAAATCCGACATGATCCTCGCAGCGCTCACCCCCGAAGCCCCGACCCCTGCGGCCAAGCCGCGCGTTGTGTCGCGTGTCTCGACCTCGGGCGGGCGCAACTGGGGCGTCAGCCTCGGTCTGTTCGGCTCGCAATTCGCAGCCGAGCGGCACCTGCTGACGACCGCCTTGATGGATAGCGACACGCTTGGCAGCGCGCTGCGCAAGGTCGCGACCCGCACCACCGGTTATGAGGCGAACTTTGTCGGCATGACAGAGAACGGCGCGCAGCTTGCCTGCGCCCGGCTCACCGCGCGGGCGATGGATTGCAAGGTTATTGGCCCCTGACCTCCTCCCCAGAGGCCAAGAAGAAAAGCCGCGCTCCTGCAGGATCGCGGCTTTACTATGGGCGAGGTTAGGGCGTCCGTTGCGCGCTCAATCGCTTTTGGGCCGGTCGTCATAGGTGTCGGACAAGATCCGCTCGGCATCGCCCTTGGGATCGTCATATTGCCGCGAGCGCAGGGTCCAGAGGAACGCGAGCAAACCGATCCCGCCCAGAAAGAGCGATATCGGGATGAAGTAGATCAGGACATCCATGTCGAACCCTCAGCGCAGCCGCAATGCATTGAGCGAGACGGTAATCGACGAGGCCGACATCGCAAGGGCCGCCAAAAGCGGCGTGGCCAGACCGCTCAGCGCCAGTGGCACGGCGACCACATTATAGAGGATCGAGATCGCGAAGTTCTGCTTGATCCGGCGCCGCGCGGCCCGCGCGATGCGCGCAGCCTCCGCCACCGGTTCCAGATCCTGCCCGAGCAGCACCATATCCGAGGCCGTGCGTGCGGCATCAAGCGCGGAGGCGGGCGAGATCGATACATGGGCCCCCGCCAGCGCCGCCGTGTCGTTGAGCCCGTCGCCCACCATCAGCACATGCGCGCCCTGAGCGCTGAGATCCGTGACAAGCTGCGCCTTCTCCATCGGCAAGACGCCCGCCCGAAATTCGGTGATACCAAGCCGCCCCGCGAGATCAGCCACGGCGGGTTCGACATCGCCCGACACCAGCCAGACCGATTTGCCCTGCGCCTTGAGCCCGGCCACCACGGCTTCGGCTCCGGGGCGCAGCGCATCGCTGAAGCGGATCGTGCGGGGCAACTGACCTTCGATGCTCAGATGGGTGGCCGTCGCCTGCCCGACCTCGGCCCCGATCCAATCGGCGCGACCAAGGCGCACCTCGCGGCCCTGCCAGCGCGCCGCGATGCCAAAGCCCGGCACTTCGCGAAGATCTTCCAGATCCGCCGGGCGCGCATTCGATGCGAGCGCCGCTGCGTGCAACGCCCGGGCCAGCGGATGCGCCGAGCCTTCCGCCAGCGCCATCGCGACGCTCAGCGACGTCTCATCCAGCGCATCGAGGTTTTGCGGGCGCGGCGTGCCAAGCGTCAGCGTGCCGGTCTTGTCAAACACCACCGTGTCGATCTCAGCCAGCCGCTCAAGCGCGGTGCCATCCTTGATCAGCAGGCCACGGCGAAACAGCTTGCCGCTGGCCGCAGTGACGACCGCAGGCACCGCCAGCCCCAGCGCGCAGGGGCAAGTGATGATCAGCACGGCGGCGGCGATATTGACCGCCAGACGGAAATCCCCGCCCGTGCCCCAAGCCCAGCCGCAAAACGCCCCGAGCGCCAACAGATGAACGACCGGCGCATAGGCGCGCGCGGCGCGTTCGGCCAGCGAGGTATAACGGGTGCGCGCAGATTCCGCCGTGGCCACGAGATCGGCCATCCGGTGCAGCGAGCTATCGCGGCCAGCCGCCGTCACCCGCAGGCTCAACGGGCCGGTAAGATTGACCTCGCCCGCACTCAGAACGGCACCGGGGGTCACCTGAACGGGCAGCGTCTCGCCCGTCAAAAGCGCACGATCCGTCTCGGAATGCCCCGCCTCGACGATGCCATCGGCGGGAATGCGTCCGCCCGGGCGCACCCGCACCAGATCGCCGACCCGCAGCTCTCCGACGGGAACCACGACCTCGCCTTCTTCGCGCAGCACGGTGGCGCGCGGCACTTCCAGCGCCGCCAATTCCTCGGCGGCAGAGCGCGCCACCGCACGGGTCCGGTAATCGAGATAGCGCCCAACCAGCAGGAAGAAGGTGAGCATGGTCGCGGCTTCGAAATAGGCATGCGCGCCCGAATGCGCGGTCTCGAACAGCGAGATCCCGAGCGCCAGAAGGATCGCGAGCGAAATCGGCACATCCATTCCCAGACGCCCGCCGCGCAGCGCAGCGAGCGCGCTTTTGAAGAAGGGTTGGCCTGCGAAAAGCGTGGTCGGAATGGCAATCGCGGCGGAGACCCAGTGGAACATGTCGCGCGTGGCGTCCTCTGCCCCCGACCAGACCGCGACCGAAAGCAGCATGATGTTCATCATCGCAAAGCCCGCAACACCGATCCGCATCAGCAGATCGCGTCCACGCCGGTCGTTTTCGGTCGCGCTCAGAAGCCCCGGATCGAGCTCATGCGCCTCATAGCCGATCGCATCGAGCACGCCCACGAGCGCAGGGGCCGTCACCTCCGCCTCGGCCTCGACCGACACCCGCTTGAGGGTCAGGTTCACCCGTGCCGAGCGTACCCCGGGTTCGGCCATCAGCGCGCGTTCGACATCGGAGATGCAGACCGCGCAATGGGCCGTGGGCAGCGAAAGCATGATCCGCGCGCCCGCCTCTTGGGCGGCCTTCCGTGCGATCTGGTCCGCCGAGGGCGCCGCGATACAGGCCGGACAGGCAGAGGGCGAGACGCGCTCGCGCCCCGTCTCGAACCCTTCACCCTGTGCCGAGGTCAGCGTCATCGGATCACCCCTTCACAAACAGCTCGAGGCGCTGACGAAACAGCGTCCCATCCGCGGCTTTCGCATCGAGATGCACAAGCCACGCGCCGGAGGTCAGCGACATCGGCGCGACATAGCTGCCGCCCTGCTGGACGAAGTCGGGCGTGATGTCTTCGCGGGTATGGGTCGTGCGCCCGACCACGGCGCTCAGCTCGCCCACCTTGGCGGGCAAGCCGTCCGCGTCGCGTATTGTCAGGCTCAGAAGGCCGTTGTGATAGTCCGGGGTCACGGTCCAGCCAAGGGCCTCTTGCGCGGCGCGGTTCTTGTCGAAGACCTGCGAGGCGACGTAGGAGTTGTGCACCTCCAGCCCCGGAAAGGTGCTGACCGCGTTCCAAGCCATCACCAGATTGACCGTGATGATCACGCCAAAGGCGCTCAGTGCAATCAACAGAACCTTGCGCCCCGTCATCGGTTTTGCAGTCGTGCTCATTTCGCTTTCCCATTGAAGACAGTTTCGGTCGAGGCCCGGTCGGTATTGGCGGTATCTTCCACCCAAACCTGCACTTCGGTGCGGTCGGAAGTTGCCAGCTTCGAGCCGGGCGCGGCCATGATATAAAGCCGCTGTGTCATGGTCTCATCCGCGGGCACCTGCACGGTCGCACCGCTTTGACCTTGCAGCGACAGGCTAAGCGAGGATTGCGCGATGCCCTCGGGCGCTACGACACGCACGCGGAAGGTTGCGTCTTCGCCCGCCTTGTTGCGCAGCCGCAGCGTGTAGATATTGCGGATCGCCCCGTCAGGCTCGACCACGAACAAGGGATCGCGGTTCGGCGTGATATTGAAATCAATCGGAGAGCGCATGAAAAGCGCCACGATCAGCCCGACCCCGATGCCCCCCCAAAGTGTGAAATACAAAAGTGTGCGCGGGCGCAGGATATGGCGCCAGACATTGATCGCGGGCTGGCCCGCCCGCTCGCTCGCCTCATCCTTGAGCGCCATATAATCGACCAGCCCGCGCGGCTTGCCGATCCGGTCCATGGTCTCGTTACAGGCATCGATGCACAACCCGCAGGTGATGCATTCAAGCTGTTGGCCGTCGCGAATATCGATCCCCATCGGGCAGACATTCACGCAGGCCATACAGTCGATGCAATCGCCCTGCGTCGGGTCGTGCTGACCTTTCTTGAGCTTGCCACGCGGCTCGCCCCGCCATTCGCGATAGGCGATGGTGATCGTGTCCTCATCCATCATCGCGGCCTGAATGCGCGGCCATGGGCAGGCATAGATGCAGATCTGCTCGCGCGCGAAGCCGCCGAAGGCGAATGTGGTCAGCGTCGCCACCGCAATCGTCGTATAGGCGATGGGCGAGGCGGTGCCGTGGACAAGATCGACCAGAAGCTGCGGCGCATCGGTGAAGTAGAACACCCAAGCCCCGCCGGTCGCGACGCCGATCAGCAGCCAAAGCGTCCATTTGGTCAGGCGCTTGCGGATCTTCTCGGCAGTCCAGTTCTGCCGCAACAGCCGGATGCGCGCATTGCGATCCCCCTCGACCCAGCGCTCGACGAGGATGAACAGATCCGTCCAGACAGTCTGCGGGCAGGCATAGCCGCACCAGACGCGTCCCAGCGCCGAGGTGAACAGGAACAGGCCAAGCCCGGCCATGATCAACAGGCCCGCGACAAAGTAGAACTCGTGCGGCCAGATCTCGATCATGAAGAAGAAGAAGCGCCGATTGGCGAGATCTAGCAAAACCGCCTGATCGGGAAGCTCCGGGCCGCGATCCCAACGGATCCAGGGCGTGACGTAGTAGATCCCGAGCATCACCGCCATCAGCACCCATTTGAGCGTGCGGAAACTGCCCTTCACGCGGCGCGGAAAGACGGGCTCGCGCGCGGCATAAAGCGGCGGCGGGTCGGAGGCTGGCTCAGAGGAGGTCACGACTCACTCCATATCATTTTTCTGTGTCGACAATCCCTCTTCCTATGACACAGTTGTGAACGCATTGACCTGCGTCAAAAAGTCAGATGCGAGACCCCGGTCAGGCCCGATCAACGCAGCCCCTGCGCCGTCTTGAAAAGCCAGCTGATAAAGGCGCGCAATTGCGGGCGCTGAACGCCGGGGCGGGTCACGACGTAATAGCCCTTTTGCGCGCTGTCCTCGAACAACAGACGCAGCCGCCCGGCCTCAAGGTCTTCCTCGACCCAGACCCGCGCGGTAATCGCGACCCCCTGCCCCCGGCGCGCGGCTTCCAGCATCAGATTGCCGGGCATCGAGACCATGCCCGCGGGCGCATCGCGCACCGAGGCGTGCTCAGCCAGCCATTCGCTGGCCTCATTGGTGCCCAACTCCTGCAACCACGGAAACCCGCTCAGATCGGCGGGGCAGCAATCATAGGGCACATCGCCCACAAGATCCGGGGCCGCGACCACGACGATGGGCGAGCGCACCAGCAGCCGCGCCTCCAGACCGGGCCAATGCCCCGAGCCGTAGCGCAGCGCCATCTCGATACCACCCGGCGCAAGCGTGCTCAGCGTCGCCCCCGGATCGATGCTCAAGCCGACCTCGGGATGGGCCGCGCGAAAGTCCGGCAAGCGGGGCAGCAACCACGCAGAGGCAAAGCTGGGCGTCGTCGAGATCTGCAGCGGACGGTTCGCGCCCTGCGCGCTCAGCGCCGCCAGTCCTTCGGCAATCGTGCCAAACCCCTCGCGCAGGGATTGAGCCAAGGCACGGCCCTGCGCGCTCAGAACCGGACGCGCGCCGCTGCGATCCAGAAGGCTCACCTCCAGCCGGTCCTCAAGCGCGCGCACCTGCTGGCTGATCGCGGCATGCGAGACATTGAGCGCCCGCCCCGCCGCCGACATGGAGCCTGTCTCCGCCAGCGCGGCAAAGGCCCGCAATGCGGCCAGCGGCGGCATCTCTCGCCAATCCATATTGTAACCTCAACTTACAACCCGGAATTCTTCCTGAGTCGCCATGATAACGCGTGTGCTGCATATTGATAGCATGTTAACCGCAGAAGCAGGAGGCCGAAATGAAAGACAGAGTTTCGCTTGATATCTTCGAGCGCGCCCGGATGGGGCTGGATGCGACCTGCAGCGCCTGGCTGCACCTGCCCAACCTCTACTACCCGCCAGCACCCGATGGCGCGCGCGGCCAGAGCGGCACACGCCAGCGCTGGTTCGGCAAGGGGAGGATCAAGGAATGATTGGCATCTGGGCCCAGAGCTTTCTGATCGCGACTGGTTATGATCCGCACGACCTGCGGGTGCAGAGCCTTCACAACGCCGTGCGACAGCGCGAATTGCCTTGTCCCGAGCGGCGGCGCTTCCATTTAAAAAAGCGGTAACCCTCAAACTGAAAGAGGGCCCCACGGGGCCCTCTTTGTTATTCAGACTGTCGTCTTCTGGCAGGCATCCCCGCCAAGACTGCCGAGGTTACTGACCACCGCCCAAGTTGTGCACGTAAGCAGCAACCGCGCGAATATCGGCCTCGCTCAGGCGGGTGTTCCAGTTTGGCATCACGCCATAGCGCGCATTGGTCACCGAATAGGTCAGCGTGTCCACATCCCCACCGTAAAGCCAGATCGCATCCGTCAGATTGGGCGCGCCCAAGGCCTGATCGCCGGTGCCGGTCTCGCCGTGACAGGCGGTGCAGTTATCCATGAAGATGCTCTCGCCTGCGCTGGCCAGAGTCGCGTCATTCTCTTGGCCCGAGATCTTGCGGACATATTGCACGACCTGCGCGATCTCTTCTTTCGACAAGATCTGGTCGCGACCAAAGGCTGGCATTTGCGAGAACCGGGCCTCGCCCTCGGGATCGGTCTCGTTGCGGATGCCGTGGGTGACGGTGAAATGGATGTCGTCAATCGTACCGCCCCAAAGCCAGTCGCTGTCGAGCAGGTTGGGATAGCCAAGGCTCGAATTGCCGCCCGCCCCTGCCCCGTGACATTGCGCACACCACGTGCGGAAGATGGCCGCACCCGCGTTCTGGGTGTAGTTGCTCAGCTCGGGATCGCTGGAGATCTGATCAAGGCTGACCGAGACCAGCTTTTCCTGCACCGGCTTGTTCATCGCGGCGAATTTCGCGACATCGGCACTCAGATCGGCTCGGGTCGAGCTCCCCAAGATGCCGGGCGTCGCGCCGGAGGCAAAGATCGGCCATGCGGGCATCGCGATCGAATAGCCCACACCCCAGATTACGGTGGCGTAGAAGGTCCAGAGCCACCAGCGCGGCAGAGGGTTGTTATATTCCTCGATCCCATCCCATTGGTGGCCGGTCGTCTCGACCTCATGCGGTTTGGTCTTTTTGTTCGGTTTCTTGCTCATTTCTCCACGCCTCCTTTGGTCACGTGGGACTCAGATTCATCCTGCGACTGCGGGTCGCCGAACGGCTCTTCAGACGGGTCTAGGGGGCGGGTGTCGTGGCGAAACGGGATCTCGGACGTGTCGTTATAGGTCCGCCGCGCGCCGGGCCGAAACACCCAGAAAACGATGGCCACGAAGAACGCGAAGAGAAAAATCAGAAACCAGCTATCCGCGAATTCCCGGAAGATATGATAATCCATGTCTTCCCCCTTATCGGCTGGCGGTGGGTTGGAAGGTCGAGAAATCGACCATCGTCCCGAGCACCTGAAGATAGGCGATCAGCGCATCCATCTCTGACACGCCGGGGCGCCCGTCGAAGTTGCGCACATTCGTTGCGTTCGGATAGCGCGTCAGCAGCCCGTCCGCGTCGCTGTTGGGATCGGCCTGCGCTGCGAAATCGGCCTTGGCGTTCTCGATCATGTCGGAGGTATAGGGCACGCCGACCAGCGCATCCGTGCTCAGACGGTCGTCGATGAATCTCGCATCCACCATGCGGTCGGCCAGAAACCCGTATTTGGGCATCACCGATTCCGGCACCACCGATTGCGGATTGGTCAGGTGATCGACATGCCACGCATCCGAATACCGCCCGCCCACGCGCGCCAGATCCGGCCCGGTGCGCTTGGAGCCCCACTGGAACGGATGGTCGTATTTGCTTTCCGCGGCCAGCGAGTAGTGGCCGTAGCGCTCGACCTCGTCGCGCATCGGACGGATCATCTGGCTGTGGCACACATAGCACCCTTCGCGGATGTAGATGTCGCGCCCGGTCAGCTCGAGCGGCGTGTAGGGGCGCACCCCTTCCACGTCCTCGATGGTGTTCTCAAGATAGAACAGCGGTGCGATCTCCACGATCCCGCCCACGGTCACCACGAGGAACGAGAAGATAAGAAGCAGTGTCGCGTTGCGTTCAATGACGCCGTGCTTGTCAAGAAGTCCCATTGCGTCTGCTCCTTATTCGGCGGGCATGGCGGAGACCGAGCGTGCTTCCACGCGCGGGGTCCGTGCCACCGTCATCCAAAGATTGTAGGCCATGATGAGACCGCCCAGCAGGTAGAGAACCCCGCCCAATGCGCGCACCACATACATCGGATGCACAGCGGCCACGGTGTCTGCGAAGGCGTTCACGAGGAAGCCCTGACTGTCGACTTCACGCCACATCAGCCCCTGCATGATCCCGGCCACCCACATCGAGGCCGCGTAGAGAACGATGCCGATCGTCGCGAGCCAGAAATGCCAGCTCACCAGCTTGAGCGAGTAGAGCCCTTCACGCGACCACAGACGCGGCACGAGGAAGTAGAGCACGCCGAAGGTGATCATGCCGTTCCAGCCCAGCGCGCCAGAATGCACGTGCCCTATGGTCCAGTCGGTGTAATGGCTCAGCGAGTTGACCGCCTTGATAGACATCATCGGGCCTTCGAAGGTCGACATGCCGTAAAAGCCGATAGAGACCACCATCATGCGGATCACCGGATCGGTGCGCAGCTTGTCCCATGCGCCCGAAAGCGTCATCAGACCGTTGATCATGCCCCCCCAGGACGGCATCCACAGGATGATCGAGAACACCATGCCCAGCGTCGAGGCCCAGTCGGGCAGCGCGGTGTAGTGCAGGTGGTGCGGACCGGCCCAGATATAGAGGAAGATCAGCGCCCAGAAGTGTACGATCGAGAGCTTGTAGGAATAGACCGGACGCTCCGCTTGCTTGGGCACGAAGTAATACATCATGCCAAGAAAGCCTGCGGTCAGGAAGAAGCCCACCGCGTTATGACCATACCACCATTGCGTCATCGCATCCTGCACGCCCGCGAAGAGCTGAGAGGATTTGGAGCCGAAGAGAGACACCGGAACGGCGAGGTTGTTCACGATATGCAGCATCGCGATGGTCACGATGAAGGACAGGTAGAACCAGTTGGCGACGTAGATATGCGGCTCGCGGCGCTTGAAGATCGTGCCGAGGAACACGGCCAGATAGGCCACCCAGACGACGGTCAGCCAAATATCGACATACCATTCAGGCTCGGCATATTCCTTGGATTGCGTAGCCCCCAGCAGATAACCGGACGCGGCGAGTACGATGAAGAGGTTATAGCCCCAGAACACGAACCAGGCGAGATTGCCGCCCCACAGACGCGCCGCCGAGGTGCGCTGCACCACATAGAAGCTCGACGCGATCAAGGCGTTGCCGCCGAAAGCGAAGATCACCGCAGATGTGTGCAGCGGGCGCAGCCGTCCGAAGTTCAGATAGCCCTGCGCGGCCTCGACGTTGAGCGCCGGATAGGCAAGCTGGAAGGCGATGAGGACCGCCACGAGAAAGCCAACCACGCCCCAGAAGGTCGTCGCAATCACGCCTGCGCGGATGACACTGTCGAAATACCGGTCCTCTCGCACGATCTGGGGCGTGCCCATGGTGCGCAATACCCAGATGAACATGAAGGCCGAGGCCAGCATGACCTGCACCGCGTTGACCTGATAGGCGAAATCGCGTCCATATCCGGCCGCGATGGCGGCCAGAACCGCAACAAGGCCAAACGCGATCAGCTTGATATAGTCCCACATTTTCTGTGTCCCTTCGTCTTGTCTGGCCCTTGGTCGCGGCGCGTGACGCTGCCGGCCGCGCATGACCAAAGCCCTTTTGGTCCGAGCATATGCACGATGCCTTGATCTGCATCAAATGTTCGCGAGGGGGATGTGCGTTTTGGTCGCAGCTTCGTGATAGCCCATTCGGGGCCTTGATCAGGATCAAGGCATCCGCGCAGGATGAGGGTTAAGATTATGAGCACGCGACATCATCGACCCGGGAGAGAGCGATGGCTTACAAAACGATTCTGACGATTGTGACGGATACCGAAGCTGCGGGGCCTCAACTGGAGACGGCAATCGCCGTGGCGCGTCGGCGCGAGGCGCATCTCGATGTGCTCTGCATGGGCGTGGATCGCACCCAGACCGGCTATTACTACGCAGGGGCCACGGCCTTTGTGCAGCAAGAGACCATGGACCGGGCGCAAGATGAGGCCAGCACGGTGAACGAGACCGTGCGCAGCCGCCTCTCGCGGGAAGATATCCGCTGGAGCGCCGATACGGTGGTCGCTCAGATCGGCGCGATGGCCACGGTCGTGGGCGCGCGGGCACGCTTTGCCGATCTGGTGGTGATGGGGCGCCCCTATGGCGCGGGACGCGGCCCCGAGGTGGAGGCCGCGATTGAGGCTTCGCTCTTTGAGGGGCAGGCGCCGGTCGCCATCGTGCCCGACAGCTATAAGGGCGACATCCCCGCCCGCCGCGTCGTGCTGGCATGGAATCAGTCGCATGAAGCGATGCGTGCGGTGCGCGCAGCCCTGCCGGTGCTGCAATCGGCCAGTCTGGTCGACATCACCATCATCGATCCGCCCACGCATGGCACAGAGCGCTCCGACCCTGGTGGTCAGCTCAGCCAGATGTTGGCGCGCCACGGCGTGAAGGCAGAAGTCTCGGTGCTGTCCAAGACGATGCCGCGCGTGTCGGATGTGCTCAACCGCCATGTCCGCGACACCAATGCCGATGCGGTGGTGATGGGGGCCTATGGGCATTCGCGCATCCGCGAAGCGATTCTGGGCGGCGCGACCCGGCACATGCTCGAGATGGCGGAAGTCCCGGTGATCATGGCGCATTGAGCGCCCCTGCGGAGACACGCCGCTCCCCTGCGCGCCCGGGGGTTTTGGAACTCCGGAGCGCAGAGAGTCGTTGCGCCAACACGATCTGATGAAAGGTCCGCCATGCGCTACGCCAAAACCCTTGCCTTTTCAGCTCTGATCCCCGTGCTCACCGCCTGTCAGCAAACGGCTCCTGCACCTGACGCGGGCGCGCAAATGCAGCTCCCACAGGAGATGCGCGGGCGCTGGGGATTGACTGCCAATGATTGTACGGCCCGGCATGAGGCGCTTGGCGACAATAAGGGGCTGATCACCATTGGCCCGCGCACGATCACCTTTTACGAATCACGCGCCACGCTGCGCTCGATCTCAGAGCGCGCCCCAGACCGCGTAGATGCCACATTCGATGTCAGCGGCGAAGGCATGGAGTGGACGCGCGAGATGGTGCTTGAGGTGCAAGACGGCGGCCAAATGCTCATCCGGCGCGATTTGGGTGCGGATGCCCAGCCCGGTGCCCTGCGCTACATGGCCTGCCCTGCCTCCTGAAACGGGCGCTTCGAGGAGCACCCCAGATGTGATACCCTTCCTTCAGGGAGCCGCCCCGTCGGCTCGGGTGCATTGGGAGATATGTCATGAGTTATATACAGGGAATTCTGGCCGCCGTACCGGTTCAGAACAAGGCTGATTACGTGGCCCTCGCGAAAGAAAGCTGGGAGCTTTTTCGCGATTACGGCGCGCTCTCGATGCTGGAGGCATGGGAGGATAATGTCCCCGATGGCACGCTCACATCCTTTCCGATGGCCGTGAAGCGCGAACCGGGCGAGGCGGTGGTGTTTTCGCAAATCAGATGGCGCGACAAGGCCGCCGCGGATGCGTGTTTTGCCGCGATGGAGAGCGATCCGCGCTGGCAGGCGCTGGGAGAGATGCCCTTTGACGGCAAGCGCATGATCTGGGGCTTTTTCGAGCCGATCTTCGAGGGACGCGCCTGATCCTCAGCGTCGCCTTGACGTGTCGCGGTGCCCCTTGGCGTGCGCGCCAAACGGCCATTCAGCCCCGGCCAAACAGGGCTGGATGGCCATGTAGAGCTTTTTGAATCAGTCGGTTAGTGCCGCACTCTCAGCCCAGAATACCGCCATCGCTGTCATCCCCAGCCTCGGACATAAGCCTGTGCATATCCGGCACCGTGACATGGCGCTTGCCCTGCAACTCGATCACACCGTCGCGCTTGAGCGCCGAGATCTGACGGCTCACCGTCTCCAGCGTCAGGCCCAGATAATCGGCCATCGCTTCACGGGTCAGCGGCAGGTCGAACACCATCCGCTCCTCTGCGACCTCCAGCCGGATCGAGGCATTTCTGCGCGCCACGATCGACAACAGCGAGGCGATCTTCTCCCGCGCTGTCTTGCGCCCCAGAAGCAGCATCCATTCACGTGCCGCGTCCAGCTCGTCGAGGGTCATTTGCAGCAGCCGCTGGGCAATATGCGGTGTGCGCAGCATCATCTCCTCGAACGGCGTCTTGCGAAAGCAGCACATCAACACATCGGTCGTGGCCGTGACGTTATAGGGGGCAGAGCTGAGCCCCGGACGCCCGACAAAATCCGATGGCAGCAGCAATCCGACCATCTGCGTGCGCCCATCTTCAAGCGTCTGGGTCAAGGTGGCGATCCCCGACACGACCGAGGCCACGAAATCCATCTGATCCTCGGCCCAGACAATCGTCTGGCCCGCCTCGAAGCTGCGGTAATACTTGATGCCCTCAAGTTCCTGCAATTCGTCGGACTCGCAGCGCGCACAGACAGCCCGATGACGAATTGGGCAGTCGCCGCAGCGGAGCGAGAGTGGCGGAACTTCGTGAAGTGTCATGGGCCTATCAGATTGATCTGCGTCAAATACCCGAGCGCAATATGACCTTAACGATAGGCGCATGAAACAGGATTCGCAACTTGCCCGGCTCGGTCTCTTCGACGCGAAGGTGCCACGCTACACGTCCTACCCGACCGCGCCGCATTTCGCAGGCGGTGTCGGGCCGGATCTTTTCGCCCGCTGGATCGAGGAAATCCCGCCCGGCGGCGCGATCTCGCTCTATCTGCATGTCCCGTTCTGTCGCCGCCTGTGCTGGTTCTGCGCCTGCCGCACGCAGGGTACGCAAAGCGAAGATCCGGTGCGCGCCTATGTGAAAGTCCTGCAGGCCGAGCTGAAAATGCTGCGCGCACGGCTGGCACCGGGCGTCACACTCTCGAGGCTGCATTGGGGGGGCGGTACGCCAACACTGATGCCTGCCGATGTGATGGGCGAGCTGACGGCTGCAATATTTGACACGCTGCCGATGGGGCAAGATGCGGAATTCTCGGTCGAGATCGACCCCAATGAGATCGACGAGGCCCGGATGGACGTGCTGGCCGAGGCCGGGATGAACCGCGCCTCGATCGGGGTGCAGGATTTCGACCCGCAGATCCAGAAGATCATCGGGCGCGAGCAAAGCTACGAAATCACCCGGCGCGCCGTGGACATGATCCGCGACCGCGGCGTGCGCAGCCTGAATGCCGATATTCTCTACGGCCTGCCCCAACAAACCCCGGTAAAGATTGCCACCTCGGTACAACAGCTTCTGTCATTGCGCCCGGACCGCGTGGCGCTTTACGGCTACGCGCATGTGCCATGGATGGCGCGGCGCCAAACGCTGATCGCTTCGGATACGCTGCCGACACCGCAGGAACGGCTTACCTTATTTGAGGCGGCAAGCGCGCTTTTCGAGGCCGATGGCTATGAGTCCATCGGGATCGATCACTTCGCCCTACCCTCCGACGGGCTGGCCATCGCGCAAAAGGCCGGGCAGCTGCGGCGCAATTTTCAGGGCTACACGGATGATCAGGCACTGGCGCTCGTGGGACTCGGGGCCTCGTCGATCTCGCGCTTTCCGCAAGGCTATGCCCAAAACGCGCCCGCGACATCGGCCCATACCAAAGCGATCCGGGCCGGGGAGTTCTCGACCGCGCGTGGGCATATCTTTGAGGGTGAGGACCGCCTTCGTGGGCGCATGATCGAGGCGCTGATGTCGGATTTCGAGATCCGCTCCGATGAGATCCTGAGCAACTTCGACATTTCCTCCGAGCGTCTAGCGCAGCTATATGACGCCTGCGCAGCGCAGTTCGGCGATATGATCGAGATCAGCGCGACAGGCTTGCGCATTCCGCCCCGCGCGCGGCCGCTCACCCGGATGATCGCACGCCATTTCGATGCTTATGACATGGCGCCGGGCGCTCACAGTCTGGCGGTCTGAGGGCGGAATGCGCGCTCAGCTTGCGCGCCAAGCGCCCCCGTCCTCGCCATAGCGCATCGCGAGATCGGCGATGAGCGCCATGTCCTGCGCATCCAGCGGGCCAGAGGCGCGGGGCCGGAAGCGCAGCCGGAAGGCCGGCAGGAGCAGATCCAACCCCAGATCGGGATAGCCGAAGCTTTGTGCCAGCGCGCAGAAGGTCTCCGGTGTCGCATCGGGGGCCGGTCCCGGCTGCGGCCAGACAGACAGACGCTGCCGCGCCAGCCTTTGCCAGTCAAAGCGCGGACCGGGATCAATTTTACGTCCGGGGGCCATGTCGGAATGCCCAATGACGCTTTGAGGCGCAATCGTCCAGCGCTCCATAATTGCGCGCAGCAAGGTCTCGAGCGCTGCCATCTGCGCCTCGGGAAACGGGCGGTCGCCCAGATTGTCCAGCTCGATCCCGATGGAGCGCGAATTCACATCACCGCATCCGCGCCACTGCCCAGCGCCTGCGTGCCAGGCGCGCATTTCTTCGGCCACAAGCATTTCGGTCGCCCCATCGGCCCCGATCAGCCAATGCGCCGACACCTCTGCCTCGGGCAGGCACAGACGTTTGCGCGCGGCCTCACAGCTGGCCATCGCGGTGTAATGCAGGACGATCAGCTCAGGGAGGGCCGCGCCGCGCCGCGCCCCGAAATTGGGCGAGGGCAGCGGGTCGGTCACTGACGGGCCGTCTGGAAGGGGGTCGGATCCCAGTTGCAGGCGAAGCCGTCGCCATCGGGATCAAGATTGAGGCGGTCGCGTTGCGGACCACCGGCTGCCAGAAACGCGAGCTGCGCCTGATCGGCAGAGACATATTTCGCGCAGGCATTGCTCGACGAGGTGAGATGCAGCCCGCCGCGCTTATAGATCGACTGCCCGGGTCGGTTCGTGACCGAGAGCGCATAGGCCGCCAAGTTCGGGCCCGACCGGTCGCTATCCGAGATCGGCTGCTGGGGAACCGGGGTCGTAGCCATCGAGCTTGAAGCGGTGCTGCTGCTGCCGGCCGAGGCAAGGTTCATCGTGTCGACGCTGTCGCCACCCGGTGCGGTTTGCTGCAGTGCTGCCATCGCATCCGCTCCAATCGTGGCGTCGGGATTGGCATTGGCAGAGCTTCCATCGCCGGGCATCGCGGGTGCCGGGATCGAGGGATCATTGCCGATCGTGCCGCTGGCATCGATCGAGGGGGCCGAGAGCGCATTGGTCGAGCCCGGCATTGCGGTGCCCGTGGCGTTGAGTGGCGCGCCGGGCGGTGAGGGGTTGGTTCCCGGCATCACGCCCTGTGCCGAGGGCGGCACGATGGGCTGCCCCCTCAACTCGGCATCACGCCGGGCCTCGGGACCGCTATCGGGCATCGAGCTTACACATCCCGCAAGGGCAAGCGCCCCGCCAAGCATCATAAGTGCGCGCATTGTTCTCACCACCATTTCTCCGGCTTCGCGGCAAAGCCTGCCGCCTGTTCCAGCACATGGGCATGGTTGAGAAGATCGCCCTCTTCCCACGGCCGCCCGATCAGTTGCAGACCCAATGGAAGCCCTGCCGCATCCAGTCCACATGGAACAGAAATACCCGGAAGGCCCGCGAGGTTCACCGTCACGGTGAACACATCATTGAGATACATAGCAACTGGATCGGCATTCGCCATCTCACCTAGGCCGAAAGCCGCCGATGGTGTGGCAGGCGTCAGGATCGCATCGATGCCCTGCGCGAAGACCTCTTCGAAATCGCGCTTGATCAGCGCCCGGACTTTGCGCGCCCGGTTGTAATAGGCGTCGTAGAAGCCTGCCGAGAGCACATAGGTGCCGATCATCACGCGGCGCTGGACCTCGGGGCCAAAGCCCTCGGCGCGGGTCTTGGCATACATATCGTCGATGCCCTCCCCCGCTGCCAGCTTGGCGCGATGGCCATAGCGCACGCCATCATAGCGCGCGAGGTTGGAGGACGCCTCGGCAGGCGCCACGACGTAATAAGCCGGCAGCGCATATTTGGTGTGCGGCAGCGAAATATCGACGATTTCGGCACCTGCATCTTTCAGCATGGCCGTGCCGTCCGCCCAGAGCTTCTCGATCCCGGCATCCATGCCATCCATCCGGTATTCCTTGGGGATACCGATCTTCTTGCCGCGAATATCGCCCGTCAGCATCGCTTCGAAATCGGGCACCGGCAGGTCGGTCGAGGTCGAATCCTTGGGGTCATGGCTGCACATCGTGCCCAGCATGATCGCCGCATCGCGCACCGATTTCGTCATCGGCCCGGCCTGATCGAGCGAAGAGGCAAAGGCCACCACGCCCCAGCGAGAGACCCGCCCATAGGTCGGCTTGATGCCCACGATGCCGGTAAAGGCTGCAGGCTGACGGATCGAGCCGCCCGTATCGGTGCCGGTCGCGGCCAGACAGAGATCAGCGGCCACTGCCGAGGCGGACCCGCCCGAGCTGCCGCCCGGCGTCAACTGGCGCTCATCGACTTTCCACGGGTTCACCGCATTGCCGTAGCAGGCAGATTCATTGCTGGAGCCCATGGCGAATTCGTCCATGTTTAGCTTGCCCAGCATCACCGCGCCCGCATCCCACAGGTTCTGCGTGACGGTCGATTCGTATTCCGGCTTGAAGCCTTCGAGGATCTTCGAGGCCGCCTGCGTGGCCACGCCTTTGGTCGCAAACAGATCCTTCACGCCCAGCGGGATACCGCACATCGCAGGCGCATCGCCGGATTTGATCCGGGTATCGGCAGCGCGCGCCATCTCAAGCGCGATCTCGGGGGTCTTGTGCACGAACGCGTTCAACGCCCCGGCCCCTTCGATCTGCGACAGGCAGGCCTCGGTCAGCTCGACCGAGGTCACATCCCCCTTGGCCAGCGCGTCGCGCGCCTCGGCAATCGTCAGTTTGTTCAGGCTCATTCGACCACCTTCGGCACGGCAAAGAAGCCCTCGCGGGCATCGGGGGCGTTTTTCAGGACTTTTTCGGGATAGCCACCATCGGTGACGACATCCTCGCGCCGCTTCAGGCGCATCGGGGTGACCGAGGTCATCGGCTCGATGCCGTCAACATCGACCTCTCCAAGCTGTTCCATGAAGGTCAGGATGTTCGAAAGCTCGCTTGCCAATGCGGGCAGGTTGTCTTCGGGCACCCGGATCCGAGCCAGGTGCGCAACCTTGCGCGCGGTGTCGATATCAATGGACATTGGGTTTCTCCGCTAATCTTGGATCGCGGTTTAGCCTTTGCCACGGGCGCTTTCAAGCGCTCCCCCTGAATGTGAGCCGCCTTACCCTGTCGCGGGCGCTTTTGCGCCCTAGTCTTGTGCATCAGATCCACAAAGGAGGACCCAGAATGAAACTCACTTGGCTTGGCCATTCCGGCTTTCGCATCGAGACCGGCGATGCGGTGATCCTGCTCGATCCGTTCCTGACCGGCTCGCCGGTCTTTCCCGATGACAAACGCGCCGAGGTCATCGCGGGCGCGACCCATATCCTGCTGACCCACGGCCATGGCGATCACGCCTCTGACGCGGTGCCGATTGCCAAAGAGCTGGGCATTCCGATCTATTGCATTCACGAGCTGTCGATCCTGTTGGGCGCCGAGGGGGCCGAGGTCGTGGGCTTTGGCAAGGGCGGCACGGTCGCAATCGGCGATGCGAAGGTGACGATGGTGAACGCCACGCATTCGGCCTCGATCGATTACCGCGATGGCACACCGATCTATGCGGGCCAACCTGCGGGCTTCATGCTCGCCGCGGAAGGCCACACGATCTACATCACCGGCGATACCGATATCATGGCCGATATGGAATGGATGGGCGAGCTGCACAAACCCGATATTGGGATCATCGCGGCAGGCGGTCATTTCACGATGGACATGACCCGCGCCGCTTGGGCTGCCAAAAAGTACTTTGACTTCAAGACCGTGATCCCGTGCCACTACAAGACCTTCGATGCGCTTGAACAATCGGCGCAACCGCTGATCGACGGCCTGCCCGGGGTACGCGTGATCGAACCCGAGGTGCTTGCACCGATCGAGATCTGAGCAATTTCTGACCTGCGGCGCGCGGTGATCGCTTGAAGCGCGCCGCAGGTCACGCTAGCGTCTGACGTCCACGGGAGGGAGCCGCATGTCCGACTTGCTGACATTCAAACAGATGTGCGAGCGCTTCGATGTCACCCCGCGCACCCTGCGCTATTACGAATATATCGAGCTGCTCAGCCCTCAAAAGGAGGGGCGCTCGCGTTATTATGGTCCGCGCGAGATTGCTCGGATGACACTCATCCTGCGGGGTCGGCGCTTCGGATTCTCACTTGAGGAGCTCCGGCAATGGCTGCTGATCTATGATCAGCAAGGAACCGCCGAACAAAATCGCGTCTGGGTTGAGTTGGCCGATAGGCAGCTCAACCACCTTAAAATACAGCGCGACGAACTTGATAGCGCCATCGAAGACCTGCGACAATTGCGTGATCAAGTCGACAAGACACTTGATTCCTGATTGCAAATTGCATTCCTAGACGTCAGCTTGCCTGGATAAATCCAGCAAAAGCTGACGTTTTGTGATGCGACATGCGAAAGAAAAGTTCCCGATCGGGCAGTGAAACGCATCTTACATCACGTCACCGCAACCGTGACGCCACGTTACGGTGACGTGGGCGTCAAGAAAGCTTGTAATGTGGGGGGAGTCGTAGGATTTGCTCCACTCTTTTACGTAAAGGAAGTGCGAGGCCGAGACTATGACGGAAGAAGTTTTGACGATCCGCGAGATGTGTGACGCATTCAATGTGACGCCACGCACCCTGCGGTTCTACGAGAGCAAGGAGTTGTTGTTCCCGATCCGAGAGGGACAGAAGCGTCTGTTCACGCGACGTGACCGCGCAAGGCTGAAACTGATCCTGCGCGGTAAGCGTTTCGGGTTCAGTCTGGAGGATATCCGCCAGCTTCTGGATCTCTACGAGATGGGCGATCAGCAAAAGACGCAGTTGAGCGAGACGATCAAGCTCGCACAGCAACGTCTCGAAGAGATGCAGCGCCAGCGCGATGAGCTGGGGCAAGCGATTTCCGAACTCGCCGAGCAGATCGGGTGGGGGGAGAAACAACTGGAGAAGGCGCGCCACGAAGACGCGGCCTGATCCGCGAATGAGAGGAAACGGGAGGGCGCCATGCCGAATTTTACCGCCAACACCAAGGATATGCAGTTCGTCCTGCAAGAACTCCTGAAGATCTCGCAGGCCGATATTCCCGGCTATGAGGAAATGGAGCCCGACTTCACCGAAGCGGTGCTCGATGCAGCCGGTAAGGTTTCGGCAGAAGTGCTCGCACCTCTCAACGAGGTTGGCGACAAGGAAGGCTGCGTGCTGGAGAATGGCGTCGTGCGCACGCCCAAGGGCTTCGACAAGGCCTTTGCCGCGATGAAAGAGGGCGGCTGGACCGCGCTTGATTGCGACCCCGAATTTGGCGGTCAGGGCATGCCCTATGTGCTCAACTGCGCGGTGGGCGAGATGTTTGTGTCCGCCAATATGGCGTTCAACATGTATCAGGGCCTGACCCACGGCGCCTATTCCGCGATCCACACCCACGGGACGGAAGACCAGAAGGCGACCTACCTTCCCAAGATGGTCACCTGCGACTGGACCGGCACGATGAACCTGACCGAGCCGCATTGCGGCACGGATCTGGGCCTCATGCGCACAAAGGCCGAACCGCAGGACGATGGCTCCTACGCGATTTCGGGCACCAAGATCTTCATCTCGGCGGGCGATCACGACCTGTCGGAGAACGTGATCCATCTGGTGCTGGCCAAGGCGCCGGGCGGCGGCGAGGGCACCAAGGGCGTCTCGCTGTTCATCGTGCCGAAATTCCTCGTGAACGAAGACGGCTCGCTGGGCGAGCGCAACGGGGTGTCCGTCGGCAAGCTCGAAGAGAAAATGGGCATCCACGGCAACGCCACCTGCGTGATGAACTACGATGGCGCCAAGGGCTGGCTGCTGGGCGATCTCCACAAAGGCATGCGCGCGATGTTCACGATGATGAACGAAGCGCGTCTCGGCGTAGGCCTGCAGGGCTACGCGGTGGCCGAAGGGGCCTATCAGGAGGCCGTGGCCTATGCCAAGGATCGCCAGCAAGGCCGCGCGGTGACCGGCGCTGAAGCCCCTGAGAAATCCGCCGATCCGATCATCGTACATCCCGATGTGCGCCGGATGCTGATGGATCAGAAGAGCTTCATCGAAGGCGCACGGGCCTTTACCTTCTGGGGCGCGCATCTGATCGACCGCTCGCATAAGGCCAGCGATGCCGAAGCCGAGGGGCTGATCTCGCTGATGACGCCGGTGATCAAAGGCTTCCTGACCGACAAGGGCTTTGAGACCGCCGTGCAGGCGCAACAGGTCTTTGGCGGCCACGGCTACACCGAAGACTGGCCGATGTCGCAGCATGTCCGCGACGCGCGGATCGCGATGATCTACGAGGGGGCGAACGGCATTCAGGCGCTCGATCTGGTGGGGCGCAAGCTCGCTCAGGACGGCGGCAAACACGTCATGGCCTTTTTCGAAATGGTCAAGGCAGAGTGCAAGTCGCATGATGGCGACGAGCGGATGAAAGCCTTCGTCGAGCCGCTCAAGGCCGCATCGAAGCAGCTTCAGACCGCGGGTATGTTCTTTATGAATAACGGGATGAAGAACCCCAACGCCGCGCTCTCGGGCAGCTATGACTTCATGCATCTGATGGGGCATGTCTGCCTTGGCCTGATGTGGACCCGGATGGCGAAAGCCGCCCTCGATGCGCTCGATGGCGGAGCCTCGGACACCGCGTTCTACGAGGGCAAGCTGACCACCGGCCGCTACTACATGGCGCGCCAGTTGCCCGCCTGCGCGATGCATCTCGCACGGATCGAAAGCGGCGCGGATCCGGTCATGGAACTGGCCGACGATCAGTTCTGATCGACCCTGACTGACGGTATGACGGGCGGCGGGCTTCGGCCCGCCGTTCTCATTTACATCACTTGCATTTGCTCTGATGTGTCCCGCGCCCAGATTGCGCGGCTGCGCACCTCAGCTACTGTGGTTGAGAACCCGACTCACGAGGACCACATGTATCTGGGCACCGCCGAGACCAATCGCCGATATGCAGCCGCGCTTGCTGAATTGCAGGCGCGCGGCGTGATCCACACCCATAAGATTGCGCCGTTCAACCGGTTGCTCGAATGGTTCGGCTTCGAGCCGCGCCCTGTCCCGTTCCTGAGTTGGAAGCAAAGCCTGTTGATCTTCACGCTGGGCTTTGCGATTGCCCAGTTGATCGTCGATCCGCTGCTGAGCTGGACCACCGGACTTTCCTTTGGCTTTCATACCGTCGAGCTGGTCATCAGCGCGCTGATCTTCGGCGGCATCATGGCAGTATTTCAGGTCTGGCGGCAGCACAAGCTGGGCTTGAGCGACTGGGAGCAGCTTTGAGAAATCGGGGCCTGCACAGGGCCCTTCGCAATCGGCCATTTTCTTAGCGCCCAATCTTGCCTAAGCTGCGCCTCAGGATCAGAGATGCGAGGATCGCGCCCATGACCGAAGCCCATGCTTTCCCGCAAGCGCGCGGCGGCTGCCAATGCGGCGCTATCCGCTTTACGATCGCACCGGGGCTTGCCAAGGCAAGCCTGTGCCATTGCCGGATGTGCCAGCGCGCCAGCGGCAACGTCTTTGTTCCACTTTACGAAATCCCGGCAGAGCGCATCGCCTGGCAAGGCGTCGAGCCGCAGGAATGGGCGTCGTCCAACATCTCGCAGCGCGGCTTTTGTCCGACCTGCGGCACACCGCTTTATCTGCGCACGGGCGATACATACGAGATCATGGCAGGCTGCCTACATCCCGATTTCCCCTTCACGCCCGCCGATCAAGGCGGGATGGAGGCGCGCAGCACATGGCTCGACGCGCTGGCCAAGATCCCGTCCCATGACACCACGCCCGCGCTTCTCGCGCAGGTCGTCTCCAATCAATCCGCGGAGTAGAGATGCCCAAACGCCTCAGACTGACACGCCGGTTTCCGGTCGCGATGACAAACGATGCCTATCGCCGCCTCAACCGCTTTGCACAAGAGGCCGAGATCAGCCCCGACGAGGCGCTGACCTTCATCTTCGAGCATTTCAACTCGATCACGGATGACGACAATCTCGGGCACCGCCTACGCCTGTTCAAGGCCGAGCTGCCCGAGCGCAAGGCCTGATCGGCCTTTCAATCCCCCCACAGTCAACGGAAAGGAAGACAATGACTCGTCTCCCCCTCGCGCTTGCCCTGATGCTTGCCTCGACGCTGCCCGCCGCGGCCTTTGATGCCGCCGACCGCAACGCAGTGACGCAGGAAGTCGCCGGTTTTGAGAAAGCCGTGCAGGAAAAGGAATATGACGTGTTTTTCGACACGGTCCCGCCGAAGATGATGAAGAGTATCGCACAGACCAATGGCATCACGGTCGACAAGCTCGAAGACACGATGCAGACCCAGATCAAAAAGGCGATGTCCAAGGTCACCATGAAAAGCTTCCATATGGATGTCAGTGCGATGACGACGGGCAAGACAAGCACCGGGCGCGCCTATGCGCAGATCCCGACGACATCCGAGATGGAAGTGCCCAATATGGGCACGGTGCGCGCGACCAACACGACCCTTGCGCTCAAGGATAACGGCGAGTGGTATCTCGTGCGGATCGACAGCCCGGCGCAGCAAGAGATCCTGCGCAAGGTCTATCCAGACTTCAAGGATGTGAGCTTTCCCAAGGGCACGCTCGAAACCCTGAACTGATCACGACGGCGCGCAGCTGCGCGCGATAGGATGGACAGAGCTGACGCGCCCGGACGACATCGCCGGGCGCGTTTGTCATTGCCCAGAGAACCTCCCCCTCCCCGGGCAGCTATCGCTACGGAACGTCACCAAGTCTCTCGCGTTGAACGCCACGTCGTGATGGAGTGACGTTGCGGCGAAACAGGGCCTTGGGGCTTACGTTTGCGTCACTGAAGGGTCAGATTAGAGTCAACACGGGGAGGTGGTCGCATGGCGGCGAAACTGTATTGCTTTGGCGAGTCGGGCAACGCCTATAAGGCGGCGCTTACGATGGAACTGTCGGGCTATGACTGGGAGCCGGTCTATATTGATTTTTTCAATGGCGAGGCCCGTAGCCAAGAATATCGCGAGTTAAACGAGATGGGCGAGGCGCCGCTTTTTGTCGAAGGCGATACCAAGCTGAGCCAATCCTGCGTGATCCAGCTTCATGTCGCCGAGCAGACCGGCAAGTTTCTGGCTGAGGATCGTAACGAAATGCTGCGCTGGATGTTCTGGGACGGCCAGAAAGGGTCGGGCCAGCAAGGCGGCTTGCGCTTCTTGATGAACTTCCTGCCCGAAGCCAAACGCCCGCAGGAGGCGATCAAGTTTCTCAGCGGCCGCGTTCTGGCCGCGCTCGGCACGCTTGAGGCGCATCTCGAGGGCCGTGACTGGATGGTCGGTGCCGCGCCCAGCCTCGCGGATTTCGCCTGCTGTGGCTATCTCTATTACCCCGAGCCCTTCGGCTTCGCGCGCAAGGACTTCCCGAATATCGACCGCTGGCTGGACCGCATCGCGGCCCTGCCCGGTTGGAAACACCCCTATGAACTAATGCCCGGAAACCCTTCTGACCGGGCGTGAGGAGGACCAGATGACAGACGCATATATCTATGACGCAGCCCGCACACCGCGCGGCAAGGGTCGCAAGGACGGATCGCTCCACGAGGTCAGCTCGGTTGCGCTCTCCGCCGGGCTCTTGAACGCGGTCAAGGCCCGCAACGGGCTTGAGGGCCACGCGGTCGAGGACGTGATCTGGGGCAACGCGACCCAGGTGATGGAACAGGGCGGGTGCCTTGCGCGCTCTGCCGTGCTCCTGTCCGATCTCGATGAGCGCATTCCGGGCCTGTCGATCAACCGCTTCTGTGCAAGCGGCATGGAGGCGGTGAACCTTGCCGCCAACCAGATCCGCGGCGGCGCGGGGCAAGCCTATATCGCGGGCGGCGTCGAGATGATGGGCCGCGTTGCGATGGGCTCTGACGGGGCGGCCATCGCGGTCGATCCGAGCCTTGCGATGAAGACCTATTTCGTGCCGCAGGGGATCTCTGCTGACATCATCGCCACCGAATATGGCTTCTCGCGCGAGGATGTGGACGCGCTGGCCGTCGAAAGCCAGAAACGCGCAGCCGAGGCCATCGCCGATAACCGCTTTGCCAAATCGCTCGTCCCGGTCACCGACCAGAACGGCCTGACCATTCTGGATCACGACGAATATCCGCGCGCGGGCACCACGCTCGAGACGCTGGGCGCGCTCAAGGCGAGCTTCAAGGATATGGGCGAGGTGATGCCCGGTTTCGACAAGGTCGCGATGCTGAAATATCCGCATCTCGATCACATCAACCACGTCCATCACGCGGGCAACTCCTCGGGGATCGTGGATGGTGCGGCGGCAGTGCTGATCGGCTCCAAGGAATTTGGCGAAGCGCATGGCCTCAAGCCCCGCGCCCGCATCCGTGCGACCGCCAAGATCGGCACCGATCCGACGATCATGCTGACAGGCCCCGTGCCGGTGACCGAGAAGATCTTGGCCGACTCGGGCATGTCGATCTCGGATATCGACCTCTTCGAAGTGAACGAGGCTTTCGCTGCCGTCGTCTTGCGCTTCATGCAGGCGTTCCAGGTCGACGCCTCCAAGGTCAACGTCAATGGCGGCGCAATCGCGCTTGGCCACCCGCTGGGCGCAACCGGCGCAATCATCATCGGCACGCTTCTCGATGAACTGGAGCGGCGCGACCTGTCGACCGGGCTGGCAACGCTCTGCGTGGCCTCCGGCATGGGTGCTGCAACCATCATCGAACGCGTGTGAGGGAGGGACAAATGGCTGATTTCAAATACGAACTGGGCAGCGACGGCGTGGCCGTCATCACATGGGACGTGCCCGAGAAATCGATGAATGTGATGAGTATGGAAGGCTTCAGCCTTCTCGACAGCTTCATCGACAAGGCGCTGGCGGACGAGGCCTGCAAAGGCGTGGTCATCACCTCCGCCAAGCCCGACTTCGCAGGCGGCATGGATCTCAACGTGATCGCCGATATGCGCAAAGGGGGTGCTCAGGCGATCTTTGATGGCGTCATGAGCATGCATCACGTCCTGCGCAAGATCGAGCGCGCGGGCATGGACCCCAAGACCCTCAAGGGCGGTAAGCCGATTGCAGCAGCCCTGCCCGGCACAGCGCTTGGCATCGGGCTGGAGCTGCCGCTCTCGACCCATCGCATCTTTGCCGCCGACAACCCCAAGGCCAAGATCGGCCTGCCCGAGATCATGGTCGGGATCTTCCCCGGCGGTGGCGGCACGACGCGGCTGTCGCGCAAGCTGGGGGCAATGGTCGCAGCGCCCTTCCTGCTGGAAGGCAAGCTGTCGGACCCGAAGAAAGCCAAGGCAGCCGGCCTGATCGACGAGGTGGTCGAGGACCCGATCGCTGCAGCAAAAGACTGGGTCTTGAATGCCAAGGATGCCGATCTGGTCAAACCGTGGGACGCAAAGGGCTACAAGATGCCCGGCGGCGCACCCTATCATCCGGCGGGCTTCATGACCTTCATGGGCGCCTCTGCGATGGTGCATGGCAAGACCAGTGGTGTCTATCCTGCCGCCAAGGCCTTGCTCAGCGCAGTCTATGAAGGCGCGCTCGTGCCCTTCGACCAAGCCATCAAGATCGAGGCACGCTGGTTCACCCATGTGCTGATGAACCCCTCCTCCACCGCGATGATCCGCTCGCTCTTCATCAATAAGGGCGCGTTGGAGAAAGGCGCGAACCGTCCCGATGCGCCCGATCAGACCGTCAAGAAGGTTGGCGTGCTCGGTGCAGGCATGATGGGGGCGGGCATTGCCTATGTCTCGGCCAATGCGGGCATCGAAGTCGTGCTGATCGACAATGCGCAGGACGCAGCCGATCGCGGTCGCGCCCATGCCGAGGGCATTCTCGACAAGGGCATCGCGCGCAAGAAGGTCACCGAAGAGAAAAAGGCGCAGGTGCTGGGCCGGATCACCGCCACCACCGATTACGCCAAACTTGAGGGCTGCGATCTGATCGTGGAGGCCGTGTTCGAAGATCCGGGCGTGAAGGCCGAGGTCACGAAGAAGGCCGAAGGCGTAATCGCCGAGAGCGCAATCTTTGCGACCAACACCTCGACCCTGCCGATCACCGAGCTGGCCAAGGCCAGCGCGCGCCCCGAGCAGTTCATTGGCATCCATTTCTTCTCGCCCGTCGAGAAGATGAACCTTGTCGAGATCATCAAGGGGGCAAAGACCGGTCCGGTCGCCGTGGCCAAAGCGCTCGATTTCGTGCGCCAGATCCGCAAGACGCCGATCGTGGTGAATGACGCGCGCTTCTTCTACGCCAATCGCTGCATCATCCCCTATATCAACGAGGGGATCCGCATGGTCGCCGAAGGGGTGAACCCGACGCTGGTCGAGCATGCCGCAACGCAGGTAGGCATGCCGCTGGGGCCGCTGCAGCTGGTCGACGAGACCTCGATTGATCTGGGCGTGAAGATCGCGAAGGCCACGAAAGCCGCGATGGGCGATGCCTATCCGGACGGGGCGGTCGATGACGTGCTGTTTTGGATGGCCGACGGGGGCCGGATGGGGCGCAAGTCGAACGCGGGCTTCTACGACTATGACGAGAAGGGCAAGCGTCAGGGCCTCTGGGAAGGTCTCGACGCCAAGTTCCCGCGCGCCGATGAGCAGCCCGACGTGCATCACGTTCAGCACCGTCTGCTGATGGCCCAGGTGCTTGAGGCCGTGCGTGCGTTTGAGCAAGGCGTGCTTGAGGATATCCGCGAGGGCGATGTCGGTGCGATCCTCGGCTGGGGCTTTGCACCGTGGTCGGGCGGGCCGTTCTCGTGGCTCGACATCATCGGGGCAGCCAAAGCCGTCGAGATCTGCGAGGCGCTCACCGCCCAATATGGCGCGCGCTTCGAGACGCCCGCCCTGCTGCGCGACATCGCGGCCAAGGGTGACACGTTCTACGCGCGCTTCGGCGAGGGTCAGGCGGCTAAGGCTGCCTGATCAAGAGACGTGCGACCGGGCGGAGCAACGGTTCCCTTCCGCCGCGCCGGTCACCGCGAAACGCCGGGGTCACAGGACCCCGGCGTTTTCGTATCACGCAAAGAGGCTGGCCCTATTCGTTGGCGCAAGCCGGGGTGCCCCAAACATCCTGCGCAATCATTTTACCAACAAGTGAGCAGGCCATTTCCATCGGCAGCGGGTTGTAAAGCGACGCATCCGGCGAGACCTGCTTTGCAAGGTCGTCGCGCATGATGGACCCGCAATGCATCATGCCGGTCCCATTGGCATAGATGACCTCTTCGCATTCGAACTCCGGCACCACGACGTCGATCTTGTAATGCGGGCTCACCCGCGCGATCCCCCGATAGCCCTCAAGCGCCGCCGCTTGGATCAGCGCGAAGGGATCGTCAAATGCGGCCTCCGCCGCATCGCTTTCCACCAGCACCGTCTGCTCGGGCAGCAGCAACATTTCAACCTTATTGCCCAGCGCCCCCGCAGGCACGGCAAGCGGCTTGAAATGGCGTGGGCAATTGCGCGCCCCGAGGCAAAGCTGCATACGTTTCACCGCTATCACCGGGCGCGGACCATGATCAAAGGTCATCACCACATCGCCTGCGACGATCCCCTCAACCGGGCGCCACCCCATCGCAGTGGCAATCAAGGTGCCCGCGACGATCCCCGTGCTTTGCATCATCGCGTCAGGTTGTGCCGAGGCGTCACTCCAACTCGCGCTTAAGGCGAAATCATCGTCTGGCGTGTTGGCAGCAGCGTCAAACATTTCCGTCTTCCTTCTGAAGAGCTCGCGCAGCGGAGCATGTGTTTCTTGCGGACCAGTCGAAGGGATGGTGAAGAAATTTCCGGGGCCGAAATGTGGCGAGATTGCGGCGAGAGGCGCAAAATAGGCACAATTTGGCACACTCGACCGTGATATCCCCGCCAAAAAGCCTTATTGCGGCCCCGCCCGGAGCGATCTTCAAGGCGCGATCTCAGAAGCTGTAGTCAAACCGCGCGATGTCACTGGCTGCGAGTCGCGCCACACATTCCGCTGCGTCATCGGAATAGTAACCGCGCCAGTCACTCGCGCGAATGGAGAAATTGTGTCGCTCGAAAGGGGTGATCGCAAAGCCAAGATGTGCCTCCAGAGGGGCGGCATCCTCTTGGGCATGTTCAAGCCGGATATAGAGATCGCAGCACGGCTGGCTGTCAGCACCGCGCATGTAGCTGTCATAGGGTGCCGCTTTGAGCGAGGCTTGGGTATGCTCGGCGTGCAGAAACTCTGAGAAATCCAAACGGCGGGCGAGATCCACGGCCGGATGCGCGAAACGCTGCGTGCGGAGCCAGTGATAGTAGCTCACCATCCGGTCCCACGGATTGCGCACAAGCGTGAAGGTGAAATATTCGCGCGCCTGCTGGGGCGTATAAAGCCCGATCCCGTCCGATAAGGTGCTGTGCTTCCACAACCTTCCCGCCGTCTTCACATCCTTCAACCGATGCCTGCGCCTTTGCGCTTTGGGCGTATCGCCGATCAGCAGATCATCGGCCTGCGCGCGCGCCTCAAGCGCCAGCGACAACGCGGTGCCGCCCGTCTTGGGGATATGCACGAAAATGAATTTGCGGCCATGCGATACGATCATGCAGCCCACGGTAATCGCGCCTTTACGCGCGCGCAAACCCCCTTCCCTTTCGCGAACACTCGTCCGAAGATGCGACAAGGATCGAGATGAGGAGATCGCGATGGGATGGCTTGCCGACGAAACCGGGCTCGAGAAATGCGCGGCCAATTATGTACCGCTCACGCCGCTGTCGCATCTCAACCGGGCGCTTGAGCTGTTTCCCGAACGGATCGCCGTGATCCACGGCGCGCGTCAGTTCACCTATCGCGACTACCACGCCCGGGTGAGCCAGCTTGCCTCGGCGCTCACCGCGCGCGGGGTCGCACCGGGCGATGTCGTGGCAACGCTTTTGCCCAATTCGCTCGCACAGGTGGAGGCGCATTTCGGCGTGCCAGCCTGCGGCGCGGTTCTCAATGCGATCAACACGCGCCTGGATGCGGGCACGGTGGCCTATATCTTCGAGCATGGCGGCGCCAAACTCGTCTTATGCGACAGCTCCGTGCTGGCCGTGGCCGAAGAGGCGGTCAAGGCAATGTCGGGTCCGGCCCCGCAGATCATCGAGGTGGCCGATCCCGATTACGACTACGCGCCCACCGGACACTATCTGGAATATGAAGAGTTGCTGGCAAAGGGCGATCCGAATTTCGCCTGGATCATGCCGCAGGATGAATGGGAGAGCATCGCGCTCAACTATACCTCCGGGACGACAGGGCGGCCCAAGGGCGTCGTCTATCACCATCGCGGCGCCTATCTCTCGACACAGGCCAATATGATCTCGTGGCGGATGCAGCTTTACCCGGTACTTTTGACCATCGTGCCACTGTTTCACTGCAATAGCTGGACGCATAGCTGGATGGTGCCCATGCTGGGCGGCACGGTCGTGTGCTGTCGCGACATCACGGCCAAGGCGATCTATGACGCAATCGCCGATCACAATGTCACCCATTTCGGCGGCGCGCCGATCGTGCTCAACATGATCGTCAATTCCAAGGAAATCGACCGGCGCGAATTCGACCATATCGTCGAGGTCTTCACCGCAGGCGCGCCGCCTCCCGCAGCCACGCTTGCCGCAATCGAGCCGCTGGGCTTCAACGTCACGCAGGTCTACGGGCTGACCGAGACCTACGGGCCCTCTGTCGAATGCACCTGGAAGCCCGCTTGGGACGGCACAGAGGGCGAGGCGCGGGCCGAGCTGAAAGCGCGCACCGGGATGATGATGCCGATGATGGAAAGCGTCAGCGTCTTTGATAACGGCAAGGAAGTCGCGCGCGACGCAGCCCATCTGGGCGAGATCGTGATGCGCGGCAATATGGTGATGAAGGGCTATTACAAGAACCCGCAGGCCACGCAGGATGCCTTTGCGGGGGGCGTGTTCCATTCCGGCGACATCGCCTTTTTGCATGACGATGGCTACATCAAGATCACCGACCGGGCGAAGGATATCATCATCTCGGGCGGCGAGAATGTCTCTTCGGTCGAGGTTGAGGGCGTGATTGCGGCGCATCCGGCGGTCTCTCTCTGCGCCGTCGTCGCCAAGCCAGACGACACGTGGGGCGAGGTGCCTTGCGCCTTTGTCGAGCTGAAAGACGGCGCAGAGGCCAGTGAGTCCGAGATCATCGCGCATTGCCGCGCCCGGCTCGCGGGGTTCAAGACGCCAAAGCGGGTTATTTTTACCGAACTGCCCAAGACCTCGACCGGCAAGATCCAGAAGTTCGAGCTGCGCGCCGTGGCCAAACTGCTGGACCGCGAGACCTGACCTAAAGCTGCTCGCGCAGGCGCCAAACGGAAGAGAGGCAAGCAACCCAAGGACTTGTCAGATTGACCCTCCGGCAGGATCCGTTATCCTGCCGGTCAACAAGAGCAGCAATGGGTCCAAATGACCGCCCTATCCGAATATGAAAGGCTCGAAGCCATCGGGTTGTGGCGCCCTGAGCCCGGGGCGCAGCGCCGCGAGGTGATCGTGTCGCTGGGCGATGCGAGCGTGGTGATTTCGGATAGCAAATCAAGCTCGGCCCTCGCGCATTGGTCTCTGCCGGCGATGATCCGGCGCAATCCCGGCACGCGGCCTGCCCTATTCGCGCCCTCCGACGAGCCCGGCGAAGAGCTTGAAATCGAAGACGAAACCATGATCGCCGCGATCGAGAAGGTGCATGTCATCATCGAGACCCACCGCCCCCATCCGGGCCGGTTGCGGGGGGTTCTGATCGGCGCCGTGGTGCTGGCGTTCGGGGCCGTGGGCATCCTGTGGGTGCCGGGTGCGATGGTCAACCACGCAGCGAGCATCACGCCTCAGGCCAAGCGCATCGAGATCGGGCGCAAGCTGCTAACCGAGCTGGCGACAATGACCGGCCCGCCCTGCCGCTCTGGTCCCGGCGATCGCGCGCTCTCGCAACTGTCCGCGCGGTTGCCTGCGCATGCGACGATTGTGGTGTTGCCCGAGGCGCTTGCGGGCGCGCGGCTGTTGCCCGGCAAGCTCGCCGTGGTCGGGCGCAACACGATTGACGGCCCAGATACGCCCGAGGTCGTGGCGGGCTACCTGATCGCAGCCGAGGCCTCGGGGAGCGACGACACGCCGCTCAAGCGGATGCTAGAGGCTCTGGGGCCTGCGGCCTCGCTCCGGCTCATGACCACGGGCAACCTGCCCGATAGCGGCATTGTAGACTATGCCAAGCGCCTGCTGCGCGAGCCGCCCGAGCGCGCCGATAGCGACACGCTGCTACGGGCTTTCAAAGCGGCCGGGGTCAGCTCGACCCCATACGCCTATGCGCTTGATCCGACGGGGGAAAGCGTGCTCAGCCTGATCGAAGCCGATCCCTTCAAAGGCGCCCCTGCCCCGCGCCCGGTTCTGGCGGATGCGCAATGGGTCGCGCTGCAAGATATCTGCACGGCGAGCTAGGCGCTAGCGGACGAACGCATCTCCGAACCCTGCGCGCCGGACCGTGGGCAGAGCCTTAATCGCCGCCGCGTGGCTGGCGAACGGACCGGCATATATCACGGTAAACCGCCCGGAATGACCGCGCGAGACCGGCAGACCAAGGGCCTGCAAGCGCACCCGCGCCGCGTCCGCATTGCCGGGCGCGGAAAAGCTGCCCGCCTGGACGAAGCGCCCGCCGGTCGGCATCCCCGCATGCGCCCGCGTCACCTGCACGCCAGTTGGCGCAAGGGTCTGGGGCCGTGGCTGCGCGATCATCTTCATCGGAACCGATTGGCTCCAGCTTTGCTCCATCTGCGCGGTCCCCGCAGCGCTGCGCGGCCCGCGGAAGGGATTGAGCCTGCCATCGTCAAATGCGGGCTCCCAGCCGCCTTCGGGCATCTCCGAGGTGATCCGGACCGGGGCCAATCCCCCCACCGAGACTTCATTCGAATAGACTGAGCCACGCGCGCGTGTGCCCGGAGCATGATGCACGACGCGCACCCGGCGCGGTGCATGGGCCACCGGGGCCTTTTGGGTGACGGTCGTCATGACCGGCGCTGCAGCCACGACCGAGGTGTTCTTGGGCCTGGAAGCAGACGGTGCGACGGGCTTGGCGGTCGCGACGGTCACATCCGGCACGACCACGGGTGTCGCGGCTTTCGCTGTGTCGAGCGTCGGTTTATAGCCACAGACCTGACTTTGGTCGCGATTGATCCGCGCCACCCATGTCGTGGCGCCCGCCAGACCGGCCCGGACGAAGGCGCAGCCCTTGCTGTCAACATATTGCCGACCCGTAAACCCAGCGGGGGGCGTTTCGGCAGGCACGTAGGTCAGCGCCCACGCGCTGCTTGCCGAAATCACGCCCCCAAGCAGGCCCACGCCCAATAGTCCGGAAATTCGCATGATTGCCCCCAACGCGTATCGCCCGGAAAAGATGGACGAAACCTGCCGCTGAGTAAAGAGGGAAGGGCTTATTTGGTGCCGAACATCCGATCACCCGCATCCCCTAGACCCGGCACGATATAGGCGTGATCGTCTAGCCGCTCATCCAGCGAGGCGGTGACAATCGGCACATCGGGATGGGCCTCGCGCATCCGCGCCACACCCTCAGGGGCTGCGAGAAGGCACAGAAAGCGGATATTGCGCGCGCCCTTGGCCTTGATCAGATCGATCGCCGCGACCGAGCTGTTGCCAGTGGCCAGCATCGGATCGACGACGATGGTCAAGCGGTTCTCCAGATCGCTGGGCAGCTTACAGTAATACTCGACGGGTTGCAGCGTCTCGGGGTCGCGATAAAGCCCGACAAAGCCGACCCGCGCCGCCGGGATCAGCTCGAGCACGCCATCAAGCAGACCGTTGCCCGCGCGCAGGATCGACACCAGCGCCAGCTTCTTGCCCTCAAGGATCGGCGCGTCCATTTCTTGCAGGGGGGTCTCGATCCGCTTGGTCGTCATCTCCAGCGTTCTGGTGATCTCATAGGCCAGAAGCAGGCTGATCTCGCGCAGAAGCTGCCGAAAGGAATTGGTCGAGGTGCTCTTGTCGCGCATCAGCGTCAATTTGTGCTGCACGAGCGGGTGGTTCACCACGGTCAAATGTTCGGTCATGTTCGGTCCCTCTGGAAAAACGACTGGCCCGGGCCTTGCGCCGGGATCTCAAGATGTGCAGCGATCGACGCGGCGATATCGGTGAAGGCGCGCAGCCCAAGCGCGCGCGGCGGCAGGCCCGGCGCATAGCCCAGGATCGGCACGCGCTCACGGGTGTGATCGGTCCCGTACCAGCTCGGATCATTGCCATGATCGGCGGTGAAGATCGCCAGATCGCCGGGGCGCAGATGCGCCAGAAACTCTCCGACCCGCCCATCGAACCACTCCAGCGCGCGCGCATAGCCCGCGATGTCGCGGCGATGGCCGTACAGGCTGTCGAACTCGACGAAATTGGCGAAGGTCAGGCTGCCCTCCTCCGCCTCACCGGCCAGCCGCACGAGGTGATCGGCGAGATCGGCATCGCCCTTGCCCTTGTGCAGATGGCGCACGCCGCGATGGCTGAAAATGTCGCCGATCTTGCCGATGGCATGGGTCACACGGCCCGCATCATGCGCCCAATCGAGCACGGTCGGCGCGGGTGCGGGGATCGCGAAATCGCGCCGGTTGGGGGTGCGGGTAAACGCGCCATCCTCGCCGATGAACGGCCGCGCGATGACACGCCCCACTTTCATTGCATGCAGCGTCGGCGCGAGCGCCTCGCATAGGCGGAGCAACCGCTCGAGACCGAAATGCGTCTCATGGGCTGCGATCTGAAACACGCTATCGGCGGAGGTGTAGCAGATCGGCCAGCCGGTGCGGATATGCTCATCACCCAGCTCGTTAAGAATGGTCGTGCCCGAGGCATGGCAATTGCCCAGAATACCGTCAGTGCCCGCCAGCTCGCAGGTCTTGACCACGAGATCGGGCGGGAAGCTCTCGAACTTGTCGGTGAAGTAGTGCCAATCCCACGGAACCGGCACACCCGCCAATTCCCAATGACCCGAAGGCGTGTCCTTGCCCGGCGAAATCTCGGTAGCAGCCCCCCACAGCCCTTGCGGCTGCGCCCCGAGCCCCGGCGGCTTGGCGTCTGATGCCAGCGTCACGGCAGCCCCAAGGCCCAGAGCGTCGAGATGCGGCAGCCGGAGCGGCCCGGAGCGGCCCTGATCCGCCTGCCCCGAAGCGCAGGCCTGCGCGATATGGCCCAAGGTGTTGGCGCCGGTATCGGGGCGCCCGTCATTGAAGAAGCGATCTGCATCGGGCGCACCACCGATGCCCACGCTGTCCATCACGATCAAGAACGCCCGGCTCATGCCCCGATCCTTTCGTGGATCAAAGGCGGCTCATCGGGCGCATCATCGCTGAAACCGTAGGCTGCAAGCACCGCCTGCTCTGCCGCATCGGCGCGTGCTGCGTCACTGGCATGGATCGTCATCAGCGGCTCGCCGCGCCCGAGCGCTTCTCCGATCATCCGCATTTCGGCCAGGCCGACCGAGGGGTTGATCTTGTCGGTGCCCACCAGACGTCCGCCGCCCAGATGCACCACCGCCTCGCCGATGGCGCGGGTGTCGATGCTCGAGACAAACCCCGCGCGGGGAGCTTCGACCACTTTCATCACGGGGGCGGCTGGCAGGCGATCGGGATAGCGCTCGACGAAATCGGCAGGCCCCCCGAGGGCTGCGACCATGCGCCCGAACACTTCGGCGGCGCGCCCGTCTTCAAGCACGGCATCGATGCGCTCGCTCCCCTGCTCGGCACTGTCTGCAAGGCCTGCAAGCCAGAGCGCCTCGCCGCCCAAAGCCGCCGTCACATCCCACAAAGCGCCGCTGATGGCCGATCCGGTGAGGGTCTCCATCACCTCGATCACCTCAAGTGCGTTGCCCGCATAAAGACCCAGCGGCTGATCCATATCGGTGATCAGCGCCGAGGTCTTGCAACCCGCGCCGTTGGCGGTCTCAACCAAGCTTTGCGCCAGCGCGCGGGCGTCTTCGGGCCGCGCCATGAACGCCCCCGAGCCGACCTTCACATCCAGCACCAGCCCATCAAGCCCTGCTGCCAGTTTCTTTGACAGGATCGAGGCGGTGATCAGATCGATGCTCTCGACCGTCCCGGAGATGTCGCGAATGCCATAAAGCCTTTTGTCGGCGGGGGCGATCTCACCCGTGGCACCAACGATGGCGCAGCCGACCTCGCCCACGACCCGGCGCAGCGCCTCAATGCCCGGCAGCGCCCGGTAGCCCGGGATCGCCTCCATCTTGTCGAGCGTGCCGCCAGTATGGCCCAGCCCGCGCCCCGAGATCATCGGCACGTAGCACCCGCAAGCCGCAAGCGCGGGCGCCAGCAAAAGCGAAACGCTGTCCCCCACACCGCCAGTCGAATGTTTGTCGATCACCGGCCCCGGCATGTCCCAGTCCAGCACCTGCCCGCTGTCGCGCATCGCCTGCGTCAGCGCCACCCGGCCCGGCGTTCCGATCCCGCGCAGCAAAACAGCCATCGCAAAGGCACCGGCCTGCGCGTCCGATACGGTGTCCGAGGCCAGGCCCTTGGCAAACCACTGCGCCGCCTCCGGCGTCAGCCCATGCCCGTCGCGGACCGCCTGTATGACCGAACGGGCGTCCATCACACCTTATCCATATGGCTCATGTCGAAGCGACCCGGCAGTAGCGCACCCACGGTGGTCTCAAGCAGATCCCCATCCGTCGTGCCAAGCGTCACCTTCACGTCCTGCGCGGCGAATTCTGCGATCTTCTGGCGACAGCCACCGCAGGGCGGCACCGGGCTTGGGCTATCGGCGATCACCGCCACTTCCGCGATCTCGGTCTCGCCCGCCGCGATCATCGCCGCAATCGCGCCGGCCTCGGCGCAAGTGCCTTCGGGATAAGCCACATTCTCGACATTGACGCCCTGGAAGATCGTGCCGGCCCGCGTGCGCAACGCCGCCCCCACCTTGAATTTCGAATAAGGTGCATAGGCGTTCTCGCGCACTTGGCGCGCGGCATCGAGAAGCGACATAGCGGTCTCCGCTGCAGGGCCGGATTCAAAACCTGTCCAGCCGGTTGAATTTCGCTAATCCTGCGCCGGGCGCGCGGATGATGCAAGCGGTGACGCGGGAGAACGGAGCCCGCACAGCAGCCCCAATCGCGATCTGTTCATGCCCCGAGGGCAGCTTCTGACTTGCAATTAAACGCGATCTGCGGTCTAGAAAAGCAACAGCAAGCGCCATTCAAAAATTAGTTTAGCGCTAAACCATTTTAGGAGAGGCAGATGGAAGACGCGCGTCACGATAGCAACCGTCAATCGGCTCTAGATTACCACGCGTATCCGAAGCCCGGCAAGCTCGAGATCCGTGCGACCAAGCCGCTTGCCAATGGCCGCGACCTGAGCCGCGCCTACTCTCCCGGCGTGGCCGAAGCCAGCCTTGAGATCAAAGCCAATCCCGATACCGCCCGCGACTACACGGCACGCGGCAATCTGGTGGGCGTGGTGAGCAATGGCACGGCGGTGCTGGGCCTTGGCAATATCGGTGCGCTGGCCTCCAAGCCGGTGATGGAAGGCAAGGCTGTCCTATTCAAGAAATTCGCCGATATCGACGCTTTCGATATCGAGCTGAACGAGAGCGACCCCGAAAAGCTGGCCGAGATCGTCTGCGCGCTCGAGCCCACATTCGGTGCGATCAACCTTGAAGACATCAAGGCCCCCGACTGTTTCATCGTCGAGAAGATCTGCCGCGAACGGATGAATATCCCGGTATTTCACGACGACCAGCACGGCACCGCGATCGTGGTGGGCGCTGCGGCGACCAATGCGGTCCACCTGTCGAAGAAGCGCTTTGAGGATATCAAGATCGTCTCGACCGGCGGCGGTGCTGCGGGGATTGCCTGCCTCAACATGCTGCTGAAGCTCGGCGTGAAGCGCGAGAATGTCTGGCTGTGCGACATTGACGGGCTGGTCTATAAGGGACGTGAGAGCGAGATGACGCCGCAAAAGGCCGAATATGCGCAAGACAGCGATCTGCGCACGCTCGATGACGTGATCGACGGGGCGGATCTCTTCCTTGGTCTCTCCGGCCCCGGGGTGCTCAAGCCCGAGATGGTCGCGAAAATGGCGGATAAACCGATCATCTTCGCGCTCGCCAACCCCACCCCCGAAATCCTGCCCGAGGTCGCGCGCGAAGTGGCCCCCGATGCAATCATCGCAACCGGGCGCAGCGATTTCCCCAATCAGGTCAACAACGTCCTGTGCTTCCCCTTCATCTTCCGGGGCGCGCTGGATGTGGGCGCCACGACGATCAATGACGAGATGAAGATCGCCTGCATCGAAGGCATCGCCAAGCTCGCACGCCAGACCACCAGCGCGGAAGCTGCCGCCGCCTATCGCGGCGAGCGCCTGAGTTTCGGGCCCAATTACCTGATCCCGAAACCCTTCGATCCCCGGCTGATGGGCATCGTGGCAAGTGCTGTGGCAAAGGCTGCCACCGAATCCGGCGTGGCCACGCGCCCGCTCGACGATCCGGCTGCCTATAAGACGAAGCTCGACGGCTCTGTGTTCAAATCAGCGATGCTGATGCGCCCGGTCTTCGAGGCCGCCGCGACCGCGCGCCGCCGTATCGCCTTTGCCGAAGGCGAGGATGAGCGCGTGCTGCGCGCCGCCAATGCGATGATCGAGGAGACCACTGACACGCCGATCCTGATCGGCCGCCCCGAGGTGATCGAGATGCGCTGCGAGCGCGCCGGTCTGCCGCTGGATCTGGGCGCGGTCGAGATCGTGAACCCGGAAAACGACCCGCGCTATCGCGACTACTGGGGCACCTATCACGAGCTGATGGCCCGGCGCGGCGTGAGCCCCGATCTGGCGCGCGCGATCATGCGCACCAACACCACCGCGATTGCCGCGATCATGGTGCATCGCGAAGAGGCCGACAGCATGGTCTGCGGCACGTTCGGGCAATATCTGTGGCACCTGAAATATATCCGCGAGATCCTTGCACGCGACGGGCGCCACCCGATCGGGGCGCTCTCGCTGATGATCCTTGAGGACGGGCCGCTCTTTGTAACCGACACCCATGTCCACCACGCCCCCACGCCCGAGCAGATTACGGAAACGGTGATCGGCGCGGCGCGCCATGTTTGCCGGTTTGGGCTGCGCCCGAAGATCGCGCTGTGCTCGCATAGCCAGTTCGGCAATCTCGACACCGATAGCGGCCAGCGGATGCGCGCGGCGATGAACATGCTGATCCAGCGTGAGGTCGATTTCGACTTCGAGGGCGAAATGCATATCGACGCCGCTCTGGACCCCGAGACGCGCGAACGCCTGATGCCGAATTCGCGCTTCGAGGGCCCGGCCAACGTGCTGGTTTTTGCCAATACCGACGCGGCCTCCGGGGTGCGCAACATCCTCAAGGCGAAGGCCGGCGGGCTTGAAGTCGGACCGATTCTGATGGGGCTCGAGAACAAGGCGCATATCGTGACGCCGTCGATCACCTCGCGCGGATTGCTCAACATGTCCGCGATCGCGGGCACGCCGGTCTCGCATTACAGCTGAGTCGCGCGACAGTTTGCAAACCCGGCCAAGGCGGCGCAAAAGCCGCTTATATTGCGCCGGGTTTGCAAAAATTTGCGATGCAATTCGCGAAAATTCTGCATAGTTTCTGCATGCGCCCGCCTTCGGCTGCGCATTAGTCTTGCACGGTCTTCAAGCAGGCGCGTAACACTTCTTCCAAGTCCTGAGGAGGAGGTGTTGAGATGCGATATGACGAGGTCTATGCGGCGTGGCAGTCCAATCCGGAGGCCTTCTGGATGGAGGCCGCCGAGGCAATCGACTGGGTACGCAAACCCAGCAAGGCACTGTTCGACGAAGACGCCCCCTATTACGAATGGTTCTCGGACGGGCTTGTGAATGCCTGCTGGAACGCTGTCGACCGCCATGTCGAGGCCGGGCGCGGCGATCAGATCGCACTCATGCATGAAAGTCCGATCACGCTGTCGACCAAAGGCATCACCTTCCGGCAGTTGCAGACGCGGGTGGCCTCTCTGGCCGGAGCCTTGCGCGCCAAAGGCGTCGCCAAGGGCGACCGCGTCATCATCTACATGCCGATGGTCCCCGAAGCCATTGAAGCGATGCTGGCTTGCGCCCGGATCGGCGCGGTGCATTCGGTGGTCTTCGGCGGGTTTGCGGCCAATGAGCTGGCCGTGCGGATCGACGATTGCAGACCCAAGGCGATTATCGCTGCCTCATGCGGGCTCGAACCGGGGCGCACTGTCTCCTACAAGCCCCTGCTCGATGCGGCCATCGAACAGGCGTCGCACAAGCCCGAATTCTGCGTCATCTTTCAGCGTGAGGAAGAGGTCGCGAAGCTGATCGAGGGGCGCGATGTCTCGTGGCATGGGTTTCAATACGGGCAAGAGCCCGCCGAATGCGTGCCCGTCGAGGGCAACCACCCGGCCTATATCCTCTACACGTCGGGCACGACCGGACAACCCAAAGGCGTCGTGCGCCACACCGCGGGGCATATCGTCGCCCTGCAGTGGTCAATGAAGAATATCTTCAACATCGATGTCGGGGATCGGTTCTGGGCGGCCTCGGATGTGGGCTGGGTCGTGGGTCACAGCTATATCTGCTACGGACCGCTGATTGCGGGGGCGACCAGCATCGTCTTTGAGGGCAAACCGATCGGCACGCCGCATGCGGGCGTGTTCTGGCGGATCATCCAGAACAACCGGATCAAGAGCTTTTTCACCGCCCCCACCGCGCTGCGCGCCATCAAGCGCGAAGACCCAACCGGTGCGTGGATCAAGCGCTATGCGCTGCACGATCTGCAAGCGATCTTTCTGGCAGGCGAGCGCGCCGATCCCGCGACCGTGCAATGGGCGCAGGAGCATCTGCGCGTGCCGGTGGTCGATCACTGGTGGCAAACAGAGACCGGCTGGCCGATCGTCGCGAACCCGATCGGGATCGAGGAATTGCCGACCAAGGTGGGCAGCCCGACCGTGCCGATGCCCGGCTACGAGATCCATGTGCTCGACGAGGCAGGCACGCAGCTGCCGCGCGACACCTTGGGCGCAATCGCGATCAAGCTTCCCCTGCCGCCCGGCACGCTGCCCACGCTCTGGCAGGCGCCCGAGCGGTTCCACAAAAGCTATCTCGAGCAGTTCCCCGGCTACTATGCCACCGGAGATGCGGGCTACATTGACGCGGATGGGTATCTCTACATCATGGCGCGCACCGATGACGTGATCAACGTCGCGGGCCACCGGCTGTCGACCGGCGCGATGGAGGAGGTTCTGGCAGGTCATGCCGATGTCGCGGAATGCGCGGTGATCGGGGTGGCAGACGATCTCAAGGGGCAGATGCCGCTCGGGTTCCTGTGCCTCAGCTCGGGATGTAACAGGCCCCATTCCGAGATCATTGCAGAATGCGTCGCACGGATGCGCGAAAAGATCGGGCCGGTCGCGGCCTTCAAGCTCGCCTGTGTCGTTGATCGCCTGCCCAAAACGCGCTCGGGCAAGATTTTGCGCGCAACGATGGTGAAGATTGCCGATGGAGAAAGCTGGAAAATGCCTGCGACCATCGACGATCCGGCGATTCTCGATGAGATTTCGGTCGCGCTCAAAGCGCTCGGATATCCAAAAACCTAAAGAAATCTCCCCGAGCGAACGGCATGATTCGTCACTCGGGGCTCCTTTCGAACCCCAATTTTTGAAACTTTCCGTCGCATATTCCAAAACCTGCGCAAATTGCGGAAAGCGTTACTTGATTTACTTGCCCGTCAACTTGATGATCGGGCGGGGACATAATCATGAACACATACACTGCTTTGCATTCTCCGATGGGCGCCTGTTCGGGCGAACATGAACGCATTGAGCAGCGCAGCCTGCTGGAACATGATCTGCGCGCCGCCCTTTGTGAAATTCGCGGCGGTTTGCAGATGATCCCAGAGGCCGATCTGTCCCCAGTCTCTCGCAAGCAAATCGAGCGCATTCAGGCCGCCAGCGATTTCCTTTCACATCTGATAGAGCGCGGGATCGGCGCGAGTGACGCGCCGGGCAAGCACCGCCGCGCCCCGGAACCTTTGTGGCTCGCGCGGTTCGCAGACATGCTTGAGCGGCGTTGGGCGCCCGCCGCACAGGCGTCGGACCGACAGTTACAAATTGCGATCTCTGAGTCTGTGCCAAGCGTGTTTCAGATCGACGCGCTCAAAGTCGAGCGCATCCTGTCCAACCTGCTATCCAACGCGCTGAGCTATGCGGCGCAGGGCCAGATCACGGTCACGATCGAGATGGCGGATCCATCCACGCTGAGGATCCGGGTCTGCGACGAGGGTCCGGGCTTTTCCGAGGCCTTCCTGACCCATGCGGGCACGGCGGGGTGGCGCGACACCGCGCTGCGCCCGAAAGAGGGCAAGGGGCTGGGCCTCTTCATTTGCAAAACGCTGACACAGTCTCTGGGCGGGGCGCTGACGCTCTCCAACCGGGCGGAAGGCGGGGCGCAGATCGCGCTGGAGCTGCCCGTTCTACCAAAAACCGCGCCCGTCCCGCGGGAGCCTTGCACCCTGCCCGATCTCAGCGGCGCGCGGGTGCTTGTGGCCGATGACAGTCAGACGAACCAATTCGTGCTGGCCGCGATGCTGGGGGCGCTTGGCGCGTCCCCGATGATCTATGCCGATGGGACGAGCGCGCGCGCGGCCCTTCTGGCCCAGTCGGTCGATCTGGTGATCGTCGATATCGAGATGCCGGGCGCGAGCGGGCTCGAGGTGATCAAATGCCTGCGCGCCTCTGGCGTTCCTTGGGCGGACTGCCCCGTCATCGCCTGCACCGGCCATGTTCAAGGCCCCAACCTCGACGCGATCCGCACAGCCGGCGCCGGCGCGCTGCTAGCCAAGCCGCTTGAGGGGCTGATGGCGCTTTCACGCAGGATCTGCGAAGCCGTCCAAGCTGCCCCGCCGCATCTGAACCCATGTAAAGAGGTAGTCCCCGGTTTAAGCCTTGAATGCACAAAGTGGGACAGTGCATTGGCCCAGCATGTCATTGCGGATCTGCGCGCGATCCACGACGGGCTACGTGCAGCCCAAGACCCGCTGGATCGCGACGCAATTCGCACACAATGCCACATGCTGAGCGCGGTGGCAGGTACGGCCGGTGATATGTGCCTCACTCGGCATGCCCGCGCCCTAAATTGTTCAAATCAACACGGTCCGGTGCAGGACATAGCGGATCTGACACGCGAAACGCTTGATCGCGTCACCCGATTGATCCATCAGTTAGAACGTCATTTTTCAACAAACGAATTTTATTCCTTATGAAAACAAATAACTCAGGTTTCGAAATTGATATCTTTACGGATAGCGTTCCCATCGAAAAACCGGACGATCCCGGCTCCAAGGGGAGCATCTTGCTCATCGACGATGTCGCGTCCCTACGCGGGATCTACGAGTCTCACCTGCAAAATTCGGGCTTTGACGTCTATACGGCGGGCACCGCGAATGACGGCATTCTGCTGTTTCGCAACAATCCGATCGAGATCGTGCTGCTCGACCTGATGCTGCCCGACCGCGATGGCGATGCGCTGATCGCCGAGATGCTCGATCTGCGTCCGCGCACCGCGATCATCGTGATCACAGCGGACCGTTCGATCGACCGGGCTGTGAACGCGATGCGCTGCCGCGCGCTCGATGTGCTGATCAAACCTGTGACGGAGGCGCGGTTGACCGGGGCGATCGACTCGGCACGCAGCTTTGCCCTGCAGGCCAATCCGCACGGGGGCGATCTGGATCATGCGCCCATCGGGGCGTTCATCGGGCATTCCCCGCGCATGCAGCGCGTCTATGACCGCATCCGCTCGGCGGCGCGCTCGACCGCACCGGTCTATATCTGGGGCGAAAGCGGCACCGGCAAGGAGCTCTGTGCCCATGCGATCCACATGCTCGGCCCGCGTGCGGCGGCCCCGTTTATCACGCTCGATTGCGGCGCCCTGCCCGCAGAGCGGCTCGACAGCGAGCTGTTCGGCCATGTGCGCGGTGCGTTTCCGGGCGCTGTGACCGACAAGCCGGGCGCCTTGATGAGCGCCAATGGCGGTTCGGTCTTGCTCGACAATGTCAACGAGTTGCCGCCCGATACGCAATCCAAGCTGCTGCGGTTCTTGCAAAGCGGCATGACCAAACCCTTCGGCGCGGACGAACCTATTCAAGCCGATGTGCGGGTGCTCTGTGCCGCAGCCCTGCCCGCCGTAGAGGCCGTTCGTCTGGGGCAGTTGCGCGAGGACCTGAACTACCGGCTCCATGTTCTCGACATCGCGATGCCGCCACTGCGCGAACATCCCGAAGACATCTCGCATATCGCGCAGACGGCGCTGGCGCGGCTTGCCTCGGAAGAGAACCGGCATTTCACCACGATCTCGTCGGACACGATTGCCGTGCTCGAAGCGCAAAGCTGGCCTGGGAATGTGCGCCAATTGATGAATGTCTTGCGCGCCGCCATCGTCATGAGCCATGGGCCAGAGCTGACCCCCGATATGCTGCCCGAGATTTCGCCGCAGATGCCCTGCGATGCCTCCCCCACCGAGCCCGCCTCCGCGGAGCCCCAAGAGATGGTGCCGCGCACGCTTGAGGAAATCGAGCGCAGCGCCATCGAGACCGCGATTGAGCGGCACAATGGTTCGATTCCGCGTGCCGCGAATGAGCTGGGCGTGGCCCCCTCGACGATCTACCGAAAACGCGACGCCTGGATCAAAAAGGAACGCGACGATTAGCTGATGTCAGGCGAATTGCTCACGCATCAACCGCTCTTCGAGCCCGTGACCGGGGTCAAACAGGATATGATGGGAGATCTCGGGCTCAGACCGGATCTCAACCCATTTCACCGGCTTCACCGAACGCGAATCCGCATCCGCCATGACAGGCCGTTTCTCCGGCTCGAGAATATCAAAGCGTACCAGAGCCGATGAGGGCAGGATCGCACCTTGCCAGCGCCGGGGCCGGAAACTCGCGATCCCGGTGAGCGCCAGCACATCCGAACCAATTGGCAGGATCGGCCCATGCGCCGAGAAATTATAGGCGGTCGATCCCGCCGGGGTCGCGAGGATCGCGCCGTCGCAGACCAGCTCGCGCATCCGCTCCTTGCCATTGATCGAGATCCGCAGCTTGGCCGCTTGCGGGCCTGCCCGCAGCAGAGAGACCTCGTTGATCGCCAGCGCCTCGTGCAGCATGCCATCTTCGGTTTCGGCCTTCATCGAGAGCGGGTTGATCTCAGCCGCCTCGGCCGCAGCAAGCCGCTCTGGCAGATTGCCCGGCGTGTAATCGTTCATCAGGAAGCCGACCGAGCCGCGATTCATCCCGTAGACCGGCAAGCCGATGCCCTCATGCAGGCATTGCAGCATGAACCCGTCACCGCCAAGCGCGACGATCACATCGGCCGCATAGCGCGGCACTTGGCCGTAGAGGTCGGTCAGTTCCGCCAATGCGTTCTGCGCGGCCTCCCCCGTCGCTGCGGCGAAATGGATGTGTTTGAAATCGTTCACGCGGCGGGGTTCCTCTCTCTCCCCCCAAGGTGTTGCAAGCGTTTGTGCGAAAGACAAGCGCCAATTCGGGCGGCAAAATGCATCAGAGCGTCGTTTGCACGCTTCCGGCCCTGGGAAATCTGCGCTAAACGGGCCTCGATACCGGATTTTGCGAGGAGCGACCCATGACCGAGCAACGCGATGCTGGCTTTTTCACCGAAAGCCTCTCCACCCGTGACCCCGAGCTTTTCGCCTCGATCACCGACGAGCTGGGCCGCCAGCGCGACGAGATCGAGCTGATCGCCTCCGAAAACATCGTCTCTGCGGCGGTGATGGAAGCGCAGGGCTCGGTGATGACCAACAAATATGCCGAAGGCTATCCGGGGCGCCGCTATTACGGCGG
>NZ_JHEH01000008.1 GCF_000715505.1 Thioclava dalianensis
TCTCGAAGACGACTTCTGCAACAACGCCCTGTCGGACCGTCGAGATCCGCCCTTCGCGCCGGTAATACGTCGCTTGAGGTTACCCGCTTTCCAATGTTTGCTACACCTCGGAAATGACTGACACTTCGGCGCACATGAATCTCGTCTCAAAATCTTTCCTGGGGTTCTTGGTTGACCCTCTCGGCCGACATCCACGGTCCCTGACCCTGCAAGACAGGGGCATTGCCGCGCGTGGGGCGGGTTCGCCATGGATAGGGTTTGACGCAATCGCGACGCGCCCTTCAATGCGGAAGGGCCTCCTCTCTTCGTCTCTGTCGCTCGATCTCGGGGGCGGCCGGAATCTGACCTTGCCGGCCGTGGACGCGTCTGCAGCAAGAAACTTTGCAGATGCCGCTACCACCGCCTGGACGGATTTCAACCGGGCGGAGTTGCAAAAGGAGGAGACCGTGGTTCTGCGCATCCTCCACGCGCTCGATGCACTCAAGGTGCCGGACGCTTATCCCGCAGCATGCCAAGTCGCGCCGCTGGAGCGCGATGCTGCCGATCTGAACCGCCGGGTGCTTTCTAAGCTGAATGCGGAGGCCGTCGGCGACGAAGTCATGTCCCGAATTGCCCCGATCGTTGCGTTCGCATCCGATCCGAATGCCGTCCGTGACGCATCTATCGAGATGTTTGTGGAGGATCAGCTCCTCCGCTGGAAGGATTTCTTCGACACGGTCGAGACTATGCCACTGACGCCGGAGCAGCGCCTGTCGGTGGTCGTCGACGAAGATGCGACGCTGGTTCTGGCCGGGGCGGGCTCCGGCAAGACAAGCGTGATCACCGCCAAGGCCGCATACCTGGTGAAGGCGGAGATACGGAAGCCGAGCGAGCTCCTGCTGCTGGCCTTTGCGAAAGACGCAGCGACCGAGATGTCGGAGCGGATCGAGGCGCGGTGTGGCGTCCCCGTGGCGGCCCGCACTTTCCACGCATTGGCCTACGAGATCATCGGTGAGGTGGAAGGTGAAAAGCCATCCTTGGCGCCGACCGCGACAGACGACAAGGCGTTCTCATCCCTGATGAAGGAGATCCTGAGGCACGTCGTGGCGAGCGCCAGTGATGTCGCGCAGACCGTGATTGGTTGGTTCGCCGGTTTCTTCGACGACTTCCCGACAGAATGGGATTTCAAGACGAAGCACGAATGGTATGCGCAGATCGAAAGCCGCAACCTGCGGACGCTGCAAGGCGAGACGGTGAACAGTTTCGAAGAACTTCTGATCGCCAACTGGCTGTTCCGGAACGGCATTGCCTACGAATACGAGCCCAGCTACGAGCACAAGCTCCAGAAGACCGGGCGCCGCGTCTACACGCCCGATTTCCGGCTGACAGAGAGCGGCATCTACATCGAACATTTCGGTGTGCGCAAGAAACAGGGCAGGGACGGCAAGGAGGAGCTGACCACGGCGCCTTACATCGATCGCGAAGACTACCTCGAGGGCATGAACTGGAAACGGCAAGTCCATGCCGAGCACGAGACGGTGCTGGTCGAAACATATAGCTGGGAGCGTGAAGAAGGCCGGCTGCTCGATGGGCTCGCCGAAAAGCTCGAGCCGCACGTCACGCTCCGTCCGATCCCGGACATCGAGATATATGATCGCGTGGCCGAGGTCGGGATGGTGGACAGCTTCACCTCGTTGATGGGCACGTTCCTGCGTCACTTCAAGAACGGCGGCTACCGGGTTGAGGACTGTTCAGACAAGGCGCAAACTCTGAAGATGGGCAAACGTGCCGAAGCATTCCTGAAGATCTTCGGCGCTGTCTTTCGTGAGTATCAATCCCGTCTGGGTGATCGGATCGACTTCGAGGACATGGTGAACCGCGCCACGGCTCTTGTCGAAAAAGGACACTACCAGAGCCCGTTCCGGCACGTTCTCGTCGACGAATTCCAGGACATCTCGACTGGACGGGCGAAGCTGATCCAAGCCCTCAAACGCCAACACTCAGATGCCAAGGTGTTTGCCGTCGGCGACGATTGGCAGTCGATCTATCGCTTCGCCGGCTCGGACATTCATATTATGCGCAACTTCGGCGCGGAATTTGGAGGCACCTATGCAGGGGTCGCCGGTGTCCATCGGACCGTCGATCTCGGTCGGACTTTTCGATCTGTGGACAGGATCGCTTTGGCCGCCCGGCGCTTCGTTCTGCGCAACCCAGCACAGATCACCAAGACGGTGATCCCCGCAGGCGAGGCGGACGAGCCGTCAATCAGGATCGCCTGGACGCGCCGTGACACTGGGGAGACGGTCTTGAACGACGCCGTGGCCGCTCTTGCCGCCACAGAAGGGAAGGGGGGCGGGAAACCGTCCATTCTGATCCTCGGTCGATATCGGTTCCTGAGGCCCGATGTCGGGCGGCTTCAGCGCCAGAACCCAAGGGCGATGATCACCTTCAAGACCATTCATGCCTCGAAGGGTCTGGAGGCGGATCACGTGATCATCCTCGGTGCCGACAACGCCAAGATGGGCTTCCCGTCAATGATCGTGGACGACCCTTTGCTTAGCCTCGTATCGCCCGAAGCCGAGCCCTATCCGAATGCCGAAGAGCGGCGCGTCATGTATGTCGCCGTAACCCGGGCCCGGCGGACAGTGACCATCCTGGCGTCCGAAGCGCGCCCCTCGGTCTTCGTCGAGGAACTGATGAAAGAGCCCGAGTTCGGCGTGGTCGTGCCCCCGGGGGCCCAGAAACACACCCAAACCTGTCCGGGTTGCGGCGGGCGTCTGCTTCACATGGCTGGAAAGGACGGGCGCGACTGGTATCGCTGCGAGCATGTTAAGCTGTGCGGCAGTAGAATGCCCGCGTGTCCGGCTTGCGGTGTTGGCCTCCCAGTCCGTTCTCGGACCCATGGAGAACTGGTTTGCGGAGATTGCGGGCAAAGCCAGCCGGCTTGTCCGAGTTGCGACGCAGGATGGCTTGTAGAACGGCGCGGTCGCTATGGAGCATTTCTGAGTTGTGTCCGCTTCCCAGACTGCGACGGCAAAGCCAAGCTGCAGAAAAGTGCATGACATGCTGTAAGGGGGCTATCCAGCCGCCATTGGCGCGGCCTTCGACGAAGGTTCGCGGGTAGCGCCCTCGGGACGTGCATTTTCGGGGCGTAGCATAAATATTTTCCAGGCTGCCGATTTTTGGCTGCGCGTTTTTTCAGGTCCGGTTTCCATACTCCTCCCATCAAGTCTACCCAAAGTCCCGCAAACGCGCGGAGAGGAGCGGATCAGAATGGCAAGGAAGACGAAAGCCAACCGGAGAAAACGGCGAGAAATTCAGGCAACCGACGCTGAGTGGCAGGTGATCAAATCGGCGGCTGGCAAGGTGGGCGTGTCAACTTCCGAGTTTGTCCGCCGCTGCGCCTTTCGTCTGGATCTGTCAGATGGATCGACCAGGAAGGAAGATGCCGCGGTGCAGGTCCTTTCCTCCTTCGATCTGATTGAGAAAAGCTTGCGGGGTGATGGCGATGGAAGTGGTCTGGCAGGGAACGGTTTCTCCGAGTCATCTGCGCATGATTGCGACAATCGAAGCCAAGCTCGACCGGATGCATGGCGCACTGTTCGGAGAGGGTGAAAAATGATCCTCGGCTGGACGCGTTTCAAGAACCAGAAGATGGCCGACTACGAGAAGATCGTGGACTACTTCGTTGCCGAAAAGGTTCCTAAACTGGTAAACGGGAAATACATTTCGGTGCGCAGATACCCCGCGCCGGAAGTTCTGTTGGGACGCCCGGCGCGTATCATTCGAACGATCGAGAACCTTGAGCAGCGGCACCGGTTAAGCGCCTTCACACTCACCTTCACCGAGGCGGATATCTCGATCCGCGACTTCAATGCCGGCGACTCTGAAGCGCGCGAGAAGGTGCATCGAATCCTCGATCTCGCGCTCGCGGTCGCTTTTCCAGGTGTGCCGATTGAGAAGAGGCCCGCTATTCTTGTCTCGACCCACACTCACACGAGCAGGCTGGAGCTGAACTTCGCAATTCCGCGATGCGTGATCCGGCCTGATGGATCGGTTCGCGCTTTTAATCCAAGCCCACCTGGCAGGCGCGCGACCGAACTTTGGCGGGCCTTCGTCGATACGATCAACATGAACTACGGGTTCGATGACCCGGGCGCTCTTGAACGGATGCGTCTGATCAAATTGCCGGACGCAGTTCTTAAGGAGATCGCAGAGGCACGGAGGAACAATCAGTTGTCCCGTTTCGAGCCTCTGGCGGCGTTCGTGCAGGCTGCGGAGGTCCGTGCGGGTATTTTGCTCGCAAAGCCCGGCATTCCAAAGCGAGATGTTTTGCTCGAGGGCTTGCGCCCCTTGGCAGAACAACATGATTTGACTTTTGAGACCGCCACCGCTAACGGCACGACTTTCCGGTTCCGGAATGGTGAAACTCAACGCAGCGTCACGATTCGTGGCCCCCTGATGACAGATCAGTTCGACCAACTTTTCCAGCGCTTTAACAGCAACGGACGAGAGCGGAAAATCCAGCTGGCGAAGGCGCCTGACAAACTGGAAGAGCTTTGGCTGTCTGTTGCCCGAGAAATGCCAGCTCGCCACGGCTTCGAGGCGCCCGAGAAATTCTATGAACTCTCCGAGTTTCTCGAGGCGATGCCAAGGCCTCGACCTACGGTTTTTCGCCGAAAGACGCATGGGCTGAGGCCGATTGTCGGTCTGCTCCATCGTCTCGTGACGCAGCAGCTGATGCGCGGGCTCGTCGCGCGTCTCGTCACCGCACTGCCCAAGAACATCTTTGCCGAACCCCGCAAAAAACTGGAGGCCCTGAATGCCCGATACGCAAAAAACCACAACCCGGAATCTGAGCAAGGACATCCTGGATCTGATCGAGTCCAACAAGCGGGTGGTGGAGTTGATCCCGTCTCTCCAAGCCCTCTTGGCCATCGAAAAAGACCGTGGGGTGGTCGAGCGACTGGACCAGATGATCGAGGATCTCGGCGCGATCTCGCAGCAGATCGCGAAAGCCGCGAGTGTGATGGGCGACGCGATCGAATCGTTTCAAAAGGACGCGCAGAAACGCGATGCGCGAGAGCAGGAAATCATCGATCTGATGGCGTTGGTTCACGAGCGCCTGAAACGCTCGAGTTGAATGAGCTGGACGAGAGGATCAAAGCGCTGCTTGCCCGCCTCGGGGTATCTCAGCGCGGTGGGGACGAACAGATCGAAGACGCGCTCGAGCCGGCAGAGATCGTCGTGTCCGAGAAGAACGACGATATTCTCCCCGACGGGCCGTGAACTCATCGGGCGTCTGCGCGCGAGCCTTCGTACTGAATGGCCAGACCTGAGGGGCGGACCAAATTCGCGCCTGCAAACGATCCAGCGAATGATTTGTTCACAGCTTTGTTGGTAACGATCGAGCTTTCGGAACATCCCGTTGGGTGGCGTGAACCATCAGGCCGCCGGCTTCAAAAAAGCCTGACTTATCGCAGGATGTTAGTCGCTCTCGTTCGGAACCGGACAAAATTGCGCAATTATAGTCGGTTAGAGCGCATCCGGCCTAAGTTTTCTGTGGATTACGGCGCGGTTTGCCGTGAGTTGCGGCGTCACGCTCCCTATACTTGGCATCATCAGCCGCGAACCCAATCGGGCCGCAAAACCCATCCTCCGCCGAGCTCGCGCTCGCGCGGCACCGAGAACTGTTCCCTAGTGCCCACCTCGCGACACATACCCAGTCCGATCCGTCGCTCGCAGAGCGATGCCGCGCGCTGGCTTGCGCGGCTGGTCGCGGCGCGCGACAAGGTCGCGTTGATGGTTGCAGAGGATCCTGTCTACGCGCCGATCTTTGCCAGGCTGGATCGGGAAGTCGCTCTCGAACGCGCGCGTCAATCCGGGGACCCGCTGGAGAGGGCGAGGGCGATCGTTGCTCAGAAGGCGATCGGGGACAGTAGTCGTGCGATCGTCAGCAACCGACCGCCCTCGCCATAGCGCTGTCGCCCAAGTGCATGGCCCATGATGTCGCGCCGGATCCGCTCGTCGATCCCGGCTTCGAGCATCCGATCCTCGAAATTGTGCAGAAGCGAATAAAGTGTGTGCCTGGGGGTCTCCAAAAGATCGTTTTCACGCAGGAACTTGTTGACGGTCGCGCTAAGCGAAGCCGAGCCGCCACGATAGCGCGGAAACCCGTCAGGAAACTCCTTCATGGCCTCAAGCGAGACGCCGAGCAGCGGGATGATCCGCTGGGCATTGTTCGATTTCAGCGCACGGCCGAGCGGTTGCAGGTTCAGATGCGGGATGTCAGCCGACAGCACGATCTCTTCCGGGTGAAGGGCGGCGAGTTCACTCGGGCGCATCCCAGTGTTTACCATGCCCAGAAAAATTGCTCGCGCTTCATCGTTGAGACCGTTTAAGGCGCCCTCGGCCAGAAGTCTTTCCCGGATCCAGCTATCTGAGAATGGAGGGCGCTCTCCCGCTTTGCCCTGCTTGAATTTCAGATCGGAAAGCGGAAGATCCAACTTAAGCTTTTTCTTCGCATTCACGCTTTTGAGAATGTCGCCGAGGTGGGTGAGATCCTTGTTGGCGCTGTTCGCGGTCAGCCCTTCAGTTTCAAGGCGCGCCATCCACCAATCGCGAAATTCCAGCATGTCGTCGCGGGTGATCTCCTGCATCGGCTTGTCGCCGATTACGGCGATGAAGTTCGCGACGGCTTTTCGTCGCGGATTTTCCCAGCGCCGCTTCTGGTCGCGGCTCTTGCCAAGAACACGGTCACGCTCCAGCTCCCAGAAGAGATCCAGAGCGCGCGTCACCGTAATGGCAGGTGCGGCGGCTCCGCCAAGCACGGCGCGCGCTTCTTCCTGGTCGAATTGTCCTGCAGTCTCCGGGGCGGCTTCCACGCGGTCGACAATTTCGGCCAAGGGAAGGTCTGCAACTTGAGGTGCCTCCAGGAAGCGGAAGCCGCGTGCGCTGGCGAGCCGTTTGGCTGCTTCGAAGCGTTTCTCCGCATCGGCGCTGTCGCCAGCGAGTTTCGCCTCCCAGGCTTCGATCTTACTTTGCCAAACGGTTGCAGCCTTCTGCCGTGCGATGGCCTCGGAATCGGTCTTCAATTACAATACAATTTCCCGACGCGCTTCGACCGAAGCATAGGCCGTAGGCACGCGCCTTCTGAGGTGCCAAGTCTTGCCGCGTTTCGAGATTGTCATGGGGCGCACCGTTCGCTGTGGTGCAAAACGTGTATCATTTTGTGGTGCAAAACACTACGTAAATGCCAATTGCCTAGAGGGGGATCCTTCTTAAGGCATTGGTTTGGCAGTAAATTTCCCTGTGAATATCCAAGGAAAGTGGCGGAGAGACAGGGATTCGAACCCTGGGTCGGCTCTCACCGACAACGGTTTTCGAGACCGCCGCATTCGACCACTCTGCCACCTCTCCGCGTCATGGGTCGTCGTGAGAGCGGGATTTATCGTTCCGTGCGCGGGCTTGCAACCGGTTTCTCAAGATTTTTTACCGGGACGGCGGAAAATTTTGCACAGGGGATTTTCGGCGGTGCCGGGGGGCTTGGGCGCGGTGAGGACGGTGCCCTGATTGCGCGCGCTGAGCCTGTCGAGAGGGGCATTGGAATCGCGCTGGCGGCTGGACGCTGCGCGCGCGAAGAGCGCGCTCGAAGGCGTCGTCTTGGGGCGCGCGGCGGTGCGCGGATGCGGGGTGCGTTCAACTCGACGTGATCAGTGCTGGAACGGGCAGGGCGTGAGCGAGAGGGTAAATTGCCCCTTAGTCTTTACGCTCGTTCGATTTTTCGCAGTTGCAGCATAAGCTGCTCGGATCACGTTCCGGCAAATCGCCGCCGACGCTTGGAACCAAACACATTGACGATGCATTGGAGGGGCGTAGGTCCAGCGAACGGACCTGATCCGAAGTCTCAATCGGGGGATGAACCCCCATACAGGAGAGAGAAAAATGAAACGTATTCTTGTGAGCTCGAGCATCCTTGCCATGGTTGGTGGCGCAGCATTCGCCGGCGGTTACACCGCTCCGGCAGCCGCACCCGTCGTGACCCCGGCACCGATGGTCGCAGCACCCGTCGCATTCGACTGGACCGGTGCTTACGCTGGTGCTCAAGTCGGCTACGGCAAAACCAATGGCGACCTTGATGCCAACGGCGCAGTCGGCGGTGTCCATGCAGGTTATCTGAAAGATTTCGGTGGCTTCGTGGGCGGCGGTGAGCTGGCCTACAATGCTGCTAACGTCGACGATGGCGATAATGGCAAGCTGAAAAACATGACCGACCTGAAACTGATCGGTGGTGTGCCCTACAACCGCTCGCTGTTCTACGGGGCCCTTGGTGCATCGTACATGAAAGCCGATCTGGCTGGCCAGGACCACAGCGACACCTCCCCGATGGTTGGTATCGGCATGAAATACGCGGTCACCGACCAGTGGACCGTCGGCGGCGAGCTGGACTACCGTGACGGCCATAACTTCGATGGCACGGACTCGGACGTCAACGCGACGACCCTGAACCTGACCACCTCGTTCAAGTTCTGATCCGGTTCCGGATATTTCGGGAAAGGCGGGCCTGTGTGCCCGCCTTTTTCATACGCGGATCATGGCGCGCGGCGCGTCTTGTCGCGGAAGGGTCAGGGGCGGTCCGGCCCGATCAGGCCCAGCCCGCGGAGATAGACGCCGATGCCGCTTTCCAGCAGATCCTCGGGAGCGTAGGGCGCGCGGTTTCCCTCGCGCGCGTAGAGCTCTACCACGCCGTGGCTGAGCGCCCAGATATGGGCCGAGACCATTGCGACGGGCGGTCTGCGCTCGGGGGGGACGTGATCCATCAATGCGGCTGTGGCCTGCTCGATCGCGCCGGTCGCGCGGCTGGCCACATTGGAGAGTTCGGGTGAGCGATTGGACGAGATGCCGCTTTCGAACATCGCCATGTAGTGACCGGGATATTTCCGCGCAAAGGCAAGATAGGCGCGGCCCGTCGCCGAGAAGGCCGCCAAGGCCGTGGGCTTGCCGCCATTCCACGCATGTTCCATCAGATCGCCGAAGATCAGGTAGCCCTGACGGGCACATTCCGCGATCAGATCCTCACGCCCTGCAAAATGGCGATAGACTGCCGCCGGGGTGACGCCTGCGCGCTTGGCCGCCTCGGAGAGCGTAAACCCCGTGGGCCCTTTCTCTTCGATCAGCGCAAGGGTCGAGGTGACCAGCGCCTGGCGCAGATTGCCGTGATGATAGCCTTGCTTAGACATTCAGGATGTCGATGCCGCCGCAGATGGATGTGTCAATAGATCCAATGGCTTCTCGGTCTTTCTTTGCGTAATCGACCGCGCTTAGAACGGTCTGGATCGCGGCAATCCGGGCGCGTTTCTTGTCATCCGAGCGGATCACCGTCCAAGGCGCGAAATCGGTGTTGCTGCGCTCCAGCGTGTCCTCGATCGCCGCCGAATAGGCGTCCCAGCGTTTGAGCCCCTCGACATCGATCCAGCTCAGTTTCCATTGTTTGAGAGGATCGGTTTCGCGTGCGATGAACCGCCGCAACTGCTCGGCCCGGTCGACATTGAGCCACAGCTTCACCAGCGTGATCCCGTCATCGACCAGCATCTTCTCGAAATCAGGGAGTTGGGTGAAGAAGTGCTCGCGTTGCTGCGGGGTGCAGAAGTCAAACACATGCTCAACCACGCCGCGATTGTACCACGAGCGGTCGAACATCGCGATCTCTCCGGCAGCGGGCAGCCAGTCGACATAGCGCTGGAAATACCATTGGCTGGCCTCGGTCTCGGAGGGTTTGGGCAGCGCCACGACATAGGCCGAGCGCGGGTTGAGATTCTCGCGCATCCGCCCGATCGTGCCGCCCTTGCCAGCCGCATCGCGGCCTTCGAACAGCACGACCAGCCGTTTGCCGGTCTCTTTCATGTCCCACAACATCTTGACCAGCTCGACCTGCAGTTTCTCCATCTGCCGATCGTATTTCTTGCGCTTCAACATCTCGTCGTAAGGGTATGACTTGGCAAGGATATCATCCTTGTCGGAATGCTGGATCGCGTCCCGGATCGCCTTCGGGGCCTCGGTTTCGAGATAGCGCGTGATATCGCCCACGAAGGGAATGTCGTCGCGCGTCTCTTGCCTGTCCTGTGCCATCCGGGCCTCCCCAAGTTTGCGCCAGTATGAGCTGCGCGTGAAGGCGGTGCAAGCCGCAGGCGCGTTAGTTCAGCCCTGCGCGCTTGGCGACCTCGTTGACCGCCTCCACGACCTGTTTCGTCGCGACATGGGGTGTCATATGGCCAATCCCCTTGAGCGAGATCAGCGTGGCCCCGGGGACCGTCTTGGTGAAGGGGATCGCGTGGATCTTCTCGCTTACAATCGTATCGGCCGTGCCATGGACAGAGACCACCGGCAGATCGAGCTGCGGATATTTCGGGATCATCTGCGCGATCTGGCTTTTCAGGCTGGCCCGTTCGCGCGCATTCACCCGCATCGTGGTCACCCGCAGCGTCATGCCGGGACCGAACCAGCGAATATAGCCCTTGGGCATTTGCTGCGGTTTGAACACGTCGCGCACTTCAGCGGCGATCACCGCCGGGGGCGTCCAGGCCGAGATCAGCGGCACCAGAAGGGCTTGGCCAAGCGGCGGGGCGGTCAGCTTGTAGAGCAGGGGCAGGCCGCTGTCCCACATCTCGGAGGGGGCCGAGACAGGCACCAGCCCCTTGAGCGTGTCGGGCAGCGTCACGGCCCAAGCGATCGCCACCGCGCCGCCATAGGAATGCCCAAGAACGATCGGATTGCGCGCGCCCACTTCGAGCGTGGCTTTTTGCAGCAGCTTCGCCTGATTGAAGATCGTGTCCTGACCGGCGGGCAGCGGATCGGAATAGCCAAAACCCGGTCTGTCCGGCACGAAGACGCGGTAGCGTTTGGCAAGTTCCGGGGCGAGATCGAAGGTCAGATCGCGCGCCGATCCCGAAGCGCCGTGAATCAGCACCACCGCCGGTCCGTGATCGCCCATCGTGACGACATGGACACGCTGTCCATCGATATCGACGAACACACCATCGGGCGGATAGCGGGCTTCGGCTTGGCGCGCCCTCCAGATATCAAGCCCCCAGGTCGCACCGCCCAAGATGAGGGCAAGGACAACGACGCTAGCGGCCAATCTCAGCCATGTCATAGGGAGTCCCCTGATAAATCTCATTGATCCAGTTGCCATAGAGCAGGTGGGCGTGGCTTTTCCACCGGTTCAGGGGCATTTGGCGCGGGTCGTCTTCAGGGTAGTAATTCGCGGGCACGTTGATTGGTTTCCCTGACGCAACGTCACGGTCGTATTCTTCCTTAAGCGTGCCGCTGTCATATTCGAGATGGTTGAAGATATAGAGCGCGCGGCGCGCCCGATCTTCGACCAGACAGGGGCCGGTTTCATCCGAATGGATCAGCGTGGTCATGCCTGCCGCCTCCAGCTCTGGCCGTTTCATCTCTGTCCAGCGGCTGACCGGGATCAGCAGATCATCCGAGAAGCCGCGCAGATAGGGCGAGGCGGGTGCCTCGTTGCGATGCCGGAAACAGCCGAACGCCTTGTGGTCGAGCAGATGTTTGGGCGTACCGTGGAAGTAATAGGCCATCGCCATTCCGCCCCAGCACACACCGAAGGTCGAGAAGACATGGCTCTGGGTCCAGTCGAACACTTGCGTGAGCTCGTCCCAGTAATCCACTGTTTCAAAGTCAATTTGCTCGATCGGCGCGCCGGTGATGATCAGCCCGTCGAATTTCTCGCCCGAGGCCAGAACCTCGCTGAAGGGGCGGTAGAACTCCTCCATATGCTCGGCGGCCGTGTTGCGGGTCACGTGATCGGACATGCGGATCAGTTGGAAATCGATCTGAAGCGGCGTCGCTCCGATCAGCCGCGCGAACTGGTTCTCGGTCTGGATTTTTTTCGGCATCAGATTTAGAAGCGCGATGCGGATGGGCCGGATTTCTTGCGACTGGGCGCGGCTGGGCGACATGACCATCACGCCTTCCTGCGACAGAATGTCGAAGGCCGGAAGGTTCTCGGGTAGCGTGATAGGCATTTGATTTCAGTCTCTTATGGTTCGTTTTTGATGTGATTTCGCTGGGTCGGCTGTCACGCCGGCAACGCCTCTGCGATAAGCGATGTAAACCCTTTCGCATCGCGCACAAGATAAAGATCCTCTGCGCGGATGCTGATCCCCCAGTTGCGCGCCATCGCCTTATAGCGCGGCTGCCTGTGGGCGAGCGCTTGCGCATAGGTCCAGCGCACGAAGGCGTCGGGGTCGACCTCGGCTTCGCTTTGGCCCTTGAGATCGCGATATTCCTCCCATTTACGGATGAGGAATTCGGGCTGGTAATACATCGGTTTGGGGGCGCGGGCGAAACGCTCGACCAGCGCCTCGGTATGGGCCTCGGATCCTTCGATCCAGACCATCAGGTGATGGGCAGACAAGGCGCTCAGGATCGGATCTTGCGGGTCGTCGGGATCGACCACCTCGCAGATCGAGCCGCCGGAATCGCATAGGAATTGCTCGATCCCGTAGATCGCGCGGGCGCGCTCGATGAAGGGGATGGTGTCGAGCAGGGCTGCCATCTCGGCACGGCGGTGCTGTTCCTGACGGCGCATATAGTCGTCAAAGGGCAGGCCGCCCTTGGCCGGATCGCCCGGCTTGCCCAGATAGGTCGAGAGCGGCGCCAGATTGTCGAAGGTGATGTTGGAGGCGATATAGACGGAGTCGCTCAACAACAGCTCGGCGAGAAACGGGTTCTTCATCGCCTCGCGCTTGAAGTTGTCGGCGATATTTTCGCCCATGTAGCGCGTGCCGATCCGGTAATCGACCGAGTAGTGGAACCAGCCCTCGTCGCGCAACAGATTGGCAGCCCAAGTCTTGCCCAGACCCGACATGCCAAACAACAAGACCCGCTTGTCGCTGGCCTCAAGCCAGTCGGTGCGGTTGGAATAAATCATGCCCGGCCTCGTCTGCATCTGCTTTGCCCCTCTCTAGCGCGCGCGGGCGCGCACGTCACGGGGTTTTGGGCGCGGGTGCGGGCGGGCGTTGCGCGGGCTTTGCATTGAGGATCGCGAGGCCCACTGCGAGGAGTGCAAAGCCTCCGATCTCGCTGAGGCCCAAGCGCTCGCCATAGACTGCCCAGCCTGCCACGATGGCCACCGGCGGGATCAACAGCGTCACCAGCGCGAGATTGGCCGCCCCTGCCAGCGACAGGATACGGTAATAGAGCAGATAGGCCAGCGCCGAGCAGCCAAAACCAAGCCAGAGCATCGCGGTCCAGACTGAAGGCGCATAATCGAGCCGGGGCATGCCCTCAAGCCACAGCATCAGTGGCAAAATCCAGAGCGTACCGCCGGTGAGCATCCCTGCGGCCGACAGTTCCGGCGCGATGCCGCGCACGGCCCGGCGCGCATAGGCGCCTGCCACACCGTAGCTCATCGCGGCGCCGAGGATCGCGATCTGGCCGGCAGAGGCGGGGTTGAAGCCGCGCAAAGCCTCGGGGCCGATGGCCACGACGACGCCGCAAAAGCCCAAGGCGATGCCCAGAGACTTGCGCGCGCTCAGCCGCTCGTCCGAGAAGACCAGCGCTGCGATCAAGGCACCGAAAATCGCGGTGGAGGCGTTCAGGATCGAGGCCAGCCCGGACTCGATATGTTGCTGGCCCCAGACGATGAGCGAGAAGGGGATCGCGTTGTTCAGAAGCCCCATCACTACGAAATGCACCAGCAATACGGGGCGGCGCGGAATTGGGATGCCGCGCGCGAGAACCCAGATCCAAAGCAAAACCGCGCCAAGCGCGACACGGATGAACACAACCGTAAAGACGCCCGCGCCATCAAGCGCCGCCCGGTTCGACAGGAACGATGAGCCCCAGATCAGCGCAAGCCCGCCCAGAAGCGCCCAGACGAGCGGGGAGAGCGAGAGCGGGGCGGTGGGGGCGATACGGTGCGTCATGGCTTTTGCGATAGGGTTAATCATGCGTCTGCGCCACCCGAAACATGCGCAAGAAAAAGCCCCGCCAATCGGGCGGGGCTTTCACGTCATCCGAAGGGGACGTGGATCAGAAGCTCATGCCCACGCGCAGGCCCGCGCCCCAGCCCTTGTTGCCCGAGAAATCGGCCAGCGTGGGGGCGTTGGTCGTGGCATCGCCGATATCGACATAGCGCAGACCGCCAGTGATCTTGATCTGGTCGGTTGCCTGATAGCTGGCCGCCAGCGAGATCGACTTGAAACCATCGGTCGGCCCGAGGTTGCCCACGGTGTCGCCGTCATGCTTTTCATAGCCGAACATCACAGCGCCCGACCATTGGTCGGTGAAGCGGCGACCCACACCGATATTGAAGGTCGTGGTGTTGTTCTTGAACGCCACGAGTGCGCCAGCGCTGCCCGGCTGACCGCCGCCCAGCGTCGCCCGGTAGCCATCCGGCGCGATCTCGAATTGCGACCAGTGCACCCAGCGGACCGAGCCCAGCAGGAGCGTGTCTTTTGCGATCCCGGTCTGGAATTCGAGGTTGACCGATTCCGGCGAGACGGTTTCGAAGGTCGAGTCGATCGTCGCGCCGTTGAACAGCGTTTCCGTACCGTCGAAATCATGCGTGATCTTCGAGTTATAGGTCAGCGCGACACGGGCTGCGATCTCGGGTTTTTCCCAAGCGACACCCACCACATAGCCGAAATCTGTCTCGTTCGGAGCGTCGAGTTTATAGGGAAGGTAGGCGCCGGCTGTGGTTGAGAACACCTTCAGATCGGCCTTGCCGGAGGCTTGCTGGATGCGCACACCGCCATAGACCGAGATGTTCTGCGGGAACTTGTAGCGCATCAGGCCGGTCACCGCATGCGACGAGATTGACGCGGTCGAGCCTGCGAACGGGTAGGGCTGGTTGGCCAGCGGATAGTGCACATTTGCGCCCAGCGGCTGGTCGAGAATGATCGCAAGGTCGATATTGTCGTTCAGCGCCTGCTTGTAGCCAAGGCTGAAGCTGCCGTAGCCGGTCGCCATATCGCCCGACGAAATTGCGCCGCCTGCGACGGTGCCCGAGACATCTGGGTTGAAGCCGCCGATGTTGAATTCAGCGTAATTGCCTTGCTCGAACAGAATGCCGACCGATTGCGTCGAACGTTCGACGCCGCCTGCCTGCGCCATGCCGGTGCTCAAAGCGACGACGGCTGCTGTTGTCAAAATCTGTTTCATAATGATCCTCTCCCCGTGACGTGTGTCTGTCGGTTCCCTGAAAATGACGTTATCACCGCGCCTTTATAGATCAATTCGTGTTGAACTCTGACGCTACGTCTCCAACCCATTGCGAGGGCTCACTTGTGGCGTGGGTGTCACGCTTTCTAACGTTAAGGTCAGCTTTCAAACCGTTGGGTTCAGAAAATCCCCGAGAATCGCCCTAAGGCGAGCGCGATCAACCAAAGCGTGCACAGGGCGCAGGCAAGCAAGATCGGGACCCAAAGGGTCAGACGCGGGGCGGGGATCGGGGGGTGTCGGGCCATCTCGTGCCTTCGTTGCGGGAAACTCTGGTGAGATATTTACCCCGTCTTAGGTAAAGCGGGTCTTAACTGCGCTGAGCGAAATTGCAGTGGAGACTATGTGACGGGCTCGGCATTGGAGATCGCGCCGTTTCCAGGGGCGGCATGGCAGCAGGCGCTGGACGCGATCGCCCTCGGCGGCGCCTGTGCGATGCAGCAATCGCAAAGCTATGGGGCGGTGCTGGGCGCGCGCGGGCGGCGTGTCGCGCGGTTTGAGATCCGTGCGGACGGGGTGCGGATCGGGCTTGTGCAGATGATCGGGCGGCGCGGTATGTGGTTGATCTCGCGCGGGCCGGTCTTTGTGCCGGGCTGCGCAGAGGGGTTGCAACGCCGCGCGCTGTGCCATCTGGCGCGCAGGCCCGGCCTTGTGCTGGCCACGCCTGCCGCAGCCGTGGCGGGGCCGGGGTTGATCCCGCTGATCACAGCGCGCCATCATGCGATCTGGTCGCTCAGGGCCGATCCGTCTGCGCTGCGCAAGGGGCTCGCGGGCAAATGGCGCAATCGGCTTGTGGCGGCAGAGCGCGCCGGGCTGCGGGTCTGCCCCGAGCCCGAGTTCGACTGGATCTTGCGCGCTGATCAGGCGCAGCAACGCGCGCGCGGCTACCGCGCCTTGCCCGCCGATTTCACCCGTGACTGGGCTGCACAGGCGCCCGAGGATCTGATCGCCTTGCGGATCGAAGACGCGACGGGCGCGCGCATCGCTGGCGTGATCGTGCTGCGCCATGGGGCGGGGGCAAGCTATCATATTGGCTGGGGCGGGGCGCAGGGCCGGGCCAGCGGGGCCCATAATCTGGCGCTGTGGCAGACAGCCTTGATGCTGCGCGCCCAAGGCGTCGTGCAGTTTGATCTGGGCTGTGTGGATGGCGAGGCGGGGGCCGGGCGGCTCCATTTCAAGCTGGGCACGGGCGCGCGGGCGGTGTCGCTGGGCGCGAGCCTCTTGGCGCTGCCGATTTGATCCGTTATCGCCTCACTTTTGCCCCAGATCACGATTAGTTTTCCTGAAAGATCGCGGTGCAAGCCGCAGCCCAGAGCAGAGGGTACGCGCTCTCGCACCCGCGCCAAATGACGAGAAAGGTCCGCCTGATGACACTTGCGCCCAGACAGCCGACGCCCCAAGGCCTGTTTCGCCGCACACCGCCTGCAGCCTTCCTGCCGGTCCTCGGGCTGATCGGGCTGGTGCTTGTCTGGCGCCGGGGGATAGTGCAGTTCGCGTTGCCGCAGGCGCTGGCCGAGATCGCAGTGGGCGCCGTCAGCCTGCTCGTCGTATTTTGCCTCATTGCCTATGGGGTCAAACTTCTGCGGCGCCCGCGTGCTATTTTCGAGGATCTGCGCGTCTTGCCGGGCCGGGCGGGCATCGCCGCGCTCGTTCTGGCGAGCTATCTGCTGGCGGCTGCACTTGCGCCTTACGGAATGGGCGCGCAGGCCCTGTTCTGGGCCGCTTTGATCGCCCATCTGGGGTTGATCGCGCTGATCATCTGGGCGTTTTTCACAGGCCCCACCGAACAACGGCGTGTTACCCCGGTCTCTCAGCTCAGCTTTGCAGGTTTTGGCGTCGCGGCACTGGTGGCGCAGGCGCTTGGGCTGGGAATGCTCGGTGTTGCGCTGTTTTGGATTGCGCTGTTGGTGGCGGTGCCGATCTGGGTCCTCTCGATGCAGAAATTCTCGCGTGAGACGGTGCCCGCGCCCCTGCGCCCGCTTCTGGCCTGCCATTTGGTGCCCGCGGCGATCTTGGGCATGGTGGCGGCAGGCTTTCATGCCGCTGCAATCGCGCAGGTCATGGCGCTGATCTCGGGCGGATTTCTGGTGCTGCTGGTAGTGCGCCTGCGCTGGCTTCTGGCGGCAGGTGAGAGCCCGCTTTGGGGCGCGCTGTGCTTTCCGCTGGCCGCGACCGCCGGGTGCTGGCTCGCGGTCGGCGGGTACTGGGCGCGCCCCGGCGCGGTGTTGCTGATCGTGGCGACCCTTGTGATCGTGCCGCTCTCGGCGCGTCTGATGAAGGGCTGGAGCAAGGGCGATCTGGCGCTCAAGACCAACGCGGCCATTGCCTGACACGGCGCGCGTGCCTGAAGGCGCGCGTGCAGGACGGGCTGCACGGCGCCTTGGGGGTTGCCATCGGCGCGCGGGCGTGAAACAGGAAACTGCCAAACGCATCTGGACCCGGAGATCCCCCATGCAGATTCGCGAGGCACTCACCTTTGATGATGTCCTTCTTGTTCCCGCAGCCTCGTCTGTGTTGCCGAGCACGGCGGATGTCGCGACCCAGGTGACCCGGTCGATCCACCTCAATATTCCGCTTCTGTCCTCGGCCATGGACACTGTGACCGAGTCGCGCATGGCCATTGCGATGGCGCAGGCGGGCGGCATGGGCGTGATCCACCGCAACCTCACCCTAGAGCAGCAGGCCGCCGAGGTCAGCCGCGTCAAACGGTTCGAGAGCGGGATCGTCTACAACCCGATTACGCTGCGCCCCGAGCAGACCATGGCCGATGCCAAGGCCTTGATGGAGCGCTATAATGTGACCGGGTTCCCCGTGGTCGATGCGGATAAGCGCGTCGTAGGCATCGTGACCAATCGCGACATGCGTTTTGCCTCGGACGACAAGACCCCGGTCTCGGCGATGATGACAAAGGATGGGCTGGCGATCCTGACCGAACCGGCGGATCGCGATCGGGCCCGCGCCTTGATGAAAGAGCGCCGGATCGAGAAGCTGCTGGTCACCGATGGGGCAGGCAAGTTGACTGGGCTGCTCACGCTCAAGGATACCGAGAAGGCCGTTCTGCATCCGCTGGCCTGCAAGGATGACAAGGGGCGGCTGCGCGTGGCTGCGGCCTCGACCGTGGGCGATGAGGGCTATGAGCGCTCTTGCGCGCTGATCGAGGCGGGCTGTGACCTGATCGTGATCGACACGGCGCACGGCCATTCCGAGGGCGTCGCCAAGGCCGTGGCGCGGGTGAAGGCCTATAACTCCAATGTTCAGGTCGTTGCGGGCAATGTCGCAACTGCCGAGGCCACCCGCGCGCTGATCGGCGCGGGCGCGGATGCGGTCAAGGTCGGGATCGGCCCGGGCTCGATCTGCACCACGCGTATCGTGGCGGGCGTGGGCGTGCCCCAGCTTACCGCGATCATGGATTGCGCCGGGGCTGCGGGCGACACCCCGATCATCGCCGATGGCGGGATTAAGTTCTCGGGCGATTTCGCCAAGGCGATCGCTGCGGGCGCATGGTGTGCGATGGTGGGCTCTGCGATTGCAGGGACCGATGAGAGCCCCGGCGAGGTCGTGCTCTATCAGGGCCGGTCGTATAAATCCTATCGCGGTATGGGCTCGCTCGGCGCGATGGCGCGGGGCTCGGCGGATCGCTATTTCCAGAAAGATGCGGCCTCTGACAAGCTGGTCCCCGAAGGTATCGAGGGGCAGGTGCCTTACAAGGGCCCCGCGGGCGCGGTCGTGCATCAGCTTGTGGGCGGTCTGCGTGCGGCGATGGGCTATACCGGCTCGCCGACGGTCGCGGCGATGCGGGGTGGGTGCAATTTCGTCAAGATCACCGGCGCGGGCCTCAAAGAGAGCCATGTCCATGACGTGCAGATCACCCGCGAAAGCCCAAACTACCGTATCGGGTAAGCGACGCCCCGGCGCATGCGCGCCAAGAGAGTTTTGCCTGTGCCGCGCGTCCCATGTGACGTGCGGCACATTGCTTTTGAGGGGGCGCGTCCGGCGCGCGGCGCGGGCTACATCATGCCGGGCAACCAGAGCGAGATCTGCGGCACCGCGACCAGAATTGCGAGCGTTGCGAACATCGCCACCCAGAACGGCATGACGCCTCGGAAAATCTCGATCAAGGGCACGTCCTTGGCCACGGATTTCACGATGAAGACGTTGATGCCGACGGGGGGAGAGATCAGCCCCATCTCGAGCGTGAGCACGACCAGCACGCCAAACCAGATCGGATCGATGCCGAGATCGAGGATCACCGGCAAAAAGATCGGCAGCGTCAGTACCAGCATGGCCAGACCTTCGAGGAAACACCCCAGCACCATGTAGATCACGAGGATCACAAGCAGCGTGCCGATCCGGCCAAGATCGAGCGCCACGAGCATCTGGCTGATTTCGGCGGGCAGGTGGCTGAGCGCCACGAACGGGTTGATCAGATGCGCCGCGATCAGGATCAGCATGACCGAGGCTGTGGTGACGATACTGTCTTGCGCGGCGCGCCAGAAGCTTCGCAGGGTCAAGCTGCGCTCACATGCCCCGTAGATAATGACGAAGGCCGCGCCAACCCCGGCGGCCTCGGTGGGCGAGAAAAACCCCGAATAGATGCCGCCAATGGTGAGCACGATGACGATGAGAATCGGGATTGCGCCGAGGAAGGCGCGACCCTTTTCGGCGGCGCTCGTAGCCGGGCCTTTCGGTCCGATCTCGGCGCGCAGGGTGCACAGGATCATGATCGTCAGGATGAAGGCGCTCAGCAGCAATATCCCCGGCAAGATGCCCGCCATGAAGAGCCGCCCGATGCTTTGCTGCGTCAGGATTGCGTAGATGACAAAGCCGGTTGAGGGCGGGATCAGGATCCCCAGCGTCCCGCCCGCGGCCACAACCCCGGTCGACAGGCGCGGGCTATAGGCGTAGCGGTCCATCTCGGCCAGCGCGGTGCGCCCCATCGTCAGTGCCGAGGCGACCGAGGAACCCGAGAGGGCTGCAAACCCGCCGCAGCCCACCACGGTTGCCAGCGCAAGCCCGCCGCGCATCTGACCGATCGTCGCGAAAGCCGCATCATAGAGCTTGCGGCTCATCCCGGTGACGCTCGCCACATTGCCCATCAGGATGAACAGCGGCACCACGATCAATTCGGAATTCGAGGCCAGTGAGAAGGTCTCGGAGGCCAAAAGCCCGGTGGCCGCCTGTAGCCCGTTCAGAATCCAGATCCCGACAAAGCCCACTGCGAACATCGCAAAGGCCACAGGCACCCGGATCAGCAGCAAAGCCAGCAGCAGCGTCAGGCCAGCCGAGCCCACGATTGCAGGGGTCATAGCGGCTCCTTTTCGCCGGTCGGCTGAGGGTCATCGCGCCAGATTAGCCGCAATGCGCGCAGGCCCATCGTGAGCGCGCCGACCAGCGAGAGCACGCAAAGCGCGTATTGGAACCACGCATTGGGCAGGTTCAAGAGATTGGTCGAGAGATGGAGCATCACGCTCAGCTTTGCGCTTTGATAGACCGTAACCGCGATCAGCACGAAGATCGCCACGCCCAGCAGCGCCGAGAAAATGTCGATGGTGCGGTTGAGCGCTGCGGGAAACGTGGTTTCGAAGATATCGACGACGATATGGCCGCCCCTGCGGTCGCACAGCGCCATTCCGCCAAAGACGATCAGCACCATCGTCATGGTGACCAGATCCTGCGCGCCGTAAAGCGGCATGCCGAAATTGCGCCCGATCACATCGATCACGATCACCAGCACGACGAAGATCAACCCGCTCGTGCCGATGATCGCGGACAGGCTGATCAGCCTGTCCACAAGCTTTTGCATCTGTGCGAGCATCACTCGCCCCGCATCGCCGCCAGTGTGGCCGCGCCGCCCACCTTGCTCACATAGGTGTCGGTCACATCGGCCAGCGCGTCATTGAAGGGTTGCGCGCCCGCAGCGTCCAGATCGATCACCGTGGTGCTGTCTGAGGCCCGTGCCGCATCGAGCGCCGCCGCTGCGGTCGCGATCCATGCCTCTTCGGTCATCTTCGAGATCTTCTCGCCCTTCACCGCATCGAGCGCCGCCTTGGCCTTGGGCGGCAGCCCGTCATAGGCGGGCTTGTTCATCACCGTATAGAAGGTGAGGCGGCCAAGGTTCGGTCCTGTCGTGACGCTGCCCACGACCTCGTTGAGCTTGAAATCCGACAGGATCGACGCGCCGCTGACCACGCCGTCGATCAAACCGGTTTGCAGTCCGTTATAGACCTGTGTCATCGGGATCTGCACCGGGGTTGCGCCGAGCGCCTCCATCGCGGCAGCCGAGATCGAGCCTGCCACGCGGATCTTGAGCCCCTTGAGATCGGCAGGCGTGCGCACCTCTTTGTCGTGCATCATCAGGATGTTGGGCTCTGAGCCCCATAGCGCGATCACTTCGGTCTGCGGGTATTCGCCCTTGATCTGATCAAAGCCCTGCCAGAGCGCCTTGTAGCCCGGTGCATCCAGCGGCAGGGCGCCGGGCAGCTCGGCGATCAGGGTCTTGGGGAATTGCGACGAGGTGTATCCCTGAACGCCCCAGCCCATATCGGCTGTGCCTTGCAGCACGCGCACATATTGATCCGCCGGGCCTGCGCCCAGCTCGCCGCCGTGATAGCCGCGCAGCGTGACGGCCCCGTCCGTGCCCTCAGAAAGCGCTTTGGCCAGCGGCTCTATCTGGGCTGCGTTGATTGTATGGGTGGGCGGCGCCCAGTTTGCGTATTTCAGCTCCTGTGCGCTGGCGCTGCTCAGGGTTGCGCCAAGCGCGATCACTGTCGCGATGCTCAAACTCGTGTGTTTCATGGTCTCTCCTCCCAATGGACCGTTAAACCCCTCATGTGAGGGCCTTTAGATACTCCCATGCAGCCCTCAGGCCGCTATCTCCTCCAGTTCTGCGCGCGTGATCGGCACGGGCGATGCGATGAGCTTACGCGCCCGCATATGGGCGCGCGCGTTGTCGAGCGTCTCGATGGCGGAAAGCCCGCTTGCGTCGAACCGCCCGATAATCCCTGCGGCGATCTCCTCCTCCGCCGCATCGGGAGTGGCAAAGCCCGCGATCTGCAACTTGCAGGGGCCTTGATCCGACCAGAACCAGGGCTGCGCGCTGTAAGGCGCGGCGTCGCCTTTGGCGATCCGCTTGGCGATGAGGCGCGCGTGGTCGGTCGCGGCCTGTACGCTTTCGAGCCGGATCTGCGCGCCGCTGCGGGGATCGGGAAAGCTCGCGCAATCGCCCAAGGCCGAAATCGCCGGGTCCGAAGTCAAAAGCCGCGCATCGGTCCGAACGCCGTTGTCGCAGGCAAGCCCCGCCGCCTCGGCCAGCTCGGTATTGGGACGCACGCCCGCCGCGAGCAGCACGAAATCGGATGCGATCTTCGTGCCATCGGCCAGCGTCACGCCCGAGGGCTCCACCGCGATGGCGGCTTGGCCCAGATGCAGGCGGTTGCCCCAGTCGCGGTGCAGCTCCGCGAAATGCGCCGACATCTTGGCCGAGACCGCACGTGCCATCAGACGCGGTGCGGCCTCGATGATCGCGACCTCATGGCCGAGCGCGCGGGCCACGGCTGCGAATTCCAAGCCAATGAAGCCGCCGCCGATCACCGCGATCCGAGTCGGCTGCGAAAGCCTGTCGCGCAGGGTCTGAGCGTCGCGCAACGTGCGCAGATCGCAGGCCAGCCCGATCCCTTCGATCGGGGGGCGCAGATTGCGCGTGCCGGTCGCGAGGACGAGATGGTCATAGGGCAGGGCATGCGCGCCGCTCTGCCCGGTCACGGTGACGCGCTGGGCGGTGCGATCAATCGCCTCCACCCACGTGTCGGGCCGGTAGTCGATCTGCTTGGCGTCGAAGAAGCTCTCGGGGCGGAGATACAGCGCCTCGGCCTTGCCGTCGCGAAGATAGGCCTTGGAGAGCGGCGGGCGCTGATAGGGCAGGCCGGGCTCACCGCCGATCAGCGTGATTGTCCCGGCAAAGCCGCTCTGGCGCAGGCTGATCGCCGCTTGCAGCCCGCCCTGTCCGGCACCGATGATGAGGACGGTCTCAGGGGTCAAAACTGTTCCTCGGGCAGATGGACCACGAGCCCGTCGAGATCAGAGGTCAGCTTGATCTGGCATGACAAGCGCGAGCGCTCGGTGACCTCGGAGGCAGCCCCGTCCAGCATATCCTCTTCGCTCCTGTCGCGCGTCCCGACCCGATCGGCCCATGCCGCATCGACATAGCAATGACAGGTCGCGCACATCATCGCGCCGCCGCATTCGCCCACGATCCCGTCCACATCCTGCGAGACCGCCGCATGCATCACGGTGTCGCCCTCATCGGCGTCAATGTCGGTCTGCGAGCCGTCATGGGCGATATAGGTCACCTTCACCATTGAAATTCCTCCTCCTTCATGTCCGATCCGCGCGGGCGGGTCAGTTCAGTGTCACCGGCAGGTTGATCGGCCCGCGAAACCCAAAGCCGCGCCACAGAACCTGCGAGGGGTCGGGCAGGCGCATATCGGGGAAACGGTCGAACAGCAGCGGCAGGATGATCTTGCCCACGGTGCGCCGCGCGATATGGGCGCCTGCGCAGTGATGGGGGCCATTGCCGAAAGCCTGATGGGGGTTCTTGTCGCGAAAGACGATATAGTCCTCGCCATTCTCATAAAGGCTCTCGTCGCGATTGGCGGAGGCCTGGATCGTCATCACGGTGTCGCCCTTGGGGATCTCGAAGCCGCCCAGCTCGGTATCTTCGGTGACGAGCCGCGAGCTGGCCTGGATCGGGGCCACCCAGCGCACGCCCTCTTCAAAAGCCTTGCCCCAAGCCTCTTGAGCGCGCACCTGCGCCAGTTGATCGGGATTGGTCAGCAGGCCGTAGAGGATCGTTGCCAGCGCATCGCGCGGCTCGTTGATCCCGCCGCCGATCGCGATCTTGATATTGGCCCAGATCTGGCTCATCGGGATCGGATCTTCGGCTGTGAGCATCACCGAATAGGCCGAGCCGTCGGGCTGAGCGATGCGCTTCTCGCGCAGCTCAGCAAAAAGCGCGTCCATCTCGTCATTGGCCTTGTCCGAGATCGCGAACGGCTCGGGCTTCCAGCCGAAATTTCCCGCCCCGTCGATCAGGTGCTGCGACCAGCGCTGCATCTCGGCATCGCTGGCCTCGGGGATGCCCAGCACATTGGCGAGGATCCGGGCGGCCAGCGGGCCGCAGAGATCGGTGAACAGATCGACCGTCTCGCCGCGCGGCAGCCGCCCGACATACTCCTCTGCCAGCTCTTGATAGAGCGGCCCCCAATCCGTGTTGATTTTCTTCGGCGTGAGTGCGGGCATCATCGCCTTGCGCTCGCGCATATGTTCCTCGCCATCCTTGCGCATCAGGGTATGGGCGCGAAAGGCGGGCTTCATCGGCGTGTTGGGATCGTTGCTGCTGAACAGATCGGGGGCGTCCTTGACCTGCTTGGTCAGCTCGGCCGTGGTCAGAAAGGTGCGCTGGGCAGAGGCGACCCGCAAGACCGGGCTTTGGGCGCGCAATCTGCGATAGATCGGGTAGGGATCCGTCGTCAGTTGCGCAAGCGTAATTGTATCGTCAAGCGGTGCGAGCGCCATTGTGTCCTCCCGAATTCTCCTCCGAGATCCGGGCTAACGCAGCGCATGCCTTGTAACAATGAGATGAATTTTGTATATCACATCAAATAATTTGATGGGATTGCCATGTCTCAAACACCCTCGCCAAGCGGCAGGATCGATATCGCCGCGCTCGAGACATTGCGGCTCGTGCATGCTTTGGGCTCTTTCACGGCGGCGGCCGAAAAGCTCGACGTCAACCAATCGGCGGTAAGCTACACAATCGCGAAACTGCGCAGCTATTTTCAGGATCCGCTCTTTGTGCGCGAGGGCGGGCAACAGGTTGCGACCGAGCGCTGCGAGCATATCCTTCAACAGGTCACCGAGATCTTACAAAAGCTTGACGATGTCGCGCAGCCGGAAAAATTCGATCCCGCGCAATCGCGCTCCAAGGTCACCATCGCCTGCAATTACTACGAGCGGATCCTGATGATCCCCAAGATTGTCTCGGAGTTGCGCCGTCAGGCGCCGGGGCTTGAGGTGGAGGTGGTGAACGCGCTGGGAGACGGGCATTTGCGGCTGTTGCGCCGCGAGGCCGATGTGTTGATCGGACCGTTTGCGCGCAGCCAATCGGGCTTTCACTCGCGCCGTCTTTATACCGAGCACTATGCCTGTTTCATGGATCCCGGCCACCCGATGGCGGGCCGAGCGCTGGATGTCGAGCGCTATCTCCAGCTCAACCATCTCTATATCAATTACGGCGGGAGCTGGAAATCGGCCTATGTGACCGAGCTTGAAGCGGCAGGCCACACATTGCGGCCAACGATCGCCGTGCCAAGCCCTGCAGGTCTCGCCTCGCTTCTCTCGGGCTCCAATCTCGTGGCGACGATGCCCATTCGGCTGGGCAAGACGATGGATGGGCTTGTGCTCAATCCCTGTCCGTTTCAGGGGCATTTTGACCTGTCTGTCGTCTGGACCGCGCATAAGAACGCCTCGGCGGTCCATCGCTGGCTGCGCGAGGTCATCGTCGAGACCTGTCGCGGATAGCGGGCAGGGGTCTTGGCGTACCCGCGCAAATGCCCCTTGCGTTTGGCCGCGCGGTTTTGGACAACTGCCTCATGGTGTGGCTGAAATCCGTCATCGCACCCGCCCAGCGGAGGTCTTGTTCGTGACCCGACCCAGCCGCCAGCAAGAGCGGATCACCCAAATCACCGCGATGCTCGATGTTTCGCCTGCCTTGCGGCTGCGCGATCTTGCCGCACAGATGGGGGTCACCGAGATGACGCTGCGGCGCGATGCGGCGCAGGCGGGCGGGCGATTTGCCTGCCGGGGCGGCTATCTCGTCGCGAGCCGCACCACGGAGTATTACGATTTCGACGCGCAGATGACGCGCGCGATCGAGGCCAAGCGCGCGGCGGCACAGATCGCGCAGGATCTTGTGCCCGATCAGGCGGTGGTGTTTCTCGATGCCGGCACCACGCTGCCTCATCTCGCGCGGCTGCTGGCACAGGGCGGGGTGCGGCGCATCATCACTCATTGCTTCACCACCGCTGAGGTCTTGCAGGGCCGCGCCAATGTGCCGGTGGAGTTTCTGGGCGGTGAGATCAAGTTGACGACCCGCTCCTGCCACGCCGAAAACCCGCAGGAGCGCCTTGCCGATCTTGGAATCGATGTGGCGTTTCTCTCGGCGGGCGGGATCGATGCGGCGGGCGTGATCAGCTGCTCATATCCTTACGAGGCCGCGCTCAAACAGGCCGCGATTGCGAGCTCGGCCCAGAGCTATGTCGTGCTGGATGACAGCAAGCTCGGCACGCGCAAACCGGTGCCCTTCGCCACGCTGGACGCGGTCGATGGTGTGGTGAGCGAAACCGGCCTGTGGAGCGGGGCGCAGATGAGAAATCGGTTGACACAGCTGTCGCCGCGCGAGATGTAGGGCGAGTAATGTTAGGATTGAAACATTATGATCAAGCGCGCGGGTTGCGATGAACCGAGATGCGCGCCGACCGCGATGTTTCTTGAGATGACGGAGAGCGAACATGTCTGACACAATCGCCGTGGTTGGCTCGAACATGATGGATCTGGTCACCTATATCGAGCGGATGCCCGCACGCGGCGAAACGCTTGCCGCGCCCGATTTCGCGATGGGATTTGGCGGCAAGGGGGCCAATCAGGCGGTTGCCGCGGCGCGGCTGGGATCAAAGGTCGCGATGGTGACTTGCGTCGGTGATGATGGTTTTGGGGCGCAGGTGCGCGCCAATCTTGAGAGCAACGGGATCGACACGACCCATGTGCGCACGGTCGAGGGCAGCGCCTCGGGCGTTGCTCCGATCTTTGTCGAGCCCGATGGCGAGAACGCGATCCTGATCGTGAAGGGCGCCAATGCGGCGTTGGCACCGTCCGATGTGGATGGGGCCGCAGAGATGCTGCGCGGGGCCTCGGCGATCTTGCTTCAGCTCGAGGTCGATCTGGCCACCGTCTATCACGCGGTCGCATTCGGGGCGCGCGAGGGCATCACCACGATCCTCAACCCCGCGCCGGCGCATCGTGATCTCGATATCGCGCAGCTCGACGGGCTCGACTGGTTTTGCCCCAATGAGAGCGAGCTGGCACTGCTGACCGGGCTGCCCACCGACACCGAGGCGGACGTTACCGCCGCCGCGCGTCACCTGATCGCGCGCGGCATTCGCAATGTGGTGGTCACTTTGGGCGGGCGTGGCGCGCGGCGCATCACTGCCGATCATGTCGAGGAGATCGCGCCGGTCGCCGTGACCCCGGTCGATACCACCGGGGCGGGCGATGCGTTCATCGGCGCCTTCGCCCATTATCTTGGGGCCGGGCACGCCCCGACGGAGGCGCTGACCCGTGCTGCCCGCTATGCCGCGCTGTCGATCACCCGCAGGGGGACGCAGACCAGCTACGCAACCGCGCCGGAATTTGCAGAGTTTCTGTCCGAGCACGCGCTCGATTGAGACTGTTTGAGCGCCGGATCGGGGCGGCATCGGGACATAGCGCCCGACACGCTCCCCGAGGCCCGCGCGCCGACCAAGGAGATAGGCGATGAAGACGCAGACCGATGTTCAGACTTCCGAAGGCGCGCTTGTGCCCACAGCCGCAGGTCACGCGGAGGCCGGGCGCAATCCCGGCATGTCGCTTGATGTGGCGATGTTCGAAGGCCACCGGGTGAACCGGTCCGCCGCCGAGCGCCGCTGTGCGACGCTGACGTCCCGGCGCAGCGTGAAGAAGGCGCATCAGGCGGCGTGGCTGGTCAACGCGGTGCGCTGCGTCGATCTGACGACGCTTGCGGGCGATGATACGGGCGCGCGGGTGCAGCGGCTCTGCGCCAAGGCGCGCCAGCCGATCGCGCCGCATATCGTGCAAGGTCTGGGGCTCGACCCGGAGGGGCTTCGGGTCGGCGCGGTCTGCGTCTATCCCACGATGGTGCCGCATGCCGTGCGCGCGCTGGAGGGCACTGGGATTCCCGTGGCCTCGGTCGCGACGGGCTTTCCGGCCGGTCTGATGCCGCTGCATCTGCGCCTAGAGGAGATCCGCTGGGCGGTGGCCCAAGGCGCGGGCGAGATCGATATCGTGATCAGCCGCGAGCTGGCGCTGACGCATAACTGGCAGGGCTTGCATGACGAGATCGCCGCGATGCGCGAGGCCTGTGGCGAGGCCCATATGAAGGCGATCCTTGCGACCGGAGAGCTGGAAACGCTCAACACGGTCTATGCGGCCTCGATGGTTGCGATGCAGGCGGGGGCGGATTTCATCAAGACCTCGACCGGCAAGGAAAGCGTCAATGCCACGCTCCCCGTGAGCCTTACGATGCTGCGGGCGCTGCGCGATTACGGCATGAGCACGGGGCACCGGATCGGCTTCAAGCCCGCAGGCGGGATGAAGCAGGCCAAAGAGGCGCTCGCCTGGCAGATCCTGATGAAAGAAGAATTAGGCCGCGACTGGCTCAATCCCGATCTGTTCCGCTTTGGCGCAAGCTCGATGCTGGGCGATATCGAACGCCAGCTCGAACATTACGTGACCGGGCGCTACGCCGATTCCAGCCGCCATGCGCTTGCCTGAGGAGAGACCAAAATGAGCATTCAGACGATCCTCGAGACGATGGAGTACGGCGTGGCCCCTGAAGATGACAGCCACGCACGCGCTTGGCTTGACGCGCATAAGGATGGCTTTGGTCATTTCATCAATGGCGAGATGACGCGCCCCGCGCATCTGTTCGAAGTGCGCGACCCGGCTCGTGACACAGTTCTGGCCCGTGTCAGCCAAGGCCAGACGGCCGATGTGGATGCCGCCGTTGCCGCCGCGCGCAAGGCCCAGCCCGATTGGGCGAAGCTGTCAGGCCATCAGCGCGCCAAGCATCTTTACGCGTTGGCCCGTCATGTGCAGCAACATGCCCGCCTCTTGGCGGTGTTGGAAACGCTCGATAGCGGCAAGCCGATCCGCGAGAGCCGCGATATCGACATTCCGCTGGTCGCGCGCCATTTCTACCATCATGCGGGCTGGGCCGAGATCTTGGAGGATGAACTGCCCGGGCAGGGCCCGCAGGGCGTCTGCGGTCAGATCATTCCGTGGAACTTTCCCCTTCTGATGCTGGCGTGGAAAGTGGCCCCGGCGCTGGCGGCGGGCAATACGGTCGTGCTCAAACCCGCCGAATACACGCCGCTCACCGCGCTGGCTTTCGCCGAGATCGCGGCTGAATGCGGCCTGCCCAAGGGCGTGCTCAATATCGTCACCGGCGATGGCGAGACGGGAGGCGCGATTGTCGGCCATGAGGGCATCGACAAGCTGGCCTTTACCGGCTCGACCGAGGTCGGGCGGCTGATCCGCGAGCGCACCGCTGGCTCGGGCAAGGCTCTGACCCTTGAGCTGGGCGGCAAATCGCCCTTCATCGTCTTTGACGATGCCGATCTTGATGCGGCGGTCGAAGGTGTGGTCGATGCGATCTGGTTCAATCAGGGGCAGGTCTGTTGTGCGGGCTCGCGCATTCTGGTGGCCGAATCCGTGGCCGCGCGCTTCGAGACGCTGCTGCGCGCCCGGATGACGACCCTGCGCACCGGCGATCCGATGGACAAAAGCACCGATATTGGCGCGATCGTGCACCCTTCGCAGCTTGCGCGGATCCGCGACCTTGTGGCGCGCGGGGCGGCGCAGGGGGCAACGCTGCATCAGGGCGAGGCGCCGCAGGGCTGTTTCTTCCCGCCGACTTTGGCCACCGATGTCGCGCCCGCAAGCATCCTGTCCACCGAGGAGATCTTCGGCCCCGTGGTGACGCTCACCACTTTCCGCACGCCCTCCGATGCGGTGGCGCTGGCCAATAACACCCGCTACGGGCTGGCCGCGAGCCTCTGGTCGGAAAACATCAACCTATGCCTCGATATCGGGGCACAGGTGAAGGCCGGGATTGTCTGGATCAACTGCACCAATATCTTCGATGCGGGTGCGGGCTTTGGCGGCTATCGCGAAAGCGGGTTTGGTCGCGAAGGCGGGCGTGAGGGGATGCGGGCCTATCTGCGCCCCTCAGATGCTGCATCGGGCAAGGCCAAGGGCTCGGAGCCCGCAGAGCTGCAGACCGGTCCCGCTCCCCAGATCAAGGGCGCCGAGATCGACCGCACGGCCAAGCTCTATATCGGTGGCAAACAGGCGCGGCCCGATAGCGGCTACAGCTATCAGGTGCGCGGCGGCAAGGCGGTCGTGGGGCTTGCCGGTCTGGGCAATCGCAAGGATATCCGCAACGCGGTGGAGACTGCCTCCAAGGCCGGGGGCTGGGGCCGTGCGACGGGGCATAACCGCGCGCAGGTGCTCTATTACATCGGCGAGAACCTCTCTGCGCGTGCCGCCGAATTTGCCACCCGGCTCGAGAGTTTCGGCGCGGGTCGCAAATCGGCGCAGGCCGAGGTCGATACCGCGATCGCGCGGTGCTTCTGGTATGCCGCCCAGGCCGATAAGTTCGACGGCGCGGTCCATGCCACCAAGTCCGATTTCGTGACGCTGGCAATGAACGAGCCGCTTGGCGTGATGGGGCTGGTAGCGCCGAGCGCGCATCCGCTGCTCGGGGCGATCTCGCTGGTGCTGCCCGCGATTGCGATGGGCAACCGGGTGGTGCTGGTGCCCAGCCAGGCCCATCCGCTGGCCGCGACCGATCTCTATCAGGTGTTTGACACCTCCGATCTGCCGGGCGGGGTGGTCAATATCGTGACCGGGCCGCGCGATGAGCTGGCCAAGGTGTTGGCCGCGCATGATGGTGTCGATGCAATGTGGTATTTCGGCAGTGCCGCAGGCGGGCAGATGGTCGACCGCGAAAGCGCGGGCAATCTCAAGCAGACTTGGACCGAATGCGACGATGCGCGCGATTGGAGCGCGAAACCCGGTCAGGGGCGGCTGTTCCTCGAACGCGCCACGCAGGTCAAGAACATCTGGGTGCCCTACGGCGCGTAAGCGCGCGCTTCGATACCAAGGATCACGAGGCTCCGCGCAAGGCGGGGCCTTTTGACATTGCGCGTGCGTGCGGTTGCTGGGCGATTGCGTCGCGCCGGATGGCCCTCTAGAACGGCGCGATACCGTCTTGCAAGGAACGCCCGATGACGCCTGCCGCCCGGATTGCCGCCGCGATCTCGCTTCTCGATACGATTTTGCCGGGAGAACCGGCCGAGCGTGCGTTGACCAATTGGGCGCGGGGGCACCGGTTCGCAGGCTCCAAGGACCGGGCCGCGATCCGCGATCACGTCTATGATGCGCTGCGCTGCCGGGGCTCGTTCGCGCAGCTTGGCGGCGGCGAGGATGGCCGGGCGCTGATGTTGGGACTGTTGCGTGCGCAAGGGATTGATCCGCAAACGATCTTTACCGGCGAAGGCTATGGTCCCGAGCCGCTGAGTGCGGCCGAGCAAGCCGCGCTGGAGGCGCCGGTGCCAGAGGATCTGGCCGAGCTCGACTGGCCCGAATGGTTGCGTCCCGCCTTGCGCGCCGATCTGGGCGCAGGCTACGGAGCGATCTCAGAGGCGATGCGGGCCCGCGCGCCGGTGATTTTGCGGGTCAATATTGCGCGCACCGATCCCAAGAAGGCAGCAGAGATGCTTGCTGCCGAGGGGATCGTGACGCAGCCCCATCCGCTGGTCGCAACCGCGCTCGAGGTGATCGAGGGTGCGCGCAAAGTGCATCGCAGCGCGGCCTATATGAACGGTCTGGTCGAGCTGCAGGACGCCGCCTCGCAGGCCGCCACGGCGCTGGTGCCGCTCGCGCCGGGGATGCGTGTGCTCGATTATTGTGCAGGCGGTGGCGGTAAAGCTCTGGCACTGGCGGCGGCCTGTCCAGAGGCTGTAATTCATGCTCATGACGCCGATCCAGCCCGGTTGCGTGATCTGCCCGTGCGGGCCGCGCGCGCGGGGGCGGAGATTGCGCTTTGCCCGCCGGGCGCGCCCGGGACGGGCTATGATCTGGTCGTGGTCGACGCGCCGTGCAGCGGCTCAGGGACATGGCGGCGCACGCCCGAGGCCAAGTGGCGCCTTGATCCCGCGCGCCTCTCCGAGCTGGTCGCCCTTCAGGCCGAAATCCTTGAAAAAGCAGCAGATCTGGTCGCAGATGGTGGCGTTCTGGCCTATATGAACTGCTCGTTTCTAGAGGTTGAGACCGCAGCGCAGCTGCGCGACCTCGAAGCGCGGGGATGGGCGTGCCAAACCGAGCGCCGGTTCTCGCCGCTTGAGGGTGCGGACGGTTTCTACGTTGCGCTGCTTCATCGCTGAGCGCTCCGAGGCATCGCGCGAAAACCCGCTGCCCTGCGGGCAATCCGACTGACGTTAATCGGGCCTTAATCCTTTTGCCCCGCTTATAGGGAAAGGATTTTGGGAGGATTCGCGCTTTGGCCCAGATCGAGCTGACATTGCAACCTATGACCCGCACGATGGCGTGGCTCGCGCCGGGGGCGATCTATCTTGCCTTTGCGGGGGTGCTTGCCGCGGGGATCGCGATCCTCGTGCCGGATCGGGTGTTGATGTGGGCGTTGTTTTCGGCCTCGGGGACGCTTTTGGTCGTGGCCGCCGCCACTTGGTTTGCCTTTGCCTATCATCGAACGCGCAGAACGCGCCTGCATGATCTGATCTCGCAGTTTATCGCGCAGGATGCGTCTCCGTCCTTTACGACCGATAGCGACGGCGAGATCGGCTTTCAGAACCGTGCCGCGGTTGAGCGGTTTGGCTCACGTGGCGGGCAGGTCCTCTCCCGTGCGCTCAGTGAGCTATTTGCCGATCCTGCCGCCGTCCTGCGCCGCTTGCAGCTCAAGGCGCAGGCGCTCGGGGCTGCGCGCGAAGATCTTGTCACGCGGCGCGGCCATGTCCGCCTCTCAGTGCATCAGGTCGGCGCCGAAGGCTATCTCTGGCGGCTTGAGGATATGGCGGAGCGGGCCATCGGCGGGCATGGGGCGGAGACGATCAGCCTGCCGATGCTCACGGTTTCGGAAAGCGGCACGATCCTGTTTCTCAACGAGGCGATGCGCCGCCTGATCGGAGAGCGGGTGCGCACGCTGGATCGGGTGTTTCGTGACCTGCCGCTGCGCTCGGGCGAGATGCACGAGGTTGCGACCCCTGCAGGGCCCGTGCGCGCGACCATCGCGCAAATCGAGGGGCCGGGAGGGCGCTCTGAGATCTATCTGCTGCCGATCTCGGCCGAACAGGCGCAGCCGCAGGTTGGCAGCTTTGAGATCCTGCCGATCGCACTTATGAAGCTCGACACGCAGGGACGGGTCGCCGCCGTCAACCGTGCCGCCCGCGGGCTGATGGGTAAGACCACCGAAGGGGCGCATCTGTCGGATCTGCTCGAGGGACTGGGCCGACCGGTCAGTGATTGGGTGGCCGATGCGCTTGATGGTCGGGCCGATCGCCGTCCCGAAGTCCTCCGCGCGCGCCGTGGCGACAAGGAGGTGTTCTTGCAGGTGACGCTTGCGCGCATCTTCGAGGAGGGGCGGGCGGGTTTGCTGGCAGTGCTGTCGGATGCGACGCAGCTCAAAACTCTCGAGGCGCAATTTGTCCAAAGCCAGAAAATGCAGGCGATTGGCCAGCTTGCAGGCGGTGTCGCGCATGACTTCAACAATTTGCTGACCGCCATTGCCGGACATTGTGACCTATTGATGCTGCGCCACGATAAGGGCGACCCCGATTTCGCGGATCTCGACCAGATCAGCCAGAACACGAACCGCGCCGCCTCGCTTGTCGGCCAGTTGCTGGCGTTTTCGCGAAAGCAGACGCTCAAACCGCAGATGATCGATCTGCGAGACACGGTTTCGGAGATGACCCATCTGCTCAATCGGCTCGTGGGCGAAAAAGTCAGTCTCACGCTCTCTCATGACCCCGAGCTGCGTCCGATCCGCGCCGACAAGCGGCAGCTCGAACAAGTGTTGATGAACCTCGTGGTGAATGCGCGCGATGCGATGCCGGGCGGCGGAGAAATCACGATCACGACTGAAAATCTTCATCTGGTGCAGGATATTCCGCGCGATCGCGTGACGGTCCCAAAGGGAGATTATGTCGCGATTCAGGTGTCGGATCAGGGAACGGGCATTGCTCCCGAAGTGACACGCAAGATTTTCGAGCCCTTCTTCACCACGAAACGCACGGGTGAGGGAACGGGGCTCGGCCTGTCGACAGCCTATGGCATCATCAAGCAGACGGGGGGCTATATTTTCTGCGATTCCGTCGTAGGATCGGGAACATGTTTCACGATCTACCTGCCTGCCTTTGATCGCGTGATAGATGTTGATGCTGATGAACCAGAACCGGCAAGGGAGCTGCCAGTGACGCGAGAGGCCAGCAGCAAGCCGGCGACTGTCTTGCTGGTCGAGGATGAGGCGCCAGTCCGCGCTTTCGCATCGCGCGCGCTCAAGCTTCAAGGGTTCAACGTGCTCGAGGCGGAGAATGCCGAAGAGGCCCTCGCCATGCTCGAAGCACCTGATCTTGCGGTCGATATTTTTGTGACCGATGTCATCATGCCAGGGCTCGACGGACCAAGCTGGGTCGCGCAGGCGCGCGAGTCCCGGCCTGGGATCAAGACCATCTTCATGTCGGGCTATGCCGAGGATGTCTTTAAGAACGGCGATTCACCCATCGACAATTCGGTCTTCCTGCCCAAACCCTTCTCGCTCAGCGAACTGACGGCGACTGTACAAAATCAACTCGGCTAATCGGTGACGCTTTGGGGTTTGCCCGGCATCACCCGAGCTGATCATAAAGCGCAAAATCGCGCTCCATGCGATCCCTGAGTGCCGCTTCAGTCTGGGCCGAAAGGCCGACATCCACGGCCGGGGGCACGTTTACCCGTGGCAGGGTGATCGCAAAATCGAGCTGATCTTCGAGAAAATGCACGAAATCGGTGATCTGCTCGTAGCGAAAGACCTTGTCGACGCAGGGTGTGCCATGCGCGTCGCATAGAAACTCGGATTGGCTCAGCAGGTCTGCATGGGGCGGTCGTTCGTAGGCCATGTAATCTTGCGCAAACTGCTCGAAAGAGCGGCCAACCATCGGATGATCGGGATCGTCCTCATCGTCGCGCAACCGAAACCGATACCATGAGCGCAACCATTCGATCGGCGAGCGCATCAGGGCCACAGTGGTAAACGCAGCGCCGGATTTCTGTTGTAGGAAAGGCGCGAGCTGGGCTTGAAATTCCGAACCTGTCATATGTTTGAGAGGGGCTGGGCGCTTGATTGCGACCTCTGCCAGCGGCTCCAGCGCGGCCTCGATCGCCGAGGATCCAGCCTTTGGTGTGGCCAGAAAAACAAGCCTTTGTTCCCAGAATATCAGCATCTTGCGGTCCGTTCCTAAAGCACGCTGCCTTGCATATCGGTCCTGAACCCGCTGGTAAACCTAGAATGCACACCCAGAAATCTCGCTGTTTGCGCGGAATTTTATTGAAATGTTCGCATTTTGTACCCATAACGATAGGAGAACATCTAGAGAACGGGCATCAACGGATCGATTGCTGATCCGGCGGCTCTGTGGAATAAGGGACGGGACAATGGCAGTAGCGAAAATTCTCGATATGGACAAACATTCCAAGGCTGACAAACAAAAGGCGCTCGACTCCGCGCTGGCGCAGATTGAGCGGCAGTTCGGCAAGGGATCGATCATGAAGCTGGGCGGTGATACCCCGGCGCGCGAGATTGAATCGACTTCCACCGGCTCGCTCGGGCTCGATATCGCGCTCGGTATCGGCGGCTTGCCGAAAGGGCGGATCGTTGAGATTTATGGTCCCGAAAGCTCGGGTAAGACCACGCTTACGCTGCACGCGATCGCGGAAGAGCAGAAAAAGGGTGGCGTATGCGCCTTTGTCGACGCGGAACACGCGCTCGATCCCGGATATGCGCGTAAACTCGGCGTGGATCTGGAAGAGTTGTTGATCTCGCAGCCCGACACGGGTGAGCAGGCGCTCGAGATTGTCGATACGCTTGTGCGCTCGGGCGCGGTGAGCATGGTCGTGGTCGACTCCGTTGCCGCTTTGACGCCCAAGGCCGAGATCGAGGGCGATATGGGCGATCACACCGTCGGCGCCCAGGCCCGCTTGATGAGCCAGGCGATGCGCAAGCTGACCGCTTCGATCGGGCGGTCCAACTGCATGGTGGTTTTCATCAACCAGATCCGTATGAAGATCGGTGTGATGTTCGGCTCGCCAGAGACGACCTCGGGTGGCAACGCGCTGAAGTTCTACGCCTCGGTGCGTCTCGACATCCGCAGGATCGGGTCGATCAAGGATCGCGATGAGGTCGTGGGCAACCAGACCCGCGTGAAAGTCGTCAAGAACAAGGTGGCGCCGCCCTTCAAGCAGGTTGAGTTCGACATCATGTATGGCGAGGGCATCTCGAAGATGGGCGAGCTTGTCGATCTGGGCGTGAAGGCCGGGGTCGTAGACAAATCGGGTGCATGGTATTCCTACGGGGATGAGCGGATCGGTCAGGGGCGGGAGAACGCCAAGACCTTCCTGCGCGAGCACCCCGATCTCGCCTATGAGATCGAGGACAAGATCCGGGCCAGCCACGGTCTCGATTTCGGTGAGCTGAGCGCGGATGACGCGCTGACCGAAGAGTAATCGGGCGAAAATATTCGCTGCGGAACAGCCGGGTCATGTGCCCGGCTGTTTTCAGTTGCTGGACAGGGGGTAGGGGCCGCGTTAAACGGGATCTGACCAGCCCGATAAGGCGAGAAAAAACATGCCCAGTCTTAACGATATCCGCTCTACATTCCTTGGCTATTTCGAACGCAATGGCCATCGCGTTGTCGACAGCTCTCCGCTTGTGCCGCGCAACGACCCGACCCTGATGTTTACCAATTCGGGGATGGTGCAGTTCAAGAACTGTTTCACCGGCGTTGAAAAGCGTGACTACCAGCGCGCGACCACCGCGCAGAAATGCGTGCGCGCGGGTGGCAAGCACAACGATCTCGACAATGTCGGCTACACCGCGCGCCACCATACGTTTTTCGAAATGCTGGGAAATTTCTCGTTTGGCGATTACTTCAAGGAAGGGGCAATCCCCTTCGCGTGGGAGTTGTTAACCAAGGATTTCGACATTCCGAAGGACCGGCTTCTTGTCACCGTCTATCACACCGATGACGAGGCGGCCGAGATGTGGAAGAAGGTCGCGGGCCTTTCCGACGAGCGGATCATTCGCATTCCGACCTCCGACAATTTCTGGCAGATGGGGCCGACCGGTCCCTGTGGCCCGTGCACTGAGATCTTCTTTGATCATGGCGACAAGATCTGGGGCGGCCCGCCCGGCAGTGCCGAGGAAGACGGGGACCGCTTCATCGAGATCTGGAACCTCGTTTTCATGCAAAACGAGCAGTTTGAAGATGGCTCGATGCGCGCGCTCGACATGCAGTCGATCGATACCGGCATGGGGCTGGAGCGGATCGGCGCACTGTTGCAGGGCAAGCATGACAATTACGACACTGATCTGATGCGCAACCTGATCGAGGCCTCGGCCCATGCCACCTCGAGCGATCCCGACGGTCCGGGCAATGTCCATCATCGAGTGATCGCCGATCACCTGCGCTCGACCTCATTCCTGATTGCCGATGGCGTGATGCCGTCCTCGGATGGGCGGGGCTATGTGCTGCGCCGGATCATGCGCCGCGCGATGCGTCATGCGCATTTGCTGGGCGCAAAGGATCCGGTGATGTATCGCCTTGTGCCCGCTCTGATCCGTGAAATGGGCGCGGCCTATCCCGAATTGGGCCGTGCACAGGCGCTGATCGAAGAGACCCTGCGCTCCGAGGAGACGCGGTTCAAGACGACGCTGGATCGCGGTCTCAAATTGCTCGACGAGGCGCTGATCGATCTGCCCGAGGGCGATAAGCTGCCCGGCGAGACGGCGTTCAAGCTCTATGACACCTATGGGTTCCCGCTCGATCTGACGCAGGATGCGCTGCGCGAGAAGGCCCGCGAGGTCGACACGGATGGGTTTGACAGCGCGATGGCCGAGCAAAAGGCCAAGGCCCGCGCAAGCTGGTCCGGCTCGGGCGAGGCGGCGGATGCCTCGATCTGGTTCGATATTGCAGAAAAGACCGGCGTGACCGAATTCCTCGGCTACGACACCGAAACCGCCGAGGGGCAGGTCGTGGCGCTTGTCTCGGACGGGGTGCGGGTCGATGCCGCGCAGGGGAGCGTTCAGATCGTCACGAACCAGACCCCATTCTACGCGGAAAGCGGCGGTCAGGTCGGCGATCAGGGTGTGATCACGACCGAGACCGGCGTTGCGCGCGTCACGGATACGCGCAAAGTGGCCGGAGTTTTCATTCATTTCGCCGAGGTGAGCGAAGGGGAGATCACGGTTGGGCAGGGCGCCCGGCTGGTGGTTGATCACGCCCGTCGCTCTGCGATCCGGGCCAATCACTCGGCTACGCATTTGCTGCATGAGGCGCTGCGTCGTGCGCTTGGCGATCACGTCGCACAGCGCGGCTCGCTCAATGCCGCAGAGCGCCTGCGGTTCGATTTCTCGCATTCGAAAGCGCTCAGCGCTGAGGAAGTGGCGCAGGTCGAGCGCGAAGTGAATGAATTCATTCGTCAAAACACCGCCGTTGATACGCGTATCATGACGCCCGACGATGCCCGAGGCCTTGGGGCGCAGGCGCTGTTTGGCGAGAAATACGGCGATGAGGTGCGCGTCGTGTCGATGGGCACGCTGGAAGGCTCGGGTAAGGGCGTGCGCGGGGATGTCTATTCGCTGGAGCTGTGCGGCGGCACCCATGTGACGCGGACGGGCGATATTGGCAGCTTCATTCTGACCGGCGAGACGGCCTCTTCGGCGGGTGTGCGCCGGATCGAGGCGCTGACGGGTGAGGCCGCGATGGCCGAGTTGCGCCGCCGTGATCTGCTGCTGGGCGAGATGGAAGCGTTGCTCAAAGTCTCGGAGGCAGATGCTGTTGCGCGGTTGCAATCGCTGCTTGATGAGCGCAAGGCGCTCAACAATGAGGTGGCGCAGCTGCGCCGGGATCTCGCCATGGGCGGTTCTGGCGGCAATGCCGCAGAGTCGTTTGTGATCAATGGGATATCCTTCGTTCCTCAAGTGGTGTCGGGTGTGTCGGGCAAGGAGTTGCCGGGCATCGTGGATGCGCTCAAGGCGCAGATCGGATCGGGGGCGATCCTTGTTGTGGCCGATGCGGGCGGCAAGGCTGCCGTGGCTGCTGGCGTCACATCGGATCTGACCGAGCGCGTGAGCGCCGTGGATCTCGTCAAGGCTGCCGCCACAGCGCTTGGTGGTAAGGGCGGCGGTGGCCGCCCCGACATGGCACAGGCGGGCGGCGCGGATCCGTCCAAGGCGCCTGAGGCGGTTGAAGCGGTGAAAACCTATCTGGAGGGATTGTAATGGCCGGAGCTTATTGGATCGCGCATGTGACGGTCACCGACCCCGAGGCCTATGGCAAATATGCCGAAGGTGCGGGGCCTGCGATCGCCAAGCATGGCGGCAAGTTTCTTGCCCGCAGCACGCGCTATGTTCAGCTTGAAGGGACCGACCGGGCGCGCAATGTGCTCGCGTGGTTTCCCAGTCTTGAGGCGGCCGAGCAGTGCTATCATTCGGATGAATATCAGGCCGCGCTGGCCCATGCCAAAGGTGCTGCTGAGCGCGATCTGATGATTCTCGAAGCCAGCGACGACGTTTAAGTTCGCCATTCAATGATTTGAAGGAAAAGGGAAATGTGCCGTTGGGCCGCCTATGTCGGAGAGCCGATCTTTCTTGAAGATATTGTCAGCCGACCCAATCACTCCCTGATCCATCAAAGCCAGTTCGCCACGATGTGTCACACCGCGATCAACGCCGATGGCTTTGGCGTTGCGTGGTATGGCGAGCGGCCCGAGCCGGGGCTCTATCGCGATGTGATGCCTGCATGGTCCGATCCGAACCTGCGTTCGCTTACGGAGACGGTGAAGTCGGGGCTGTTTCTGGCGCATGTGCGCGCCTCGACCGGCTCGGCCACCTCGCGCAACAATTGCCATCCGTTTCGGCATGGGCGCTGGTCGTTCATGCATAACGGGCAGGTGGGGGGCTATGAGGGGTTTCGCCGCGCGGGCGAGATGATGATCCCTGACAGCCTTTACCCGGAGCGGCGCGGGGCCACCGATAGCGAGGCGTTGTTTCTTGTGGCGATGGCCGAGGGGATGGCAGCCGATCCGAAAGCGGCGCTGGAGCGTGCCACGGCACGGTTCGAGACGCTCTCGCGGGAGCGCGGCGGTGCCCCGCATATGCGGCTGACGGCTGCGTTCTCGGATGGGGTTCGGCTTTTTGCGGTGCGCTATGCCAGTGACGATCAGGCGCCGAGCCTCTATCACCGCTGGTCCGACACGCGCCGGGGCCGGGCCGTGGTCTCTGAGCCGCTGGAGGTCGATGAGCAGGATTGGCATGAGATCCCGCCCGGGTCGTTTTGCATATTTGAGGGCAAGCGCGTGACGGTGGAGCCTTTCACGCCGGGCCGGTGAGCGCGTCGCCGACTAGGTACGATCCGCTTTCAAGGCGTCGCGAAAGTTTCTGCGTGCCGCTTTGATTTTCCAATTTGTATTGGTTTGCAGGGCCTTGTCGGCGGCGCGCATGCCAGTTCTGTAATGCCCGCGTTGAAGAGCCGTATCGAGCATACGCGACACGTATAGGACAGAGTCCTTTCGTTCGGAGAGGAGCCTCCGCACGTCTTTTGACTCCAGCTCGCCGCGAAGGGCTCCGAGTGCGAGCGGTTTGAGAAGGCCCATCACCCGTAAGCGAGGTGGTATGATATGGCCGAAATGGCGCAGCTTGACCGGAGTCAGTGCTGGGGTTTTAAGGCGATCGACATGGGCGGCATCGAGCGGCTCGAAAGGATCATAGATGAGATATCCCGAGCGCAGCGCGCGCACGCCTTCAGCGGCATCTGACCATTGTCCGAGCCAGTCATTGTTCCGCCGTGCAAATCTATAACGTGTCTCGAATGAGGCGCGACGTCGATCCAGCGTCGATTGCGGCGCGAAGACCACCGCATGGCTCTTTGGAAAGAGCGGCGCGAAAGTGAGCGCGCCAAACCCGCCCATCGAGGATCCATAGACACAGATCCGGTCGAATCCGGCAAAGAACCCTTGCGCCGACAGGCGCTCCAAAGCCCGATGCAGGTTCCCGGCCCGAAACCAGTCATTCGTGTTGTTGATCACGCCTAGAATTGACCACCCCTGTTTGGCAACCAAGGCATGTGCCCAAGGAAACCGCTCGCCCGCTTCCCGTGAGGTCGAGAGATTGCCAAAGGTGATCACAAGCGTCCCGGCAGCCTCCCCTTGTCCCGGCAGATAGGCGAGCACATGCGCATCGAGGTCGTGGACGAAGCCACCCTGAGCCTCTGCGAGGGTTCGAACCGCATCGAAAGAGCGGATGGGAGGATTGAGACGTTCGTCCATGAAGAAAAACTTAGACGTAAACAGATGGCATCTCAATGATCTCGCTGATGTGATCTGTCCTGCCCGAGCCGGAACGGGCCCCAGTTGCCCACGTCGAGCCGATCCTTCGGGGGCGCGAGAAAACTTCTGGACGCGGGGCGGGCGCGCGGCTAGGGTCCGGGCCATGACGACCGCAACCATCATCATTTGCTGCATTACCCGCTGACTTCGTTGCGCGGGCCGGTCGTCTCTTTCCAAAATCGATGTGACCTAGTATGCCCGCCGCAGGTTCGCCCATGCCGCCCGCGAGGACATTATGACCCAGATCCGCCTGCGCAATTCCCTGTCGCGAAAGGTCGAGGATTTCACGCCGATCGACGCGCAAAACGTGCGGATGTATCTCTGCGGGCCGACGGTCTATGACCGCGCGCATCTGGGCAATGCGCGGCCCGTTGTGGTGTTCGATGTGCTCTACCGTTTGCTGCGGCAACTCTATGGGGCGGAGCACGTCACCTATGTGCGCAACTTCACCGATGTGGATGACAAGATCAACGCGACGGCCTTGGCGCGCAAAGAGGCGGGGGCGGAGGGCAGTCTCGAAGAGCTGATCCACGCGCGCACCGAAGAGACCATCGGCTGGTATCACGCCGATATGGATGCGCTAGGCGCGCTGCGTCCTGATCATGAGCCGCGCGCGACCGAGTATATCGGCGCGATGATCGCGATGATCGAGGGGCTGGTGGCGCAGGGCCATGCCTATGCGGCAGAGGGGCATGTGCTGTTCCGCGTGCGCTCCTATCAGGGCTACGGCAAGCTCTCGGGCCGCACCGTCGATGACATGATCGCGGGCGCGCGGGTCGAGGTCGCACCCTATAAAGAAGACCCGATGGATTTCGTGCTCTGGAAGCCCTCGGATGAGAGCGAGCCGGGCTGGGCGAGCCCCTGGGGCCGGGGCCGTCCGGGCTGGCATATCGAGTGCTCGGCCATGTCTTACGAATTGCTTGGCGCGAGTTTCGATATCCATGGCGGCGGGATTGATCTGCAATTCCCCCACCACGAGAACGAGATCGCGCAAAGCTGCTGCGCCCATCCCGAGGGGTCGTTTGCGAATTTCTGGGTTCATAACGAGATGTTGCAGGTCGAGGGCAAGAAAATGTCCAAGAGCTTGGGCAACTTCTTCACCGTGCGCGATTTGCTCGATGGCCATGACGGCGAGAAGGGCATTCCGGGCGAGGTGATCCGGTTTGTGTTCCTCCAGACGCATTATTCGAAGCCGATGGACTGGACGGCGGAGAAGGCAGCGGGTGCTTCGGCAAAACTCGATGATTTCGTGCGTATGGCTGATCAATATTGCGATTTCGATGAAGCAAAGAACCGGGTCCCACACCAAGCCATTCTCGACGCGCTCGGTGATGATTTGAATACCCACGCCGCTCTGGTCGCTATCGACAAATTCGCGGGGCAATCTGATCTTGTAACCGACATGGCTGTTGGTCTCGATTTTCTAGGGTTGATCCCTCTTGAAGAGATGGAGCACCGCGTCCAGCAGCTTCGCTCAAAGACTGATGACTTGAAAGACCTCGGCGACAAGCTCGGAACTCTGCGCGCCAATGCCATGCAAACCAAGGATTTCGCGCCTGTGGACGCGATGAAACAGGCTCTTCTCGCCGCAGGCGTCGAGGTGCGGATGTCGAAGGCCGGGGTGGAATTGTTGCCCGGTCCGGATTTCGACCCCACCAAGTTGGAGGGGCTGTGATGGCGCGCAAATGCAGAAACAAGGGCCGCCGCGCGGGACGTAACCTCAGCGGAGGCCTCCAATGACCAAAGCCCGCCTCTATCTCTACGACACCACTTTGCGCGACGGTCAACAGTCTGCGGGCGTGCAGTTCTCGGTGCCCGAGAAAATCGCGATTGCGGAGGCGCTTGATGCCATCGGGATCGATTATATCGAGGGCGGCTGGCCGGGCGCGAACCCGACCGACAGCGATTTCTTCGAGGCGCGCCCGAAGACCTGCGCCACGTTCACCGCTTTCGGGATGACCAAGCGGGCCGGGCGCTCGGCTGAGAACGACGAGGTGCTCGCAGGCGTCATGAATGCGCGCACGCCTGCGGTCTGCCTCGTGGGCAAGACGCATGATTATCACGTCACAGCGGCCCTCGGGATCACGCTTGACGAGAACCTTGAGAATATCCGCGCCAGCGTCGCCCATATGGTCGCGCAAGGCCGCGAGGCTTTGTTCGACGCCGAGCATTTCTTCGACGGCTACAAGGCCAATCCCGATTATGCGCTGGCCTGTTGTCGCGCAGCCTTTGAGGCGGGCGCGCGCTGGATCGTGCTCTGCGACACCAATGGCGGCACATTGCCGGGCGAGATTGCGCGGATCGTGGCGGAGGTGATCGCGGCGGGGCTTCCGGGCGATCATCTGGGCATCCATACCCATGACGACACTGGCAATGCGGTGGCAGGCAGTCTTGCCGCGATCGAGGCCGGTGTGCGGCAGGTGCAGGGCACGCTCAATGGTCTGGGCGAGCGCTGCGGCAATGCCAACCTGATCTCACTGATCCCGACGCTGCTGCTGAAGGAGCCGTTCGCGAGCCAGCTTGAGACCGGGATCAGCCATGACAACCTTGCGCAGATCACCAAGCTGTCGCGCAAGCTCGACGATATTTTGAACCGGGTGCCACTGCGCAGCGCGCCTTACGTCGGCGCCTCAGCCTTCACCCATAAGGCGGGGCTGCATGCCAGTGCGATCCTCAAGAACCCCGACACCTATGAGCATATCGACCCCGCCATCGTCGGCAATTCGCGGCTGATCCCGATGTCCAATCAGGCGGGGCAGTCGAACCTGCGCGCCCGGCTTGAGGGGATGGGGATCGAGGTGCCGCGCGACACGCCCGCGCTTGCCCGCATCCTCGATCAGATCAAGGAGCGCGAAGATCAGGGCTATGCCTATGACGGCGCGCAGGCGAGCTTCGAGCTGCTGGCGCGCCGGGAGTTGGGCCTTCTGCCCGATTTCTTCGAGGTCAAGCGCTACAAGGTCACCGTCGAGCGGCGTAAGAACCGCTATGATCAGATGGTCTCGATCTCGGAGGCGGTGGTGGTCGTCAAGGTGGGCGGTCAGAAGATGCTGTCGGTCTCGGAAAGCATGGAGGAGGCGGGCCATGATCGGGGTCCGGTGAATGCGCTCTCCAAGGCGCTCGGGAAGGATCTGGGCCCCTATCAGGCCTATATCGACGACATGAAACTCGTCGATTTCCGGGTGCGGATCACGCAGGGCGGTGTCGAGGCCGTGACCCGTGTGATCATCGACAGCGAAGACGGGACGGGGCGGCGTTGGTCAACCGTCGGGGTCTCGCCCAACATAGTCGATGCGAGTTTCGAGGCGCTGCTGGATGCGATGCAGTGGAAGCTGGTGCGCGACGGGGCGCAGCCGGCATGAGCGATCTGGCTACGGCACTGCATGCGGCGGCCCGCGCCGTTGAGCAGGGAGATCCGGATCGCTTTGCCGCGACCATGGCCACGCCCGCTGATCTGCGCGACCGGCTGTGGCCGCTTTATGCCGCCAATCTGGAGATCGCACGCGCGCCTTGGGCCTCCTCCGAGCCGATGGTGGCCGAGATGCGCCTGCAATGGTGGATCGATGCGCTTGAGGGGGTGGGCGAAGGCCGGGTGCCGCCGCATGAGATCGGCGCTGCACTGATGCCTCTGGCCGGTCCCGCGCGCCATCTTGTCAGCGTGGCCGAGGCGCGCCGGGCCGATTGCTGGCCCGATCCGTTTGAGGGGCCAGCGGCCCTTTGGGCCTATCTCGATCAGACCTCTGGCGGGCTGTATTGGGCGGCGGCCGAGGCGCTTGGCGCCCCGCCCGAAGCCGAGCCCGCCACCCGCAGCTTTGGCGCAGGCGCGGGGCTTGCGGCCTTGCTGCGCGCGTGGCCAGAACTGGTGGCCCGGGCGCGCGCGCCGATGCATGATCCTGCGCCAGAGCTGTTGCGAGAGCTCGCGCGCGAGGGGTTGGCCCGGTTAGCCGCGGGGCGGCGCAAAGGGGCGCTGGCGGGGACGGCGCGATTGGCGCTTTTGCCCGGCTGGCAGGCGCGCGGACAGCTTTCACGCGTGCTCGAGCGGCCCGAGCGGGTTCTCGAAGGCGGGCTTGAGCCGTCGGAGTTTTCGCGCCGCGCCGGCTTGCTGCGCGCTGGGTTCTTCGGAATTTAACCCTGTTTTCAGACTCTTGGCGAGATCGTTCTAATTGTATCGATCTCGTGGCTCTGCGGCGTTTCGAAATTTAGCAAATCTTTAGCTCTCGGCGTGATGTTCGGGACGTGCGGGCGCTGGTTCCCGGACTTGTCTCGATCTTTCATGCCCGTCGGGAGTGCTGCATGCGACTGTTCAATGACCTGAAATTCGGTGTCAAGATTCCGCTTATGCTGGTGAGTATCGCGATGATCGCGCTCACGATCATGGGGGTTTCGGCCTATCGGGACGGGCGCGCATTGCTGACGCGCGCCAGCGCTGAGCGTTTGGAGCGAACGCTGGCAGCCCAGGTGTCGGCCATTGAAGGATGGGGCGCACAGCTTGAAGGGAATTTGCGCGCACTGGCCAACAACGCCCTGACCGCGCGGGCGCTCTATGACTTTGATCAGGGCTGGAAAACGCTCGATTCGCAAGCGGCAGGGGATTTGACGCGGGCCTATGTCTCGGACAATCCCAATCCCGCAGGGCAACGCGCTGATCTCGACTATGCCGAGGATGCGAGCGATTACTCGATCCAGCATCGCCGCTATCATGCGGGGCTGCGCGCGATCCTGCGTGATCGGGGCTATAGCGACCTCTATCTTGTTAATCCTGAAGGAAAAATCGTCTATTCGGTGATGAAGGACAGCTTGTTCGGGGCGGAGCTTGCGGGCAGTGACATCCCCTTTGCGGGGCTCGTGTCGTCTTTGGAGGCGGCGCAATCGGCGGCGTTCGCGACCAGTGAGATGCATATCGTCGCAGACGGTGTCCCGGAGTTTTTCGCAGCCCTCCCGGTGTTCTCGACCTCGCAAAAGCGGCTTGGCACGCTTGTGGCCCGGGTCGACGCAAACCTGTTTGCCGGGATGAGCGCGACTGAGCGGGGCTTGGGCAAGACCGCGCAGGGCTTTTTCGTGACCACTGCGGGTCGTTTGCTGGGGCCCTTGCATCACCCGGTCGAGGGGCTGGTGCCCGGCTCCCCCATTCAGACCGAAGCGATGTCTCATCTGGACGCGGGCGAGACTGGGCTGATCGACGAGATCGGCTTGTCGGGGCAGGCGGTCAGCGCGGCCTTTACCCCGTTCACGCTCTTTGGACGACGCTATGGTGCGCTGCTCGAGCAGGACCACGCCGAGCTATACGCGCCCGCGGCCGAACTCGCCCGCTCGATGCTGTTTCAGGCGAGTTGGCTGACGCTCGCTCTGGCCGTGATTTCCGCCATCATGGGCCGTTCGATCTCCCGCCCGCTGCAGTCGCTGGGGCAGACGATCCGAACGATTGCCACCGGCGCGCGCAACGAAGACGTCCCGGGCACCGCACGGCGCGACGAGGTCGGCGTGATCGCCAAGGCGCTCGACGGGTTGCAGGCAGATCTGCGTTTGGCCGATGCCGCGCAGCGCGACGCCCATCTCCAAGGCACAGCCTTCGGAAATGCCTCGGCCTCGCTGATGATGGTGGATCCCGATTTCACGATCACCCATGTGAATACTGCAGCCAGAACGCTTATCGACAGCCGGATCGAGGAGTTCCGAAAGGTCACGCCGGATCTGGACGCGAATGCGCTTGTGGGGCGGTCCATGGATGATTTTCATGCCCTGCCCGAGAAAGCCCGCGCGCTTCTGAGTGATCGGTCTCGAATGCCGCTCCAGGTTGAGATCAAGGTCGGAGGTGGGCGTTTCGGCGTCGAGGTCTCGGAAATTGTCGACAAGGACGGCGGAGTCGCAGCTCTCGTCGCGGAATGGCGCGATGTGACGGAGCTGCGGGCGCGCAATGCCCTGCTTGATGCGATCGACGCCAATCAGGTCGTTTGTGAACTCGATCCCAACTATTGCGTCACTCGCCTGAACAAAACGTGTCGGGATGTTTTGGGCCACGCAGCCGACGCTTTGATGGGCGCTGATTTGCGCCGCCATCTGACGGTTGAAGGCGATGGCGATGGCTGGAAGCGGGTCGCGGGCCTGTCCTCGTTGCAGGGGCGTTTCCGGCTGACCGATGGGCAGCGGGGCAGCTATCTGATCGATGGCTCGATCAATCCGGTCGCGGATCAGGCGGGCCGGATTATGAAGATCGTTTTGATCGGCACCGATGTGACGCAGGCCAATGCGGCGCTTGAGGCTGCCCAAGCGAGCCATGCCCAGATCGTGGCCGCGCAACAGACCGTGGTTGATGCGCTTCGTCTCGGCCTTCGGGCCCTGTCACAAGGCCATCTGGAGCAGGGGATCACGCAGGAATTCGAGCCGCAATACGAACCACTGCGTGCCGATTTCAACGCGGCCATCGAGACACTCGGGCGCGCAATGCAGGTGGTCAACGAGAATGCCTCCAATATCGATGGCGAGGCAGGCGAGATCTCACGCGCCTCCGAAGATCTGTCGCGCCGGACCGAACAACAAGCCGCTACGCTCGAGCAGACCGCAGCCGCGCTTGACGAGTTGAGCCGGTCGGTCAGCGCCTCGGCGCAAGGTGTGGCGGAGGCCGATCAGGTGGTTGCCGAAGCCCGGCGCAGTGCCGAGGATTCCGGTGTCGTGGTCAAACAAGCGGTCGATGCGATGAGCGCGATCGAGACCAGCTCTCAGCAGATCTCCAAGATTATCGGCGTGATTGACGAGATTGCTTTCCAGACCAATCTTCTGGCCCTGAATGCGGGTGTTGAGGCTGCGCGGGCTGGAGAGGCGGGGCGTGGTTTTGCAGTCGTCGCCTCCGAGGTGCGCGCATTGGCCCAACGGTCATCAGAGGCCGCGCGCGAAATCGATACGCTGATCAGCGCGTCCTCGGAACATGTGGCGAGTGGCGTCGGGCTCGTCGGAGAAACCGGACGTGCGCTTGAGGGGATTTTGTCTTCCGTCCTCGATGTCGCCGAACGGGTCTCGCAGATCTCGCAAAATGCGCGCGAGCAGGCCACCGGTCTTGTTGAGATCAACACAGCGATGAACCAGCTCGATCAGGCGACCCAGAAAAACGCCGCGATGTTCGAGCAAACGACCGCTGCGAGCCTTGGACTGACCCGGGGCGCCAGTGAGTTGCGCAAGGCGATGGGGCAATTCCACATTCCCGGAGCCAAACCGGCTCGGGCAGTGCCGCCCAGCCTCAAAGCGCAGCCAGCCCCGCCCAAGGTCGTGGGCAACGTCGCCTTGGAAATCGCGCCAAGCAGTGAGGATTGGGAAGATTTTTGATCGAAGCCGACCATGATGCTTAACCAAACCAGAAAGAGGCCGCGTGTTGCATGCATAAAGTTCTGATTGTTGATGACTCAGCGACAATACGTCAGCTTATCCGTGCAGCCATCGCGGATGATCCGCGGCTAAAAGTCGTGGGTGAGGCGTCTGACCCCTACCAGGCGCGCGAGAAAATTAAACAGCTCAATCCTGACGTTCTCACGCTTGATGTCGAGATGCCTCGGATGAACGGTTTGGAATTCCTCGAGAAACTGATGCGCTTGCGCCCGATGCCTGTCGTCATGGTCTCCTCCGAGACACATAAAGGGTCGGCCGCCGCGCTCGAGGCGCTGTCGCTCGGTGCGGTCGAGTGCATCGGCAAGCCGCGCGTGAACATGATGGCCGAGGCGTTTTGGCATTTGCCGGATCTCCTTGTGGCTGCCTCCTCGGCACGGCTGCGCAAGGCCGGGCCGCGAGAGCGCCGTGCACCGAGCGCCGGGTTCGACTGGAATGGCAAAATGGTCTTGATCGGGTCGTCGACCGGGGGCGTGGATGCGCTTGAAACCGTTTTGTCGGAATTCTCCGAGACATGTCCACCAACCTTGATCACGCAGCATATGCCCGAGGCCTTCCTGTCCAGCTTCGCCACGCGCTTGAACCGCCAGATCGTACCTGAACTTTCCCTTGCCCGTGAAGGGGCGCCGCTCATGGCTGGCCATGTGTATCTTGCGCCCGGCGGCGACCATCACCTCGGAATCATCCGGAAGGGGGCCGAGTATCGCTGCCATCTGGTGTCCGGTGCGAAGCGCAGCGGGCATCGCCCCTCCGTGGACATTCTCTTTGAATCAGCCGTTAGTTTCGGGTCCGAGATCGTCTCGGTCCTGTTGACAGGTATGGGACGCGATGGCGCCGATGGAATGCTTCGCCTTCGACGGGCCGGCGCGCGATGTCTTGCGCAAAACGAAGCAAGTTCCGTCGTCTTCGGAATGCCCCGCGCGGCCCTTGAGAATGGTGGGGCAGAGCGCGCGGTCGCTTTGGGGGAGATTGCGGGCGAGGTCCTGGCGCTGTGCGCGGTCCCGGCACGTCCGGTTGGAAAAATAAGCCGAGGGGTGAGAACATGAGTGCCGTATCGCGTCCTCAACATATATCGCAAGGCGAATACGCATCTGCCGGGAAAGGGGGGCGCTCGATCACGACGATTCTGGGGTCCTGCGTTGCGACCTGCCTCTATGATCCTAAGGCAATGGTTGGGGGTATGAACCACTTTCTCTTACCCGAGAGCAGTACGGCATCGGTTCAGGCTGCAAGTTTTGGTGTGAACGCGATGGAGCTGTTGATCAACGACATGATAAAGCTCGGCGCCCGACGCGATAGATTGAAGGCGAAAGTCTTCGGCGGCGCGCGTATGGTTGCGGGTCTATCGGATGTAGGGCAGAAAAACGGCGTATTCGTGCTCGAGTTTCTGCGCTGTGAGGGCATTGAATGCACCGGTCAAAGCCTGGGCGGCACACAGGCGCGCCGGATCGAGTTCTGGCCCGATAGCGGCCGGGCGCGCCAAAAACTTCTTGGAGAGGCGCAGATCTTCGAAGTTCTTGCGCCGCCACCGGAAGTGGCCAGCGATGTGGAGCTGTTCTAAGGGGATTGAGACATCTTGCGCGATAGCACATCGCGCGAGATGGCCCCGTATCGGTCTATCTGCGCTCTGGCGACCTGGTTCCGCTGCTTCGGGCCACGGCCTTATTTTCCGCCATTGTTCTTGCCGCAACCGCCATCTACTGGCTACGCGCCTGATACCGCTGGTCCATCAGAAGCTTCTTCAATGACACTAGAAGACTTCTGACATGTGGCCGCTCGATACGAGATGTGTTGGAGGATGACATCAGCCCGAGGTGTTCGTCGGGCTGGATAGGCAACAGCGCCGCACTCGAAAGAGCGCGGCGCTGCGTTTTTGTCGCGGTCAGGTTCAGCTCAAAGCCACATCACCTCGCCATCATCTTCATGGCGAAGTAGGACTTTTTCCTGCTCCGGATCGAGATTTGCGACCAATTCGTGCAATCGCAGATGCGACAGAATTGGGAGCGCCCGCAACTGGATGCCTCTTGGCATCTCGCTTGAGACTGCGGCCATCAGGCGCCCCAGATCTTCAAGCGCCTGGGTGACGCGATCGATGCCCTGCAGCCCACGGATCGCATTGGGATCCGTTGCATCGGCGAATTTACATATCGAGATGGCGCGCTGAATTTCGGTCGAGACGCGTGCGAGCGTCTCGAGCTCTTCGCCGACGCGCCCAGCCAAAGCGTCGAGCGCGAGGTGCCGGCGTTCGATCGAGGGAGAGGCCAATACGTGCTTCATCATAGGCGCCCCACGACAGTTTCGATGCAAGCTTTGAGATCTTGCGGCTGGAACGGCTTTTTCAGGAAGTTGTTCATCCCGAGTTTGCGACCTGCCTCAATGATTTCACGATCGGCGCGCCCGGTGATTAGAATAAACCCGACCGATTTCGTCTTTGGATTGCTGCGAAGGGCGTGCAGAAACTGCAACCCGTCCATATTCGGCATGTTGTAGTCGGAAATCACCAGATGTGCCGGGGATTTCTGCAGCATTTCCAGCGCGCCTGGGCCGTCGGAGGCCGTGCCGACCTGACGCACGCCCATCGCGTCGAGCGCCTGCGTGATGAGGCCGCGGCTCGTCGACATATCGTCGACAACCATCATCTTGATCTGATCTCTCAAGGCCATGTCGGGTCTCCGGTTTTAGGGCTCGGATCGGGCAATCTATATGTGGTCACGCCCGCAGAGAGCAGTTGGCTGTTGTTGCCCGTTGCGATGCGCTCGGAATGGCCGACAAACATCCAGCCTCCGGGCGCAAGCTGGGCTTCGAAACGCTGCCAGAGCAGGGCTTGTGCCTCGGGCGCGAAGTAAATTACGACATTGCGGCAGAAGATGACGTCGAAACGCCCCCTCATCGGCCAGGGGTCATGCAGATTCAGCTCACGGAACGAGACGAGTTTGCGTAGCCCGGCTGAGATCTCGTAAGATCCATTTTTGGCCACGAAGTATTTCTTTTTCAACGCTTCGGGGATCGGCTCGACAACCGCTTCTGGGTAGCATCCTGCGCGCCCGCGTTCGATCATTCTTGGATCGATATCGGAGGCGAGCAGCCTGATATCGAGCGTGTCGAAATCGGGGACCAGTTCGGCCAGAACCATCGCGATGGTGTAGACCTCTTGCCCATTGGAGCTACCGGCAGACCAGATGCGCACGCGTCCGCCCGCGCGCGCTCGCTCGATCAGCGGCGGCAGCACCTCTGTGCGAAGTGTGTCGAAGTGGTGTTTCTCCCGGAAAAAATGGGTCACATTCGTGGTCAGCGCCGAGATCATTTCTCGGCGCTCCGCCTGTCCTTCCGGGGAGCGCACGAGTGAAATGTAGCTTGCGTAATCAGGCAGATGCAGGGCGCGCAACCGTTTGGCAAGCCGCGATTGGACCATTGATGCCTTGCCCGGTGCGATGACGATTCCTGCGGCGTCCTGCAGGATTTGAGTGATCGCGCCAAGCTCTGCCGCGCTGAGCGCGGCTGGGTCGATGGCAGGTGCGGAAGCGGGGCGCGCGGTCATGCTGCCTCGATTGCGTTTTCTGGCAGCACAGAGGCGAGATCCAGCACCCGGATCATCCGACCCTCGACGATGGTGAGCTCTGAGATATAGCTTTGGGTCGCATCGGCGGCGAGATCGGGCGGCGGTTGCAGCTCGGAGCGGGGCAGGTTGAGAATGTCGGAGACCGCATCGACAAGAAGCCCCGCGCTTTGGCTGCCCAGCTGAACCACGATGATCACGTTGCGCGCATCGCCTTTGACCGGCGCCATGCCCAGTCTCACCGACAGATCAACCACGGGGAGGACCGTGCCCCGCAGGTTGATTACGCCGCGCACATAGGCTGGCGCATGAGGCAGCGGGGTTGCGCGCGTCCAGCCGCGGATCTCGCGCACGGACATGATATCGACGCTGTACTCTTCCTCGCCCAAGCGGAACGAGAGGAGTTCGAGTTCCGACGAATTGTTCTGCTTTTTGCTATCTTCTGTCATGATTTTACCCTGCAAGAGCGATATCGCGGCCACGGGTGCGGCCAGAGGCATTGTGAACGAGGTCGGCGGGATCGAGGATCAGCGCGATTTGGCCATCGCCCAGAATTGTCGCGGCGGCGACGCCGGGGATGTGGCCATAGGATTGTTGCAAGCCTTTGATGACCACCTGCCGCTGCTCCATGATGGCGTCGACCACGAGCGCGGATCTTTCGCCATTTTCCTGAGCTGTGAGCAAAACGATCCCGCCCTCGTAATTGGCTTTGGGGGCGCGGTAGCCAAGCTCGGCCCCCAGATCGTAAAGTGGAACAAAGTCGCCGCGCACATGGATCACGTTGGTCTCTGGCCCGAGCGTGCGAATGTCGTCCCCCATCAGCGTCGCGGTCTCGATGATTGACGACAGAGGCACCACCAATGTCTCATCGGCCACAGAAATCACCATCCCGTCGAGCACGGCCAGTGTGAGTGGCAGCGAGATCGAGAAACGCGTGCCTTCTCCCGCGACCGACGTGATCGAAATCCGCCCCCCGAGGGCTTGGATTGCGCTGCGCACGACATCCATGCCCACGCCTCGGCCTGAGAGGGCAGAGATCTGATCTGCAGTCGAGAAACCGGGCAGGAACAGGAGGTTGTCGATCTCGCTCTCGGACAATTGCGCCTCGGGGGCGACGAGCCCCTTGGAGATCGCCTTGGCCAGAACCTTTTCGCGATTGATACCCGCGCCGTCATCGGAGACTTCGATGACCACACGGCCCGAGCGGTGCTGCGCGGAAAGGGTAATCACCCCTTCGCGCGACTTGCCGGCGGCTTCGCGGATATGCGGTGCCTCCAAGCCGTGATCGACCGCGTTGCGGATCATATGTGTGAGCGGATCGGCGAGCCGTTCGATCACCGTTTTGTCGACCTCAGTCGTCTCGCCCTCGGTACGCAGGCGTACCTCTTTTTCGATGGCGGCGGAGGCCTCGCGCACGATCCGTGCCATCCGCTGGAAGAGCGGTTTGACGGGCTGTGCGCGGATCATCATCACGCTATCCTGGATGTCGCGGGTGAGCATCATGAAGGCTTCGAGACCTGTCATCACGGGCGAATTGGGCGGCAGACCTGCCTCGGCTACGGATTGTGCGAGCATCGCCTGATTGATGACCAGCTCGCCCACGAGGTTCACCAGTCGGTCGATCCGTTCAAGGTCGACGCGCACGGTCGCGCCGGGCTCCGCCGTTGGTGCGGCTTTCGCAGGCTCGGCGTCCGGACGGGTCTCAGCTTGCGGTTGCGGGGTCGGGGCCGGCGGAGGCTCAGCGACGTTCTGCGCAGGTGCCTCAGGAGGCGCGATGGGGTCTGGCATGGCGGTTTCGGCGGGCTCGGTCTCAGTTTCGGGTGCGGTGGCATCTTCTGGCGTGGCAATCGTGATCTCGGCTACATCCTCAACGAAATCGAAGACCTCGCGCAGATCGGCCTCTTCGAGATCGCCGGACAGCGTTGCCTGCCACGAAAGATAGGATTCTCGCGGATCAAGCGCCGCAAGATCGGGGAGCCGTGACATATCACAGGTGATCTCGACGCTTGCATCAAGCCCGTGCACGGTGCGCAACAGATGGACCGGATCGTTGCCGGAGGCGTAAAGCGCGGTTTGCGGCGTGAAGGTGAGCACCCATTCGGCACCGGTTGTATCGGGCGACCCGAGATCGCCGAATGCCTCGTCGGAGAAGTCCAGATCAAGGCTCAGCCCCATCGGCTGGAAGTCGTCGATCTCATCTTCCTCCGCACCGGGCACGGGGGCATTATCGCCCATCAGGCTTTCCAGCTCGCGCAGGCAGGCCTCCGAGCCTTCGGGTTCGGGGGCACCGTCCCGCGCGGCACTGACCTGATCGGCTAGAAGATCGGCAGTCTGGAAGAAATGTTTGATGGCCTCGGGGGTAATTTCGAGGCGGCCTGAGCGCACCTCATCCATCACGGTCTCATAGCGATGGGCGAAGGCCACGAGCGCATCGAGGCCGAACGCCCCCGCGCCGCCCTTGATGGAATGCACGGCCCGGAAGACGACATTGATCGTCTCGCTGTCATGGGCGCCCTCATCCATATCGCTGAGCGCGTCTTGCAGGCTTTCGAGCAGCTCATCGCATTCGATGAAGAAGGACGCCTTGATTTCTGCCATTGGGTCGGACATCGCGTTCTCCTCAGCCGGCAACCATGTTGAGTGCTTTGACCAGCTTGCCCGGATCGAAGGGTTTGACGATCCAGCCGGTGGCCCCGGCGGCGCGGGCGCGCGCCTTCAGTTCGGGGGCGGATTCGGTCGTGAGCACGAGGATCGGGGTCGCGCGGTGCTTGTCCTGACCGCGCACAGCCTCGATAAAGCCGAACCCGTCGAGCCGCGGCATGTTGATATCTGAAATGATCGCGTCAGGCTCCAGCCCGTCGAGCACCTCGAGCCCATGCATACCGTCTTCGGCCAGATGCAGCTCGATGCCGGCACTGCCGAGCGCGAGTTTGAGCATGTCACGAATCGTGCGGCTGTCATCGACCGCGAGAACTTTCAGGCTCATGCGGCCTCCGAGGTTTGCAGAGTCTCGAGCGTTGTCCCCAGATGCACCAGGGCAGTGTCGAACGCGTCGGACCGGGGATGGATAGTGAGGCTGTGGCCCGAGCTGCGCCAGCTTTGCGCCGCTGCGGCCAGAATTTGCAGGCCGAGGCCGCCGAGCACGGAGACCTCTCCGGCATCGAGAACAAGATCGGCGCCGCTGCGGGCGCGGATGTCATCAGCCAGTTGGCCGACCGTGGATAGGTCGATCTTGGCCGGCAGGGGCAGCGCGCTCATGGGCGGGCCCCTGGAATGTCTGCGGAGTCGTGGTACACGGGCATCCCCTTTCATCAGATCATGAAAGAGGGATAGCGCTCAGCAGTTAAGATAGGCTTGACGCGTGTCGCTTTATTCCACAGCGACCCGCGCGGCACAGAATGCCGCACATCCGTGCAGCGCGGCGTAGTCATCCTCGATCACCGAGACCGGAAAGGCCTTGAGGAAGTCAGAGAACCGGCCCTTGGCGTGCATCGCCGGGGCAAAGCCGAATTCCGACAGCCACGGCACCACGCCGCGCGCCGCGCCCCCGATCAGGTAGATGCCGCCGAAGGGCAGGTGGGTCAGCGCCAGATCGCCCAGCACCCGGCCCATGAAGCGCACGAACATCTCGCCTGCCGCGCGGGCGGTGGGATCGTTGCGCTTGATCTCTTCAAGGATCTGCTGGCCGGTGACGGTCGCGTCTTCATGGCCTGCGAGATAGGCATAAAGCCGCTCCAACCCGCGCCCCGAGACGACATGCTCCACAGAGGCAAATTCGTGCTTGGCCTCAAGATAGCGCTTGAGCGAAAATTCCTCTTCAGTCTGGCAGGGCAGCGTGATGTGACCGGCCTCCGAGGGCGGGACCAGCCGCCCGCCGGGAGCCTCGTGGACGGGGGCTGCGTTAAAGCCGGTGCCCACGCCCACCACCAGCCGCGCGGCATCGGCGCGCGCGGGCTGGCCGGGCAGGATCTCGCGCACCGCGTCGGCGGCCAGATGTCCCAGCGCATGGCCCTGCGCCTGCAGATCGTTGAGTACGAAGACCTGCTCGGCCCCGGTCACGCTCTTGAGGTTGCGCGCCTCGATGACCCAGGAGAGGTTGGTCATTGTGGCGATCTCGTCGCGCACTGGACCTGCTGCGGCCACACAGGCCCCCGCGAGATCGCGCACGCTTTCCTCGGCAATGTAGTCGGAGAGGATCTCTTCGAGCGAATCGCGCCCTTTATTGGCATAGCGCCGGATGGTGCCGGGCAGCATCTGGCGACCCTGCGCCAGTGCCACGCGGGTGTTGGTGCCACCGATATCGGCCAGCAAGGTGTAGCGATCCACAACGCTCATCCACGATCCCCCAATGCATCTTTCCACTCGAGATAGGATGCTTTTGGGGTGCGCTGCAAGGTGTCGAAGTCGACATGGACAAGGCCGAAGCGCTTCTCATAGCCAAGCGCCCATTCGTAATTGTCGAGAAGTGACCAGCCGATATAGCCTTTCACCGGCACGCCCTCGGCGATCACTTTTTGCACCTCTGCCAGATGCGCGCTGTAATAGGCGATGCGGGCGGCATCCGTGACCTTGCCGCCAATCACCGTATCGGCCGATGCCATGCCGTTTTCGGTCACAAAGAGCGGCAGATCGCCGGTATAGTCCCGCGCGATCCGGGTCAGGAAGGAGGACAGCCCCTCGGGATAGATCTCCCAGCCCATCTCGGTCTTGGGCAGCGGGCCTGCCACCTCGGTATGCGAGGGCCAGGCCGAGCCATCGGGCGCGATCCGCTTGCAGGTGTAGTAATTGAGCCCGAACCAGTCGAGCGGGGCCTGAATCGTGGAAAAATCGTCCTGCCAACCCTTGGGCATATGCGGCGCGAACCCCTCCATCACCTCGTCGGGATAGCGCCCAAGGAACAGACCCTCGGCGAAGAAGCGGTTGTAATAGGCGTCATACAGCCGGGTCGCGGCGGCCGTCTCCGGGCTGTCATCGGCGGGCAGGGGATATTCGAAATTGCACACCGCGCCCAGATTGGTCATCCCCGAGGCGCGCATCACCTGCGTTGCCGTGCCATGGGCCAGAAGCACGTGATGCATTGCATGGGCGGTGGCGCGAATGTCGCGCAGACCGGGCGCGTGATGGCCAAGAAAATGGCTGAGCCAGCCCACGCACCACGGCTCGTTGATGGGGGCGGCCGACCAGATCCGATCGCCCAGACGATCGGCAATCACTTGGGTGAAATCGCCAAACCACCCGGCAATGTCGCGGTTGCGCCAGCCGCCCAGATCGGCCAATGCGGCGGGTAGCTCCCAGTGATAGAGCGTGAGCGCAGGCTTGATCCCCCGCTCGAGCATGCCATCGACCAGCCGGTCATAGAAATCGAGCCCCTCCGCATTCACCGCGCCACGCCCCTCGGGCATCACCCGCGCCCATGAGGTCGAGAAGCGGTAGATATCGAAACCCGCATTTGCGATCAGATCGAGATCCTCGGCCCATCGGGTGTAGTGATCGCAGGCCAGATCGCCATTCTCGGCGCGCACCACATTGCCCGGCGTTGCGGCAAAGCTGTCCCAATGGGTCGGCCCGGCGCCGCCCTTGGCATGGCCCTCGATCTGGTACGAGGACGTTGCGACCCCGAAGAGGAAATCTTCAGGGAATTCAGAACGTTTCGGTAGCATATTGAACCTTTTTCTTAGCGTTTCGGGGCGGGGCCTGTGGATTGGCCGAGCACGAGCACGGCCTCCATCAGATCCGACCGGGGCTGTGTGTCGCCTCTTTCGATATGGGAGATCAGCATCTGGGCGCAACGCCGCCCGGCCTCGCGCACCGAAGAGCGTGTGGCGGTAAAAATCGGCTCTTGCGCAGTGCCGTTGCGCAAATAGCCCAGCTCGTCATCATGGGTCACGATCGAGACATCGCGGCCCATCGTGAGCCCGTTCTCTTCAATGCCGCGCCGCACCCCCATGGCCGAGAGCAGCGAGGCGGTCAGAAAGGCGGTCGGCGGATCGGGCAGGGCGAGCATGCTGCGGGCACTGTCATGGCCCTGCGCCTCGGTCATCTCGCCTTCGGTCAGCAGCGCCGGGTCGGGCGTGATGCCGCGTGCCGACAAAGCGCGCTCATAGCCAAGTTTGCGCCTGCGGGCGAAATCCATATCGCTGATGCCGTTGATCAGCGCGATCCGGCGATGCCCGAGATCGAGCAGGAAGTTTGTCGCGCGCTCAAACGCGCGGGTGTTGTTCACATCGACCCAGCTATAGGGCTTGCGCGTGCCGTTGACCCGCCCGTGCATCACGTAAGGAAGCGACAGATCATCCAGCAGCGCGATCCGATGATCGTTGAGCCTTGGCGCATGGACCAAAACCCCGTCGACATTGCCCTTCGAGGACAGCTCTCCATAGGCGCGGGCCTCAAGGTTATCGGGCACGATGGTGATCACCATGTCATATCCCGCATTCGCATAGATCTCGCCGGCGCCTGCGATGAAATCGGCAAAAACCGGGTTCACAATTTCGTGGCGGTCGGAAATCGGGATAATATGACCGATCGCCATGGCCCGTCCGGTGGCCAGGCGCTTGGCCTGCGTGTTGGGTTGGTAGTTGGCTGCGGCGGCGGCTGAGAGAACGCGTTGCCGCGTCGCCTCCGACACTTCCGGATAGCCATTGAGCGCACGGCTGACCGTGGTGGGGGACAACCCCAGTTCTTGTGCCAGTGTCTTGAGATTCATTGTTTCAAACCGCTTTGGATTTTGAGGAGGTTATGTTGCGCCGCTCAACCCGTCAATGCTGCGCTCGCGGCAATTCAAATGCTGCGATGCGGCAGCGACGCGCTTGTAAGTCGCAGCAAATAAAGTAAAGTTGAGGCATCGTTCCGTCGCGCTGATTGACAAGCTTGGATCGATCTGACAGTTCTGACTTGTCCAAAGCGCTTTGGGGAGGCGGCGAGTCGCCTGAAGAACGGGGCGCGACACACCGGGAGGAATTCATGACCAAATATTTGATGCTCGGCATCGCGGCGCTCGCAGTTTCAGCGGGTATGGCCTCGGCGCAGGATCTCAAGTTCAAGCCGGGCGAGGAGAGCAATCGCTTCGACTGGAGCAGCTATGACCAATTCGCCAAGGATAACGATCTGAGCGGCCAGACGCTCACGATCACGGGCCCGTGGACGGGCGACGACAAGAAACTGTTCGAAAGCGTGCTGGCCTATTTTGAAAAGGCGACTGGCGCGAAGGTGAATTATTCGGGCTCCGAGAGCTTTGAAAATGACATCGTGATCGCCGCGAAAGGCGGCACGCCGCCCAATATCGCGGTCTTTCCGCAGCCCGGTCTTGCCGCCGATATGGCGCGTCAGGGCTATTTGACGCCGATGCCCGAAGGGACCGGCGCCTGGATCAAGGATAACTACTCCGCGGGCCAGAGCTGGGAAGACCTGTCGACCTACAAGGGTAAGGACGGCAAGGATCACACCTATACGTTCCCGTTCAAGGCCGACCTGAAATCGCTGGTCTGGTATGTGCCTGAAAACTTCAAGGAAGCGGGCTATAAAGTGCCCCAGACCATGGAAGAGCTCAAGGCGCTCACCGAGCAGATCGTCAAGGATGGCGGCACGCCGTGGTGCATCGGGCTGGGATCAGGGGCTGCGACCGGCTGGCCTGCGACCGACTGGGTCGAAGACTTTATGCTGCGCACCCAATCGCCGCAGGATTATGACGACTGGGTCACCAACAAGCTGAAGTTCAACGATCCCAAAGTGGTCGCGGCGATCAAGGATTACGGTTGGTTTGCCACCAATCCGAAATTCGTCGAGGGCGGGCCGCAGGCTGTGGCTACGACCGATTTCCGTGACAGCCCCAAGGGTCTCTTCGACTTCCCGCCCAAATGCTACATGCATAAGCAGGCGAGCTTCATCCCGACCTTCTTCCCCGAGGGGACCAAGGTGGGTACGGATGTGAACTTCTTCTACTTCCCGGCTTATGCCAGCAAGGATCTTGGCAAGCCGGTGCTGGGTGCGGGCACGATGTTCGGCATCACCAAGGACAGCAAAGCGGCTGAGACCTTCATCAAGTTCCTCGAGACGCCGATCGCGTCTGAGGTGTGGATGGCGCAGTCGGGCTTCCTGACGCCCAATAAAAACGCCAACCCAGCGGCCTTTGCCAATGACACGCAGCGCCACATGAACAAGATCTTGCTGGATGCGACGACGTTCCGCTTCGACGGCTCTGACCAGATGCCCGGCGAGATTGGGACCGATGCGTTCTGGAAAGCCATGGTTGCCTACACGACCGGTGACGAGACCGCGCAGCAAGCCGCAGATGCGGTGCAAAAGCGCTGGGACAGCATCGAGAAGTAAGACAGCAGACGCCTCCGGAGCATGCTTCGGGGGCGTTTTTCCGCGACGCCTAGGGGAGGGGCCTGATGTCACCGATCTTGCAAGGTTTGTTTACGATCGTCCTCGGCGTGGGCGGATGTATTACCTATTTCTACGCCTCGAACCTGATCCTCGATAAAGTGATCTTTCCGCCCAAGGGCAGCAATCCGGGGCGCAATATCAACCGCGCCAATATGGTGCGCCCGTGGCTGTTCCTGTTTCCCGCGATCTTCGCGCTCGGCCTCTATCTGGCCTATCCGGTGGTCGGCTCGTTCTGGCGCTCGTTGTTCAACCGCTCGGGCGACGACTTCATCGGTCTGGGCAATTACGAACGGCTGGCGGCCGATCCGCAATTCCGTCAGGCGGTGTTCAACAACTTCCTTTGGGTGCTCGTCGTGCCCGCGCTGGCCACGTTCTTCGGGCTGCTGGCCGCGCAGCTGACCGACCGCCTCAAATGGGGTAACCTCGCGAAATCGCTGATCTTCATGCCGATGGCGATCAGCTTTGTGGGCGCCTCGCTGATCTGGAAATTCGTCTATGCCAACAACCCCACGATCGGGTTGATCAATGCAGTGCGCGCCTATTTCAGCCTCAACCCGGTTGATCCGCTGCAAATCCCGTTTTGGAACAACTTCTTCCTGATGGTGATCCTGATCTGGATCCAGACCGGCTTTGCGATGGTGATCCTGTCGGGCGCGCTGCGCGGCATCCCCGAAGAGACGGTGGAGGCGGCGGTGCTTGATGGCGCCAATCCGTGGCAGCTCTTTTTCAAGATCAAGGTGCCGCAGATCATGTCCACCATTGTGGTGGTCTGGACGACAATCACCATTCTCGTGCTCAAAGTGTTCGATATCGTCTATGCCACGACAGGGGGCAATTTCGGTACCCAGATCCTGCCCAGCTACATGATGCAATACATGTTCCGCGATGACGGGCGCGCGACGGCTGTGGCCTTTGTCATCATGATCATCGTGTTGCCGGTGATGATCTGGAATATCATTCAGGCTCGCAAGGAGGTGCGCTGATGTCGGCCATTGCTGGACAGAAATCGCGCCTGACATGGGCGGTCAATATCTCGGTCGTGCTGCTTGTTGTGGCGTGGCTGGTGCCGACGGTGGGGCTCTTGGTCTCGTCTTTCCGCACCACCGATCAGATCAGCCAGTCGGGCTGGTGGGACGCGGCCTTCCCGGTGGAAAAGGCCTTTCGCGACCGCGTCAGCGCGGATGGTGAGACCCAGAGCAACGGGCTCTATGTCCTGAGCGGCGATCTGCTGACCAATGGTCAGAACGCAGCCGATCTCAAACCGGGCACCAAGATCAAGGCTTTTGGCACCTCGGGGATCAAGCCGGGCGCCTATAAGGCTGGTACAAGCGCCGATCTGGGCGACGGCGGGACACTGACGATCAATTCCGACGGCACTTATACTGCATCCAGCCCGACAAGCTTCGACGGCTCTGGCCCCCGGGTCTATTTCGAGGCCGAGCTGCCGCCTGCCTTCACGCTGGCCAATTACCGCGAGGTGCTGTTCTCGGACGGGATGGGACAGGCTTTTCTCAACACGCTCACCGTGACGATCCCGGCCACGATCATTCCGATCCTTGTTGCGGCATTCGCGGCCTATGCGCTGGCATGGATGCAATTCCCGGGGCGGGGCTTGCTGATCGCCGCTGTGGTGGGGCTGCTGGTCGTGCCGTTGCAACTGGCGCTGGTGCCGCTATTGCGGCTGCATCTGGAGATCGGGATCGGGCAGAGCTTCCTTGGGATCTGGCTCGCGCATACCGGCTTTGGCCTGCCGCTCGCGATTTACCTTTTGCGCAATTACATGGTCGGCCTGCCGCGCGACATCATCGAAAGCGCGAAGGTCGATGGGGCCACCGATTTCCAGATTTTCATGAAGATCGTGCTGCCTTTGTCATTCCCGGCGCTCGCTTCTTTTGCAATCTTCCAGTTTCTCTGGGTGTGGAACGATCTTTTGGTGGCCAAGGTGTTCTTGCCTGCCAATGACGGCTCCAAGGTGATGACCGTGAAGATCGCCGATGACCTGCTGGGCTCACGCGGGGGGGATTGGGGCATTCTGGCCGCCGCCGCCTTCGTGTCGATTGCCGTGCCGCTCTTGGTGTTCTTCTCGATGCAACGATATCTCGTTCGGGGCCTGCTGGCAGGCTCGGTGAAAGGCGGATGATGAAGACTTTGACGAAACAGGAAGACTGGTGGCGCGGTGCGGTGATCTACCAGATCTATCCGCGCAGCTTCCAAGACAGCAATGGCGATGGGGTGGGCGATCTTCTGGGCATCGTGCGACGCCTGCCGCATGTCGCAAGCCTTGGCGCGGATGCGGTCTGGATCTCGCCCTTCTTCACCTCGCCGATGAAGGATTTCGGCTATGATGTGAGCGATTACTGCGATGTCGATCCGATGTTCGGCAATCTCGCAGATTTCGATCAGGTGATTGCCACGGCCCATGCGCTGGGGCTCAAGGTGATGATCGACCTCGTTCTGAGCCACACGTCAGATCAGCATCCGTGGTTCCGTGAGAGCCGCACGAGCCGCGACAATCCCAAGGCCGATTGGTATGTCTGGGCCGATCCCAAGCCCGATGGCACGCCGCCCAATAACTGGCTGTCGATCTTTGGCGGGTCGGGCTGGCACTGGGATGCCCGGCGCGAGCAGTATTACATGCATAATTTCCTCGTCTCGCAGCCCGATCTGAACTTCCACAACCCGGAAGTGACGCAGGAATTGCTCAACGTGGCGCAGTTCTGGCTGGAGCGCGGCGTCGATGGCTTCCGCCTCGATACCGTCAATTTCTACATGCATGACGAGCAGTTGCGCGACAATCCTCCGTTGCCGCCCGAAGAGCGCAACGACCAGACCGCGCCCAAGGTGAACCCCTACAATCACCAAAACCACATCTACGACAAGAATAACCCCGAGAACCTGCGGTTCCTGCGCCGCCTGCGCACCTTGATGAACAATTACAACGCAGCCGCTGTGGGCGAGGTGGGCGACAGCCAGCGCGGGCTTGAGATCTTGGGCGAGTACACTTCCGGTGTCGATAAGATCCAGATGTCTTACGCGTTTGAGCTGCTCTCGGGCCATGAGCCGCTGAGTGCCGCCTTCATCCATGAGGTCTTCACCAAGGTCGCGAGCGCCGTGACCGAGGGCTGGATCTGCTGGGCCTATTCGAACCATGACGTGGAGCGCCATATCAGCCGCTGGGGGCTGACCCCGGCGGCCGCGCGTCTTTATACGACGCTGATGATGTGCATCCGGGGCTCGATCTGCCTCTATCAGGGCGAGGAGCTGGGGCTGCCCGAGGCCGAGCTGAGCTTTGAGGACCTGCAAGACCCTTACGGCAAGGAGTTCTGGCCGGAATTCAAGGGCCGCGATGGGTGCCGCACACCGATGGTCTGGGAGCGCGACGCGGCCTATGCGGGCTTTTCCGGGGCGCGCCCGTGGTTGCCGGTGCCCTCGCAACATCACAACCTCGCCGCCGATCAGGCCGAGCACGATCCCGCATCGCTGCTTCATCACTATCGCCGCGCCATTGCGTTCCGGCGCAATCACAAGGTGCTGCGCGGCGGCGAGATGACGGATATGTACCAGTCGGGCAGCCTGCTGGTGTTCACACGCAAGGACGCCGATGAGACGATCCTGTGCTATTTCAACCTGTCCGACCAGCCGGTGAATGCCGCTGTGCCGCCGGGCAACTGGGTCACGATCGGGGGCGAGCTGGGCTCGATCCGGCCCATGTCCGACCACACGCTGCATCTGGGCCCGTGGCAACCAAGTATCCTGCATCTCGACGAATGAGAGGCAGAGGGGAGGAAGTATGGCCGATCTGAAACTGCGCGATATCGCGAAATCCTATGGCGAGGTGAATGTTCTCAAGGACATTGATCTCGACATTAAAGCGGGCGAGCTGATCGTCTTTGTCGGCCCGTCGGGCTGTGGCAAATCCACGCTTTTGCGGATGATCGCAGGGCTGGAAAAGATCACCGGGGGCGATCTTGAGATCGACGGGGTGCGCGTGAATGACGTGCCGCCCGCGAACCGCGGGATCGCGATGGTGTTCCAATCCTATGCGCTCTACCCGCATATGACGGTGCGCGACAACATGGCGTTTGCGCTCAAGATCGCCAAGCAGAGCAAGGACGAGATCAACGCGGCGGTCGAGAAGGCCGCCAAGATGCTGCAGCTGACCGAATATCTCGACCGTCTGCCCAAGGCGCTCTCTGGCGGGCAACGCCAGCGGGTGGCCATCGGGCGCGCGATCGTGCGCGATCCCAAGGTCTTTCTCTTCGACGAGCCGCTCTCGAACTTGGACGCGGCTTTGCGCGTCGCGACCCGGATTGAAATCGCCCAGCTCAAGGAGAGCATGCCCGATCGCACGATGATCTATGTCACCCACGATCAGGTCGAGGCGATGACGCTGGCCTCGCGTATTGTCGTGCTGGCCAATAAAGGCATCGCGCAGGTCGGCACGCCGCTCGATCTGTATGAGCGGCCCGAGAACGAGTTTGTGGCGCAGTTCATCGGTAGCCCGGCGATGAACCTGATCCCCGGTGAGATTACCGCAACCGGCGCGCTGAGCGAGGTGACGCTGGAAAATGGCGTGAAGGCCCATTCCAGCGTGCCCACTCGCGATGAGGATCTGGGGCGCAAGGTGAATATCGGCGTGCGGCCCGAGGATTTCAAACCGGCTGGGGCCGCGGATAGCTGCTTTACCGGCAAGGTCGCGATCACCGAGAAGCTGGGCGAAGTCACGCTGTTGTATTTCGAGCCGCAAGGCGGGCGCGAGGCGGTGATTGCGAAGCTGCCGGGCGTTCATAACGGGCTGCGTGGCACAAGCGTCACGCTCTCCGCTGACCCCGACAAGATTCATCTCTTTGCCGACGGTCGGTCGCTTCTTTACCGCTGATGTCGCAAGCGGGCGATGCGCATGTGCGCGTGGCGGCTAGGGTCAGACCAATGCAATGGCGGAGGCGATCATGGCCGATTCGGAACTGGGCGAACGGGTGACGCGGCGTGCACGCGGTGGCGGCGGGGCGGCTCGGCGCGCCGAGCGCACCGCCGTGCGCTTCGAATTTGCGCGCTATATCGAGCGCAATATTCCCAATCTTGAGATCCTCAACGAAGAGGCGCTCCAGATCATCGAGACCAATGCCGAGACGGTATTGGCCGAGATCGGCGTCAATTTCGTCGAGAACCCGGAGGCGCTGGAGCTGTGGCGCGAGGCGGGGGCAGAGATTGATGGCGAGCGTGTGCGGATCCCGCGCGGGCTGGCGCGCAAGCTCTGTGCCACAGCGCCCAGCCAGTTCACGCAGGTCGCGCGCAACCCCGAGCGCAATGTTGAGATCGGCGGGCGCAATCTGGTGCTGGCCCCGGTCTATGGCCCTCCCTTCGTGCGCGACAGCGCCAATGGCCGCCGCTATGCCACGATCTCCGATTTCCGGAATTTCGTGAAGCTGGGGCAGATGTCGAAATGGCTGCATCATTCGGGCGGCACCGTTTGCGAGCCGACAGATGTGGCCGTCAACAAGCGCCATCTCGACATGCTCCACGCGCATATGACTTTGTCGGACAAGCCCTATATGGGCTCTGTGACCGAGCCGTCGCGCGCGGCTGACTCCGTCGAGATGTCGAAAATTCTCTTTGGCGATCAGTTCGTTGATGAGAATACGGTGATGACCTCGCTGATCAATATCAACTCGCCTTTGACCTTTGACGGCACGATGATGGGCGCGCTTGAGATCTATGCGCGCGCAGGTCAGGCCTGCATCATCTCGCCCTTCATTGTGGGCGGGGCGATGGCGCCGGTCACGGTGGCGGGCACGCTCACGCAGGTGCTGGCCGAGGTGCTTGCGGGCGTGGCCTATTCCCAGCTCGTGCGGCCCGGCGCGCCGGTGATCTTCGGCGCTTTCGTGACTTCGATCGACATGAATTCTGGCGCGCCGACCTTTGGCACGCCGGAGGCCGCGCAGATCACCCTCGGCGCAGGCCAGCTGGCCCGGCGTCTGGGGTTGCCCTATCGCTCGGCCGGTGGCTTCACCGGCTCGAAACTGCCCGATGCGCAGGCGGCCTATGAAAGCGCCAACACGCTCAACACGGGCCTGCTCGCAGGCGTGAACTTCATGCTGCATTCCTGCGGCTGGCTGGAGGGGGGTCTGGTTTCGTCCTACGAGAAATTCGTGATGGATGCCGATCAGCTTGGATATATTCACAAGCTTGCCGCCGGTATCGCGATGGATGAGAACGCGCAGGCGATGGAGGCGATCCGCGAAGTGGGTCCGGGCGGGCATTACCTTGGCTGCGCCCATACGCAGAACAACTACCTCGAGGCCTTCTGGCGCACCAATCTGTTGGACTATCGCCCCTTCGAGACCTGGGACGAGCAGGGCGCGCCCGACACGATGGCGCTCGCCGAAAAGCGCGTGGCCAAGCTCTTGGGGGATTACCAAGCGCCCGCGCTCGATCCAAGCACCGCCGAGGCGCTCGACGCCTATGTCGCGCAGAAGAAGGCCGCCGTGCCCGACGCCTTCCTCTAGGCGCATTCTCATCGCGCAGCGGGGGCAGGGGCCGGTCAGGCTCTTGCCCCCAAGCCGGGCGCGGCCTAGTTTGCCGCCAATCACAGCCGCCCGGAGACCGCTATGAGCCAAAAACGCAACATTTTCGAAGAGGTCGGAGAGACGAGCGCCAGCACCCGCGCCGCGGCGCAGGGCGGGATGATCGACGCCAAGCCGCGCGGGGCGCGTCGCAGCATTCGGATCTGGCTCTTTATCCTCTTCGCGCTGGTCGTGGCGATGATCGCGGTGGGCGGTGCCACGCGTCTGACCGATAGCGGTCTGTCGATCACCGAATGGAAGCCGATCTCCGGGGCGATCCCGCCGATGAACATGGCGGATTGGCAGGGGGAATTTGCCAATTACAAGCAAAGCCCGCAATTCGAATATCTCAATCCGAACATGACCTTGAGCGAGAATTTGCCAATTACAAGCAAAGCCCGCAATTCGAATATCTCAATCCGAACATGACCTTGAGCGAGTTCAAGGGGATCTTCTGGTGGGAATGGGGCCACCGCCAACTGGGGCGCACGATCGGTCTCGTGTGGTTCGTGGGCTTTGTCTTCTTCTGGCTCACCAAAAAGATCCCGCCGGGCTGGTGGGGGCGGCTGTTCAGCCTTGGCATTCTTGGTGGGCTGCAAGGGGCGATTGGCTGGTGGATGGTCGCATCGGGCCTGACCGGGCGGATGACCTCGGTCGCCTCTTATCGGCTGGCGACTCATCTGGGGCTCGCCTTTATCATCCTCGGTTTGATCGCGTGGTTCGCCTTCCAGCTTGGCCGACCGCAGGCACAGCTGTTACAGGCGCGTAGGCTGTCGGAGAAGCGCCTCACGCATCTGGGCACAGTGATGATCGGGCTGGTCTTCGTGCAGATCCTCTTGGGCGCGCTGACCGCCGGGATCGATGCCGGGCTCGCCTTCCCGACATGGCCCTCAATGAACGGGCAGTTCCTGCCCTCTGAGAGTTTCGATTTCACGCCTCTATGGCGCAACTTCTTTGAAAACCCTGCGCTGGTGCAGTTCAACCACCGTATGGTGGCCTATCTGGTGTTCTTCATCGGACTTTATTCGGCATGGCGGGCGCGCAGCTCTGCGCATCAATCGACTCGTCAGGCCTTTGCGATGATGGGGGCAATGATCGTGGTGCAGCTGTTGCTGGGCATCACCACCGCACTTGATCTGGTGCATTACTGGTGGCTCGGCTCGATCCACCAGCTGGGCGCCGTTGTAACCTGGGTCTTGGTGATCCGCGCCCGTCACATGGCGCGTTTCCCGATGGTCCGGTCCATTCGGGAGGGACGAGCATGAGCGCGTTTGACGAACTGGTTGCGCATCAGCGCGAAACCGAGGCGCTGGGAAATATCGCGGGCCTTCTGAGCTGGGATCAGGAAGTGATGATGCCGCGCGGGGCGGCCGATCAGCGCTCTGAGGAGATGGCAGCGATTGAAAGCGTGCTGCATGCGCGCCGCACCGATCCGCGCATTGCGGACTGGCTGGCGCGCGCGGAGGCGCGCGATGAGGCGGGCGGGCGGATGCTCGATCTGATCGCGCATAGCTACAACCGCAGCACCCGCATCCCGGCGCGGCTGGCCACCGAGCTTGCGCGGCTCACCTCGCTGAGCCAGGGGATCTGGGCCGAGGCGCGCGCCAATGAGGATGCGACCGCCTTCCTGCCCACGCTCGAGGAGGTCGTGCGGCTCAAGCGCGAAGAGGCGGCGGCGGTGTCCGAGGGCAACCTCTATGACGCGCTGCTCGATGACTATGAGGCAGGCGCTACCGCCAAGGAGCTGGGCGCGATGTTTGATCGGATGCGCGGACCGCTGGTGGCCCTGCGCGACCGGGTTCTGGGCTCGGATGTGCGCCCCGAGCCGCTCGATATGGTGTTTCCCGAAAATGCCCAGCTGCGGCTGGCGCGGATCTGCGCGAGCGCCTTTGGCTATGACTGGACGCGCGGGCGGCTGGATATGTCGGTGCATCCGTTCTCCTCGGGTGGCGGAGATGACGCCCGGATCACGACCCGGATTTCGGAGAGCGAGCCCTTCGGCAATATCTATTCCACGATCCACGAGGTCGGCCACGCGACCTACGAGCAGGCGATTGATCCGGCCTACCGCTTCACCCCGCTGGGGCGTGGCGTCTCGATGGGCGTGCATGAAAGCCAAAGCCGGATCTGCGAGAACCAGCTTGGCCGCTCGGCCCCTTTCACCGGCTGGCTACATGGTCGCATGACCGACGCCTATGGCGATCTTGGCATTGATGAGGTTGCCTTCCACGCCTTGGTGAACCGGGTCGAGATGGGTTTCATCCGCACCGAGAGCGACGAGCTGAACTACAATCTCCACATCATGCTGCGCTTCGATCTGGAGCGGGATCTGATCTCGGGCAAGCTGGAAGTGGCAGATCTGGAAGAGGCGTGGAACACACGCTTTGAGCAGGATTTCGGCGTGAAAGTCAGCAAGCCCAGCCAAGGCTTCTTGCAAGACGTGCACTGGTCGCTGGGCCTGTTTGGCTATTTTCCGACCTATGCGCTTGGCAATGTCTATGCGGGTTGTCTCAATCAGGCGATGCGCGCGGCCACGCCGGGTATTGATGCGGGGCTTGCGCAAGGCGATGCGAGCGCGGCGAAGGGCTGGCTCGACAGCCATGTCCGGCAGTTCGGCGGCCTGCGCCCGCCGCGTGAGACCATCACCTATGCCTGTGGCTTTACGCCCAGCGAAGCGCCGCTTCTGGCCTATCTGACCGAGAAGTTCGAAGCGATTTACCGGCTGTAACCTTCGCGGGGCTCGGGCATAAAAAAAGGCGCGCAAGCCATTGGCTGCGCGCCTTTTTCATCTCTCGTGATTTCAGCCCGCGACAGAGGCCGCGTGGATTTCGGTGATCGCCTCACCGATTTTCGCGTTGAAGTCGTCGTCCGACTGCTGTGCGCTCAGCCCTTCGGTCAGCGCGCGCGAGAAAGAGGCGATCATGCCGGTATTCTGCGCAAGCCGCGCATTGGCCTCGTCGCGCGAATAGCCACCCGAGAGCGCCACGACCTTGAGGACGCGCGGGTGATCGACCAGCGGCTTATAGTGGTTCGCGGTTTCGGGCAGCGTCAGCTTCAGCATGACCTGACGGTCTTCGGGCAGGCTGTCGAGATGGCTCAGGATCTCGGCCAGCAGCATCTCTTCGGCCTCGGCCTTATCCGAGATTGAGATCGTCACCTCGGGCTCAAGGATCGGCATCAAGCCGTGATCGAGAACCTGCGCGCCAAGTTCGAATTGCTGGGCCACGATGGCCTTGATGCCGCCGGGATTGGCCGCCGAGATCACCGAGCGCTCTTTGGTGCCAAAAATCCCCGCCTTCGCCGCGCGCGAGAGCAGATCGTCGAGGCCCGGGATCGGCTTGAGCATCTGCACGCCATGCTCTTCGGCCTCTAGGCCCTTGTCGATCTTGAGGAAGGGCACCACACCGCAGGTTTCCCAAAGATAGGTGGCGGTGGGGGTGCCATCGATCGCGCGGTCCATCGTCTGCTCGAACAGGATCGCGCCCACAACCTTGCCGCTCGAGAAGGCCGGTGCCTTGATGATCCGGCTGCGCATCTCGTGAATCAGATCGAACATTTCGCTCTCGGATCCGTAGGCGTCCTCCTCGATTCCATACAGCCGCAGCGCTTTCGGGGTCGAGCCGCCCGACTGGTCGAGCGCTGCGATAAAACCATCCCCTTCACGCATTTTCTCGGTTTGCTGGGCATTCGACATGGCGCATATCCTTTTGCGAAATATTCCGTCAGGAACTGGATATGGAGCGCAATGCTGCAATGCAACGCTGGTGGCGCTAACAGATGAAAATCGATGGATTTTCGCTCCTTCCGGGTCACGCAATGCTCGGAATTTCGCTCAGTGAGGCACTGTCTGCACGGGGCCTGAGCCGTTGATGTCAGGCCCCGTGGGCGGGCTTAGCCCTGATTGAGTGCGGCCACGCCCGGAAGTTCCTTGCCTTCCATCCATTCGAGGAAGGCACCGCCTGCGGTGGAGATATAGGTGAAGTCTTTCGCCGCATCCGCCTTGTTGAGCGCCGACACGGTATCGCCGCCGCCCGCCACCGAGATCAGCGATCCCGCGCGGGTGAGTTCAGCCGCCTTCGCCGCTGCCGCATTGGTGGCCGCATCGAAGGGCGCGATCTCGAAGGCGCCCAGCGGTCCGTTCCAGATCAGCGTGCGGCTGTCCTCGAAGACCTTTGCGATTGCGGCGACCGTATCGGGCCCGGCATCAAGGATCATCGCATCGGACGGGCAGGCGTCGGCGGGCACGGTTTCATTCTCGGCACCGGCTTTGAACTCGCGCGCGCAGACCACGTCGATGGGCAGGTGGATCTCGCAGCCCGCTGATTTCGCCTTTTCAATGATCTCGCGGGCGGTCTCGGCCATGTCATGCTCGGCCAGCGATTTGCCGACATCCACACCTTTGGCCACAAGGAAGGTATTGGCCATGCCGCCGCCGATCACCAGATGATCGACCTTGCTCACAAGATTGCCCAGCAGATCGAGCTTGGTCGAGACCTTGGCCCCGCCCACAATCGCCACCACGGGGCGCTGCGGATCGCCAAGGGCGGCCTCCAGCGCCTTGAGTTCGGCCTCCATCAGGCGCCCGGCCACCGAGGGCAGCACATGGGTGATCGCCTCGGTCGAGGCATGCGCGCGGTGCGCAGCTGAGAAGGCGTCATTGACATAGATCTGACCCAGCGCGCCCATCGAGGCTGCAAACTGCGCGTCATTGGTTTCTTCGCCCGGATGGAAGCGGGTGTTCTCCATCAGCAGAACTTCGCCGTCGCCGAGCGCCGCCACCGCGCGCTTGGCAGGACCGCCGACCGTGTCTTCCGCGAATTTCACCGGCACGCCGAGCGCCGCTTGCAGGGCGGGGACCAGCGGCTTGAGGCTCATCTCGGGGACGACCTCGCCCTTGGGGCGGCCAAAATGGGCCAGCAGGACGGGCTTGCCGCCTTTTTCAAGAATATCGTGGATCGTGGGGACGATTTTGCGGATGCGCGTGTCATCCGTCACTTCGCCATTTTCCACCGGCACGTTGATATCGACGCGCACCAAAACGACCTTGCCCGCAAGATCGACCTCGTCGAGGGTTTTCCAAGCCATATACGTAATCTCCCTGTGCCGTTTGGTCCGCTGCATTCGGCACGAACCGGCCTACGGTCGCCCCGAACTTGCCGATATGGCGGGGTAAGGTCAACGGCTCGTGGCCTGTCGTGGGCGCTTTGCTCTTGCGAGTGACCCTTGTGCCCTTCTATGGTCCAGCCGAATGCCAAAGGAGGTTACTCATGGCCGAGATTAAAGATCCGGAAAACACCATTATCATCGAGCTGAAGGATGGCCGGGTGGTCATCGAACTGCTCGCAGATGTTGCGCCTAAACATGCCGAGCGCATGAAGCAGCTTGCCCGTGACGGCGCCTATGACAACGTGGCCTTTCACCGGGTGATCGATGGCTTCATGGCCCAGACCGGCGATGTGGCTAATGCCAATATGGAAAAAGACTACAATCCGGGGCGCGCCGGAACGGGCGGTTCGAAATATCCTGACCTGCCTGCGGAATTCTCCAAACTGCCGCATGATCGCGGGACGCTTGGCGCTGCGCGCTCGGCCAACCCGAACTCTGCCAATTCGCAGTTCTTCATCAATTTCGGCGACAACCATTTCCTCAACGGTCAGTACACGGTCTATGGCCGCGTGATCGAAGGGATGGAGCATGTCGACAAGATCGCGCGCGGCGAGCCGCCGAAAAGCCCCGACCGCATGGTGTCGGTGAAGGTGGCCGCCGATGCGTAAAATTTCCCGTCGTACCGTTTTCGCCGCCGCTTTCGCACTCGCGGCCCCCGCAGCCTTTGCGCAGGACGCCGCCAAGGATGGTCCCGGCCCCAATCTCGTGCTTGAGATCGGTGGTTCGGTCACCGGCAAGGTCGTGATCGATCTCGACACGGCCGATGCGCCGAAATCCGCAGAGCGCCTAGAGAAGCTGGCCACTGAGGGCAAGTATGACGGGGTGGTCTTCCACCGCGTGATCGACGGCTTCATGGCGCAGACCGGCGATGTTCAGTTCGGCAAACGGGGTGGCGACACGTCGATGGCGGGGATGGGCGGCTCGAGCCTGCCCGATCTGCCCGCTGAGTTTTCGAACAAGCCCTTCGTGCGCGGCACGGTCGGCATGGCGCGCTCCTCCGATCCGAACTCGGGCAATTCGCAGTTCTTCATCATGTTCGCCTCCGCGCCCCATCTGGACGGGCAATATACCGTCGTGGGTCACGTGATCTCGGGCATGGATGTGGTCGACAAGATCAAGAAGGGCGATTCCGCGCAGAACGGCGCCGTTCAGGACCCCGATTACATCGTGAAAGCCACGGTCGAGAAATAACGCAGCCTGTCTAGGGCTGGAAGGCAGGGCCGGGGGCATTCCCCGGCCCTGCGTCGTTTTGCGCGCGGTTTTGGAGGCGCGCACGCGGTCGGGAGGGCGTCGGCCTGTATTCTGCGCGCGCACCTGTCTCAGCGCTGAGACAGACAAGCGGTCGAGGCCGCTTTGCCCCTCTAGTCTCAGGGCTTAGCTGCGTACACACTCAGAGCATGGCCCGCACCCCTCATCTGCGGGAAACACTCTGGGAGGAGACACCATGGCCAATGATATGGCATCTGAATTCAAGGGCATAATGACCTCGCCGTTCCGCGAGCGTTATGGCAATTTCATCGGCGGCAAATTCGTCGAGCCGAAATCGGGCAAGTATTTCGACAATACCACCCCGCTCACCGGCACCAAGATCTGTGAGATCGCGCGGTCCAACCACGAGGATGTGGAGCTTGCGCTGGATGCAGCCCATGCCGCCAAGGAGAAATGGGGCCATCAGATGTCGGCGACCGAGCGGGCCAATGCGCTGCTCAAGATCGCCGACCGGATGGAGCAGAATGCAGAGCTGCTGGCGGTCTGCGAGACTTGGGATAACGGCAAGCCGATCCGCGAGACGCGCGCCGCCGATATCCCGCTCGCCATCGATCATTTCCGCTATTTCGCGAGCGTCCTGCGCGGGCAGGAAGGCACGATGTCCGAGATCGACGGCGACACGGTGGCCTATCACTTCCATGAGCCGCTGGGCGTGGTCGGTCAGATCATCCCGTGGAACTTCCCGCTTCTGATGGCGGCGTGGAAGCTTGCGCCTGCGCTCGCGGCTGGCAACTGCGTGGTGCTCAAACCCGCCGAGCAGACGCCCGCCACGATCCTCGTCTTTGCCGAGATGATCGCGGATCTGCTGCCCGATGGCGTGCTCAACGTGATCAACGGGTTTGGTCTTGAGGCGGGCAAGCCGCTCGCGCAATCGCCGCGGATCTCGAAGATCGCCTTTACCGGCGAGACCACGACGGGCCGCCTGATCATGCAATACGCGACCGAAAACCTGATCCCGGTCACGCTGGAGCTGGGCGGCAAAAGCCCCAACATCTTCTTCTCGGATGTCTGCCGCGAGGATGATGCGTTCTTCGACAAGGCGATCGAGGGGTTTGTGCTCTTTGCGCTCAATCAGGGCGAGGTCTGCACCTGTCCGAGCCGCGCGCTGATCCAAGAAGACATCTATGACGAATTCATGGAACGCGCGCTACAGCGCACCCAGGCGATCATCCAGGGCGATCCGCGCGATGGCGCCACCATGATCGGCGCGCAAGCCTCGGCCGAGCAGCAGGAAAAAATCCTGTCCTATATGGATATCGGTCGCAAGGAAGGCGCCGAGATCCTGACGGGCGGCGAGGCGGCCGATCTGGGCGGCGAACTGTCGAACGGCTATTACATCAAGCCCACGATCTTCAAAGGCCACAACAAGATGCGGGTCTTCCAAGAAGAGATCTTCGGGCCGGTCGTCTCGGTCACCACGTTCAAGGATCAGAACGAGGCGCTCGAGATCGCCAATGACACGCTCTACGGTCTGGGCGCGGGTGTGTGGTCGCGCGATGCCAATACCTGCTATCGCTTCGGTCGCAAGATCCAAGCGGGTCGCGTCTGGGTGAACAACTACCACGCCTACCCGGCGCATGCGGCCTTTGGCGGCTATAAGCAATCGGGTATCGGGCGTGAAAACCACAAGATGATGCTCGACCACTACCAGCAAACGAAGAACATGCTTGTGAGCTACAACCCCAACAAGCTTGGCTTCTTCTGATCCGTACCCTCCCCGGAGCGGGGCTGCACCTATCAGGTGCGGCCCCCTTTTGGCATTTTGCAAAGAAGGAGCGCGGCAATGACCACAGTGTCAGCGACCCCGAGCGCGTTGAAGTTGATCGAAGAGATCGTGGCCGATCACGGGCCGGTCCTGTTTCACCAATCGGGCGGGTGTTGCGATGGCTCCGCTCCGATGTGCTATCCGCAGGGCGAGTTTCATCTGGGGGCAGGCGATGTCCACTTGGGCGATATCGGCGGAATGCCGGTCTATATTTCCGGGCCGCAATATGAGGCGTGGAAACATACCGATCTGATCATCGACGCGATTCCCGGTCTGATGGGCGGGCAGTTCAGCCTCGATAACGGGCGCGATATGCGCTTTCTGACCCGCTCGGAGATCTGCGAGCGGCCCTGAGCCGCCTTAGCCGTTGCGGCGAAAATCGACGGGTGTCTTGCCGGTCTTGGCGTGGAAGGCGCGGGTGAAATAGGCGGGGCTGGTATAGCCCAGCCGGGCTGCGATGTCCTTGACCGGAATCCGGGTGTCGCGCAGCAATTCGCGCGCCTCGTAGAGACGGCGCTCCTGCAGCATCTCGGAGGCACCTTTGCCGCAGCTCTCGCGGCAGGCGCGGGTGAGATGGGTGACGGTGACGCCCAGCTCTCCGGCCAGCTCCGCCACGCCTGTATGCGCGCGGAAGTCCCGCTCGACCAAAGCCGAATAGCGCGACACCAGACGGCGCGCAGCCGAGGGCTTGATCGCGGCCGTCTCGTTGCTGGCGATCTGGCGCTCGAGCCAGACGCTCACGAGGCCCAGCTGATGGTGCAGCGCGCGGTCCGCGGCGGGGCGGTCGCTGTCGATCTCGCGGCTGACCGCTTCGAGGATCGAGCCGATCTCGCCCTGCGCCACCGCATCGCGCACCCGCAGGTGATGAGCGGCATGGGGCAGCTCGATTTCGGTGTCGCGCCCGAAGAAGACGACTTGACCCTGCGGTTGCGATCCCAGCTCATAGGAATGCATGACGCCCGGCGGAATGAAGATCAGATTATTGGGGCCGTAGCCGCGTGTGACCCCGCCCAGCGTGACCCGGCCCTGACCGCGGGTGAACCACAAAAGGCAGGGCTCCGAGAGCGCGCGCATCGCCTCGACCCGCCAGCGCCCGGCCTTGGCCAGCCGGTTGAACGCGGTCACGCGGGGTTTGGTGAGGTTGGGCAGTTGAGGCTCGGTCGTCTGTGGCGCGGTCGCCATCGCCTGCGCCTTGCGGGGCGAGGGGGTCTGGAATTGCGACAGCGGCGGAGTGGAGAAAAGTTTCACTTATACGACCTATCCGATGAGCTTCGGTCCCGGAGACTACGCCTGTCGCCCTTTCAAACCAACAAATTTTCAACCATTCGCCTGCGGCCCTGTGGCGCGCGGGTCACGCGCACGCGATCTTGTGCCATGCCTTCATCCGACTACGAAACCAAGTGCGTTGCCGCTTGGCATATTGGCGGGAAGCCGCCTGTGCGCGGCTGCGGGCCTCGTCAAGCGAGAGGTCTCCGCGCAGATGGGCGATCAATTCCGGCGCCCCGATGGCCTTCGCCCAGAGCGCATCCGCGTCCCAGATCGATTCGACCGCGCGCACCTCGTCGAGCGTGCCCTGCGCGAGCATCTGATCGAAACGTCGGTCGATGCGTCGGGCCAGCCAGTCGCGCTCGGCCTCCAGCACCAGCGGCGCGCAGCGCGCCAGCGGCAAGAGCGGCGCGGGCGTGCGGTCTTGCCACGCGGCCAGCCCGTCTCCCGTCGTGCGCTGCACCTCCCAAGCGCGCTGCACGCGCATCGGGTTTTGCACATCTATCCGCGCCCGTGTGTCGGGATCGAGCGCGGCCAGCATGGGCGCTGTGCCGTCACGCGTGCGCAACGCATCGGCCTCGGCGCGGATCGCGGGCGGCGTGGCGGGGATCTGGGCCAGCCCTTCGGTAAGCGCCGTGAAATAGAGCCCCGTGCCGCCGACAATGATCGGGCGCGGCCCCTGATCGAGAAGCGCGGCGATCTCACGCAGCCACGCGCCCACGGAATACGCCTCGCCCGGCGCCTTGTGGCCGTAGAGCAGATGCGGGGCGCGGGCCTCTTCACCCAGAGAGGGGCGCGCCGAGAGCAGCCGCCAGCATGACCAGACCTGAAGCGCATCGGCATTCACCACGACGCCGCCTTGCGTCTGCGCGATCTCAAGCGCCAGCGCGGATTTTCCGCTCGCGGTCGGGCCTGCGATCAGGATCGGGGTGTGTGGCTCGATTTCAGGCAGGGATTGCAACATTTGGTCTCGTTCTGCGGATGTCTGCGCGCAACTGTCATATCGCCGCGCGCGAGAGGTTGAACCCGGCCCCCATTTGCGACATTTTGCCCCGCGATGACAACCGTCCGAGCCGAGGGGACACCACCATGAGCGACGAGACTCACCCGCAACCCAAATATAAGCGTGTCCTGCTCAAGATTTCGGGCGAGGCGCTGATGGGCAATCAGGGCTACGGGCTGCACCCGCCGACCGTTGCGCGCATCGCCCAAGAGGTCAAGTCGGTGCAAGAAATGGGCGTCGAGATCTGCATGGTCATCGGCGGCGGCAACATCTTTCGCGGGCTTGCGGGCTCGGCGCAGGGGATGGAGCGCACGACCGCCGATTACATGGGGATGCTCGCCACGGTGATGAACGCGCTTGGCATGCAGGCCCAGCTTGAAGCGCTGGGGCTCCATACGCGGGTGATCTCGGCGATTCCGATGGATGAGGTCTGCGAGCCCTATATCCGCCGCCGCGCCGTGCGCCACCTCGAGAAAAAGCGGATCTGCATCTTCGCGGCGGGCACGGGGAACCCGTATTTCACCACCGATACGGCGGCGACGCTGCGCGCCAATGAGATGAATTGCGAGGCGATCTTCAAGGGCACCAAGGTGGATGGGGTCTATGACAAGGACCCGATGAAATTCGACGATGCGACTCGCTATGACACCGTAAGCTATGACGAGGTCTTGCAGAAAAATCTGGGCGTGATGGATGCCTCGGCGATTGCGCTGGCGCGCGACAACAACAAGCCGATCGTGGTCTTCTCGCTTGACGAGCCGGGCGGCTTTCGCGGAATCCTTGCAGGGCAGGGCACTTACACGCTTGTTAAGGGCTAAGCGCGGGCAAGACGCGCGCACGCAAATGCTATCTTTCGCCTCGGCTCTGCGCTAAACCAAGCCCCGAGGCCGCAACCAAAGACGGAAAAAACAACAATGTCCGACGAGATTGAGATCGACACCGACGACCTTGAACATCGCATGAAGGGCGCCATGACCGCGCTCAAGCACGAATTCGCGTCCCTGCGTACCGGGCGCGCCTCGGCCTCGATGGTCGAGCCGGTAATGGTCGATGCCTATGGGGCGATGACGCCGATCAACCAAGTGGGCACGGTCAACGTGCCCGAGCCGCGGATGGTCACGGTCAATGTCTGGGACAAAGGCTTGGTCAACAAGGTTGAGAAGGCGATCCGGGAGAGCGGTCTGGGGATCAACCCGCAGACCAACGGCACGATCATCATGCTGCCGATCCCCGAGCTGAACGAAGAGCGCCGCCGCGAGCTGACCAAGGTCGCTGCCCAATATGCCGAGCATGCCCGCGTCGCGATCCGCAATGTGCGCCGCGATGGCATGGATCAGATCAAGAAGGCCAAGGCCGCTGGGATGTCGGAAGATGACGTGAAGTTCTGGGAGCAGAGCGTGCAGGAGCTGACCGACACCCATACCGGGCATGTCGACAAGGCGCTTGAGGAAAAACAAGCCGAAATCATGCAAGTCTGAGGCGAAAGGGCCCCTAAGCCATGGCGCTTCGCAAAGACAAGACGGATCGTAAGGTCGCGACATCCGAGATCACCGATTACGGTGTGCCTCATGTTGCCATCATTATGGATGGCAACGGGCGTTGGGCCAAGAAGCGCGGCTGGCCGCGTCTGGCGGGTCATCGCAAGGGGGCCGAGCAGATCAAGAAGATCGTGCGTGAGGCGCCCGATCTGGGCATCCGCTACATGACGATCTACGCCTTCTCGACCGAGAACTGGAAACGCTCGCTGATCGAGGTTCTGGGTCTGATGAAGATGTTTCGCTTCATGATCCGTCGGGAGGCCGATGCGCTGGCCGCCGAAGGGGTGCATCTGCGCTTCATCGGGGACCGCTCGCGGCTTGATCCGGCGCTGCGCGAGACGATGGACCAGATCGAGGACCGCACGCGCGGCAATACCCGCCTGACCTTGGCGGTTGCGATCAATTATGGTGGCCGCGATGAGCTGCGCCGGGCTGCGGCCCAACTGGCGATCGATCATGCGTCGGGCAAGATCGGCGCCGATGAGCTGGATGATGCCGCACTGGCCGCACGGCTCGACACCGCAGGCATGCCCGACCCGGATCTGGTGATCCGCACCTCTGGCGAGACCCGGATCTCGAATTTCCTCTCATGGCAGGCGGCCTATGCGGAATATGAGTTCACCGAGACGCTCTGGCCCGATTTCACGGTCGAAGAATTGACCGAGATCCTGTCGCGCTTTGGCAATCGGGACCGGCGCTATGGTGGGGTCAAGACGTGAGCACGCAGCGGCTTTCGGGCAAATGGGGCGATCTCGTGCCCCGGCTCAGCTCGAGCCTCGTGATGATCCTCGTGGGGGTCGCTGCGATCTGGTGGGGCGGGGCGATCTTTGCCGCGCTGGCCGTGCTGGTCTGTGGCGTGATGGTCTGGGAGCTGATCGTGATGCTGCGCCCCGAGCGTCCCGGCAAGGCTATAGGCATGGGGCTGGTGGCTGCCGCCCTTCTGACGCTGGTCTTCGTGCTGCATGAGCCGATGGGACTGGTCTATCTGCTGATCGTTCCGATCATGACGGCGGTGATCGCAACGGGGCGGCGCATGGTCGGGGCGGGCTATTCTCTGGCGCTGATGCTCACCGGCTACGGGCTGGTCGCGCTGCGCGAGGGTGCGGGCGTGGGGGCGATCACATGGATCGTCGCAATCGTCGTTGTCTCTGATATTTCAGGATATTTCATCGGTCGCCTCGTGGGTGGGCCAAAATTCTGGCCGCGGATCTCGCCCAAGAAAACATGGTCGGGAACCGTTGCCGGCTGGGTCGGTGCGGTGCTCGTGGGGCTGGTTTTCGTAGAGATCGGTGCCAGTTGGCAGATGCTCTGGATCTCGCCGCTTCTGGCCTTCGCGGGCCAGCTGGGCGATATCGCGGAAAGCGCGCTCAAGCGGGCAGCGGGCGTGAAGGACAGCTCGACGCTGATCCCCGGCCATGGCGGCGTGCTGGATCGCTTCGATGCGCTGACGGGCGCTGTGATCGTGCTGATCGTGCTGAGCCAGTTTATGCCCCTGCCTTTGTCGGGGCTTTGAGCGGATGCGCAAGATTTCGATTTTCGGAGCGACCGGCTCCATTGGCGAAAGCACGTTCGATCTGCTGATGCGGCAGGGCGGGCCGGAGGCGTTTCACACGGTCGCTTTGACCGGCGGGCGCAATGTCGCGCGGCTGGCCGAGATGGCCATCGCGCTGCGCGCCGAGATCGCGGTGACCGCGCATGACGAATGCTATGATACGCTCAAGGCGGCGCTGTCGGGCCATAAGATTGCCGTGGCATCCGGCGCGCAGGCGCTGGTCGAGGCCGCGCACCGTCCTGCCGATTGGGTGATGTCGGCGATTGTGGGCTCGGCGGGGCTCGCGCCCGGCTTTGCGGCGCTCTCGCAGGGACGCACGCTGGCTTTGGCCAATAAGGAATCGCTGGTGACGGCGGGGCCGCTTCTCTTGGCCGAGGCGCGCGCGCATGGGGCCACGATCCTTCCGGTGGACAGCGAGCATTCGGCGATTTTCCAGGGGCTCGTGGGCGAGGATATCGCCGATGTCGAGCGCATCATCATCACAGCCTCTGGCGGCGCGTTTCGCGATTGGCCGATGGAAAAGCTGGCGCAGGCGAGCGTGGCTCAGGCCTCGAGCCATCCCAATTGGGACATGGGTCAGCGGATCACTATCGACAGTGCCTCTATGTTTAACAAGGCGCTGGAAGTTATTGAGGCAAAAGAGTTCTTTGCCGTAACGCCCGATCAGATCGAGGTCGTGGTGCATCCGCAATCCATCGTCCATGCGCTGGTCGGCTTTCGCGATGGCGGGTTGATGGCGCATATGGGCGTGCCCGATATGCGCCACGCCATCGGCTATGCTCTCAACTGGCCCGCGCGGCGCGAACTCCCCGTGGCGCGCCTCGATCTCGCAGCAATCGGGCAGTTGGATTTCCGCGCCCCCGATCCCGCCCGCTATCCCGCGCTGCGTCTTGCGCGCGAGGTGATGGAGATCGGCGGGCTGGCGGGGGCTGCGTTCAACGCCGCCAAGGAAGCTGCGCTCGATCTCTTCATTGCGGGGCGGATCGGATTTCTCGACATGGCACGTTTGGTTGAACAGGTTTTGTCCGAGATGTCGGCACGTCAGGGGCTTGGAACTGCCGCAATTAGCCTCGATAACGTGTTGGCCACCGATGCCGAGGCCCGGCGTCTGGCTTTCGCGATTTGCGATCAAGGAAGGACGTAACCTTTGGATCTCCTGCCCCAGTTTGGCAATCTGCTTTACACCATCGTGGCCTTCGTCGTCGCCTTGTCGATCATCGTGGCGGTGCATGAATATGGCCATTACATCGTCGGGCGCTGGTCTGGGATCAAAGCTGAGGTGTTCAGCCTTGGCTTTGGCCCTAAGCTGATCTCGCGGGTCGACAAGCATGGTACGCGCTGGCAGATCGCGGCGATCCCGCTGGGTGGGTACGTCAAGTTTCTGGGCGATGCGAATGCTGCATCAGCAGGGGCCGACGATGCCGAGATGGCGCAGCTCACCCCCGAAGAGCGACGCCACACGATGCATGGTGCCCCCCTGTGGGCGCGGGCGGCGACCGTTGTGGCGGGGCCGGTTTTCAACTTCATCTTGTCGATCATCATTATCACGGGCCTGTCGATGTGGACCGGGCAGGCGACCGACACGCCCGATATCGACGCGGTGGTCGCTTTGCCGCAGGGCGCGGGCGGCTTGCAACATGGCGACCGCATTATTGCTGTGAACGGGATCAAGACGCCCGATTACGCGGCGCTCGATCAGGCGGGCGGCGATCTGCCCGCAGGCCCCGATCTGACCTACACGGTCGAGCGCGATGGTCAGCAACAGCAGGTGAGCGGCCCGCAATTGGTGCCTGCGCGCTTTGACGGAATCGCGCCCAACTCTGCCGCCTATGATGCGGGGCTCGCGCCGGGCGATGTGATCACCGCAATTGACGGCACGCCGGTCTGGCGTTTCTCGGCGCTGCAAGAGGCGGTCAAGACGGGCAAGGGCGCGCCGATCGCTCTGTCGATCTGGCGTCCCGAGGCGGGCGGCCAAGGCAAGCAGTTCAACGTCACGCTGGTGCCGCGCAAGACCGATCTGCCGGGGCCGGCGGGCGGCTTTGAGACCCGGTTTCTGATCGGGGCCACGGGCAGCTACATGTTCACGCCGGTGACGATGCCGGTGGGGCCGTGGCAGGCGCTCAAGGGGGGCGTGCAATCGACCTACGGCATCATCGCACAGTCGATCTCAGGCATCAAAGCGATGATCGAGCAGCAAATTTCTTCGTGCAACCTCTCGGGCGCTCTGCGGATCGCCGAGACTTCGGCGGCGGCGGCCAAGTCGGGCCCGTCCAGCTTCATCTGGTTCATCGCGGTGCTCTCGACAGCGGTTGGGTTTCTCAATCTCTTCCCGATCCCGGTGCTCGATGGCGGCCATCTGGTGTTTCACGCCTATGAGGCCGTCAGGGGCAAGCCGCCCTCGGACCGGTTGATGAACCTGTTCATGTCGGTGGGGCTGGCGCTGGTGGCCACGTTGATGCTGTTTGGCTTGTGGAACGATCTCACCTGCTGAGCGCGCCTGTCGGTCGGGGCCAATGCCTTGATTTTGCCACTTTTGCCCCGAGTTTGCGCCATTTTCCCGCGCTAGACCAAGACCCATCTGCCGCATGTGCAAGGGAAGGGTCTGGAATGGATGCTGTAATCTCTGAGAGCTACCGTGGATTTGGTGTGCTCATGGGCTTGATGCTCGACCGGCTTCTTGTGCCAGTGGCGATTTTGGTGGCGCTGGTCGGTGCCGCCATCATCGGACTGCAACTCTCGCAGATGCTCGGAATCCATGGCGAGTATTTCTATCGCATTTGAGCGCCTGTAAATCTTTCGATCACTTGTGGCCCCTGCGTAACCAACCGCAAATTCTTGCGCCAAAGCCCCCCCGCACGCTTTGACAAGATCGACCCGCTTCGGTACTCACTCTCCAAAGAAAAGTGAATTTCCGGCGGGAGAGGGCGATGTCGAACAGCTTTCAGAAAATGCGCAAAATCTGCGCCACGCGGTCCCTCCTACGGAGTGGAGCGGTTTTTCCTGCGGTAGCAATGGCTTGGATGGCGATGCCACAGATAGCCCAAGCGCAGCAATACAGCTTCTCCTCGGTCAAGGTCGAAGGCAATACGCGCATCGAGCCTGCGACGATTCTGAACTATGCGAGAATCGCCCGCAATAAGCCGGTTTCCGCCGCCGATCTGAACGCTGCCTATCAGCGGATTTCGGGCTCGGGGCTGTTTGAAGCGGTCTCGTTGACGCCTGAGGGCAGCACTCTGGTCATCAAGGTGCAGGAATATCCCACCGTCAGCGTGATCAATTTCGAGGGCAACAAGATTATCAAGGACGCGGCGCTGGGGCAGATTATTCAGTCGCGCCCGAACCGCGTCTATAACCCGGCCGAAGTTGAGGCCGATGCCCAGCGTCTGTCGCAGGCCTATGCGCAAGATGGCCGGATGGCGGCGCGCGTGACCCCCAAGGTGATCCGCCGCGACAATAACCGCGTCGATATCGCCTTTGAGATCAAAGAGGGCAAAGTGACCTCGGTCGAGCGGATTACCTTCACGGGCAACCGTTCCTATTCCGATCGTCGTCTGCGTCAGGTGCTCGCGACGAAACAGGCGGGGATCTTCCGCACCTTCGTCAAGAACGACACGTTCAATCCCAATCGCGTGCCGCTGGATCAGCAAAAGCTGACCCAGTTCTATCAGGCGCGCGGCTTTAAGAACGTTCAGGTGACGGGCGTGTCCTCGCAGATGACGCGCCAGCGCGATGCGTTCTTTATGACCTTCAACGTGATCGAAGGGCAGAAATACCACTTCAACAACGTCTCCACCGTCTCCGAGATTCCGGGGCTGGATGCTGCGGCCTATGACAAGCTGGCCCGCATTGGTAACGGTCAGACCTACTCGCCGCAGGCGATTGATCTGGCCGTCACCCGGATGGAGCAGCAGGCGATCAAGGATGGCGCGCAGTTTGTCCGCGTCGATCCCCGCATCACCGAAGATCCGCGCACCCAGTCGGTCAATGTGACCTTCGCGCTGGTTCGTGGCCCGCGCGTCTTCGTGCAGCGCATCGATATCGAGGGCAACACCTCGACGCTTGACCGCGTTGTGCGCCGCGAGTTCCGCACGGTTGAAGGCGACCCCTACAACCCGCGTGAGATCGCGAACGCCGCCGACCGCATTCGCGCCACCGGTTTCTTCAAAAACGTTGATGTCTCGACCAAAGAGGGTTCCTCGCCCGATCAGCGCGTGATCGACGTCAATGTCGAAGAGCAGCCTACCGGCTCGCTTGGTTTCGGCGCATCTTTCTCGAAAACCGACGGGATTGGTCTGAATGCTTCGCTTCAGGAAAGCAACTTCCTGGGTCGGGGTCAGTTTCTTGGCCTGTCGCTCGGCACCACGTCGGACAACAAGACCTCGGGCATCAAGTTCGTTGAGCCGCGCTTCTTGGGTCGGAACGTGAAATTCTCGTTCAGCGGGATCTACAACACCTCGAGCGACGCCTCGAATACCAATTTCGACACCAAGCGGCTGTCGATTTCTCCGGCATTCGAATTCCCGGTCTCCGAGCGTGGGCGCCTTGAAGTGCGCTATAAGGTCGGTCAGGACGAGATCAGCAATGTTGATGCGGGTTCCTCGCCGATCCTGCAGCGCGAAGAGGACACTCTCGGCAAACAGACCTATTCGGGCCCGGGATATACCTACACCTACGACACGTCGATTGATCAGATCGATCCGCGCTACAACATGAAGCTCTCGTTCTCGCAGGACTTCTGGGGTCTGGGCGGCGATGTCGATGGCGGCATCACCTCGGCCAAGATCCAAGGCGAACGCAAGATCATGAACGAAGAGGTCACGCTGCGAGCCTCGCTTGAAGCCGGTGCCGTTCACACGGCGGGCGGCACAACGATCCTGCAACGCTACAATGGCAGCCAGGTGCGTGGCTTTGAAAGCTACGGCATCGGTCCGCGCGACCTCAGTGCGGGCAATCAGGACGCGCTTGGCGGGAATTACTACTGGGCCAGCAAGGTCGAGGCGCAATTCCCGATCGGTCTGCCCGAGGAATATGGGATCACCGGCGGTGTGTTCTGGGATGCAGGTTCCGTCTGGGGGCTGAACGACACGCTGGGTGTTGGTGGCGCTGAGGTCGACGATTCCATGCATGTGCGCTCGTCGGTCGGTGTGTCGATCTTCTGGAACTCGGGTATCGGCCCGCTGCGCCTGAACTTCGCCAAGGCGATCAAGAAAGAAAGCTATGACAAGACGCAGCCTTTCGATCTGACGCTTTCGACGCAATTCTGATCGGGTGACCGGGATGAAAGGCGTATACGCTCTGGCTTTGGTGTTGTCGGGCTTCGCCGCACCGGGCTGGGCGCAGGAGGCAGCGGACGGCTCTGCGCCTGCGGCCACGTCTCAAACCCCGGTGCTGACCCTCGATTGGGAGCAGCTTTACAACAATTCGCTCTGGGGCAAGCGGGTGGCGCGCGAGATCGACAAGGCCTCGTCGGATCTGCGCACCGAGAATAACCGCATCGCCAGCCAGCTTGAGGCGGAAGAGCGCGATCTGACGGAGCGGCGTCCCAAGATGGCGCCCGCCGATTTCCAGAAAGCCGCCGATGCTTTCGACAAGCGAGCCACCGAGATCCGCGCGGCCCAGAAGGCCAAGGCGGATGCGGTGCAGCGCCAGCTCAATGATGAACGTCAGGGCTTTGTCCAAGCGGTGATGCCCAAGCTCGATGAGGTGCTGCGCGCGCGCGGGGCCGAGGTCGTGCTTGATTCCCGGGTGATCATTCGGGGCCTGTCCTCCGCGGATGTGACCGAGCAGCTTGGCAAGCGGATCGACCGTGAAGTGGGAGATGGGGCAGGGCGCGTGCCGGCCTCTGTGCCCGAGCCCGGCAGCAGCAATAGCGCCAGCCCTTCGCCCGCCGATGCGCTGCCCAGCGACGGCACCTCGGATACGGGCACGACCGATCAGGGCGGCGTTTTCGTCGATGATAGTCCCAATCTCAAGCCGCAGACTGGCGCGGATCCCGCACTGGAAGGCGGCAGCGCGCCGAAAGCCTCGCCGCCGCTCGGTCTGCCCATGCCAGATCCCCAGAACTGAGACCGGTTTCGTAAGCTTGCCAACCGTGCATTCGATTGTTAGCAACAATCCGAAAGAAGCGGGCTGCGTTCCTTGCTGCCTGATCCGAAGGAGCCATTCCCCATGACCGAACCTGCCCCTTATGATTTTGCCGATCTGGCCCTCATCAAGCGGATCATCCCGCATCGCTACCCGTTCCTGCTGATCGACAAGGTGCGCGACATCGTTCCGAACAAAGGCGCGGTTGGCATCAAGAATGTCACGGCCAACGAGCCGCATTTTCAGGGCCATTTCCCGGACGAGCCGGTGATGCCCGGCGTGACCATCGTCGAGGCGATGGCGCAGACTTCGGCGGTCGTGGTGGGGATCTCCACCAATTCGATCGACAAGGAGCTGGGCACCTATTTCATGGCAATCGACAAGTGCAAGTTCCGTCGCAAAGTGGTGCCGGGCGACGTGCTTGAGATGCATGTCAACGTGTTGCGCGGTGGCGGCAAGGTGTGGAAATTCGAAGGCCGGGCCACGGTGAATGGCGAGTTGGCGGCGCAGGCCGAGTTCACCGCGATGATGGATCTCAAGGGGTAGGCGCATGAGCATCGATCCCAGCGCGCAGATACACGCCTCGGCGGTGATCGAACCGGGCGCCGTGATCGGGCCCGACTGCGAGATCGGCCCGTTTTGCGTGATCGGCCCGGACGTGGTTCTGGATCGCGGCGTCGTGCTGCAATCGCATGTCGTCATTCAGGGCGCGACCGAGATCGGCGCGCAGACCCAGATCTTTCCCTTCGCCTCGATTGGTCAGATCCCGCAGGATCTGAAATTCAAGGGCGAGAAGACGCGGCTCAAGATCGGTGCGCACAACCGGATCCGCGAATATGTGACGATGAATACCGGCACCGAAGGCGGTGGTGGGCTGACCCAGATCGGCGATGACGGGCTGTTCATGTCATCGTGCCATGTCGGGCATGATTGCAAGATCGGTGACCGGGTGATCTTGGTGAACTCGGTGGCGCTGGCCGGGCATTGTACGCTTGAGGATGACGTCATCGTCGGCGGCGTTTCTGGCATCCACCAATGGGTGCGCATCGGGCGTGGCGCGATCATTGGGGCGCTTTCGATGGTCACCGCCGATGTGATCCCCAATGGGCTTGTGGCCGGGCCACGGGCCGGGCTTGAGGGGCTCAACCTCGTCGGGCTGAAACGGCGCGGGGTCTCGCGGGCCGAGATCGCGGCGCTGCGCTCTGCCTTTTCCGAGCTGTCCGGCGGCAATTTCCGCGAATCTGCGCGCCAGATGGCAGAGGGCCCGATTGAGGGGGAACATGTCCGCGAGATGCTTGATTTCATCCTTGGTCCGTCCGACCGCAGCTTCCTGACGCCGCAGAAATGAGTGCACAATCCGACATCGCCCTGATCGCGGGGCAAGGGGGGCTGCCCGGGCTTGTGGCCGAGGCCGCACCGGGGCTTTTGGTTTGCGAGATGGAGGGCACGCCCAGTGAGATCGGCACGCCCGAGACCTTGCGCTTCCGCATTGAGCGGCTTGTGCCGTTTCTCGACTCGCTCACGGATCGTGGGATCAAGCGGGTGGTCTTTGCCGGTGCGATCCAGCGCCCGCGTGTGGATGTCGAGATGATCGATCCGCGCTCGGCCCAGCTTGTGCCGCAGCTTGCCGTGGCGATGCAGACGGGTGACGACGCGACGCTGCGCGCGGTGATCGAGATCTTCGAGGATTTCGATTTCGAAGTGATTGGCGCGCATGACATCGCGCGCGATCTGGTGCCCGAGGCGGGGCTGTTGCTGGGCGATCCGAGTGCGTCTGAGCGCGCGGATGTCGAGCGGGCAGCCGCGATTGTCGCGGATCTGGGACGTGCCGATATCGGTCAGGGTGCCGTGGTTTCAAACGGTTTATGCGTCGCGGTCGAGACCCTTCCGGGAACCGATGCGATGCTTGAATTTGTCAAACATCACAGGGCTTTGCGCGCCGATCTTCCGGCGCGCTCCGGGGTGTTTTACAAAGCCCCCAAGCCCGGTCAGGACCGCCGCGCCGATCTGCCGACCATTGGTGTTGCCACGGTGAGACACGCCGCTGAAGCGGGCCTTCTTGGTATCGCGTTTGAGGCCGGTGGTGTGATGATCATCGAGCGTGACGCCGTGATTGAGGCCGCGCGCGAGGCGGGTCTGTTTCTTTGGGCGCGCGCGTCATGAAGCTGTTCGTCATCGCGGGCGAGGCCTCTGGCGACAAGCTGGGGGCGGCTCTGATGGCGGGGCTGTCCGAGCTTTCCCCCGGGATCGACTGGGCGGGCGTCGGCGGGCCGGAAATGGCCGCGCAAGGGCTTGAGAGCATCTTTGCGATGGAAGAGCTGTCGGTCATGGGGCTGATGGAGGTTTTGCCGAAATACCGCCAGCTCAAGGCGCGGATCGCTCAGACCGCCGAGGCGGTGATCGCGGCAAATCCCGCAGCCCTCATCACCATCGACAGCCCGGATTTCTGCCTGCGTGTGGCGCGCCTTGCGCGCGCCCAGCGGCCTGATCTCAAGGTGATCCATTACGTGGCGCCTTCGGTCTGGGCATGGCGTCCGGGCCGGGCGGCCAAGATGGCCAAAGTGGTCGATCACGTGCTGGCCTTGCTGCCCTTTGAGCCGCCGCTGATGGAGGCCGCGGGCATGAGCTGTGATTTCGTGGGGCATCCGGTCGTGGCCGAGCCGCGCGCCACCCGTGCCGAGGCAGAGGCCTTCCGCGAGACCCATATGATCGGGGCCGATCAACCGCTGGCGCTCTGCCTTCCCGGCTCGCGCACGGGCGAGGTCAAGCGCTTGGGCAAGCGCTTCGATGAGGCGCTGATGCAGTTGCGGGATCGTGAGCCGGGGCTGCGCGTGGTGCTGCCCACGGTGCGCGGGGTGGCGGGAATGGTGCGCGAGATGACCGCGCGCTGGCCGGTGCCGCCGATTGTGGTCGAGCAACCCGAGGACAAGCGCGCGGCCTTTGCCGCCGCCGATATTGCGCTGGCGGCGTCGGGCACGGTGAGCCTTGAGTTGGCGGCCAGTCGGGTGCCGATGGTGATCGCTTATGATGCGAATTTCGTGACATGGCATCTGATCTGGCGCTTGCTGCGCATCGATACCGTGACGCTGGTCAATCTTGTGTCTGACACGCGCGCGGTGCCGGAATTTCTGGGGCCGGAGTGCAAGCCGCGGGCCATCGCGCAGGAGATGCTCGAATTGCTGGAGCTGCGCGACAAAAGCGAGGCGCAGCGCGCCGCGATGGAGCTGACGATGGAGCGTCTGGGCGAGGGCGGCGAGGCGCCGGGCCTGCGTGCGGCCCGGTCTGTGCTGGAATTCCTCGCGAAGTAGCGCGTCTCTCTTAGCTGTTGGACAAGAAAAAACGCCGCGAGGCGGCGTTGTTTCAGCGTCTGGTGGAGCAGATCGGCTCAGGCACCCCAATGGCGGACGGGGCCGCAATCCATATGCACGAAGTTGGAGCGGGAGTATTTGCCCACGCCACCCGCATGGCAAGCCGCTGCCGCGCGATACATCTGGTTGACCGAGCGCGACTTGAGCCGCAGATCGGTGGCCTGACCCTGCATGTGGAGCGAGTTCTTCGCCACGCCTTTGGAGCGCGAGCGCAGCATCGCATTGGTCTTGGGCGAGCGATAGCCCGACAGCAGCATATAGGGTTCGTTGATATCCATCAGATTATGCGCTGCGGCCGCGATATCGATCGTGCGGGCGTCAATCGTCTTGAGCTGGTTGGTGCGCCAGTCGCGCGCGAAATAGGTGATTTCCTTGAGCGCGTCGGGGATATATTCCCCTTCGATCCAGTAGACCGTGTCGAGGCTTTCGCCAGTCCGCCCGTTATACATTCGGATGCGACGGATATCGCCTGCGCCTTTGAGGAAGCCGAATGCGCTACTCATTGTGGGCGCGGCTGTAACCATGGTTGCAGCAAAGGCACCCAAAAGCCCGCGGCGGGAAATCGTCGTCATGCTCACTGTCCTGTCTTGCCTGTCGTTTCGTTTCCATCCTGTTGGCCGGACGGCTCACCAAATCGTACCCCAAACACGTGCGAAATTATGCCATAGACCGAAGGAGCGATAAAGAAACCATTTGAGCCAGCGAGGTGCCGCGACGCCGATCGGCAAAATATTGCCAGTTCCGCCCTTGTTCCACTTGGCTTGGCGATGTTGCGCGCCTGCATCTTTTGGGCCGTCCCAGGGGCATTGAACCATGAATTGGTAAAGCTTTTCTGGACAGCCTCGTCCAAGTTTGAAACATCTCGGAAAAGACTTTTTATTATCGAGGCTTGGAAATGGCGACAGGAATTCGCGTGATTGCTCTGGCGGCATCCGTGTCGGCACTGGCATTCGGGGCCTTCGCACAGGGTACCGCCCAGATCGCGGCTCAGGGGGCAATGTCTCCTGTAAGCGGCGTCGAGCTGAGCGGATTCACGCAGGCCATTGCCGAGGCCGCGGCCTCTGATCCGGCGCTGGCGGGGTTCTATGCCGCGCGCGATTATCGCCCGATCTGGACCTCGCAGGACGATCAGGCGCGCCGGGCTGCGCTGTTCTCGGCGCTCGATCGCTCGGGCGAGCAGGGGCTGCCACAGGGGCACTATGACCCGGATGGCTTGCGCGCGCGTTTCGCTGCGGTGCAATCCGAGCGTCAGCGCGGCTTGCTTGAGGTCGAGACCAGCAAGGTCTTTCTCGAATATGCCCATGATGTCTCGCATGGGGTGCTTGATCCGAACCGGGTTCTCTCGGAGATCAAGCGCGAGCCGATGCGCGCCGATCCGCAGCTGCGCCTGACCGCGTTCGCTGCCAGCGGCAATCCGGCCCTGTTCCTGCGCGAGCTTGCGCCGCAGATGCCGCAATATGCGCAGTTGCTGAAAGATAAGCTCGATCTGCAGGCGCAGATTGCCGAGGGCGGCTGGGGCGACAAACTGCCCGCCGGAAAATTGCAGCCCGGAGAACAGGGGCCTGCGGTGATCGCGCTGCGCAATCGCTTGCAGAAGATGGGTTATCTGGGCCGTTCGGCCACGGCCCGGTTTGACGGCGATATCCAGAAGGCCGTGCAGAGCTATCAGGCCGATCAGGGGTTGACGCCCGACGGGGTCGTGGGCGAGAGCACGCGCGAGGCGCTCAATACCTCGCCTGAGGACCGGATGAAATCGGTGCTGGTTGCGCTTGAGCGGCTGCGCTGGATGAATGGGATCGATTTTTCGGGCCGCTATATCTGGGTGAATATCCCCGATTTCTCGGTGCGCGTCGTCGATAATGGCAAGACCACCTTCCGCTCGGTTACCGTCGTGGGCCAGTCGAGCGCTGACCGCCAGACGCCGGAATTTTCCGATGAGATGGAGCGGATGGTGATCAACCCGTCCTGGCATGTGCCGCGCTCGATCGTCACCAAGGAATATCTGCCGCAGATGCAGCGCAACCCGAATGCCGCCGGACAGTTGCAGCTGATCGACAGCCGCGGTCAGGTCGTGCCGCGCTCGGCGGTGAATTTTGCCGCCTATAACGCGCGCAACTTCCCCTTCGCGATGAAGCAGCCACCCTCGACGCGCAACGCGCTGGGGCTGGTGAAATTCCTCTTTCCCAATAAGTGGAATATCTATCTGCACGACACGCCCTCGAAATCGCTGTTCAACAAGGAAAGCCGGGCCTTCAGCCATGGCTGCGTGCGCGTCGGTAAACCCTTTGATCTGGCCTATGTGCTGCTCGGCGCCCAAAGCCCCGATCCCAAGGCAGAGTTTCAGCGCATCCTCAATACGGGGCGCGAGACCGTGGTGCCGCTCAAGCAGCCTGTGCCGGTTCATCTGGTCTATTTCACCGCCTATCCGACGCCGACCGGCCATGTCGAATATCGCCGCGACGTCTATGGACGTGACGGACGGATTTTCGAGGCTCTCGCGCGCGCCGGGGTGGAATTGCCCGGATCTAAGGGTTAGATCGAACGGGTAAGGGGGGGGACCTAAGCCCCGCCGACCGTTGCCCAACGATACGAAGGACGTGCCCCATGTCGCAGACCATTGCGCAAATCGCCAAAGCGCTTGATGCGCAAGCCGTGGGGGATCTTGAGATCTCGGTTACCAGTGCAGCCGAGCCCGCCAGTGCCGGGGCCGATCAGATCGCGCTTGCGATGAGCTCGAAATATGCCGAAGGCCTCGCCCAAGGATCCGCGCGCGCGGCCTTGCTGTGGGAGGGGGCCGATTGGCAGGCATACGGGCTTGAGGCCGCGATCTTCGTGACCCGCCCGCGTCTGGCGATGGCGGGGCTGTCGAAGGCCTTCGATCCGGGCCCCGAGATTGCGCCGGGCATTCACCCCTCAAGCCTCGTCGATCCATCGGCCCAGATCGCGCCGGGCGCGGCGATCGGGCCCTTCACGGTGATCGGGCGCGATGTGGTGGTCGGGCCGAATGCGCGGATTGCCAGCCACGTGACGATTGCCGAGGGCGCACGGATCGGAGCGGATGCCCTGATCTTGGCCCATAGCCATATCGGGGCGGGTGTGATCGTAGGTGACCGGCTGATCTGTCAGCCCGGAGCCAAGATCGGCGCTGATGGGTTTTCCTTTGTGACGCCCGAGACCTCAACGGTTGAAGAAGCCCGCGCAAGTCTTGGAAAAACCAACGAGATTCACGAACAAAGCTGGGTGCGTATCCACTCGCTCGGCAGCGTCGAGATTGGCGATGATGTCGAGATCGGTGCCAATAGCTGCATCGACCGGGGCAGCGTGCGCGCGACCTCGGTGGGGCATGGCACCAAGCTCGATAATCTCGTGCATGTGGCCCATAACGTGCAGGTCGGGCGCGATTGCCTGCTCTGTGCGGGCGTGGGCGTTGCAGGTTCGTCGAAGATCGGTGACCGCGTCGTGCTGGCGGGGCAAGTTGGCGTGTCTGACAATGTCTTTATTGGCGATGACGTGGTGACGGGCGGTGGCACCCAGATCTTTACCAATGTGCCCTCGGGCCGGGTGATCTGGGGCAGCCCGGCGGTGAAGATGGATCAGCAGATCGATCTCAACAAATCTGTGCGTCGCTTGCCAAGATTGTTTGCACAAGTGGCGGAACTTCGGGAAACTGTTACGCGACTCACGCAAAAGGGTGGCACGGAGTAACCGAAAATGAGGTCCGACGTGCAAAATCAAGTTCTCTCCATCATCGCGCGCGAAGCGCTGCGCGCTCCCGAAGATCTGCGCAATGAGATGACGCTCGACGAGCTGGGGCTCGACAGTCTGGGTCTGGTCGAGGTCATCTTTGCCATTGAAGAAACATTCGACGTCTCGGTGCCCTTCAACGCCAATGATCCGGCGGCGGCGCAATTCGATATCTCCTCGGTTGGCGCGATCATCGCGGCGGTCGAAAAGCTGATCTCCGGGGATACGCCGTCCGCGGCTGTCGCTTGATGCGGCGTGTTGTCATTACTGGCGCGGGCACGATTAACGCGCTGGCCGAAGGCGTGGCTGCAACCCATCGCGCGATGGCCGAGGGGCGTTGTGGGATCGGGCCGCTGAATTTTCCTGATGCGGATCGTTTGAATATTCGCATCGGCGCGCAGATCCGCGGCTTTGCACCGCAGGACCGTTTCGATCTCTCCAAGCTCGCGCTCTATGATGCGTTCACCCAATATGCGCTGGTCTCGGCAGATGAGGCGATGGCGCAGGCCGGGCTTGAGGCCGCACCGGATCCTGCGCGCTGGGGGGTGATCCTTGGCACGGCGGGCGGCGGTCATACGACGGCCAATGATGCCTATCGCGCGGTCTATGCCGATGGCAAGAACCGCGTCCATCCCTTCACCGTGCCCAAGCTGATGGCCAATGCAGCGCCCGCACATCTGTCGATCCGCTACGGGTTGCAGGGGCCGGGTTTCTCGGTGACGACGGCCTGTGCCAGTTCGAACCATGCGATTGGGCTGGCCTTTCAGATGGTCCGGGCGGGGCTCGCCGATGGCATGCTGACCGGCGGGTCTGAGGCGATGCTGAATTTCGGCGGCCTCAAGGCTTGGGAGGGGCTGCGGGTGATGTCTCCCGATGGCTGCCGTCCGTTCTCCGCTGATCGCAATGGGATGGTGCAGGGCGAGGGCGCGGGGGTCTTTGTCATCGAGACGCTCGAGGGCGCGCTGGCCCGAGGTGCCGCGCCGCTGGCCGAGATTGCGGGATTCGCGATGAATTCCGACGCGGGCGATATCGTGATGCCGGATCGAGACAGTGCTGCGCGCGCGATTGTGGGGGCGCTGGCCGATGCGGAGATGGCGCCCGAAGAGGTGGGCTATATCAACGCCCATGGCACGGGGACGGCGGCCAATGACCGCATCGAGACCGCCGCGATCCGGCAGGTCTTTGGCGCGCGCGCCGAGGCGGTGCCGGTCAGTGCAACCAAATCGATGCATGGGCATTGCATTGGCGGGACCGGCGCGGTTGAGCTTTTGGCCTGTCTGATGGCGCTGCGCGAGGGGGTGCTTGCGCCCACGCTCGGCTATGGCACACCCGATCCCGAATGTGACCTCGACTATGTGCCCAACACGGCTCGGCGGGGCGTCTCGGTGGGCGCGGTGCTCTCCAACGCCTTTGCCTTTGGCGGGTCCAATGCGGTGCTGGCTCTGCGCGCAATCTAGCGTGGGACGGCCAGAGACATCAAAAAACGCCGCACGAAGATGTGCGGCGTTTTTCTTTGATTTCAGCCTCTTGTGAGGCGATCTTCACGCGATTACTTCAGCGCGCCGCTTTCCTCATTGGCCTTCACCACCGCGTTATACGCATCGGTGAACCCGTTGAGCGAAATATCGGCGGAGACTTTCTTGTCCGGGGCCGCCAGCGGGACGATGGAAATCGTCGCCTTGCCACCTTTTTTATAGGCGTTGACCTCGGCGCTCGTCAGGCCGATCCGGGCAAAGCACCCCATCGGCTGACAGAAGGTGAACGGGTAGACGCGCGGATCGGACTTGTCGACTTGCACGGTCAGGTTCTGCGTCAACAGCGTGTCGAGCGGCACCATGATCGTGGCCCCAGCCTCGGCTTTGCCGCCCTTGGGCAGACCAAAGAGCGAGATATCAGCGATATTACCGCCGCCCGGGCCTTTGATGACCTGATAGATCTGGCACGGATCCTTGCCGTCTTTGGCCTTGATGCACTGCAGTGCCCAATCGCCATAGGTCGCTTTGGTATAGGTTTCGTCCTGCGGCGCCTGCTGCGGGGCGTTGCCTGCCGGAGCGGCGGGGGCTGCCTTGTCGTCGGCAGGGGCCGCCGGGGTGGTGGCATCTGCTGCCGGGGTGGTCGCATCCGAGCCGCTCGCGACAGGGGCGCTGCCTTGATCGGCCGTGGTGGCCGGGCTGGTTGCAGTGGTGGAATCGGTGCTGTCTTGAGCATAGGCCCCGTGAGCCATTCCAAGCACAAGTGCCAGCGCCAGCGGTTTCGTCAGTTGAGACATGGTTACTCTTCTCCTGAACCTCATTGCGCATGGGCTTAACATGCCGTTGCGGGCATGTCAGTGGTGAATTCGAGGGCTGAGTTCACGGATAAGCGCGTGACCGCTTAATGGGCGGGGCGGATGAATTTGCGCGGGCCCCATTAGGAAAGGGGCCCTTTCGGACCCCTCCCATTTCCCCCTGTCGGACTGGCCGACTTCGTCATTGCTGCAAAAGGTATTGTGGAAGAATTCACAGGTCAACAGGGAAAATTGAGCTGCTGTGAGGCCGCATCTCCCGAGTGGGGCCCAAAAAAAAGGCCGCGCAGTGCTACGCGGCCCAGTCAGACAGGGAGGACAAGTCGCGCGCCCAGGAAAGAAGAGAGGCGCGACATGAACACTCTGGCACAAAAGGGTAAAATTAGTATTCTGCGCGCACGATTTTTTGCATTGGGGGCAATCATGACCGGAGTTCTGACCGATGGCGGTGTCTTCGTGGGCGGTGGCGGTGCGGATTACGGCGTGCCGCAGGAGCTGGCGCTGAAATACGGCAATCGCCATGGTTTGATTGCCGGGGCCACAGGGACGGGCAAGACGGTGACGCTGCAAATCCTCGCCGAAGGGTTCTCGAGCGCGGGCGTTCCGGTCTTCATGGCCGATGTGAAGGGCGATCTGTCGGGAATTGCGGCGGCGGGCTCCGAGGCGGGCAAGCTGCATGGCGCCTTCACCGAGCGCTCAAACACAATCGGGTTCGATCTGAGCTATCGCAGCTTTCCAACCGTGTTTTGGGACATGTTTGGCGAAAAGGGCCATCCGGTGCGCACGACGGTCTCGGAAATGGGGCCGCTTCTTCTGAGCCGTCTGATGGGACTGTCAGAGGCGCAGGAGGGGGTCATCAACATCGCTTTCCATCTGGCCGATAAGGAGGGGCTGGCGCTGCTGGATCTCAATGATCTGCGCGCGATGCTGCGCCATGTGGGCGAGCAGGCCGATCAGATTGAACTGGAATATGGCAATGTCGATACCCGCTCGATCGGGGCTATTCAGCGTCAGCTTCTGGTGTTGGAAAATCAGGGCGGCGACAAGTTCTTTGGCGAGCCCGCGCTGGAGCTCTCCGACCTGATCCGCACCGATTCAAGCGGCATGGGCCAGATCAACCTGCTGGCCGCCGACAAGCTGATGTCGAGCCCGCAGCTTTACGCGACCTTCCTGCTCTGGCTGCTCTCGGAGCTGTTCGAGGAGCTGCCCGAGATCGGCAATCCCGACAAGCCCAAGCTGGTCTTCTTCTTCGACGAGGCGCATCTGTTGTTTGACGACGCGCCCAAAGCGCTGGTGGATAAGGTCGAGCAGGTGGCCCGGCTGATCCGCTCGAAAGGGGTCGGGGTCTATTTCATCACCCAGAACCCCGCCGATGTGCCTGACGGGATTCTCAGCCAGCTTGGCAACCGGGTGCAGCATGCGCTGCGTGCCTTTACTGCGCGCGATCAGCGCGATTTGCGCCGGGCTGCGGAGAATTACCGCGCCAACCCGGCTTTCGACACCGAACTTGCGATCAAGGAGGTTGGCACGGGGGAGGCGGTGACTTCGTTCTTGCAAGCCAAGGGCGTGCCGGGAATCGTTGAGCGCACTTTGGTGCGCCCGCCGCAATCGCGGCTGGGTCCGCTGAGCGCGCAGGAGCGAGCGCAGGTGATGGCAGAATCGGCCTTTGGCACGAAATACGACACGCCGATTGATCGCGAGTCGGCGCAGGAGATTCTCGCGCAGCGCGCCGAGGCCGCAGCGCAGGAAGCCGCCAAGGCCGAGGCCGACGCGCAAGCAAAGGCGCAGGCCCCGGCGGCGCGTTCCGAGCTGGAAGACAGTTTCGACGGTTTCAACAATGCGCGCCGCTATCAGCCCGCGACCAAAACCGCCCGCAAGACGCAGGCCCGCTCCGGCCGTTCGGATTCGGTGATGACCACCTTTGGCAAATCGCTGGCACGCCAGCTTGGCACCAAGACGGGACAGGCACTGGTGCGCGGCGTGCTGGGATCGCTTTTCAAGTCGCGCTGAGATCGGTACTTTTGGGCGTGGCGGCCATGATGCGCACGAGCCGCGCCTCAGCCATCACGGCGATCAGGATCTCGATATGGCGGGTGAGGCTGTAGCCGGCCTCACCGTTTTTGCGCAGCATTTCCAGCTCGGCCTCTTGCGCGATCAGCTCGATCAGAGCGCTGACCGGGCGCGGCGCCTCATTGCGGCGCATCAGCCGCTTGAGATCACGCGCCCGGTTATAGTCGCGCAGCCCAAAGCGCGCCGCGCGCACCAGCAGTTTCGGGCGGCGCAGCTCTGCGAGAATTTGCGTCAGGTCGGGATGCGAATGGGCGGTCATGTGAGCCTCCAGGTTGTGGGGCTCCAGAATGATATGCCTGACCCGGGTGTTGCGTTCGGTCCCGGGTCGCCGGGCGCTCGGCAAGGAAATCTTTAGGAAATTTAAGGAATCCTTACCCACGCCCCGTATCTTAACGAAGGGGTAATAAAAGCAACCCACGGTTGTTGATAACAGAGCTGCCGGGATCTCCCGGTGTCATCTGGGGGAGCATATGAATTCGACTGCACCTGAGCCGGCGGCCTTTCCCGCCTGGCTGCCTGATCCTGCCCGTTTATACATCCGCCATGTCGAGCAGGGCATTCCATTGCGTGTGTTGGCACGTGATGAGGGCTGTGCGGCCTCGACGATTCTGCACCGCGTGCGCCGGATCGAGGCGCGCCGGGACGATCCGCTGGTCGATGAAGCTCTCGAGCGGCTCGGGCGTGCGGGGGCGGAAATGCCCGCCAACGCGCCCTCAGCGCCGCCTGCAACCGTCCTTGAAAAGGACCAACCCGCCATGACTGCCCCGTTCCGCCCCTGTGATATTCCCGCCGATGAAGCCCAACTGATGCGCGAGGCCCAACGGATCCTGCGCCGCCTGACCGAGCCGGGTGCGCTCTTGGTCGTCTCGACCGAGATGGAGAAATCGGTCGTGCTGCGCGGCACAGTGCGCACGGCAGTGTTGGATCGCGCGGTGGCGCAGGCATTTGCGCTCAAGGACTGGATCGAGGTGGCCCATGCCGGACGCGTGACAAGCTACCGGGTGACGCAGGCCGGGCGCGCAGCGCTGCGCCGGATTCTGGAGCAAGAGGAGCCTGCGGGCGGTCCCTGCGAGGACGGGGCGCAACCGTTTGCTGCGCAACACCGGGAGTTTGGCACCCGCGCGGGCACTGATCCCGAGGGCACGCGGCGGCGGATGCGCGCGAACCTGTCGGAAAGCCCGCTTGGCGCGCTGGCGCGGCGGCGCGACCGGGATGGCACGCCGTTTCTCAGCGCCGAGCTGGTCGCTGCGGGCGAGCGGTTGCGCGAGGATTTCGAGCTGGCGCAGATGGGGCCGCGCGTCGGGCAAAACTGGGAGCGCTTTCTCACCGGCGGAGGGGGGCGCGGGCAATACCGCCCCGATCTCACGCAAGGTGGCGGCGGCTCGGAGCGCGCCCGTGAGCGCGTGGCCCTCGCGCTGCGCGATCTGGGGCCGGGTCTGGGCGATATGGCGCTGCGTTGCTGCTGTTTTCTCGAAGGGCTGGAGGCGGCGGAGAAGCGGCTTGGCTGGTCTGCGCGCTCGGGCAAGATCGTGCTGCGCATCGCGTTGCAGCGCCTCAAGCAGCATTACGACGAGACCTATGGCGGTGCGAGCCCGCTGATCGGGTGAGGGGGCTGTGCCCCCAACGCTCAAACCCCGTTGAGGATTGAGCGTCTCGCCTAGGATATTTGGATCAAGAGGAAGCTGATAAGAAAACAGGCGCGAGGGGGCTCCCTCGCGCCTGATCGGTGTTTGAGCCTAAACGCGTGGGCCTTGGATTACTTGGCCGGCTCGTTTGCATGCTGGGGCGTCTCGTCGGTCACGGGGACCGCGTTGACATCGCCCGCTTCCTTGAGTGCGCGGCGCACGCCCGCCTCATAGTCGGGATGGACGCGCTTGAGCACGGCCAGCCAGCGTTCGGTCACGCTTTCCGAGCATGGGCCCATTGCCGCCGCCATGTTATGGTGCAGGCGGTCGCGCTCGCCCTGATCCATCACCTCGGCATAGAGCGCGCGGGGCTGGACGTAATCGGCATCCGCATCTTCTTGCACATACCGATCCGCATCGCCAGAGATCGCAAGCGGCGGCTCTGCGACACTCGGGTCGGCCACGGCGGCCTCAGCGTATTGGTTGGGCTCGTAATAGGCATCGACATGGCCGGTTTGCGGCGGGAAGAACCGCATCGAGCCGTCTTTGTGGTAGTGATGCACGTCCGATTTCGGCGCATTGGCGGGCAGGGCCTCGTAATGCGTGCCCAGACGGTAGCGATGCGCGTCGGCATAGGAGAAGACGCGGGCTTGCAGCATCTTGTCAGGGCTGTAGCCGATCCCTGGCACCTTGTTGGACGGGCTATAGGCCGCGTTCTCGACATGGCTCCAGTAATTCTCGGGCACTTGGTTCATTTCCAGCTCGCCCACCTCGATCAACGGGTAGTCGCCATGCGGCCAGACCTTGGTCAGATCGAACGGGTTGAAGCCCGCGGTTTCAGCGTCTTTCTCGGGCATGACCTGAATGTAGAAGGTCCATTTCGGGTGGTTCCCGGTCTCGATCATGTTCACGAGATCTTCCTGATAGCTCTCGCGGGTCTTACCGATCAGCGTCTCGGCTTCGGCATTGGTGTAATGCTTGTGGCCTTGCTGGGTCTTGAAGTGGAACTTGACCCAGACCCGCTCGCCCTGCGCATTCCACATCGAGTAGGTGTGGCTGCCATAGCCGTTCATATGGGCGGGGTTCACCGGGATGCCGCGGTCCGACATCAGAATGGTGACCTGATGGACGCACTCGGGTTGGGCGGCCCAGAAATCAAACATCGCCTCGGGGGAGCGCAGGTTGGTTTTCGGGTGGCGCTTCTGGGTGTGGATGAAGTCGGGGAATTTATAGGCATCGCGCACGAAGAAGACGGGCGTGTTGTTGCCCACCATGTCCCAGTTGCCGTCCTCGGTGTAAAATTTGAGGCTGAAGCCCCGCACGTCGCGCTCGGCATCGGCGGCCCCTTGCTCGCCCGCGACGGTCGACCAGCGCGAGAGCACTTCGCAGCTATTGCCGACCTTCGAGAACAGCTTGGCGCAGGTGTATTTCGTGATGTCTTTGGTCACGGTGAACTTGCCTTGCAAGCCCCAGCCTTTGGCATGCACCGTGCGCTCCGGGATCCGCTCGCGGTTCTGATGCGCAAGTTTTTCAAGGAGTTGGTAGTCCTGCATCAGGACGGGACCGCGCGGGCCCGCGGTCTCTGAGGTGTTGTTGCTGGGAACGGGCGCACCACCCGAGGTGGTCAGCGTCGTCTTGGCCATGGGATCCTCCGCACAATTGGCATTGTCTGTGTCAACGAACAGTATGGGCTTTTCGATCCATAAAGAGAAATTGTATATCCTTCGTGTCACGATAGGATTGGGTTATGAATATTACAGTGCGTCAACTCACTTACCTGCGTGCGCTGGCCGAGGCGCGCTCATTCTCGAGCGCGGCGCAAGCGGTGCATGTCAGCCAGCCTGCGCTTTCGGTGCAGATCCGCGAACTGGAGAGCCAAGTGGGCCAGCCGCTGGTCGAGCGCCGTCCGCGCGATGTGCGTCTGACGCGGGCCGGGCGGCGGGTGTTGCTCGCCGCGGAAAGGGTGGCGGCAGAGCTACGCGCGCTTGAGGCTGAGGCGCGGCGCGGCTTGGGGCAGGTCAATCTGGGGATGATCCCGACGATTGCGCCCTATCTGCTGCCCGCGAGCCTGCCCGATCTGCGCGTTCAGACCGCGCTGCGGCTGCGCGAGGCACAGACGGAGGAGCTGCTTGAGGCGCTCGCACAGGGCACGATCGATGCGGCGGTGATCGCAACACCCGCGCCGGACTTCCATGAAGAGCCCCTGTTCGAGGATCGCTTCTTGCTGGCGGGGACGCCCGATTTTCTGGCGCTCAACCGGGGGCTTGCGCCGCAGGCCATCGATCCCGACACGCTTTTGTTGCTCGATGAGGGGCATTGTCTGGCCGATCAGGCGCTGGCTTTGTGCGGCCTGACGCGGGCGCGCCAGCGGGTCGATCTGGGGGCCTCGTCGCTCTCGACCCTATGTGCGCTGGCCGGGCAGGGGATGGGCTTGACGCTGGTGCCCGAGATCGCGGCGGCGCCCGAGACCCGCGCGATGCCGATGCTTTCGCTGATGCGCTTTGCCGAGGAACCCGCGCGCCATGTCCGGCTGGTGCGGCTGCGCGATTGCGACGATGCGGCGATGTGGTTTGACCCGCTGGTAGGGCTTTTGCGCAAAGCGGGAGAGGCGCTGGTGGCCGAGGCGCGGCGCGGCTTTGCCTGAGCCGGGTTGGGCTGCGGCCTGCCATCGGAGAATATGAAAAAGCCGGGACGCGCGCGCAGGCGGCCCCGGCTTTCAAATAAAGTGCCTGTGCCGATTTACGCGGCGGCTTCCTGATTGGCCTCGCGCAGCCAGTTGAGCACTGTTTCCGGCGAGGAAACGCCATAGGGGTCTTCGCCGTGATTGTCGCTCAGGCCGGGCTCTTCGAACCACGCCTCGATCACGCCGTCATTGACGATGGCGGCATAGCGCCACGAGCGCAGACCAAAGCCCAGATTGTCCTTGCGCACCAGCATGCCCACGCGGCGGGTGAACTCGCCCGAGCCATCGGGGATGACCTGAACGTTCTCAAGGCCCTGCGCTTTCGACCACTGGTTCATCACGAAGCTATCGTTGACCGAGAGGCAGTAGATCGAGTCGACGCCTTGCTCCGCGAAATCGCCAAAGCCCTTTTCGAAGCCGGGCAGCTGGTAGGTGGAGCAGGTCGGCGTGAAGGCGCCGGGCAGGGCGAACAGCACGACCCGCTTGCCCTTGAAGTAGTCCGAGGTGGTTTTGTCTTCCCAGCGGAACGGATTGTCGCCGCCGATGCTTTCGTCGCGCACACGCGTGTGGAAGGTGACTTCGGGCAGTTTCGAACCGGGTTGCATCGGATCTCCTATCGGTTGGGGAGGGTGGATTTAGATCGGTTCCAAACTAGCGAAATCGGGGATAGGTCTCAATACCTGACTTGGCAGTTGCAGCGAGATATGCTGCGCGTGCATATCGGACTTTTGACACGCCGCCTGTCGCGAAGAATTTTTCGAAAGGAGCCGCTATTTGACTTACGCTCGTATAAAAATTTGTGGCTGAACGTCCCCGATGGCGGGTTCGTTTCCGTAGGTTTGGGTGAAAGATACACGCTGCGTGCCAAAGCGCGCGATCCTGCCAAGCGCGATCTTATTATTAGTCTCATGCATGTGGCGGCCACCAAAGCCGAGGCTATCGGAATTCTCAATGAAGTGTCGCGAAGGATGAACGATGAAGAGGGTCCGACGGTCCAGACCAATCTGAGCGCGCCCAAGGGGACTCCGCGCTACCTGAAGGTGGCCTTCGTCATCGGGGTGGGGGTGCCGATCGTGATGGCATTTTACGAATTCGTCTCGGGCGGCTAACCTTTGGGTATCGCATCACGCGCTGCATAGCTGCCCTGCACGCAAAAATTTGCATCCCGGGCGCAATGGGCTTATGTGACAGGCAACCCATAATCGGAAAGGATCTCCGATGCGCGATCTCAAGATGCCCGGCGAACGCCACCCTGAAAAGGCGCATCGCGCCACCAATGCCCAGCCCAAGAAGCCCGACTGGATTCGCGTCAAGGCGCCGACCTCGGAGGGCTATAAGAAGACCCGCGATATTCTCAAGGAAAACAAGCTGGTCACGGTCTGCGAAGAGGCGGGCTGTCCGAATGTCGGCGAGTGCTGGAGTCAGGGTCACGCCACCATGATGATCATGGGCGAGATCTGCACGCGGGGCTGTTCGTTTTGCAACGTGGCTACGGGCCGTCCCGATGATCTCGACCAGTTCGAGCCGGGCCGGGTTGCCCATGCGGTGCAGACGCTCGGGCTGAACCACGTCGTGATCACCTCCGTTGACCGCGACGATCTCGACGATGGTGGGGCAGAGCATTTCGCCCAGACGATCCGCGCCGTGCGCCACCGCGCGCCCAATACCACGATCGAGATCCTGACGCCCGACTTCCTCAAATGCGCCCCCGCCGCGCTGGAGAAAGTCGTCGAGGCGCGTCCCGACGTGTTCAACCACAATCTTGAAACCGTGCCGGGGCTCTATCCCGGCGTGCGCCCCGGTGCGCGCTATTTCCACAGCCTGCGCCTGTTGCAGCGCGTCAAGGAACTCGACCCCACGATGTTCACCAAATCTGGCATTATGGTGGGCCTGGGCGAAGAAGCGCCGCAAGTGCGGCAGGTGATGGACGACATGCGCTCGGCCGATGTCGATTTCCTGACCATCGGGCAATATCTTCAGCCGACGCCCAAGCACCATGCGGTGGAGCGCTTTGTCACGCCCGAGGAATTCGCGTCTTACGAAAAAGCGGCCTATGGCAAGGGGTTCTTGATGGTGTCGGCCACGCCGCTCACCCGTTCGAGCTACCATGCGGGCGATGATTTCGCGCGGATGCGGGACAACCGGCTAAAGAAACTCGGGCGCGCTTGAGGCTTTAGGAAACCAAACGCATGCCGTCGCGTTGATGGGGGCCCCTCTAGTCTGGAAGGCCCGAATGCAGCGTTTTCAATGCCCCGCTTGCGCCAGCGAGATCTGGTTTCACAACACCAATTGCCTCCATTGTGGCACCGGTCTGATCTGGAAGTCGGAGCGTGCCGCCTTTGTGCGCCGTGACGCAAGCACCCCGCCCTGCGCCAATCGCTCGGTCATTCATTGCAACTGGCAGGCGGCGCCGGGGGAGACGCTGTGCTCTGCGTGCCGACATACCACGGTCGTGCCCGATCTGTCGGTGCCCGGCAATGATGTGAAATGGGCGCGGATCGAGACCGATAAGCGCGCGCTTCTGGCGCTGCTGTCGGATCTGGGCCTCCCGCTTGTCGATGCCGATGGCGCGCCGAGCCCTCGGTTCGAATTTCGCGCCGATCCCGCAGATCCTAGCCGTCCGCGTGTGCTGACGGGCCATGCCAACGGGGTGATCACGCTCAATATCGCCGAGGCCGATGATGCTGAGCGCGAACGGATTCGCACGCAAATGGGCGAGCCCTACCGCTCGCTGCCCGGTCATCTGCGCCATGAGGTAGCCCATCACTTCTGGCAGGTGCTCGTGCAAAGCGATCCCGCGCGGCTTGAGACGATCCGGGCGGTGTTTGGCGATGATCGGGCCGATTACGCGGCCTCCTTGCAAAACCATTACAAAAACGGGCCGCCGCAGAATTGGACGGCAAGCTATGTGTCAGCCTATGCCAGCGCGCATCCTTGGGAGGATTTCGCCGAAAGCTGGGCGCATGTGCTGCATCTGCTCGACGGTCTGGAAACCGCAAGCGCCTATAGCCTTCTCGGGCCCTCCGGGCTTCCGGGCGATGTGGCAAACCTTGTGGGCGTGCCGATGAGGCGGCTGTCGGGGCCTTGGATCCATCTCTCGATCGCGCTCAATGCAGTGAATGCGGCGATGGGGCATGCGAGCTTTTATCCCTTCGTGCTCAGCCCCGATGTGCTGGGCAAACTCGACACGATCCGCGCGCTGATTGCCTCGGCCCGGGGCGAGGCGGCGGAGGGCGCGCATTAAAGGCGATCCACGCCCGTCGCCATTTAGTTTTTCCTTGGTCCTTCCGCGCCTTGCAGGTAAAGCAGGCAGGGTAATTCCGGCGCGCAGTTCCTGCCGCGCCCGTCTCGGGAGGCACTGATGTCGAAGACGATCCATATTCTCAACGGTCCGAACCTGAACCTGTTGGGCAAGCGCCAGCCCGAGATCTACGGCACCGATACGCTCGATGATGTGCGCACGCTTTGCGCCGAGATCGCGCATGAGGCGAAATTCAAGGTCGAGCTGTTCCAGTCCAATTACGAGGGCGCAATCGTCGATCAGATCCATGAGGCCCGTGAGAAGGCCTGCGCGATCGTGATCAATGCGGGCGCCTATACCCATACTTCGGTGGCCATTCTCGATGCGCTCAACACGTTTGAGGGGCCGGTTTTCGAGGTGCATATCTCGAATGTCTACAAGCGCGAGGCGTTCCGCCACCACTCCTTCATCTCGGGGCGCGCGGATGGTGTGCTTGCCGGGTTCGGGATCGAGGGCTATGGGCTGGCGGTGCGGCGGGTGATCTCGCTTCTGGCAAAAGACTAAGCGCGCCTAGCCCGCCTCATCTTGCAAGATCGAATAGTCCCGCGCGATGCCGGCGGTCGCATGGCCCCAAGCCGATCCTTTCACACGTGCCTGATGCAAATCGAACGCGTGGCGGTTGGTGAATGTCTCGCGCACCTCCCAGACGAGAGGGCTGTCCGCCGGGGTGACCTCGAACAGCAGACAGCCCGGCTCTCGCCGCGTGAGCCTGATATGTTCGGGCAGGTAATCGCGCACGATTGCGGCCTCGGCCTCATTGGCGCAGATCAATCGTCCGGTCAGGGTCAAGGCCATCTAAGCCTCCGTTAAGATGCGTCCGCGCCCGCGCCGCGCTCACAAGTCATAGCCAAACGCGCTCCAGATGCCGCTGCCGTAGCGGGTGCCCTCGTGATGGGCGAAATACTGGTCATTGGAGTTGCGCATCTGTTGATGGCGTGCCTCGAGCTCTCCGCCGTTTTCCCGCGGCGTGAGATCGAGAAAACTGCCCAGCCGGGAGATTTCCCCATCGGGGTCCTGCGTCAGATCCTCGTAGCGGATCTGGATGCAATCCTCGGGGCTGAAATCGTCTACCGCTTTGGAATAGGCCACGTTCCAATGCATCATCAGCTCGGGCAGCGAGGTGCCCGACCATTTTTGCGTAGCAGCCGACACGGCGCGCGGATCGCGGGTCATGATCACGAAACGGGCCTCGGGAAAGACCTTCCGCAGCCACCAGATCTTGGTCAGGTTGGGCGGGGATTTTTCCAGAAGGACGGGGGCGTCGCCGACGATGAACCGGCTCCATTCGTCGAGCAATTGCGCGCGGCAAGCGGCGAAATCCGTGCGCGCGCTCAGCGCGTCTTCCATCGGCTGGCTGAAGGCGAAACGCCCCGGGCCACCAAAACTCCAAGCTGGCTCAAAGACCGACTGCATGTGCTGGCCTTCGCTTTCGGGCACATCGGCGCGCAGGTAGCTCAGCGCGTAGCGCGCCGCCAGCAACCGCTCAAGCAGGGTCGTGCCGCTGCGATGCAGCCCGCAGACAAAGACCAACCGATCAATTTCGGGCGCGTCGTTATACTCGATCTCGGGAAGCCGCGCGGGCTCGGTGGGGCGCGGCTCTGCGCCGCGCAACAAGGGTATCCGCTTGGCGATCTTTCCTACGACAGACATGACGGCCCTTTCTTCAAAAGCGATGTCCGGGCCGAGCGTCTTGCCGGGGCCCTCGAGGAGATATGCGTGACGCTGGCACCTGCAAAACTATGAGGCCGGGGGCAAAATGGCGCAAGACTGCGCAGGCAAGAAATGCTGCAGATGCGCGGTAGTGCGCGCATCCGTTTTGCATTTGAGGGTTTTTCGTTTATTTTTCAGGCTGTCTCGGCGTCACGCCGGGGGTGCTGCTTTGCGGCGTTTGGCCAAAAGCTTCTGGGAAAGCTGGACGATTTCGGTCTCGGCGCCCTCCTTGCGACCGCGCAGGCGCCAGATCACCCAGAGCGTGGCGATATAGGCAAGCGCGCCGAGCAGGATCAGACCGACAAGCCGGGCGGTCTCGGCGATCCAATTTGGCTGAACCGAGACGAGCAAGCCCAGACCAAAGACCATGAGCGCCATCACCACCACGCCTGCCAATGGCCGGATGACAAAGCTCAGATGCCCCTTGAGCCCCACATCGGTGATCTTTCCGACCAGCGACATGTTCAGCACGACATTGGCGAATGTGGCCAGCGCATTGCCGATCAAGCCGCCGATCAGCATGCCATAGGCGCTTTGGGAGCCAAGATAGATCCCCGCCAGCATCAGCGGCCAGCGGATCACGAAGGCGCGGATGTCGCGATAAAACAGCGCCTTGGTGTTGCCCGTGGCCATGGCAATCGGCTGGATCGCGGCGGTGGCCTGCATCGCGACCGAGATTGCCTGCAGCTGAATAACCGGGATCGCGGCCTCCCATTTCGCGCCAAGCACCAGATAGACAAGGTCATGGGCCACCACCGCAAGCCCGAAGGCGAAGGGGAAAATCCACGAACAGGCCACGCCCTGCGCGCGGATATAGGCCGATCTGAGCTGATCCTTGTTGTTTTTGAATCGCGAGAAGGCGGGGAAGAACGTGTCTTGGACCGGTTGGGCGAGCTGGCCGATCACCACGCCCGTCACGCGAATGCCGAAGCTGTACTGTCCCAGCAATCCCGTCGGCAGCACGGCGCCGAAGACGAGCGGGTTGGCGCGCCAGTTGATCGCCTGAATCCATGTGCCAAAGGTGATCCAGATCGAGAATGAGAGGATCTCGCGACAGCGGCTGAAGGTTACACGCGGACGGTAGGGATAGAGCAGAAACGAGATCACCACCCGCGCCATATCCGAGACGACCGCGCCGAATACCAGCGCCCAATAGGAGCGAAACACGATGGCCAGAACGAGCGCCACGATGAAGCCGGCTGCCTTCTCACCCACCTTCAGAAGGAAGGCCTGATGGAAGACCAACTCACGCTGGAAAATCGCCAGTTTCGGGTTGATAAAGCCGCTGAAGGCAACCGAGGCGGCCATTACCAGCAAGATATCCTGTAGCCGGATATCGCCGTAAAACATCGCCACCGGATAGGACAGCGCTGCAATTAAGCCGCCCAGGATAAGCGAGCGCAGCACAGACATGCTCCAGACCGTGTCGAAATGCGCCTCGCTCGGATCGTCATGCTGTACCAGCGCCTCAGAGAGCGGCATTTCGGCAATCGAGGTCAGGATCATCATGAAGGCCACGCAGATTGCCACGAGGCCGAAATCTTCCGGCATCAACAGCCGGGCCATGATGATGGTGCTGATAAAGCCGAGCGAATTGGCGATGATACTGCCAAAGGCAATCCATGCCGCCCCTTTCAAAAGCCGCGACCGGGTCTCGCTCATCGGGTCTGTTCCTTGCTCAATTGCGCGCAGTCCTGTCGTGGCTTTGGGCAGGGGGCGCCCCTCAGCCCAAAAATATGATGTCCTCGCGGGCGGCGATCTGCGCGAGATCGTCGCGGTAGATCGCAGCCAGCCGTGCGCGCTCGTCCTCGGGCCATGGCGCGAACCGGTCAGCGCGATCGCGCATCGGGTGGGCATGTTCCAGCGCCTGCATCCGGAAGACGCGCTCGGCGATGCTCAGATTGACCGGGCTGGAGGCCATCTTGCGGATCGCGGTGTCCGAGGCGCTGGCGCGGACCTCGGGGGCGTCAAGCGGCGCGAGGGTCTCTGCCGCATTCCCGCAAAGTGCCGCGAGGATCTGGGGCTCGGTCGTGCGAAAGCTCTCATAGCTCCAAACGGTGATCCGGGCGTCCGGAAAAACCGCACGGATCGCGTCGATCACACCGGGCCATTTGCCCGCCGGGTCGCTGTGCCAGGCCATGAAGACCTCGGGCGAGGGCATGGGCCAGAACCGCAAAGCCTCGCCATACATCGAGGCCAGAAACTCGGGGTAGGCGCGCAGGCATAAAAAGATCTCGACGGGTCGGTCGGGCAGGGTTGCCGCCAGCACGCTGAGCCGGTCGCGCGCCTCCGGGTAGAAGCCGCCCTCGATGAAGGCATTGCACTCGCCGATGAAATTCTCCTCCGAGAGGATCACCGGCGCGTCGATTTCAAACCACTCCTCCATCTGAGCGGTGAATGTATCGCGGCCCTCGCGCTGCCGCAAAAGTCGGCGCAGCGCAGAGCGAGACTGTTGGGTCTTGTGACGCTCGAAGGCGCCTTTGAAGACCGGGCGCACGTCCTCTGTCGGCCAATAGGCAATCCCGGCATCGGCCAAATGTTTGCGATTGCTGTTGAGCCGGTGCTGTAGATAGGTCGTCGCGGTCTTATGGGCACCAAGGTGCAGTCGAATGACGGGATCGGTCACATCACAGTCTCCAAACTGGCCGCAGGGGGAGGGCGGCGGCCCGTCGCAATCGAGGAGCGTAGAGAGAGGCATTTGTAAACTCAAGCACGCAATCGCTCCTATGCGCGAGAAATTGCTGCACTGCGGCGTCACGGGCCCCACACAGGCTTGCGCAATCGCGTGGGGCAGGTAACGTTGCATGTGAAGGCGGCACATTGCCCGATTCCTGAGCTGTAAGCCGGGCGCTCTTTGGGGGGAGAGCGGCGCTCATTGACGTAGCGATCTGTAGCGAGATGACATCATGGCCCTCTCTGACGCGCCCGCCAATGCCACAGAGCCTGCGCCGCTCGCGGAGGCATCGACCTCCGATCTCCCACGCTATGCGGCGCTGATCCGGGCCTATGACTGCGCGCCGGTCCTGCGCTATGCGATCCAGAAGCTGCAAAGCCAGACCCATCCGCCCGCCGAGATCCTGATTGTGGATTCCTCGAACAATCCCGAGACTTCTGCGAAGTTTGCAGCGCTCGGCGCGCGGGTCGTGCTTTACCCCGACGAGCCGTTCAACTATTCCAAGGCGATCAATGTGGGCGTCGCGGCCAATCCCCATCCCTATACGTTCATCATCAGCAGCCATGTGCTGTTGGATGATCCGGGAATGATCGCGGCCGGGTTTGAGGCGCTGCGGGCGCGGGCGCTCGAAATCGTCTATTGGGGCCCGCGCCCGTTTTCAGAGCCCGAGGCCATCCTAACCGAGATCGACACGCGGCGCTTTAACGGAGGCAACGGTCTGTCCAACAGCGCGGCCATGGTGCCCACTCAGCTGTTGCGCGCGCGCGTCTTCCGCCCCGAAGTGTTCTCCGCCGAAGATCAGGAATGGAGCCGCTACTATTTCTCGCATGTCGGCAAAGCGATGTTGCGGGTGGAAAGCCCGAAGTTTTTCTACCTCAATCCCAATCATGGGATGAACTGGAGCATGGCGAAAGTGCTCAATGAGGAGCTGGCGATCGGTCATTTCGTCAATCGCCGCCTGATCATGCCCGACCGGATCGCCGCGCGGTTCTTGCGCGGGATTCTGGCCACTCTGCGCCGCAGGCCCGACCGGGCGCGGCTGCATTTCGGCGTGGCGCGCGATCTCTTCTGGGCCAATTTCCGTCAGCCCACACGCAATTCACGATATTTCTGAGCGGCCCTTACGGGGCACGCCTGACTGGGGGCTTGATGAGCACGACCGAGCAGATCACGCCGTCCGACAGCGGCACGCCACCGGATCCCGATTGTATCGACGTGATCTGCGTCACCGATGCCAATTACGCCCCGCATTTTGCGGCACTCGCCAAGTCGATTGAGCAGACCAAGGGCCCGGAGCGCGTGCGGGTGCATGTCATTCTCGACACGGTGGAGCAGACGTTGGCCGATCAGCTTGTGGCCTCGGCGCCCGGGCTTGAGATCAAGACCTATCTGATCACCGAGCATCGCGCACTTGCGCTACCACCGCTGTTGCAGATCAGCCGGGCCACCTATCTGCGCCTGATCATGGAGGAAATCCTTGATCCGGCGCTCAAACGAGTGATCTATCTCGATATCGACATGATCGTGACGGGCAGCCTGCGCGCTTTGTGGCTCAGTGATCTTGAGGGGCGGCCCTGTGCTGCGGTGTGCGATCCGGGCATGGAACCGGCGGTCTTCGCGCAGCGCTTTGGGTTGAGCGGCGCGCATCCTTATCTCAACGCGGGCATGCTGTTGATCGATCTGGAAGCGGCCCGCCGCACCGGATTTCTGACGTGCGCGCTCGAACATCTTTTGGAAGGCGCACATGACTTTGAATTCGCCGATCAGGATGCGTTGAACCTTGTGCTCTGGGGCAATTGGACCGCGCTTTCGCCGATCTGGAATTATCAGCGCAAGTTCCTCTATGACGATTTTCCCTATGAGCCCGGTGCCAGCGGGGCCGGGGCTGCCCCTCGGATCGTGCATTTCACCGAAAGCGCCAAGCCGTGGCAGGCGGGCGAATGGCACCCTTTGGCGTGGCTGTATTGGAAATACCTGCGCATGACGCCGTTTGCGGCCCAGATCATGGCGCGCGAAAGGGTGGGGCGGATGCGGCTTGCGAAATTCTGGCTGAAATATCGGCTCAAAGGCGGCACGGCAGGCGGTTTAAGCTGAGAGCAGCGCTTTTGCGGGCCGACGCCCAATAAGGGCGCCCGAGCCGCAGCGGATCGCTCCGCCGCGACGGGGGAGATGCTCCTATTGTGCCGCAGGGGTCCCGTAGTCCATCGCTGCCAGATCGCTTAAAAGGTCCGGCCCCTGCGGGGTCCAGCCCAGCTCGGCGCGGGTGCGGGCAGAGCTTGCCGGCATGTCGATCCCCACAATGCCAGCCATCCAGCCGAAATGGGCGTCGATGTCCTCGGGGGCGAGCTTGATGAGCGGCAGGTTCAGGCGCTCGGCTATGACCTCGGCGATATCGCATATGCGCACGCCTTCCTCAGCGACGGCGTGGTAGCGTGCGCCGGGGACGCCACGGTCGAATGCCATCGCGTAAAGCGCTGCGACATCGTCGACATGGGCTGCTGCCCATCGGTTCATCCCATCGCCCGGCATCGCCACCGCGCCTTGCTGACGCGCGATTTCGATATAGGGCGAGATCAGCCCCTGCCGCTGCGTGTCATGGACTTGCGGCAACCGCATCACTGCGACGTTCACGCCCGCGTCCAGCAAACGGTTGGCCACAACCTCGGATATCACCCGCGGGATCGGATAGTGCAGGTCGGTGACGTCCTCGCGCGCAGGCGTGCCGTCGCCAGGATCGCCAATGCCGGTTCCGGAGGTGATCAGAAGCGGTCGGTCCGACCCTTTGAGCGCGTCCCCCAGCGCCTGCAAAACGCGCCCGTCCTTTTCGCAATTGGCCACGAAATTCTCGAAATTATGGTCAAAGGCCGTGTGGATCACCGCATCGGCCCGCTCAGCGCCTGCCGCGACGCTCGCCGGGTCTTCAAGCGTCGCCATATGCACCTCGGCCCCTGCGGCGCGCAAAGCGGCAGCGCCCGTCTCGGAGCGCGTCATGCCGATCACCTGATGCCCACGCGCCTGCAATTCGGGCACGATCCGCGCGCCGATGAAGCCGGTCGCTCCTGTCAGAAATACACGCATCTTTCATCTCCTTGGTTGCGATGCGGCGGAAGATGGCGCAGTTTCTATCCTGTTAAAGTAGTGACTTTATCGGGGTATAATGGATAACATGAAAACCACCGTTCCTGCCGAGAACCCGCTTGGCACCTTTTTGCGCGACCGGCGCACGCAGCTCGATCCGGCGAGTTTCGGCTTTGCCGGGGGGCGGCGGCGCACGCCGGGACTGCGCCGTGAAGAGGTGGCACTGCGCGCCAATATCAGCCCGACATGGTACACATGGCTTGAGCAGGGGCGCGGTGGCGCGCCCTCGGCCGATGTTCTGGACCGGATCGCGCGCGGGCTGATGTTGACCGAGGCGGAGCGCCAGCACCTGCATATCCTCACCTTCGGCCACCCGCCGGAGAGCCATTACCGTGCGGATGCCGCGATCACGACGCGGCTTCAGGCGGTGCTCGACTCGATCCCCTACAGCCCCGCGATGATCATCTCGGCGACGTGGGACGTTCTGGCGTGGAACCGCGCGGCGGCGTTGCTGATGACTGATTTCGCGCAATTGCCTGAGGAGCGGCGCAACGTGTTGCGGCTGATCTTTACCAATTCAGAGGTACGAGCCCGCCAGCCGGAATGGCGTGACCTCGCGCGCGCTCTGGTCGGGTCTTTTCGCGCCGATGTCGCCCGTGCGGGTGCAACCGCCGAAGTCACCCAGCTGGTCACGGAACTCTCGCAGGCGAGTGCCGAATTCGCGGCACTCTGGCAGGCGAATGAGGTTGGCGGTCACGAAGACGGGGTGAAGCGGCTGCAACACGCGCGGCTTGGCCTGATCGAGCTGGACTTCGCGACCTTCTCGGTGCGCAGCCGCCCGGATCTGACGATGATGGTCTACACGCCCGCCAGCCCAGAGGTCGCGACCCGCGTGCGCGCTTATATCGACGCGGCCCCAGAGCCTTCTGCGCAAGATCACTCACGCAGCGACAGTGATCCTCTTGCTTTGGAGCGCAACGAGGCTGGCACCTGAGGCGGGCGATGTCCCGTCAGGTGTCAGCCCTTGGCCTGATGCTAGATCACTCCCACTCGATCGTGCCGGGCGGCTTGGAGGTGATGTCGTAGGTGACCCGGTTGATCCCCTTCACCTCATTGATGATCCGCGTTGCGGTCTCGCCCAGAAACTCGTGGCTGAACGGATAATAATCGGCGGTCATCCCATCAACGCTCGTCACCGCGCGCAGCGCGCAGGCGAAGTCATAGGTGCGACCGTCGCCCATCACACCCACCGTGCGGACCGGCAGGATCGCGACAAAGGCCTGCCAGATCTCGTCATAGAGGCCGTGCTTGCGGATCTGATCGATATAGACCGCATCGGCCTTGCGCAGGATTTCCAGCTTTTCGCGGGTGATCTCGCCGGGGCAGCGGATCGCGAGGCCGGGGCCGGGGAAGGGGTGGCGACCGATGAAGCTGGCAGGCAGGCCCAGCTCGTGACCGAGCGTGCGCACTTCGTCCTTGAACAGCCCGCGCAGCGGCTCGACCAGTTTGAGCCCCATCTTCTCGGGCAGGCCGCCCACATTGTGGTGGCTTTTGATCGTGACCGAGGGGCCGCCGGAAAAGGACACGGATTCAATCACATCGGGGTAGAGCGTGCCCTGCGCAAGGAATTGCGCGCCCTCGATCTGATCGGCATATTTCTGGAACACGTCGATGAACAGCCGCCCGATGATCTTGCGCTTGGTCTCGGGGTCGGAGACCCCCTCCAGCTCGCCCAGAAACAGATCGCTTTCATCGGCATGGATCAGGTTCAGATTGTAATTGTCGCGGAACATCTGCACGACCTGCTCGGCCTCGCCCAGACGCAAAAGCCCATGATCGACGAAGACGCAGGTGAGCTGATCGCCAATCGCCTCATGCAACAAAATGCCGGTGACCGAGCTGTCGACGCCGCCCGAAAGCGCGCAGATCACATGGGAATCGCCCACCTGTTCGCGGATATTGGCGATCATCTCTTCGCGGTAGGCGGCCATCGTCCAGTCGCCGGTAAAGCCCGCATCGCGCACGAAATTCTCGTAGAGCGTCGCGCCATTGGGCGTGTGATGCACCTCCGGGTGGAACTGCACGGCATAGAAGCGGCGCGACAGATCGGCGGTGATCGCGAAGGGGGCGCCGGGCGAGGTGCCAAACACCTCGAAGCCGGGCGCAAGGCGGCTCACGTGATCGCCGTGGCTCATCCAAGCCTGCTCGCGGCCCGTGCCGTCCATGAACCAGCCATTGAGCAGATCGATCGGCGTCTCGGTCGGCTTGACCCAAGCGCGTCCGAATTCCGCAGTGTGGCTTTGTCCGGCCTCTACCAGCCCGCCCAGATCTTGCATCATGACCTGCTGGCCATAGCAGATCCCGAGGATCGGCACGCCCAGCTCATAGGCCGATTTCGGCGGCCGGGGCGAACCCTCGCGCACGACCGAATCCGGGCCGCCCGAGAAGATGATCGCCTTCGGGGCGAACTCTGTCAGGAAGGCGTCGGTGACGTTCTGATAGGGGTGGATTTCGCAGTAGACATTGAGTTCACGCAGGCGGCGCGCGATCAGCTGCGTAACCTGAGACCCGAAATCGATGATGAGGAGGCGCTGGTGCTGTGTCATATCTTGCCATTAGGACGGGATTGTGAGGAAGGCAAGAGAGAGCTTATGCGCCGCTCAGCGTTTGTAGCATTGCGAGCGCGCGCCGAAGCCTGCGGGCGAGCAGACATAGCTGCCATTGCCCAAAGCGTGGGCTTGCGTGATGCGCGGTTTGGCGGTGTTTCTATGCGCCGAGGCCAGCCAGTCGAACCGCGCGCGGCCCTTGCCTGCCACCGATTTTGCGCTCGCTGTGCGGGCCGCGAGGCGTGCGGAGCTGAGGGTGAAGATCCCGCTTTGCTGGGCGAAGGAAGGTGTGGTGATCAGTGCGATGGACATGACCAAACCGGCCGCGCCTGCGCGTTTCAGTGCCTTGGAAACCGTCATTTTGCTCTGCCTTTCTCACGATCTTTGCCCCGTCTTGCCAAAGAGCAAGACATTGCCGCGCCGCGTTATGAGACGCAGGATTGATTGAGAAAAGGCTAAGGGTCAATAACGGCGCTTCCGCGACGGCAATCTGACCAAAGCGCGGCGCAAGCGCAAACAGCGCGCGCAAGAAAATTTTGCGCGCGCCCTCAGTGGTTTATGCCGGATTTGGCGTGTCGGCGGATTTTTGCCACTAACTGTGGTGGTACCCCGCCGTTACTCGAGCACCTGATTCTTGATGCGCCAGTCGGGCGTCCCGAACCCTTCGGGCCATGGGTAAACCTCGTTCTGGTTGAAATAGACCACACCCACGAGATTTGGGTATTGCGACTTTTCCTGCCGCACGCTGTCGCGCCATGTGTCGACATAGGCCTGATCGCCGACATAGCCCAGCTCGGCCACAACCACCGGCTTGCCGAAACTGGCCGCACGGGTGTAGCGCGGCCCGAAGATCGTATCGAAGCTGCGATCCTCGCCGTATTTTGCCTGATCCCAGGCCTGCAGCCCAAAGACCGACAGCCCGACCAGATCGACATAGTCATCGCCCGGATAGTAGCGCTCCATTCCCGCGTCGCCCAGCGGCGACCACATCAGGGTGATCGCGGGCGCGGATTGTTTGCACATTCCGGTCATCCGCCGATAGGCCGAGATATAGTCTTCCGGCGCCCAGCCCGCCCAGATGAACTGGCCGCTGGTGTCGTCCATCTCCTGAGCAAAGCGCAGTGTGACGGGGCTTTTCAGGGTTCCCAACACATCGCAGACCGCGCGCATATTGGAGTCGTATTCGCCCCGCGCGATGCCGCGCCGCAAATATTGGGCGGAGTTGCGCTCCGAGCGCGACCAGGTCCAGGGCTCGAGCGTGACCAGAAGCGCGCGGTTGCGCTCAAGCGCATAGGCATCGGCATCTTGCAGGGAGGGCAGGTAGACATCCTCCCATGGCAAGAACAGATGCTCGATCACGACCGGAGATTTGTCCGAGAAATCCCCGTCCGGGTCATAGACCCCAAACGGGATTTCTCCCGGTGGCACGGCAACCGGGCCTGCATGTGCCGCAGACCCCGTGATTGCCAGCGCCAGCGCCGCGATCCCCCATCGCGACAAGGCCAGTTTTGCACGTCCCAACATTTTCCCCTCCCGTTGGTGTTCCGGCGATCAGTTGTTCGACCAACCGGGCGATAGTTTGAATTTGGCCTTGCCGGGCGCTCCCATTCCCGCCCCCGAGGCCACGTATTGCACGCGTGTCAGATGCGCGGGGCCAAAGCCCAGCAGCAACGCATGCAAGCTCTCTTCGCCACGCTGCAACATGGCGCTCACTGTCAGCGCGCCGATCAGGCTCAGCGTGGCGACCTGTAATCCCAGCGCGCGCAACCCAAGGGCGCGCAGCCCCGCCAGCCCGCGGCGCGCACAGCCCGGCGCCCGGCGCAACGGCTCGGCGATCGCCAGCGCCAAAAGCACCGTGTAGATCACCGCATTGAAGAGCGAGAGTAGGTAAAACCCGCGCGCCTCGCCCGCCTCAGAGACCAGCAGCACTGGGGCCAGCGCGCCAATTGCCAGCCCGGCGTAAACGGCCAGCACCTTGCCCGGCAGGCGGGCCCGCGCGCTCTCTCCCTTCGGTGTGATCCGAAAGTCGACGAAACCGCCCGTGATACGATCCCGGATCGCCATCACGCAGCCCCAGAGCACCCAGGGCCATTGGATCATCGGAAAGAGCATCCGCTCCCAGCCCAGAATATGGGCCTGATAGGGGCGCAACAGTGCGTCACGGCGCAGCGCATAGGCCACGCCCAGCAAGACGAGACCCGCTGGCAGCGCATGACCCAGAAAGGCCGGAAAGGTGACATCGGCAAAGCGCATCCCAAGACTCAGCGCGAGGATCGGCATCGCGTAGATCAGCGCCATCACCAGCGCGAAAATCAGATACCAGCTCTGGCACAGCACAAACAGCACCCGCAGCCGGGCAGGCAGCGCGCGCAGGTAGCGCGGCGTATGGGCCAGCAGCAAGGTCATCAGCGAGCGCGACCACTGGAATTCCTGCGTGATCAGATCGGGCAGGGTGGCCGGGCCGTCGCCGATGGCAATCGCGTCGATCGCGTGCACGCCGCGCCAGCCAGCGGCGGCGATCAGCATCGTGGTCGAATGATCCTCGGCGAGATCCGGGCCAAGCCCGCCTGCCTGCCGCAGCGCGCGCGTGCGCACCGCATAATGCGAGCCGATACACATCGGCGTCAGCGCGCCAGTATAGCCCGCCTGCAACATGCCGTGAAAGGCGCTCTCGGCGTGCAGCCGCGCGCGCGCCGCCCAGCTTGCGGAAGCATTGGCCGCGCAGATCGAAGGGGCGCTCACATAGCCCACGGTCGGATCGGCAAAGGGGCGCAGCATCTCGCGCAGATAGCCCGGTTGGGGCACGTGATCGGCGTCGAGCTGGCTTACGACATCATAGAAGCGATAGCCCCAATTGTCGTAGAAATAGGCGAGGTTGCCCTCTTTGCAGCGGGTCCGGCGGGGCCAGACGGGCTGATGATAGGCCGCCACGCCCGCCCGCGACGAGATCTGCACGTTATGGGCCGCACACCATTCGCGGGTGGTCTCATCAGGCGCTTCATCGGCCAGCCATGTGTCATGCGGATAGTCCTGCGCCAGCATCGCCTCAAGCGTCGGGCGCAGGACGGAAAAGGGCTCGGAGGGCGTTTTCGTCACGATCATCGCCACGCGAAAGCGTCCGCGTTCGGGATCGGGCGAGACGGGCTTGCGCGCCTGCATCATCACGATCAGGAAATAGCCCTGCATCGCGCTGAGCCAGATCAGAGCGGCGGTGATCAGCGCGAAACGCCCAGGCGCGATGAGATGGGCCGGATCGAGCCACCAGCTCCAGAACCACAGCGCCGCCAGCGCCCAGAGCGCACAAAGCATCCGGTAGCGCCAGAGCCGCGCGCCCTGCAGAAGTGGGGCGAGATGGCCTGCCGCCTCAGCGGTGCGGGTTTGCGGACGGATCAGCATGACACCGCCTCGGGCAGGCGCGCCACATCAAGGCCGAAACTGGGTGCGGCATGGGCGATGATCTCGTCGAGATCGCGGTAGCGGGCGCGAAAACCGATCTGTTGCGCGGCGCGCGTCGGGTCGGCCACCAGCTCGGCGGGATCGCCCGCCCGGCGCGGCGCCAGCAGATGCGGCACCTGTTGGCCCGTCACCCGTTCGATCGCATCGAGCACTTCGCGGATCGACGCGCCCCGTCCGGTCCCGAGATTGAGCGCAAGGTTGCAGCCCTCGGCCAGCAGGTGATCGAGCGCGCAGAGATGGGCGCGCGCCAGATCGCTGACATGGATATAGTCGCGGATGCAGGTGCCATCGGGCGTGGGATAATCCGTGCCGAAAATCTGCAAGGGCCCGGCGCGCCCGGAGGCGGCCATCAGGGCCAGCGGGATCAGGTGGGTTTCGGGCTCGTGGCGCTCGCGCAGCTCGCCCTCCGGGTCAGCGCCTGCCGCGTTGAAATAGCGCAGCGCGGCATAGTGGATCCCATGCGCTGCGGCGCAATCGCGCAGCATCCATTCGCAGATAAGTTTTGTTCGCCCGTAAGGGTTTATCGGGTCTTGTTCATCCGTCTCCAGGATCGGCAGGCGTTTGGGCGTGCCATAGGTGGCGCAGCTTGAGGAGAACACGATGCGGGTCACACGCGCCCGCTGCATCGCGCCCAAAAGCGCGTGCATCCCGCCCAGATTGACGTCGAAATAGGCCATCGGATCGGCCATGCTCTCGCCAACATAGGCAAGCGCTGCGAAATGGATCACCGCCGAGATCCGCTGCTCGCGCAGGGTCGTCTCCAGCAGCGCCGCGTCGCGCATATCGCCCTCGATCAGCGGCCCCCAGCGCACAGCCGCGCGATGGCCGCGCGAGAGATTGTCGTAGGTCACGGGCTCATAGCCCGCCCGCGCCAGCGCCTTACAGCAATGCGAACCGATAAAGCCCGCGCCGCCGGTGACCAGCACCCGTATGGCCTGCGCGCTCATGCGAACACGGCGCCCGGTTGCGCGATTTGACCATCCAGCTGGCCGCGGAAATAAGCGATGGTGGGCTCCAGCCCCTGCGCCAGTTTGACCTTGGGCTCCCAGCCCAGAAGCGTGCGGGCGCGGGTGATATCGGGACGGCGCTGTTGCGGATCATCGATGGGCAGCGGGCGATGCACGAGCTGCGCGCGCGTCTTGGTCATCTTGGCCACCAGATGCGCGATTTGAGCCACGGTAAATTCCACCGGATTGCCGATATTGACCGGGGAGGGCCCGATCTCGCGGCTTTCCATCAGCGCTTCCATCCCGTCGAGCAGGTCATCGACATAGCACAAAGAGCGGGTCTGCTGACCTTTCCCGTAAAGCGTCATCGGCGCGTCCTGCAGCGCTTGGGTGACGAAATTCGACACCACGCGGCCATCTTGCGGGTCCATGCGCGGCCCGTAGGTGTTGAAGATGCGGATGATGCGGATATCGGTGCCATAGACGCGGAAATGGTCGTGAAACAGCGTCTCGGCGGCACGCTTGCCCTCGTCATAGCAGGCGCGCGGGCCAAAGGTGTTGACCTGTCCGCGATAGCTTTCGGATTGCGGCGAGATCTCGGGGTCGCCGTAAACCTCGGAGGTCGAGGCCTGCAAGATCCGGGCGTTCTTGCGCCGCGCAAGCTCCAGCGCATTCATCGCGCCCAGCACCGAGGTCTGGAAGGTATGGATCGGATCGCGCTGGTATTTCGGCGGCGAGGCCGGGCAGGCGAGGTTGTAGATCCGCTCGATCCGCCCGTCGATCTCGAACGGGTTGATCACGTCATGCTCGATGAAGGCGAATTGCGGATGGCTGCGCAGATGGGCAATGTTCTCCAGCCGCCCCGTGAGCAGGTTGTCGAGACAGATCACGGCGTGACCGGCCCCCAGCAAACGCTCACACAGGTTGGAGCCCAGAAAGCCTGCCCCTCCCGTGACCAGAACGCGGCGTGGCGCGTGGCGGTCGTAGATACTGCGCAACGGAAAAGACGGCGCAAAAACGCGCGGAAGCTCGGTCATAGGTTCTCCCCCCCAAAGAAGAACTGCACTTCCGGGCGTGCTCTCCCAATCGAGACGCGCCGGCTCCCCCGATTACACCCGATCGAGGACGTGCATGGATTTAGGTCTGGTCCTTTGAGGGTAAGCTCAGGCGGGCAAATTTTTTACGGAAATGTGACGATACCTTCCCATTTTTGACCGCATGATCTAGTCATCTGATCTAAGCATAGATCGGATGGGCGGCGCTGCTACGCCGTTGGGCTTGGGCCGGAATCGCTCAAAAGGTGGGGGATACGATTCGCGGCTGCACTCAGAGAAACGCTTTGCGCAGCATGTTGATCGCCACGAGGAACAGAAAACCCGCAAAAACGCGCTTGAGCTTTTTCGCATCGAGCTTGTGGGCGAGCGTTGCACCCAGCGGCGCGGTGAGCAGTGTCATCGCGATGGTGATCAAAAAGGCCGGGATATTGACGGCCCCGATCGATCCCCAAGGGGCGTCGGGCACGGGGGTAAGCAAAAATCCGATGGCCGAGGGCAGGGCGATTGTGACGCCGAACCCCGCCGAGGTCGCCACCGCGCGGTGGATCGGAATGCCGTGCAGCGTTTGCATCGGCGTCCCGATAGAGCCGCCCCCGATCCCCAGCAGCACCGAGAGGAACCCCATCAACGGGCCGAACCACGCGCGAAACCAGCCGCCCGGCAGCCCGTCCGAGATCCGCCAGCTCGATTTTCCGAACATCATGTAGAGCGAAATCACCATCACCATCACCGCGAAGATGATTTGAAGCGTGTGGGTCGTGAGCTGGTGAACCACGAGCACGCCCAGCACCGCGCCGATTGCGATGGGCGCAATCCATTGGCGCAAGATCTCCCAATCGACCGCGCCGCGCCGGTTATGGGCCATCACCGAGCGCAGGGAGGTCACGATGATCGTGGCCAGTGAGGTGGCAACGCAGACCTGCATCAGATCGGGCGAGCCATATCCCAAGCCGCTGAACAAGAAGAAATAGGCCGGGACCAGAACGATCCCACCGCCAACGCCCAGAAGCCCGGCCAGAACGCCCGCAAAGGCCCCCACGGCCATGAGAATGGCGACAAGCGGAAGCAGCGTGGACAGATCGGGCATTGAGAGACTCCTTTGGATGACGCTCAGTTAGCCTGCTCACACAACGCTGACAATGCGCTCTCGTAAAGTTCAAGACCGGCGCCTTCGCGCGTGGCGCCTTCCGAGAGGATCTGACGGAACCTGCGCGCGCCGGGGCGCCCGTGAAACAGCCCGAGCATGTGGCGGGTCACCTGATGGAGCCGTCCGCCGCTCTCGATATGATGGGCGATATGCGGCTTCATCGCCTCGGCCACCGTGAAAGGATCCACGGGCGCGCCATCGCCGAAGATCTGCGCATCTGCCGCCCCGAGCACGGCCATCGGCTGGTGATAGGCAGCGCGGCCCACCATCACCCCGTCGAGCCCCGCGGCCAGCTCGGCCTGCGCGGCCTCCAGCGTGCCGATCCCGCCATTGATCGACAGGTGCAGCTGCGGGAATTGCGCTTTCATCGCGTGGACCAGCGGATAATCCAGCGGCGGGATCTCGCGGTTATCCTTGGGGCTGAGCCCTTTGAGCCACGCTTTGCGCGCATGGATCGTGACGCGGGTGACGCCCGCGCGCGCGATCTTTTCCAAAAAATCGGGCAGCACTTCGGCCGGGCTCTGGTCATCGACGCCGATGCGGCATTTCACGGTGACGGGCAGGGGCTGGGCCGCGATCATCTCGGCTACGCATTCGGCCACGAGATCGGGTGATTTCATCAGCACCGCGCCAAAAGCCCCCGATTGCACCCGGTCCGAGGGGCAGCCGCAATTGAGGTTGATCTCTTTATAGCCCCAATCGGCCCCGATGGTCGCGGCCTGCGCCAACTCGCGCGGGTCAGAGCCGCCCAGTTGCAGCGCCACCGGATGCTCAGAAGCGTCAAAACCCAAAAGCTTGAGCCGGTCGCCCCGGATCACCGCAGGCGCTGTTACCATCTCGGTGTAGAGCAGCGCATGGCGCGAGATGGCGCGGTGAAACGCCCGGCAATGCCGGTCGGTCCAGTCCATCATCGGCGCCACGGAAAGGCGGGCGGCTGTCTCAAGCGGGGAGGGCACGGGGAAACTCTCGTCTTTTGGGGTCGCGTGGCTATCTAATGCGCAACTTCGTGGCCCGCAACCTTTGCCGTGCAGCCCCGCCTAGCGCATCCGGTCGCCTGCCGCGTCGAAGTGAAAGCGGCGCGCGGGATCGGGGGTGAGATAGACGGGGGCGTCGATCTCGAAATGATGCTCGCCAAAGAGCCGTACCGTCAGCAGCCCGTGCGGCTCGGTGTGGATATAGATATTGGTCTCGCCGCCCAGATGCTCGATATGGCTGATCGTGCCGGGGATCTCGCCTGTCTCTTTTGAAATCTCCAGATGTTCGGGGCGGATGCCCACGGTCTCGCCCTGCAGCCCGATGGCGCCCGCCTTGAGAAAGTTCATCTGCGGCGATCCGATGAAGCCTGCCACAAAGGTGTTGGCGGGATCGTTATACAGCTCCATCGGGGCGCCCACCTGCGCCACGCGCCCGCCATCGAGCACCACGATCCGGTCGGCCAGCGTCATCGCCTCGACCTGATCGTGGGTGACGTAGATCATCGTCGCCTTCAACTCGTGATGGAGCCGCGCGATCTCGATCCGGGTGGCCACGCGCAGGGCGGCGTCAAGATTGGAGAGCGGCTCGTCGAAGAGAAACAGCTTGGGTCTGCGCACGATGGCGCGCCCGATGGCCACGCGCTGACGCTGCCCGCCCGAGAGCTCTGCGGGACGGCGATCGAGCAGTGGCTCCAGCGAGAGCATGCGCGCGGCCTCGTCGACGGCGGCCTCGACCTGCGGTTTCGAGGCACCTGCGCGCTTCATCGCAAGGCCCATATTGTCGCGCACCTTGAGGTGTGGGTAGAGCGCGTAGGACTGGAACACCATCGCGATCTCGCGCTTGGAGGGGGGGAGCTGCGTCACCCGGGCCGCGTCGATCATCACATCGCCCGAGCTCACATCCTCCAGCCCCGCGATCATCCGCAAAAGCGTGGACTTGCCGCAGCCCGAGGGGCCGACGAAGACGCAGAACTCGCCGTCGCGCACCTCGAGATCGACGCCCTTGATCACCTCGGTCTTGCCGAAGCTTTTGGTCAGGTTGTTGAGTGTCAGCGACCCCATGGGGCAGGCCTCCTTCAGATCCGGATCGGGTCAAGTGCGACGGGCCGTCCCGTGCGCACGCTTTCATCTGCGCCAAGACAGACCGCCAGAGAGCTCACCGCCTCATGCAGGTGGCGCGACAGGTCGGTGTCTTGCAAGATCGCCGACGCCGTGAAGGCCGCCTCGCGCTCGCACAGCGCCTGATGGCCCGGCTCATCGGCCATCGAGATGTCTTGGTCTGCCTCGCCCACGCGGTGCAGCCGCAGCGTCGAGGTCTTGGTATGGGTCTCGATATCGTCGGATTTCGCATCCTCGGGCATGCGGATCGAGATCGCGCCCTTGGGGCTTACGACATCTTTCACGAAAAAGGCGGTGTCCGACATCATCGGCCCCCAGCCTGCCTCGTACCAGCCCAGCGAGCCATCCTCGAACAGCACCTGAAACTGGCCGTAATTATACATGTCGGGCGCGATGTCTTCAGACAGCCGCAGCCCCATGCCGCGCACCTCGCGCGGGGCGGCATCGGTGATTTGCAACATCACATCGACATAATGCACACCGCAATCGACAATCGGCGAGGTCGATTGCATCAGCGCCTTATGGGTCTCCCAAGTGGGGCCGGTGCTTTGTTGATTGAGGTTGAGCCGGAAAACATAAGGTCCGCCCAGATCGCGCGCCTCGGCGATCAGGCGCTGCCAGCTTGGGTGATGACGCAGGATATAGCCCACCACGCATTTGCGCGCGTGATCTCGCGCGGCCCGCGCCACGCGCAGCGCCTGCTCGACCGTGGTGGCAAGCGGCTTTTCGACAAAGACATGCGCGCCTGCCTCGATCGCTGCCACCGCCATATCGGTATGGCTGTCGGAATAGGTGGCGATGCAGACGAGATCGGGCGTCAGCTCGGCCAGCGCTTGGGCGTAATCATGGCTGAACGGATAGTCGCGCAGATCCTCCGGCAGCTCTGGCGTGGAGCGGTTCACCAGCCCCACGATCTCGAAATCGGGGTTCGTGTGATAGGCCACCGCATGCGAGAGCCCCATATTGCCCAAGCCCACGACGAGGGTGCGAATCTTGCTCATTTGACCGCCCCTGAGGTGATGCCGCGGATCAGTTGCCGCGAGAAGACAAGGTAGAGCACCAGCACCGGCAGGATCGCCAGCGACAGTGAGGCCAGCACCGCGTTCCAGTTGGTGACATATTGCCCGATGAAGGTCTGCGCCCCCAGAGTGACCGTCTTGGTGGCCTCAGACGGCGCCAGGATCAGCGGGAACCACAGATCGTTCCAGATCGGGATCATCGTGAACACCGCAACCGTCGCCATGGCGGGGCGGATCAGCGGGACGACGAGGGTGAAAAAGATGCGGTATTCGCTTAAGCCATCGATCCGGCCTGCGTTTTTCAGGTCATCCGAGACTGTGCGCATGAATTCCGACAGGATGAAAATCGCAAGCGGCAGGCCTTGCGCGGAATAGACCAGCACCAGCGAGGTCAGCGTGTTGGTCAGCCCCACTGCCGCCATCCCCTTGAGGATCGCGACCGTGCCAAGCCGGATCGGGATCATGATGCCGATGGCCAGATAAAGCCCCATCAGCAGATTGCCGCGCCAGCGATATTCCGACAGCGCAAAGGCCGCCATCGCGCCAAAGACCAGAACAATGGCCAGCGAGGCCACGGTGACGATCAGCGAGTTGCCGAAATAGAGCGGGAAATTGCCCTGCGACAGCACGGTCTGAAAGCCCACAAGGTCGAACGTGCCGGGACCGGGCAGGGCCAGCGGCTCGCGGAAGATCGCCTTGCGCGATTTCATCGAGTTGATCACGATCACGAAGACCGGGAACAGCGCGATCAGCGTGTAGGTGATCAGCGCTACATGGACCGCAACGGTCCGGGGCAGGGAGGATCTTGCGCTCATGGCCATAGGTTCACCCCCTCAGAACTGGTAGCGACGCATGCGCCGCTGGATGCCAAACAGATACAGGCACACCCCGATCAGGATGATGGCGAACATCACCGTGGCGATGGTGGCGCCCATGTTCGGGTCGCCCAGTTGCAGCTGGAAGCCGAAGAAGGTGCGATACATGAACGTGCCCAGGATATCGGTCGAGAAATCAGGCCCGGCCAGCGCGCCTTGGGTCACATAGATCAGATCGAAGGCGTTGAAGTTGCCCACGAAGGTCAGGATCGAGATGATCCCGATCGAGGGCAGGATCAGCGGCAGCTTGATGCGCCAGAACTGTGCCATGCCGGTGATGCCATCGACCTCGGCGGCCTCGATCACCTCTTCGGGGATCGATAGCAGGGCTGCGTAGATCAGCATCATCGGGATGCCGATAAACTGCCAGACCGAGATCAGCGAGACGGTGATCAGTGCGGTGGTTTCCTGTCCCAGCCACGGCTCGAACAGATGCCGCATCCCGATTGCGGTCAGCATGCCCGGCGCAATTCCCCAGATTGGCGAGAGGATCAGCTTCCACACGAAGCCCACGATCACAAAGCTCAGGATGGTCGGCACGAAGATCGCCGAGCGGTAGAGGGCGGCAAAGCGCAGCCCCGGCAGCGACAATAGGGCCGCCAGACCGATCCCGATGGGATTTTGCACCGCCATGTTGATCAGAAAGAACCAAACATTGTTCCAAAACGCATTCCAGAAGGTCTTGGCCCAGCGGGGATCGCCAAAGAGCGTGCGGAAATTGTCGAGCCCCACGAAGTGGATGCCGTCATCGCCCGTCGTGTAGAGCGACAGATCGAGGGTGGCAAAGAGCGGAATGATCATCACCGCAGTGTAGATGATCACGGCTGGCGCCAGAAAAATCGGGATATGCCAGCGGAATGGCTTGCGCTCGGACATGGGGCAGCCTCTCGGGGATGGAACGGATCAAACGGGAGACGCGATGTGGCCGGACGGAGATGCCCGGCCACATCTTGGCAGATTACTTCTGCTGCGGCTTATACCAGCTCGCGAGGTCTTTTTGCAGCTCGGCGGCTGCGTCCTCGGGGCTCTGGGTGCCGTTCATCACATTGGCCGAGGCCGCCCAAGTCGCGTTCTCGAGGTTCGGCGTGCCGCGCGACAGGATCTGATAGGTCGAGCGGATCGTCGATTTGCAGTTCTGACGCCAGCTCAGGAATTCCTGCGCGAGCGGGTCTTTCAGCTCGATCTTGGCGGAGTTGAGCGAGAAGAAGCCCGGCAGCGCGTTGGAATAGAGCTGCGCGAAATCAGCGCTCCCGACCCAGTTCAGGAAGGTCATCGCCGCATCCTTGTTCTTCGAGGCGGCATTCAGCCCCATCGCGTGATCGGGCTGATCCGAGATATAGCAGGTATCTCCGGCTTTCTGGACTGGCGGCGGGAAGGCTCCCATCTCGAAATCGACCTGCGGCTCAAAGACCGGGATCTCCCACGAGCCCGACGGGTAGATCGCCGCGCGGCCCAGCGTGAAGAGGTTCTGGCTGTCGGGATAGGTCTGTGCCTTATAGCCATCGCCCAGATAGTTGGACCATTTCGCAAGCTGCTTGAAGGGCTCGACCCAATCGGGATCGGTCAGCTTCTGGGTGCCATCGAGCAGCGCCTTGCGGCCCTCTTCGCCCTTCCAATAGGTCGGGCCGATATTCTGATAGCCCATGGTGGCGGCTTCCCACTGGTCATGGGTGCCCATATCGAGCGGGATATAAGTGCCATCGGCCTTGATCTTATCGAGATCGGCATAGAATTCATCGACCGTTTTGGGCGGCTCGATGCCGAGCTCTTTGAACGCGTCTTTATTGTAGATGAAGCCGTGGATCACACTGGCCATCGGCACGCAGAACGTGTGCTTGCCGTCATCGGTCTGCCATGCGGATTTCGCGACGTCGGGGAAGTTCGACATGATCTTCATGTCGCTCAGATCGGCAAGCTGGCCCTTTTGATAGAGCGCAAGCGCGGCGTCATAGGGGCGGCAGGTGATCAGATCGCCCGCCGTGCCCGCATCGAGCTTGGAGTTCAGCGCGGCGTTATATTCGGTGGGCGCAGAGGGCGCGAAGACCACCTTGATATCGGGATGGGCCTTCTCGAAGGCGGGGATGATCTTTTCCTGCCAGATCGGCAGGTCATCGTTGCGCCAGCTCTCGATTGTCAGCGTGGTCTCGGCAAGCGCCGAGGTGCCGACAAGCGCTGTGCCAAGCAGCAGCGCGGCGAAGGGAATGGATTTCATGGTAACCTCCAGGTTGCGGGTCGCGGCGACCCTTTGATTTTTGGTGGGCCGTTTTCGGCCTTCTGGGTTTTAGCGGTGGAGCGCCTCTAGGGCGGGGGCGAGATGCCCCTGCGTTTGCTCCAACAAGGCGTGGGCGCGCGCGGGGTCTGCGCCCGCGGCAATGAGAATGGCGGGTTTGACGGCGCCTTGGGCGGCACCCAGCGCGTCCTCGCTGCGCGCGGGATCAGACCCGGAAATCGCGCTTACGATTGCAATGGCGCGGGCCCGCAGCTTGCCGTTATCGGCGGTGAGATTGACCATCAGCCCGTCATGGACATGACCAAGCCGGATGCCGGTGAGTGTCGAGAGCAGGTTGAGCGCGATCTTCTGCGCGCTGCCCGCCGCCATGCGCGTAGAGCCCGCGATCACTTCCGGCCCGGTCTCAAGCGCAATCGCGATATCAGCGCGCGAAAGCAGCGCCGAGCCTGCGACATTGGCCAGCCCGATCACCTGCGCGCCGCGCGCCTGTGCGCCTTGGGCGATCTCAAGCGTATAGGGCGTGCGCCCCGAGGCCGAGACACAGATCACCGTATCGCCGGGGCCAAGCCCTGCTGCGTCCAGATCGGCCAGCGCGAGCGCCGGGTCATCCTCGACCGCACCGGTCATATGGTGCAGCGCCGCATCGCCTCCGGCAAAGAGCATCGGCGTCTGCGCGGGGGCAATGCCGTAAGTTCCCGCCAGTTCAAGGCAATCGGCCAGCGCCATAAGCCCGGAGCTGCCCGCGCCTGCATAGGCCAGCTTGTGGCCGCTGCGCAGGCTATGGGCTGCGCGCGCGGCTGCGCGCTCCAGATCGGGCAGGGCGGCGTCGAGGCAGTCCAGCGAAGACAGGTGGCCTGCATGCAATCTCGCCAGCGCCTCACGCGGCGAGACCGCATGGATGCCCGGAGCGGAATTGTGGCGCTCCTCGGTGGCGCGTGATGTGACTGCGGCAGCGGTCATGCGAATCCCCTTGTTCAGCGAACATGATGCCAAAATAATACCAATTGGCAAGACTTATTAAAAATAGGCGGTATTGGTCTGGTTTTCGTAAGCCGTCTTGTCAAATGGTATTATGTTGGTATTGTTTCGATGACTGGAGGACCGATGGCTCTGTTTCTTGGCATGGATGGTGGCGGCAGCGGATGCCGGGCGCGGATCGTCGATGAGACGGGGCGCGTGATAGGGCAGGCCGAAGGCGGTCCGGCCAATATCGTCTCGGATCTGGCCAGCGCGCAGGACAATCTTCTGGCCTGTGCGCGCAAGGCGCTGGGCGAGGCGGGCGATCTCAAGGATCTCCACGCCGTGCTGGGGCTTGCCGGGGCCAATGTGGGCCATGTGGCCGAGGCGCTGCATGCCGCACTTCCCTTCCGCTCTGCGCGTATCCTCAGCGATGCTGTGATTGCTTTGCGCGGGGCGCTGGGCGCGCGCGACGGCATTCTGGCGGCGCTCGGGACCGGCTCCGTCTTTGCCGTGCAACGCGCGGGTGAGATGCGTCAGATCGGTGGCTGGGGGCTGGTGCTGGGCGATGAGGGCTCGGGCGGCTGGATCGGGCGGGCGCTGCTCACGCGGGCGCTGCACGCCTATGATGGCCGCGTCGAGATGACGCCTCTTTTGCGCGCGGTGCTCGATGAGGCACGCGGGCCGGAACACCTCGTCGACCGGATGCGCCTGGCGCCGCCTTCGGGCTTTGCCACCTATGCGCGCCGCGTGATCGAGGCGCCAGACGATGGTGCGGCACGCGCAGTGCTCGCCGCCGCCGATGAGACCATCGCGGAGGCGATTGCCGATCTTCAGCAGGGCGCGGCGCTGCCCGTTTGCTTCACCGGCGGGCTGGGCGCGGTGTTTGCCCACAGGCTTGAGGGTCGGCTGGGCGCGCCCGTCCTTCCCGCGCAGGGCAGCGGGCTGGATGGCGCGGTCGCGTTGGCCCTTGCGGAGGGGGTGCGATGAAAGTGAGAAAACCGGATCAGCCGCAATCCTTGCCCGAGACCTCTGGCGCGAAGGCGGCTGCGGAGATTTTTGCGGCCAGCCGGTTCGAGGCGAGTGCCGTAGGCCCGCTTTATTTGCAACTGCGCGCCTGTATCACCGAGGCCATCGAGACCGGGCAACTGCGCCCGGGCGAAAGCCTGCCTGCCGAGCGCGATATCGCAGCAATGGCCAATCTGTCGCGCGTCACCGTGCGCAAGGCGGTGGAGCAACTGGTCGCCGCCGGACGTCTGGTGCAGCGGCGCGGCTCTGGCACGTTCGTTGCGCCGACGCTGGAGCGGGTTGAGATGCCGCTCTCGCAGCTCAACTCTTTCACCGAGGATATGGCGCGGCGCGGACGCGAGACACGCGCGATCTGGCTGGAACGCGCGCTGGCGCGGCCCTCCACCGATGAGGTGATGGTGCTCGGGCTCAACGCGCATGAGCAGGTGGCGCGGCTGGCGCGGGTGCGCCTGTCGGATGGCGTGCCGCTTGCGATTGAGCGCGCCTCGCTGCCCGAGACGCTGCTGCCCGACCCCCAAGCGGTCAGAGGCTCGCTTTATGAATATCTGGGGGACCGCGGGCTGCGTCCGGTGCGCGCCGTGCAGCGGATCTCGGCTGCCAATATTGATGCCGAGACCGCAGGCCTTCTGGAGATGGCCGAAGGGGCGGCGGGTCTTCAGATCGAGCGGATTTCCTATCTGGAAACCGGGCGCGTCGTCGAGATCACGCGCTCGATCTATCGCGGCGATGCGTATGATTTCACAGCGGAATTGCGTATTCCGAGTGCTGCCGAAAGGAGTTCGACATGACCGATGAGACCCTGATGTATAGCGAGATCCGCGAGATCCCGCAGGCGAGCCGCGCCTTGCTGGAGGCGGGCGCGGATGAGATCGCGCAGGCGGGGGCTGCGCTGCGGGCCTGCGATCCGTCCTGCATCGTGACGGTGGCGCGCGGGTCTTCCGATCACGCGGCGAGCTATCTGAAATATGCCATTGAGCTGGCCGCAGGGGTGCCCGTGGCCTCAATCGGACCGTCAGTGGCCTCGATCTATGGCACGAAGCTGCGGCTCAAGGGGATGGGTTGCATCGGGATTTCGCAATCGGGCCGCAGCCCGGATATCGTGGAGCTGTTGCGCGCCGCGCAGGCGGGCGGTGCGCTGACCTTTTCGCTGAGCAATGACAGCGCCTCGCCGATGGCGCAGGCCGCCGATCGTGCGGTCGGGCTGCGCGCGGGGCCGGAGCGTTCGGTCGCGGCCACCAAGAGCTTCGTCTGCTCGATTGTTGCGGGGCTGGCGCTTTTGGCGGAGTGGCAAGAGGATGCAAGCCTCAAGGCGGCTCTGGCTGCCCTGCCAGAGGCCTTTGCGCGCGCGGTCGAATGCGACTGGACGCCGCTGTCGGACCGGCTCGTGCGGGCGCAGTCGCTTTACGTGCTGGGCCGGGGGCCGGGATTTGCGATCTCCAATGAGATGGCGCTGAAATTCAAGGAAACCTGCGGCTTGCATGCCGAGAGCTATTCGGCAGCCGAGGTGTTGCACGGGCCTTCGGCGATTGTGCAGGCGGGCTTTCCGGTGCTGGCGCTGGCGGTTGAGGATGCCGCGCGCGCCCAGTTGGAGGCCACGGCGGCGCGGCTTGTCGGGCAGGGCGCGGAGGTGTTTCTCACACGCCCCGGTCAGGCCGAGGGGGCGGTGATCTTGCCCACCGTGTCCGATCTGCATCCGCTGGTGGCCCCGCTTGTGCCGGTGGTCAGCTTTTATGCCTTCATCGAGCAGTTGGCGCGGCGGCGCGGGTTTCATCCCGACACGCCGCCCCATCTGCGCAAAGTTACGGAAACTCTCTGATGAGTCCCCTCACGATCTATACCGGCGCGCGGATTTTCGACGGAGCGACCCTGTTTGAGGACCATGCGCTGGTGATCGAGGCGGGCTGCGTGCGTGAGATCACGCCCGAGAGCGCGCTGTCAGACACAGCCCTGCCAGAGGAGGCCAAGCGGATTGCGCTGCAAGGCGGGGTGCTCGCGCCGGGGCTTTTGGACCTTCAGGTCAATGGCGGCGGCGGGGTGATGCTCGGCGCGGGCGATCCAGCCCATGAGATCGCCACGATCTGTGCCGCTCATCGCGGGCTTGGCACGGCGGGCGTGTTGCCGACGCTGATCACCGCGCGCCGCGAGACGGTGGGCGCTGTGCTGGCGGCGGGCGCGCAGGCCGCGCGCGACGGGGTGGCAGGCTTTATCGGGGTGCATCTTGAGGGGCCGCATTTGGATCTGGCACGCAAGGGGGCGCATGCGCCCGAGCTGATCCGCCCGATGGAGCAGGACGATCTTGAGATGATCTGTCGCGCGGCGAAGACGATGCCCGCGCTAATGGTGACGCTGGCCCCCGAGGCCGCCACGCCCGAGCAGATCGCAGCGCTTGCGCGTGCGGGGGTGATCGTCAGTCTGGGCCATTCCGATTGCAGCTATGAGCGCGCGCGGGTGGCTTTCGCAGCGGGCGCGCGCTGTGTGACCCATCTGTTCAACGCGATGAGCCCGCTTGGCCATCGCGAGCCGGGGCTTGTGGGGGCGGCGCTCGACAGTGAGGTCTGCGCCGGGATCATCGCCGATCTGGTGCATGTCTCGCAGCCCGCGCTTGGCATCGCTGCGCGCTCTAAACGGTCGCCGGGGCTGTTTCTGGTCACCGATGCGATGGCGGTGGCGGGCACCGATCTGGACGGGTTTACGCTCAATGACCGCTGGATCGAGCGTCGCGACGGGCGGCTGACGCTGGCCGATGGCACTTTGGCGGGCGCCGATGTGAGCCTGCCCGAGGCGCTTGGCGTGATGCATCACCGGGTCGGGTGCGATCTGGCGGAGGTGCTGGGCATGGCCACCCGCGTGCCCGCAGAGCTATTGGGGCTGGGGGCCACATTCGGCCATCTGCGCCCCGGGGCCGAGGCTGTCGATCTCGTGCATCTGGGCGATGATCTGAGCCTCATTGCCCTTGGCTCAGAGGTCGGGCGCTCAAGTTAAGCGCCCGGGCCTTATGGCGGATCGCTGGGCCCCAAGGCCCGGATCGAGCGGCGCACGATGGCCAGCAGCTTTTCGCTCGCGCGCGGTAATTCGCGGTCGCGCAGGGTCAGGATCATATAGGGCTCGACGGTGATCGCGCGGTCGATTGGCAATTGCCGGAAGCCCGCCGAGACCGGCGCATCAAGCAGCAGGTCGATCACCTCTTGCGCCATCGGCGCGATCGCATCGAAATCGCGCAGCAAGGCCACGACCGCAAGCAGCGACGAGGTCGTCACGACATTGGGCGGGCTGCTCAGGCCCGCATCGTGAAAGGCACGGTCGACGGCTTGGCGGATCGGCGTGCCCACGTTTTGCAAAATCCATGGCAGGTGATGCAGATCGCGCACGCCAAGCGGACCCGCGCCCAGCATCGGGTGACCATCGCGCACCAAAAGCCGGACGCTCTCATCGCGCGCAGGCTCGATATGGAAGGCGCGGTCATCCATCCAAGGCGGCAGGCGGGCGAGCGCGAAATCCAGATCGCCGCGCTCAAGCGCGGGCACCAGCGTGGCCGAAGGGGCGACATCTACCGAGACCTCGACCAGCGGAGAGGCGGCTTTGAGCTCGCGGATCGCGGGCACGATCTGACCCAGCGCCGGGCCTGTGACCGCCCCGATCCGCACCGTGCCGCCACGCCCGGCGCGCAGTTCAGTGAACTGCGCCGAGAGCTGATCGAGGTCGTTGATCATGCGTCGCGCGTGGCGCGCGACCAAAAGACCTGCGGGGGTGGGCTCCATCCCCTTGGGGCCGCGGGTGAACAGCTTTTCGCCCAGCAGGCTCTCGATCTCGCCGAGGCTGCGCGAGGCGGCAGGCTGGGTCAGCCCGCAGGCTTCGGCGGCGATCTGCAATTGGCCGTGGCGGCGGATTTCAGAGACGAGCTGGATCTGGCGGGGGCGCAAATGACGGAACGGATCGGACATATGATATACCGGTTTTGATATGCTGTTCGATGGTATTGATATTTGAGTGGTATGTCATCTGCGAATATAAGGCGCTATCCCCGAAAACAGGGGTTGGAGACCGCGGTGCAGGAGATACCGCAAAGGGAGGAAACCATGAAATTCCTGAAACTGGCGGGTGCGCTCGCCGTAAGTCTTGTTGCGCTGTCATCTATGGCTCAGGCCGAAGGTGAGCTGGTCGGCGTCGCGATGCCGACGAAATCCTCGGCGCGCTGGATTGCCGATGGCGACAACATGGTCAAGCAGCTTCAGGCCGCTGGCTACAAGACCGATCTGCAATATGCAGAAGACGATATCCCCAACCAGCTCGCGCAGATCGAGAATATGGTGACCAAGGGCGCGAATGTGCTCGTGATCGCCTCGATCGACGGGACCACTTTGTCCAACGCGCTTGAGAACGCGGCTGCGGCAGGCGTCAAGGTCATCGCCTATGACCGGCTGATCAAAGACAGCCCGAATGTCGATTACTACGCGACCTTCGACAATTTCAAAGTCGGCGTGATCCAGGCAACCTCGCTGGTGCAGGGCCTCAAAGAGCGCTTCCCCGATGTCCATCCGTGGAATGTCGAGCTGTTCGGCGGCTCGCCCGACGATAACAACGCCTATTTCTTCTATAACGGCGCGATGTCGGTGCTGCAGCCGCTGATCGATAGCGGCGATATCGTGATCCCGTCGGGTCAGATGGGCATGGATAAAGTGGGTACGCTGCGCTGGGATGGCGCGGTCGCTCAGTCGCGCATGGATAACCTTCTGTCGGCCAACTACACCGACAAGCAGGTTAACGGGATCCTTTCGCCCTATGACGGGCTCTCGATCGGGATCATCTCGTCGGTGAAGGGCGTGGGCTATGGCTCGGGCGATCTGAAAATGCCGATCATCACCGGTCAGGATGCCGAGATCCCCTCGATCAAGGCCATCGAGCGCGGCGATCAGTACTCGACCGTGTTCAAGGATACTCGCGAGCTGGCGAAAGTCACCGTGAACATGGTGGACGCGATGGTGCAGGGCAAGGAAGTCCCGGTCAACGACACCAAGACCTATGACAATGGCGTCAAAGTCGTGCCGTCCTACCTGCTCGAGCCGACGCTGGTGGACAAGTCGAACTACGAGAAAACCCTCGTGGGCTCGGGCTATTACACCGCCGATCAACTCAAGTGAACCGAACCGGGCCGGAGGTAACTCCGGCCCCTCCTTACCCCAGAGCGCGCGGCTGATGCGCAGCGCTTGGGGCCAACAGACCGGCCCGGACCGCGCGACCGACGCGCAGGTAGGGCCTGATCTTGGGATTTCCGATATGACCACGCTTTTGGAGATGCGCGACATCACCAAGGAATTTCCGGGTGTGAAAGCCCTCGACCGCGTGACGCTCTCGGTTGAGCAGGGCGAGATCCACGCCATCTGCGGTGAAAACGGTGCCGGAAAATCGACGCTGATGAAGGTGCTTTCGGGCGTCTATCCGGCAGGCAGCTACGACGGTGAGATCCATTATGAGGGCGCTCTGGCCGAGTTCAAATCGCTGTCTGACAGCGAGGCGCGCGGCATCGTCATCATCCATCAGGAACTGGCGCTCGTGCCGCAGCTCTCGATTGCCGAAAACATCTTTCTGGGCAATGAGCGCGCGACCGGCGGTGTGATCCAGTGGCAAGAGACCTTCCGGCGCACCGAGGCGCTGCTGGCCAAGGTGGGCCTGCGCGATGCACCCGGCACGATGGTCGACAGTATCGGCGTGGGCAAGCAGCAGCTTGTCGAGATCGCCAAGGCGTTGTCGAAAGACGTCAAACTCCTGATCCTCGATGAGCCGACCGCGGCCTTGCAGGAAAATGACAGCCGCAAGCTGCTCGATCTGATGCTGGAGCTGAAGGCGCAGGGCGTGACCTGCATCATCATCAGCCACAAGCTGGGCGAGGTGCGTTATGTCGCCGATACGGTGACGGTGATCCGCGATGGCGCGACCGTCTCGCGGCTGCCTGCCAAGGGGCTGGAAGAAGACCATATCGTGCGCGACATGGTGGGCCGTGACATGACCCATCGCTTCCCCGACCGGCCCCGCCGCGCGGGCGAGGTTCTGATGGAAATCGAGAACTGGAATGTCTGGCATCCCGAACATGCCGAGCGGCAGGTGATCCACGATATCGGGTTCAACGTGCGCGCAGGCGAGGTGGTCGGTATCGCGGGGCTCATGGGCTCGGGCCGGACCGAGCTTGCGATGTCGATTTTCGGGCAAAGCTGGGGGCGCAACATCTCGGGCGTCGCGCGGTTGCATGGCAAGCCGGTGGATCTGAGCCGGGTGGACCGCGCGATTGCGGCAGGGCTTGCCTATGTCACCGAGGACCGCAAGAGCCTTGGGCTGATCCTGGACGAGACGATCCGGTTCAACACGACGCTGGCCAATCTTGAGGCGGTCTCGACGCGCGGCGTGCTCTCGGAGGGGCAGGAGACTGAGGTGGCCGAGCGCTACCGCAAGGCTCTGGCCACCCGCACGCCTTCGGTGATGCAGCAGGTCGGCAACCTCTCGGGGGGCAACCAGCAAAAGGTCGTGCTGGCGAAATGGCTGTTTGCGGGGCCCGAGGTGCTGATCCTCGACGAGCCGACGCGCGGCATCGATGTCGGCGCGAAATACGAGATCTATTCGATCATCAACGACCTCTCTGCTCAGGGCAAAGGCGTGGTGATGATCAGCTCTGAGATGCCCGAGCTTCTGGGCATGTGTGACCGGATCTACGTGATGAATGAAGGGGCGTTCGTGGGTGAGCTTGCAGCCCAGGATGCCAGCCAGGAGCGCATCATGTCGCTCATCGTGAATGAGTGAGGGGGAAAAGAAGATGCAATCGAGCGAAACCAATACGGCCCAGAGCGAACCCTCGCGTCTGAAAGCCTATCTGAAAAACCACATGCGCGAATACGGCCTGCTCTTTGCGCTGATCGCGATCATGGCGTTCTTTCAGATCGTGACGGCAGGCACGCTGATGCGGCCCGTCAATATCACCAACCTGTTCTTGCAAAACAGCTATATCATCATCATGGCGCTGGGGATGCTGATCGTCATCGTCTCGGGCAATATCGACCTTTCGGTCGGCTCGGTGATGGGCTTTGTGGGCGCTTTTGCCGCCGTTATGGTCGTGCATTGGGGCATGCCTGTCTGGATCACCTTCATCGCCGCACTGGTGATGGGCGGGCTGATCGGGGCCGCTCAGGGCTACTGGGTCGCCTATTGGAAGATCCCGTCCTTCATCGTGACGCTGGCGGGGATGCTGGTGTTTCGCGGTGCCTCGCTCTGGCTGCTCGAAGGGCAATCGGTCGGGCCGTTCCCGAAGAGCTTTCAGATCATCTCAACCGGCTTTGTGCCCGATATCCTGCCGCGTGGCGTGACGACGGAGCTTGCGGGCCTGTTTGGCGCGCGCAACTTCAACGTCCTTGCGATGGCGGTGGGGCTTGCGGCTGTGCTGATCGTGATCTGGCTGGGGCTGCGGGCGCGAGCACGCGACAAGGCCTTTGGGATCGACGGCGAGCCTGCGAATTTCTTCTGGGCGCGCAATGTGATCGTCCTCGGCGCGCTGTTGTTCCTGACCTTCAAACTCGCGACCTTCCGCGGCCTTCCCAACGTGCTTCTCACGATGGGCGTGCTGATCGTGATCTACGCCTTCTTCACCCAAAACACGGTGGTGGGTCGCCGGATCTACGCCTTGGGCGGCAACGCCAAGGCGGCGAAGCTCTCGGGCATCAAGACCGAGCGGCTGACCTTCCTTGCCTTCGTCAATATGGGCGTGCTGGCAGCATTGGCCGGTCTGATCTTTGCCGCCCGTCTCAACACCGCGACCCCCAAGGCGGGCTTCGGGCTGGAGCTGGACGTGATCGCGGCTGTGTTCATCGGCGGTGCGTCGATGTCGGGCGGCTCGGGCAAGATCGTGGGGGCGGTGGTTGGCGCCTTCATCATGGGCGTGATGAATAACGGGATGTCGATCATGGGGATCGGCATCGATTATCAGCAGATGATCAAAGGCTTGGTCCTTTTGGCCGCCGTGGTCTTCGACGTCTACAACAAACAAAAACAGGGCTGAACGACATGCATCTGAGCCAGTTGAAATCGGGCGGCGTGATCGTCCGCGAGAATGAGACCGCACGGCTGCTGCCGGGGATCGAGAGCATCTTTGCACTGGCGCAGGCCGCCGTGGAGCAGGGTGCCCGGATTGCCGATCTCCTGCCCGATGGGGGCGAGGCGGTCGATCTGGAGATGTTGGCAGCAAGCGGCAAGCTGGATGTGCCGGTGCGCCATCCCGAGCCCGCGCGGATGTATCTGTGCGGCACGGGGCTCACGCATCTGGGCTCGGCCTCCACGCGCAACGCGATGCACGCCCAGACCGAAGAGCATGTCTCGGATTCGATGAAGATGTTTCGCATGGGCCTTGAGGGCGGCAAACCCGCCGCCGGAGAGGTCGGGGTGCAGCCCGAATGGTTCTACAAAGGCCCGGGCAGCGAGGCCGTGGCGCCCGGCGATCCGCTGACCAGCCCCGGCTTTGCCCTCGATGGCGGGGAAGAGCCCGAGATTGCAGGGTTCTACCTCAACGGTCCGGACGGCGTGCCGCACCGGATCGGTTTTACGCTGGCCAATGAGTTCTCCGATCACGTCACAGAGCGGGTCAATTACCTGTTTCTGGCGCATTCCAAGCTGCGTCCGGCGAGCTTTGGCCCCGAGTTGCTGCTGGGCGATCTGCCGGATCATATCGAGGGCCGCTCGCGGATCCTGCGCGGCGATGAGGTGATCTTCGATCAGCCCTTCCTGTCGGGCGAGGACAACATGTCCCACACCATCGCCAATCTTGAGCATCATCATTTCAAATATGCGCCGTTCCGCAGGCCCGGCGATCTGCATGTCCACATGTTTGGCACCGCCACGCTGAGTTTCGCAGGCGGCATCACACCTCAGGCGGGCGATGTGTTCGAGATCTCGAGCGCCGCGTTCGGCCTTGCTCTGCGCAATCCGCTTTCCGTGGCATCCGATACCGGCTGCACCACGATCCGTACCCTCTGACCGTCGGAGTATATCCCATGTCCGCCTCTACCTTCACGCCCGCCCCATGGCCGCGCAAGCTGCGCTCGCAGGAATGGTATGGCGGCAATTCGCGCGACACGATCTATCATCGCGGCTGGATGAAGAACCAAGGCTATCCGCATGATTTGTTTGACGGACGCCCGATCATCGGCATCCTCAACACATGGTCCGAGCTGACGCCCTGCAATGGCCATCTGCGTGAGCTGGCTGAAAAGGTGAAGGCGGGCGTTTGGGAGGCTGGTGGCTTTCCGGTCGAAGTGCCGGTCTTCTCGGCCTCGGAAAACACCTTCCGTCCGACCGCGATGATGTTTCGCAACCTTGCGGCGCTGGCGATCGAAGAGACCATTCGCGGCCAGCCGATGGATGGCGCGGTGCTGCTGGTGGGCTGCGACAAGACCACGCCCTCGCTGATGATGGCGGCGGCAAGCTGCGATATTCCCTCGATCGTCGTGACTGGTGGTCCGATGCTCAACGGGCATTTCCGCGGCGAGCGCGTGGGCTCGGGCACGCATCTGTGGAAATTCTCCGAAGCCGTGAAGGCGGGCGAGATGAGCCAAGAGGATTTCCTTGAGGCCGAGCAGTCCATGAGCCGCTCGTCGGGCACCTGCAACACGATGGGCACGGCCTCTACAATGGCCTCGATGGCCGAGGCGCTTGGCATGGCGCTTTCGGGCAATGCCGCGATCCCTGCGGTCGATAGCCGCCGCCGCGTGATGGCGCAGCTCTCGGGGCGGCGGATCGTGCAGATGGTGAAGGACGACCTGAAACCCTCTGATATTCTGACCAAAGATGCGTTCGAGAACGCGATCCGCACCAATGGCGCGATCGGCGGCTCTACCAATGCGGTGATCCATCTGCTGGCACTTGCGGGCCGCGTCGGTGTCGATCTGACGCTGGATGACTGGGACCGCTGCGGGCGCGATGTGAAGACCATCGTCAACCTGATGCCCTCGGGCAAGTATCTGATGGAAGAATTCTTCTATGCCGGGGGCTTGCCGGTCGTTCTTAAACGTCTGGGTGAGGCGGATCAGTTGCACAAGGACGCGCTGACGGTCTCGGGCGTCTCGATCTGGGACGAAGTTGCAGAAGTCGTGAACTGGAATGAGGACGTGATCCTTCCCGTGGACCGCCCGCTGACCGAACAGGGCGGCATCGCGGTGCTGCGCGGCAATCTTGCGCCCAAGGGGGCGGTGCTCAAACCGTCGGCTGCCAGCCCGCATCTGCTGACCCATCGGGGCCGGGCGGTCGTCTTCGAGGATATTGATGACTATAAGGCGCGGATCAACGACGAGGATCTCGATATCGACGAGACCTGCGTGATGGTTCTGAAGAACTGCGGCCCCAAAGGCTATCCCGGCATGTCCGAGGTCGGCAATATGGGCCTGCCGCCCAAGGTCTTGCGCAAAGGGATCACCGATATGGTACGGATCTCGGATGCGCGGATGTCGGGCACGGCTTATGGCACGGTGGTGCTCCACACGGCACCCGAGGCTGCTGCCGGCGGGCCGCTTGCGGTGGTGCAAAGCGGTGATATGATCGCGCTTGATGTGCCGGGGCGCTCGCTCACGCTGGAGATCTCCGACACTGAGCTGGCCGAGCGTCTGGCGGCCTGGACGCCCAGTCACGAACGCGCCGAGAGCGGCTATGCATGGCTGCATCAGGCCCATGTCGAGGGGGCCGATACCGGGGCTGATCTCGACTTTCTCAAGGGCTGTCGCGGCAACCCGGTGGGCCGCGACGCGCATTGAGATGATGCATTGACACGATGATGCGCGGCGCGGGCTTTGGCCTCCCCCTCAAGGCGCGCCGCGCGCACTCCACAAGAAAGGACTTCGCATGACCTATACCCCCCACGGACAGCACCTGATCGCAGGCACGCGCACCGGAGCGGATGAAAGCTTCACCTCGACACCCGCCACGGGCGAGGGGCGCACCGTCTGCGCGGGCAATGCCGCATTGATCGACCGCGCGGTGCAGGCGGCAGAAGAGGCGTTCTGGAGCTTCGGGGCCACGGATCGCGAAACCCGCGCCGTGCTTTTGGAGACCATCGCCGATGAGATCGAGGCGCGCGGCGCTGACATCACCGAGCTTGCGATGTCCGAAAGCGGCCTCCCGCAGGCCCGGCTTGAGGGCGAGCGGGGGCGCACCACGGGTCAGCTTCGCATGTTTGCCAGTCATATCCGCAAGGGCGACTACCTGGATCGGCGCCATGACGCGGCGTTGCCGGATCGCAAACCCGCGCCGCGCCCCGATCTGCGGATGATGCAGCAGCCTGTCGGTCCGGTTGCGGTGTTTGGCGCGTCGAACTTCCCGCTGGCCTTTTCGGTGGCCGGTGGCGATACCGCCTCGGCGCTGGCCGCTGGCTGTCCGGTCGTCGTGAAGGGCCATGAGGCGCATCCCGCGACCGGCGAGATCGTGGCCGAGGCGATTACGGCGGCGATTGCGAAATGCGGTTTGCCCGCCGGGATTTTCAGCCTCGTGCAGGGGGGCTCGCGCGACGTGGGCGAGGCGCTCGTGACCCATCCGCTGATCACGGCGGCGGGGTTCACCGGCTCGCTGGGGGCAGGGCGTGCGCTTTATGATCTTTGCGCCAAGCGCCCCGAGCCGATCCCGTTTTTTGGCGAGCTGGGCTCGGTCAACCCGATGTTCCTGCTGCCCGAGGCGGTCGCTGCGCGCGGCGCCGCGATCGGTACCGGCTGGGCGGGCTCTCTGGTGATGGGGGCAGGCCAGTTCTGCACCAATCCCGGCATTGCCGTCGTGCTGGCCTCGCAGGCCGAGGCGATCATCGAAGGCGCGCGCGCGGCTCTGGAGGGCTCCGGGGCGCAGGTGATGCTAACCGAAGGCATCGCCAAAGCCTATCGGCACGGCACGGCAGAGGTCGCCAAGGCCAAGGGCGTGCGCGATGTGTTCCGCTCGGAATGCGACGGGCGGGCGGCGACCCCGAACCTCTTCGTGGTCTCGGGCGCTGACTGGCTGGCCGAGCCGATCCTGTCGGAAGAGGTCTTCGGGCCGCTGGGCCTGTTGGTGACTGCCGAGTCGGAGGCGGAAATGCTGGCGCTTGCAAAAAGCTTCCGCGGCCAGTTGACCGCGACGCTGCACATGGATGACGGCGATGCGGATCTGGCGGGCCGTTTGCTGCCGGTTCTGGCCCGGCGCGCAGGTCGGGTGATGGCCAACGGCTTCCCCACGGGTGTTGAGGTCAGCGACGCAATGGTCCATGGCGGGCCTTATCCCGCCTCGACGAATTTCGGCGCGACGTCGGTGGGGACGCTGGCGATCCGGCGCTTCCTGCGTCCGGTCTGCTACCAGAACATCGCGCCCGCCCTTTTGCCAAAGGATCTGCGCGAATGAGCCAGCCGATCTCGCTTGGACTGGTGGGGTTGGGCGTGATTGCACGCGCCCAGCACCTGCCTGCGCTCAAGGCCACGCCGGGTTTGCGGCTGGCCGCGATTGCCTCGCGCAATGCGGGACTTGAGACGCTGCCCAGCTATCCCGATATCGCGGCGCTGCTGGACGCCGAGCCCGATCTGCAGGCGATCTCGCTTTGCACCCCGCCGCAGGGGCGGTTTGCCCAAGCGGCGGCTGCGATTGCGGCGGGGCGTCACGTAATGCTTGAAAAGCCGCCCGGTGCGAGCGTGTCCGAGGTGCAGGCACTCAGCGCGCTGGCGCGTGCGTGCGGCGTGAGCCTTTTTGCGACGTGGCATTCGCGCGAGGCGGCGGCCGTGGCGCAGGCGCGCGAGATGTTGGCCGATCTTGAGGTCCGCTCGGTCGAGATCCGCTGGATGGAAGATGTGCGGCACTGGCATCCCGGGCAGGATTGGATCTGGCAGCCCGGCGGTCTGGGCGTGTTCGATCCCGGCATCAACGCGCTCTCGATCGTGACGCGTCTGCTGCGCGATCCGGTGCGACTGACGCGCGCGCATCTGGAGCTGCCCGAGAACCGGCAGGCCCCGATTGCCGCTCAGCTCGACATGGTGGCCGGGCTGCAGACGCGAATCCGCGCGCAGTTCGACTGGCGGCAGACGGGGAAACAGACTTGGGAGATCGTCTTGCGCACCGATGGCCCCGAGATCGCCTTGCGCGAGGGCGGGGCGCGGCTGGAGGTCGATGGCGAGGCCCGGATCTCCGCGCCCGATCAGGAATATCGCGCGCTCTATGCCCGGTTTGAACAGCTCATTGCGCGCGGGGAGTCCGATGTGGATCTGGCGCCGTTGCAGCTTGTGGCCGATGCGTTCCTGTTGGGCGAGCAAACCCGCGTTGCGGCCTTTCACGACTGAGGCCTGACGAGATGAGGCTGAAGCCGCGCGCCCACATGCGCGCGGCTTTGTGCGTGGTGCGGTGCCATAGGCCGGAGGCACGACAAGCTCCGAGAGAGGGCGCGACACCGATCCCGCAGAGCCGCTCGCGCAGCCGTGAGACAAGTCTTTGAAAATTCGCGCTATAGGTGTTTCTCAGAGAACGCGATCAACTGAAAACCAGAGCCTGATTTCGAGGAGTGTCCCCATGCGCCGCATCGCAGCCTACCTGTCCGCCTGTCTGTTGATAGGCGCGCCCGCCTTTGCCGATACCCAGAACAGTGCGGCCGCGGCACTGCCCGATGTCGGCGTCTCGGGCGTCACCCGCGCGAAACTGGCCGCAGCCAAACCTGTCACCGCCAAACATGCGATGGTGGTGACCGCGCAGCATCTGGCGACGGATGTCGGGGTCGATATCCTCAAACAGGGCGGCAATGCGGTCGATGCGGCGGTGGCGGTGGGCTATGCGCTCGCGGTCGTGCATCCGTGCTGCGGCAATCTGGGTGGCGGCGGTTTCATGACGGTGCATCTGGCCAATGGTCAGAACCTGTTTCTCGATTTCCGCGAGAAAGCGCCGCTGGCGGCAACGCCCGATATGTTTCTCGACGCAGACGGCAAGGCCGATCCCAAGCTGAGCCGCGAGTCGTGGCTGGGCACGGGCGTGCCCGGCACCGTGATGGGGATGGATGAGGCGCTGGCGAAATACGGCACGATGACGCGGGCCAAGGTGATGGCCCCGGCGATCGAGCTGGCGCGCGATGGCTTTGTGCTCAATGCAGCCGACGTGAAGCTGATGGATCTGCGCACCAAGGTCTTTGCAGCCCAGCCCAATGTGGCCAAGATCTTTCTGCATCCCGATGGCTCGCCCTATGTCGCAGGCGAGCGGCTGCGCCAGCCGGAACTGGCCAAGACGCTGGAGCTGATCTCGAAAGAGGGGAGCAAAGCATTCTACGAGGGCCCGATTGCCAAGGCGATTGTGAAGGCCAGCCAGGCGGATGGCGGGCTCTTCACGATGAAGGATTTTGCTCAATACACCGCCCCCTGGAGCAAGCCGGTGAGCTGTGAGTATCGCGGCCATGAGATCATCTCGGCGCCGCCGCCCAGCTCGGGCGGCACCACGATCTGCGAGATCTTGCAGATCATCAAACCCTATCCGTTCGGCAAATGGGGCTACAGCTCGGTCAAGGCCACCCATGCGCTGGTCGAGGCCGAGCGCCGCGCATTTGCGGATCGCAACACCTATCTGGGCGACCCGGCCTTCGTGAAAAACCCGGTGCAGGAGCTGATCTCGCAGGCCCATGCCGAGAAGCTGCGCGCCACGATCCTGCCGGATCGGGCAACGCCGTCCTCCGAGATCAAGGGCAGCCTTGGAGCCAATGAGGGGATGCATACGACGCATTATTCAATCGTGGATGCCAAGGGCAATGCGGTGGCTGTGACCTATACGCTCAACTTCTTCTTTGGCACCGGTAAGATCGCGGGCGATAGCGGGTTCTTCCTCAACAATGAGATGGATGATTTTACCGCCAAGCCCGGCGTGCCCAATGCGTTCGGTCTGGTTCAGGGCAAGATCAACGCGGTCGCCCCCGGCAAGCGCCCGCTGAGCTCAATGACGCCCACGATCGTGCTCAAGGGCGGCAAACTGTTCATGGTCACCGGCAGCCCGGGCGGCTCCACGATTATCTCGACGACGCTGGAGAGTATCCTCAACGTGGTCGATTTCGGGATGAATATGCAGCAGGCGGTCGATGCGCCGCGGGTTCACAATCAGTGGTTGCCTGATCTGGTCTATGTCGAACCCGGCTATCTGACCCCCAAGACGAAGACCGCGTTGGAAGGGATGGGCTACACGTTCAAGGAGCGCGCGCCCTGGGGGGCCGATGAGGCGATCCTTGTCAATTCCAAGACCGGGATGCTGGAGGGTGCCAATGACAGCCGCAGACCCTCGGGGCTGGCCAAGGGCTACTGAGGGCGAAAGCTCCGATCCTCTGACCCCGATCCTCTGGCCCCGATCCTCAGGCCCGGTGCCGGGGGATCGGGGCGTTAACGCAGAGACAAAACCATGTGACAGCGGGCGTACAAGGCTTCACCCGCGCGGGCCGCGCGCTACAAGAAAAGGCGTGGCCCGGTGGCGGCCCGCTTTATCAGGTGAGGTCTCGTGTTCAGATCGTTTTTCCCCAATCCCAGACTGTTCTTTCCCAGCGCGCTGATCTGGACCTTGCTATCGGTGCTGGTCTGGTATGGCTATGCGCGTCATTTGGGTGCGCGGTTCGGCATGGGGTTGCCTGCGCCCGGCACGCCGCAGGTGATTGGGTTGGGCTTTTTCGTCACGCCTGATTTCCTGTGGTTCTATGGCTATTGCGCGCTGTGGGTGGCGGTGTTCGCCGCCGTCTGGATGATTGCCGCGCCGCATCCGTGGCATTGGTGGTCGATCCTTGGCTCGGTACTGATCCTCGCGTCGAACTATTTCAGCGTGCAGACCACGGTGGATCTCAACGAGTGGCAGCGCCCGTTCTATGATGCGATCCAGAAGGCGCTGGATGGCGGGCATGGGGTGACGGCGGGGGATCTCTACCACATGCTGTTTATCTGGTCGCAAATCGCTATAGTCTGGATGGCCGTCTATATCGCGACCAACTTTTTCACGAGCCATTACGTGTTTCGTTGGCGCACGGCGATGAACTTTTACTACATGTCACATTGGCCGCGTGCCCGGCGCATCGAGGGGGCGGCGCAGCGGGTGCAGGAGGATACCGCGCGCTTTGCCGCCATCGTCGAGGATCTGGGCGTGTCGATGATCCAATCCGTGATCACGCTCTTTGCCTTTCTGCCGGTGCTGGCGGGGCTGAGCCATTTCGTCTCGGAGCTGCCCATCGTGGGGCATATCGCCGAGCCGCTTTTGGTGGCCGCCGTCTGCTGGTCGCTCTTTGGGACGGTGCTTTTGGCGGTCGCAGGGATCAAGCTGCCCGGACTGGCCTTTGCCAACCAGCGCACCGAGGCCGCCTATCGTAAAGAACTGGTCTATGGCGAGGATGACGCGGCGCGCGCTCATCCGCTCACGGTGCGAGAGCTTTATGGCACGATGCGGCAATCCTATTTCCGCTACTTCTTCCACTTCGCCTATTTCAACATCTTTCGGGGCTTCTACATTCAGGCCGATAATGTGTTTGCCAATATCATGCTGATCCCGACGATTGTGGCGGGCAAGATCAGCTTTGGGGTGATGCAGCAGATCCTGACGGCCTTTGGGCAGGTGACGGGCTCGTTCCAGTATCTGGTGGGGTCGTGGACGACGATCATCGAACTGCTCTCGATCCACAAACGTCTGCGGGGGTTTGAGAAAGCCTTCACAAGCGAACCCGTTGAGGCGGTTGGGGTCTAAGTCCGGTCTGAGGTTGGGGCGGGGCTCTTGCGCTCAGCCACGCGCGCGCCGCGCCCCGAGCCGCCATGACAGATAGGTCTCAAGCTGCACCAGCGCGTCATAGATCAGCACCGCAAACAGCCCGACGATCAGCCCGCCTTGCAGCACGAATGCGGTGTTGTTGGTCAGCAGACCCGCGATGATGATCTCGCCCAAGGTGCGCGCCGCGACGGTCGAGCCGATGGTGGCCGTGCCCAGGGAGATCACCACTGACAGGCGAATGCCCGTCAGAATCACCGGCATCGCCAGAGGCAGCTCGACACGCACCAACCTTTGCCAGCGGCTCAGGCCGATGCCGCGTGCAGCCTCCATCGTCGCGGGCGGCAGGGTCGACAGCCCCGTCATCGCATTCTCGAAAATCGGCAGCAGACCATAGAGAAACAGCGCCACCAGCGTCGGCCCCGCGCCAAAGCCAAGCGCAGGCACGGCGAGGGCCAGCACCGCCACCGGTGGAAATGTCTGGCCGATATTGGTAATCGTGCGCGAGAGCGGGCGGAAGGCCGCGCCTGCTGGCCGGGTCACCAGCACGGCCAGCGTGACCGCAATCAGTGTCGAGGCGGTCGAGGCGAGCGCCACAAGCCCCAGATGGCTGAGCGCGAGCGACAGGAGCGAGGCGCGCGTGTAGATCACCGGCCCGCCGGGCGGGGCAAAGGGCGCAAAGGCCCAAGTGAACCATTCGGGCCGCAAGACCAGCGCCAGCAAGAGCGCAATCAGCGCTAGCCGTATGAGCGCGCCGATCTTCATGCGCGGCTCTGTGCGCGCGCGCGGATTGCGGCCAGCGTCACTTGGCCTTGCGTGCCATCTTCGCGCAGCACCGGCACCGCGTCGCGCCCACTGGCGAGACACTGCGCGAGCACGTCGCGCAGGCTTGTCTGGGCGGGCAGGGGCGTGCCCTCGATCTGGCCGTCCTGCGCGATCTCGCAGGCCGGGATCAGTGACAAAAGCCGCAGCGGGCGTTCGATGCCGCCCACCATTTCGGCCACGAACTCGGTCGCGGGCTCGGTGATGATCTGGGCGGGCGTGGCATGCTGCACGAGCCGCCCCGCATCCATCACCGCCACCCGGTCGCCAAGCTGGATCGCCTCTTGCATGTCATGGGTCACCAGCACGATGGTCGAGCCCAGCTTGCGCTGGATGCGGCGCAGATCCTCTTGCGCGCGGGCGCGGATGATCGGATCGAGCGCGCCGAAGGGCTCGTCCATCAGCAGCAAGTCGGGGCGCGAGGCCAGCGCGCGCGCAACGCCCACGCGCTGAGCCTGGCCGCCTGATAGCTCTGCCGGGTAGCGGGTGCGAAACTGCTCGGGCGCCATCGAGAACAGATCGAGCAGCTCATCCACGCGTGCCGCGATCTTTGCCGCAGGCCAGCCGAGAAGCTGCGGCACCACGCCGATATTGCGCGCGACCGTGTAATGCGGAAACAGGCCGTGGCCTTGAATGGCATAGCCGATCCGCCGCCGCAGCGCGGTTTTCGACATCTCCGCGGTGGCCTCGCCATTGATGCGCACATCGCCCGAGCTGGGCTCAACGAGCCGGTTGATCATGCGCAGCAGCGTGGTTTTGCCCGACCCGGATGTGCCCACGATCACCGTGATCGTGCCGGTCTCGACGGTCATCGACACGGCATCCACCGCGCGGGCACCGTCATAGATCTTGGTGATCTGGTCAATCTCGATCATCTTGTGCGCTCCGCAGTCGGTGTGGCCAGTTCGACCAGAATGTCCATCGTGATCGCCGAGATCAGGGCAAGCGCCACCGTGGGCAGCGTGCCCAGCAAGATCAGGTCAGTGGCGGTCTGGTTGAGGCCCTGAAAGACGAAAGTGCCAAAGCCGCCACCGCCGATCAGCCCTGCGATCACGGCAAGCCCGATATTTTGCACCAAAACGATGCGCAGCCCGGCAAGGATCACCGGCAGGCCCAGCGGGAATTCGACCTTTATCAGCCGTTGAAAGCCCGTCATCCCCATGCCGCGCGCGGCTTCACGGGCCTCCGGCGGGGTGCTTTGCAGCCCCGCCAGCAGGTTCGCGACCACTGGTAGCAAGGAATAGAGAACGAGCGCGAAGAAGGCGGGCGCAAAGCCGATCCCGGCGATCCCGATGGCCTTTGCGCCGGGCACAGCCGTGGCGATCCAGCCAAGGATCGGGATCATGATCCCGAACATCGCAAGCGAGGGGATGGTTTGCAAAAAGCTCAAGACGGGCAGGGTGGCCTCGCGCAGTCGGGCGCTGCTATGGCAGGCAATGCCCAGCGGCAGACCGATCAGCGCCGCCGCTGCAAGCGAGCCGAAGGCCAGCCCCAGATGCCGCAGAGCCGCGGTCTGAAACCCGGATTTGCGACTGGCATATTCCTGCATGATCGACAGATCCGACAGCGCGCCTGAGCGCAGCAGTAGTGCCACAAGCCCCACCGTCAGCGCCAGCAATGCTGCGCGAGCCCATGGCCCGGGCGAGAGCGCCCCGAGCGCATCCGCCATCAGAAGCGACAGCACGACGAGCAGGCACCAGAACCCGGCCGCCGGTGAGACGCGGGCAAACTCTCCGGCATCGCTGAGCAGCGCGTTCGAGCCCTGCACCAAAAGCCAGAGCAGCCCTGCCAGCCCCAGTGCCGCCCCCAGCAGCCGCAAAGCAGGCCGTGAGATCACGCCAAGCGCCAGCCCCAGCACGAGGGCCACCAGACCGGGAGCGGCTTGCGCCAGCGACCAGATCGGCACGCCTTGCCCCGCGACGATCCGATTGGCCGCCAATGTCAGGAAGGGCAGGAAAATCGCGGCAGCGCCGAGGGCTGCAAATAGCAGCCCCGGCCTGCTGAGCATATGCGGCCCGCCCTGCGCGCCGAGGCGCCGCAGGGTCTGTGCCACAGCGATCAGTTCAGCACTCCGATCTTGGTGAGATAGTCACGCGCGACTTTCTCGGCGGGCTCGCCTCCCACCTGAATACGCCCGTTCAGCGTTTGCAGCGTTTTCAGGTCGAGCCCGGAAAAGATCGGGTTCAGCACATCGGCGATCTTGGGATATTCCTTGAGCACTGCGCCGCGCACCACGGGCGTCGGCTCATAGACCGGCTGGACGCCCTTATCGTCTTGCATCACCACAAGCCCAGTCGCGCCAAGCCCGCCATCGGTGCCATAGGCCATCGCGGCATTCACTCCAGACGTGCCACGCGCAGCGGCTTGGATCGTGGCGGCAGTATCGCCACCCGAGAGCACGACGGTCTGATCGGGGCTCAGCTTGAAGCCATAGGCCGCTTCCATCGCGGGCAGCACGGCGGGCGAGGAGACAAACTCGGTCGAGGCCGCCAGCTTCACATCGCCGCCGCCTGCGACCCACTTGCCGAAATCAGACATGGTGACGAGGTGGTTTTTCTCGGCCACGGGGCCCGTCACGGCGATGGCCCACGTGTTATTGGCAGGTGCCGAGTCGAGCCAGATCAGATCGTTTTTCTTGGCGTCTAGCTCGGCCACGCGGTCATGTCCGGCCTTGGCGTTTTTCCAGACCGGGCTGTCGGGCTCATTGAAGAAATAGGCCCCGTTGCCGGTATATTCGGGATAGATGTCGATCTGGCCCGAAAGCTCGGCCTCGCGCACGACCTGTGTGCCGCCCAATTGCAGGCGGCGTTGCACCGGCATCCCGGCATGCTCCAGCGAGAGCGCGATGATATTGCCCAGAAGGCCGCCCTCGGTGTCGATTTTCGAGGAGACGACGATATCAGCCTGCGCGCTCGATGCGAGCGCGACGCTCACTCCGATGGCGGCCAAAATGAGTTTCGTTTTCATATGCGGTAAGCTCCCTTGGCGCGGTCATTGGACGAATGGGTCAAAGACGATCTCGTGAAAGTGTAGCGGTCCGCGCGCATGCGACAAGGGGTGGGCGTGCGGCGCGGAGCGCTTTTCCGGTCCGCAGTCCACCTGCGCAGGGGACGAATGCAAACCGGGGCAGAGTGATCTCTGCCCCGGTTTCGTTCGGTTTTTCTGCAGCTCAACCCGCCAGAAGTGCGGCGTTGCCCCCGGCTGCTGTCGTGTCGATGCAAAGGTGACGTTCGTGATAGAGATGGCCGATATCGGGCTTGCCGGTGATCAGCGGCACGATTGCACCCTCGCGCTCGGCCAGTGCTTTGGCACAGGCCCGCGCGGTCTCGTCATCGCCCCACCACAAGACACCGGAGATCCCGGTCATCGTGGCCAAATCCTCGGGTTTGCTATGCGCGTCGATCCGGGCCTGACCGCCGAGAGCCTCGACCGCCTGCTTTTGCGCCTCAGCATCCGGGCCCAGACACAGAACCGGGTCGCGCGGAACAAGGCTCAGGCGGTTCAGCTCGCCCGTGGGACCGGGCAGGATCTGCACGCGCTCGGGGCGCTCGGCCTTCGCGTCGGCACAAAAACGCGGCACGTAATTCGGCCCACCCGCTTTCGGTCCGGTCCCCGACAGGCCCTCACCGCCGAAGGGCTGAGAGCCCACGATCGCGCCGATCTGGTTGCGGTTGATATAGGCGTTGCCGACATGGATCGCATCGGCCACTTCCTGCACGCGCCCGTCGATGCGGGTGTGCAGACCGAAGGTCAGACCGAAACCCTTGGCGTTGATCGCCGCGATCACAGCGTCCAGATCATCGCCCTTGAAGGTCGCGAGATGGAGCACCGGGCCGAAGATCTCGCGGTTGAGGTTCTCGATACCACTCAGGCTGATAAGCGTCGGCGGCACGAACGTCCCGGTCTTTGGGACATCGATCTGATGCAGGATGCGCGCGCGGTTGACGCTCAGATAGTCGAGGATGCCTTCCTGTGCCTCGGTGTCGATCACCGGGCCCACATCGGTCGACAGATCCCACGGATTGCCCACGCCCAGCTCGTCCATCGCGCCCTTGATCATCTCGATCATCTGCGGTGCGATATCTTCTTGCACATAGAGGCAGCGCAGCGCCGAGCAGCGCTGACCC
>NZ_JHEH01000009.1 GCF_000715505.1 Thioclava dalianensis
CCCGACACAAGCCCAACATAGCCGGTTCCAATCACTACAATCCGCATCTCGTTTCCTTATCCGTCAAAGGGGCCGTGTGGTGTCACATAAGTCTTGATGGATTGGTTCTTTAAAGTTTTGGCGAGCATTAGTCCACAATTGTCGGAGCGTGGCTCGCTGACAATTTCGATTTTGCAAGGAGATCTGAGTGGTCCTCAAGGCATCATGATGTCGCTCAAAAAATCTTTTGATGCGTGAATTTACGAATCTCGGTTTTAGGAAAACTTGCCTCTGTAAGCGCTCCTGCACCCATCAGGTGGCGAAATCTCTCTTGAAGAGGGTCTTTATTTTTGAAGTTATGGGTTCGACGTTTGTTCTGCCCCAAGGTGGCAGTATCGACTTATAATTCTGACTTATAATCGCGTTTAATCTATCTTGGCGTGATGAACTAATTTGAAGAGTTTTTCGTGCACGCTCTTGTCTTTCTATTGCGTTAAATTTTTTTGAAAGAAATTTCGCGCCACCTCATCCCTAAGAATTGGGAGATGTTTGCCAAGCTGTGGGAGGATGACCTCTGTTGCTTCGCTATAGTGAATTGGTTGACATTCCCTGACTTTTTCAAAGTCCGAAAAAAACGGTCCGGATCGAATGGTTGTGCCAAGAAAGTCGTGGATAGGAGCGAATCGATCATACATTTCTAAGCGTGCCTTTTCACCAATGAGCTCAATTTGTGAGCTTTTCGGTAATTCTAGAGCGGGTGTGATCAATTCCAAGAAGTTTCGCGCCTTCACAGCGCTCTCAGGTGGTAGATCTTTATTCGCTCTTCGCGCTAGCTCAAATGTCGCTCGATGGTAGCTCGGGTTGGCAATGCTCGGTGGTTTCATGTTGTCCGGATAAATTAATCCAGATTGGACTTTGAAATCTTCGATTGAACCTCCATTCATCATGACGTCAGCATGATTTCGAATTACAAAATTCGCTTCGGGAAATGCATCTATCCAAGGCTTTATCATCCTTTGGTAATTAAAGTGAATTCCGTCGAAATAGGTTTCAAGTCCACCTTGGTCGAGAGGAGCTAATTTATGGCCGAAGCGTAACCTTTGCGAGTGCCAAGACATGAGATACTCGTCGACCCTTCGGATCGTTGCGATGAATTGAAACTCTGCACGAGGGAATTCCTTTTTTAGCCTTTGAAAAAATGAAGAAGTGATGGTGCCGAAGTTTGCCATAACTTCTGAAATAAGTACCACATGATCAGGATTTATCGCATTGATCTGACAACGTATTGCATGAAACATCTGAGAGGTATGAGGAAGGTGCGTATGAAACGGCGGGACGGGGCTATTCCGATGCTCTTCTATCATTTTGAAGGCGAGGGCGTTATGGGCCTCGCGCGCGTTTATGGGCAGGCGCACATCGTCGCTTTCAGGCCTCAATGTTGCACATTTGGCCAACATTAAGGAGAGTCCTTGAAAATCTACCATCGGATAGAGGATTTTTTTATCAAGTAGTGATTGGAAGTTTTTAGAAAAGAAATCCTGAAGTGCCGTTGAGCCTACTTTGTGATGGCCAAAAAAAACTATTATCTTCATGTTGAAACTATCTCCATATTCCGCTGGCCGCTGGCGTGCGCCCAAGGGGTCGTCCCTTTTGATTGCTAGTGCATCGTCCGTCTCTGATCCATAGGAATGATTTTTCTGGCGCGGTCGGACGGTACTTTAGGATGCTGCGCGGCCTGATCGTGTTGTAGTTCATGCGCCAGATCTTGATCAGGATTTTTGGTTCTCTCAGGCGTAGAAGATTTCTCCATTCATCGGCTCGTCGCGGGACCGGGCGTTGAAGCTTTCACGGTATCCGTTCTCCCAGGAGGATCTCGGCTCAATGTAAACAGTCCTGGCAGCCACTGAAGCGTTTCAGTCTTGCACCTTCTGCGCAATAAATAAGGGCCATTGTCGGATCTAATGTATCCGGGTATGCCGCGTGAGGCATTGGCAGGGCCGTCAATGCATCCATCACGTCAGTTGAACTTAGCTTGCGATCCACGCGAATCTTGAGCGCCTCCCTAGTACGCTCGTCGATGATCTTCAGAGTCCGATAGAATAGCCCGATAGCGGTTTGATTTTGGGTGAAATCACAGGACCAGACATGGCTGCGTCGGTCGGGTCGCAGTCGAGCGCACGACCAGCATTTAAGCCAGAGCCGTCCTTTTTCTTTTGCTTCTGGAGCGGGTCGCCTCGTCTACATTTCTCCGAAAACAATACGCTCAAAGCAAGCATCAAGCGCTCGCATCTTGTCAGAGGCAAGCTCTTCGACAAAGCGCGCGGTTTTACTCTCCTTACGCAACTTCTCGGACTGCTCGAGACTAACCTCGCGCGACCATCCACCACCGGGCCCCAAGTTCTTCAGGATCGTACGGTTCGCGGCTTCTTCGTTGTGCAGAAGATAAGTTCGCAATTCTTCACGTTCATAGTTGGGCATCGACACCTTCTGAGCAGCCTCGATGAACTCAAAGCTATTCTCATGCAATGTGGGTGATATTACTCCAAGGTACTCTGGATTGACGATCGCCGAAAAGGTCATCATTGGAAACGCTGAACTGCCATATGAAATCGATGCTATGGATTTGTAAGGTCTTTCGGCGACAAGCGCGGCCGCCTTGGAAATCTCCTCTAAGCCTGACCAAGGAGAGTTTTGAACGTAGATAAAATAGACGTCGCACCTTGCCGTGCTTAAGAGCTTTCTGCGGCGATACCAATGAGGATCCTCCTCAAAAAATACTACGCATTCTTCACTCATGGGGGTGGTAGGGTACGAAAGATTGACAGTTTGAGAAAATTTTTCGATCTTAATAGTCTCGGTTTCAGACATTGCCGTCTTCCTCTCTCAATCTGGCCAACTCCGAAACAAGATAGCCCGGAGACGCTGAATATATTGGGTATTCAATAAGTCTCAATTTTCTTTCCCTAGCTTCTCTCTTTACGTTGTGCCAATGGTCGTCCCATTGCTGGCGCCAAAAATTCTTGACCTCTTCGTCGGACGACATTTGGTGAAAATCCCTAGCCTCTGCAAGGTACTTTCCGCGGCGAAACTTAGACCTGCTATTAATCCAGTCCTCTACAGGTCGATAGTTCAGTAGAAAGATGGATTCTGGAAAGTGCTCAATAATATAGCTGAAATCTAAAAATCCGTCATATACAATCTTTGGGCCCGACACACTGATGTCGCTAATTACCTCATAGTGCGAATACTCATCAAAGGGTTTTGCGCCGGACGCCTTCGCATCATACAGCGCCTTCGCCAAGTGCCCTTCATCCCAATGGCAAAAACTGTATCCAGCGCGAGAAAGCTCTGCACAAATTTCTTTCGATCCCGCACGATTCATTCCGATTTGAAAAACCTTGTCTCTCTCTCGAACAATCGCGCCAGAGGGTTGCGACAAGTGTAAGAAAGCTACTTTCTTTTCGTAGGGCTTTACATGCTCTCTGATCTTCTTTGAGAACTTTAGATCGATATCGATTATTAAATCCATATGCCGAAGCTCGGTCAGCGCGGTATCGCTCAAAACGCTTGTACTGAGAAAGAATGACTGCGCACCTTCTTCTCCGCTCTCTTTCCGGGCTCTGTCGTAGGCAAGGAAAGGCGCTTGTGCCTGTTCCTTTAGACTATCCATGTACTCCTTTGAACTAAGACGTCGCTCGAATTTCTTCCTGAAATCTTCAAAGGAACTAGGAAAGCTGTGCAGGAGAACTGCTTGCTCTTGTGGTACGACGAATGTCGGCACCATCGTGCCGTTGGAGCGGACGAAGTGAACGTTAAAAACTGCCGCTCCGACACTGGAGGCTCTTTGAAAAGATTTTCCGACTTCGTGACCCAAGAATCCTGAGGGGAAGAGCTCTGACATCTCGCGGAAGAGCACCCGCGAAAATTCGGATCGGTTCTTGGCCTTTAGCTTGAAAATTCCATCGCATTGCAAACTGCCCCTCACAGGAGCTGCTTTAAAGATATGCTCGGCTGGGAGCACACGGACCGCATTGAACTCATCGGGCGTGTCGGCGAGCATCTCAGAAATGCTCTGAGCGTTTCGTGGGAACAGGTACTCATCGGTGTCGATATTGGCGAGCCAATCGCTAGTCAGCAAGTTGCGCGCCGCGTAGTTGGCGTTGTAAATTTGTCTTTGGCGATGATCAGATGGTCTGCCGCCCTTTCGAGCCCGCCAATAGGCCTCGTCGCAGGGCACTACCGTCAACCTTGGTACCCGCGATAGGCGCTCTATCGCTAAGTCCGTCGGGTTGTCGAAGAAAAGAAAAATCTCCTTAACCTCGAGAGACAGGTGATGGGCGACGAAACGCTCGATAACAGATTTCGGCTCGGAACAGGTGGTGACTATTGACCAAGTTGGACATTTATCGTTCACGGTTGCCCTCCAACTCGCAATGCATGGCTACTTCCACGTCTCTTCGCGCGGTACGTAAGCATGTCATATCACGTCGCTGAAGTAGTTCCAGTAGCGGTTCGTACGCGAGACAATCCTACACATCCGTTCACGCTCTTCGGCGCAGACTTGAAGATGGGATGGGCTCGCTCGATAGCGCCTGGTTCGCAGGCAAATCCTAAGACCCTTCGATGATCATGTAGCGAGGAAGCGCTTGTCTGATCTATGGCTAGCAACTTGGATCGCGAGCGCGCAGTGAACCTTTACCATTTGTTAACTTACCTTCCCTATTCTGAGCTGAATGGGCGGAGGCTATTCAGATGTGTCGAGCGAACGAAACCAAAAGTCTGGAGGCGATCGTGCTCGACTACATCGAGCGGTTCGGGCTCACCGAGAAAGCCCGCAGACACTTCATTGAGGGCGAGCGAGCTGACTGCGACTATCCGAGCCCCCCACTACAATGCTGCACAGTAAGGCCGCCGCTTTGTTCAAAGGGATCCGAGGCGTTTCGCCTTAGGCCGCAGATCTCAAGAAATTTTCACCCTATTGGGTGGGTGAGAAGTTGTTTCAGTTGGCGCTCGGGTCGCCGATGAAAATTAATTTTTAGACCAGCGTCGCAAAGGGGCGTTTTTCATGAAACTTACAGAATTCGAACTGGATAGCATACGTATAATTCTTGAAAGAGAAAAACCAAACCTCTTAAAATACCTGTCACAGCTATCCGTATCTTCGCGGAAAGACTACGGCGGAAGCAGAGTGATAACATTTTGCGAGATTTGGCCAAACATTGGTCAAGAAACGAATCTTGTCTTGGGAGAAATGTTGTACTGCGAGGTGCAAGGCATGGGATATGGTCTGGGCTTTCTACTCTTTGTTGATGGGGGCGCGCCCGCAGCTTTGGAAATATTTAGTCACTGCAATGAAGCAATTCCTGAACACATCAGCTTTTATGAACATATCTGGAGCTGCTTCCCCAACTGCGCTTCGGTCACTCACGTGATGGGCACGGCGTAGAACTTCGTCGCGAGAAGCATCAGGCATAAGTTAGGGGTGTCGTCGTTTTTCGACGTTGCTACACGTTCGCGCCTGCGGCCCAGCATGAGCCTACGTGACGAATCAAAACCGCCGCGATCGACAAACACTGCAATTTTCAACGATCTCGCAAAAATCCCGCAGAATTAAAATTCTCCTATGAATTTCAAGTTTCTAGCATTCCTTTACTGGGACTCCGAGTTGAAAGCATAGGCGGATCCGAGCGCGCTATCTTTACCCCGGCGCTCCGCCGGGGCTTGGCTTGGCGCGTGCCGCTTATCTCGGCAGGCGGATTGGGGTGTCCTTGGCCAGCCGGTCGAACTCCATAAGGGTCTGCACGAGCTTGGGCATCTGATCGAGCGGGATCATGTTGGGGCCGTCGGAGGGCGCAGTGTCGGGGGCTTCATGCGTCTCGATGAAGACGCCCGCAATCCCGAGGCTGACCGCACAGCGCGCCATCACGGGCGCAAATTCGCGTTGGCCACCCGAGGAGCCGCCCTGACCGCCGGGTTGCTGCACCGAGTGGGTGGCATCCATGATCACCGGATAGCCGGTGCGCGCCATCTCGGGCAGGGCGCGCATATCGGCGACCAGCGTGTTGTAGCCAAATGAGGTGCCCCGCTCCGTCAGGAGAATCTTTTCATTGCCCGTGGAGGCGACCTTGTCGGCGACATTGGGCATGTCCCAAGGTGCCAAGAACTGACCTTTCTTGATGTTCACGACACAGCCGGTCTCGCCCGCGGCCAGCAGCAGATCCGTCTGGCGGCACAGGAAAGCCGGGATCTGGATCACGTCGACGACCGCGCCTGCGATCCGCGCCTGCTCTGCATCGTGGATATCGGTAAGCACGGGACAGCCGATCTCGGCGCGCACTTCCTGCAAGATCGCCAGCCCCTCATCAATGCCAAGGCCGCGCTTGCCCTTGAGGCTCGTGCGGTTGGCCTTGTCATAGCTGGCCTTGAAGATGAACTGGGCGCCGGCCTCATCGCAGGCGCGTGCCATCTTCTCGGCGATCATCATTGCGTGGTCGCGGCTCTCAAGCTGGCAGGGGCCCGCGATCACGCTCAGCGCGCGGTCATTCGAGACGGTCAGCTCACCGATCTGCACATCTTTCATCGTCATCTCCTCAGGCTTTGGGGACGCTCAGCTCGAGACCTGCTCGCGCAGGATCGAGGCGGTGAGCGACAGCATGAGATAGATGCCCGAGAAGATCAGGAAAGCCAACAGCGTGTTCTCGAAGGAGCGCGGATAGGTCGGCTCGTCCGGGGCCACGGGGCGCACACCCATCTCCAGATAGCGCACCTGTTTGTTGGCCTCGATCCGGGCGGTCTCCATCTGCTGGGCGGCTGCCGACATCAGCATCTGGCGGGTCTGCAATTCGCCTTGCGCGATCTGCAACTGCCCCGTCACGGCGGCCAGAGACTCGTTGCCGTTCTTGGTCGTGCTCGTGAGCTGGCTGCGCGTCTTGTCCACCATGTCCTGAAGGCGTTTGATATCGCCCTGAACGCCGGTCACGCGGGCTTGGTTGGGACGCGGGTTGTCGAGCAACTGGCCCAGTTCGAGGCGTTTTTGCTGCAGCTGCGTCTCTAGCGACGAGACCTGCCCCATCACCACGGAGCTTTCGCTGACCGGATCGAGAATGCCGACCTTCTCTTGCAGTTGCTGCACGCGGGCTTGGGCTGCAAAGACCTTTCTTTCGGCGTCCTCGTAGCTCTCGCGGGCGCCTTTCATCTGATCGTCGCGCAGACGCGAGGTCAGCTGGTCCACCTGTTTCTCGGCATAGGAAATCAGCGACTCGGAGAATTTCTGCGACAGCGCTGGCGTCGGGGCAACGACCTCCATTTTCACGATGCCCTCGGAGGGATCGTAGCCGATCTGGACCATTTTTTGATAGAGCTGGTAGGCCTGCTCGTCGCTTGCGTTTTTCGGCAGGCGCTGCAGCGGGTCGATATCGGGGTTCTCGAACACTGTCTTGAAGCCCACATCCCGGTCGAGCCGGAGCATCGCGTCACGCGATTGCAGATAGGACTGAACGGTGACGGAATCCTGGTTGGTGGCAAGCTGGGTGCCCGAAAACAGGCTGCCAAGCCCAGATTGCCCCATGCCTTCAGCCTTCTGGATCACGAAGGCGGATTTCGTCGCATACATCGGCGTGGCCATCGCGTAATAGTAATAGGCCGCGATCAGCGTGGGCAGGAAGACGAAGAAGGCCAGCCGCGTTGCCAGCAGCAAAAGCTTGCGGCGGCGGCGCTTGGCGATATCGGTCTGGATCTGCAAGATCTGCGCTGCCCGATGGTCCGCTTGGGCCAGTTCGGTCGAGGGGACTTGGCCGGGCTTGACGGTCTGGGGCAGCTGGACCCGCGCATCCGCACCCGCGCCATCGGTACGGGCCAAGGCCCGCGAGGTCACTTCAGCGGGGTCTTGGGCCTTCACCATCGCCACGATATTGGAGCGCTCGAACGGGTTGACCCCACGGCGGCGCAGCAACAGCACGGCTTCGAAATCCGAAGTGGCCTCGATCCCGTGTTTCTGCGCCATCCGGCGGGCCAGCCGCAACTGGCGCCCGGTCAGCCCTTCGGCGCGGATCTCGGAAATTTCTTCGTCGAGCGTCTTCTCGCCCTTTGCCAGCACCTTCGTGCCGCCTTGCGCGGTGGCGAATTTCTCGTCGCCAAAGCCGTCATCCTGCGGCTCGAACAGCTGCTCGGGATTTTGCTCGACGCTTTTGGCCACGGTCTGCTCTTGGGCGCGGGGCTGAGCGGCGGCAGGGGCTTTGCGTGTTTGGCCCGCGCTCTGGGCAGCATTGCGCGGGGCAGGCACGATTGCCTTGCCATCGAAGAGAACCGGAGCCTCGCGGCGGATGCGATATTTCTGCGCCTTAGGACTGGTAGTCATACATCCGCTTCGCTTCTTCCAAAGTGTCAAACATGTGGAGCTGCCCATCGCGCAGCACCGCCGCCGTGCGGCAGAACTTCTCCAGCGTGGCAGGCTGGTGCGAGACCACGACGACCGTGGTGTTGCGCAGCCGGTCGCGTAGGATCGAGCCTGCCTTGCGGTTAAACTCCACATCCGTGGTCGAGGGCATCCCCTCGTCGATCAGGTAGATGTCAAATTCGAGCGCAAGCAGCAACGAAAACGTGAATCTTGCGCGCATTCCCGAGCTGTAAGTGCCCACAGGTATGTCGAAATATTCGTCGATCCCCGTGAGCCAGCGGCAAAATGCCTCGACATAGTCGGGATCGAGCCCGTAGAGCCGCGCGATGAAGCGCGCATTCTCGCGCGCCGAATGCTTGCTGACCACGCCGCCCATGAAGCCCAGAGGAAACGAGACCCGGCAGGTCTTGCGGATCTCGCCCTCATCGGGCTTCTCCAACCCGGCCATCATGTTGATAATCGTGGTTTTTCCGGTGCCGTTGGGGGCAAGAATCCCCAGAGAATTGCCCAATTCCACGCGAAAGCTTGCGCGATCAAGGATCACCTTGCGCTGCTTGCCGGTCCAAAAGGACTTTGACACATTCTCAAACTCTAGCATGGTTTCGCGATCCGCCCCTCGGTCTGCGGCCTAGATGAACATGACTCAGTGTGGTTAATAAAGTCATCTAATCGTTCATTTGGGCCTTATTATGTCCGTTTACGAGAGGGTAGGGCAATCACGAACGGTTTGTTGGCGCCAAGGAGACAATGATGCCCAGCGTGCAACAAAAGATCGCGGCCTGTCAGATCTGTGCGCAGCGATTCAGTGCCACCGCCACGCGACACGAGCCGCGTCCCGTGGTGTGGTTCGAGCGCGGTGCGCGGATCTTGATCGTGGGGCAGGCGCCGGGGCTGCGCGTTCATGAATCGGGTCGGCCTTTCACGGATCGCTCCGGGGATCGTTTGCGCGACTGGATGGGGATCGACGCGCAGACTTTCTATGACCGCAAAAGGATCGCCATTACCCCGATGGCGTTTTGCTTTCCGGGCTATGACGGGACGGGCACGGATCTGCCGCCGCCCCCCATTTGTGCGCAGACATGGCATGAGGCCGTGATGGCCGAGATCGGGACGCCCGATCTGACCTTGCTGGTGGGCGGTGCGGCGCAGCGTTGGTATCTGGGCACGCGCAATGTCACACAGACAGTTGCGGGCTGGCGCGCGCATCTCCCGGCCCTCTTGCCCTTGCCACATCCGTCCTGGCGCAATACGGGATGGCTCAAACGCAATCCCTGGTTTGCCGAGGCGCTGCTGCCCGTCCTGCGCGCCCGGGTGAAGGAGCTGACATGACCCCATATGACCGCGCCCATGCGCTGATGCAGGCCGAGCCCGAGAATGACGCGCGCCGTCTGGCTGTCTATGACCGTCTGGCCGATGCGGAACTGTTCTTGTTGCTCGAGCAGGAGCCGACGGACGAGACCATTCGCCCGCAGGTGTTTTCCGCCGAAGAGGGCGATTTCGTGCTCGTCTTCGACACGGAGGAGCGGATGGCCGAGTTTGCCGATGCCGCGCAGGCCTATGCGGCGCTGCCCGGTCGGGTGATCGCGCAGCATCTCGTGGGCGAGGGGATCGGGCTTGGGGTCAATCTGGGCGTGGCCGACTCCGCGATGCTCTTGCCGCCCAATGCGCTGGAATGGCTGACCGAGACGCTGGCTCATCAACCGTCCGAGGGGCAGGGCCGTCCGGTCGGATTCGCGGCCCCTGCGCTGCCGCCCGCGATGCTGGGACTTCTGATGCCCGCTTTCGAGGCCAAGCTCGATCAGCTTTCGGGGCAGGCTCAGGCGGCTGTGCTGGGCGGTGTGACCTATGAAGACGGGCATCGCGGCCATGTCCTGGCGGTGATCGGCGCGCATGAAGGGGTGCGCCCCGGGATTGCCAAGGCGATGGGCGAGGCGCTGACCTTTTCCGGGCTCGATGCCGGAGAGCTGGACGTGACCTTCCTCGACGCGGGAGACCCGGCGGCGGAGATCTTGCTGGAGACCGGGCTGGTTCTGCACATCCCCGAGCATGAGGAAGAAGAGGTCCAGGAGATCACCCCCGGTGCAGGCCCCGGCATGGACCCCAGCAAGCCGCCGATCCTGCGCTGAGGACCGGCGGGCGCTGAGGCGTCTCTGTCTCAGACTTCCAGAATGGTGCAGCCCGTGGTCTCGCGCGCCTCGAGCGCGCGATGCGCATCCGCGACGTCGCGCAGGCCAAAGCGCTGACCGATGGTGATCTTGACGTCGCCTGCCAGCACTTTCTGCGCAAGGTGCTTGGCCATCGCCTGACAGGTCGCGTGATCGCCGATATGGGTGAACAGGGTCGGGCGTGTGATCTTGAGCGAGCCCTTCTTGCCCAGAAGGCCGATGTCGAAGGGCGGAACAGGCCCTGAGGCGTTTCCGAAAGACATCATCATTCCCAGCGGCTTGAGGCAATCGAGCGAGCCTTCGAACGTGTCCTTGCCCACCGAGTCCATCACCGCATCGACGCCTTTGCCATGCGTCAGCTCGCGGACCTGCTTGGCCCAGTCCTGCGTGCGGTAGTTCAGGCAATGTGTGGCGCCATGGGCAAGCGCCAGCTCACATTTCTCATCTGTGCCTGCGGTTCCGATCAGGGTGATCCCTTCCGAGCGCGCCCATTGGCACGCCAGAAGGCCCACGCCGCCTGCGGCCGCGTGAAACAGCACGGTATCGCCCGCTTTCAGGGGCGTGGTGCGATGAAACAGATACTCCACCGTCATCCCCTTGAGCATCATGGCCGCACCTTCCTCAAACGAGATGCCCTCGGGCAGCGGACAGACCTGAGCGGCAGGCATGACGCGCGCCTCGGAATAGGCGCCGGGCGGGTTCGAGGCATAGGCCGCGCGATCCCCGACCTTGAGATGGGTCACGCCTTCGCCGACCGCCTCGATCACGCCTGCGGCCTCCATGCCCATCGCATGGGGCAATTGCATCGGATAGAGCCCGGTGCGCTGATAGACATCGATGAAATTCAGACCGATGGCTTTATGCGCGATGCGCACTTCGCCCTTTGCGGGCGCGCCCACGTCCAGATCCACCAGCTTGAACTGCTCGGGGCCGCCATGGGCTTCCAGAATAGCTGTCAGTGTCATGTCTCGTTCCTTTTCGTAATCGTCCATTTGTGAAACCCGCGCGCAGTCTCCTCTGAGGGGCTGCGCGGTATTGCGGGCTTAGGCAATCTCGGAGGCGCGCACCAAATCGATCATCGCCTGCGTGCCGCGCGCGTCTTCGAGCGTCCAAGGGTAGGGCGCCCCCTCGCGGATGTGGCGCACGAAGTTTTCGACCTGCAAGACATATTGGTTCACGCCCGGAAAGCGCTGCACGAGATCGGGCTGGCCCGCGCGCACAAGCGTCACTTCGGCTTGGCTGAACACATTGGCGTTGAACGGGCAGGTGAGGCGGATCAGCCCTTCCGAGCCCTGAAACACCACCTCCTGACGCGGTTGCAGCCGGGTTGAGGTGATGGCCGAGCAGGTGAAACGACCCGCGGCATTTTCCATCTCGCCGAACGCATGCGCGAACACGTCGACATCGTTTTCGCGCCGGATAATCGAGCGCAGCTGGGCGGGCTCGGCCCGCGCAGCAAAGCGCATGCAGGAATAGGCATAGACCCCGATATCGGGGATCGAGCCGCCGCCGGTTTCGGGCTTGTTGCGGATATTGCCGGGATCTGGATTGTTGAAGCTGAAGACCACATCGGCATGGCGCAATTCGCCGACCCGACCCTGATCGAGCCAATCGCGCGCAAGCTGCCATTGCGGGTGATGCACGATCATATAGCCTTCCGTCGCAAAGCGCCCGGAGGCGTCGCGCGCCGCGATCAGCGTGTCGATTTCCTCCGCCTGCATCGCAATTGGCTTTTCGCACAGGACATGCTTGCCCGCCGCCAGCGCTTTCTTGGTCCATTCGACATGGAGCGTGTTGGGCAGCGGAATATAGACCGCCTCGATCGTGGGATCGGCCAGCAATGACTCGTAGCTGTCATGCACCTCAAGATCGGGGCAAAAGGATTTGAAAGGCTTCGCTTTTTCGGGGGAGGAGGTCGCCAGCGCCGCGAGCCGCGCGCCTGCGGCGGCATGGATCGCGCGCCCCATGTGCTCGTGGGCGAATTTGGCAGCCCCCAGAATGCCCCAATTCATCGCGCTCATCTGAAATCCTCCCAAGCCCTCAGTTCGGGCGAAGGTATCGCATACGCCCGCAAGGGCAACCCCGGGAGGCGCAGATATAAAAAGCGCCGCCTCCCTCTCAGGGGACGCGGCGCGGATACTGATACTCACACAAACGTGGCGCCTGCGATCTGGCGCAGGGCTGTACTATGCCCGGCGCCTTCGACGCGCCGGACCCGCCCGGTGTCATGCGGGCACGGCCATGCCTTTTTCGCGGGCCAGATCCGTCATGCGCTTTTGCAGCTTCTCAAAGGCGCGCACTTCGATCTGGCGGATCCGCTCGCGCGAAACCTCATATTGGCCCGAAAGCTCTTCCAGCGTGACGGGATCGTCGCGCAGGCGGCGTTGCATGAGAATATCTCTCTCACGCTCATTGAGCACATCCATCGCGGCCATCAGCATCTCGCGGCGGGTCTCAAGCTCTTCGCTTTCGGCATAGGCTTCGGCCTGATCGGCATCCTCATCCTCAAGCCAGTCCTGCCACTGCGCAGTTCCCCCTTCGTCGCCTGCGCCGATTTGCGCGTTGAGCGAGGCATCCGAGCCCGACATCCGCCGGTTCATCGAGATCACCTCATCCTCGGTGACGTTGAGATCGGTCGCGATCCGCTTGACGTTCTCGGGGCGCATATCGCCGTCTTCATAGGCGCCGATCTTGGATTTTGCTTTGCGCAGATTGAAGAACAGTTTCTTCTGCGCCGAGGTCGTGCCCAGTTTCACAAGGCTCCACGAGCGCAGGATATATTCCTGAATCGCAGCCCGGATCCACCACATCGCATAGGTCGCAAGCCGGAAACCCTTTTCGGGATCGAAGCGCTTGACCGCCTGCATCAGACCGACATTGGCCTCCGAGATCACTTCGGCCTGCGGCAAACCATAGCCGCGATAGCCCATCGCGATCTTGGCGGCGAGGCGCAGGTGTGAGGTCACCATCTGATGGGCGGCGTCGGTGTCTTGATGATCGGCCCAACGCTTTGCCAGCATGTATTCCTGCTCCGGCTCGAGAAGCGGAAACTTGCGAATTTCCTGCAGATAACGGTTCAGCCCCTGTTCAGGGCTGGGGGCGGGTAGGTTGGTATAGCTGGTCATATCTGTCCCGTTCTCCCTATGGCGGCCATCAACATGGGGCTAGGGGTGCCCCGTTGCAAGTATAACGCATCTCCAAACCGAGTGGTTCACTCAAGAATTCGAGACACCGCGCTGCGACAGCGTTTTACTTGATAATCATACGCTCTAGCATGACCGTTTCCGTCGTTTTCCGGCGAAAAAATTAACAATTCGTAATGTTTCGCGGAAACGGGCGAGATCGCGCCGATCACAGGACGGGGGTCAGGATCGAGATCAGATTGTTGAGCAATCTGCGCGACAGTGACCAATTGGCGACCGCATCGGCATCGACCCGGTACGATTGCGTGATCCAATGGTCCTGCGCTTGCGCAAGATCTGCAGCCAACTGGGCGTCTTCGATCAGTACGCAGGCCTCATAATTCAGTTCAAAGCTGCGCCGGTCCAGATTGGCGGAGCCAAGGATCACCGCCAGATCGTCCACCTGCAAGGTCTTTGCGTGCAAGATGCCGGGGACGTGCTCGTAAATCTCGACGCCTGCGGCCAAGAGCGCGGAATAGTGGCTGCGCGAGGCAAAGGCGACAAAGCGGCTGTCATTCACCCGCGGCACGATCAGGCGGACCCGCACGCCGCGCAGTGCGGCGGCACGCAGCGCATAATCGAGCCCTTCGCCGGGCACGAAATAGGGCGTCGAGATCGTCAGGCTGTGCCGCGCCGCTCCAATCACCGCGCCGAACACGTCAGGCACTCCGCGCGTATCAAGCATCGGCCCGGTCGCGAAGGAAATGGCCGGGCTGCCGTCGGCTTGTTCGGGGGCCGGGTCAAGCGCAAGCATGGTGCCCGAATGCGTCATCCAATCCGAGGCGAAGACATGCGCGTGTTGCGCCACGATCGGCCCTTCGAGCCGCAGCATGATATCGGTCCAAGGGGCGTAGCGGGCTTTGGTGTGAAACTCGGGTGCCGCGATATTGCGGCTGCCGATATAAGAGATGCGGGCGTCGATCACCGCGAGCTTGCGGTGGTTGCGCAGATCGATCCGCGAGCTGGCCAGTTTGAAAAGCGGCCAGCGGAAGGGGAAGGCCACACAGATCTCGACCCCGGCGTCGCGCATCGCCTGCCGGTCCGGCCCGTTGAGAAACTCGCGCGCCCCCAGCCCGTCGACCAGCACACGCACTTGCACACCGCGCTGGGCGGCCTCGATCAGCGCGCAGGCCAGCGCATGGCCCACCGCATCGTCGAGCCAGATATAGCTGATCAGATGCACGGCGCTTTGGGCCTGCGCGATGTCTTCGATCAGCGCGTCGATCTGGGCCTCGGCGGGCACCAGTAGCCGTGTCGGCCCGGCCCGTGTGACGGCGTAGCCGTTCACCGCTGCCGCCCGCGCAAAGGCCGGGTGCAGCGTGGCTGCGGGCAGCGGCGGGGCCACGCCTTGCGCAGGCGGCGGCAGGGCCTTGGAGGTGCGGCGCTGATCGCGCGCGATGCGCTGGTTGAGCCGGGTCTCGCCCACGAGCAGATAGAGCGCCACCCCCGCCACCGGGACGGAAAAGATCAGCACCAGCCAGACCGCGCGGATCGTCGGCTGCTTGTCGGGGCGCGTGAGCACCCGGATCGTCGCGGCGATCTGCACGGCGAAGTGAAACGCGACCGCGAGATTGAAGGTTGTTTGCACCTCTTCGATCATCGCGCCCCCGCGCCGCGCAGGCTCGTGATGAGCCCTTCCATATCGGCGGGCAGGGGGGCCTCGAAGGAAAGTTCCTCTTCGGTGACCGGATGAATGAAGCCCAGCGTGGCCGCATGCAGCGCCTGACGCGGGAAGAGCCGCGCGGCCTCGGCCCCCTCGGCGCCTACGGCTTTCTCGCTCAGCTTGCGCTTGCCGCCATAGGTCTGATCGCCCAGCAGCCCGTGACCGGCATGTGCCATATGCACGCGGATCTGGTGGGTGCGCCCGGTCTCAAGCCAGCAATCAATAAGGGCTGCGGCGCCGTGAAAACCCTCAATCACATGGGTCCGTGTGACTGCGTGCCGCCCGCCGCCTGCGACCACAGCCTGTTTTTGCCGGTCGGTGCGGTGGCGGGCGAGCTGGGTTGCGATCTTGAGGATGCCGCCGTTCTCGAAGCTCACCCCGCGCGTGCCGCGCAGGCGCGGATCGGCCGGGTCGGGAATGCCGTGGCAGATCGCAAGATAGTGCCGATGCACGCTATGGGCCTCGAACTGGGCGGCGAGCCCGTGATGGGCGCGGTCCGATTTCGCCACCACCAGAAGGCCGGAGGTGTCCTTGTCGATGCGGTGGACGATGCCGGGGCGCGCCTCACCGCCGACGCCCGACAGGTTGCCGCCGAAATGATGCAGAAGCGCGTTGACCAAAGTGCCCTCGGGCGTGCCCGGCGCGGGGTGGGTGACCATGCCTGCGGGCTTGTTCACCACGATCAGGTCGGCATCTTCCCACAAGACTTCCAGCGGGATGTCCTGCGCAATCGTCTCAACCGCGCGGGGCGGGTCCAATGCGATCGCATAGATCTCGCCCGCGCTCACCTTGGCTTTCTGATCGGTCACAGCCATCCCGTCGCGGCTCACCGCGCCTTCCGCGATCAACCGCGCAAGACGTGAGCGCGAGAGCGCCGCTTGCTCTGGCACAGCCGCCGCCAGTGCCTTATCAAGGCGCGGACCCATGCCCGGTTCGATCTCGATTTCAAGGATCTGTTTTTCCATGTCCGACTTGTCCGATGATGACGCGCCCGCCGCTCTGCCCCCGGATCTGCGCTTTCTCAAGCTACTGGTCACCGTGCTGGCGGGTGTGATGATTTTGGGCCTTGTAGCGATTGTCACACTGCTTGTCATCCGCTTGAACGCGCCCGCGCCGTTGCCGCAGCTGCCCGATCAGATCACCCTGCCTGCCGGGGCGCAGGTCGAGGCTGTAACCTTTGCGCGCAGCTACACGGTCGTGGTGACCGCGCAGGGGCAGGTGCTGGTCTATGACAAGGCGGGCAAGCAGGTGGCCGATGTGCCGATCGGGGGCGCCGATGGACATTGAGATCGAGATTGAGGACGAACGCTGGGAGGCGCTGGATCTGGACACGCGGGTCGCGCAGGCAGCCGCGCTTGTGTTGGCCGATCTGGGGATCGAGCCCGAGATCTGCACGCTCTCGGTGCTGGCCTGCGATGATGTGCGCATCATGGAACTCAATGCCGATTTCCGCGACAAGCCCACGGCCACCAATGTGCTGAGCTGGCCCGCCGAGGAGCGCGGTGCCGCCCAGCCCGGTGCCACGCCCGCGCCGCCTGGGCCCGATATTTTTGGCGAGATCGCGCTGGGCGATATCGCGATTGCCTGGGAGACCTGCGCGCGGGAGGCCGCCGAACAAGGCAAAGCGATTGAGAATCATGTGACGCATCTGCTCGTTCACGCTATTCTGCATCTGCTCGGCTATGATCACATTCATGACGAAGATGCCGCGCTTATGGAACAAATTGAAATTCGCCTGCTTGAAAGCGAAGGGATTGTTAACCCATATGGGGATTAGATCGGCGCAAATGCCGCAAGTCTTGGAAAGGAACTATGGGACAGGTCACTGACGGAGCGCACTCCGCCAATGCCGAAGGGTCTGATACGTCAGAGCCGGGGCAGTCTTCGGAGCCCGCCTCGCGCGGGCTGCTCAGCCGGATTTTTGGGGGCAATTCCCCGGATGCGGCCCTCCATGAGATCGAACCGCCGCAGGCCCCCGCGCCCGCGCCGCAACCCGGTCTTGGCAATTTGCGCCGCATGCGCGTGCGCGATGTCGCGATCCCCAAGGTCGAGATCGAGGCGGTTCCCGTCACGATCAGCCGCGACGAACTGGTCGAGAAGTTCCGCGAGCACGGCTATTCGCGCATGCCTGTCTTCAAAGAGACCTTGGACACGCCGCTGGGGCTCGTTCACCTTAAGGATCTCGCGCTTGAATACGGGTTCGGATCGGGCAACGGCCGGTTCTCCCTGCGCAAGCTGATCCGTCCGCTGCTCTATGTTCCGCCATCGATGCCGATCGGCGTGTTGTTGCAAAAGATGCAAGTGCAGCGGATCCACATGGCTCTGGTGATCGACGAATATGGCGGGGTCGACGGGCTGTTGACGCTCGAAGACCTGATCGAGCAGGTGATCGGCGAGATCGAAGACGAACACGACGAGGCCGATGATGCGCTCTGGCGCGAGGAAAAGCCCGGCCAATGGGTCGTGAATGCCCGCGCGCCGCTCAGCGAATTCGAAGCCGCAGCCGGGATGCGGCTCGCCGATGAAGAGGCCGAGGACGAGATCGATTCGATGGGCGGGCTTGTGTTCATGCAGATCGGGCGCGTCCCCGCACGTGGCGAGGTGATCGTGGCGGAAAACGGGGTCGAGTTCGAGGTGGTCGATGCCGATCCACGCCGGATCAAGCGGTTGCGCGTGCGTATGCCGGGTGTGGCTGCCGCCGAATGATCAGACGGTTTCGGGCAGGACTTGGCGCGGCGTTTCGCGCGCCGGCGCGGCCGCGCTGGCAAGTGTTGCTGGGGGCGGTTGTTCTTGGCGCGCTGATCGCGGCCGGGCAGGCGCCGCTCGGTCTGTGGTGGATCGCGATGCCTGCTTTGGCGGGCGCGATCTGGCTCGGGGCCGGGCAGGGGCGTGGCGCCTCGGTGGCATGGATCGGATTTGGCACGGGGTTTGGCTATGCGCTGGCCGCGATGTTCTGGATCGTTGAGCCATTCTTGGTCGAGCCCGAAATCTACGGCTGGATGGCACCGTTCGCGCTGGTGCTGATGGCCGCGGGGATGGGCGTGTTCTGGGCGCTGGGCTTTGGGCTTGGCGCGCTCTTGGGGCCACGCCCGGGCTGGATCGCTTTGGGCATCGCGCTTGGCATGGCGGGCTCGGACGCGCTGCGATCCTATGTGTTCACAGGATTCCCGTGGGTTTTGATCGGCCATATCTGGATCGGCGCGCCGGTCGCGCAAGCTGCCGCTTGGGTCGGGCCGCTGGGTCTGAGCCTGATGACCGCGCTGATCGCGGCCGCCCCTGCCATCGCCGCAGGGCTGCGCCACCGGGTTGCGGGCGGGGTGCTGGTCGTCTGTGCGCTCGGCGCGCTGGCTGCGATCTGGAGCGGGGGGCAGATGCGCCTCGATGCGCCCGTGCCACCACGCGCCCAACCGATCGATCTGCGGCTGGTGCAGCCCAATGCGCCGCAAAACCTCAAATGGCTGCCGCAATATCGCATGAAGTTCTTCGACCGGCTGCTCACGCTGACCGAGCAGCCGCCCGCGCCGGGCAAACCCAAACCCGATCTGATCGTGTGGCCGGAAACCTCTGTGCCGTTCTTGCTGGATCGTCCGGGTCAGGGGCTTGAGCTGTCGGCACAGGCGGCGGGCGGGGTGCCACTGGCGCTTGGCATCCAGCGCAGCGAGGGCACACGCTATTACAATTCGCTGGCCGTGATCGGGCCGGATGCCCAGCTGGAGGCGCTTTACGACAAGTCGCATCTGGTGCCCTTTGGCGAATACATGCCCTTTGGTGATGCGCTGGCCAAGATCGGCATCACGGCCTTTGCCGCGCAGGTGGGCAATGGCTATTCGGCGGGGCCGGGAGAGCATCTGCTCGATCTTGGCCCCAAGCTGGGCAAGGTCGCGCCGCTGATTTGCTACGAGGCGATCTTTCCCCAAGACCTGATGCGTTTCGCACAGCGCCCCGACTGGATCTTGCAGGTTACCAATGATGCGTGGTTCGGCACGCTGTCGGGGCCGTGGCAGCATCTGGCGCAGGCGCGGCTGCGTGCGATCGAGCAGGGCCTGCCGCTCGCCCGGGACGCCAATACCGGTGTGAGCGCGCTGATCGATGCCAAGGGGCGGATCGTGGCGCATCTGGGGATGGACAAGGCAGGCGTGCTGGACGTGCAACTGCCGCCATCGCTGCCCAAGACGCTCTACGCCCGCATCGGCGATGTGCCCATCATCGCACTGATCGTGGCTCTGTTCATCATAGCTTTGCTGATCGTGCGTATTTTCGTTGACCGGCGCAGGGTTGCGACCTAGCTAGTTTTCGAACCGTTCCAACGGCTTCCTGACGGAACGGGGTTTTCAACAACGGAGCACGTCCCCATGACACGCGAAAGCTATATTTTTACCTCTGAGTCCGTCTCGGAGGGGCATCCCGATAAGGTCTGTGACCGGATCTCGGATGCGGTTCTTGATACATTTCTGGCAGAAGAGCCCAATGCCCGCGTGGCCTGCGAGACATTTGCCACCACCAATCAGGTCGTCGTCGGCGGTGAGGTTGGCCTGACCGACAAGGCGAAGCTTGCCGAATATATGGAGCGTGTCGACGGCATCGTGCGCGAATGCGTCAAGGATATCGGCTATGAGCAGGATGCCTTCCACTGGGCCACGCTGAAGGTCGCCAATTTCCTGCATCCGCAATCGGCCCATATCTCGCAGGGCGTCGATAAGGACGGGGCGGGCGATCAGGGGATCATGTTCGGTTACGCCACCGACGAGACGCCCGAGCTGATGCCCGCGCCGATCCATTATTCCCACGCCATCCTGCGCCGTCTGGCCGAGGCGCGCAAATCGGGCGCCGAGCCCACGCTGCGCCCGGATGCGAAATCGCAGCTCTCCGTGCGCTACGAGAATGGCGTGCCGGTGGGCGTGACCTCGATCGTGCTCTCGACGCAGCATTCCGATGCGGGCCAAAGCTCGGACGATATTCGTCAGATCGTGGAGCCCTATATCCGCGAAGTGTTGCCCCAAGGCTGGATCTCGCCCGAGACCGAATGGTGGGTGAACCCCACCGGGACCTTCGTGATCGGCGGACCGGATGGCGATGCGGGCCTGACCGGGCGCAAGATCATCGTGGATACCTATGGCGGCTCGGCCCCGCATGGGGGGGGGGCGTTTTCGGGCAAGGATCCGACAAAGGTGGACCGTTCGGCCGCCTATGCCGCGCGCTATCTGGCGAAGAACGTGGTGGCGGCGGGTCTGGCCAAGCGCTGCGTCATTCAGGTGAGCTATGCCATCGGCGTGGCCAAGCCGCTTTCGATCTATGCCGATACGTTCGGCACGGGGCAGGTGCCCGACGAGATGATCGAGAAGGCCGTCGGCGCTGCGATGGATCTGACGCCCAAGGGCATCCGTGACACGCTTCAGCTCAACAAGCCGATCTATTCGCGCACCGCAGCTTATGGCCATTTCGGTCGTGCGCCCGAGGCCGATGGCGGCTTTAGCTGGGAAAAGACCGATCTCGCCGAGGCGCTGAAAAAGGCGCTCTGAGCCCAAGTCGACACACGATTTGAGACGGGCAGAAGGGAAACCTCTGCCCGTTGGCATAAGCACCCTGAGCCGGGCAGTACGTTCCGGATGCACTTGCCGCCGCGATCAGAGGGATTTAATCCTGCCTTATGCGAATTATTGAAAACATCATCAGTGATCGCGGATCAAAATATGCGGTCTCAGGGGGAGCGTGCAACTCCGAGCAGGAGGCGAAAGCTTTTCTCAAGGCGCTGTATCGCAAAAAGAAATTCGCCAAAGCGACCCATAATACATGGGCCTTGCTAAGCGCCGATGCGCCCCTGAAGAACGATGACGGCGAGGCCGGTGCCGGGATGGTGATCTTGCGGATGCTGGAGCGGGAGGCGCTCTTTGACCATATCATCGTGGTGACGCGGTGGTTTGGCGGCAAGCATCTGGGCGGTGATCGGTTCCGGCATGTGCAAGAGGCCGTGCGGATCTATCTTCAGGATCTGCACGCCTCCTGACACGGGGTTACGGTGGGCAAGTACCGGCCAGATTTGCAACACCTGCGCAGGCAGCGCGCGCCTGCGACAAACACCCTGCGACAAACACATTGGGGCACTTGACCCGTCCGCCGGTCCTCCCGTAGGTCCGGGCTGTCGGCGCCGGTCACGGCATCGGCGTCATTTTCAACCGGAGAGAATACATGGTGAGCGATGCATCGGGTCTGAGCCAGCTTGGCCAAAGTGTGGACCTGCCCGCAAGCCCGGAAGCTGCGGTCCTTGAGCGGGTGCCGCAACCGCGCGCGGGCGAGCGCTATCTCGTGCGCTTCACCGCGCCGGAATTTACCTCGCTCTGCCCGCTCACGGCGCAGCCCGATTTCGCTCATATCATGATCGATTACGTGCCGCGTGACTGGCTGGTGGAAAGCAAATCGCTCAAGCTGTTCTTGGGGAGCTTTCGCAATCACGGGGCGTTTCACGAGGATTGCTCGGTGATGATCGGGCAGCGCCTGCGCGACCTGCTAGAGCCGGAATGGCTGCGCATCGGCGCCTATTGGTATCCGCGGGGCGGCATTCCGATTGACGTGTTCTGGCAAACCGGCCCGCAACCCAGCGATCTGTGGATCCCCGATCAGGGCGTGCCGCCCTATCGCGGCCGGGGCTGAGGCGCGCAGCCCAGCGGTTGGGCACGATCCGTTATGTGGGGCATGGCGGCTGACCGCTCAAACGGGCAGCCCGTCGATCTCTTTGAGCGAGGCGAGGGCCTTGTCGCAATGCGCGCGGCTTGACGTTCGCTCAATGAAAAAGCCCCGCCGTGGCGGGGCTTTGGCCTGAGGAGTTAAGCTCTCTGGCCGCTTAGCGCTTGCGGGTGTCGAGGGCGAAGGCCCCTGCGCCCATGGACACGATCATCAGCATGCCGCCTGCGATCGAGATGTTTTTCATGAAGTTGATCATCTGGCCCTGAGCCTCCATCCCGGTGGCGCTGAGCGAGGGGATGTAGTGAAACAGCAGGCCGGTGAGCAGGCTGAACCCTGCCAGCAAGAAGGCGACAAGGCGGGTTTTCCACCCCAACAGCAACAACAGGCCGCCGCCCAGTTCCGTCAGGATGACGAGCGGCAGCAGGAAGCCGGGCACGCCCATTGCTTCCATGTAGCCTTGGGTCGCCGCATATCCGGTGATCTTGTTGAAGCCCGCGATGATGAAGATTTGCGACAGCAAAAGCCGTCCGAGCGGGGCCGCGAGGTCATAAAGCTTGGTCATTGTCAGTCCTTGGGTGTGTCAGGCCCGGTCTTGGGCTTGGTCTAGGACTTACACTGAGAATTTCTGAATTGAATTGGGTGTTTCCTGACAGGTTCTGTGCGCACCCGCGCATAGTGCCAGATCTCGATTGCGCGCCGCTCGTGGCCTTCAGCGGTCGGGGCTGCGGCGGCGGGCATGCTCAGGAGGCTTGAGTTTTGTCGCGCACGCAGCTAGAGGCGCGGCCATGAGCACGCATGATGACACCTCCCGCCCCGATGATGACGCAGCCCCGGACGCCGCGTCCGATGGTGCGCCCTGGCGCAATTTCTACGGGCGTCGCCACGGCAAGACGCTGAACAAGGCGCAGAAAGACTATCTGCGCGAGGATCTGGCGGCGCTCTCGCCGGGCAAGGTCGGCTGGGACGTCAATCCCGACCGGGTGCCGCTTGATCTGGCCGCGCGATTTGGCGGCAAGCCGGTCTGGCTGGAGGTGGGCTTTGGCGGCGGCGAGCATCTCGTGCATATGGCCAAGACCTATCCCGATGTCGCGATCATCGGCTGCGAGCCCTATATCAACGGGGTGGCGATGTTGCTGGGCAAGATCCGCCGCGCGGGGGTGGATAATGTCGCGGTGCATCCGGGCGATGCGCGCGATCTGATGGATGTGCTGCCCGAGGGCAGTATCGAGAAAGCCTTCCTGCTCTATCCCGACCCGTGGCCGAAATCAAAACATCACCGCCGCCGCTTTGTCACCCAAGAGCATCTGGTGCCGCTGCACCGTGCGCTTGTGCCGGGCGCGCCGTTTCGCATCGCCACCGACATTCCCGATTATGTGCGTCAGGCGGTCGAGGAGGTTCCAAAGGCTGGCTTCGAGGCCCGTTTCGACGTGCCCGCCGCCTTCGATCCCGACGATCCGCAGCCGGTCGCGGGCGATTGGGACCGCGCGTGGGACGATTGGCTCTCGACGCGCTATGAGCAAAAGGCCCTGCGGGAGGGGCGCAAGCCGCATTACCTGAGCTATCGGAGGATCTGAGAGCGGGGATGAGGGCTCTGCCCCTGAGGCGCTGCGCGCCTCACCCCGGGATATTTGGATCAAGAGGAAGGGGCGCTGGGGGCTTCCGTCGCGCCGCGTATCGCGCTAACAGCGAGGCAGTTCTGAACAGGAGGCGAGAATGTCCGGCCACGGCACCCCGATCAAGATGACCGCGCGCAAATCCGGGCCTTTGACGGGCGAGGCCGAGGTGCCGGGCGACAAATCGATCAGCCACCGCGCGCTGATCTTTGGTGCGCTGTCCGTGGGCGAGACCAAGATCACCGGGTTGCTTGAGGGCGAGGATGTGCTCGATACCGCCCGCGCGATGCGGGCCTTTGGCGCGGAGGTGACCCAGCACGGGCCGGGCGAGTGGTCGGTGCATGGCGTGGGTGTGGGTGGATTTGCCGAGCCCGAGCAGGTCATCGATTGCGGCAATTCGGGCACCGGGGTGCGGCTGATCATGGGCTGTATGGCCACGAGCCCGATCACGGCGACATTCACAGGCGATGCCAGCCTGCGCAAACGTCCGATGGGGCGCATCACCGATCCGATCGCGCTCTTTGGCGCGCAGGCCTATGGGCGCGCGGGGGGGCGGTTGCCGATGACGGTGGTTGGTGCCGCCGATCCGGTGCCGGTGCGCTATGCGACGCCGATGGCCTCGGCGCAGGTGAAATCGGCGGTGCTGCTGGCGGGGCTCAATGCGCCGGGCCAGACTGTTGTGATCGAGAAAGTGCCGACCCGCGATCACACCGAGCGGATGCTGCGCGGCTTTGGGGCGGATGTGCGCGTCGAGGAGACCTCGGAGGGCCATGTCATCACCTTGCAGGGCCAGCCGGAATTGCGCGCTCAGGAGGTAACCGTGCCGCGCGACCCGAGCTCGGCCGCCTTTCCGGTCTGTGCAGCCCTTCTGGTGCCGGGCTCGGATATCCTTGTGCCGGGCGTCAGCCAGAACCCCACGCGCAACGGCTTGTTCACGACCCTGCGGGAGATGGGCGCCGATATCACGTTTGAGAACCCGCGCGAGGAGGGCGGCGAGCCCGTGGCCGATTTGCGGGTGCGCTATTCCGAGCTGCACGGGATCGAGGTGCCACCCGAGCGCGCCTCCAGCCAGATCGATGAATATCCGGTGCTGTCGGTCGTGGCGGCCAATGCCCGCGGGACCACGGTGATGCGCGGCGTGCATGAGCTGCGCGTCAAGGAAAGCGACCGGATCGATGCGATGGCGCGCGGGCTTGAGGCCTGTGGCGTGCGCATCGAGGAGGATGAGGACACGCTGATCGTGCATGGTATGGGGCCGGGCGGCGTTCCGGGCGGGGCCACCTGCGCCAGCCATCTCGACCACCGGATCGCGATGAGCTTTTTGATCCTCGGGATGGCGGCGCAAAATCCGGTCTCGGTGGATGACGGCACGCCGATTGCCACATCGTTCCCGATTTTCGAGGGGCTGATGCGCGGCTTGGGTGCCAGCCTTGAGCGCGCCAACAGATAAGGGTCGTCCTGCGCGCGGGACGAAACGCCAGACCAGACGAGGGTAGATATGTCATTCACCGTAGCCATCGACGGACCCGCCGCGAGCGGCAAGGGCACGATCAGCCGCGCGGTCGCCGCGCGGTTCGGCTTTGCCCATCTCGACACAGGCGTGCTGTATCGTGCGGTGGGCGTGAAGGGCGGCGATCCGATTGCCGCGGCGCGGGGGCTGAGTGCTCAGGATCTTGCGCGCGACGATCTGCGCACGGGAGAGGCGGGGCAGGCGGCCTCCAAGGTGGCCGCGATCCCGGAGGTGCGCGCAGCGCTGGTACAGTTTCAGCGGGATTTCGCGGCGCGCGCAGAGGGCGCCGTGCTGGACGGGCGCGATATCGGCACCGTGATCTGTCCCGATGCTGAGGTGAAGCTGTTCGTGACCGCCAGCCCCGAGGTGCGCGCGCATCGGCGCTGGCTGGAGCTGGGCGGTGATGCAGGACAAGTGCTGGCCGATGTCCGCGAGCGGGATGACCGCGATATGAACCGGGCCGATGCGCCGCTGCGCCCGGCCCCCGATGCGATCGTGATCGATACTTCCGAGCTGGATGCCGAGGCCGCGATCGCAGCGGCCTGTGCTGCGATTGAGGCACGGCTGGGATAGCACTGGCCCTCGCGCGTTCGCGTCCCATATGTAGAGAATGATACGCCTTCTGCTTGTGATGATCTTGCTGATGACGGGCCCGGCCTTCGCGCGGGAGCGCCCGCAGGGGCTGATGTGGTCGCAGACCGATCTCCCGCGCACTCTGCCTTTGCAGATCAAAAGCCGCGCGGGGCGTGATGTCTATCTTGTGCTGCGCGATGTGCAGAGCGGGCAGGACATTCTGGGCGCTTATCTGCGCGGCGGGTCGTTTTTCCGCCTTCTGGTGCCGCCGGGAGAGTTCGAGCTGATGATGGCCTCGGGGCCTGCCGCGGATTGGGAGGGGCGCGAAAAGCTGTTTGGCCCGCAGACCCGGCGGTTTCGGCTGGATCCTCCGTTGCGCTTCGCAACGACCGGGCTGGCGCGCAAGGGCGGGCATCTGATCGACCTGCGCAATCTAGGCGACATCACTCAAAGCAGCTTTGGGCTTTGTCAGAGCCTCGCGCTCGATCTCGATTCCGTGAGAACTCCTCCGACCTCACGCACGCCTGAGGAGAATCGCGATAACATCATAGATTTCCCCGATTTTCCTGTGCCGCGCTATCGCGACGTCAGCCGAATTTGTGATTAGATTAATTTGATTCTTGAATATACATTCACGGATGTGTGATCTTAGTCTGGCTTTCAACGTATAGTTGCGGACATGTGAAATCGGGGTTGTTGGTGATGTTTGCGCGGATCTGTGGGTTTATGTCGGGCTTCGCGGTCATGATCGGATTGGCGGTGGCCAGCCCGGCAATGCCGCCCAATCTGAGCTTTGATCTGGTCGAAGGTGGGAAGATCGACCTGACCAGCTACGAGGGTAAGGTCATTCTGGTCGTGAATACCGCCTCGAAATGCGGGTATGCGCCGCAATTTACCCAGTTGCAGGATCTGTCGGACCGCTATTGGGATCAGGGTCTGGTGATCCTCACCGTGCCGTCAAATGACTTCAAGCAAGAGCTGAGTACCGCTGAGGCGGCCAAGCAGTATTGCGCGATGACCTTTGGTGCTGAGCTGCCGATGGCGCGGATCACGCAGGTCACCGGCACCGGGGCGCATCCGTTCTATGCGTGGCTGCGCGCAGAGCGCGGCTTTGAGCCGAGCTGGAACTTCAACAAGGTGCTGATCGGACGCGATGGTCGGGTGATCGATACCTATCCCGCCTCAGTCGAGCCTGCCTCGCAATCGTTCACCGGGGCGATTGAAACCGCGTTGGGGCAGGGCCGGGGCTGACGCTTTTTTGGCTTGCCGGGGCGGCATTCCGCCCCATCTGCCCTCGCGAGACTCAAGCGAAGTGGGCGCAAGATCGATATGGGCTTTTTCCTTCCTGTTTTCATTTGGTTGATTTTCGTCGGGCTCGATGCCTCGGTCTCGCTCAGGGCGCGGCGGCTGCGCCCATCCACTCTGGCATTCGTCTATGTGACATGGATCGCCTTTTGGGGCGGGATCTGGCTGATCTGGGCGATGCAGGCAGGCTGGGCCGAGAGCGGTGTGACGTTGGTGATCTCGGTGCTCGCGCCCTACGTGACGCTGCTGGTCTTCGCCTGGGGGCTGGTGCGAGCGATGCCCGATCACGCGGGCTGGGTGATCGCGCTCGGGCTTGTGGCATGGGCGGTGCTGCGCGAGCGGCGCACAGCTTTGAAGGTTCTGGCCACGCTGGCACTGCCGATTGCGCTTTGGACCGGGGCGATTGGCCCGCTTTTGGGCACGGGCGTGCTGATCTTTGCGGGCCGCAAGCCAATGTCTGCGCGCGGTAAGCTGATCGCGGCGCCTGCGGTGTGCCTGCTGGCCTTTGCCCTTGCGATTGGTACGAATTGGGCGCTCTGGCAGGGCGAAATCCGTCTGATTGCGCGCGTGCAAGGCGTTGAGAACGTACAGATTCCGCCGCTGAGCCGTCAGGTGGAGGGGTTTTATCACGCCGAGCTGGGCTGGCTGCTGCCGATCATCGCGGCGCCCGACGGTTCGGTACGCGCACGGGGCACGAAAGCGGGCGTGCCGCAGGTCTGGAGCTATGATCGCCAGTCTTGGACGGCAGAGCCCGCGCCTCAGCCCTGAGCCCGCCGGGGGCCGTCCCAGATGGCCCGAAAGGCTGTAATCTGGGTCGATTTAGGCCAATAAAGACTTGCTGAACAAGGCAAACGCGCCTATATGGGCGCGGTCTGAGATGGGTTGGGCGCTGCCTGACCCTGCCTTTGTTGCGTCTTGGACATATCCAACGAAAGACCGGCGGAGCCAACCGCATGGCCAGTAAATCGACTATGAAAAGGAAACTAAAACCGCATGTGCGCTAAAGCAACCATGGAAGACTTCGAGGCTATGCTCAATGAGAGCCTCGAGATCGATACCCCCCAAGAGGGTTCGGTCGTAAAAGGCAAAGTGATCGCCATCGAGGCCGGTCAAGCCATCATCGACGTCGGCTACAAGATGGAAGGCCGCGTTGAACTCAAGGAATTCGCCAATCCCGGCGAGGCTCCGCAGATCGAAGTTGGCGACGAGGTCGAGGTGTTCCTTGATCGCGTGGAAAACGTCCGCGGCGAAGCCGTGATCTCGCGTGAGAAAGCCCGCCGCGAAGAGGCATGGGACCGTCTTGAGGCCGCTTATGCGAAAGAAGAGCGCGTCGAAGGCGCTATCTTCGGTCGCGTCAAAGGTGGCTTCACGGTCGATCTGGGCGGCGCTGTTGCGTTCCTGCCCGGCAGCCAGGTCGATGTCCGCCCGGTGCGTGACGCAGGCCCGCTGATGGGTCTCAAGCAGCCCTTCCAGATCCTGAAAATGGACCGCCGTCGTGGCAATATCGTGGTGTCGCGTCGTGCGATCCTCGAAGAAAGCCGTGCCGAGCAGCGCGCTGAAGTCATCGCGAACCTCACCGAGGGTCAGGTTGTCGAAGGCGTCGTCAAGAACATCACCGAATACGGCGCATTCGTCGATCTCGGCGGTGTGGACGGTCTGCTGCACGTCACCGACATGGCATGGCGCCGTGTGAACCACCCCTCGGAGATCCTTGCGATCGGCGAAACCGTCAAGGTTCAGGTCGTCAAGATCAACAAGGAAACGCACCGCATCTCGCTTGGCATGAAGCAGCTGCAGTCCGATCCGTGGGATGCCGTGGAAGCCAAATTCCCGATCGCATCCGTGCATACCGGCCGCGTCACCAACATCACCGATTACGGCGCCTTTGTTGAGCTGGAGCCCGGTGTCGAAGGTCTGGTGCACGTCTCCGAGATGTCGTGGACCAAGAAGAACGTTCATCCCGGCAAGATCGTCTCGACCTCGCAAGAGGTGGACGTCATGGTGCTCGAGATCGACACCGCCAAGCGCCGCGTTTCGCTCGGTCTCAAGCAGACCATGCGCAACCCGTGGGAAGTCTTTGCCGAAACCCACCCGGTGGGCACCGTCATCGAAGGCGAAGTCAAGAACATCACCGAATTCGGTCTGTTTGTTGGCCTCGACAACGACATCGACGGCATGGTTCACCTCTCCGACCTGAGCTGGGATCAGCGCGGCGAAGAGGCGATCCAGTCCTTCCGCAAAGGCGACATGGTCAAGGCCGCTGTCACCGAAGTGGATACCGACAAGGAGCGCATCTCGCTCTCGATCAAGGCGCTCGATGCCGACACGTTCTCTGATGCCGTTGACGGCGTGAAGCGTGGCTCGATCATCACCGTCGAAGTGACCGCGATCGAAGATGGCGGCATCGAGGTGGATTACAACGGCATGAAAGCGTTCATCCGCCGTTCGGATCTGGCCCGTGACCGTGCCGACCAGCGCCCCGAGCGTTTCGGCGTTGGCGACAAGGTCGATGTGCGCGTGACCAACGTGGACAGCAAGACCCGCAAGCTGGGCGTGTCGATCAAAGCGCGCGAGATCGCCGAAGAGAAAGAAGCCGTGGAACAGTACGGCTCCTCGGACTCTGGTGCCTCGCTGGGCGACATCCTCGGCGCAGCTCTGAAGGGCGACGAGTAATCTCGTAGCGCCTCTCAGGTGCACCACAAATCTTGCGAAGGCCCCGCCGTTTCGGCGGGGCCTTTTGCACTCTATCGATTCGCTCCAAGGGCCGTGGCACAGCGCGCGGGCGCGCAGTCGGAGCAGGGCTTGCGCATTTGTGAGAGCGGATTTCCGCTTTCAGGGCTTGCCCCGGCCAGAAAATTCCCGGTAATTCCAATCCTTTCTGGTACCGCGCTTTGAGATTTGCTCTTATAGTCGGCAGATTAGCTGTGACGAAACGGGGCCGCGCAGTCGCACAACCCGTGGGGGAGAACGACGATGATCCGATCCGAACTGATCGCGAAAATTTCCGAAGAAAATCCGCATCTCTTCCAGAGGGATGTCGAGAAGATCGTGAACACGATCTTTGATGAGGTCACCGAGGCGCTGGCCAATGGTGACCGGGTCGAGCTGCGCGGCTTTGGCGCCTTCTCCGTGAAGAAGCGCGATGCCCGCGTCGGTCGCAACCCGCGCACCGGCGAGGCTGTCGAAGTGGAAGAGAAACACGTTCCCTTCTTCAAAACCGGCAAGCTGCTGCGGGATCGCCTGAACGGACAAGAGGACTAACACCCGATGATGCGTGCGCTTCGGCTGACATTTCTGGGCCTGTTGGCCATTATCCTGATCGCGCTTGCGCTGGCCAATCGTGACATCGTCACGCTGCGGCTGCTGCCGGCAGGGGCGGGGGATTTCCTCGGCCTGAGCTGGTCGGTTCAGGTGCCGCTGTTTCTCGTGATTCTCGGCGGCGTGCTGCTTGGCCTGCTGATCGGGTTCGTCTGGGAGTGGATCCGCGAGGCGAAGCTGCGCCGGACTGCCAAGCAGGCGACCCGCAAGGCCAGCAAGCTGCAATCCGAGGTGCAGACCCTGCGCCACGAGAAGCACGGGCCGAAAGACGACGTGCTCGCGCTGCTCGATCAGCCCTCCCGCTAAGCGATGGCGACGGTTGCCATAGATCGCGGCGCCCCCGGTGCGCCGCGCGTCAAGATTTGCGGGCTGCGCGATGCCGAAACGCTGAGCGCGGCTGTCGCGGCAGGCGCGCGTTATGTGGGCTTTGTGTTCTTCGCCAAATCCCCCCGCTCCGTCTCGATTGCACAGGCGCGCGACTTGGCGCTTGAGGTGCCGCCGGGGGTCGCGAAAGTCGCGCTCGTGGTGAATCCCGCAGATGAGGACCTGTCTGCGATCTGCGATGCCGTGCCCTTGGATATGCTGCAGCTTCACGGCTCGGAGACGCCCGAGCGCGTGGCCGAGATCCGCGCGCGTTTCGGTCTGCCGGTGATGAAAGCGGTGGGTGTGGCCGGGCCTGAGGATTTGCCCGCGATTGCGCGCTATGAAGAGGTGGCCGATCAGATCCTGCTCGATGCCAAGGCGCCGAAAGGGGCCCCGCTTCCGGGCGGTAACGGTCTGGCCTTTGACTGGCGTCTGATCGCCGGGCGCAACTGGACCAAACCGTGGATGCTGGCGGGCGGGCTCACGCCCGAGAACGTGGCCGAGGCGATCCGTTTGACGGGCGCTCGGCAGGTTGATGTGTCCTCGGGGGTTGAAAGCGCGCCGGGGGTCAAGGATGCCGGACGGATTGCGCGGTTCCTCAATGCGGCGGGTGTGACCGCCTGATCGCGGGCGCGGGCAATCAGATCGCCCGCGCGCCTCGTCTCAATCTCTAGTTCTGGGCTTTGGGCAGCTTGACGCTGAACAGCTTGAACCGGGTCGCTTGATGGCGGTTGAAGTTGTTGTCCGTCGTGGTGAGCATCGTCTGCGCCCCGTCGACGACCGGCCCGAAGGCGATGTCCTCGATATTGTCCACCGTGACACCGTCGAGCCCTGCCTTGAGCGTGAACCACAGCCGCTTTTGCACCGGGGTGATCTTGCTCAGGTCGACTTTCTCTTCGCCGTTCACATTGGTCGCATCCGTCAGATCCGCGATATAGAAGCGGATATTGTTGCCGATGCCCTCGGAATAGTTGCGCTCCACGATCACCAGCCGCCCATCTGGCAGGGTGGCCAGCGCCGAGATCCCGTTATCCGCCGAGCCGCCCTCTTGGAGCGGTTTCGCCGGGATCTCATCCGTCATGTAGATATATTGCGCGGTGGGTTTGCGGGTCTCGGTGTCGATCAGCATGATCCGCGAGGGGCTTTGCTCGGTGAAGCTGGCCTTGGGGCCATCCTGGATCAGCGCGTTCTCTGTGGAGACATAGAGCGTCTTGCCATCCGCGCTCAGATCCAGCCCCTCAAACGAGAGATTGTCGCGCGCGCCCTTGGTGCCCTCCTTATTGGGGATATAGGCCTCGGGCAGGGGCAGTGATGTCGCAAATGCGCCCGTCTGATCGGCAGTGTAGATCGCGGGTACGCCTTTTTCATCACGCTCGGAGGACCAGAAGATCCGTTGCTGTGCGGGATCGACCGCAATGCCTTCGCCATCGGCACCATTCTCGCCAAAGATACCGCCGCCGGGCCTTTGCAGATCATGCTCGCTGGTGATGTCGAGCCCCGCAAAGCGGTCTTTCTTGACGTCGAGCTTGAGCGTGTAGAACCGTGGCGGGCCGAAATCGCCCTTGTCGTCGCTGATTGCGTAGAACTGATCCGTTTTCGGATCGTAGGACAGATCCGACAGGCCGCCAAAGCCCTTGCCCTGAATAGTCAGCCCGGTCGGCAGCACAAACTCACCGATCAGCTTGGGGGCAGGCAGCGGAGGGTCTGTGTCCGGGTTTGAGGCTGTGTCTTGGGCCTGCGCATAGAGCGGCAATGACAGGGCGAGGGCGGTGGAGAGAAGGATCGTACGCATGGTTTGGGGCTCCCTTGAACTGGCGTCAGCCTAAACGGTCTTTTTTAACAGGGGTATGATAAGGATGTGCTGAGAGCGATCACTTTTGCGCATGTATCGGAGTGCGGGGCGGCATTGCGGCCCGACCCGGGGTCTTTTCGCGCGCGCAGGCGGTGTTTGGGGCGCGTGGGCCATGAAAATTCGATTGTATTTCCGTTGTTCCTCCCGCTATTGTCACAAATAGTCGGCAGGTTTGCGACAAGACCCGCGATCCGCCACCGAAATTCGCTGATTTGCAAGCAGCCCGACGCGCTCTCTCGCGCTGGCGCTTTGAGTCAACCGATTGACCGAAAGGTCGCTAGTTTGCCTCCCTCTGCCACAACGGCACGGAGGTTTTGAATGGGGCGCAGAGGGATAACCATGCGCCTGGGAAAGAACCGCGATGATGCGTGTCGAGCTGAGGCAATTGAGCAAGGGCGGGCCAGTGATGGCCGCCGCCGATCGCCTGTGCCGCCCGTCCATCGCCTCATGGACAGATCCAGCCACTTGCACACGGGGCCCATCGGGCGTCAGGGCAGGGGTATGGACAATGGAATTACATGGCAAAGAAGATGCTTATCGATGCCACCCACGCGGAAGAAACCCGCGTCGTGGTGGCAGACGGCAACAAGGTCGAGGAATTTGACTTTGAAACCATCAACAAACGGCAGCTCGCCGGAAATATCTATCTCGCAAAAGTAACCCGGGTGGAGCCGTCGCTCCAGGCGGCTTTTGTCGATTACGGCGGCAATCGCCACGGGTTTCTCGCATTTGCCGAGATCCATCCCGATTATTACCAGATCCCGGTCGCCGACCGCGAGGCTTTGCTCGAGGAAGAGCGCCAGTTGGCCGAGGCCGCGGCTGCCGAGGAAGACAAGCCCAAACCGGCCCGCCGCCGCCGCTCGCGCCGTGGTGCGAAGGCTGAACAGGCCAACACCGATGAGGCTGTTGTCAGCTCGGATGAGATCCCCGGCATGGGCGTGGTCGATGCCGAGGACGACGCAGAGGATGACACCGACGCGGCACCGTCTGCGGATCACGGCTCGGACCACGCGGCAGAGCGTGGCGCCGAGGATAGCGCCGATCACGATGACGATCATGATGAGGGCGATGGCGAGGATGACGCCACCCCCGAAGATCCCAATATCGAATCGGTCGCCGAAGAGGACGTGCACGAAGAGATCCGTCCGCCCCGCAAACCGCGGGCCCGGCGCTACAAGATCCAGGAAGTGATCAAGGTGCGCCAGATCATGCTGGTGCAGGTCGTCAAGGAAGAGCGCGGCAACAAAGGCGCGGCACTCACCACCTATCTCAGCCTTGCCGGTCGCTATTGTGTGCTGATGCCCAATACCGCGCGTGGCGGTGGCATTTCGCGCAAGATCACCAATGCCGCCGACCGCAAGAAGCTCAAGGAAATCGCCGGGGGCTTTGACGTGCCCAAGGGCGCAGGGCTGATCGTTCGGACGGCGGGCGCTCAGCGCACCAAGACCGAGATCAAGCGCGATTACGAATATCTGATGCGCCTGTGGGAGCAGATCCGCGATCTCACGATGAAATCTGTGGCGCCCGCGCCGATCTATGAAGAAGGCGATCTGATCAAGCGCTCGATCCGCGATCTTTACTCCAAAGAGATCGACGAGGTGCTGGTCGAGGGCGAGCGCGGCTATCGCGTGGCCAAGGCCTTCATGAAGATGATCATGCCGAGCCATGCCAAGCACGTTAAGCATTACGCGGAATCGCTGCCGCTTTTCGCCCGCCATCAGGTGGAAAGCTATCTGACAGGCATGTTCAACCCGACCGTTCAGCTCAAATCGGGCGGCTATATCGTGATCGGCGTCACTGAGGCGCTTGTCGCAATCGACGTCAACTCGGGCCGGGCCACCAAGGAAGGCTCGATCGAAGAAACCGCGCTCAAGACCAACTTGGAGGCCGCTGACGAGGTGGCCCGCCAATTGCGCCTGCGCGATCTGGCCGGTCTGATCGTGATCGACTTCATCGACATGGACGAGCGGCGCAACAATACCGCTGTCGAAAAGCGGATGAAGGACAGGCTCAAGACGGATCGCGCCCGCATTCAGGTGGGCCGGATCTCGGGCTTTGGCCTGATGGAGATGAGCCGTCAGCGTCTGCGTCCGGGCATGATCGAAAGCACGACGCAGCCCTGCTCGCATTGCCACGGCACGGGCATCATCCGCTCGGATGACAGCCTTGCGCTCTCGGTTCTGCGCGCGATCGAAGAAGAGGGCACACGCAAACGGTCGCGCGAGGTTCTGGTGCGCGCCCCGGTGGCCGTCGCCAATTACCTGATCAACGCCAAGCGCGAGCATGTCGCAAGCATCGAGGCGCGCTACGGCATGTCCGTGCGCATCGAGGCTGTGCCCGAGCTGGTCTCTCCCGATTTCACCATCGAGAAGTTCAAGACCGCGACCCGCGTGGTCTCCGAGGTTGTCTCGCCGGTGGTCTCTGCCACGGAAAGCCTGATGGCCGAGATCGATCTGGATGATGACGACGATACGGATGAGGACGAGGACGAGGCAGAAGAGGAACAGCGCAACGAGACGCGCGAGCCCTCCAATGCGCCTGAGTCCTCTGACGATGATCAGCCGCGCAAAAAGCGCCGTCGGCGTCGGCGTAAGCGGAAGTCGAATGGCGATGAGAATGGCGGGTCCGATGCCGCGCAAAACGGCAATGATCAGGACGCGCAGGGCCAGAAGGCCAATGAGCCTGCCGAAGCCGCAGATGTGAGCACCGCTGAAACCGCGCAGGCCGCACCCGAGGCGGCTGCGTCTGACGCGCCCGCCGAAGCTGCAGCCGAAGAGCCTGCGCCCAAGCCGCGCCGCACCCGGTCGCGCAGCCGCAAGAAGGTTGAGGAGCCGACCGCAGAGGCCAGCACCGAGACCCCGGCAGAGGCCAGCGCTGAGACGACAGCCGAGGCAGCCCCGGAAGAGGCGCCCAAGCCCAAGCGCCGTTCGCGCGCCCGCAAAAAGCCCGAGGCCGACACTGCCGCGCAGGCAGCCGTTGAGGGCGAGGGCGCTCCGTCGCCTGAGGCGGTCGAAGAGGCTCCCAAGCCGAAGCGTCGCTCGCGGGCTCGCAAGAAGGTCGAGGAACCGGCAGCCGCTGAGGCTGCTGAGGCGTCCGCGCCGCAAGCCGCACCCCCCGAGCCTGAGACGCCCCCGGAGACGCCGCAGCCCGACGCGCCTGTCGAGACGCCGGAGCCGCCTGCAGAGGTGCCCGCCGACGCCCCGCAGGAGACCCCGCCCGCGCCAGCACCCGAAACCCCGGTTGAGCAACCGCCCGAGACGCCGCAACCCGACGCTCCGGTTGAGATCCCGACCGGTCCGGCGGTGGCCGAAAGCGCGGATACCGATGCGGAAACGCTGACGGAGGAGAAACCCGCCAAGCCGCGCAAGCGCGGTTGGTGGAACCGCGGCTAAGCTCTCGCTGAGGGATGAAACACAAAAGGCCGGGCAGTGCGCCCGGCCTTTTTCATGCGTGTTGCCCGATGCGGGCGTAAGGCGAAATCGCTCAGGCGACTTGCTCCATCCGCTCCGTGCAAAGCTGCAACGCAGCCCGCGCCGCCTCGCGCCCTTTCTCGACGAAATGCTTGGCGAAGATCGTGCGGTGATGGTCTGTGTCGTGGAACTGATGCGGTGTGAGTGCCACTGACAGGATCGGAACGCCAGTCTCAAGCCCTGCCTGCATCAACCCCGTCACGACCGATTGCGCCACGAAATCATGCCGGTAAATCCCGCCATCAACGATCAGAGCGGCTGCGGCGATGGCGCTATATCTGCCGCTGCGGGCCAGAGTTTGCGCGCGCAGGGGTAGCTCGAACGCGCCGGGCACGTCGAACACATCGACCTGATCTGCGGGGATGATCTGCAAGAAGCCCTCAAGCGCGCGATCAACGATCTCGGCGTGCCAGTTGGCTTTGATGAAGGCAAATCGGGTGGGTGTCATAGGTAATCTCCTTTGGTTGCGACACGTCACCCAAGGCGATTACAAGATCGAAGACGCCCCCCTTTGCGGGCGGCGTTCGTGTCTTGCTCTCTTTCATCCGGACTATGACCGTCGGCTCAGGCCTCGCACCTGATCTGCTGACCCTTTCGCCCGAAGGGGAAAGGCGCTCGCGGGCTCACGGATCTCCTCCGCATACCGCCGGTGGGGAATTTCGCCCCGCCCTGAGAGTGAGGGGATTTTGCCCGCGACGGCATGGGCTGGCAAGCGCGAAAATGGGGTGCAGGGCTCTGCTTGCGTATCCCCGACCTGTCGCGCCATAGCGCGCATGAGCGCGCCCGCTCAGTCTCCGCTCCAGCCAAACCACGTCATCGGGTGGCCGGTGCGCGGGTGCCGGTCCTCGGACAGCCGGACCAGTCCCTGCGCGCGGTAGAACTGCTGGGCGCGGGCGTTCGTCGTGCTTGTATAGAGCCGGAATCCGTCTGGCATCGCGGCTTTGGCTTGCGCCATCAGCCGACGCCCCAAACCACGCCCGAGCCAGTCGGGATGCACGAATAGCTCGGCCAGGATCGCGGTTTGGGGGCGGATCGCGAGAAAGGCCACGATCTGCGCTTGGGCCTCGCTGTCCGTCTCGGCCACTGTCACGTCCCAGCCCTCGTCCCATTCCTGATCGAGCCGTTCGCGCAGCGCGGCACGGCTGGGCATGACGGGTGGCCCGACGCCGGGCAGGCTTGCGCTGAGATGCCACAGATCGGCGATGGCGTCGCGGTCTTCGGTGCGGGCCGGGCGTAGGGTCAGCTCGCCGGATCGCGCGCCACGGCGCACCAGATAAAGCTTGAGCCCGTCGCGATCCTCAGCCTCAAGCAGCGCGTGCCCGGTCTGGGCGCAAAAATGCGGCACGTCGATCCAGCTTGCGCCGTCGGTTGCGCGCAGCCGCACCAGCGCGCCCGGCGCCAGCCCGTCAAGCACCTTGCGCAGGCGCAGAACGGGCAGGGGGCATAACAGGCCGCGCGCATCGATTTCGGTGATCTGTTCCATGGAAGGCGGATTAGGGCGCATGCGCGGATTTGTCCACGATGTTGTGAGTTCACGACGAGGTGACCGCGCCCGTGCGATAGGCTATGCGTGGATCATGTTTGGAATCGATCTTGCCAGTGCCGCCTTTTTGCCCGCCGCCCTTGTAGCAGGGGTCGCGGGGCTTTTATCCTTCCTGAGCCCCTGTGTGCTGCCGATTGTGCCGCCCTATCTGGCCTATATGGGTGGGGTGAGCATGGGCGATCTGCGCGAGGGCAAACGCTCGGCCGTGGTGCCTGCGGTGTTCTTCGTGCTCGGCCTCTCGACCGTCTTTCTGTTCATGGGCTTCGCGGCCTCGACCTTTGGGCGGTTCTTCCTGACCAATCAGGTCTTGTTCGGCCAGATCGCGGGCGTGGTGATCATCGTGCTGGGGCTGCATTTCATCGGTCTCTTCCGCATCGCCTTCCTTGACCGTGAGGCGCGACTCGATGCGGGCGACCGGGGCGGCTCGAGTTTTGGCGCCTATGTGCTGGGGCTGGCCTTCGCCTTTGGCTGGACGCCCTGCATCGGTCCGCAGCTGGGCGCAATCCTGTCGCTCGCAGCCCAAGGGGGCGATCAGACGCGCGGCACGGCGTTGCTTGCGGTCTACGCGATGGGCCTTGGCATCCCCTTCCTGCTGGCCGCAATCTTCATTCAGCGCGCGATTGGCGTGATGAACCGGCTCAAGCCCTATATGGGCGTGATCGAGAAGGTGATGGGGGGCTTGCTGATCCTCGTCGGGCTTTTGATGCTGACCAACGCTTTCTCGGCGATCAGCTTCTGGCTGCTCGATACCTTCCCATGGCTCGCCCGACTGGGCTGACAGAGCGCGCAGTACCGCATGAAAAAGGGCCGCGTGAGCGGCCCTTTTCTATCAATCTGGCAATGGCCTCAGTCGAGGGCTTTGAAGTTCAGGCTCGCGCCTTCGTCCTTGATGCCCGAGAACCAACGCGCCGTGACCGTCTTGGTCTTGGTGTAGAAGCGGAACGCGTCGGGGCCATACTGGTTGAGATCGCCAAAGGCCGATTTCTTCCAGCCACCGAAGGTGTAGTAGCTCAGCGGAACCGGGATCGGGAAGTTGATGCCGACCATGCCGACATTGACCTTGGAGGCAAAGTCACGGGCCACGTCACCATCCGAGGTGTAGATCGCGGTGCCGTTGCCATAGGGGCTGTCGATCACGAGGTTGAGCGCATCGTCATAGGTCTTTGCGCGCACCATCGACAGAACCGGCCCGAAGATCTCTTCGCGGTAGATATCCATCTCCGGGGTCACGTCGTCAAACAGGCTCGGGCCGACGAAGAAGCCGTCCTCGTAGCCTTGGAGCGAGAAGTCACGCCCATCGACCACCAGTTTCGCACCTTGCTCGACGCCCGAATTGATCAGGCCGTTGATCCGGTCCTGCGCCTGCTTGGTGATGACGGGACCGTAATCCACGTCTTCGCCTGCGGTGTAGGGGCCGACCTTGAGCTTTTCAATCTTCGGGATCAGACGCTCGACCAGCGCATCGGCGGTGCCATCGCCCACCGGAACCGCAACCGAGATCGCCATGCAGCGTTCGCCTGCTGCGCCATAGCCCGCGCCGATCAGCGCGTCAGCGGCTTTGTCCATATCCGCATCGGGCATGATCAGCATGTGGTTCTTGGCGCCGCCGAAGCACTGCGCGCGCTTGCCGTTCGCAGCAGCACGACCGTAGATATATTGCGCGATCGGGGTCGAGCCGACAAAGCCGACGCCTTGGATGGTCTCATTGTCGAGGATCGTATCGACGGCTTCTTTGTCGCCGTTGATCACCTGCAAGACGCCATCGGGAAGGCCTGCTTCCTGAGCCAGCTGAGCCAGCATCAGCGCGGTCGTGGGCGTGCGCTCCGAGGGCTTGAGGATCATCGCGTTGCCAGCCGACAGCGCCGGGCCCATTTTCCACAGCGGGATCATGGCGGGGAAGTTGAACGGCGTGATGCCGGCCACAACGCCCAGCGGCTGACGCATCGAGTAAAGATCGATGCCCGGACCTGCATTGTCGGTATACTCGCCCTTGAGGAAGGACGGCGCGCCCATGCAAACTTCGATCACTTCAAGACCGCGCTGCACGTCGCCGCGTGCATCGGGGAGGGTCTTGCCGTGCTCGCGCGAGAGCGCCTCTGCGAGCTTGTCCATGTCCCGCTCGATGAGCTGACCGAATTTCATCATGACCCGAGCGCGACGCTGCGGGTTCACTTGCATCCACTCAAGCTGGGCTTCGGCGGCATCGTTGATGGCGCTTTCCAGCTCTGCCGGTGAGGCCAGCGCGACTTTCGCCTGCACTTCGCCAGTGGCGGGATTGTAGACATCGCTGAAGCGGCCCGACGTGCCCGCGACGCGCTTGCCGTTAATCCAGTGACCGATTTCTTCCATGATGTCCTCCAAACTGACTTTACGTTTAGCGCTACATTAGTCTTGCGATTTTGCGCTTGAAAGAGGAAGAAACCCAAAAGCGTTTTGCAAATCTGCAAAGGACTATCATGTTTGATTGGGATGATCTGCGTATTTTCTTGGCCGTCGCGCGGACCGAAAGCCTGTCTGGCGCAGGGCGGGGGCTGAAGCTCGACGCGGCCACGGTGGGGCGGCGGATCGCGCGTCTGGAAGAACGGCTCTCGGCCAAGCTGTTCATGAAATCACCGCAGGGCTATGCGCTCTCGGAGGCAGGGGATCGGCTTTTGCCCCATGCCGAGGCCGCCGAGCAGGCGTTCGCGGGCGCCGAGGAGGAGCTTTCGGGCACGGCGGGCCAGCTTACCGGTCAGCTTCGGATCGGCGCGCCCGATGGCTGCGCGAATTACCTTTTGCCGCAGGTCTGCGCGCGGATTTGCGATGCCAATCCCGGGCTTGAGATCCAGATCGTGGCCCTGCCGCGGGTCGTCAATCTCTCCAAGCGCGAGGCCGATATGGCGATTGCCGTCTCGCGCCCGACGGCGGGGCGGCTGACGGTTCAGAAGATCAGCGATTATCACCTGCATCTCGCCGCCCACAGCGATTATCTCGCCAAAGCGTCGCCCGTGCGTGACAAGGCCGATCTGCGCGCGCATCGGATGATCGGCTATATTCCCGACATGATCTTCGACAAAGAGCTGGATTATTTCGCCGAGACCGAAGCGCAGGTGGTTGGGCTCGCCTCCAATTCGGCCTCGGTGCAGATGCATATGATCCAGGCAGGGGCGGGGATCGGGATCGTGCATGACTTCGCCATTCCCTTCGCGCCCGGCGTCGTGCGGGTGTTGCCCGAGACGGTGCGTCTGACCCGCGCCTTCTGGCTGATCCGCCATGTCGATGACCGCCGCTCGGAGCGGCTGACCCGCCTTGCCGAGGCGCTGGGGCAGGGGCTGCGCAACGAGGTGGCGCGGCTTGAGACCCTTGCCGTTGCCGAAACATGGTCGCAACCGTGATCGCCTTTCGGTTGACAGAACAGGAAATGCAGGGGACGCTTGATTATACGCGATGTTTTCAGGGAGGCCGCCATGCAGGTCATGCAAATTCTTAAGGGTAAGGGCCAGAGCGAGGTCATCACCGTCCAGCCCGATACGACACTGGCCGATGTCGTGGCCGTTCTCTCGTCGAAGCGGATCGGGGCGGTGATCGTCTCCACCGATGGGCAAGACGTGAAGGGCATCCTGTCGGAGCGGGACGTGGTGCGCGAAATGGCCCGGCGCGGCATGAGCTGCCTGACGCTGCGCGCCTCCGAGGTGATGACGCGCGACCCCAAATCCTGCGCGCCGATGGACAATACCGATGTCGTGCTGACCCGGATGACGGAAGGGCGGTTTCGCCACATGCCGGTGATGGAGGATGGCAAAATGGTCAGCCTGATCTCGATCGGCGATGTGGTGAAGGCGCGTCTCGACGAGCTGCATATGGAGAAAGAGGCCCTTCAAGGGATGATCATGGGTAACTGATGGCGCCCACTGCATTCTTCGCTCTTGCAATCGCGCACGCAATATAGTTGCGTGCGCCCACCCGGATTGCGGGTGTCAGAGAAAGGGTTTGCATGCGCATCGGTCTCTATCCCGGAACCTTCGATCCGGTCACGCTGGGTCATATCGATATCATCGAACGGGCGCTTGCGCTTGTCGACCGGCTGGTCATCGGGGTTGCGATCAACCGCGACAAAGGCCCGCTTTTCGATCTGGAAACCCGCGTCTCGATGATCGAGGCGGAATGTGCTGCGATCACCGCGCGCTGTGGCGGCGAAATCATGGTGCATCCGTTCGAGAACCTGCTGATCGATTGTGCCCGCGATGTCGGTGCGGGCGTGATCGTGCGCGGCCTGCGCGCGGTTGCCGATTTTGAATATGAATTTCAGATGGTTGGAATGAACCGCCTGCTCGATCCGCAGATCGAGACGGTCTTTCTGATGGCGGATGCGCGGCGTCAGGCGATTGCCTCGAAACTGGTCAAGGAAATCGCGCGCCTCGACGGGGATGTCTCGAAATTCGTCACCCCCGCCGTGCGCGAGGCGCTCATGCGCGCCTATTCCACGAAGGCCTGATCACCCGGCTGTGGCCTTGGCCTGTGCGGTGGTGCTTTGCGCCGCACCTGTCGTGGTCTTGGCCGCGGCGGAGCTTTGCGCCTTGCCCGCCTGCGCTGGCAGATCATTGAGCCCCCATTGGTCGATCACCACGGAATCTTCGATTTTCTTGAGTTCGAGATTGGCCTCATAGAACTTGCCTTTGCCGATCTCGCTCGCAGCCATCTTCAGATCCGCGATAGCCGGTTTGCCCGCGACCAGCGCCGCCGAGATCGACACGTTGATATCCTGCGCCTTGAGCGTATCCGCAGCCCCCTTGCTGTCGCCCGACGCGATCTGCTTATTGGCTTTCGTGACGGCTTTTTGATTGTCCGGGGTGACTTTGAAATCTTCCCCCAGCGCGATCGAACTGTCGAAGGGCAGGTAGGTGAGGGACGGATCGCCGGTTTTCGACTTCACGCCCCATTTGGCTTCGGATTTTTCCGCCGAGGTCATCTTCTCGAGCGCTTTGTTCGTCATCTTATCCGCGATCTTCGGCTGGCCGTCGAACAGCGCGAGCCGGGCGGCGCGCACATCGCGCATCGCGCTATAGGCGTCATCCACCGTCGTCACCAGACCCTTGCTTGTGTTGCTGCTGGCCGTCGTCTGCGCGACCGCATCCTTGTTGGTCTGCATTGTCTTGGTGCTCGCACCGGTGCTGCCCTGATCGGCCAGTGCGGCGACCGGTCCCGCGGCCAGCGCGGTGGTCAAGACGAGTGCGAGCAGATTGCTTTTGCGTTTCATGGATCAAACCCCTTTCCAGAGTGTCATCGTACCATTTGAAAACCGCCATTCCGTGGCTTTCAAATGCGAAACGCGCCTCGATAAAGCTCGGTTCGTTCACTGTGGATCAAGGCTACGGGGCGCGCTGTGTGCGCTCTGCGATCCGTGTTGTCGTGCGATGGGATGAGAGCACGCATGAAAAAACGGGCGCGCCTGAGCCCGCCCGTTCCTGCTTCCTTTTGATCCAAATATCCCGGGGGAGACGATCAAAACCTTTGGTTTTGGCCGTTGGGGGCAGAGCCCCCGCCCGTGTGGGGTCAGATCAGCTTACCCATGGCGACGGCCGTATCGGCCATCCGGTTCGAGAAGCCCCACTCGTTGTCATACCAGCTCAGGATGCGGACCATGCGGCCTTCCATCACCTTGGTCTGATCCATATGGAAGATCGAGCTGTGGGGGTCGTGGTTGAAATCGCTCGAGACGTTGGGGCGGTCGGTATAGCCCAGCACGCCTTTGAGCGGACCGTCAGCGGCCGCACGGATCGCGGCGTTGATCTCTTCGACGGTGGTGTCGCGCGCGGCCTCGAAGACCAGATCCACGACCGAGACATTGGGGGTGGGGACGCGGATCGCCACACCATCGAGCTTGCCCGCCAGCTCCGGCAGCACCAGGCCCACGGCCTTTGCCGCACCGGTCGAGGTCGGGATCATGCTCAGGGCTGCGGCACGGGCGCGATACAGATCCTTATGCATCGTATCGAGCGTCGGCTGATCGCCGGTATAGGAGTGGATCGTGGTCATGAAGCCCTTGGAGATCCCAACCGCATCATTGAGCACCTTGGCCACGGGGCTCAGGCAGTTCGTGGTGCACGACGCGTTCGAGACGACCAGATCCTCGGAGGTCAGCGTGTCGTCATTGACCTTGAACACGATCGTTTTGTCCGCGCCGCTTGCGGGCGCAGAGACCAGCACGCGCTTGGAGCCGTTCTCGAGGTGATAGGCTGCCTTGTCGCGCGCGGTGAAGATGCCCGTGCATTCCAACGCGATATCGACATCGCCCCAGGGCAGTTCCTTGGGGTCGCGGATCGCTGTGACCTTGATCGGCCCGCGCCCGGCATCGATCGTGTCTTCGGTGGTTTTCACCTCGACCGGGAAGCGGCCATGGACGCTATCAAATTGCAAAAGATGGGCGTTGGTTTCGACCGGACCCAGATCGTTGATCGCGATCACCTCGATATCGGTGCGACCCGATTCGATGATCCCGCGCAGCACATTGCGCCCGATCCGTCCAAATCCGTTGATGGCTACCTTGACCGTCATGTCAATTCTCCTTTGGCTGCCAGCCCGGCAAGGTCTGCGCGGGCTGTATTCCCGTTACCGCTAACAAACGCTTTTGTGGCGAAAGGTCAACCTTCGAGAATAGGCCGCTAGCGCCAGAAGGCGATATATTGAACAAGATCGAGGATTTTTTTGCTCAAAAAAAGCAAAACCCGGCCGTCATCCAGAAAGATGTCGGCCAGGGCAAGCAGGACGATTGTGGCTGCCAGCCAGAGCGCAATGCGATTGGTCACTCGACCTCCTTCTCGCGCGCCCCGGGGGTGGACGCGTCAGTGCACAAGGCGCCCCATAGCACCGGCCACGTCGGCCATGCGGCAGGAAAAGCCCCATTCGTTATCGTACCAAGCCAGCACGCGGACAAGCTTGCCCACGACTTTGGTCTGGTCCGGCGCGAAGATAGAGGATTGCTGCGTGTGATTGAAGTCAATCGAAACTTTCGGCTCCGGGTCGTAACCCAGCACCATGCCCATATAGCCCGCCGCGGCCTCGCGCACGATCTCGTTCACCTCGTCGCGGGTGACGGTGCGGCGCGCTTCAAAGGTCAGATCGACTGCCGAGACATTGGGTGTGGGCACGCGCAGCGAGGTGCCATCAAGGCGTCCGCGCAGCTCGGGCAGCACCTCTCCCAGTGCTTTGGCAGCCCCCGTCGAGGTCGGGATCATGGCCAAAGCCGCAGCCCGCGCGCGGTAAAGATCCTTGTGGCGGCGATCGAGCGTCGGCTGGTCGCCGGTATAAGAGTGGATCGTGGTCATCACGCCGGCTTCGATGCCGATCGTGTCATTGAGCACCTTGGCCAGCGGGGCAAGGCAGTTGGTGGTGCACGAGCCGTTCGAGACCACGTGATGATCCGGGGTCAGATCGCGGTGGTTGACGCCATAGACCACGGTTTTGTCGACCTCGGTGGCGGGGGCGGAGATCAGCACCCGCTTGGCCCCGCGGCCCAGATGAACCGCTGCCTTGTCGCGGGCGTTGAACTTGCCGGTGCATTCGAGCACGACATCGACGCCCTCCCAGTCCAGCTCTTGCGGATTGTAGCTCGACATCACTTCGATCGGGCCACGGCCCAGATCGAGCGTCTTGCCGTTGACCGAGACATTGCCGCCGAAGCGCCCATGCACGCTGTCATATTTGAGCAGATGGGCGTTTGTCTCGATCGGGCCGGTGGCGTTGATCTTGACGACCTGCACATCATTGCGCGCGGCTTCGGCAATATGGGCCAGCGTGCAGCGCCCGATGCGCCCAAAGCCGTTAATTCCGACGGTGACGGTCATGGTGAAATCCCCTGCGCAATGATCCGTGGTGTTTCGGGGATACCATCGTATGCAAGTGCAGAAAAGATTTTAGATCAATGTGTTATCGCAAACATGCCATGTTTTCGCTAACATGAGGGTGCCGGGCTTGGTGGCGTTGCGCGCATTATTCTTCGTCTTCGGCCACAAGGAAAATCTCGCCCGCCGCTTCAAGTTCGCGGATTGCCGCCACAATCTCGCCCATCGCCTCTTCGGCCTCCTTCTCCTTGACCTTGCCCAATGCTTCCATCTCATCGCGCAGGCTTTGCGCCATGCGTTGGGACATGTTGGTCAGAATGAACTCTGCCGAGGGCGCGAGCGCGCCCGTGGCACCGGCCAGCGCGATCACGAGGCGCGGCTGATCCACGCTGCGCAGCACTTTGGGAATGTCGCGCGGATCGATGCGGGCGGGGATGTTGGCGAAGGTGAAGATCGCTTTTTTCACTTGATCGGCGAAGACCTCATCGTCCTCCTCCAGCCCTTTGAGCACGGCATCGCGGGTGCTCGCGGCGGAATAGTTCAGGATCGCGCCCACACGCTCCACCGGGCCGGTGTCAAAGGCTTTGGCGGGGGTGGCGTCAAGCTGTGTGGCCAGCGCCCGACCGATCCGCTGCACCGTGTCGGGGGCGACATTGCCGGTCAGCGACACGGCATAGGCGATGCGCCGGGCCTTGTCGCCGGGCAGCTTGCCCAGAAGATCCGCCGCCTTCGCAACCGAGAGTTTGGAGAGCATCACCGCCCCGATCTCGGTGCTTTCCTCTTCGAGCACGGGCAGCAGCACCTCGCTCGACAGGCCCGAGATCCGTTCCCACGGGTCGGCACGTGACGCGCTTGAGGCCAAGCGCCGCAGCCGCGTCGAGGTGGCGGCCGAAATCTGACCGTCCAGCAGGCTCAGTGCGCCGTCCAGCCCGCCGGGGAAGGCCAGACCGACGGCCTCCAGCTCATCGCAAAACTCGGCCACAACCGTCGCCAGCGTGTCGCGATCAATCAGCCGCAGCTGACCGATGGCTTGGGTCAGCTGGCTTTGTTGATCTTCGCTCAGCTCTGACAGGGGCAGCTTGAGCCCCTCGGCGGCCATCAGCCGCACCACAATCGCCGCCTTTTGCTTGCGCGAAAGGACAGATGGCGACGTGCCGGATATGCCTCCAGCGCCAGCCATGGCGCCGGAGCGGTTCATCTGCGTGAGAGCGTTCACCGAAGCCTCCGATTCCCAGAAGTCAAAAGGGATCTTGGCACGGTGCGCGTTAAGACAAGCTTAGCGCTGCCACTCAGCTCGACTGAAGAACGCAGTTTTTCGCGTCTTTGTCCCATGTCTGGCCCTGAGGGCAGGACATGGAGGCCTGATGGTTGCCCATGCATTCTGCGCTGGCGCTCAGCGGTGCGAGGACGAGCAGGGCGGTAGCAAGGATCGTTCTGGTCATGTGAGATCTCCCTTGGCTTGGATGACCCAGCGTAAACCGAATCATCCTTTCAAGCCAGTTTCAATTCACATCACCAGCAGCCGCAGGCGGTCACGCGCCAAAGACGCGCTTGAAGATCGTGTCGACATGTTTGGTGTGATAGCTCATGTCGAACTTGGCATTGATCTCATCCACGCCAAGCGCGTTGACCACATCTTCATCGGCCAGCAGCTGCTCGCGGAAATCGACGCGCTCTTCCCAGACCTTGAGCGCATTGCGCTGCACCATCGCATAGGCCTCCTCGCGCGACACGCCCGCTTGGGTCAGCGCCAGCAGCACGCGCTGGGACATCACCAGACCCGGGAACTTGTTCATATTGTCGAGCATGTTCTGCGGGTAGATGATCATCTTGTCGACGACGCCAGCGAGACGGTTGAGCGCGAAATCGAGCGTCACGGTCGCATCCGGGCCGATGGCACGCTCGACCGAGCTGTGCGAGATGTCGCGTTCATGCCAGAGCGCCACGTTCTCCATCGCGGGGATCACGGTCATACGCACAAGACGGGCGAGGCCGGTGAGGTTCTCGGTCAGCACCGGGTTCTTCTTATGCGGCATGGCCGAAGAGCCCTTCTGGCCCATCGAGAAGAACTCCGCGCCCTCCAAGACTTCGGTGCGCTGCATGTGGCGGATCTCGATCGCGATATTTTCGATCGAGGAGGCCACGACGCCCAGCGTTGCGAAAAACATCGCGTGGCGGTCGCGCGGGATCACTTGGGTCGAGATCGGCTCGGGGCGCAGGCCCAGTTTCTCGCAGACATGCTCTTCGACGAAAGGATCGATATTGGCAAATGTGCCGACCGCGCCCGAAATTGCGCCGGTGGCCACTTCCCATTTCGCCTTTTCAAGACGGTTCTTGTTGCGATCCATCTCGGCATAGAAGCGCGCGAAGGTCAGGCCCATCGTGGTGGGTTCGGCATGGATGCCGTGGCTGCGGCCGACCCGCACCGTGTCCTTATGCTCAAGCGCGCGCTTTTTCAGCGCCGCGAGCAGCTTGTCCATATCGGCCAGCAGAATATCTGCGGCGCGCACGAGCTGGACATTGAGGCAGGTGTCGAGCACGTCCGAGCTGGTCATGCCCTGATGGACAAACCGCGCCTCATCCGAGCCCACATGCTCGGCCAGATGGGTCAGGAACGCGATCACGTCATGCTTGGTCACGGCTTCGATCTCGTCAATGCGGGCGACGTCGAACTCGACATCTTTCGCCTTCCAGACGGCCTGTGCGTTTTCCTTGGGGATCACGCCCAGCTCGGCCATTGCGTCACAGGCATGCGCCTCGATCTCGTACCAGATCTTGAATTTGGTGGCGGGTTCCCAGATGTCGACCATCTCTTTACGGGCATAGCGCGGGATCATGGGCGGAGCCTTTCGATTGCAGGAGGTTCGGCTGGCTTGTTAGACTGCACCTGCCTTTGGGGCAAGGAGAGGCGTGAATGGAATTGTCGGATTTTCTGGGAGATTGGGACCTTACCCGCACGATTTCCCACGCAGATGGCACGCATGCGCAATTCTCCGGGCAGGCGGTCTTCACGCCGCAATCCCCGGGGCTTCTTTATTGCGAGACCGGGGTGCTGGTCTTGCCAGGTGGCTATACGATGCAGGCCGAGCGTCGCTATCGCTGGCATGCCGAGGCGGGCGGGATCGCGGTGAGCTTCGAAGATGGCCGACCGTTCCATCGGTTTGATCTCGCAACGCCCCGGGCCGCTCACTGGTGCGACCCTGACAGCTATACAGTGGACTATGATTTCTCGGATTGGCCTGCGTGGCGTGCACAATGGCAGGTGCGCGGCCCGCGCAAGGACTACGTGATGCACTCGGCGTTCACGCGCGCGTAATCCAGAGTTGATCAACTTCAGGTGGAATCTTCTTGGGCCGCTTCTGAGCGTAAGCGCTGCGCCGATTGGGTCTGCACCCTGCGAGGCCATTTTTCGGTCACTCTCCCCCTAATTGATCTACATTGTTGATTTATGTCCTGTTTGTGGCGAGCTGCCTTTAACTGGACGTTTTTCTTGACGATTTTGAACGCGAATAAGCCCCGGGAATAGACCGGTTTGGTCACGGAAACGGACGAATTCATTAGCATTAACGATCCCTGAAGGGCGGGAGGAGAACGCCCACCGAAGGCAGATTTCGAGGGATCACGAAATGACCGAGTTCACGACCAACATCACTTTGGACACGCCCGCCGGGGCCCCCGTCTCGCAGGTCGCGCCCTACCGGGCGGCGGGCAAGCGTCTGTTTGATATTCTCGTGGTTCTGGCGGTGATGCCGATCCTGCTGCCGATCATCGCGCTGCTGGCCTGTCTGGTGCGGCTCGATGGCGGGCCTGCCTTCTTCTTTCAAGACCGGATCGGGCGCGACGGGCGGGTCTTCCGGATGTGGAAGCTGCGCACGATGGTGGTTGATGCCGAGGAGGCGCTGGCGCGTCTGCTGGAGAGCTGCCCTGAGACGGCGCGCGAATGGGAGGTCAACCAGAAGCTTGCCCATGATCCCCGCGTGACCCGGCTGGGGGCTTTCCTGCGCCGCTCGAGCCTCGATGAGCTGCCGCAATTCTTCAACGTGCTCTTTGGCTCGATGAGCATCGTGGGGCCGCGCCCCTTCCTGCTGGGCCAAGAAGACAGCTACCGCGGGGCGATGGGGCATGCCTATTACCGGATGCGTCCGGGGATCACCGGGCTGTGGCAGGTGCTGGGACGCTCCTCGACCGCCTTTGTGGACCGGGTCCGCTTCGATGAGCGCTACTACGCCCGGATGTCGCTGCTGACCGATATCGCGCTGTGCTTCATGACTGTGGCGGTGGTGTTCCGGCAAACCGGCAAGTGAAACCCACCTTGTCGCCATCGCGCAAGATGCCCCCTTCTCGAACGACAAAGCGCCCCTGACTGGGGCGCTTTTCCTCATTGCAGGGAGGGGCGTTTGCATCGCCCGGATCGGATGCCGGTGGCAGAGGCACCTAGCCGCGAATGGTAAGGAATTTCAGCCCGTTGCGGTCGAACCATGCGGCCGACAGACGACCGCTTTTATACGCGCCCGTGTCAATCGCGATCCGACCGTGATCGACAAAGGGCTCGGCCACGACCCAGTGGCCATGGGCGACCCAGATCCCGTCGCGCCGCGAGGCTGTGCCAAAGCGCGGGTGCCCCCAAAGCAGCGCATCGGGATTTTGCCGCTCGATGGGATGGAACGGATCGGCCCCGGCATGGGTGACGGCCAGATCGGCCTCGCTCCAGATCAGCGGCCGTGTGTCGACCCAGTTCAGCAGGTCAGGGCCAATCGCATTGGCCAGCTGCATGCGCAGCGCGTCGAGCTGCTCGGCGTTCAGCTCCAGCGTCTCGGGCGGCGCAATCCCAAAGCTGCGCAGCGTGGCAGCCCCGCCGACCTTGAGCCAGCGCAGCGTATGGGCATTCGGGTCGATCAGGAAATCGAGCATCATCCGCTCGTGATTGCCCAACAGGCAGATCATCTGCTCGGGATAGGCGTGCTGGGCTGACTGCAGGGTCTGCAAGACCCGTGCGCTGTCGGGGCCACGATCAACCATGTCGCCCACGGTGATCACCCGGCAATGCTCGGCCTCTGGCTCGGCACCGATCCGCTCGAGCATGCTCTCAAGCAGGTCCGCGCGGCCATGCACGTCCCCGATCACGCAGACCGGAGAGAGCGGGCGCGGAATGCGCGGCCCGGCGGGCGGCGCGTCAGGGCGGGTCAACTTGTTGATCAGCGTACGAAACATATGAGGCTGGATCCGTTTTGCCGGGCTGGATTCCCGCGTCTTTTGGCGACATAACCGTGACAGGAACAAAGCGGAAGGGGGTCGGCGCAGGCTGGGCAACAAACCGCTGCAACGGATGGGGCGGATGTGATGAACAGGTCGATACTTATTGTGGTGGAAAATCTGCCTGTTCCGCTTGATCGGCGGGTCTGGCTGGAGGCCACGACGCTGGCCTCCGCAGGCTATCAGGTTTCGGTGATCTGTCCGATGGGACGGGGATGGGATGCGCCCTATGAGGAGATCGAGGGCATCCATATCTATCGCCATCCCGCACCGCCCGAGGCGCATTCGGGCGCGGTGGCCTATGCGCGCGAATATGCCCATGCGATCCGGCACTGGTTCCGACTGGCCGCGGTGGTGCGGCGCGAGCGCGGATTTGACGTGATCCAAGGCTGCAATCCGCCCGATCTGATCTGGCTGTTGGCGCTGCGCTACCGTCTCGCGGGCGTGCGCTACATGTTTGATCATCACGATGTCTGCCCCGAGCTGTTCGAGGCGAAATTCGGCAAGAAGGGGCTCCTTTGGGGCGTGATGCGACTTTGGGAGCGGATCACCTTCGCCTGCGCCTCGGTCTCAATGGCCACCAATGAGAGCTTTCGGCGCATCGCGGTTTCCCGGGGGGGCATGGCACCCGAGGATGTCTTCGTCGTGCGTTCGGCTCCGCGGGTCGAGAGCTTTCTGCCCGGTCCGGGCGATCCCGGCTATCGGCGCGGCGCGCGCACCGTGCTGGGCTATATCGGGGTGATCGGCCAGCAAGAGGGGATGGATCTGCTGGTCGAGGCGTTGCGCTGTCTCGTGCTCGATCTGGGTCATCGCGATGTGCATCTGGTGATCGTGGGCTTCGGTCCCGAAGTGCCGGTGGTCAAGGCCGATGTGACGGCCAAGGGGTTGGACGATCACGTCACCTTCACCGGCGCGCTTTACGGCGAGGATATGCTGGCGGCGATGAACGCGATTGATATCGGCGTCGCGCCCGATCCGAAAAACGCGATGAATGACATCTCCACGATGAACAAGGTGATGGAATACATGACCTTGGAGAAGCCGTTGGTGCAGTTCGACCTCACCGAAGGCCGCGCCTCTGCCGGGGAGGCCGCGCGCTATGCCACGCCCAATGATCCGCGCGATTTCGCAAAACAGATCGCGGCTTTGATCGAGGCACCTGAAGTGGCGCGCGAGATGGGGCTCAAGGGGCGTGCGCGGGTGCTGGATGCGCTGGCTTGGGATTACTCTTCGGCGCAGCTTCTGGCGGCCTATGAGCGGCTGTTTTCCAAGATGGGGCGCTAATCCAGGCTGGTTGCTGCGGATTGTTTCCGCATTTGCGACGATTTAACCAAATTAAAACGCATTTGCAGTTGTATGCGGCCTCAATTGCGCCACAAATGGAGCGGCGACGTCTTGACGGTTCAAGGCGGCCCGATCCGGCTTGGGGGCTGGCATGGCGATGTTTGGAAAAATCATGCAGGCGGCGAGTGCTTATACGCTCTCGGTGGCACTGGCGGGGCCGGTGCTTGCCGGGGATCTACGCGAGTTGCCCCCCGTCGATCCGCAGATTGGCGCGCAACAGGCGGTGAGCACCTATGATCCAAGCCCCTATGATCCGGTGGCGCATGCGCTGGCCATTGGGCTTACGCCCGCGCGCGCCGATGCAATGATTGATCGTGCGATGCGGCAGGCGCAAAGCTGTCCGATGGTGTTCGATACGCGCTACGCGATCCCGCATTGCTGGGAGGGGACGCTGCAGGTCGGCTCGTGATCTGAGCGGTCAGTCCGGGATATAGGGGCGCAGCCGGGGCAGACTTTGGCTGATGAATCGGGTCAGTCTGGCATCTGCGGTGGCGATCTTTTCGTTGGGATCAATCGGCGTGACATAGCGCACCAAGGCCCCGTCGCTGCGTCCGCGCATCACACTATCCACGATCACCGAGAGTTTTGCGCGCCAGTCGCTTGTCATGGGGGTGCCGCGCTCATCGAACCAGTAATAGACGAGCTGACGGCTCAGGCCCTTGCTGATCACCGCGCGATTGACCTCAAAGGCTGTGCGGTCGGGCAGGGCGAGGCGATGCTGGCCGAACTGGCTCACCTCCCAGCCGCCCATCGGCAGGCAGACCTCTGGGGAATGGATGCCCGCGCCGCCCGTCTGATCGGCATACCACGCCACGAACAAGTTCACCGCCGGCGCGCCACCGGGCGTGCTGTAGACGGCGTTGAGGTAGTCGCTGGCATCGAGCACGGCGGCCGTCTCGGGGTCGAGGGTAAGAAACCGGGCCTGTCGGCCGTCGATCTCTTTTGGGAATTGGGCAAAGCTCTGCCGCTCGGGTAGGGATGCGCCGTTATGCGGGAGCGCCAGATAGACCGCGCTGGCAAGCCCGCAAAGACCGAGCGCCAGCACCATGGCCCGCGAGGGTGCGATGCGTCCAAGCCGCTGCAGCTCCGGCACAAAGCGCCGATAATCGAGATCAAGCGCCTCGGCCAGCGGCTTGGGATCGGGGGTCAGGCGTTGCAGGGCAATGGCGGTGAGGCTCAAAAGCGCGATGGCCACGCCGAAAATCACCCAGCCCTCGAAGACATGCAAGAACCCTTCGGCCTGCGAAATCCCGTAGCTGTTCACCAAGAGCGCCACCACGCCGATGCGCAGCGAGTTGAGCGCGATGGTCAGCGGGGCTGCCATCGCAAACAGCACCACCTTATGCCAGAACGGTCCGCGATAGAGGATGCCGAACAGATAGGAAAAGCTCAGGATCGGGAAGAGGTAGCGCAGCCCAGAGCAGGCCTCGGCCACTTGCAGTTTGTAGACGCCCAGATCGATCACATTGCCATCCAGAAAGACCGGGATGTCAAAGGCGCGCACCAGCGCCACGCCCAGCTGCGACGAGATCAGCTGAAGCGCGATGGTGAGCTTCCAGTAGAGGATCTGCGGAAGCGGCAGCATGAAGATGAGGTGCAGCACCGGCTTCCAGTGCCGCGCGCCCGCCTGCCAGCCCATCACCAGCAAGACCAGCCCCATGATCCAGATGATCAGCGCATAGGTGACGATATCAGGGATCGCGGCAACAGATCCAAACGCTGCCAGCGCTAACGCGCCCAGCACCAATGCAAGGCCCGGCCAGCGCCGTGCGGGCGCGGCTGGGAGGGGCGGGGCGTGGCGCAGCTCTCGGGCGAAAAGGTAAAGCGATATCAGCGGGATAATCGGGCCGTGGCTATATTCCGGCGTGGACCATGCGGCGGCCAGGCTGTCGAGCCCCATGGTGAAGAATGGCAGGCATACCAGCACCAAGGCCACAAGCCCGACCGGGCCCAGCGGCAGCCCGCGCGTGGCGCGCAGATTGGTGCTTGCACTACTCATCACGGCTCTCACATCTGGGCCATCTGGCGTGGCGTGTGACGTCAACATTACCCTGCAACCGATTTGCTCCAAAGGGAAAACCCGGATCTTACGGGGATAGGTGCTCTTCCTGTGGCCTATTGTCCTCGTGTCTTGGCCGCAAGGGCCTCCCGGCGGGCCTTGGCGTCGGTCATGCCCTCGGGCAGCGCATTGCCCGCCAAGGCAATCGCATGATCGAGCGCCTTGGTCGCCCCCGGCAGATCGCCCGTGGCCTCAAGCGCCAGCGCGTAGTGATATTGCGCGACCGGATTATCGGGCAGCCCGGCTGCGGCGGCCGCCAGCAGGGGCAGGGCGCTGTCGTAATTGCCAAGCCGATATTCGGCCCAGCCATAGGTGTCCTTGAAGGCAGGCTCGGGGCTTTCGCGGAAACGCTGCGCGATGCTCTCGGCGCGCTTGAGGCTCGCGGTATCATCGCGATGCTGGGCCAGCAGGCTTGCGAGATTATTGGCCAGCACGGGATTGTCTGAGTTGCGCTGATAGAGCGTCTCATAGGTCGCGATGGCCCCGTCGATATCGCCTGACCTTTCCTGCGAGCGGGCCTTGTAGAGCATCAAGAGAGGGTCCGGCGTGGCGCCTTGGGCGGCCAGCGTCTTGTCGGCGACCTCACGGGCTGCGGCATCGTCGCCGCTGGCGGCCAGCAGGCGGTAGAGCTGGCGGGCAGGGGCGCTTTGAGCGGGCTGCTCGCTCCAAAGCGCGCGCAGCTCGTCGCGCGCGGTCTGCGTGTCGCCATTGAGCGCTGCGAGATTGGCCGATAGCAGGCGCAGCCCGCGATCCTGCGGGGTGGCTGCAAGCTTTTGCGCAAGATAGCTGCGCGCGGCATCGGGATTGCCCGCGGCAAGTTGGGCCTGCACGACCGCAGCGATGGCCCGGGTATCGCGCGAGGTATCGGCGAGCGATTTGAGCGTGTCGATGGCCGCATCGCTTTGGCCTCGACCCAGCAGGATCGCGGCGCGAATGCCCTGTGCGAGCCCATGCGCTTCGGGCTGCGGCAGCGTCTCAAGATGGTTGGCGATGCGCTGGGCCTGCACCCAGTCATTCTCGGCCAGCGCCAGATCGGCCTGACGGTGCAGGAGGCCCGGATCGTCCGGATTATGCTGAATCGCGTTGGCCAGCAGCGCGCGGGCGGCGCTTTTGCGGTCATGCTCCATCAGGAAATCGACATAGCTGCGGGCCTGCATCGGGCCGTGATTGGACGCTTCATAGGCCTGCGACAGGCGGTTTGCCGCCAGATCAGGAGCGCCCTGACGCAGATCGGCTTGGGCCATCAGGCTCAGCGCCTCTGGATCTTGCGGGGCCTGTTGCAAGGCGCGGCGCAAGGCCACGAGGGCCGCATCCGGCTCATCCTGCTCGATCAGCCATTTTGCGTGAAGCCGGAGCGCAGGCACCAGATCGGGATCGGAGGCGAGCGCGGCATCAAGCTGGCTCTGCGCGGCCTTGCGCTGGCCCGCGCCGTCGAGCATCCGGGCATAGCTCACGCGCAGGCGGTCGGTCTGCTCGCCTGCGGGGGCGTCCTGCAAAAGGGCCTTCATCCGCGCTATCGCCTCGGCAACGCGGCCCGCGTTGAAATCGAGATCGGCCCGCATCGCGCCAAACATCCGCCCCTCATGCGTGCCCGGGTTCTGCGCGATCAGCGCATCCAGCTCGCGGGCGGCGGCCGCCGGGCCCTGATGCTCGGCCAGCATCTGGACCAGCTCGACATAGCCCTGTGCGTCCTTGTTCTGCTCGGCCGAAAGGCTTTGCAGATAGCGCGTGGCTCCGTCCGGGTCGTCGCGCAGCACGTACCATGCGACCAAGGCGCTGCGGGTCTTCTCGTCATCGGGGAACAGCTTTTGCATCACCTTGAGCTGCGCGCCGATCTCATCTTGCTTGCCAAGCGCGCTGAGCAGGTTCAGCCGCATCACCTGAAGGCGGTACTGCACGGGGTTCTGTGCCAGCGCGGCGTCGATGGCGTCGAGCGCCTGCGGCTTTTGGTCCTGCGCGTTGAGCGCATCGATCAGAACATGCCAGCCGGTCGGGATGCCCGGATCGCTTGTCACCAGCGCGCGGGCTTTTTGCGCAATCGGGCCATAGGCAGATGCGTCCCCGCGCGCGAGTGCTTCGTGCAAGCGCAAGGCCAGCCCGATGGCCTGCGCGCCCGGATCGCCGGGCTTGAGTTCGAGCGTGTCGTTCATCTGGCGGCGCGCCGCCTCAAGATTGCCCGAGCGCAGCGAGAGTTCGGCCAGAATGCGATGCGGGGCTACGAGGTCGGGATATTGCTCGGAGAGGCGCAGATATTGGCTATAAGCTTCTTGAATGCGCCCAGAGGCCAGCAAAAGATCGGCATATTCGCGCCGCGCCGCCTGATGCGCGCCGTCATATTCGAAGACATTGCGCAGCTCGACCATCGCGCGCGGCACATCGCCCTTGGCCACAAGTGCCATGGCGGAGGTGTAATATTCCTCGGCTTTCTCTTCTTTGGATTTGCATCCTGCCAGTGCGATCCCGACGCAGAGCGCCAGCATCACAGGTTTCATCCCAAGTTGTCGTGGCATCTGCCCCTCGCCTCGATTCCGTCATGTCACGCTCTGCACGGCGTTTGCGACACTTTAGACACAGGGGTGCCGCTCAATGAAGGCATTCTCGTGGCAAAGGCTGGGCTGCTTGATGTTGGTGGCGCGCTGTTGCGTAAAAAACGCGACCAAAACGCCGCATGTCGCGCGCGATGCGCAGGGATTTGTTGCGAAAACGGAGATAGTGCGGTTCAGTGGGGGCGACAAAGAACGAGGCCAAAGGCCCGGATACAGGCATGGATGAGATTTACACCGACTTTTTCGGATTGAGCGGGCGGCCCTTTGCGCTGCTGCCGGATCCTGATTTTATCTACTGGTCGCCCGAGCATAAGCACGCGGCGACGATGCTCGAATACGGGCTGTTCTCGCGCGCGCCGATCACTTTGATCACAGGCGAGGTCGGGGCGGGCAAGACGACTTTGCTGCGCCATCTGATGGCCACGATGACCGAGAACGTCACGATTGCGCTTGTGTCCAATGCGCGCGGCTCGCGCGAGGATCTGATCCGCTGGATCATGCTGGCACTGGGGGAGCGCGTCGTGCCGGGCGAGGATTACGTCACGATCTATGACCGGTTTCAGCAATTGCTGATCGCGGAATATGCCGCCGGGCGGCGTGTCGTGGTGGTGATCGACGAGGCGCAAAACCTCGACGCGGGCGTGCTCGAAGAGCTGCGCATGATCACGAACATCAATGCTGATAAGGATGAGCTGGTGCAGCTTGTGCTTATGGGGCAGCCCGAGCTGCGCGATCTGATCTCCCAGCCGCATCTGCGCCAATTCGCGCAAAGGGTGGGGGCAGGGTTCCATCTTGGCCCGATCGGGCCGGATTGCGCCGAGCCCTATATCGCGCGGCGGCTGGAAGTGGCGGGGGCGAGCTGCCCGATCTTCACGCCCGAGGCTGCGCGCAAGGTGCATGGCTATACTGGTGGCATCCCGCGCCTGATGAACCAGCTCTGCGATCTGGGGCTCGTCTATGCCTATTCTGCCGGATCTCAGGAAGTGACGGGTGAAATTATCGAAAAAGTGATTGAAGACAACGTGTTCTACCTTCCTGTTGAGACGCAGGGGCGACCGCGTGCGGTCGCGGCAGAGGGCGCGTTCCGATCTGGTCGTGCGGGAGGGGCGTGATGCGCAACCTGCAATATTACGGCGGGATCTTAATGCAGCGCCTGCACTGGCTGATCTTTCTGACCTTCCTTGGGGCTGCGGCGGGGCTTTTGATCGGGCGTACGATGACGCCGATCTACAAGGCCGATGCGCTTTTGGTGGTGGAGGGTGACAGCATCCCCGACCAGCTTGCCTCAAGCACGGTGCAGACCGATACCAACGCCAAATTGCAGGTGATCCGCAAGCGGGTGCTCTCGCGCGATAGCCTGCTGGATATGGCCAAGCGGATGTCGCTGTATCCGACTTTGCGCCTGCCCTCGGGCGCGCGCGATGCCGATGCGGTCTATACTGCGCTCACCCATGATATCGACATCACGATCTCGAGCCAGAAAACCAGCAGCAACCGCGACAAAGAGGCGATCTTTCTCAACATCTCCTTTCTTGCAGGACAGCCCGACCAAGCCGCGCAGGTTGCCAATGAACTGGTGACGCGCGTGCTGAAAGAAGACAGCGACATTCGCACGAAGGCGGCGCGCGATACGCTCGATTTCTTCTCGCGTGAGGTCGACCGGCTTTCGGATCAGCTCTCGAAATCAGCCGCCGCGATCTTGCGTTTCAAGCAGGAAAACGGCGCGGCGCTGCCCGAGCGCTTGTCGCTGCTGCGCGATCAGGCGGACCGGCTGCAGGACGAACAGGCACAGCTCGCCGCGAAGGTCTCGGATCTTGAGGGGCAGCGCGACCGGTTGATCCGGCGTCATGAAGTGTCGGGCGCGAAGGTGGATCTCGATGCGATCTATCCGCCGCCGCTGCGCGAGCTGGCGCGGCTGAAGGCACAGCGCGCTGCCTTGCAGGCTGTGGTGCCGGAGGAAGATGCCAAGCTCGCCGCGCTGAGCGCCCAGATCGAGAGTGCAACCAAGGCGCTTAAGGTGAAGATGCCTGCGGGCGCGGATGCGTTTGATCAGCGGCTGCGTCAGATTGAAGACGAGATTTTCGAGGCCGAAGCGCAAACCATGGCCACGAAGGAAAAGGTCGAACAGATCCATCTCGACCTGTCGCGCATCCCTGCCAATGCTGCTTCGCTCGATGCGATGCAGCGCGATCAGGACAACCTGCGCGAGCAATATGATCGGGCGATCAAATCTCGCGCTGTGGCTCAAACTGGTGATACGATCGAGTCGCTCTCCAAGGGGGAACGTCTCACCGTGATCGAGCAAGCTGTGGCGCCCAATGAGCCAGTGAAGCCCAATCGCAAGACGATTGCAGTGGCGGGGCTCGGGGCGGGCTTTGTGCTGGGGCTGGTGCTGATCTTGGTGCGCGAACTGCTCAAGCCGGGCCTGCGCCGCCCCGAGGATTTGACGGCTAAACTGGGGATCACGCCCTTCGCGACGCTGCCTTATGTCTATACCGCGGCCGACAAGGCGCAGCGGCGGCGGCAGAGGCTGATGTCGTCGGGGGCTGTGGTGGTCGTTGTGTTTGTCTTCGTGATTTTGCTGGGCGTGTTGTACATGCCCATTGATCTGATCTTCTAAAGGGAGGCTCTGCCATGGTGGAGAGATTGCGCAATGCGATTGCTCAGGCGCGTGCCAGCCGCGAGGGCCGCAGCCTGCCCGGCACCCGCGGGCCCAGTGTGGATGCGATATCCCCGCGCTCGGGCTTCTCGGGGGCCGCTTGGCAAGCTCTGACCCCTTGGGTGCCTGCGCAGCGCCAGCTTGAAGCCGTGCGCGTCGTGACCACCGATCTGCGCGCCGATGCCGCGCCCTTCGATCTGATGCGCACCAAGATCTTGCAGCAGATGCGGGCCAATGGCTGGCGGCGTCTGGCCGTCACCTCGCCCTCGGCGTCGTGCGGGAAATCGACGGTGGCGCTGAATCTTGCTTTCTCACTGGGGCGTCAGGAAGAGCTGTTCACCATTCTGATCGGTAGCGATATGCGCCGCCCCTCGCTGTATAAAATGCTGCAATTCGAAGACCAAATGCAGGTCAGCGAAGTGCTGGCGGGACGCGCCGAGTTAAGCGATCACGCGCGCCGCTATGGCAATAACCTTGCAATTGCGACCAATTGCCGACATGTGGCCAATCCCTCAGAGTTGATCCAATCCCATACCACACCGCAGGCGCTGGATCGGATCGAAGCGCTCTATCAGCCCGATCTGATCGTGTTTGACACAGCGCCGGTGCTGGTCAGCGATGACACGCTGGCCTTGGCCTCCCATGTCGATTGCATGCTGATCATCGTTGCCGCTGAAGAGACGCCGATCAAGGAGATCGATCTGTGCGAGCGTGAGCTGGCCGAGCGCACCAATGTGATGGGCGTCGTCGTCAACAAGGCCCGGTTCTCCAGCACGGAATATGGCTACGGCTATGGGTACGGACCCGCTGCGGGCGGGGCAGAGAGGGGCTGAGCCCGAGGATCAACGGGGCGCTAATCTGGCTTAAAGGGCGCTTTCGAACAGACCCATCCGGGCCAGTGCGCGGGACATATCCTCGGCGGTATAAGGCTTGTTCAACATGATCCCGCTCGGGAAATCGGCAATCGCCCCCTCGACCGCGTCATAGCCGGTCGAATAGATGATCGGCACCTGCAGTTTGGACAGAACAAGAGCGGCCTCAAGCGAGGTCTCTCCACCCAGATCGATGTCGAGTAGCGCCACCGAGGGGATAAGCCCACCGTCAAGAAGCGCCAGAGATTCGGCCAAGGTGCCGCAGATCTCGACCTTCGAGATCCCCATTTCCGAAAGCATCGCGGCGGCATCATAGGCCACGATCAAGGCATCTTCGAGGACCAGCGCTGTCCCCTCAAGGCGCGCAACCTGTGCGGAAGGCGTGTTGGGGTCGCATCTTCCCATCTATACACCTCTCGATGCTGGAGAGCACCGGTCGACAAGTCCGAAGAGTGGCGTCGAAACGCAGGAACGCAGCATTCCATTTCCCCCAAAAGCAGCAAAGCGCAGGTCCAATCGACGCCACGTCTTTATACTAAACTGCCGATCGCACAGCCACTGTCATTTAACTATGACATGCCCGGGCCCGGAAAGTCATTTAATCGATCACGACATTGAGAGATTGCGATATTCCGCTCATTGCATTTTGCAACCTGGAGGAGAATCGAGCTTTTCGCGGCGGAACTGCCTCGTTTTTAGGCAGGGAACCCGCTCCTCGCGGCTGGCGTTGGTGAATTGACGTAATGTGAGGATGAGACATGGCGCGTAGATGCGACATTTGCCCCTTTTCGGAAAGTGACGGCTTCACGCCGTCGACGCAGGACGAGCGCGATGTCGTGAAGCTGCATCGTGTCGGCGAATTGCAGGTCGATGCCGGGCGCACGATTCTTGACGAGGGGACGAACCCTCAGCGCTTCTTCACGTTGCTGGAAGGGCAGGCGCTGCGCTACAAGACGCTGGAGGACGGGCGCAGGCAGGTGCTCAACTTCCTGTTTCCGGGCGATCTGATCGGGCTGGAGCCGATCATGCTGGGCGAGACGGCCCATACGGTCGAAACCCTCAGCCCAGTGACGCTGTGCGTCTTTGATCGCAACCAGATCTGGCAGATGTTCTCGCAAATGCCCGAGCGCGCTTTCATGCTGACCTGGCAGGTTGCGCGCGAGGAGCATTTTCTTGGCGAGGCTCTGGTGGCCGTGGGCCAGCGCTCGGCGCGTGAGAGCTTGGCTTGGGCTTTCGTCTCGCTTTGGGATCGCGGTGCGCAGTCGGGGCTGGTACGTGACGGATTCATGCCGTTCCCGGTACGCCAGCAGGATCTTGCGGATGCGCTGGGGCTGTCGCTCGTGCATACCAACAAGACCTTGTCGCGTCTGCGCACGGAAAACCTTGTGATCTGGCGTGACGGACTTTTGTCCCTGCCGGACCGCGCGGCACTGGCGAAAGTAGGGCTCGTCGATGAGACCCACATCCGCAAGCGGATCTACCTGTAGCTGTGTCTGACGGAATGGATTTCCGCTAATCGAGGCGGAAATTTCGGAAAAAAGCGACATGGTTTAGTCTATGACGTAGCGCGGTTTTGCGCTTTGCGGTTCATCTGCCCCAATCCGAAATGAAAAAACGGTTAACGGCAGAGTGAGAAACTTCGAGCAGCGGCCCGATCTGAGTTATTTGACCAGTATTATCACGCATGAACAGTCGTTCTCGTCCGGTGCGACCGTGACGTGTTCGAGAGAATCAGCGGCGCTGTCACTGGTCTCCAAAGGCATCGGGCTGCGATATTGCCTGCTGGAGAACGGACGGCGCCAGATTGAGGGGCTGATCTATCCGGGCGACGTGCTGGGGCTTGGGGCAGGGCTGTCTTTCGCGCGCCAGAGCGTTGCCGAGGCCGCCACTCCGATGCGTCTGGGGCATCTCGATGCCGAGCGGATGGAAGATCGCCGCACGCGCGAGGACATGATGTGGCTGCTGGCCTATGAGAACGACCTGCTGGCGCAATGGCTGGCCACGACCGGTCAGCGCAATGCCATCGAGGGGATCTCGTGGTTCGTGCATCACGCCTATCAGCGCGCATTGCAGGCAGATTTGCTGACGCGCGGTGCGGCGCCGTTCCCATTTCCTCAGCAGGTCCTCGCCGATGCGCTGGGGCTCTCACTCGTTCACACCAACAAGACGCTAAGACGGCTGCGCGATCGCAAGCTGTTTCGGATCGAACGCGGCTTCGTCCATATCCCGTCGCTGCCACAATTGCGCGCGGTCGCAGGGCTTTGAGCCCATGCCCTCGCCAGATATGACACGAGACTCGGAACCCGGGTCTCGCGTTTCACTATGTCAAAAGACATCTTACGACCCGTCCGCCATCACGCGGCGTTCACGTGCTGTTCACAAGACAGAGAGAAGATGTGAAATCCCCTGTATTCTCGGCGCTCCTTACAAGGGGTCGTGACTGAATTTGTTGACATTTTTTCGTGCTGTCGCGATCACGTGATCGGATTTTTTCTGTCTTTTCATCGGGTTCCGGCGATAGCTGCGACAATTTGGCACTTTCGTTTGACCTCCAAGACGCTGCACTAGGTGGCGTCATATCGCGCGCGGGCCTTTTGGTCCCGTCGCGCAGCAGGATTGGGGATAGAAAGGTATTCCGTAGTGTTTGAAAAAGTGTATCAGCGGTCTCGCCGCATGGCGCTTCCCGCGAGTTTCGCGGTTGCTGCCCTGTGGCTGTCGGGCTGCGCTGAAAACGGGGTCATGACGCCAAGCGGCCCGATCGCCGCGGCTGAAAAGTCGCATATGATCTGGTTCTTCCTGTGGATGCTTCCGGTGTGTCTGCCGATCCTGATCGGCCTGCCGTGGATCTGCATCAAGTATCGCCGCAAGGGTGGGAAGGGGGCATATCGCCCGAACTGGTCGCACTCGACGATGGCCGAGACGTTGATCTGGGGCGGCTCCACACTCACGGTTATCTTGCTCGGCGTTCTTATCTGGATCAACACGATCGGCGAAGATCCCTATAAGCATACCGGGGCGAACCCGATCAAAGTGCAGGTGGTCGGTTCCGAGTGGAAATGGATGTTCATTTATCCCGGCAAGATGGCCACGGTGAACAAGGTCGTTCTGCCGCAGCATACCCCGGTTGAGTTCGACATCACGGCTGCGGGCGCAATGCAGAGCTTCTGGATCCCGCGTCTGGCCGGTCAGATCTACGCAATGCCCGGTATGCAAACCAAAATGAACATGACGACCGGCGATCTGGCGAAGCTTGAAGGCTTTAACAGCCAGTTCAACGGTGCGGCCTTCCCGCTCGACAAGTTCGAAGTCGATGTCGTGAGCAAGCAGGATTACGAATCCTTCCTGCAATCGCCGCGTCAGCCCTGGAACGACCTTCTGACCGAGTTCAAGAAAGTCGCGACCTGGAACGGACCGCAGATTTTTGATGCGCCGCCCAAAGGCTGGTGGGACAAGGCGTCGATGGACCCCTCGATGGTCACGAATGGCGGGGCTGCGATCCTCGACGACCACGACCCCGAGCAGAAATCGATCGATGAAGCCATCCACAGCGAGCTGCATCTTTCACAAAATAAACCCCAAGGGGATGCGCAATGAGTATTCTTGGTAGTCTCAACTGGGACGATATCTTTATCGTTCCGTGGTTCAAGGAACCATCGACGTCGACGGCCATTGCGGCTGGCGCAGGCGGGATCGTCGTGCTTGGCGCGCTCGCAGTGCTGGTGCTGCTCACCGTCAAAGGCTGGTGGAAGCCGCTCTACAAAGAGTGGATCACCTCGCTCGACCACAAGAAAATCGGTGTGATCTACATCGTTCTGGCCGCGATCATGCTGATCCGTGGCGTCCTCGAAGCTGTTGTGATGCGCGCCCAACAGGTCGCGCCCGCACCGGGCTTCCTGTCTGTCGAACACCATGCCGAGCTGTTCTCGACCCACGGCACGATCATGATCTTCTTCGTCGCGATGCCGCTGCTGATCGGTCTGATCAACGTCGTCATGCCGCTCCAGATCGGGGCGCGCGACATGGAGTTCCCCTTCATGAACGCGATCTCGCTGTGGCTTTCGGTCGGTGGTGCGGCGCTTGTGATGGCCTCGCTGGTGATCGGCAAGTTCGAGACCGGTGGCTGGACGGCCTATCCGCCCTATACCGGCGCGCAGCTATCGCCCAATGAAGGTGTGGATTACTGGATCTGGTCGCTGATGCTGACCGGTATCGGCACCACGCTGTCGGGCATCAACTTCGCCGTCACGATCTACAAGCAACGTGCCCCGGGCATGACGCTGATGAAGATGCCGATCTTTGCATGGACTACCCTGTGCACGGCGATCCTGATGATCTTCGCGATGATGCCGCTTGCGGTCTGCTCGCTGATGCTGGCGCTCGACCGCCATGCGGGCTTCCACTTCTTCACCGCCGATGCCGGCGGCAACATGATGAACTTCGCCAACCTGTTCTGGCTGTTCGGTCACCCGGAAGTCTACATCCTGATCCTGCCGGCTTTCGGTGTGTTCAGCCACGTGATCCCGACGTTCTCGGGCAAGAAGCTCTATGGCTACACCTCGCTCGTCTGGGCCACCATCGCGATTGCGGTGCTGTCCTTCACGGTTTGGGTGCACCACTTCTTCACGATGGGTCAGACGGCGCATCTCAACGCGATCTTCGGGATTGCCACGATTACGATCGGCGTGCCCACGGGCGTGAAGGTTTATAACTGGATGCTCACGATGTGGCGCGGCAAGCTGCGCTTCTCGACGGCGATGCTGTTCTCGGCGGGCTTCATGTTCACCTTCGTGATCGGTGGTATCACCGGTGTGATGCTGGCCAACCCGGTGATCTCGTTTGCCGCCCATAACTCGCTGTTCCTCGTGGCACACTTCCACAACATGCTGATCCCCGGTCTGCTGTTTGGGATGTTCGCGGGCATCAACTACTGGTTCCCGCTCTGCTTCGGCTTCCGTCTCGACGAGAAATGGGGCGTGCGCAGCTTCTGGTGCTGGATGATCGGGTTCTACCTGACCTTCATGCCGCTCTACGCAATCGGCCTGATGGGCGCCCCGCGCCGGATGGCCTTCTTCACCGACCCCGCCTATATGCCTTGGCTGATCATCTCGATGATCGGGGCGCTGACGGTGCTGGCTGGTCTGACCTGCCAAGTCATCCAGATGTATGTCTCGGTGAAAAACCGCGAAGACCTGATGGTTCCGGCGGGCGATCCCTGGGATGGCCGTGGCCTCGAATGGTCGCTGGGCTGCCCGGTGCCCGAGCATGACTTCACCACGATCCCGCACATCACCTCGCGTGAGCCCTGGGTCGACGCAAAGGCCAGTGGCCTGCGGGTGATGGAACCCACCGAGTTCGTCGATATCGAACTGCCGAAGAACACCGGTATGGGGTTCTGGGTCGCGATGGTCGCAACGGTCGGCGCGTTCGGGATGATCTTCCAAATGTGGTGGCTGGCAGCGCTGTGCTGGGTCGGCATGTGGGTGCTCGTGCTCGTGCGCTCCTACAACACCGATTGGGAGCATCATATCTCGGCGCAGGAACTGCGTGCCGATTATGAGCGTCATAAACATGTGGTCGAGACGACCCCGAAGGTCAGCCTTGATGACGAATTTACGTCTAAGAACCGTGGCTTGATCATGGACATGGAGGAAGCAGTATGAGTGCGACCGCAACCAATCTGGGGGCAGCAGCCCCCAGCGACCACGGGGCAGGTTCGTCCCACGGTCACGACAAAACGGGGACGGTGATCTTCGGCTTCTGGATCTTCCTGATGTCCGACCTCATCGCCTTCTCGCTGTTCCTCGCAACCTATGCCGATGCCGAATGGCATGGTATCGCGAACGGTCCCAGCCCGCATGAGCTGTTCTCGCTCGGGCTGCCGACCATCGAGACAATGTCGCTGCTGATCTCGACCTTCACCTTCGGGATCTGCACGCTGGGCATGAAATACGGCGCCTCGATGGAGCGCACGATCAAGTGGCTGGTAATCACGCTGATCTTCGGCGCGATCTTCCTCGGCATCGAACTCTACGAATTCCACGAATTCTGGAGCGAGGGGAACACGCCGCAAGTCTCGGGCTTCCTGACTGCCTATTACTCGCTGGTGGGTCTGCACGGCCTGCACGTGACCTCGGGCATCATCTGGGGCATCTTGCTGATCGTTCAGATGAAGACCATGGGCTATAGCGATTTGGTCAAGTCGCGCCTGATGCGCCTGGGCCTGTTCTGGCACATGCTGGATATCGTCTGGATCGCCCTGTTCACGAAAATCTACCTGATGGGGGTGCTGTCATGAGTGCGGTTTCGTCTAACCTCGGTATGGATAGCGCCGAGTACAAACAGGACATGGCCCGCTATGTCTGGGGGTTTGCCCTTTCGGTCGTGCTGACGCTGATCAGCGTCGTCGTGGTCGCCGGTGGTCTGTTTCCGGGCATCGCCTGGAGCACGATCGGCATCCTCGGCATCGCGCAGGTCGTGACCCAGTTCTGGGCCTTCATGCACCTCGATCTCTCGCGTGAGGCACGTCCTGACCTCTATCTGGTGCTCTTCACCTTCCTGATCATCGTCTTGATGGCGGCCGGGACGGTCTGGGTGCTCGCCAATCTGGCCAGCCGGATGGGCATGGGCGACATGTCGCATCAGTCGATGCATATGACCGACGACATGGGCAACGCGGCAACCTCAATGCCCGGCATGAAGGGCATGGACGGCTCGAACTGAGCTCCAACTCTCACAGCACAGATCAAAGGGCGGCCCTCGGGTCGCCCTTTTTCATGATCAGAGTTCGGGGGCTCTGCCCCCTCGGCCTGCGGTCTCACCCCCGGGATATTTGGATCAAGAGGAAGCCCAGCTCTTTCATCTTGGGGCAAATACCTCGGGGGGCGCGCGGCACGCGCGGGGGGCAGAGCCCCCGCTTTTGCGCGGCCTCACAGACCCAGCGCGTCGCGCGCCACAGAGACGGTCTTGATCATCGCGTAGCAGTTCAGCCCCGGTCGCAGATCGAGCGCTGTGGCCGAGCGGCTGGTCACCCGGGCGAGAAAGCGGTCCTCACCCATGGCAAGCTGGACGAAGCGGCCCGGGCCTTGTGCGGGTCCAATCCGGGCGATGGAGACCCGCAGGATATTGAGCGCCGAGACCTGCTGGGGCGGGGCGAGGGCCAGGGTGACATCGCTGGCCGTCAGGCGCAGGCGCAAGCTTTGCCCGACCGCGACATCGGGAGCCTGCACATAGAGCGGGCCGCCCGCCGTGTCGATCCGGGCCAGCCCGTCGCTTTCCTGCGCGCTCAGGTGCCCCGAGATCAGCGCACCTGCGGCATCGCCACCGAAATGCCCGGCCACCGCGGGATCGGTCAGGACGTCATCGGCCGGGCCGAAGGCGCGGAGCCGCCCGGCCTCGATCAAGGCCACGGAATTGGCCAGACGCGCGATCTCGGCGGGGGCGTGGCTGACATAGAGGATGGGCAGTTTGACCGCGTCGCGCAGCATTTCGAAATAGGGCAGGATCTCGGCTTTGCGCGCCGCATCGAGGGCCGCCAGCGGCTCGTCGAGCAAGAGCAGGCGCGGTTTGCTCAGCAGCGCGCGCCCCAGCGCCACCCGTGCCGCCTCACCGCCTGAGAGCGCTGCGGGGCTGCGCTCCAGCAGCGCACCCAGCCCGAGCATGGCGACCGCATCGTCAAAGCTGATCGCACCGGGGCCGTGCGGGGCAAAGCGCGTCCCATAGGTCAGGTTGGCGCGCACGTTGAGATGGGGAAAGAGGCGCGCATCTTGAAAGACATAGCCGATGCGGCGGCGATGCGGGGGCAGGGCCGTGCGCGCTGCGGCATCGAACAGCACCGTCCCGTCGACTGCGATGCGGCCTTGATCGGGGCGCAGCAGCCCAGCCACTGCATTGACCACCGTGCTTTTGCCTGCGCCCGAGGGGCCGAACAGCGCCGTGATGCCGCCCGGCGCGCGGATCTCGAGATCCAGCGTAAAGCCCGCAAAGGCGTGTTTGAGCGCGATTTCCAGCATCACGCCTCCCGCCCGGCGATCCGGGCCGCGACCCGTCGCGCCAGCGCCTCCGACAGAAGGAGCGCGCCGATTGCGAGTGTCACCGAGATCACCACGAGCCGGATCGCGGCGGTCTCGCCGCCGGGCACCTGTAGCTCGCTATAGATCGCGAGCGGCAGGGTCTGGGTCTGACCGGGAATGTTGGAGACAAAGGTGATCGTCGCGCCAAACTCCCCCATCGCCTTGGCGAAAGCGGTGATGGTGCCTGCCAGAATGCCCGGCACGATCAGCGGCAGGGTCACGGTCACGAAAACCCATGGGCGCGAGGCGCCAAGCGTGCTTGCGGCGGCTTCAAGCTTTGGGTCCACGGCTTCGATCGCAAGCCGGATCGCGCGCACCATCAGCGGGAAGGCCATGACGGCTGCGGCCAGGGCGGCGCCTTTCCAGTCAAAGGCGAGCCGAATGCCGATCCGCGCGAGCACCGCGCCCAAGGGGCCGTTTGGCGCGAAGGCCATCAGCAACAGATAGCCCGTCACCACCGGCGGCAGGATCAGCGGAACATGGACCAGCGCGTTGAGCCATTGCTTGCCCGGAAACTGCGCGCGCGCCAGCACATAGGCAATCGCGATCCCGAAGGGCAGCGACAGCGCGGTCGCAAGCCCCGCGACCTTCAGCGACAGCGCGACCGCTTGCCAATCTGACGGGGAGAGCCAGTTCATTGCAGCGGCTTGAACCCTTGGGCCTTGAAGATCCGGGTGGCCTCCGGGCTGCGCAGCTCTGCAAAGAAGGCTTTTGCGGTGGGGGTCTGTGTCAAAAGGGCTGCGGGATAGCGGATTGGCGGGTGGCTGTCGGGGGCGAACTTTGCCACGACATGGACGCGCGGCTCGGCCACCGCATCGCTTGCATAGGTGATCCCGTAAGGGGCCGCGCCAAGCGCCACGAGCTGCAGGGTCGCGCGCACGTTATCGGCCTGCGCGACATCGGGTTCGATCCCGCGCCACAAGCCGTAATGGCTCAGCGCCGCCTTGCCATATTCGCCCGCCGGGACGGAGTTGACGAGCGCCATCGCCAGCTTGCCGCCCTTGAGCAGCCCCTTGAGATCCAAGTGATCCGAGATCTCGACCGGTCCGGCCTTGGGATCATGCGCGATCAGCACGAGCGAATTGGCCAGAAGATCGGTCTGCTGCTTGATCTGCCCGGTCTTGGCGACGCTTTCCATCCAGCCGGGATTGGCCGAAATAAAGATATCGGCGGGCGCGCCTGCCGTGATCTGGCGCGCCAGCGCCCCGGAGCCTGCATAGGAGACATGGGCCACATCCCCGGTGCGCGCCTGCCAGATCTGCGCGATCTGATCGAGCGCGGTCTTCATCGAGGCTGCAGCAAAGATGGTGACCTCGCCTGCGCGGGCGGGCAGGGCGAGGGTGAGCGAGAGTGCCAGCAAGGCGGCAAGCCGGAGAAAGCGCATCTGGGGTCCAATTCGATATGTCTGAACGAACATATTGGTTGGAAAGACGATCCGGCAAGCGCGTTTTGCGATCAGGCTTCGGTGAGCGCGGTTGGAGCGCGCTCAGTTGGGCCGGAGCAGGGGGCGGATCTTGAGCTTGGTCAGGCGGTTATCCTTGCGCGCTGCGACCTCGAAGCGGAACCCGTGGAAGGAGAAAACCTGCCCCTCGGTGGGAATGGTCTGCGCCTCGTGGATCACCAGCCCCGCGACGGTATTGGCCTCTTCATCGGGCAGCGACCAGTCGGTTTCGCGGTTGAGATCGCGGATCGTCATCGCGCCATCGACGATGTAATCGCCGCCCTCGGTGGGCTTGAGGCTGCGCTCGGCCTTGGGGTCGAACTCGTCGGTGATCTCGCCCACGATCTCTTCGAGGATGTCCTCAAGGGTCAACAGCCCGCGCAGGTCGCCATATTCGTCGACCACCAGTGCGAAATGGGTGCGGCGCTTGAGAAACTCCTGCATCTGCTCGTCGAGCGGGGTCGTTTCGGGCACGAAATAGGGCTTCATCATCACCTTGGCGATGTCGAGATCCGAGATGCTCTCCAGCGTGCCGTCACCGCCGCGCATCACTTTCTCGACCGCGCGCAGCAGATCCTTGGAATGGATGATGCCGACGACATTCTCGCGCTCTTCGCGGTAGAGCGGCAGGCGGGTATGGGGCGAAGACAGAACCGCCGAGAGAATACTGTCGGGATCGTCGGCAATGTCGATCATCTCGATCTGGCTGCGATGGAGCATGATCTCTTCGACCGTCCGGTTACCCAGATCAAGCGCGCCCAGCAGCCGGTTGCGGTCTTCCTTGTCGACCTTGCCTTCGGATTGCCCGATGGCGAGAGCGCCCGCGATTTCCTCATGGACCGAGAACATGTGCTGGTTTTTATCGGTGCGCATGCCAAAGGCGTACAGCATCCCGCGCACGATCATCCGCACCACCGTCACGATGGGCGAGAGCAGGACTGTCACCACCTTGATCGGACGTGCGACCTTGGAGGCGACCTTTTCGGGCAGGGTGATCGCGTAGGTCTTGGGCAGAACCTCCGCGAAGATCAGCACCAGCAATGTCATAACGACCGTGGCCAGCGCGACGCCGGTCTGGCCAAACATCTTGGTCATCAAAGCCGTCGCAAGCGAGGCCGAGAGGATGTTGACGACATTGTTGCCCAGCAAGATCGCGCCGATCAGCCGCTCGCTGTCTTCGGTGACCTCAAGGGCGGTTTGCGCGCCGTTCTCGCCCCTGTCGGCCTGCGATTTCAGCTTGGACCGGCTGGCCGCCGTCAGCGCCGTCTCGGAGCCCGAGAAAAAGGCTGACAAGCCAAGCAGAACCATGATCCCGGCGGCGGTCATCCAGAAGGTAAAATCGAGTGTGCTATCCATGGCTCAGGTTATGGGGTGCGTCGGGGCGCAGATCAAGGACCCATCATGCGGGCGGCGTGCGTTTGGCGAGCGGATGATGCGAGAGCACCAGTTCTTTGAGCCGTTCATCGAGCACATGGGTGTAGATCTCGGTCGTGGACAGATCGGCATGGCCCAGCAACATCTGGATCGCGCGCAGATCCGCGCCGCCTTGCAGCAGATGGGTGGCAAAGGCGTGGCGCAGCACATGGGGCGTGACCTTGGCGGGAGAAATCCCCGCACTGACGGCGATATCCTTGAGAAGCTTGTGAAAGCCCTGTCGCGTGAGATGCCCCTCTTTGCCAGAGGAGGGAAAGAGAAAGCGCGAGGCGGGTGTGGAGGTGCCCGGGCGCCCGGCGCGGGCTTCCTCAAGGGCGGTATCGCGGGCCACGAGCCAGGCAGCCAGCGCCTCGCGGGCAGGGGGCGAGAGCGGCACCATGCGCTCCTTGTTGCCCTTGCCGGTGATCAGCAGCATCCGTGGATCGCCACGCGCGGCCGCAACCGGCAGGCCCACCAGCTCGCTCACCCGCATGCCCGTGGCATAAAGCAGCTCCATCAGCGCGCGGTTGCGGATCTGCTCGCGCGGATTGCGACCCTGATCGCGCGCGGCCTCCAGCAGCGCCTCGACCTCCTCAAGGCTCAGCGTCTTGGGCAGGCGCTGTGCCCGTCCGGGCCCCGCGATGCGGATCGCCGGATCATCGCTGCGCCAGCCTTCCTCATAGGCGAAGCGAAACAGCTGCCGGATCGCCGAGAGCCTGCGCGCGCGGGTCGATTTCGCCAGCCCTTCGGCCTCGCAACGGATCAGATAGGTCTCGATATCGCCGCGCTCCAGCGTGGCCAGCGACAGGTTTTTCGCATGAAGAAAGGCAAGGAAGCTATTGAGATCACGGGCATAACTTAGAATCGTGTTGCGTGCGGCCCCGGCTTCGGCGGCCTGCGCTTCGAGAAAGCTTGGCAGCCAGTGCGGATCGGGTGGCGGCTCGGGCGTCAGGGGCGTCATCCGCGCCGCTCCAGCACGACCAGCTCAATCGCAGCCCGCCGTGCGGTCGATTCGAGACCGGCCAGACGCAGCATCTTCATCCCATCGACCAAGCGGGGATGATCGCCGCGCGCGCCTTGGGCCACGTCATCAATAGCGTGCAAAAGGGCTGCGCCCAACTGATCGGGCAGCTCTCCGGAATAGCGCTCGGGCACGGCGGTGGGCGGTGCGTCAAAGACCCGCTTGAGCGCGCGCGTCAGGTCGTCTTGCGCTGCGATCCCCGCGGTGTCGCCCTTGGCAAACCCGGCCAGAAGGGCCGCATTCGGTCCCAGCCCGCCGCGTTGCGCGACCTCTTCGTAATCTGGCGATAGCAGGCCGAGCTTTTTCGCGATGACGCCCGCATTGCCCTCAAGATCCATCCGTGCGAGCCGCGAGCCGTAAAGGGCGGCGAGCGTCGGCTCAAGATCTTGGCGCGACATCACGTTCCAGGCGCGCGGCAGGGTGCGCGCCACGGCGCTTGTGTCTTTATCAGTGACCGCGCGCTCAAGCGCCGAGACCGCGCTGACCCGATCCCAGAGCGCGCCCGAGGCTGCCGCCCGACGCTCGGTGTAAAGCCCGAGCAGACGGTTGGGGTCGAGCACGCCCGCGCGCGCCAGCCGCTCTGCGGCCTCTAGCTGCCCTTTCCAGCCGTTATTCTCGGTCAGATCCGCATGGGCGAAGGCCAAGGGCAGCATTGATGTCGCCAAGGGCTGGCCGATCGCCTCCATCATCTTGAAGGCCAGCGGCGTGACCGGATCGGGCGGGGTCAGCTCTTCGGCGCCATCGGCCAGAGCGGGATCGAGAAAGCGCTCGATCAGCTCGGCCTGATCGTCGGGGATCTGCCCAAGCGCGCGGCCCGTGCCATAGGTCAGCTCTGCCGTGTCCCAGTGGCCAGTGCGCGCGAGGCAAAAGATCTGCGCGGGGTAAGAGGGGGCAATCGCGGGCGTGCGCTGCATGACCCGGCAGGCCCCGGTCTCATTGCCCAAAAGCAGCGCCACATCGAATCGGCGCCGGAACACCCGCGGATCGGTCGGATCGGCCTGTTGCAGCAGCGCATTGGCCTGCTCAAGCGCGCCGAGATCCAGCAGCCGGTCGATGCGCGCCAGAAACAGCTTGCCGCGCTGCGAGGCGTTCGAGATCTGCGGCGGGTCGAGCTCTGCCAGCAAGATCGTCATCAAAAGCTCGTGCAGCGCGGGTAAGTTGTCGTCGGGCACATCATGCAGCGCCTGCGCCAGTTGCGGCTCAGGTGTCGCCCCCCACAGCGTGCGCGGCAAGCCGGTGCGCGCCGCAGGCAGCAGCCCCAGCGTGTCGGCAGAGGGGGCGTCGAGCGAGAGCACCGAGATATCCTCGATCCCGCCTGCGCCCCGCACCGGCGGATCTGGCTTCACGATGGCCGGGGTGACGACCGAACGCGACAGCCAGTTGATCGCCGAGAGCGGTTCACCTTGCTTGGAAGATTGCGCCCAAGCCGCGCCGCTTAGCCCACCTGTGAGGCCAAGCGCGAGAATCGAAGTCGTCTTGAAAAACGTCTTAATTGCCACCCGCGTCCCCGCCGCCACCGATGCCGCCCGGCAACGTGACATCGATGCGCTGTTCTTTCGCATCGGGTTTCATATCGCCCAGATAGGCATAGCCGATGATCCCGATCGCGCCGAGCACCAGAAGGATCACGACGAGCTTGAAGATACGCCCCATAGTCTCACTTTCAGCCGGTTGCGGCCCGTCCCAAAGCGGCGGACCGTTCTTAGTTGCGGTTTCACGTTGATCATATATGGCATTTCAGGGAAGTTCACGCCATTCAAGAGGGTGCTTTTCACGATTGTGCAAGGCTCCGCCGATGACGCCCGGATCAAGGAGAGACGGGATTGACACAAGGACGCGGCAGTGACGCGAGACGCGCAGAGCATGGGGATAACCTTGACGCGACCCATTGTGCTTGTGGGCATGATGGGGTCGGGCAAGACGGCGGTGGGGACCGCGCTGTCACGTCTTTTGGGCGTGGCATTCCTAGACAGTGATCACGAAATCGAGCGCGCCGCGCAGATGTCGGTGGCCGAGATTTTCGCCCGCGATGGTGAGTCGTTTTTCCGGGCGCGCGAATCAGAGGTGCTCGGGCGACTGCTTACGGGGCATCCGTGCGTGATCTCGACGGGGGGCGGGGCCTTTCTGTCCGAGGCCAATCGCGAGATGATCTCGCAGCTTGGCGTGTCGGTCTGGCTCAAGGCCGATCTGGAGTTGCTGTGGAACCGCGTGCGTCACAAGGCCACGCGGCCCTTGTTGCGCACGCCCGATCCCAAAGCCACGCTGGCCGAGCTGCTTGCCGCGCGCGCGCCGGTCTATGCCAAGGCCCGGATCGCCGTGGAGGCCGAGCCGGGGCTGTCGATCAATAACATGGCCTGCAAGGTGGCGCGCAGGCTGGAACAGGTCGAGGGCCTGATCGAGGAGATTAAAGATGCGTGAAATCGTCCCCGTCCAACTGGGCGCGCGCTCCTATGAGGTGCGCATCGGCACCGGGCTTTTAGCCAATGCAGGGGCCGAGATCGCGCCGTTGCTGCAGCGCCCGCGTGTGGCGGTTGTCGCCGATGAGACCGTCGCCGATCTGCATCTGGAGCCCCTGCGCGCAGGGCTCGGCGAGATCGAGATGGTCGTGCTGCGACTGCCGCCCGGCGAGGCTACGAAAAGCTGGCCGCATTTCACCCGGACCGTCGAGTGGTTGCTGGACCAAAAGGTCGAGCGGCGCGACGTGGTGGTGGCCTTGGGCGGCGGTGTGATCGGCGATCTGGTCGGGTTCGCCGCTTCGGTGCTGCGTCGCGGCGTGCGATTCGTGCAGATCCCCACGAGCCTTCTGGCGCAGGTCGACAGCTCGGTGGGCGGCAAGACCGGGATCAACGCACCGCAGGGCAAGAACCTGATCGGGGCGTTTCACCAGCCAAGCCTCGTGCTGGCCGATCTTGAGGTTCTGGGCACGCTCAAGCCGCGCGATTTTCTCACAGGTTACGGCGAGGTCGTGAAATACGGCCTGCTGGGCGATGCGGCGTTTTTCGACTGGCTCGAAGCCCATGCGCCCGCCATGGCCGCGGGCGATATCGAGGGCCGGATGCATGCGGTGAAGCGTTCGATCGAGATGAAAGCCGAGATCGTGGCGCGCGACGAAACCGAGCAGGGGGACCGCGCGCTGCTCAATCTCGGGCACACGTTCTGCCACGCGCTTGAGGCGGCGACGGGCTATTCGGACCGGCTGCTGCATGGCGAGGGGGTGGCGATCGGCTGCGCGCTGGCCTTCGAGTTGAGCCAACGTCTGGGCCTTTGTGCGCAAGAGGCGCCGAGCCGCGTGCGCGCGCATTTGCGTGCGATGGGGATGAAGGTGGATCTGGGCGATATCGAAGGCGATCTGCCGGGCACCGAGGCGCTGATCGCGCTGATGGCGCAGGACAAGAAGGTCGAGGAGGGCAAGCTGCGCTTCATCCTTGCGCGCGGCATCGGGCAGGCCTTTGTGACATCGCAGGTGCCCCATGAGGTCCTTGCAGGCGTGCTTGACGACGCGCTGGCCACCCGGCGCGCCTGATTGGCCTCGCGCGGTGCGATGGGGCGCGATTTATCGTTGCGGCCCGCGCCCGGCTCGACTATATCCCGCCTCAGGCACCCATAGCTCAGCTGGATAGAGCGCTGCCCTCCGAAGGCAGAGGCCTCAGGTTCGAATCCTGATGGGTGCGCCACCTTCCATCGATTGCCTTCCCTGCTACGCATGCGCCGCCGAAACTGCGCCGGTATCGGGCACGCGAAACAGTCTGCGGATGGAGAAGCGCAGCAACGCTGGCTTTTGGCGGCAGAAAAGTTTGAATCTTTCCGGCCCTTTCTCGTCTTTCGGATCAGGAAGATTGGGCCAAGTTCCATCCAACTGTCAGACCAGTGTCAGGGCGCCAAGGCGCGCAGAATCCTGTTTCTTCCACTCCGGGACGTTTCACACACGGAGGCGATGATGATGCCGGGCCGACATTGCGAGACGTGCCGGCATCCATTGTGTCATGCCGTCTCTTCTGGCGCGGCTGCCGGGGTCAGGTGTGTCAGTTCGCACAACCGGCGCCTGTTCCTCGGCGGTCATGCTCCGGTCTCCTCATTCCAACGCCGTTGCATTTCCTGAGGTGAGACCGCCTCGATCGTCTGAGACAGCATCCAGCGATGACCAAAAGGATCGAGTACCAGCGCGCTGCGCTCTCCGAAACTCTGGTCGGTGGCTGCGCGCAACACGGTCGCACCTTGCGCGGCGGCCCGCGCCACGTCCGCATCGACGGCCTTTGTGGACAAATGCAATGAGACGGGCGACCCCCCGACCGTATCCGGGCTGACCGCGCCGAAATCGGGATATTCATCGCTGAGCATGACGACGCTCTCGCCGAAGCGCAGTTCGGCATGGCCGATGCGTCCATCGGAAGGGTCGGTCATTCGGAAGATTTCCTCGGCACCAAAGGCGGCCTTGTAGAAAGCGATGGCGGCTTCACCACCGCGCACCACGATATAGGGCGATACCGACGTAAGGGATGACATGAGCGCTCCTTGCACGAAACTTATGTTTACGATGCGTATCGTAATCAAATGGGTCAACATCGATCACTCTCGCCACGTCCGCGTGGCCGGGCACCTAGCGCGGCGGCGCGCAACAAGGCGTTGCAGGCAGCGCGCGAGATCCTGTCGGGCGAGGGGTTCGGCCGGCTAAGCATTGACGCCGTCGCCGCGACATCCGGGGTCAGCAAGCCTACAATTTATCGCAACTGGGCAAATGCTGGCGAACCGGCGATGGCGACGCTCATGGCCGATCCGGATTCGCAGGCGGGCGAGGGCAGAGCAGGGCGGCCTGGCAGGATCGCTAAGCGCCCAGATGCGCGCCCTTGTTCTATCGGTTGCTCGTCGGCCATCTGCCGCTCGACCTTCCTTTCGCCGACGGCTTGGTGAGCTGGGCACTCGCTTTGCTTGCCTGCTCCGATGATCCTGCAGGAATAGGTTAAAATGAGCCGTGCGGCATCGCGGCACTCCAACGTCTCCTAAGGGAGGGCTATAGCGTAGACATAGTTTTCGTATTCACCCGGCGCGGCGCGCCATTTTTTCACTTCTGACGCCGATCTCTGACCGGCGCGGGCAATGCCGCGCGTCGCAGATGAAATCTGGTCGCGCGTCGGGCCTGAAGTGCCAGGCTGCCGTTGCGGATCGGGACTGACGCTTTATGCTTTTCAGCGTCGGTACATGGTGGCACGCAATGGTGAGACAGATCTCGTCCCTGCTTTTATTCGGGCTCGCAGTCATTTGCGGGTATTTATGTTACGTCGAGCACTATAGATGGCGCAATTGTTTCAATGAATTAGGCCGCTGTTTTGATAAGGAGACGGGGGTCGTTTATTCTGAGCAATCCGGGACCGTGTGGCTCATGCTCACGGTTCTGGCGCTGGGGGGCGGGCTCTTCAATGCGCTGCGTCTGCGCAAATCCAAACGGTGATCCGGGGGCCTCGGCATCAGCCCGGGGGCTTGCATTCCAGTGGCGTTTCGCGGGATACGGCGGCCCAATGCCTTGCCCCAAGACGTCGCGTGAAAGTCGAAACGCTCAATGTCCCAGACCGACCGTCTCAAGACCGATTGTTCGAAATGCGCGGCGCTTTGCTGCGTCATGCTTGCCTTCGACAAGGGGGAGGATTTCGCATTCGACAAGAACCCCTGCGAGCCCTGCCGCAACCTTTCGGGGCATAAATGCTCGATCCATGACCGGTTGACGCAGGAGGGTTTTCCCGGCTGCGTCGCCTATGATTGCCTGGGCTCGGGCAACCGCGTCATCCAAGAGGTTTTTGGCGGCCAATCCTGGCAAGACGAGCCGCGCCTGACGCCCGTAATGATGGAGGCGTTTTCGGCCATGCGGGAGGTCCATAAGCGGATCGATCTGCTGCGCGCTGCCGAATTTCTGTCATTGGAGCCGGGCGCCGATCAGAAACGCCGGGACTATCTGGACTATCTTGAGAAACACGCATGGAGCGCGCCTGAGCTGAACGAATTCGAGTTTGGATTGGCGCTGGAGATCGACTTGTTTTTCCATGAGATCGGCATGTAGACGGGGCGGCTGCGACGCTTTCGCTCAAGCTTGAAGGCCGCGTTCCGTCAGGCGGCGCGGCGCAGCTCGCTGATCTCGTCGGCCAAATCCTGCGCCAGACGCTGCATCGCGTCCGGGTCCGTTTCGCGTTGCGCCTGAATCTTCAGGCCAAAAATATAGGTCTGCATCCGTCGGGCCAGACGGGCCGGGTCGGCATCGGCGGGGATTTCACCTGCCGCGCGGGCCTTGGAGAAGCCGTCCTCCAGCAGCCGACGGATCGTGTCCAGATGATCGAGCACAGCGCCGCGCAGCTCCGGATGGTCGGTCTGAATTTCGAGCAGGGATTTCACCAGCATGCAGGCGGTCGAGGGCTTGTTGCACGCATCCAACCCGCCCAGCGACAGCAGATAGCCGCGCAAGGCGCTCAGCGCGGAGGGCGCGTCCTGAATCATCGCACCCAGTTCCGCCTCCATCCGCTCGGCATAAAGGTCCAAGGTGGCGCGAAACAGGGCCTCTTTGCTTTGGAAGGCCGCATAGATCGAGCCGGGCCGCATCTTCAGCGCCTGCTCCAGATCCTTAAGCGATGTCGCGGTGTAGCCTTTGACCCAGAACAGGGCCATTGCGGCATCAAGGGCCGCATCGCGGTTATATGATGGCTCACGGGGCATAGGTTCCAAATACACCTTTGAGCGCGCGTCAGATAGTCCGAAAGTCATGCCTGACTTATTTTTGAGCGATCACTCACTTATGACTTGAGTGATCGCTCAAATATCACCATGTTTCCCCGATACCAGCCTCGCTGCATGTGTTTGAAAAGGAGACACCCATGTCCACGCTCGACCGCCTTGACGAAACCAACGCCCCTGAGAAGTCGATTCCGCTGATCGAGAAATCCAAGGCGAGCTTCGGGCGTCTGCCGGGGCTGCACTCTGTGCTGGCAGCCTCGCCCGCCGCGTTCGAGGGCTATCAGTCGCTGCACAGCCTGTTCGCTGAAGAGACCGCGTTCAATGCGGAAGAAAAAACCGTGATCTGGCAGACCATCAATGTCGAGCATCGGTGCCATTACTGCGTGCCCGCCCATACCGGCATCGCCAAGGCGATGAAGGTCAGCGACGAGATCTCGAACGCGCTGCGCGACGAGACGCCGCTCCCGACCGCCAAGCTTGAGGCGCTGCGGAGCTTCACGCTCGCCATGCTGCGCGAGCGGGGCAATGTCGATGACGCCACGCTTCAGGCTTTCTATGACGCAGGCTATGAGCAGCGTCATGTGCTGGAGGTTATCCTCGGCCTCGCGCAGAAGGTGATGAGCAATTATACCAATCACATCGCCAACACGCCGGTGGATGCGCCGATGCAGAAATTCGCCTGGGTGTCCAAGGCGGACCGCTAAGCTTTGTTGCCCCGGCGGTCATCGATCGCCGGGAGCTTGCCCTTTAACAACTGTCGGAGGCGCGGGGCGAGCCGGGTACCAGATCGCGCAGGGCGGCGCTGATCAGAGAGCGCAGCCAGTCGATATCGGGCCGTCTTTGTCGCGTCTCGCCAGAAATCAGCCGCACGTCGAAGCGCGGGCTGTCAAAGGGCAGGGGGAAGGACCGGATCGCGTGGTTGGCCGTGAATTCGCGCGCGACCCGCGAGGGGACGATAGAAATCAGATCGCTTTTCGCGACGATCTCGCCCAGCCCGAAGAAATGCGGGATGCGCATCACGACGTGGCGCTTCGTCTCGGTCTCGGAACAAAAATCTGGCCCTTGCCAATGGCCGCTGCGCTCCGACACAAGAATATGCGAGCCTGCAAAATACGCAGCCCGGCTCAGAGCCGCGCCGATCTCTCGATGCGCTGTGCTGGCGATTGCGACGTAATGCTCTTGAAACAATGTGTCCGAGCGTGTCGATTTTGCCTCGAGCGTCAGGTTGCCGAGAGCCGCATCGACACGGCCAACCGCCAACCATTCCTCGATCTTTTCGACGTCAAGTGCATGGATCTCGATCTTTGCAAAAGGTGCCTGCTGCCGGAAATGCGGCATCACGCGATGCACATAGGTCATCTCGCCAAGATCCGAGACAGCGATGCGGAAGGTCCGGCGCGATTGCGTCGGATCGAAGTGATCGGCCCGTTGCATCGCGGTTTCGATCTTGCGGATGGCGGGGCGCACATCCCCCACGATCTGGCGACACATCTCGGTCGGGATCATGCCCTGACGTGAGCGCACGAAGAGCGGATCGTCGAGGATCACGCGCAGTCGTGACAGCGCGCGAGAGACCGTCGGCTGCGACTGGTTCAACAGCTCCGCCGTGCGGCTGACACTACGGGTTTCGAAAATCGCGACGAGAACCGGGATGAGATTGAGATCGGACATAGGCTACCAATATGCACGATCTGAATAATGGAAAAGAAAAAACAATCATTGGATTTATAATTGCTCGGCTCGCATCATTGCGCTCAAACTGAGGGCGCATGCGCCTTGCACGGTCCTGTCTTGGGGCCGGCGAGCGGATGCGCAACTGCGCGCGTTTCAAGGCAACAGCATTGGACGGGCGCGCAGAACATCCGGGAGGGGTGGTTTATGAAGGTTGCGGTACTTGGTGCGGGGGCCATGGGCTCTGTCTATGGCGCACGACTGGCGCGGGCGGGCGCGGATGTGACGCTGCTCGATGTCAACGCGGCCCATGTCGATGCGGTCAATCGCGACGGCTTGCACATTGCGCTCGACGAGGGCGCGGCTGTTTTGCCGATGCGCGCCATGGCTCCCAAGGCCTTCACCGGGCCGGTCGATCTGATCTTGTTGTTTACGAAGGTGTTTCACACCGATGCCGCGCTGTCGGCGATTGCGGATCAGATCGGCGATGCGTGGATTTTGAGCCTGCAAAACGGTGTGGGTAATGCCGACCGGATTGCGGCGCATGTGGACCGCGCGAAGATCATGATCGGGATGACGATGACGCCCGCCGAATTTCTCGGGCCCGGGCGCGTGGCCTCGCACGGGGCTGCGACGACCGATTTCTACACTGCGGAGGGGCAGGCCGATCCGATGCTGGAGCAGGTGGCCAATCTGCTGCAGGCCGGGGGCGTCACCGCGCGGATCACGCCCGAGATTCACGCAGCGATCTGGGAAAAAGCGACCTTCAACTGCGCGCTCAACCCGCTTTGCGCGTTAAGCAACGGCACGCCGGGCGGGGTTGGGGCCTCTCCGGAGGGGCGCGTGCTCGCCGATGCGGTGGTGCGTGAGGCGATTGCGGTCGCACACGCCTGCGGGGTTGCGGCCTCGCGCGCGCATGTCGATGAATTGCTTGCGCATGCCTATGCCCATCACCTGATGCACGAGCCCTCGATGCTGCAAGACCTCAACGCCCGGCGGCGCACCGAGATCGACGCGTTGAACGGCGCGGTGGTGGCGCTGGCCGAGCGCCATGCGATCCCGGTCCCGACCAACCAGATGATCGTCCGGTTGATCTCTCTGGCAGAGGCGAATGCGCGCTTTCGTGCCGCCCATGAAACTCACGCCTGAAGGGGCCCGCGATGACCGATCAGACCAAGACCATGACCGCAGGTGCGGCGCTGCTCTCGCGGATGGCAACGCTGGGCGTGGATTACATCTTTGCCAATTCCGGCACCGATTTCCCCCCCGTGATCGAAGGCCTGTCCGAGGCCGAGGCAGGCGGCATTCCGCTGCCCAAAACGGTGACAGTGCCCTTCGAGAGCGCGGCGGTGGCGATGGCGCATGGCTACACGCTGGCCACGGGGCGTCCGCAGGCGGTGATGGTGCACACCAATGTCGGTCTTGCCAATGCGGCGATGGGGGCGATCAACGCGGCCTGCGACAATATTCCGATGCTGATGATGTCGGGGCGCACCCCCACGCTGGAGCAGGGGCGGCGGGGCGCGCGCACGGTGCCCATCGGCTGGGGGCAGGAGATGCTTGATCAGTCCAGCCTGATCCGCGAGGCCTGCAAATGGGATTATGAGCTGCGCTTTCCCGAGCAGATCTTCGATGTGATGGATCGCGCCCATGGCATCGCGTCCTCGACGCCCAAGGGGCCGGTCTATGTCAGTCTCCCGCGCGAAGTGCTGAGCGAGACGATCTCGGCCAAAGGCGCCGCGCGCCGTCCGCAGATGGCGGGGGTTCCGGTCGATCCGGGGGCTACACAGATGGCGCAGGTGGCGCAATTGCTGGCCGAGGCCGCCCATCCGGTGATCTTTGCGCAGCACGGGGCGGGCAGCGCCGAGGCGTTCGATGCGTTGTCGCGCCTGAGTGAGCGCTGGGGCATCCCTGTGTGCCAATATTGGGCGGTCGAGCTGGCTGTGCCGACGACGCATTCGATGGCGGCAGGGCCCGATCCGCGCGCGTTGCTGGCGCGCGCGGATGTGATTGTCTGCCTTGACGCGCTCGCCCCTTGGGCGCCAGCGCAGATCGAGCCGCTTGAGGAGACGACGGTCGTTCAGATCGGGCCGCGCCCGCTGCAGGAGCGTTCGGGCGTGCGCAATTTCCGCTGTGATCTGGGCGTGACGACCGAGGTCGCTCCTGCAATCCTCGCGCTGGAGCGCGCCTTGGAGCCGCATTGGCCCGCCAGATCGCGCGTGGCCGAGGCGCGCCGCGCGGCTTTGGCGAAGGACCATCACGCCGAGCAGGCGCAGCGCTTCGATGCGGCGCGCGCCGCGCGCAAAAGTGCCGCGCTGACGAAAAGCTGGGTCAGTCTCACGCTGTCGGAGGCGCTGGCTGCGCGCGATGCGGCGGTGTTCTCGGAATTGGGCTGTCAATTGCCCTCAATGCGCCTGATCCGGCATCAAAGCTGGTTTGATGGTCCCCATGCGGGCGGGCTTGGCTGGGGCTTTCCGGCGGCGATGGGCTTTGCGCTGGCGCAGCCTGAAAAGACGGTGATCGCGACAATGGGGGACGGCTCCTACATGTTTGCCAACCCGGTCGCTTGCCACCAGATCGCCGAGGCGCTGGGGCTGTCTTTGGTCGTGATCGTGTTGAACAATGCCGAATGGGGCGCGGTGCGCAGCTCGGTCGTGGATATCTATCCTGATGGCTATGCCGCGCGTGCCAATGCGGTGCCGCTCACCGATCTGTCGCCTAGCCCCGATTTCGTGAAAGTGGCCGAGGCGAGCCGTGCTTGGGCGCGCCATGTCTCGGATGCTGAGGGGTTCGAGGCGGCGCTTGAGGATGCGCTGTGCCATGTCGAGGCGCGGCGCGGTCTGGCCTTGATCGAAGTGGCGATTGGGAAAGGTTAGAGACGCGCTCTGAGGCGGACGGGCTCGCCTCAGCCGCGCAGCTCGGGGTCCTGAAACAAGTCGCAGATCACTTCGCGCAGCCAGATGCAGGCCGGGTCGGCGTCGGAATTGACGTGCCAGACCATCAGCACTTTTTGCCGCCCGCGCGGCAAAACGATATCGAGTAGCGTGGCCTGATTGGCTGCGGCAAGGCGGCGGGCGAACTGTCCCGGCACGATTGCAAGCGTATCAATCGTGCTGAGCAGTTCCGGCAAAACGCCGAAATGGCGCATCCGCAGATAGATGTTATCCGCCAGCCCATGCTCGGCCACGACCTGCTCGATATCATCCGCGAAAGTCGCGCTGGGCACCACAAGGATCAGCCGTGAGCGCTTCAGATCCAGCGTTGCGACCTGCTCTTGAGTGAGCGAGGGCGGGGCAATGACGCGGTAATCCTCGTTGAAGAGATGCGTCTGACGCAGATGGCGGCCCTGTTGCGGCAAGAGCCCGAGGGCCACATCGGCATGGCGCTGGGTGAGGGTGCGGTTGAGATCGTCGAAGGGCGAGGAGACATTACTGAGCCGCACGCCCGGGGCCAAGGAAAACACCCGCTCGGCCAGCGGGGCCAAGAAAATCTGCTCGCCCAAACCCGACAAAGCGGTCCGAAAGACCCTTTGGCTGGTGTTGGGATCAAACACCGTGGGCAGGGTCAGCGCATCCGAGAGCCCCTCCAGATGCAGGCGGATCTCGGGCACGATTCGGGCGGTCAGCGCTGTCGGCTCCATGCCGCCGGGCCCACGCACGAACAGCTTGTCATTCAGCGCCAACCGCAGCCGACCCAACGCGTTCGAGGTGGCAGGCTGGCTCAACCCCAGCGCCTGTCCCGCCGCCGAAACCGAGCCGGTATCGTGCACCGTGATCAGCAGCGACAGCAGATTGAGGTCGATCCGGCGCAGGTTTATCATGAATCTGAATATTCTTTATCATGTATATTACTTTGACTTTAACCCGAACTCCGCCAATCATCTAGCCAATCTTTTTGGAGGGAGAAGGTGTCACGGCATTTGTCGGGCAGTTCCGAAAAGGACAGGAGGAAAGTTATGAACAGACGCGAGATGATCGGGACGATGGCGGCTGCGGCGTCCACATTGGCGATGCCGGGCATCGCTCGGGCGCAGGCGCCGGAATTCACGTTCCGGCTGCACCATTTCCTTGGCCAGCAGGCTCCGGCCCAGACCAAGATGCTCGAGCCCTGGGCCGCATCGGTGGCAGAAAAATCCGGCGGTCGGGTGAAGATCGAGATCTTCCCGGCGATGACGCTGGGCGGGCGCCCGCCAGAGCTGGTGCAGCAGGCGCGTGACGGGATCGTGGATCTGATCTGGACCGCGAATGGCTACACGGCGGGTCTGTTCCCGCGCACCGAGGTGATGGAGCTGCCGACCGTTTACAAGAACGATCCGGCGGCGACCAATCTGGCGATGTACGATATGTTTGAGACGGATCTGAAGCCCGATTATCTCGGGCTTGAGGTGATGTTCTTGCACGTCCATGCCGGGCAGGCGTTTCAGATGCGCGATTCCGATGTGCATTCGCCAGCCGATCTGGTGGGCAAGAAGCTGCGGATTCCGACCCGCACCGGCGCTTGGGTGATCGAGGCCTTGGGCGCCTCGCCGATCGCGATGCCGGTGCCCGAGCTGCCGCCCGCGCTGCAAAAAGGCGTGGTCGATGGCGCGCTGATCCCGTGGGAAATCATCCCGCCGCTGAAGATCCAGCAGCAGACCAAATATCAGATCGAGGGCTACCAGAAGGAGCGTTTCGGCAACACGACCTTCCAGGTCTCGATGAATGCCGCGCGTTGGGCGGGCCTGCCCGACGATATCAAGCAGGCGTTCCGGGAGGCGTCTTCGCGCGAATGGTGGGCCGAGGTCGGCGCGATCTGGCGGGCCTCCGATGAGTTTGGCATCAAGGTCGCAACGGATGCAGGCAACACCCACACCGTGCTGAGCGAGCCGGAGACGGCGGTGTTCCGCGACGCGATGACGCCGGTCGTCGAGAAATGGGTTGAGGAAGTGAACGGGCAGGGCCTTGACGGCGCGGGTCTGGTCGAGCGCGCGCGCAGCCTGATTGCCTCCAACGCGACGCCAACCTGATGGCGGCCGATGCAATGCCTGCCGTCCCACCGCGGGCCGGTCTGGCGTCCACCCTGATCACAGGGTGGGCGCTGCTGGGCGGGGCGGTCTTGCTGGCAGTGGTCGCGATCAACGTGATCTCGGTTCTTGGCGCGATGTTCGATGCGCCCTTTCCGGGGGATTTCGAGCTGACCGAGATGGGTGTGGCCAATGCGGCCTTCGCCTTTCTGCCTTACTGCCAGTTGACGCGCTCGAATGTCACAGCCGACATCTTCACCCAGAAGGGCGGGCCTCGGATGCTGGCCTTCCTGCGGCTCTTGTCATCACTCGTGGCGCTGCTGTTCAGCCTGCTGCTGCTGTGGCGGATGTATGCGGGGCTGCTTGATCAGAAGCAGTACAATTACGAGACCTCGATCTTGCAAGTGCCGATCTGGCTCGCCTACGTGCCGGTCCTCGTTTCACTCGCTCTGCTGGCTGTGGCCGCAGGGATCACCCTTGCGCAGGATCTGCGCGAATTGTCCCGAAAGGGCTGACATGCTCGACCCAATTACCCTAGGCATCCTCGCGCTCGTCGCGCTGGTGGGCCTTATCGCGATCCGCATGCCGATTGCCTATGCGATGATCCTTGTCGGCGGCATCGGGATCGCGCTGGTCAATGGCGTGGCGCCAGTGTTCAACCAGCTCAAGACGCTCGCCTATGGCCAGTTCTCGGTCTACGATCTCTCGGTCGTGCCGATGTTCATCCTGATGGGGGCGCTTGCCGCGAAAGCCGGGCTCTCTCAGGCCCTGTTTCGAGGCGCGAATGCGTGGCTTGGCGGTATGCGCGGCGGCACGGCTATGGCGTCCATCGCGGGCTGTGCGGGCTTTGGCGCGGTCTGTGGCTCGTCGCTTGCCACCGCATCGACGATGGGCCGCGTCGCCTTGCCTGAACTCGCGCGCTACAAATATTCCGGCGCTCTGGCCACCGGCACGCTGGCCGCAGGCGGCGTGTTGGGAATCTTGATCCCGCCTTCGGTCGTGCTGATCATCTATGCCATCATCGTCGAGGCCAATATCGTCTCGATGTTCGCAGCCGCCCTCTTGCCCGGGCTTCTCGCGGTGGTGTTGTTCATCCTGACGATTGCGATCTATGTGCGCGTCAAGCCCGGCAGCGGGCCTGCCCATGGCGGTGTTGACCGCGCAGAGTTCCGCGCCGCCACTGTCGGGCTGATTCCGGTGCTTGCGATCTTTGGTGTCGTGCTGGGCGGGATCTATGGCGGGTTCTACAATCCGACGCCTGCCGCAGCAATCGGTGTGGCGCTGGTCTGGATTTACGGCGCTGCGACCCGGCAGATCCGGTTTGCCGATATTGTCGATGCGCTGAAGGAAACCGCCTCGAGCACCGGGATGATCTACCTGATCCTTCTGGGCGCGGAGCTGATGAAGATCTTCATGTCGCGCATCGGCCTGCCGCAGGCCACGGCGGAGTGGATCCTTGCCTCTGGCATGGCGCCGATGCTGGTCTTGGTCTTGCTGTTGGTCGCATTGATCTTGCTGGGATGTCTGATGGACAGCCTGTCGATGATCCTTCTGGTAATCCCGTTTTTCTGGCCCGTTCTGGTCGAGCTGAATGGCGGTCTCTACATGGGCGCGGACGGGGCGGGCTTTGGGATGAGCACCGAAAATCTCAAGATCTGGTTTGGTATTCTCGCGCTGATCGTGGTGGAGCTTGGGCTGATCACGCCGCCCGTTGGCATGAATGTCTTCGTCATTTCATCGATGGCCAAGGACGTGCCGATGTCGGAGACCTTCAAGGGCGTCATGCCGTTCTTCGGGGCCGAGATGCTGCGGGTCGTGCTGATCCTGAGCTTTCCGGCGCTCGCCCTGTGGCTGCCGCAAGTGATGGCGGGCTGGTAGGGCGCGCAGGGACGCGCCCCGCCCGAAACCGTCTCCCGAGACGTGTTTTTCTCTCCCTTGGCGCGGGAGTCCGCAATTTTGGCGGTCTAGCCCAAGACGAAGTTCGACTTGTGTCTTTCTATTGTGAACAAATGTGAGCCCCACCCAAGAGGGCCGCGTCAAATAGGGAGAAGAGACTATGGTCGCCTCGGACGTGCTGTCGAAGCCTGAAACCACTTGCCCCGTAGGGCACTTCACCGTGAACAATCCGTCAAACGGTGCAGTTGCGGGCTACGCCCCGAATGCGAATGCGGGCGATCTTGATCAGGCCGTACGCGCGGCGCAGGCAGCATTTGAGAGCTGGTCGCAGCAAAGCGACGAGGCGCTCGAAGCCGCATGTGTCAAACTGGCCGATCTCCTTGAGGCCCATGCCGAGGAGTTGGCGCAGCTTGTGACGCAAGAGCAGGGCAAACCGCTCAACGGTCTTGGCTCGCGCTGGGAATTGGGCGGGGCGCAAGCCTGGGCGCGCTACACCGCCGGGTTGCGCCTGCAAGACAAGCTGCTGCAAGACGGCAATGAAGGGCGCGTCGAGCTGCACCGCAAACCCTTGGGAGTGGTGGGTTCGATCACGCCGTGGAATTTCCCGGTGATGATCGCGATCTGGCACATCCTGCCCGCGCTGCGCACCGGAAATACGGTCGTGATCAAGCCCTCGCCCTATACCCCGCTTGCCACGCTGAAAATGGTTGAGCTGTTCAACGAGGTTCTGCCCGCAGGCGTTCTGAATATCGTCACCGGTGACGACAAAAGCGTCAATCTTGGCGCCGAGATGTCCGCCCATCCGGGGATCCGCAAGATCGTCTTTACCGGCTCTTGCGCGACCGGGCAGAAGGTCATGCAATCGGCCGCCGAGACGATGAAGCGGCTGACACTGGAGCTTGGTGGCAATGATGCGGGCATCGTGCTGCCCGATGTCGATCCGGCGGAGATCGCCGAGGGGCTGTTCTGGGGTGCCTTCATCAATAACGGGCAGACCTGCGCGGCGATGAAGCGCCTCTATGTGCATGAGAGTGTACATGACGCGGTCTGCGAGGCGCTGGTCAATTACGCCCGCCAGATCAAGGTGGGCGATGGGTTGGATGAGGCGAGCGTCCTTGGACCGATCCAGAACCATATGCAATTCGACAAGGTCAACCGATTGGTCGAGGACGCAAAGATCCGTGGTGACGTGCTCATCGGCGGTTCGGCAGGCGAGGGCTTGTTCTTCGAGCCGACCCTGATTGCGGGCCTTAAAAACGGCGATCCTCTGGTCGATGAGGAACAGTTTGGCCCGGTGCTCCCGATCATCAAGTATTCCGATCTCGACGCGGTTATCGCTGCGGCCAATGACAGCCCCAACGGCTTGGGCGGGTCGATCTGGACCAAGGATATCGAACGCGCCCGTGACTTGGCCAAGCGTCTCGAATGCGGGTCTGTCTGGATCAACAAACATGGCGCGATCCAGCCGAATGCACCCTTTGGCGGGGTGAAATCCTCGGGCATCGGCGTGGAATTCGGCGAGGAAGGCCTCAACGAATACACCGATATTCAGGTCGTCTTCAGCTAGGCGGCTCACGAGCGGATCGTGACGAGACTGCGGTCGCGCAATCTGCGCGCCCGAGCGTCGTCTCGATCTCTCACAGTGCTCACTCACGTTTTCAAGTTCTTCAGGAGGTTCCCCATGAAGCTCAGCCCCGTTCTTGCCGCTTTGCTGCTCTGCGCAGCCGCTCCGGGCGCGTTCGCCCAAGACACGTCGATCAAGCCCGAGAAACTGACCATTCGCCCCCATATCTCGGATGGGCCCCACCTTTTCGTTCTGGATTTCGGGATGAACGGGTCGAGCCCGATCTATGTCTACGATACGAAGGATTTTAAGCTCGAAGGGAGCATCGGGACCGGCAGTTTCGGCCAGATGCTGATGAGCCCGGATAAGAAAACCCTCTACACGGCCTCGGATTATCTCAGCCGCTATACCTATGGGACGGTCGAGGCCGTCATCCACGAATGGGATGCCTATACGCTTGAGAAAAAGCGCGAATTCACGATTTCTCCCAAGATGGCGCAAACGATCAGCCAGACCTCGGTGCTCAATCTCACGAGCGATGGCGACTTCCTTCTGGTCCAGAACGCGACGCCTGCGACCTCGATCAATGTGGTCGATCTGAAAGCCGGAAAAGATCTGGTCGAGATTCCGACGCCCGGCTGCTGGGGCGATTATCCCACGCTCAAAGGCAATGCTTTCACCACTATCTGCGGCGACGGCAAGATCGTGAAATACAGCTTCACGGCAGACGGCAAGGTGGCCGATCCCGCCAAATCCGCACAGATCTTCGATCCGGATAAGGACCCGATCTTCACCCATGGCGCGCGCGCGGGCAAAGACATGATCTATGTCAGCTATTCCGGGCATCTCTATGCCGTGGATGGCGCGGGCGATGCGCCTGTTGTGACCAAGGATTTCGCCTTCGGAGAGGCGGGCTGGGCGCCTTCGGGCAATGCGCTTTTGGCCTATGATCCCGCAGCGAAACTCCTGTTTGTTCAGATGCATTCCAACCCCTCTGATGGGTCGCATAAGAACCCGGCGGAAGAGATTTGGGCGGTCAATCTGGAGACCGAGAAAGTCGTCGGTCGCTCCAAGGCCAATGGCGAGACCGGGATTTTCCTGTCGGGTGGCGACACGCCCGAGCTGTTCGGGATCGACTATATGGGCGGCGCGCATCGCTATGAGATTGCGAATGATGGCACGGGCAAGCTCACTCTGAAGAACTCCAGCGAGCATGTCGCGATCTTCCCGACAATCGCTGCGACAGATTTCTGAGATGGCTATGGTCCTGTCACTTCTCGCCGGATCCCTGACCTGCCTGATCGCTGTCATCGTGATGCGGGCCGCGTGGCACAAATTCGAGCATTTCCTTGAAACGGTCGGATTTGCGCAAGGCTATGATGTCGTCCCCGAAGCTTGGGCGGCCCCGATCGTGCGGGCCTTGGCGATCGCCGAGGTGGTCATCACAGCCGGTCTGGTCCTGCCTTGGCTGCATGATTGGGCGGCCGCAGCAGCGGCAATGCTCTTTGCCGGATATGCCGCGCTGATGCTGTATGCGCTTTGGCAGGGCAAACGCGAAATCGAGTGCGGATGCGGAGGGGCGGCTCAGCCTGTGTCCTATGCCACGGTGGCGCGCAATCTGGCGCTCTGTGCCACAGCGCTTGCCATTGCCCTCTTGCCGCGGGTGCCGGTCGGGCTTTTCGGCGCGGTGCTGGCTGTGCTGGGCGGGCTCGTTCTCATGGTGATTTACATCATCGGGGAGAAGCTTGCCTCGCATCGCCCGCATATTCGCCAAACGATCTAACGACGGAGAATGAGATGAGTTACCTCGTATTTTCGAACATCCTGCTTTGGGTCGTGGTGCTGGTGCAGATCGTCATCATCTTCGCGCTGGCCCGTCAGGTTGGTATCCTTTTCGAACGTGTCTCCCCCGTGGGGGCCATGGTGTCGGATGCAGGCCCCGCCTTGGGAGATCGCGCGCCCAAGCTTCGGCTGCCCAATCTCAACGGGCCCGAGTTCGATCTGGGCAATGCCGATGGCCGCGCGCAGTTGGTGTTCTTCCTGTCCACGAGCTGCCCGATCTGCAAGGCGCTGCTGCCCGCGCTCAAATCCATCAAGTCGGATGAGGGGAAATGGCTTGATGTCGTGCTTGCCTCGGATGGCCGGGAAAGCCTGCACCAGCGCTTGATCGAGAGCGAGAGCCTGCAAGGGTTTCCCTATGTGCTCTCGTCGGAACTCGGGATGAGTTTCCGGGTCTCGAAACTGCCCTTCGCCGTGCTGATTGGCGCGGATGGAACGATCAAAGCCAAGGGCTTGGTCAATAGCCGCGAACAGCTCGAGAGCCTGTTCAACGCGTTCGAAACCAAGATCCCATCCTATCAAGCCGCCCTCACCGGGGTGAGTGGCTAAGCTCCAAATCAACATAAGGAACTCGAATATGACACGCATTTTCGACAGGTTTATCAAGCGCCTCGAAGGGGCCTCCGAGAAGCATTTGCGCGTATCGGCCCGCAAGCTCGGGCGCCGCTCCTTCATCGCGCAGGCGGGCACAGTCTTGATGGGAAGCGCCGTGGCTCTGCCGGTTCTGCCGTTTGATCGGCGCGCCCATGCGGCGGGCACCGATGAAGGCAGCGATCCGTGCACCTATTGGCGGCATTGCGCGATCGATGGATTCCTGTGCGAGGAATCCGGGGGCTCCCTCACAAGCTGCCCGCCCGGATCGAGCGTGTCCGCCGTGTCCTGGGTGGGCACCTGCAACAACCCCGAGGACGGCAAGGACTACCTCATCAGCTACAACGATTGCTGCGGCAAGCCTTTGGTTCCCACCGCAAGCTATTGCTACATGAATAAGGGCGAGCGTCCCGGCTACCGCATGGGGCTTTATAACGATGTGAACTGGTGCATGGCCAATACCGACAAGGGCTATCACTGCACGGTTTCCGTCGTGATGGGGCTGGCGGACTGATGCAAAGACTGATGATGATCGCCGCGCTCTCGCTGATTGCCGGGCAGGTGCAGGCGCAGACCGATACGGAGAAAGGGAGCGCGACGTTCGAGGCGCATTGTTCGGCCTGCCATAATCAGGGCGGGATCGGCACGCCGGGCTTGGCCCCTCCGCTCAACCGCCCGAAATTCTGGCAAGGGCTGGGGAAATCGGCACCGGATTACATCACGCATGTTGTCTCGCATGGCCTCAATCTGAAGCTCAAGGTCAACGGGCAGACCTATATGGGTATGTTCATGCCTCCGGTCACCAGCGGGTCTGACGAAGAACTGGCCGCGGCTGCAACCTGGGTGCTGCAAAGCTTGGGTGAGATGGACTATTCGGTGAGCGCCGAAGACATCAAATCGGCTGCGGCCCAAGAGATCAGCAAGCAGGATCTGGCCGAGATGCGCAAGCCCGGGGCGGAGGCGGAGCAATGATGCGCCGCGCGCTTTTGGCCGTGGTGTTCTGTCCGACACTGGCAATCAGCGCGCAGGCCGAAGCGCTTTCGGCGCATAACAACTATCTGCTGCGCTGCTCTGGCTGTCATGGGCGGACGGGCGCTGGCTCGCAAGAGGGCGGGATTCCGGAGTTCCGGAATTCCGTCAGCCATATCGCGGCAACGGATCTCGGGCGCACCTATCTGATGCATGTGCCGGGCGTGGTCAGCACAGGCCTTGATGATGCCGAGATATCGAAAGTGATGAACTATGTGCTCGATACATGGGGCGATGGGACGCATCACTTCAGCTCAGACGAGGTGCATCGCCGCCGCGCGCTGCCGGTCGCGGATGTCGTCGAGTTGCGCAAACAGCTTGCCGCTGAGCTGAGCGAGAAGGGGATCGCGCTCGCCGCGTATCCTTGGCCCTGAAACGCGCCCCTTGATCCGCTCTCGCGTCGCACAGAGCTTGCATGTCCGGGCTTTGAGACTGTGATCGCACGCGATGAGGATCGCGGGCGGCTGCCATATCTGACTGCTCTGCCCCTGTTTGCTTGATTGCAAACTGCGACATTGTGTCGTAGCGTTCGTCGAACGCTCGGTCGGGTTTTGGAGGGCGCGCCTGCGCGTTGGTCTTCAATACGTTTTGACCAAAGCAGATAGGGGGAATGTGATGCTCGAGTTCTATGACGTGAGCCGTCGTCCTTTGGTCCAGCCAAACGTCGTTCACGTGGAAGAGTTTGCAGAACATCTGCGCGACATATGTGGCGGGTTTGACGTTGTGCCCTTCGATCGTAAGACGGCGCAACTGACCGGCGATGTGAAGCAAACCTCTGTCGCGGGATTTGAGGCCGCACTCGTCGGGCTGAATGCGAAAAATGTCCAGCGGGATCGCAGGCATCTCCGCGACACCCCCGGGGAACATCTCTTTCTTCTGTTCCAGCTGCAGGGTGATTGCCAAGTCGCTCAGGGCGAGGGGGTTACGCAGTTGCGACCGGGCGGGATGTATCTCGTCGATTCCACCTTGCCGTCGAATTTCATCTATAACGGATGCCATTCGCAGCAATTGTCGGTCCATATCCCGCGCCAAGACGGGCGAGTGTTGTTCGGCGAAAGCTGCTTTGGCGGCGTCGAGTTTCGCGCCCAAGACCCGATCGTCTGCGCAATCACTGCCGTTTTACAAAAGCTTCTGAACGAAGGTCTGGAGCCCAATCCGATGCTGAGCAAAGCCTTCATCGATCTGATCGGCTCTTATCTCTACATCCCCAAAGCGCAAGCGGGCTCAACGCAATATGCAGCGATGGATCTGTTGGAGCGCGCCAAAACGCTGATCCAGAAAAATGCCAGCGATCCGAAGTTCAACACCGAGATGCTGGCCCAGGCTTTGGGGGTGTCCTCGCGCACCTTGCAGCGCCATTTTGAGAGCATTGGCGAGACGATTACGGGCAGCATTCGCGATGCGCGGCTGGACAATGTCTATGAGATCTTGATCCGGGATCGCACGAAAGGATCGCGCCAGAAAATCGGCGATGTCGCCTATAAATGCGGATTTGGCGATTTGTCCTATTTCAATCGTTCATTCCGTCAGAGATTTGGATGCACGCCGAAGGCGATGAGCCAGACTCAATAGCAGCGGCTCATTGGAGGCAGGGTGCCCTGTTCAGGGGCGCGCGGGCTTTAGCGCACGCCCTTGATGCCTTCGAGGATCAAGGTCGTGGCCACCTCGGCGTAATCCTCGCGCGAGATCGGGCCGCCTTCCTTGAACCACATATAGACCCAGTTCATCATCCCAAAGAGCGACATCGTGACGGGCATCACCAGCGGGCGCTCGGGACGGTCCAGCTCGGGATGCATCGTGCGGATGACGTTTGAGAAATACTCAACGATCTTGCGCTCGAGCTTGGTCAGCTCTGCCTTTTGCGCATCCGACAGCGCCGGTCCCGCATTGAGCTGAACCTTGTGCTGATCATCTGCGCCGCGATAGGCGGTCAGCACCACCATCACCAAAGCCTTGAGCTGCGCGCGCGGAGGCAGGCTCGTATCCGTCGCCTCTGCCAGGGCAGCATTGAGGTCTTCCAGATGCGCCTCGATGATCGCGAAAATTAGCGCGTCTTTCGATGGGTAGTAGTGATAGAGCAGCGATTTCGACACGCCCGCCTCGCGCGCAATCTGCGACATCGAGGCTTTCTCCATCCCCTGAGAGGCAAAGACGCGCGCCGCATCGAGCAACAGATTATGACGCTTCTCTTCAAAATCATTGGCGCGTGTTCTGGCCATGGGGCTGTCTCCTGATGGACCCAAATGCGGAAGGGGGCACATTTGCCCCCTATAGACTAGTGCGTAACGAATTGACCAGTCGGTCGGGCTATTCTTTGGGCCGATTGTCCACGACACGCTTGGCTTTGCCCTCCGAGCGCGCGATCTGATCGGGGTCGTGCACTTCGATCTTGGAGGATACGCCGACTACGGATTTGATGTGATGGGCAAGATCCTTGGCGGCCGCAGCGCGAGCCTCGGCGGAGGCACGCTCGGGTGTCGCCTCGACATGCACGATCATCGCATCCATCCGGCCTGCGCGCGCCAGTTCGATCTGGAAATGCGGGGCGAGCCCTTTCACTTTCAGGATCTGCTCTTCGATCTGGGTCGGGAACACGTTGACGCCGCGCAGGATGATCATGTCATCGCAGCGCCCGGTGATCTTTTCGATCCGCCGCATCGAGCGGGCGGTGCCCGGCAAGAGCCGCGTCAGATCGCGGGTCCGGTAGCGCACCATCGGAAGGCCCTCTTTGGTGAGCGTGGTGAAAACCAGCTCTCCCGTCTCGCCATCGGGCAGGACCTCGCCTGTCACGGGGTCGATGATCTCGGGGTAGAAGTGATCCTCCCAGACATGAAGACCGTCCTTTGTCTCCACGCATTCATTCGCAACGCCCGGACCCATCACCTCGGAGAGGCCATAGATATCAACGGCATGCATGTCGAATGCCTGCTCGATCTCTTCGCGCATCTTGTTGGTCCAAGGCTCGGCGCCGAAGATGCCGACCTTGAGCGAGCTTTCGCGCGGATCGATCCCCTGACGGCGGAACTCGTCCAGAATCGAGAGCATATAGGATGGGGTCACCATGATGATGTCGGGCTTGAAATCCTGCATCAGGGTGACTTGGCGTTCGGTCATCCCGCCGGAAATCGGCACGACTGTGCAGCCCAGACGCTCGGCGCCGTAATGGGCCCCAAGTCCGCCGGTGAACAGCCCGTAGCCATAGGAGATGTGGCAGATATCGCCGGGACGCCCGCCCGAGGCCCGGATCGAGCGGGCAACCATGTCGGCCCAGACATCGATATCGTTCTTGGTATAGCCCACGACCGTCGGTTTGCCGGTCGTGCCGGATGAGGCATGGATGCGCACCAAGTCCTTGCGCGGGACGGCGAACATGTCGAACGGGTAGTTGTCGCGCAGGTCCTGTTTGTAGGTGAAGGGGAATTTCGCAAGATCGGAGAGCGATTTGAGATCTTCGGGATGCGCGCCGTGCGCGTCGAAGCGTTTGCGGTAGAAGGGCGAGTTCTCATAGGCATGGGTCAGCGACCGTCGCATCCGGTGAAATTGCAGCGCCGAGATTTCGTCGCGCGAGGCGGTCTCGATCGGATCGAGGCTGTCTTTAGTAGGCTTTAGGTTGATCATCTGGTTTCCTCCCGAAATCATGCGTCTTGTGTCGGTGTGTCATCCGACAGATGCGGCGTGCCCAAGCTGCGGGAATGGCCGCGGAATTCTGCGATCAGGGTGCCGTCCGCGCGTGTTATGCGCACGTCATAGATGCCCGAGCGTCCGCGCCGCGATACCTCCCGCGCGGTGGCGATCAGCTGATCGCCCTTTGCGCCCGGCGCGACATAGGTGATCGAGCAATGCTGCGCGACGGTGACCTGATTGTAGGTGTTGCAGGCGAAGGCAAAGGCGCTATCGGCCAGCGTGAAGATATAGCCGCCATGGGCCGAGCCATGGCCGTTGGTCATCGCCGTGGTGATTGTCATCGCCAAAGTGGCAGCACCCGGTGCGATCTCGCGCAGCTCCATATCAAGGCGCTGCGAGGCGGAATCGTCGTTCCACATCGCGGTGGCGCAGGCCTCGGCAAGCTCTTGCGGGGTCATATCCACCAGCGGTTTGCGATCTTTGTCCATGCTCAGCGCCCCGTGAAATTTGCAGACCGTTTTTCCAAAAAGGCGGTGACGCCTTCGGCATAATCATCGGTGAAGCCCGCTGCGCGCTGGCAATCGCGCTCGCGATCCAAATGGGTTTCAAGATCGTTGGTCGCGGCCTCTTGAATGAGGCGTTTGGTCAGGCCCAATCCCGTGGTCGGACCGGCTGCGAGTTTTTGCGCAATGGCCAGAGCCTCAGACTCGAGCGCCTCATCCGCCACGGCGCGCCAGATCAGCCCCCAATCGGCGGCCATCTGTGCGGGCAGGGGCTCGGCCAGAAGGGTGAGGGCCTTGGCGCGCGGCTCGCCCAGAATGCGCGCCAGAGACCAGCTTCCCCCGGCATCCGGGATCAGCCCGATCTTTGAGAAAGCCTGAATGAACTTCGCCGATTGCGCGGCCAGAACGATGTCGCAGGCAAAGGCGATATTCGCACCGGCCCCCGCTGCCACGCCGTTGACGGCGCAGATGACAGGTTTCTCAAGGTCACGGATCAGACGCAGGAGCGGGTTGTAGAATGTCTCAATGGTGGTCCCGAGATCAGGCTTGGGGCCACCCTTGCGCGGATCGCGATCGCCCAGATCCTGGCCTGCGCAAAACCCCCGTCCGGCACCGGTCAAAAGGACGGCGCGAATCGCGTCCTCCTCGTGGGCGCGTTCCAGTTCTGCGCGCAGCGCGAGATGCATCTCTTCGTTAAAAGAGTTCAATTTTTCTGGGCGGTTGAGCGTCAATTTCAGGACGCCAGATTCCTGAAAGGAAAGCAAAGTTTGTGATGATGTCATGTCTGTCTCCCCGGCTCTTTCTCGAGCCCCTCAAACAATTAGTTGCATAAACCGTCCGGTCGGTCAATGATACGAATCAAGTTATGGGAGGAGACATGACGAATTTTTTCGAGCGCCATCGCGACTTGTTGGAACGTGCCGTCCAGGCGTGGCGGACGCGCGAATTCTGGACGCCTTTTCCGGAAACGCCTAGCACAAAACTCTACGGGGCCGATGCGCGCCGGGACGGTCATGCGGCCTATGAGGCGCTGCTTGGCGCGGCCTTCGCTCTGCCCGGTCACCCCGAGGCTGCGCGCCTTGGGTCCGAGCGCTCCCCGTGGGGGCAGGACTTGGCGATCCGCTACCCGGTGGCCCCGCCAGAGGCACTGATCGCGGCATCGCAGGCGGCAGGTGCGACTTGGGGCCAAGCTCCGATGCAGGCGCGTGTGGGCGCATTGATCGAAGCTCTGATCCGCTTGAACCGGATGTCTTTCCTGATCGGGGAGGCCACCATGCACGCCACAGGGCAGGCTTTCCCGATGGCGTTTCAGGCCGGAGGGCCGCATGCGCAAGATCGTGGGCTGGAGGCCATCGCTGCCGCTTGGATCGAGATGACGGCGACCGCGCAGATGGCGCTTTGGGAGAAGCCTCAGGGCAAATCCGATCCGCTGGTGATCGAAAAGCAGTGGCATCTGGTGCCGCGCGGCGTGGCTCTGGCGATTGGCTGCAATACCTTTCCGACATGGAATAGCTATCCGGGGCTGTTTGCCAGTCTCGCGACAGGCAACACGGTGATGGTGAAGCCGCATCCGCAGGCGATCTTGCCGCTGGCGCTGACGGTCAAGGTCTTGCGCGAGGTCTTCGCGGAGGCGGGGCTGCCACAAGATGCGGTGCTGCTGGCGGTTGATGCGCCGGGGGACGAGATCACCAAGCCGCTCGCGCGCGATCCGGCTGTGGCGATCATCGATTATACGGGGTCTTCGGGTTTCGCGGATTGGCTGCGCGAACATGCCACGCAGGCGATTGTTTTCACGGAAGAAACCGGCGTGAACCCGGTCACGATCACTGGCACGGATGATTTCGAGGGGATGTGCGCTAATCTGGCGTTCTCGCTGTCGCTTTATTCGGGACAGATGTGCACCTCGCCGCAGAATATCTACATTCCGCGGGCGGGGATTGCGACCGATGAGGGGCACAAAAGCTTTGACGCGGTGGTCGCGGGGATCGTCGCGGCCATCGATTGTCTGTTGGCCGATCCTCAAGCGGCGGCGGCGATCTGCGGTACCATCGTGAACCCCGCGACGCTCGAGCATGTCGCGGCGGCGCGGCACGCGGGGCAGGTGGTGCGCCAGAGCGGTGAGACGGGGGCGGGGCGTTCGGCCACGCCGCTTGTGGTGGTGATCGAGGGCGATGGGCCGGGGCCGCAAGACGATGAGTGCTTCGGCCCGGTGAGTTTTGTCATCCCCTGCGAGGATGCGCAGGACGCGATTGCCCGCGCCTCGGGGATCGCTGCGCGCAAAGGGGCGATCACGGCTGCGCTTTACACGCAGGGCCCGGAGCTGATTGCTCCCGCCGCGCAGGCCTTTGCAGTGGCCGGGGTCAATCTGTCGGTCAATCTGACCGGCAATATCTACGTCAATCAGTCGGCGGCTTTTTCCGATTTCCATGTCACCGGAGCCAATCCGGCGGGAAATGCCAGCCTGACGGACACTGCTTTCGTCGCGCCCCGGTTCCGGCGCGTGATGATCCGGTGGCCGAAAGCGGCGTGAGGGAGATGCCGACGGCCAATCTTGGTTTTGGAGAGTATGGGAGGACTATCTATGAAACTGTTTATGACAACGGCTGTAAGCGCATTGACGGTGCTGGGAGGCACTGCGGCAATGGCAGATATCAAGCTCGGCGCCAGCGTTTCGGCCTCGGGCCCCGCCGCCTTTCTGGGGGATCCAGAGGCCAAGACCATCGAGATGATGGTCGATCAGATCAACGAAGAGGGCGGGATCAACGGCGAGAAGATTGATCTCGTGCTTTATGACGATGGCGGCGACCCGAACAAGGCGCGCACCTTTGCCACGCGTCTGGTCGAGGATGACGAGGTCGTGGCGATCATCGGTGGCTCGACCACCGGTACGACGATGTCGATCCTGTCGGTGGCCGAAGATGCCGAGGTTCCGTTTATCTCGCTCGCAGGTGCCATTCAGATCATCGATCCAGTGCATAAATGGGTGTTCAAGACACCCCACACGGATCGCATGGCCTGCGAAAAGATCTTCAGCGATATGCAGAAGAAAGGGATCACCAAGATCGGTATGATCTCGGGGACGGATGGGTTTGGCGCCTCGATGCAGGCGCAATGCAAGGATGTCGCGCCCAAATATGCCATCGAGATCCTCTCGGATGAGACCTACGGGCCGCAAGATGCCGACATGACCCCGCAACTCACCAAGATCCGCAATACGCAAGGGGTGCAGGCCATCCTCAATCCCGGCTTCGGTCAGGGTCCGGCGATTGTGACGCGCAACAAGGCGCAGCTTGGCATCGATCTGCCGCTTTACGAGAGCCACGGGGTGGCCTCGGATGGGTTCATCGAGCTTGCGGGAGCAGCGGCGGCAGAAGGCGTGCGCCTGCCGGGCACGGCGCTGCTGGTCGCCTCGATCCTGCCCGAGAGCGATCCGCAAAAGCCGGTCGTGACGGCCTACAAGGCTGCCTATGAAGCGAAATACGGTGAGACGGTTTCGACCTTTGGCGGCTATGCCCATGATGCGGTCGATCTGATGAGCCATGCGATGAAGACGGGCGGCAACGACCCGGCGGCCATTCGTGACGCGCTTGAGGCCACCCAAGGCTATGTCGGCACCACCGGCATCTACAGCTTCTCGCCCGAGGATCACCTCGGTCTGGATCTGTCGGCCTTCAAGATGCTCGAGATCCACGACGGCGGCTGGACGCTGATCGACTAACTCCCGGCCCAAAGGTCTGACATCCGGGGCGGTTTTGTGATCGCCCCGGCGCAGGCCAGATTTCATCGGAGACGTTCATGGACGCCTTGTTGCAATTTCTGCTGTCCGGCGTGACGGTCGGCGCGGTCTACGCGCTCGTCGCGCTGGGGTTCACGATCATCTACAACGCCTCTGACGTGGTGAATTTCGCCCAAGGCGAATTCGTCATGCTGGGCGGGATGATCACGGTTTTCACCTATCAGGCGGGGCTGCCCCTGCCGCTTGCGGCGGTGCTTGCGATTGCGATCACGTCGCTGGTCGGGGTCGCGCTTAACAAGCTCGCGCTGGAGCCCGCGCGCGGCGCACCCGTGGTGTCGCTGATCATCATCACCATCGGGGCGTCGATCTTCATCCGCGGCGCGGCGCAGCTGATCTTTGACAAGCAGCTTCACCGGTTCCCGTCCTTTTCCGGCGATCAACCGATCCACATCCTTGGCGCGACACTCGTGCCGCAAAGCCTTTGGGTGATTGGCGGGGCGGTGCTGGTCTTTATCGGGTTGTGGCTGTTCTTCACCAAGACGCTGACGGGCAAAGCGGTGCTGGCCACCGCGAATAATCGCCTCGCCGCACAGCTTGTGGGCATCAATACCGGCTGGATCATGACGCTGTCTTTCGCATTGTCGGCGGCCATCGGAGCGCTGGCGGGCGTACTGGTCACGCCGATCACTCTGGTGGGCTATGATGTGGGGGTCGGCCTTGCGCTCAAGGGTTTTGCCGCCGCCATGCTGGGCGGCATGGGCAATCCCAAGGGTGCGCTGGTGGGCGGCATCGCGCTGGGCCTGCTCGAGGCGCTGACCGCAGGCTATCTCAGCTCGCAATATAAAGACGCGGTGGCCTTCATCGTGATCCTCGCGGTGCTGTTCGTGATGCCTCAGGGCCTCTTTGGCAAAAGCACGACGGAGAGGGTCTGAGCGATGAAACTGTCTTCGAAATGGGTACAATTGGCCGCCCTTGCTGTGCTGGTCGCGGTGCTCCCGCTGTTCTTTCCCTCGGGCTATTACTACCGGGTCGGCGCGCTGATCTTCGTGAATGGTCTGGCGGTGACGGGACTGGTGATCCTGATCGGCTATGCCGGGCAGATCAGCCTTGGCCATGCCGGGTTTGCCGGGATCGGAGGCTATGCCTGCGCGCTGGCGCCTGAGCATCTGGGCCTGCCGCCATCGCTGTCGATCCTTCTGGGGGCCGCGATCTCGGCCCTGCTGGCGGTGCTGATCGGCAAGCCGATCCTACGGCTGCGCGGCTATTATCTGGCGGTGGCGACACTGGGCTTTGGCATCTTGGTCAGCATGGTGCTGACCAATGAGCGCGCCTTGACCGGCGGCCCCGACGGGATGGCGGTGCAGGGGCTCGCGCTGCGCAAGATCCTGCGCGGCTGGGGCTGGAGACTGAGCAGCGGTGAGTTCTGGTATGTGATGAGCGCGCTTGCGATGCTGCTCGGTGTCTGGATCGCGCTCAACCTGTTTCAAAGTGCGACCGGGCGTGCGATGCGCGCACTGCATGGCTCGGAAGTGGCGGCGCGCACTGTGGGCATCGATGTGGCCCGCCTCAAGCTGCAGGCCTTTGTGATCTCGGCTGTCTATGCCTCGGTTTCGGGCTCGCTTCTGGCGCTGCAAAACAAATTCGTCACCCCCGATATCGCAGGCTTCATGCATTCGATCGAGCTGGTGACGATGGCCGTGCTTGGCGGGGTCGGCTCGGTTGTGGGCGCGGTGACGGGCGGCGCCATTCTGACACTTCTGCCGCAGGTGCTGACGGTCTTTGCCGAATATGAACAGCTCGTGCTTGGGCTGGTGATGATCCTCGTGATGATTTTCCTGCCCCGTGGGCTCTTGCCCTCGATCGCGGCCAAGATGAAGGGGAGGGGCGAATGAGCTTGCTGGATGTATCGGGCCTTGGCATCGGCTTTGGCGGCTTGCGCGCGGTCGACAATGTCGGGTTCTCCGCCGAGCCGGGCGAGATCGTGTCGATCATCGGCCCCAATGGCGCGGGAAAGACGACCCTGTTCAACATGATATCGGGTGTCTATCTGCCCGATAGCGGCCATGTGCGCTTGGATGGGCGCGATGTCACCGGGGCCGCACCGCATCGCCTCGCGCGGATGGGGCTGACCCGCACCTTCCAGAACCTGCAGATCTTTCAGGACATGACGGTTTTGGAGAATGTGATCGTCGGTTTTCACCAAAGCGAAAGCGGCGCGCTGCTGAGCGATCTCTTGGCACTGCCCGCCGCGCGTAAGCGCTCTGAGATAGCGCGCATGCAGGCCCGAGAACTGTTGCGCCGCGTGCGTCTGGACAAGGCCGCGGAAGAGTTGGCGGGCAATCTGTCTTATGGTGCGCTCAAGCGGCTTGAGATCGTGCGCGCACTGGCGATGCAGCCACGTGTCTTGCTGCTCGATGAGCCCGCCGCTGGCTGCAATGCGGTCGAGACCGAAGAGATCGACCACCTGATCGTGGAGCTTGCGCAATCGGGCATCGCGATCTTGCTGGTCGAGCATGACATGAAAATGGTCATGCGGATCTCGAACCATGTCGTCGTGCTCGATCATGGTGAAAAGATCGCCGAGGGCAGCCCCGAGAGCGTGTCGAAAAATCCCGATGTGATCGCGGCTTACTTGGGCGCAGGAGATGAGGAGAGCGTTGATGCTGACAGTTGAGGGCCTGCGCTCGGCCTATGGGCCGATTGAGGTGCTGCACGGGGTGGATCTTGAGGTCCGCTCGGGCGAGATCGTGACCGTCGTGGGCGCGAATGGGGCCGGCAAGACCACGCTGCTGCACTGCCTGTCGGGCACCCAGCCGATCAGCGCGGGACGCATCCAGTTTCGCGGCGACGAGCTGACGACGGTGCCCGCCTATCGCCGCCTGCGGCGCGGATTGGCGCAATCGCCCGAGGGGCGGCAGATTTTCACCAATCTCTCGGTTGAGGAAAACCTGCGGCTGGGCGCGTTTCTCTATACCGACGAGCGGGTCGAGCGCGATATGCAAGACGCATTCGCAATGTTCCCGATCCTGCGCGAAAAGCGCAATCTGGTGGCGGGCGGATTGTCGGGCGGGCAGCAGCAGATGCTGGCAATCGCGCGCGCCTTGATGGGGCGACCGCATTGCTTGCTGCTCGATGAGCCCTCAATGGGGCTTGCACCTCTGATCGTGGCGCAGATTTTCGAGGTGGTGGAAAGCCTGCGCGCGCGCGATGTCACGATCTTGCTGGTTGAACAGAACGCCTATGGCGCGCTCAAGATCGCAGATCGGGGCTATGTCATGGAAACCGGTCGGATCTCGATGACCGGCCCCGCCGCCGAGTTGATTGCGGATCCGCGCATCCGTGAAGCCTATCTGGGAATTTGAAGAGGCCAATATGAACACTCCCGTTTCGATCCGCTCGCAGGGCGATATCGCCATCGTCACGCTCGACAACCCGCCGGTCAATGCGATCTCGGCGGCGGTGCGCAAGGCGCTCTGGCAGGCGGTCGAAGAGATCGATGCCGACCCCAACCTGCGCGCCGCGATCCTGATCTGTCAGGGTCGCACCTTCATCGCGGGGGCGGATGTGCGCGAGTTCGGCCAGACGCCGGAGCCGCCGCATCTGCCCGATCTGGTGGATCATCTCGAAGCCGCGCGCGTGCCCTGGATCGCAGCAATCCACGGGACCGCTTTGGGCGGCGGGTTCGAGATCGCGATGGGCTGCCGGTTTCGCGTGGCCCCGCCGCAGGCGAAGATCGGGCTGCCAGAGGTCACGCTGGGCATCATCCCGGGCGCGTCGGGCACCGTGCGCACGCCGCGTCTCGCAGGGGTCGAGGTGGCCGTGGATCTCGTGACGACGGGCAAGCCGATGGCTGCGCCCAAAGCGCATGCGCTCGGGCTGATCGATGCCGTGATCGAGGGCGATCTGGAAGCGGGCGCGATGGCCTTTGCCACCGAGGCTCTGAGCAAGGCTCTGCCCGCCCCGATCTCCGCGCGTCCGGTCTCGACGATGGGTGAGGCGTTCTGGGAGGCCCAGCGAACCCGTGCTGCAAAGCCGGGCCACCGCGCGCCGCTTGAGGCGCTGACCGCGATCCGCCGCGCAACCGAGCTGCCTTTCGCACAGGCCATGGCCGCAGAGCGCGAGAGCTTTCTCGCGCTGCGCGCCTCGGATGAGGCGGCGGCCCTGCGCGCGGTCTTTTTTGCCGAGCGCGCCGCCCCCCGTCCCGAGGCGCTGCGCGATGTGACGCCGCGCAAGCTGGCACAGGTCGGCGTCGTCGGCGGCGGCACGATGGGGGCGGGGATTGCGGCTGCCCTGCGCAATGCCGGGCTGCCGGTCGTGCTGATCGAGCGCGACGCGGACGCGCTCGAGCGCGGGATCGACACGCTGCGCCGGACCTTTGAGGGCGCGATCAAGCGCGGCAAGCTCACTGAGGCTGCACGCGATGCGCTGATGGCCGGGGTGACCGGGGTCACCGATTACGCGGCGCTGTCAGACTGTGATCTGGTGATCGAGGCGGTCTTCGAGAAGCTCTCCGTCAAGCGCGAGGTGTTCGAGCGACTGGTTGCGCAGTGTCGCCCGGATGCGATCTTGGCCACGAACACCTCCTATATCGATCCGCGCGAGATTTTCGAAGGCCTGCCGGGGGCTGAGCGCTGTATCGGTCTGCATTTCTTCAGCCCTGCGCAGATCATGAAGCTGCTTGAAATCGTGCCCTTGCCCGAGACCTCGACCGAGGTGCTCGCCACCGCCTTTGCGCTGGCCAAACAGCTGAGCAAAGTCCCGGTTCGTGCTGGCATTTGCGAGGGCTTCATCGGCAACCGCATTCTCAAGCGCTACCGCTCGGAGGCAGAATCCCTCCTGCGCGCAGGTGTGCCAATTGCCGATGTCGATGCCGCGATGCGCGGATATGGCTTTCGGATGGGGCCTTTTGAGGCGCAGGATTTGGGCGGGCTCGACATCGCCTATCTGCAACGCGAGGGCGCGCGCGCGGCTGGACAGGATGTGCCCGAGACTCTGGGCGATATTCTGGTCGGGGCCGGGCGCAAGGGGCAGAAAACGGGCGGTGGCTGGTATGATTACAGCCAAGGCGATCGTTCGCCGCGACCCTCGGAGCAGGTGGCCGAGCTGCTTGCCCCGCATCTCTCGAAGGGCGCGCCCATGGCTGAGGCTGAGATCGCAGAGCATCTGGTGGGAGCCCTTGCGGATGAGGGGCGCGCGATCCTGGCCGAGGGCATTGCCGATCGCGCCTCCGATATCGACCTGGTCGAAATTCATGGCTACGGCTTTCCCCGCTGGAAAGGCGGGCCGATGTTTGCCTCCGGGCATCGCGACTGAGCGGGCGCATCGCATCTGAGCCATGAGGGCGCAAGCGGCGGGGATCTTCGGCATCCTTGCCAATGCAGCACGCAACTATCCAAAAATATGTGTTTTGCGTGACATGTTTGCGAAGATCGCTTATGCTGGCGATATCCAGCAAAGATTTAGGTCCCCTCAGGAGCGCGCGATGAACAAGGCATTGGGGCAGTTTTCTGACCAAGCGGCACCGGCGGATGCGCCGCGCGCGCCCGCATTCCTCGTGACGCTTTACGGCGATGTGGTAGAGCCGCGCGGCGGCACGCTCTGGATGGGGTCTTTGATCGAATGCTGTGCCATGCACGGCCTAAGCGAAAGCCTTGTGCGCACCGCCGTGTCGCGGCTTGTCGGGGCGGGGCGGCTTGAGGGGATGCGGATCGGGCGCAAAAGCTATTACCGCCTGTCGGACGCCGCCCGAGACGAGTTTCGCGAGGCCTCGCGCCTGTTATTCTTGCCGCCCCCGATCACCGAGGATTGGCTGTTTTGCCTGACGGAAACCCCACAGGAGGCGGATCTGCCCGCCCCTTGGGTGCGCCTCTCGCCGAATGTCGCTATCGCCCCGAACAGAGAGGATGTTGCGCCGATTGACGGCGTGATGATGCGGGCCAGGCAGCTTGACGGGTGCGGGGATCTGCGCTCACTGGCGTGGGAAAAATGGGGCTTGGACAAGGTTTCGCAGATCTATGAGATGTTTCTGGAGCGCCATCGCGGCTTGCAGGAGCGTCTTGATGGCGATGTGGTCCTTTCCCCCGAAGAGGCCTTGGCGTTTCGGCTGCGGCTGGTTCATGATTACCGTCATGCGGCGCTTGGCGATCCGCGCCTGCCGCTGGAATGCTATCCGCCCGAATGGCCCGCGGAGCAGGCGCGGCGCCTTTTCGTGACGATCTATGTGGGTCTCTCGGATCTGGCAGATACCTGCGTCGGCCAGAGTTTTCTTAATGATGACGGGGCTTTGTTGGCGCACAACGTCGAGACGGAGCGGCGAGTTTTCCAGCTCAAGCGAGAGATCGCGGCGTGGGATGAGTATCGGCTTCTAACGAAACATTACACGTTTTAGAAATATTCCTATTAACACGTGCTGCATTGCGTGCTATATCGGTGACCGAACGGTCGGTCTTTGATGGCGGACCCTGAGTCGCAAGGGAGGAGTTCTGCATGGGCGAGGCATTCATCTGTGACGCGGTGCGCACCCCGATCGGTCGCTACGGCGGCGCGCTGTCATCCGTGCGCGCGGATGATCTTGCAGCTTTGCCGCTTGCGGCGCTGCTGTCGCGCAATGCGTCGGTCGATTGGGCGGGCGTCGATGACATCATCCTTGGCTGCGCGAACCAAGCGGGGGAGGACAACCGCAATGTCGCGCGGATGGCCGGGCTGCTGGCAGGCCTGCCGGTCGAAGTGCCCGGCACCACGGTTAATCGGCTTTGCGGCTCGGGGATGGACGCGATTGGCCTTGCCGCGCGCACGATCCGGGCAGGCGATGGCGATTTGCTACTGGCGGGCGGTGTCGAGAGCATGAGCCGCGCGCCGTTCGTCGTTGCCAAGGCCGTTTCGGCCTTTTCCCGCAATGCCGAGATGTATGACACGACCATCGGCTGGCGCTTCAAAAACCCCAAGCTCGACAAGGCTTTCGGCACCCATTCGATGCCCGAGACCGCCGATAACGTGGCCGAGGATTACGGGATCAGCCGCGCCGATCAGGACGCTTTCGCGGCCCGCTCGCAAGCGCGTTGGGAGGCGGCACAGAAGGCGGGCCACTTTGCCGAGGAGATCATCCCCGTGACGATCCCGCAGCGTAAGGGCGAGCCGAAGGTGATCGACACGGATGAGCATCCGCGTCCGGGCACCAGCGTTGCCGATCTTGCGCGGTTGCGCGGCGTGAACGGTGCTGATCTGACGGTGACCGCGGGCAATGCCTCGGGCGTGAATGACGGGGCGGCGGCGGCAATCATCGCCTCTGAGGCTGCCGCGCAAAAGAACGGCCTGACCCCGCAGGCGCGGATCGTCGCGATGGCGGCAGCGGGTGTTGCGCCAAGGGTGATGGGCATCGGTCCGATCTCTGCCACAAGAAAGGTTCTCGCACGCGCCGGTCTGACGCTCGATCAGATGGATGTCATCGAGCTGAACGAGGCCTTCGCGGCTCAGGGACTCGCCGTTATGCGCGAGCTGGGCGTGCCCGACGACGCGCCGCATGTGAACGCCAATGGCGGCGCGATCGCCATGGGCCATCCGCTTGGCATGTCGGGCGCGCGTCTGGTTCTGACCGCCACCCGGCAGCTTCATCGCAGCGGCGGACGCTATGCGCTTTGCACCATGTGTGTGGGCGTGGGGCAGGGGATCGCGATGATCCTCGAGCGGGTCTAATCTGTCTTCAGGAGGAACGAACATGTACGCACAGATGGTTAAATCGGAAGGCATGAAGTCTCTGGAGGAGATGAGCCCCGAGGAGCGCGCCTTTCAGGAGCGGGTCGACCGGAATGAAAAGATCGAGCCCAAGGAATGGATGCCCGAGGGCTATCGCAAGACGCTGATCCGCCAGATCGGCCAGCACGCCCATTCTGAGATCGTGGGGCAGCTGCCCGAGGCCAACTGGATCACCCGCGCCCCCACGCTGGAGCGCAAGGCGATCCTGCTGGCCAAGGTTCAGGACGAGGCGGGCCATGGGCTTTATCTCTATTCCGCCGCCGAGACGCTGGGCATCAGCCGCGATCAGCTGACCGAAAAGCTGCTGTCGGGCGATATGAAATACTCGTCGATCTTCAACTACCCCACGCTGACCTGGGCCGATATGGGCGCGGTTGGCTGGCTGGTCGATGGGGCCGCGATCATGAATCAGGTGCCGCTCCAGCGGACCTCTTACGGGCCCTATTCCCGCGCGATGATCCGCATCTGCAAGGAAGAGAGCTTTCACCAGCGGCAGGGCTACGCGGTCATGATGAAGATGGCGCAAGGCACGCCCGAGCAAAAGGAAATGGCGCAGGATGCGCTCAACCGCTTTTGGTTCCCGGCGCTGATGATGTTCGGCCCGTCGGACAAGGATTCGGTGCATTCCGCGCAGTCGATGGCGTGGAAGATCAAGATGAACACCAATGACGAGCTGCGCCAGAAATTCGTCGATGAGACGGTGCCGCAGGCCGAATTTCTGGGCCTGACCGTGCCCGATGAGACGCTGCGCTGGAACGAGGAAAAGGGCGGCTACGATTTCGCCGAGCCCGATTGGGCCGAGTTCTTCGAGGTGATCAAGGGCAATGGCCCGTGCAACGAAGAGCGCCTCGGCGCCCGGCGCGAGGCTTGGGACAACGGCGCGTGGTTCCGCGAGGGGCTGACCGCCTATGCCGACAAGGCCGCCGCACGCCGCGCGGCATCGAATATGGCCGCCGAATAAGCGCGCATTGAGGAGGATGTGACATGACCAAGAAAGAATGGCCGCTCTGGGAGATTTTCATCCGGGGCCAGCACGGGCTGAACCACCGCCATGTGGGCTCTTTGCACGCGCCGGATGCCGAGATGGCGATCCGCAATGCGCGCGACGTCTATACCCGCCGCAAGGAAGGGGTCTCGATCTGGGCCGTGCCGTCTGCGGCGATCACCGCGTCGAGCCCGTCCGAGAAGGGGCCGATGTTTGACCCCGCAGAGAGCAAGGTCTATCGCCACCCGACCTTCTTCGACATTCCCGATGAAGTGGGGCATATGTGATGCCGTCGCTTCCCGATGCCGCAATGCCCGATGCCGCCGCGCTGGCTCAGCGCGCCGCAGCCGAGCAAGCCCACGATCCGCATCTCGCCGACGTGGCGCTGAAACCCGCTTTCTTCGATTGGCTCTGCCGGATGGGGGACAATTCGCTGATCCTTGGTCACCGCATCTCGGAATGGTGCGGCCATGGCCCGGCGCTTGAAGAGGATATCGCGCAGGCCAATACCGCGCTTGATCTGATCGGCCAGACACAGATGTGGCTGGGATTGGCGGCCGAGGTTGAGGATGCGGGGCGCAGTGCCGATGATCTGGCCTATCTGCGCGACGCGATGAAGTTCCGCAATCTCAAGCTGCTGGAGCTGCCCAACGGCGATCTGGCGGTGACGCTGATGCGCCAGTTCCTGTTCGACGCGTTCCATTTTGAATTGCTGACGGCGCTGTGCCGGTCGTCGAGTCCGCGCGTGGCCGAGATCGCAGCCAAGGCGCTCAAGGAAGTCTCCTACCATCTCGAGCGGTCCTCCGATCTCGTGGTGCGGCTGGGCGATGGCACCGAGGAAAGCCATGCCCGGATGCAGGCGGCGCTCGACAAGGTCTGGCCCTATACGGGCGAGATGTTTGCAGCCGACGGTGTGGATGAGGCGGTGGCCAAGGCCGGGATCGCGCCTGAGCTGTCCGAGCTGCTGCCGCTTTGGCAGCGCACGGTCGCGCAGGTTCTGAGCGAGGCGACTTTGAGCCAGCCCGACCGCGATTTCGCCGCGCAAAAGGGCGGCAAGCAGGGGCGCCATACCGAGCATCTGGGCTATATCCTGGCCGAGATGCAGTTCTTGCAGCGCGCCTATCCCGGCGCGAGCTGGTAATCGTCATGGCAACGGTTCTGCCATCGGTCGATGAGGTCTGGGCGTGGCTGGGCGAAGTGCCTGACCCTGAGATCCCCGTGGTCTCTGTCACGGATCTTGGCATCGTGCGCGAGGTGCGCTGGGACGGGGACACGTTGGTAGTGGCGGTGACGCCCACCTATTCCGGCTGTCCCGCCACGGGCGTCATCGACCTGATGATCGAGACCCATTTGCGCGGCAAGGGCATCGCGGATCTGCGGCTGGAACGTCGCCTCTCGCCGCCCTGGACCACCGATTGGGTGACCGAGGCGGCGCGCGACAAGTTGCGAGCCTATGGCATCGCGCCGCCCGTGGATGGCACCGCCTCGGATGGCATGACCGCGAGCCGCGCGGCCCGGCTGTCGGGGCGCTCGAACCTCGTGATCGCCTGTCCGCGCTGCGGGTCGAGCGATACCGAGCGGGTCAGCCAGTTCGGCTCGACGCCCTGCAAAGCCAGCTACCGCTGCCGCGCCTGCCTTGAGCCCTTCGATTACTTCAAGTGCCACTGAATTCATCGGTGCCCCGCCGGGCACCGCCCCCGATTACGTCCCTGTCCAGACAGGAGGAGGTCCGACATGCCCCGTTTTCATTCCCTCGAAGTGACCGACATTCGCCGTGAGACCCGCGATGCTGTCGTGCTCACGCTCAAGCCGCAGGACGAGGATGCGGCGAATTTCGACTTCACCCAAGGCCAGTATCTGACCTTCCGGCGTGACTTCGATGGCGAGGAGCTGCGCCGCTCCTATTCGATCTGCGCGGGCAAAGATGAGAACTGCCTGAAGGTCGGCATCAAGCGCGTCGAGGGCGGTGCCTTCTCGACCTGGGCCAATGAAGAGCTCAAGCCCGGCGACACGCTGGAGGCGATGGTGCCGCAGGGCCGCTTCTTCACCCAGATCGACCCGTCCAGCGCCAAAACCTATCTCGGCTTTGCGGGCGGCTCGGGCATCACGCCGTTGCTCTCGATCATCAAGACGACGCTGGCACGCGAGCCAAATGCCACGTTCACGCTGGTCTATGCCAATCGTCAGGTCGGCTCGATCATGTTCCGCGAAGAGCTGGAGGATCTGAAGAACACCTATCTCGGGCGGTTCTCGGTGGTCCATATCCTTGAGCGCGAGGGGCAGGAGATTGACCTCTTCACCGGGCGCATCGATGCCGAAAAAATGGAGATGCTGTTCCGTCTCTGGATCGATGCCGAGGCCGTCGACACGGCCTTTATCTGCGGGCCAGAGCCGATGATGCTGACCATCGCCGAGAGCCTGCGCCAAGCCGGGCTGACCGATGCGCAGATCAAGTTCGAGCTGTTCGCCTCCTCGCAACCGGGTCGCGCCAAGAAACGGGTGGTCTCCAAACAGGCGGCGGCGGCAGGCAATACCTGCGAGGTGTCGGTCACGCTCGATGGTGCGACGCGCAGCTTCAAGATGCCGAAAGACGGCACCGTTTTGCTGGATGCGGCCATCGAGAACCACATGGATGCGCCCTATTCGTGCAAGGCTGGGGTCTGTTCGACCTGCCGCGCCAAGGTTCTGGAGGGCGAGGTCGAGATGGAGATCAACCACGCGCTTGAGGATTACGAGGTGCGCGCGGGCTATGTTCTTTCGTGCCAATGCATCCCGCTCTCTGACAAGGTGGTGCTCAGCTATGACGAATGATTTCGATACCATGACCCTGAGTGATTACCTCGCTCAGGGCGGCAAGCTGACCTCGCCCGAGAACGTGCCTCCGCGCTACCGGGGTGAGTTGTTGCGGCTGATGTCTTCCTTCGTCGATAGCGAGCTTGCGGGATCTGCAGGTTTTGCTGCGGCGATCAACTGGGCGCCGGGCATCAAGTCCCGGATCGCGGCCAGCCGCATCACGCTGGAAAAGGCCGATCATGCCGAGCGCGTGCTGGATCTGATGGAGGGGTTTGGCACCGATAAGGCGCTCTATGAGCGCGCCCATGACTGGGCCGCGCGCGAGCCCCGCGACAGCACGCTGGAGGTCAAGCGCCACGGCGGCGATATGCGGCTTTCGGTCTTTCATTACCCGCTGACCGGCTGGACCGATGCGGTGGTGATGAATGTCCTGATGGGGCTTGCGACGCAGCATGCGGTGGGCGAGCTGGCCCATTGTTCCTACCAGCCGCTCGCCGATGTGCTGCGCGATGTGCTCCCGCGCGAGAAGCGCCACATGGAGCTGGGGATCGAGGGGCTGGAGTGGATCGGCGCAAGCGACGCGGCCAAGGCATCGGTCGCCTATTGGATGCCGCGCGTGGCCGAGACCTTTGGCCCCGCGCAATCAGACCGCTTTGACCGGCTCAAGACGATGGGGCTGCGGCTCACGGATAACGAAACGCTGCGCAATGCGTGGCGCGCCGAGGCGGAGCAGACGCTCTGCGCGCTCGGTTTGTACTGAACGGAAAGGACGAGCAGATGCTGGATACTGGACGCACCGCGCGCCGCCTCGAGAGCTATGTGCAAGGCGCTTGGCGCGCCGGGGCAGGCGAGGGCAAGCCGCTCGCCAATGCCGCGACCGGAGAGGTGCATGCCTATATCGGCTCGGACGGGCTCGATTTCGCAGCGGCTTTGGCATGGGGCCGTGAGGTCGGCGGCGCGGGTCTGCGCGCGCACACGGTGCATGAACGCGCCCTGATGCTGAAAGCGATCGGCCTCAAGCTGATGGAGATGAAGGACGAATTCCACGCCGAGAGCCTTGCCACCGGGGCCACGCCGAAAGACGCTTGGCCCGATATCGATGGCGGGATCGGCACGCTTTTGACCTTTGCCTCGCAGGCGCGGCGCGAGCTGCCCAATGCCAAGGTGATCCCCGAAGGCGCGGTCGAGACGCTCTCGCGCGATGGCAGTTTCGTCGCGCAGCACATTCTCGTGCCGATGCGCGGCGTGGCGATCCATATCAACGCCTTCAACTTCCCGGTCTGGGGGATGCTGGAAAAGATCGCGCCCGCGCTGATCGCCGGGATGCCCTGTCTCGTCAAACCGGCTTCCTCGACCGCCTATGTGACCGAGCTGGTGGTGCGGCGCATCCTCGAGATGGGGATCTTGCCCGATGGTGCGTTGCAGATTGTCTGCGGCGGCGTGGGCGATATGCTCGATCACGTCACCGGGCAGGACGTGGTCACCTTCACGGGCTCCGCCACGACAGGCCGCAAGCTGAAATCGCACCCCGCGATCATCGCCAATTCCGTGCGCTTCACGATGGAGGCCGACAGTCTGAACGCCGCGATCCTTGGCCCTGATGCGGGGCCGGACACGCCGGAATTCGATCTGTTTATCAAGGAAGTGCATCGCGAGATGACCGCCAAGGCGGGGCAGAAATGCACCGCGATCCGCCGCATCATCGTGCCCAAGGCGGTGGAGGCCGACGTGATTGCGGCGCTCTCGGCGCGGCTGGCGAAAACCCCGGCGGGCCTGCCGGATGCAGCGGACACGCGGTTGGGCGCGCTGGCCTCATTGGGAGACCGTGACGGCGTGCGCGAGAAGATCGCCGAGATCGCCCGCGAGGCCGAAATCGTCTTTGGCGATCCGGACAAGGTCGAGGTGATTTCCGGCGATGCCGAAAAGGGCGCTTTCCTGAACCCGGTTCTGCTGCGCTGCACCGATCCGATGAACGCCCACGCCCCGCATGAGGTCGAGGCGTTTGGCCCGGTCGCGACGGTGATGGGCTATGACGGGCTCGATCAGGCGATTGCTCTTGCGATGAAGGGCAAGGGGTCGCTGGTCTCGTCGGTCTTCACCAACGATACGGATGTCGCGGCTCAACTGGTTCTGGGCGTCGCGCCCTTCCACGGGCGGGTGATGCTGGGCAACCGCGACAGCGCCAAAAGCTCGACCGGCCACGGGGCGCCGCTGGCGCCGCTGGTGCATGGCGGACCGGGCCGCGCGGGCGGCGGCGAGGAAATGGGCGGTATGCGCGGCGTGAAGCATTTCATGATGCGCACGGCGGTGCAGGGCACGCCGCGGCTTTTGTCCTCGGTCACCGGCCAATGGGTTGCGGGCGCCCCGGCGCATCAAGGCACGCACCCGTTCCGCAAATCGCTGGCAGAACTCCGCATCGGAGATCAGCTTGTCACCGAAAGCCGTGTGATCACCGAAGACGATGTGGAGCATTTCGCCCATTTCACCGGCGATACGTTCTATGCTCATATGGACAGCGCGGCGGCCAAGGCGAACCCGTTCTTTGAGGATCGCGTGGCGCATGGCTATCTGATCGCATCCTTTGCCGCAGGGCTCTTCGTGCAGCCCGATCCCGGCCCGGTGCTGGCCAATTACGGCGTGGATAACCTGCGCTTCCTGACCCCGGTCTATTTCGGCGACAGCCTGCAGGTGCAACTGACCTGCAAGCAGATCAACCCGCGCGAGGGCACGGTCTATGGCGAGGTGCGCTGGGATTGCCGCGTGACCAACCAGCGCGGCGAGGTGGTCGCGGAATATGACGTGCTGACGATGGTGGCCAAAAGCTGGCCGCTCCCACAGGAGGGTTGAGCATGGCGATCTGGTCTTGGGACGGGGTGGTTCCGGTCGTGGCGCCCTCGGCCTTTGTGCATCCTGACGCCACGCTGATCGGGGACGTGATCGTGGGGGCCGGCTGTTATGTCGGCCCCGGCGCGGTTTTGCGCGGTGATTTCGGGCGGATCACGCTGGAGCCGGGCTCGAATGTGCAGGAAACATGCGTCGTCCATGCGTTCCCGGGCAAGGATGTCGTGGTCGAGGAACGCGGTCATATCGGCCATGGCGCGGTGCTGCATGGCTGCCATATCGGGCGCAACGCTCTGGTCGGCATGAACGCCGTGGTGATGGATGAGGCGCGGATCGGCGAGAACAGCATTCTTGGCGCTGCCTCCTTCGTGCGCGCAGGGATGGAGATCCCGGCGAATGTCATGGCGGTCGGGTCTCCGGCAAAGGTTTTGCGCGCATTGACCGATCAGGAAATCGACTGGAAATCGCGCGGCACGGATGTCTACCGCCAGCTTGCGGTCGATGCCAAAACCAAGCTCGCCCCGGCACAGCCGCTGACCGAGGTCGAAAAGGACCGCCGCCGTGTGAGCGCGCCCGAATATGATCCGCTTGTGGTCGAACGCGCGGCCCGCGACGGAGGGGGCTGAGGGTCCTGGGGCTTGAAGACCGGGCGAAGACGCGAGAGGTTCGGCGGAGAGACCTCGACGCTTAACGACCCGACAGCGCAATTGGGAACAAGTCCCCGGATGCGCGGAATGGAGACCTGACATGGGACTGCTTCAGAACGGCCAATGGGTCGATAAATGGTATGATACCAAATCCACCGACGGGCGCTTTGTGCGCAAACCCTCTGCCTTTCGCAATTGGGTCACCGCGGATGGGGCCGCGGGGCCGTCGGGCACCGGTGGGTTCAAGGCCGAGCCGGATCGGTATCACCTCTATGTCTCGCTCGCCTGCCCATGGGCGCATCGGACCATGGTCTTCCGCACGCTCAAAGGCTTGCAGGAGATGATCCCGCTCTCGATCGTCCATTGGTTCATGGGGTCGGATGGCTGGACCTTTGCGCCGGGGGATGGCTCCACGCCCGATGCGATCCTGAACGCCGATTTTCTGCATCAGGTCTATACGGCTGCCAAGTCCGATTTTTCGGGGCGCGTAACGGTGCCTGTGCTTTGGGACAAACATCAAAACACCATCGTTTCGAATGAATCGGCCGATATCATCCGCATGTTCAATGCAGCCTTTGACGGCGTGGGCGCAATTGCGGGGGACTATTATCCGGCGGCGGATCGGGTCGAGATCGACGCCCTGAACGCCCGCATCTATGACACCGTCAATAACGGCGTCTACAAAGCCGGGTTCGCGACAACGCAAGCCGCCTATGAAGAGGCGGTCGTGCCGCTCTTCGAGACCCTCGATTGGCTGGAGGAGCGACTGGGTACGCAGCGCTATCTGCTGGGCGATCACCAGACAGAGGCGGATTGGCGGCTCTGGACCACGCTTGTACGGTTCGATCCGGTCTATGTCGGACATTTCAAATGCAACCTGCGCCGGATGGCCGATTACCCGAACCTCTCAGGCTATGTGCGTGACCTCTATCAGACCCCCGGCATCGCGGAGACGGTCGATATTCCCTATATCAAGAAGCATTATTACGGCAGCCATGAAACGGTGAACCCGACCCGGATCGTGCCCATAGGCCCGGTGATCGACTACAGCGCCCCGCATGATCGCGCGAGATTGGCAAAGGGCTCTTCGGCATAACCCAAACTGGCCTCGTCATCGCCACCTGCATGGAAAATTCCCACGATTGGCCCGCTGGCGTGGCCACGCAAAAGCCCGAGTTGCGCAAGCGGCTGGAAGGGCAGAACGGTGCGCAAAAGCGCGCGCGGTTTTACGTTGCCATCGTGGACGTGACGGAAGCTCTGGCCCGTGCCTGCAGGCATGACAGCCATTCGGGCCCTGCGCCGCGCGACATCACCAAATGGACATGTGGGGAGGCAGATCCGCGATTTGAGGGGGGCTTGCTGTGCCGGAGCAGGACCACGCCGATCTGGACCGCGTGCTGGATGACTTCACCCGCAGTGCAAACTGGCTGATCAAGCTCTCTGCGCTCGATGAGGCGCAGGCCCGTGACGAAGCCGGACAGGTGTATGATACGGTCGCGACCATCGAGGCGCTCTTGAAACGCCATCTGACTGATGAAGAAGAGCTGGCAGTGCCGATCATCTTGCATCACCGGCTCAGAGGATGACGCGGCGGGCCGGATGCAGCGCTGCGTCAAGACATTCGCAACTTTAACGATCTGATCTACAATGACGCCGGTCGGATCGACCGTCAGGTTTTCCTCAGTTTTTCAAAGCTCCATTCGGTAATAGCTCCACCCGGACACCGTCTGCGCAGGCAGGCATGCGCCAGCAAGTCGCGCGGATCGCCGGGAATGCCCTGCCGCGTCAGATAGTCCGGGTCGACCTTTATGCGGCTCAGGTATCCTTCACATAGCGCACCGAGAGGGCTGCATCGGCGGGCAGGGTGCCACCAAGGAGCACAGTCTGCGTCGTCCCGTCGAAGGTGACAAAACTTGGGGTCGCGCCATTCACAGCCTGATAATAACCGCGCACCGATAGATCGGCGAATTGCGAGGTGCTGGCTGAGGGCACGTATTTCCCGCCAAGCTGCGCTGCGAGTTGCCCGGTCCCCGTGCCCGTCAGTGCCTGATAGGCGGCCTGCGGGGTGGCAAAGCTGTTCACCAGATCCTGCCAGTCTTGCAAGGTGGGCACATGCCACCCGGCAGGCGGTGTCAGAACCGAGCTGGCGCTGGACGTATAAAGCCGCCCATAGGTGTCGGCATTCGACTGCATGTTGTTATAGGCAAAAGAGCCGCTCTCGTTGTAATCGAGGTTCCGCGTCATCCAGTATTTGGAATTCAACAAGCTGATCGGATAGGTCTTATTGTCACGCGGATCGACGAACACCATCAGCTGCAAATAGCAGCTAAATTGCAATGCGTTCAGAAAGGCCCCCTGCGCATCGAGCGCCTGCAAGGTCGTGGTCACAAGCCCGCTTTGCGAGGTCGAGGGGATGATCACGCTCTCGCCATCATAGTCCAAAGGTTTGGGCGTGTTGGGCGGGGTTGCGTATGTTCTTGTGACCGGCGCGATCCCGGGAAAGCTGGTAAAAAGCTGCACCGCATTGACCCCGCCCATGGACCAGCGCAGCGGGATCGTCACCGGGCTTTTGTCGTCGGGGACACTGATGACGGGCGGATGCGTGCCAAAGAAACTCAGCAATCCGCGCGTCGGCGGCGCGACCTGTTTCACGATCCCCAAGGTCAAAACCAGAGAATCATAGAGCGTGGTATCGTTCTTGCGAAATCCGGTGAAGCTCAGCGTCATCTGGGTGTGACCGACGGCGGTGAGAGAGATGATATTGCCAAAGCGAAAGGTCACATTGGAATGCGCACCAGTTCCGATCAGATCGGTATTGCCGGTTTCAGGGGCCAAGCGCCAGACGGGCTGGCGGTCTTGCGGCTCAGAGGGCAGCACGCGCCAGCCTTCTGTTTGGTCGACATAGACCTCGCCCGTGATGTTCCAAGCCGAGCCCAGCGGCGGCGTGGTGGGCGCGTTCGTGGCTGCAGGGGCCAAGGCGCCCGATGTGTCGCCATAGGTGAAGCTGACCGTGATCTGCGCCTCTGACGGGGTGCCGGTGCCGGTATAGAGCGGCTGATCCGCGATGTTGCGGATATTGAGAAACAGGCTGTTGGAGAGCGGATCAAGCGCTGTCGAGACAAAGACGCTGCCCTGATTGTCCAACGAGACCTGTAGCGCCTGCGCGAGCGAGGCATTGCCGGGTTGTGGCGCTTCGGTGAGGGGCAGAGGCTGGCTCAGCTGTGCGGGCGCGCCGGGCATATGGCTGAAATTGACCTGAAAGCTGCCCGCGCTCGCCGGGCCATCACAGAGCACGCCGGTGATCTCGAAGGCCAGATCGCCGAGCCATTCCCCGGGGTCCGTTCCCGCATAGCTCAGGATCAAGGCGCCCAGAGTGGTCGAGACCTCGAACTGCCACTGATCGAGCGAGATCGCCATGGCCGCAAGGGCAGAGGCGGGGATATATTCGGGCAGGTAGAGCGTCAGCGTGGCGGGCTGTGCCCCGTTTGCCAATGCAATGGCCGCGCCAGTATTGGTCAAGGTGACCGAGAGCGTGCTGGTCACGCCCGATTGCAGCGCGGGCGCGCCGGTCGCGGTGTCGATGACGGTGATGCTGATTGTCGCGGCACCGCCGATACTGGCGGCTTTTGGATCGGTTTGAGACATGGCGCGCCCTCCTTACTCAGTGTGGTCTTGCGGGGCGGGCGGTGAGGGCGCGCGCTGCAGCCGGGTCCAGCCTTCGCGCAGGCTTTGCGGCGTATAGTTGAACGTGGCCGTCTCGGTGCCTGCATTCGCGCCGAGCGGCACGCTGGGCGCATTGGTCTGGACCCAAGACCAATCATAGCCCGCCTCTTGCGGCAGCGGCAGGGTCAGCCCTCCCGCGCCGGACAGCACCGGACGGGTTTCAAACGTGACCTGCAAGCGCTGCAATGTCTGGGCATATTGATCCGAGGGGATCGCGATCTGTTGCACCGGCAAGATCCCGGTCGTCGCATGGATCGCACCGCGCGGATCCATCAGGAAGGTCAGCGCCACCGGCTTTTGGTTGAGCGTGACTTCCAGCGTGTCGGGCGCGGGCGGCACCACGCCATTTTTCCCCGCCGCAGGCGCGGTTGGGGCGTAGAACGTGCCATAGGGCGATGCGCCACCCGCACCGTCCAGAAAATACCCGATCATCCCGTCATTCATATTCGCAAGATTGCCAAGCCGGATCGGCAGCGCCACCGATTGCAGCTCGGAGGCGCCGGTCTCCTCGCGGTCGGAATAGCGGTAACGCCCCTGCGTGACCGCATCCGAGAAGGCCGGATGCGAGACCGTATCGGCTTGACTGACCGGCAGCACCCCGCCCAGCGTTTCGATGCCCACGACGGCGCGGGTGATCACCAAAGGCTGCCCGAACAGCACGCCGAGCGCCACGTTCTGCGCATAGCTTGCCGGGTTCACGAGCCCTTCGCTGCGCCGGATCGCCGTCATCATATCGGTCAGGAACCCAGCACCCATCGTGTCGATATGCCACATCACGTCAAACAGATGCTCATTGACCAGCGCCGGGCCGGATTGCGGGCCGATATCCTGCGCGAGACTGTCATCGGGGTTGTCCGCATTGCCCGCGCGGGTGCGATAGACCAGCGTACCATGCTCAACGCTGAACGACCCGATCAACGCGCCCTCGGGCTGATAGAACATCAGGCTGTCATCAAGATGGTTGGGCAGCACGATCCCGCAGATCGGAGAGCTGGCGGGGTGGCTGTTCATCTCGACGAAATCATCGGTGATGCCTTTGACCTTGGTGTCAAACCGTGCCGATAGCCATTGGAACCAGACTCGCGACGGGGCCAGCAGCCGGGGCGGCAGATAGAGGCTGCCCTGATGGGTCTGATCGCCCGGCACCGGCGCCAAGGGAAAGGCGGGTTGCGCATTTTGCGAGCCGTCTGGGCGCATGTCTCGGGTTTGCAGCGTCATGCGCTGGCCGAATGTGTCGACGATTTCAAGATCGAAGATCCGTGAGAACCCGGCGCGGAACGGGCCAAAATTATCCTCGGCCAGCAAGCCTTGGGAAATCGGGGAGACCCCGTTGAAGGCGAAATTATACCAGTTGTCATAGGGCAGGCTGCGCGCGGCGGCGTCGATCTGCGCGGTGATCGCATCGCGCCCGCCCTTGATCAGATCCTCGACCGGGACACGGGCGATGGCGCTGCGCAACAGCTGCTCTTGCCCGAACCCGCCGATCCCCTGCGACATGATCTGGGCCTGCTCGAAGACTGCGCGCGCATGATTGAGCGCGTCATCGACCGCGTCATGGGGATAGAGCTTTTCATATTGATCGATCTGGGCGGTGAGGCTGCGCGTGGGTTGGCGCGACAAGGTAACAGAGCCGCCATAGCGCACCGCCGTGCCCGTGGTGAAGCTCTCGTCGGGCGCGTAGATATAGTCGATTGCATCGGGGTCGAGGCTGAAATGGCGCGTCAGACTGTCGGGCGTGTAGTTCGACGCCGGGTCTCGGGCGAGCGGATCAAGCTGCGCCTGCCAGAGCAAGAAGACCGGCAGGAAGGGATCAAAGCGGGTGGCGCTGAACTCGGTGAGCGCGGTCTGCGTGGTCAGCGCGGTGCCGTAAGGGGTCCAGCCGGTCTGGGTCGCGTTGGTAAAGCCAAAGGTCAGCGCAAGCGGCGCGGTGACCGGTTGCGTGGGGTTTTCGAGCGGGCCCGCACCCGTGGCATGCAGCCGGTCATAGAGGTTGCCGGCCGCCGCTGCGGGGCCCGGATCGAGCGGGCTGAGCCCACCCTGCGCCTGATTGAGCGCTTGGGAAAATTGCGTCGCATCCTCCGCGCTCTGGCTGGGGGGGATGGCCGCTTGGGCCACATTGCCCGCCAGCATCGGGATGAACAGGCAGCTTTCGGCCAAAATCGCGCGCAGCGGATCGGCCAGCGGTGTGACCGCGCTCAGCGCGGGTGGCCCGGTAATGGTGGCGGCCTCCAGCGTCCGGGTCTCGGTGGCGTCTTCGATCGTGAGTTGCGTGATCAGCTCGGCGCTCAGCCGTGCGGGGGTGAAACTGGCCGTGCCATTTCGGCGCACCGGCTCGATCCGGTCGCCCTCCATCACGAGCACCGGATCGGTCGGCTCCCAGAACGCCGGGGCGGGTGTGGCCTGCAAGAGCCAGTTCCCGGCATCTGGCAGCGCCGCGCGCACGGCCTGCCACGCAGCGAAGACCGCGTCCGCCTGAGAGGGGATCTGCGCGGAATTTGGCGCGGAGGGCGGCGGGTTCAGCCCGGTAATCTCACCGCTGACCGGATCGAGCACATAGCTTTGCATCCCGATCTCATGCCCACGGGTCACGACATATCCCAGCTCGCTATTGGGGGAGTTGTTGTCGAGAAAACTCGCCAGATCATTGATCGGAATTTGCAGCCCGCCTTGGGCCGGATCGATATAGGCCGAGATATAGCGCAGCCAGTCCATGAAAAGCTGCTTGCGGAGCGTATCCAGCTCGGCGCGGCCTTGATCATAGGTTTTCTGGGCTGCGTTGAGATTGTGCAAAAGCTCGGCCAGCGGCAGCGGCAAACTGACCTCTGTGCCGTCATCTTTGGCCGCGCGCCCCGTCGGCACGAGGCTCCAGACATAGCCGCCGAATTGCTTGGCAAAGCCACGCGAATGCAGCGCCTCATCGACCACCATCAGGCTGTTGCCCGCCCCTTCGAGATCATGCAGCAGCCCCAGTTGAAGCGCGTCGAGCAACATCTCGATCGAGGCAAGCTGGTCCGCGCCCGCGCCGTCCGGGGCCAGATCGCCCTTGATCAGCGCCGACAGCCCCTCGACGGTGGTATTTCCGACTGCGAGGCGGATTTCATTGTCGCTCCATAATGCGTTGGGCTGCTGGCCTTCGGGATTGTTGAGGAAATAGGTCTCGCCCGGGTTTTGCTCCATATTCCAGACGATTTCCTGCATCACGCCCGAGCACAGGCCCTGATCGGGTGCATCCAGCGTGGCCAGCGTCTTGTCGGGATTGAGCGTGTAGGCGATATCCTTGGCATTGAAACCCAGCCGGAAGTCCTGCTGCGCGAGCTGCACCAAGGCCTGCGCCGGGGTCTGGCTGGGGGGCACTTTCTGCTCCGCTGCGGCTGCGACGGCCGCGTTATAGGTCGTGCGAACGCGGTCCGGGAAATCGGCAAAGAGATCGTTTTGCGCGTCACGGACCCAGCCTGTCACGTGATAGGAGACACGGAATTGCAGCGCGCTGTTGGATTGGATCGCGGCATAGATATCGGGCAGATCGGCGAAGTGATCCCAAAACCCGAAGACCGAATTGCACTCGGGGTAATATGACGCAAAGGACGGCCCCACGAAACCGACCGAAGTCAGGTAATGGGGGGCATAGCCGCTGAGATAGTCTGAACTGGGGCCGGGGCCTGTCCACGCCTCATAGGGCACGACGCGTCCCATGAACCGGTAGGGCTGCTCACCCGCTGCGGGCTGATCGGGCAGGGGCACGCTGATCGCGGGGCGGGTGATCCCGGTCGCGTCCAGTTGCAGATCGCCGGCGATATAGTCGCTCTCGACGATCCAGCTTTGGGTCTCGACCGGACCGTAGCTTTGCGTCGTCTCGTCATAGCGTTGCAGATAGCGCACCACGAGCCAAGTGTTGGGCGCGTGCGGAAAGACCGGAGTGCCGCCCTCGGGGCCTTGCACGCCGCGCTTATAGGCATCGGGCAATTCCCAATGCAGGTGCAGCCCCGGCTTGAGCGAGACGATGGGGCTGGCCGAGCTTTCCAGCGGCTGCACGATGGCTGTGCCGGTGCTGGGGCGGGTGGCCGTGGCGCTATAGGGCATCATTTCGAACTGCGCGACACGCCCCTTGAAACGGCTGGTCAGAACCTGCGCGTCATTGGCATTCACCCGCAGCGCGCGCAGGTTCATCGGAAGGATCGCTTGGGTCATTGGCTGCCCCCCTTGAAGAATGAAACCATGCCGACGCCTTGGGTCATCTCGAACCCCATTTCGGCGGCGTCGAGCGCCTCCAACGTGTTGGCGCGCGCCAGCGTGTCCGAGAGCGTGCTCATCTTGGCCACCCGCCTGCCATTGGACCGGAACGCGGCGCTGATATCGACCGGAACCGTGTCGGGGTTCAGAGTGATCTTGACCGTGCTTGTGCCCTGCGGCGTCGTGGTGGTGGATTTGGTGAAGGTGTGCAGTTTCTTTTCGGCATGAACTGTACCGCCCGAGGCGGTCTCGAAACTGTCGATGCCGTAATGCAGCTGCTCGGGCGGCTGGTGAATATCGACCCGGTAGCCATCCCCCGCGATCAGGCAGATCAGCACGTCGGATTTGGCTCCCAATGTCTCGTAGCGCAGGATGTCGAGCAGCTTGATCTCGACACTCGGATCGGCATCGTGATCGGCGGGGGTGTGGCCCTTGGGATAGACCGACACGCCCATGCCGGGGGTGTTCGACACGAGCCTTGAGCGCAGCAGGAACCCGGTGATCGGGCCGCTGGGCGCGGGGGCCGGCTCTCGTCCCAAAGCCCGCGCGCGCATGCGGGGGGTGGCGCTTTGCGCGCGCGGGGCGGCATGCGCTTGGGCTGCGGCCTCAAGCGAGGATAGCGCAAGGTCAGGCTGGCTGCCCAAGGTGCGTCCAATGCTCAGCGCGCCATCTGCCAGCGTCTCGATCCAGCCGCGATCCAGCGTGAAAAAGCGGATGGATTCCGGTGGCAGCATGGCCTCATCGGGCACCAGATAGGAGAACGGTACCCCCTTAAGCAGCCGCAGGCGCGCAAGCCAGTCTTCGAGCGGGGCAGGCAGCGGTACGTGCATAAACGAGGCCGAAAGCCGCAATTGCGTCTGATCCAGAGCGGCTGCGACCTGCGTCAGATAGCGGGGGCGGGATTGAAGCCGGTATGTCATGTCATTTCCTTCCGGCAAGCGCGTGGATCATCAGGTGATGCGCCGCGTTGAAGCTGCGTGTGGCGTTGAGCGGAGCCTCGGAGGTCGCGCTCAATTGAGCGGCTGCATTTCGGGTCGCTGGCAGTCCAAGCCGGGTGGCGAGCGCTTGGGGCAGGGCCACCGGAGCGAGATCCGCCAGATGCGCGGCGAGAATGTCGCCCGAGACGCTGGCCAGCAACTGGTGATGGATATCGCGTTTCCAGACATAGAGCGGCACGGAGAAGCTCTGGTCTTGCAGCGCGATCAGCCGTCCGATGGTCCAGGCCGAGGCATAGGACATATCGAACATGCCCGAGGTCGGATCAAAGATCAGCCCGGCATCGGCCGAACTCAGGGGCAAATCAGGCGGCGCGACTTGGGTCGCATAGGGTGCGAGCGGGCCGCGATACCAAGACAGGGTTTTCTCGCCCGTGCGCATCTGGGTGTCGAGCGGGACATAGCCCATCTCGAACCCGGCCTTGAGCGTCGGGTTGGAGCCTTCATAGGGCAGTTGCAGCACGGTGCGCTTTTCGCCCGATGCATTCTGTGTGCCCGCATTGAGATCGAGCAGCGCGTTGACAAAACCCGCAGGCTGCCCGGTCGAGCGAAAGCGCCAATGGCGCAGCACCGCGAGGCGCAGAAGCTGCGCTCCGTCTTGGTGCGATGTGGGCGCGCCGCCGTCCTCCGAGGTAGGCAGGTAGTCTTCGAGCCCTTCCAGAGAGACCAGATAGCAGCGGCTATTTGCAGAGTTTTGCGGCAGGCGATTGCCAAACGCGATCGAGAATTTTCCCAAGGCCACGCCCTGATCGCTGATTTTCGCGATGGTCGGCTTCTCGATCAGGCTGACTTCGCGCACATGCGCCATCAGGGCCAGATCGGGCAGGGTGGGTGCAAGCTCCCAGAACAGCGACAGCGGCACGTCGATATATTGGATCGCGCTCTCCATCGTCTGGCCCGGTTCCAGATCGGACAGATCCCCGCCATCCGAGAAATAGGACTCTCCCGTGCCAAGCGTGCTCTTGTCATAGACCGATTGCGGGAAAAGATCGCCGATCACGCCCGCCTTGGGCTCAAGCGCGGCGCTTTCGGCGACATCGCCCTCATCGAGCAACATCACCCAAAGCCATGTTGGAATATCGCCCAAGGCATCGGGCTCCGCATGCGTTTTTGTCGGACTGCGCAGCCAAGGCAGGTTCGATTGGGGAAAGACCGCATGGGGAAAGACCGCGTCATATTCCCCGCTGCTGTTATCGGGCGGAAAGACCGCGAACACAGACTGATCGGGCTGGGCAAAGGCGAAGCGGTCGCCGCTGACCGCGAAATCATAGGTCAGCTCGATCGGGGCGTCGTTGATCGTGGCCCCCGTGTCATCGCTCAGCTCTTGCGACAGGGAAAGCCGATAGATCCCCGCCTCGAACCCCGGAATGTCGTTCTGGATGAAGGTGACATCCATGTCCAAAAGCGTCTCTTGCGTGGCGATGGCTTGTGTCATTTTGGGCTCTCCCTTACGCGCCAAGCTGGCGCACGACGGGCCAGTCTGTCAGCGCCTTGCGCGTGGCCATTGTGGTGAGATCGATCTGAGCGGCGTCATAGGTGCCAAACCCGGCCTCTCTCAGCGCGGTTGCGATATCGCTGCGTTGGCTTGCCACCCACGGATCCACCAAGGCTTCGAGATGGTAGTCGGTATTGGTCAGATCGGCCTGATGAGTGCCGCTCAGTTGGATCGTCAGATCCTGTGGTGGCGTGTTCTGAGTGCTGATCTGATAGCCCGGCACCACCTGTGCCGAGGCCGGGTAGAAGCCCGTATTGTTGCCTTGGGTGAACAGCAGTTCGATCAGCGGCACATCGCTGACCCTTGTGGGCGCGCGCGGCACCGGGGTGAGAGACAGCCCGACCAGCGTCTGCTCCAGCAGCGCAGGCAGGTTCGGGTCGTTCGCGACATCTTGCAGCTTCCACAGCGCGGTGCTCGAGGCCATCAGCATCGGGGCCACTTGCAGATCGGTGATCGCATCGGAAAACTCTCCGGCGGCATCGCTGTCGAGATGCTTGAGCACCGCGATCTTCATAGCCGAAGTGATCCCTGTCTTGCCCATCGGCGCGACATCCAAAACGGGGTTCCAGACCTGCGTGTCGCTGAAGGTCGCGGTGCCTTTGGGCAGTGTCAGGAAGGGCGTGCCTGCGACCGGGGCGGCGGTGCTCCAATCGGCTACGGTGTTTTGCAAGGCGATCTCACCACCGGTCATGGCCCAGCTGAGCGAGTTGGCGGGCATGGTCGAGGTGATCTCGATAGAGAATGCCGTGGGCGAGATGATCGCGTCATAGCCGGGCATAGCGGTGCTCACGAGCCCGGTTTTGGTCATGATCTTCAAGATATTGGTGATGCCCGGATCCTCTGCGGTTTGCGGCGCCTCTTGGGCCTCAAGCGCAGGCGTGGCGCGCATCAGTGCGGTCTGGGGCGCGGGGATGGCCTTGGCCTTTGGGGCGGGGCTGTCGGGCGGCAAGAAACTGTCGCGGAAGTTCGACCAGCCCACCGGCTGGGCTGGGCTCGGGGCCGCGCCAAAGGCGATGGAGAACGAGACGACGTCGAGATCCACATCGGCCTTGCCGCCAAATTCCGGTCCCCAGATCAGCAGATCCGCCCCGGCCTGCAGCTTGAGCGTGAAGAGCCCGATATCGACCGCCACCCCGATCGAGACATAGGTGCCCGCCTGATATTGGAAAGGCTGCCAGGCGATCAGAATATCGAAGCCCGCATCGAACCATGCCTTGATCGGGCCGGCCTCGAACACCGCGTTCATCTTTATGCCTGCCATCAGCAGCGCGGGGGTGAGCGCAAAATAGGCGGTCCCGCTCACGCTGAGCGGTCCCAGCGCATAGCCGATCTTGAGGCGCGGCACGGTGGGGTAATGGGCGGGCTTGTCGAAGGAGGGGTAATAGCCCCCCACGCTTGCGACAAAATCGCCCGCATTCTCCTTGGCAAACCAGATCCGGAAGGCAAAGCCGCCCTGAATTTTCACAAAGCCGCCGAACACGAAGGAGCGCGGCGAGACCGCGCCCTCGACCGACAGCAGGCCGCTTGCGGGGGCGAAACTCGCGACCATATCGACCTCGATATAGGCGATGGCCTCTTCGCCTTGTGCGGGAACGGTGGCCGAGAGCGAACCGAGAATGCCCAGCTGGAAATCGACCCCGAAGGAGACGGTGACCAAGGCGAAGGCCTCGATCATCTCGAAAGACGAGAAGGCAATTCCGGCGGCCACCCAATATTGGCCCGGCTGATTGACCAGATATTTCTCAAGCTGGGGCAGGACGGTCGCCACGGTGCTTTGCGGCGTGCCGGGCGCGGGCGGGGCGTTGTTGGGCAGCAAGATATAGCCCGGCAGCTCTTCGATCGTGGGCAGCAGCAGGCTGCGATTGATCCCGATCCCGCCCGCCAATGCCTTGAGCTGCAGATAGGGCGGTCCGCCCATCGGGATATCGATATTGGCATAGAGGAAGAACGAGGCTGGATCGGCATCGGGGCTCCAGCCGCCCAAGGCGGAAAACCCGATCTGCGCGATCTCGGCCACGACCTGCCCGTAATAGGACGTGCCAGTTGCGTCCTTGACCTTCATGAATCCGCCCGACAGGTTGATCGGCGGTTGGTTGAAGCTGAGGCCCAACCCGTTGAGCCCGAATTCCGGCGCGAATTTATCCATCGGCGAGCCAACCGAGAGACCCAGCATGGAAAAGCTGAGCGGTCCCAGCGTGATCCCGGCATCCAGCGCAAGGCTGAGCAGATTGTCGGAATAGCCCGCGCCGATCCGGTCAAACTGGAAAATGCCGATCTGCTTGTTGATATTGAGCCACATATAACTGTCATCGCCCGCAGCGGGGGCGGCGGCTTGCGGGGCGGCGCTGGGGGTCAAGGCCGTGCTCGATGCCATGCGCGCGGCAGTCGGGCTCGGCTGGGTCTTTGAACTCGGCGCGCCTGCAAGCTGGAACCGTTCGGTCCAATCGCCGATGCGGACGTCCGCGGCAAGGTTCACGCCCTGACCTAACCCTTCTTTGGGGAAGGGCACAACGCCGCTGGGCAATAGCCCATTGACCCCGGCGATATCGCTTTGCGCAAAGGCTTTGGTCGCGTAGACGCCTTGCAGATTGGTGATCGCCAGCGTCAGTTCAGGCGGCAATCGGCTGCCCACGATCGGGATGTCGGAAAGATCGATCGGGATGCCCACATCCAGCCCAAAGGCCATGCGATTGTTGGTCTTGTCCTTGTAGAAGACGAATTTCACATCCTTCAGGTCGATCTCGATATTGACCGGAATGTCTTGCGCAAGACTTTCGGAAATCCCGGCCAACAGCTCCTTGAGCGTCACCGACTGGCGCGATCCGCTGGCGGGTTGATAGGTGGCGATCAGCGTGTCGCTTTGCGCGGTCTTGGCATCGAAGACGATGTCGAACTGATACTGCGCGATCTGGATCGTGCCGCGGAAAGTGGTCTCATAGCCCGTGCCCTGCGCCTTCGGCTGCACATCCAATGAGACCGTCAGGGTCAGCACGACGTCATCGCTGAACGGCATCTGGATCTCGGTGCCGAAGTGGAACGCTTTCTGGGCCGTATCAAAGGTCAGATCCAGATTTTCGACCACCATATCCGCCAAGAACTCGGGCAGCTCCACGCTGGTGTCGAACTCATGGGTGATCGCCTCGATCAGATTGCCAATCGGGATCGCCTGATCCTCGCCGGTCTGGCCCGCGAGTTTCCAGCCATCCGTCCCTTCGGGCTTGACCGCCGAGAGCGTGATCAGGATCTGATCCTCCTCGGCATTGCCGACATCAAGGGTGAAAATCCCGGTGATTGCACCCGAGGTCGAGGGCGTGACCGCGCGGTTGTAAAGCGCGCTGACATCCACTTCGCTCAGCGTGATGGACGGGGTACTCAGGACCTCCCAATCAGATTGAATGACCGCGTCAAAACTGTAGGTGCCGTCATCGGGCAGCAACAAAAGGCCAAAGCGCGTGACATCGAAATCGGGAAAGCCGGTGAGCGAAGGGATCAGGCTCTGCACCACATTGCTCAGCTTGAGCACCGTTCCCGGCTCTTGTGTCGCTGAAATCTGGTAGCTGCCAGAGCTTTGCGTCTGGAACCCTATCAGCACCTGAAAGCTGTCGGGCTGAGAACTGCTGCCAACGGTGAGGGTGGTGGAGGCCCCAAAGGTGATCACCGTGGGGGTGGCCGTCGTGTTGACCTTGAGCGACAGATCAAGTTCTTGGACCTTCAGCGCAGGGATCGGGTTGAAGATTGCATAGTCTTGAAGATCCACGCTGACCCCAAGCGCGCTTTCCAGAAAGGCCGGTTTCGACAGATCGACGCTTAGCCCGAGGCTGCGCAGCGCGAAGGAGTCGGTGACCGCTTTGATCTGGGTTTGGATCGGCGCGGGCAGGGCGGAGAACGGATCGACATTGCCGATGAACACCGCGAGATCTTCGAAACTGCTCAGGGTAAGCCCCTCGAACTCGACCTCGAGCGCCAGCACCATCCCGCTATCGGGAAGGGGCGCGCGCACCGTGCCTGTGACGCCCCCGACTGTCATTTGGGCTGCGAGAAACGCCTGGCCCAAAGCGGCTGGCTCATCGGGCGGGGTCGTAACGGAGGCGCTTGTAAATTGCAGATACAGCGCGGGCAGGGAGACACCGATCAAGCTGCCTGTGACCTCACGCGTCGTCAGATCAAAGAGGGGCAGGGCGAAATCGGTGATCGGCCCCGCCATCGCAAGCTGCGTGTGCGCCGGAAGGATCGCGCCCAGATAGGGCAGAACCGCGATCGGATCGATGGTCGCACTCAGGTTCAGACCGGGCGCGAGACTGCGCCCTGTCCCTGCATCTTGGTAGGGAAGCGATGACAGGATCACCGCGCCGCCATCGAGCTTGAGCGCCTTGAGCGTGGCATTGCCCAAAGGGCTGAGCAGCTGCGCAAGCGCCGTGCCATCGGGCAGGGTGATGCGGGCTGTCATCTCAAGCGTGGCGCTGCTGTCTTGGGTGAAGCTGACCGTGATCGCGGCGCCCTTCAGTTCACCGATATCGGTTTTGCCGCTGACGGTGAGCGTCGTTTTATCGCCCGACAGCGTGATCTCGGCATCTTGCACCACCAAACTGCCCGAGGGCTCAAGCTGCGCGATCAGATCTCCCAGATCAGGCGCGCCCAGAAGGGAGCCCGTCAGCGCCAGCGAGCCGTCCGGCTGCACCGCGGCTTTCAGCGTCTGCTCAAGCTGGTCTAGCGTGTTGCTCATGGCAAGAGCCTCCTCAGGTGGGCGTGTAGCGGAAGAAATGCAGGGCGCAGTGATAGATGTCGCGGCTTTGGGCTTGTCCGGGATTGAGCGGCAGCATTTGATAGCTGCCGCCATCCGCGCGCCAAAGGTTGAGCGTGACCGACTGTTGTTGCGCCAAGATCTCGGCTTCATGCACAAACAACATCCGCCCGGAGCGGATCGGCGCGAGATATTGCGCCACCATCGCGGGCCATTCTGGCACTGTGGTGGGGTCCAGAAGCGGGTTGCTCAACAGATTCTGCGCCACGGCAAGCCATGCGGGCATGTCTTGGTACTGCTCGATCATCACTGAGAGCACATTGGCGCGGATCGTGTCGAACTGGGTCGGGGCGAAACTGGCCTCAAGCTGATTGGCAAAGGTTGTGCGATGGGCGGCGGCCTGCGGGTCGACATAGATGCCGTTGTCGTCCAGCGCGCCAAAGACCGCATGAAACAGGCAGTTATTATCCGCCCCGCTGGTGGCGTGAATGTTGCGGCTGGCGGTGCTGCCCGCGCCAATCGTGAACTCTGCCCAAACCGGGAAATGATCGCTGATCCCGTATTCCGCATGCTGGCGCTTATACTGATCGATATAGCACACGTACCAAGCCGCCTCGGTCGCGAAATACTTGATCTCTGCGGCCCCTCCCAGTTGCTCGGCCTGAAAGCGGATAAAGTCGAACGCACCGGATTGATTGGCAAACTGCAGCGCAGGGGCAAAGCTGTCATGCGCGCGCAGCACAAAGATATTGTCGTAAGAGCTCGACCCGGTGAGAGGCTTGGTGGGATCGGCGCTGTAGGTTGTGGTTACGACATGATCAAAGGTGCTGACGCAGGGCTGATAATGGGTGGTCAGGTTCTCGTAAACGATGTCGGCCCTGCTCGCGGCCATGTTGTAGTTGCAATCGCCCAGAAAGATCGTGTCGATATCGGGCAAAGGGTTGACCCGTTCCAGCACCGTGATGCCGTGGCCGCCGGAGATATCCTTGCGCAGATCGCCGCCAATATCGCGCAGCTTGGCCAGCGCCATGAGCGCACGCCCCGATGAGCTGCCATTCTTGGCTTTGCCGATCGTGTTGCACGGGGTCGCGGCATGCCATGAAATCAGGTTGAAGGGCACTGGCGGGGCATTGGCGCTGGCGGTTACCTCAAAGGTTGCAAGGCCGGGGCGTCGGCCGGGAAACTGCCCACCGCTTTCGACCCGCAAAATCGAGGGCGATTGCAGCTCGGCCAGCTGCGCGGGCGCATCGCTATGCGCGTGCGGGGAGGCGGCGGGGGTCGTCTTGAAGAAATAGGCATAGGCATCGCGCATTGATTTCGAACGCGACGAGTTGTTGAGGCCCGACAGGCGATAAACCCAGGCCCCTGCAGGATCGAGCGCGCGCAACTTCGCCAGAAGCGCATCAAGTGCCCCCGTGATTTCGGGCGAGACCGTGCTGCCAATCGTGCCAGAGGTGGTCACCCCGGCTTGGATTTCCTGCAGACAGACGATGTCGGCCTGCAAGTGGGTGATCAGAATTTCGGCAATTTGGCGCAGTACGACATCGGGCGGGATCGGGTCGCCGAATGTGCGCAGGTTCCAACTGACGATCTTGAGGGTGGCCATGCCCGGCCCTCCGCGTTGAGAGGCATACGGGTCCCGCCCGCCGGGAAAAGGCGGGCGGGGGACGTCGCGCGACGCAGGTCAGGCCGGTTGGATCAAGATATCCGCGGGCTGACCTGCGATGGTTCCCGCGACACCGGGCGTGCCGGTCTCGCCTTGACCGCCCGTGCCGCCGCCGGAGCCGCCGCTGTTATGCTTGCCGCCCGAGCCCGCGGAGCCGCCATCGCCACCAGCCCCGCCGGTGCCGGGGGCACCGCCTGCGCCCGGTTGCGCGGTCTTCTTGATCGGCTGGAACAGGCTGAGCGCGGTGCTGGGGGCGAAAATCGTGATGTCGCCTTCTGCATCCACGCCGTTTCCCCCCTGACCACCCGGGCCGCCTTTGCCGCCCGTACCGCCTTGTGCGCCCGAGCCGCCCGCGCTGCCGGTACAGCCGCAGGTCGCGCCGTTGCCGCCATTGCCGCCTTGGCCGCCCTTCGATCCGGTGCCGCCCGCACCGCCTTGGCCGCCGGCGCCCGATTGGGTGACCACGCTCAGCGCGGTGGCGCTTTGCACCGCCGTGGTGATCCGGATGGTCGCGGCCAGCGAGGGTTTGCCAAGGCCGCCCGCGCCGCCCGGCCCGCCTGCCGAGCCTAGTGTTCCCGTCGTGCCATTGCCGCCCGAGTCACCCGCAATGCCTGCCGAGCTACAATTGCCGGGCTTGCCATTGGTGGCCTGACCGGGGGCGGTGGGCGTGTCGCCCGGGGTGCCTGCCGCGCCTGTAATCCCGAGGATGTTGAAAATCCCCATATCATTGCCAGGCGCGGCGCTGCCATTGCGCACCAACGTATCGACGGTAAAGTCCAATGCGCGGTTCGAGACCACGATATAGCCGCCATCTTCGATCGTCAGCGTGCCCAGCGACACCACGATTGGCCCATCGGGCGAGATCTCATTGAGATTCCATTCGGAGTTGATGGTCTTGTCGGGCTGCGAGACCACGTTGAGCTGCAAGGGGAAGGCCGATTGCGCCAAGGCCAGATCGGCATCCGAGAGCGGGGCTGCGCCGTAGACATGGCGTGCGACCGCGTGGGCCACCGATTGGGAGGCATCTGCGGCGTCGCTGGGGGCGGCTTTGCTGACGGCCTCAGCGCTGGGCGGCATGCCGGAGATGTTGAGCAGTTCCTTGAGCTGATCAAGGGTGTTGACCGTGATCTTGCCCGCAAAAGCCTTGTCAGGTGCGATCCCCAGAATTTCGGCGCGTTTCTCAAAATTATTCATGTCTATGTCCCTTTGTTTGAGGCGAATTGCTTCGCCACCTCCGCGTCAGACCGGTTCCGGCCCGATTTCGTTAATGAAAACCCATGGCGCCCGGCGCGACCGGCCCACGGCGCCCGGACGGCCATCGGCCCCGGCTTGTCCGTTGGGAGCGTGCGGTGTGTGCGGCGCGGCACGGCCTGCTTTGCCCGCCGCGCCGCCCGGTCCGGCAGATCCGGGACGGCCGGGTTCGGAGGGGAGCGCTGTGTAGCTGACTTGGGGCACTGCGTGCCCGGGCACCGAGATGTAGATGTTCGAGGCGATCCCGCCGCCGCCGGCCGCCCCACCATCGCCGCCCGCGCCGCCGTCGCCGCCCGCGCCCGCCTGCCCATCGGGGACTTTGCCGCCGATCAGCGCCGGGCCCGCGACGGCCGCACCGCCATGGCCACCATCACCGCCCGCGCCGCCATCTCCGCCATCGCCGCCCGATCCGGCTTGGGCAAAGACCTCGACCGAGCCTTCGAGTGCGCGCAGTGTGATATCGGCGAGTTTGCACGCCCCGCCGTTGCGTCCGCGCCGACCGTGCTGTCCTGCGCTGCCGGGCTGTCCCGCCGTGCCGCAGAGCAGCTCCGGGCGGACCGCCTCACGGGCGCAGGGGCCGATGAGTGTTTCTTGGGTGTCGAGGGCGCGCCCGTCTCGGCCATTGGCACCCGGCCCCCCCGCCGCCCCATCCGCGCCCCGCATCGGGCCCGAGCCGTAATCGACCGAGTGTGGCGTCGGGAGGATGCCGATCTGATACTGCGCGCGCGGGGTTGCGACGAACATGGATTGCACTGTCATGACCAAGACATTGCCCTGCACCACGACGCGCGCACCGGCGCCCAGCTCCAGCGTGCCGATATTGAGGGTGACATAGAGTTCTTCCATGTCATCCAGCCCCCAGTAATCGCCGCGCACGCTGACATCCCATGTCTCGCCGGGGGGCACGTATTTATGGGCAATGCTGAGGGTGCGCATATGCAGGGGGAGATGCACGTCAAGCGCCGCGCGGTCTTCCTCGGTCAGGGAATGCACCGCAAAGACCGATGCTTCGCCGCGATCATGCAGCCCTTGGCCCAAACGGCTGCGCAGGCGTATTCCGGGGTTGAAAAACTGGGCGCTGCGCTTTTCCCGCTGCTCTTGGGTGGCTGCGAGAAAACTGCGATAGGTCGGCAGATCCGGGATCAGACTGTAGGTCTCATGACCTTCGGGACGGGCGGCCAGCTCCGGGTCATGCCCGAGGGCTTGGCACGTGCTGTAAAATTCATCAGGCAATACTGAACAGGCCCGCCGAAGCGGTGCAATTTGCAATGTCATCTTATGTCCTAACCCTTGCGCACACTCCCAAGCGTTAATCGCCTTTTAAGTGAGTCTTTTCAGTGCACTACAACCATTGATTGTTAAATGACATCTCGTCAAGCTATGTTTTTTGACATTTTTGTGGCTGAGCGATTTGTGTGGGGCGAGAGCGTATCTTGATCAGATATATGTGATCCATTTTATAATTTTATTATTAATATCAAATATTTAAAATATTTTCTCGATCGCGTCTGAGAAAGCGCACCTGCGCTGAACATGCGAGCAGCGCGCCAGGGCACCGCAGCTTTCGCACTGCGATCTGCGCGCAAGGCCACCTGTGCACACGCGCGGCGCTTTCGAGGTTGGACAACCGCGCGCGTCGAACCTGACATAGTTGGTCCTGCAGGGCTGAGGCCGGGCCATAGCCCTGCAGGGGCAATCAAGGCTCATGAGAAGCTTGGATAGATCCCCTCGACCGCGATGCAGTAAACCATCTCCAGATTGGGCTGCGCATTGTCATGCGGTTGATTGCCTCCGCTCGGCGCGATCGCTTCGGGCGCAAAGCTGGTCGGGGTGGTGCCCGGGGGGGTGACATAGCCATTGGCCCCCGTCGAGATCCAGGTCAGCCCCTGCACAGGCACCTGCACGCCTTGATCCCCGTCTTTGCCATACAGGATGAGGCTATGGTTATGCGCAGGCATTTCCTGTGTGCTCAGGGTGACGGTGTCGGTTCCGAGTGTTTCGCCCAGCTGGCGCGGGCTCAGCCCCGGGCCGACACCCAAACCTGCGACCACAGCGGGGCTTCGCCCCGATTGGCCATTGAGATTTGGCAGTGCGAAATTGGTTGTCCCATTGCCGCCATAGGTCGTGCCGATCAGGGAGAACACGGCGGTATATTGCGAGACCGGCAAGACCTGCCCGTTACAGGGCATCCAGCCGCGGGGAATGAAATCATAGGGAAAAGGCATCACCATACAAAGAATGGGTTCCATGTTGGTCTCCTTGAAAATAGGCGTTGAAACGGATCAGCCGTGCTGCGGGTAAAGGCCCATCGTGGCGATGCAATAGTTCATCACCACTGTGGGCATCATGTTGTCATGCGGTTGCGACCCACCGCTGAAGCCGATCGACTGCATGGCGAGCACGGCTGGATCGCTGGGCGCCGCGGAATAGCGTGGCGCATTGCTTGATGACGCCAGCATCGCCGCCTCGGAGGGGGTGCTGGTGGCATCGACCGGCGGATTGGCCGAGGCGGCCTGCAGCGCGTGGTGGTGGGGGGCGGCCTGCGATGAGATCAGCGTCACCGTCTCTGCGCCACCAAGTTCGCCGATAGTATAGTCTCTCAAGCCCTGTCCTTGACCTTGATGCAGCGGAATGCGTCCGCGCAGGTCGGGCAGGGCAAAGGTCTGGGAGCCATTGCCGCCGTAGGTCGTGCCGATCACAGCGAAGAGCGCATCATATTGGCTGATTGCCAGCAATGTCCCGTCACAGCGCATCCAGCCTCTTGGAATGCGATTGAAGGCAAAAAGTGCGATCTGTCCGATTAAGGGTTCCATAGGTCTAATTCCTCTCGATCCCGAGCAAAACCGTCATGCGCTCAGGAGCGCGACGGAAAGATGCCCGAAAGGGCAATGATGTAATTCACCGTCAGAAATGGCTGCATATTGTTATGTGCCGTTCCGCCCATAGCGGATGAAATATTGGCGTCGCTCAGGGTCACGGGGGCGTTCGGAGCGCCGTAAACCGTGCCAGAGGGAATGGTGCCCCCAGCAACCAGTTTTCCATCCGGCGGGGTGGGGACACGGCCGCTGATCTGATCCTGTGCGGCATTGAAGGCATGCGTGTGACTGGGCATCTCGGCCTCAGTGAGCGTGACGGTCTCAACCCCGGACATGACGCCGGGTCTCAGGCTTTGTGCGCCGCGCGCCGCACGTCCGCGCAGATCTGGCAGCGCGAAGGTGCTCCGTCCATCGCCGCCGAAACGGTTGCCCAGCAGAGCGAAGAGCGCCTGATTTTGTGAAATCTGCATCAACTGGCCGTTGCACAAGGCCCAATTCGTCGGTGCATAATTGAAAGCGACGGGCATGACCATGCCCAGAAAAGGTTCCATACCGCTATCCCTCCTAGAGAAATTCCAAACATTCAGGAACAATTTTTACGTGTTTTTTGAAACAAAACTACGACTTTAGGTTGTGCATTAAAATTTTCTGTCTGGCAACAAATTGTTCCCGCGACGTCAATGGCGACATCCGGTTCGCCCGGTCCATGGTCCTGCCGCTGAAATTCAACTTTGGCGGGAATGCACGATGGGCATAATGTCTCGCGCAGGGTCACGCGGGTCTCACAATTTGTTGACGATTCGACTTACTTGGCGTTAACGTCTTCCAACGCTTTGGGCTTCTCTTGTTTAGTGGTCGAGTAAGTTATTGTTTGAAATCAATTTTATTTAGGTGAGCGCTTCGCTTGCCCAGTTCTGGACAAATTCATTCATGCGCTACGCTCTCACAGGCCCCGAAACGTTCCCTCGCACTGAGACAATCTCCCATACGACAGGCGCAACTGGGGCGCGTTTTTTGATTGCGCGGATCGACTGGCTGCGTCTTGCGGTTTTGCGGCTGTTGCTCGGGGCTTTCCTTGCGGGTCTCGGCGCGAGCGCGGCCATGGCGGCTTGCAGCAGCGGAACCACGGTAACGATGAACTCTACCAGCGAGACGCTTGATGTAAGCGGCGAGTGTCAGGTCATTCGGTATGGTCTTTATGACCGCACGGGGATCCCAATCGCCGGGTTGTATCCGATCAGGGGGGAAGCTGTTGGCAATGATGTCACGAGCCAGACCTTCAACGATTCCGCGACGGGTGCTCGCGTGTTGATCCAGCCCGGCCCCGTGAATAATTCAAATGGCGAAGTTACGAGCTACACGATCACGGTGCAGACGATGCCCAGCCCGGCCACCGGCGTCGATGTTCCGATCACGCTTTATTACGCACTCGACGTAAATGCAGCGACCAGCGAACCTTACACTCTGACCCTCCGGTTTCCGTCTTCCGCCCCTGTCGCCAATGCCGTCTCGACCACGGTGGCGCCGAACTCCACCAATAACGCAGTGCCGCTGTCGATCACGGGGACGACGACCAGCGTCGCCGTGGCCAGCGCCGCCTCGCATGGGACGGCCACTGCCAGCGGCACATCGATCACCTACACGCCCACCGCAGGGTATAGCGGCTCGGACAGCTTCACCTATACCGCCTCGAATGCCGATGGCACATCTGGGGCCGCGACCGTCAGCGTGACCGTCAGCGCCCCCACGGTTGTCATAGCGCCGAGCGCCCTGAGCAATGGCACCGTTGGCACCGCCTATTCGCAAAACGTGTCCGCCAGTGGTGGGACTGCGCCCTATAGTTTTGCTGTGACCGCCGGGTCGCTGCCCAGCGGGATGAGCCTGAGCGGCAGCGGCAGCCTGAGTGGTACGCCCACCGCGAGCGGCACCTTCAACTTTACCGTCACGGGCACAGATAGCGGCACCGGGACCGGACCCTTTAGCGGCGCGCGCGCCTATGCCCTGACCGTGAATGCGCCGACGGTCACCGTCGCGCCCACGACGCTCTCAGGTGCCACGCAGAATGCCAGCTACAGCGCCACGATCAGCGCGTCGGGCGGGGTCGCGCCTTACAGCTTCGCGGTGACCTCAGGCACCTTGCCTGACGGGCTGAGCCTGAGCAGCAGCGGCAGCTTGACCGGAACGCCGACAGCATCGGGCAGCGCGAGCTTCTCGATCACCGCGACCGACAGCTCGACGGGGACCGGGCCTGCCACGGGCACCAGGGCCTATACTCTGGACGTGGCGCTTGCCGTGCCCGTTGCCAATGCGGTCTCGCAAAGCGTGCTGCAAGACTCCACAAATAATGCGATCACGCTGTCGACCAGTGGCATGGTGAGCAGCGTGGCTGTGGCGAGCGCGCCCTCTCACGGGACGGCCAATGCCAGTGGCACCACGATCACCTACACGCCCACGGCAGGATATAGCGGGTCCGACAGCTTCACCTACACGGCTACCAATGCGGCTGGCACATCTTCCGCCGCGACCGTGTCGATCACGGTGACGCCGAAGACCGACCAGACGATCACCTTCGCCAATCCCGGCGCGCAAAGCTTTGGCTCCACGCCGACCTTGAGTGCCACCGCGTCTTCGGGGCTGAGCGTCAGCTTCAGCTCCAGCACCACGGCGGTTTGTCTCGTGACCTCGGGCGGCAGTTTGACTTTCCTGAGCACCGGCACCTGTACCATAGATGCCGATCAGGCCGGGAATGCGACCTATAACGCGGCCGCGACTGTCTCCCGTAGCTTTGCCGTCGATGCCGTCGCCCCCTCGGCCCCGACAATTGGCACCGCGACGGCTGGGGATGCGAGCGCATCCGTGAGCTTCGCCGCCCCCGCCAGCACCGGCGGTTCGGCCATCACGGGCTACACTGTGACCTCAAGCCCCGGCGGCTTGACCGGCACCGGCACCGCCTCGCCGATCACCGTCAGTGGTTTGACCAACGGCACGGCCTACACCTTCAGCGTGACCGCCACCAACAGCGCAGGCACGGGGGCGGCCTCGTCCGCGTCCAACAGTGTGACCCCGATTGGCGATCAGACGATCACCTTCGCCAATCCCGGCGCGCAGGGATTTGGCACCACGCCGACGCTCACGGCCACCGCGTCTTCGGGGCTGAGCGTCAGCT
>NZ_JHEH01000010.1 GCF_000715505.1 Thioclava dalianensis
CCCTGCTGTCCGGCGCGGCATGCGGGCGGGGCAGATATCCCTCGGGGGTGACGAGAAATCCACCCTCTTCGCGCAGGACACTGACCCGCGCGCCCATGGACAGCCCCATCACCTCGCCCCGCTTGATCGAGGCCTCGCGGTAGAGATGCGTGGCCCGCGCAGTCACGATATGGGTGGGCTCCAACATTGGCGCGGCCGCACCGGCCTCGATCCAGCCGCAATACCCATCCCACGCCGCCTGCACGAAGGCATGCGTCTCCAGCCGCTCGATCACCGTGATCGCCGCGCCAAACACAAGCTGGCGGTCGCGCGGCCCATCGGGCGCGGGGCACAGATCACAGACAGGCACGGTGATCCACGCGGGCTCGCCGCGGGTGTAGCGCTCGGCCTCAACCGTATCGCGCAGGCTCTCCAGCGCGACCCGGCCCGAAAACGGCATGCGCCGGCGGTCGCTCATGCCAGCGCCTCGGGCAGTGCGGCAAAGATCGCCCGCGCCCCCTGCCCCACACCGCCTTTGGGGCGCGCAGGCGCAGAGGCCGGTTGCCAGCCATAGATGTCGAAATGCGCAAACCGCGCCGTATCGGTCACAAAGCGGCGCAGGAACAAGGCCGCCGTGATCGAGCCCGCCATGCCACCTGAGGGCGCGTTGTCGAGATCGGCAATGCCCGGCTCGATCTTGCTTTCATAGGGCGCCCAGAACGGCATGCGCCACAGCGGATCGGCCTGCGCGGTGCCCGCCTGCATGAGGGCCTGCGCGAGGGGGTCATCATCGGTGTAAAAGGGCGGCAGATCAGGCCCCAGCGCCACACGGGCCGCCCCCGTCAGCGTTGCCATACAGATCATCAGGTCGGGCTTGTCCTCATCGGCCAGCGCCAGCGCATCCGCCAGAACAAGACGCCCCTCGGCATCGGTATTGTTGACCTCGACGCTCAAGCCTTTGCGGCTGCGCAGGATATCGCCGGGCCGGAAGCTGTTGCCCGCCACCGCATTCTCCACCGCCGGGATCAGCACCCGCAGCCGGATCTTCGCGCCGGTCTGCATGATCATATGCGCGAGCCCCAGCACGGTGGCCGCCCCGCCCATATCTTTCTTCATCAGCCCCATCGAGGCTCCGGGCTTGAGGTTGAGCCCGCCCGTGTCGAAACACACCCCCTTGCCCACCAGCGTGAGCGCAGGCCCCGCATCGCCCCAGCGCAGATCGATCAGACGCGGCACGCTGGCAGCGGCGCGGCCCACGGCATGGATCATTGGGAAGTTCTGGGCCAACAGATCCTCTCCGGCGATCACCGAAACCTGCGCCTCATGGCGCTTGGCCAAGAGATGGACGGCGGCTTCAAGCGCATCGGGCGACATGTCAGAGGCGGGCGTGTTGATCAGATCGCGGGTCAGCGCCTCGGCCTCGGCCATCGCCTCAAGCTGGGCGCGATCCACCCCTTCCGGGCAGACCAGCCGCGCCTTGGGCGGGGCGGATTTGGCATAGCGCTCAAAGCGGTAGCCCGCGAGCAGCCAGCCAAGACAGAGCGCGTGCAGATCCAGATCCGGCGGTATATCGGCCAGCGCCCATGCCCCTTCGGCCAAGAGCGGCACGGCTTTGGCCAGCGCGAACCGGTCACGGCTACGGGCCTGCGCATCCCCCACGCCCAGCAAGGCGGCGGCAACGCCCTCCGGTCCGGGCAGCAGGCACAACGCCCCGGCCCCGGCGCCAAACCCCTGCGCCTTCGCAAACGCGGCCTGCGCCTTTGGCAAGGCGTCGAGACGCGCGGCGAGCGTATCGGATGACACGAGATGCAGCAAACGCGAGGCCCCGCCCGCTTCAGCAAAACGCATTTCGGGACGGGCGGCGAGAAACTCAAAGTCAGGCATGGCAGATCCTTGCGGAGGGGAAGCGCGCGCAGCCTAGCGCGCCCAGCCCTGCCTGCAAGGGATTACAGCCGAAGATCGCCCAGATCCCAGACTTCAGTCAGGGAGCGATCCGCGACCCGCATCAGCCGCGCCAAAACCGCCGCCTGCGCGGTGCCATCCCCAGAGGCGATACAATTTAACAGATCGCGCGCCACGACCACCATCGAGGTGAGCCCGACCTGATCGGCCAGATCCTCCATATGGCTCAGTCGCTCGGTCAGTTGCGCCCTGTCGCCACAGGCCGCGGCCGTCTCGATCCCGACAAGCGTTTCGGCCAGATCTTCCATCGCGAGCGAGATCACCCGCTCTGCACCACGCTCGCCCAGCTCGGCATAAAGCACCACGATTCGGGCGGGATCGAGCCCGCTTATTTCGTCACATGTAAGGTGAGACACCTGTGCCATCGCGACACCCCCTTCATATCCCCAATCAACTGCTGATCCCCACCAGCAGCGCGATCATGACATTGAGACATCAAGAAAGAGTTATATGCGGCCGGAAAAATCTCGTATCTAGGTACGTCTCGCGCTATCTGACGGATCACACGGTGAGCAACCGAAACGCGAGGGATCTATGAGAGAGCATGTCAAACCGCTTCCGACTTACCTTGTCAGCCGCTATCAGGGCTGGCACGCCACGTCCTATGCCGAAAACCGCGCTTGGTATCGCAGATTAGCAGATGAAGGGCAGCGGCCGCGCTCGATGATCATCGCGTGTTGCGATTCGCGGGTGCATGTCAGCTCCATGTTCGGAGCCGATCAGGGCGAGTTCTTCATCCACCGCAACATCGCCAATCTGGTGCCTGCCTTCACGCCCGACGGCGATCATCACGGCACCTCGGCGGCGGTGGAATATGCCGTCCAGAGCCTGAAGGTCGCGCATCTGATCGTGCTGGGCCATTCCAATTGCGGTGGCGTGGCAGGCTGTCATGCGATGTGCGCGGGGCAGGCCCCCGATCTGGAGGAGAAAAGTTCCTTCACCGGTACATGGCTCAACATCCTGCGTCCGGGCTATGAACGTGTGCTCGAACGGGCGCCCGCAGATCCGGTGACCGAGCTGGAGCGCGAAGCGGTTAAAGTCAGCCTCGAAAACCTGATGACCTTCCCCTTCGTGCGCGAGGCGCTGGATGCCGAGCGGATGACGCTGCACGGGCTGCGCCACGAAATCGGTGAGGGCACGCTGGAGCAATATGTCTCGTCGAGCGATCAGTTCGAGCCGCTCTAAATCGCGTGGGCGGGGCGAACCTGTTCATCAGACGTTAAGCTTGGCCGCGCATGCTGCCGGGCATGATGAAACATCTCTCCGTTACCCTCCAACTGCCGCTCGATCTTATTGAGCTGATCGACGCGCAGGCCCGATCCGAGGAAATTCCGCCCGCGGAAGTGATGCGGCGCGCGCTGCGCGCCGCACTCGCCCCCGAGCCCAGTTTCGACTTGATCAACCGCGCCGCGATGTCCCCAGAGGATGCGGCATTGCAAAGCGCGTTGTCGGTGGCATCGGGTTGGCTCGATCTGCAAAATCGTCTGGGTCAGGCGGGTTATGTGCTGCGCTTGGGCGTGGCGGGCGATCTGGGGCGGCTTGCGCTGCATGACCGCACCAGCCTGCAATTCCTGACCGCGCTCGACGAGATTGGCCCAACGATGGACGATCTCGCCTTGCGGTTTCGCGCGCCCTTTCCCGGCATTGCCGCCCAGCCGGGCGCACGCCCACCACAGACACCCCGGATCCTACCGGCATGGCTGCGCGGGCGGCGCGACAGTGCTTAGCGCAGCACCTGATCGGCAGGCCAGGTCAGCACGGTTTCGCTGCGCAGCTCTTTCTCGGCACCGGCAGGCAGATCGAAGCGCCACGCGACGACGCCGCGTTTATCGCCATACTCCGTCGTCTCGGGTTTCGGCGAGAACGACGTCGAGACTTTCAGATCGTCCTGTTCCGAATAGGGCACCCGGTCGATCACGCGCATCGGCCAATCGGTCTGGGTCAGGTTCTTCACCGTGATCTGCACCACCTCGCGCCGCTCGTTGGATTTCGAGATGATGCCCCGATCCCCCTCGCTTGTATCCGGCTCGGTCCGGCTCAGGCGCAGCCCCTCGATCGCACCGAAGCCAAGATGCAGATCGTCTCCGGCAGCGATCATCGGCAATTGGGTCTGACCGACCAGAGCGCCGCCCACAAAGAGGGTCGCGGGACCCGGCAGCAGGATCTCTCCGGTCGCGTTCTTGCCCTCGGCCACGCGGTAGGCCTGCGGATCTGACAGCGGGGCGGCCTCTGCGATCACCTCGACCGGCAGCACCTTGTCATCAAGCTTGAGGCGAAGATCATCGACCCCGTCGCGCAGATCGACCTTGCTGGGATAGTGATAGGTCACCGTCTCGCCCTGCATCTGCAACTTCGCCGTACCAGAGAAGGCCGCCTCCATCATCGGCGCAGGCGCGCCCGCCATATCGGCCACGCGCGCATTGCTTTTGGCCAGCGGCATCACCGGTCTGGGCGGGCCGCTGCTGACCTGCCGGGGATAGACCTCGGAGGGCGCGGATTGCGCACCGGGACGCGCGGTCGAGAGCGTCAGATCGACATCGCGCCAATCCTCACCCGAGGATTGATGCACCGAGACATAGCGTGTCATGTCGAGCTTGCCCGCCGCGCGATCCAGCCGCAGATCATAGGTCGGCTGCCATCCCGCATTATCGACGAAAGAGGTGATCGTGAGCGTGCCGGAGCCCTGCACCATGGCGCGCAGCACGTCGTGATCCTTGGCGGGGTTCTCCAGCGCATCAAGCGCCGCCTGCGCCTGTTTGACGGCCTTCTCCTGCGGGTCGAGCGCCTCGCGGGCGCGGCGCGCATCGGCCTCGGCGGCAATCGCGCGTTCCGAGGCGGCAAGGATCTGATCGCCCACCACCTGCGCGATCGCCTGCAGCTGGCTTGGATCGCTCACCTGCGTGCCAGCGCCCTTGAGGAAGGTGATCTGATCGCGCGCGGCCTGCGCCTTGGCCTCGATCGTGGCGACCTGATCCTTGGCATTGGCCAGCGCCTCGCGGGCCTGTGCCAACCGCTCACGGGCGGCCTTGATCGGCGCGCTGTCGACCTTTGCAAGCGCGGGCGCGCGGCCATCGATCAGGCTCACAGCTCCAACGCTCACCCCATCGCCCGAGACCCGCAGGCTCGAGATATCTGTGCCTTTGGGCAAGCCCGGCACCAGCACCTCATTGGTGCCGGAAGGCCCTGTGATCTGAACCTGCCGTACAACCTGCGCGCCCTGCGGGAACAGGGTGACGGAGTTGATCGTGGCGGGTGCCTCGATCGTATCGGCCAGAGCGGGGCACGCACCAAGAAGCAGTGCGGCGGTCAGGGTGATACGCATGAAAGTCCTCCTTGAACGGTGCGCGCAGGTTGGCCCCGCGCGCGGTCAAGTGCAATGGCCCGGATGCGCCCGGCGCGCGCATCTCGGCGAAACCACGCTGGCTCAGGACTTGTCCGGGGCGATCAACGCACCCAGCGCCGCGATCTCCGCCGCGCCCGAGACGCGGCATTTCTCCTCGAAGGCGCGATAGGCCCTGAGCGCGGCCTCGCCGGTCTCGGTCAGCCCCGCCCCACCGCCGCGCGATCCGCCGCGCGTGCTGTGCACCAACGGGGCGCGAAAGGCGCTGTTCATCTCTTCGACAAGGTTCCAAGCGCGCTTGTAGCTCATTCCCATCGCGCGGCCCGCCGCCGAGATCGAGCCTTCCGCGGCGATCCGTTCCAGCAGCTCTGCCTTGCCCGGCCCCATCATCGCCTCGCCGAAATAGAGGCGCATCTTCAATCGGGTCAGCTCCATCTCCCCTCCATGTCCCAGCGCGGATTGCGGGCCTGTCTGCATCCTGAAAGCGGGCGCAAAGCTTGGCAAGGCCTACGCCTCGCGCACGCCCCTTGCACTTGGCGCGACGCTCATGCAGCTTGGCGCCAGTTTTCACCGGAGCATTTATGCGCGCGACCATTGCGGGCCTCGTGGCAGGCTATCTCCTCAGTCAATTCTACAGAACCTGCCTCGCGGTTCTCGCCCCCATTCTCAAGACCGAGATCGGGGTGAGCAGCAGTGATCTGGCGGTCTCGCTGGGCCTGTGGTTTGCGGCCTTCGCGCTGGTGCAGATCCCGGTCGGTGAGGCGCTGGACCGGATCGGCCCGCGCCGCACGGTCTCGGTGATGCTGGCGGTGGGCGGCGGTGCGGGCGCTGCGCTTTTCGCGATGGCGGAAGGGCCGATTGCGATCCATTTCGCGATGATCCTGATCGGGCTGGGCTGCGCGCCGATCCTTGTCGGGAGCTATTTCATCTACGCCCGTTCGTTCAAGCCTGCGCTGTTCAGCACGCTGGCGGCCTCGACGATGGGCGCGGGCTCTCTGGGCAACCTTGCGGGGGCCACGCCGCTCGCCACCGCTATCGATACGTTTGGCTGGCGTCCGACGCTCTGGGGGCTGGCCGTCATCACGCTGGGCGTGGCGCTGCTCATCGCGGTGTTTGCGCGCGATCCCGAGCGGGTCGTCCAGCCCGAGGGCCGACGCGGCACGGCGCTTGATGTGCTCAAACTGCCCGGCTTCTGGCTGCTCTTGCCGCTGACGCTCGCCAATTACGCCCCGGCGGCAGGCATTCGCGGAGCATGGGCCGGGTCGTATCTCAGCGATGTGTTTGGCGCCGATACGCAGCTGATTGGCCGGGTCACGCTGATCATGGGGCTGGCAATGATTGCGGGCACCTTCGCATATGGTCCGGCGGATAGGCTATTGGGCAGCCTCAAACGGGTGATCGTGCTGGGCAATATCGTGATGGCACTGGCGCTGGCGGGACTGTGGCTGATGCCCGACCAGTCGATCTTGCTGGCGACCGTTCTGCTGGCGCTGGTCGGATTTTTCGGGGCGTCCTTCCCGATCATCATGGCGCATGGCCGCAGCTTTTACCCGCCGCATCTGACCGGGCGCGGCGTGTCAGTGCATAACATGTTCTCGATCCTTGGCGTGGCGATCATGCAATTCGCCTCGCGCCCGGTCTTCGAGGCCGCCTCCGCCGGACACTCCCCGCAAACCGCCTACGGATTGCTGTTTGCCTTTTTCCTCGCGCCGGTCGCGATCGGGTTGGGCTTTTATCTCTTTGCCCCCAGCCGGGGCGAGAGTTTAAACTAGGGCCTCCTTATGAAACAGATCGACGTCATAGCCCCCAATCTCAAGTGCCGCCTGTCGGGCGTGACGGCCACTGTCGTGCGGCTTGTGCCCTTGCAGGCCCGCATGATCGGGATCGTCGCCACCGGGCCGGGCCTGCCAGAGCACCTGCCCCATGTGCCTGTGTGGCGGCTGCCCTTCTTGCCGCGCCGCACCCGCGTATGGCATGCGCGGCGCAACACCGAGATGCTGCTGGGGCTGGTACTGCGCGATCTGCTGCGGATGCGGCTGCGGCTGTTGTTCACCTCGGCCAGCCAGCGGCAGCATTCGGGCTATACGAAATGGCTGATCGGCAAGATGGACCGGATCGTTGCGACCTCCTCGCGCACCGCCTCCTATCTGGAGCGCGAGGCCGATGTCATCTTGCACGGCATCGACACGCAAAGCTTCACCCCCGCCCCGGATCGCATGGCCCTGCGCGCCCAGCTGGGTCTGCCCACGAAAGGTCTGCTGGTGGGGTGCTATGGCCGGATCCGCGCGCAGAAGGGCACCGATGCCTTTGTCGATGCGATGATCGCAGCACTGCCCTCGCGTCCCGGCGTGACGGCGGTGGTGATGGGCCGCGCGGTGGGCGAGCATGCGCGGTTTCTGGGCGGGCTGAAGGAAAAGGTCGCGCAGGCGGGTCTTGCCGGGCGGATCCTGTTTCAACCCGAGGTCGACGTTGATCAGATGGCCGATTGGTACCGCGTGCTTGATCTATATGTCGCGCCGCAGCGCTGGGAGGGCTTTGGCCTGACCCCGATTGAGGCGATGGCTTGCGGCGTGCCGGTCGTGGCCACCCGTGTGGGCGCTTTCGAAGAGATCGTGACGCCTGAGACCGGTGCGCTGGTCGCGCCCGGAAAGCCTCAGGCGCTGGCCGAGGCCGCGGCGATGTTTCTTGACGACCCCGACCGGCTGGACGCGGCGCGCGAGGCCGCGCGTCTGCGCGCGCAATCCGCCTTTGCCCTCGAGCGCGAAGCCGAGGCGCTGGTAGCGATCTATCGCGAGATGCTGGCGTGACGCGGCTGGGCTTTTTGATAGCGCGCAGCCTGCGGCGCGAGGCACCTCTGGCCACCCTCTCAGTCTCGCAAGACGCGCTTCTGGCCGAACTGCGCGGGAAATCCGTGGCGCTGGTGGGCAATGCCCGCGCACTGGCTGAGACGACGCAGGGCGCGCAGATCGACGCCCATGACGTCGTGATCCGCATCAACCGCGCGCCGATGCCCGATGCGCAAAGCCACGGGACGCGCACTGATTGGCTGGGGCTTGCGACCCGATTGCCGCAAGCCGACCGCAGCCGGATCGCGCCTGCGCGCATTTTGTGGATGAGCCACAAGCGCAAGCGGCTGGATTGGCAAAGCGCCACAAGCCCCGGCTTCTACCTGCATCCGCTGAGCGCTTATCACGCGCTCAAATCCCGACTTGGCGCGCAGCCCACGACGGGGGCGATGCTGATCGACATGCTCGCAGGCTCTGCGCTGGCGCGGCTCGATCTCTACGGGTTCGACTTTTTCGCCTCGCGCTCGCTCTCGGGATCGCGCAGCGCCGAGAATGTGCCGCATGATTTCGCAGCCGAGGCGCAGATGGTCGAGGCCCTTATCGCCCGCGATTCCCGCATCATTCGGAACTGATCGGGCGCTCACCCCTTTCATTTTCTTGATGAAGGCGCTATCAGCGCCTCTGTTCTTTTTGGGCAAGGAGGTCCTAATGGGCTATAAAGTCGTCGTTGCAGGCGCCACGGGTAATGTGGGCCGCGAAATGCTGAACATTCTGGCCGAGCGCCAGTTCCCGGTCGATGAACTGGTCGCGCTCGCGTCGCGCCGGTCGCTTGGTACTGAGGTCAGCTTTGGCGATAAGACCCTGAAGACAAAGGATCTGGAGGGCTTCGATTTCACCGGATACGATATCGCGCTCTTCGCGATCGGTTCGGATGCGACGAAGAAATATGCCCCCATCGCAGCCTCGCAGGGCTGTGTGGTGATCGATAACTCCTCGCTCTACCGCTATGACCCCGACGTGCCGCTGGTCGTGCCGGAAGTGAACCCCGAAGCGGTCGATGGCTATACCAAGAAAAACATCATCGCCAACCCGAACTGCTCGACTGCGCAAATGGTCGTGGCGCTCAAGCCGCTGCATGATCGCGCGCGCATCAAGCGCGTGGTGGTGAGCACCTACCAGTCGGTTTCCGGCTCGGGCAAGGCTGCCATCGATGAGCTGTGGAACCAGACCAAGGGCATGTATGTCCCCGGTCAGGAGGTTGAGCCCAGCGTCTATCCCAAGCAGATCGCGTTCAACGTGATCCCGCATATCGACGTGTTCCTCGATGACGGCTCCACCAAGGAAGAGTGGAAAATGGTCGCCGAGACCAAGAAAATCGTCGACAAGTCGATCAAGCTGACCGCGACCTGCGTGCGCGTTCCGGTCTTTGTGGGCCATGCGGAATCGATCAATATCGAGTTCGAGGAATTCCTCGACGAGGACGAAGCCCGCGACATCCTGCGTGAAGCGCCGGGCATCATGGTGATCGATAAGCGCGAAGATGGCGGCTATATCACGCCGGTCGAGTGCGTCGGCGATTTCGCGACCTTCATCTCGCGGATCCGTCAGGACAGCACGATCGAGAACGGCCTCAACCTGTGGTGCGTGTCGGACAACCTGCGTAAAGGCGCGGCCCTCAACGCGGTGCAAATCGCGGAAACGCTGGGCAATCGCTGCCTGAAAAAAGGCTAAGCTGCGCGCGAGCGTAGCCAGAAACAGACCGCCCGGGGGTTTCCCCGGGCGTTTTTTATGGGGCACTGGCGAGAGCGAATGCCGCCCCCTCCTGCCCCGCGGATATAAAAGAACGCGCGAGGGGATCCTCGCGCGCTCCGGGTCTTTACGGCTGTCAGCGCATTAGGCGTCGACGGTTTCGACCTGCTTACGCTCCGATTTGGCGGGGCCAGCAATCTCGATCTGACGGGGTTTGAGCGCCTCGGGCACTTCGCGCACCAAATCGATATGCAGCATCCCATCCTCATGGCTTGCGCCCGTGACCTTCACATGATCGGCCAGCGCGAAACGGCGGTCGAAGGCGCGGGTCGCGATACCGCGATGCAGATAGGTGCGGGTGTCGTCCTCGGCCTTGCGCCCGGTCACGATCAGCGCGCCTTCCTTCATCTCGACGCCCAACTCATCAGAGCCGAAACCGGCAACGGCGATCGAGATGCGATAGGCATTCTCGTCGATCTTCTCGATGTTGTAGGGCGGATAGGTCGGCTGCGCGAGATCATGCGTCAGAGCACGGTCCATCAGGTCCGCCACGCGGTCAAAACCGACAGTGGCACGGTAGAGCGGCGAAAGATCAAAGCTTCGCATGGTATCATCCTCTCTTGAGCGATGTTGAACACCCGCCCGATCGTCCGGGCCGGGCTATTGTGACACGGGACCCGTCATGGCATCCCGATGGTTCAGAATTTGGGGAGTGAAATTCGCCGTTTCAAGAGGGGAAATCTCTCTCAGGGGCGCAGAAATTTCGCGCCAGTATTCGACCCGCCGCCGCGCAGAATGCGCGGCTGGCCCGTGCGCTCGGGCGTCTCATCTTGCGGGCGGACCTGACGCGCCCCGGTCTGCACCTCAGGCGCGCCCTCGATCACACCGCGCCCGGAGCGCAGGTTCGCCTTGAGCTGCGCCACGATGGCCGGAAGCTCCATCCCATAGGCCTGAACCTTGCCGTCCTTGCGCGCGCCCGAAGAGACCAGCGAGACGATCTGCGCGCGCTGCCCCGCCGACACGCCGCTGCGATCAAAGACCGGCGCCCCCGAAGAGCCGTGATCGACATCGCAGTCAAAGCCGATCAGCCCCTGCGCATGACCGAACACGGTGCAATCGCGCTGCCATGACAGCGCGCCAGACCGCCCGCGCGCATAGGACACGACGCTGACCGCCGCCCCCTTGCCGCCCGCATCGCCCACGCGAAACCACGCGGCGGTCGAGCTGGGGATCGGCGTTGCCAGCTGCAACAGCGCGACATCGTGGCGGATCGTGTCGACCGAGATCGGCACAAAAGGCGCATAGGCGGGGTCTGCGATCATCCGCGCGACCGGGCGCGAGGCGATCTCGCGCGCGCCGGTTTGTCCTGCGAGAAATGTCAGATCGGCGGGGGCGCGCGCCTGCCGCGTGGTGCGATCAAAGATGCAATGCCCCGCCGTGAGCACCAGATCGGGCGCGATCAGCACCCCGGTGCAATACCCGTTCGCCCCGATCCGCACCTTGCCGACCGCTTCCCAGCCGAACAGATCCGCGCGGCGCGACAGGCGGTCGAGCCCGGTTTCGGCCTGCGCAGGCGCCCCGCTCTGACCCAGAACGAACAGCGCCGTAAGGGCGATGAGGCTGCGTTTGATCATCGCCATCGGGGTCTCCTCAGGGGCGCAAGAACTTCGCGCCATTGGTGTGAACTTCCTGGCCGCCCGGTGCGCGCTCGCGCGAATCCATCTCGGCGCGCAGATCCGCGACGCCACTGATCAGCGCCCCGATCGAGACCGGCTCTTTGCCCAGCTCCGCCTTGGCCGACACGACCGAAACGATCCGGGGCACCCCGTCGCGCAGGGTAAAGACCGGCGCGCCCGAGGCTCCAAAATCGACCGAACAGGTCATCACCACCGTGCTGTTCTCGCGCGCGATGACCTTGCAGGCGCGCTGCAGCGAGGGCGCCTCCGAGCGACCGCGCGCATAGGACAGAACCCCCACCGTCTCGTCGCGCACGGGCACCGCGCTTTCGAGCGAAAACAGGCGGAGCTGCGGCAGGCGCACCGGTTGGCTCAGCTCGACCAGCGCCAGATCGAAGGAAGAGCGCGACAGGCGATGGGGCCCGTCATAGTGATAGGAGGGATGGGCAATCGCGCGGCGGATCTTGCGATAGGCCAGCGCCCGCCCATTGCGCCAACCCGCGCGGAACTCCATGTCGCTGGCCGCGATCATCGCGCCGGTGCGCTTGTCATACAGACAATGCGCCGCGGTGAGCACCAGATCGGGCGCAATCAGCGTGCCGGTGCAAAAGCTGCCATGCCCGAGATCGAGCTTGCCCACGGCCTCCCACCCGCGCGAAGAATCGCCGGTATCGAGCCGCGTGAGCGCAGGATCCGCGCGAACGGGAAACGCCAGCGCAAGCAGGATAAAGGCAAGAATGGGCAAACGCATCGGCGGCTCCGTCGGGGGAATTCGGGGCTGATCAGTCTTGAGATAGCCTCGGATTAGGGCCGATTTGTGACGCCATGCAAGGATTTACGCACTCAGCGCGCGCGGTTTTGGCCCACCCGTTGCCCAATCGAGCAGCTCGACACTATGCACCACCGGTATCCCAGTGCCGCCCGCGATCTGCATCATGCAGCCGATATTGCCCGCCGCGATCACCTGCGGTGCCTTGGCCTCAAGCGTCGCGACTTTACGTTTGCGCAGCTCTTGCGCGATCTCGGGCTGCAGCAGGTTATAGGTGCCCGCCGAGCCGCAGCACAGATGGCTGTCGGCGGGCTCGACCACCTCGAACCCCGCCTGCCGGAGCAGATCTTTGGGCGCGGCTTTGATCTGCTGGCCATGTTGAAGCGAGCAGGCCGCGTGATAGGCCACGCGCAAAGCGCCGGGCTCTGCCTTGGGATTTTGGCGCTCAGGCAGGCCGATCCGCGCGACAAATTCCGAGATGTCGCAGGCAAGCTCTGCCACTTTTGCCGCCTCCTGCGCATGCGGGCCGTGGCGCAGCATCTCGCCGTAATCCTTGACCGTGGTGCCGCAACCCGAGGTGTTGATGATCACCGCGTCCAGCTCTGGCTCGGCGAGATAGGCGCGGATATTGGCCAGCGCCTGCGCATGGCTCTCACCCTCGCGGCCCATGTGATGCGCCAGCGCGCCGCAGCAGCCAAGCCCCTTGGGGATCACAACCTCGCAGCCCAGCCGCCGCAAAAGCCGGATCGTGGCATCGTTGATATCAGTGTTGAGCGCGCGCTGCGCGCAGCCCGTCTGCAGCGCCACGCGGTAGCGTTTGCGGCCCTCGGGCGCGAAGACCTGCGGGTCGTCATTGCGCGAGACCGGCGGGATCACCTTCGGCGCCATCTCAAGCATCGCGCGCAACCGCCGGTCGGGTAGGAAACGCGCAAAGGGGCGGGCCAGTTTCGCCCCGCCCATCGCCAGCCGGAACCGCCCCGGATAGGGCAGAATCCGCGCCAGCGTTGCGCGCAGCAGCCGGTCCATCAGCGGGCGCTTATAGGTCTTTTCGACATGGGCGCGCGCATGATCAATCAGATGCATGTAATCGACGCCCGAGGGGCAGGTCGACACGCAGGCCAGACAGCTCAGGCAGCGATCCAGATGCTTGACCGTCTTGGCATCGGCTGGGCGGTCATTCTCCAGCATGTCCTTGATCAGATAGATCCGCCCACGCGGGCTATCCAGCTCATCGCCCAGCACCTGATAGGAGGGACAGGTCGCTGTGCAAAACCCGCAATGCACGCAGGCGCGCAGAATGGAATTGGAGCGCGCAATGCCCGGATCTTCAAGCTGCTCGGGGGTGAAATTGGTCTGCATCAGCTCATCCTTCCGGGGTTGAGAATGCCACGTGGATCGAACTGCGCGCGCAGCCCCGCCGAGAGGGCCGCGACCGGGGCGGGCTCTGGCTGGAACACCGCGCCCTCCGCCGCCCCGCGCATCAAACTGGCATGGCCGGTATAGGGGCTGGCCTGCGCGCGCGCATCCGTACCCTCTGGCATCAGCGCCCAGATCAGCCCGCCGCCCCAGTCGAGCACGACCTCGCAGCCCAGCCGCGCGATAATGCCCGGCGCATCGCCGGGTTTGACCGACAGACGCCACAGATCGCCGTCACGACCCACAAAGGGCGTGACATCGCGCAGCGCCTGCCACAGCGCGGCTGAGCCATCCTCTTCGATCCGGGCCGGGCCAAAGCGCTCCAGAAGCATGCGGACCTGCGCGGCCCGGTAGCGCACCGATGCCGCCAGCCCCTCCAGCCGCACGATCGCGCCGGTGCCGGGCAGCCAGCCCGCGCCCGAGACGTCGTAGGGCGAGGCCAGGGCCGCGGCGAGCGCGGTCGGTGCCGCCCCGGCGGGCAGATCGAGCACCACGGTCGCCTGCGCAGGCGCGGCGGGCAGCAGCTTGAAGGCCACCTCGCTCAGCGCGCCGAGCGTGCCCCAGCTGCCCGCCAGAAGCCGTGCCAGATCATAGCCCGTTACGTTCTTCATCACCCGACCGCCCGATTTGATCGCATCGCCGCGCCCGTCCACGAACCGCACGCCAATCAGGCTGTCGCGACAGGCCCCGGCCTGAATCCGGCGCGGGCCCGAGACATTCGCGGCCACCACGCCGCCAATCGTGCTTGCGCCCGCAGCGCCCAGAACGGGCCCCCAAAGCGCAGGCTCAAAAGGCAGGCGCTGGCCTTCGGCCGCCAGCGCGGCCTCGATCTCGGCCAGCGGCGTGCCGGCGCCCGCGACCATCGTCAGCGCGCCCGGCTCATAAAGCGAAATCCCCGCAATCGCGATCTCAAGCGGTGTGCCAAAGCTGCGCCCCACGGGCCGCGTGCCGCCGCCCGTGATCGAAAGCGGCCCCTGCGCATCGCGGATCGCCTCGGCCAGTTGCGCCTCTGTGGTGACTTTCATAAAGATGCGCCCCCGTCGCCTGCCCTGCGCGCCGCGCTGCTTGCGAGGGGAAATACCTTGGCCGGGTTGAGCAGCCATTTCGGATCGAACACGTCTTTCACGCGCATCTGCGCCTCCAGATCTGCGGGGCCAAATTGCACCTCCATCAGGTCGCGCTTTTCGATGCCCACTCCATGCTCTCCAGTCAGACACCCGCCCACCGCGACACAGAGCTTGAGGATCTCCGCCCCCAAAGCCTCGCATTGCGCCTGCTGCCCGGGCGCATTGGCATCATAGAGGATCAGCGGATGCATATTGCCATCGCCTGCGTGAAACACATTGGCCACTTCCAGCCCGTATTGCGCAGAAAGCGCCTCGATCCCGCGCAGCACATGGGGCAGCTCGGAGACCGGGATCGTGCCATCGAGACACATGTAATCGCCCAGCTGTCCCATCGCGCCAAAGGCCGATTTGCGGCCCAGCCAGATCCGGGCGGCCTCTTCGGGGCTTTGCGCCTCGCGGAACTCGACGGGATCATGGCGCGCGGCGATCTCGCGGATCAGGCCGATCTGCTCGTCGATCTCGGCGGGGCTGCCCTCGCATTCGACAATCAGAAGGGCCGCGCAATCGGGATAGCCCGCGCCGCAAAACGCCTCGGTCGCGCGAATGCAGGGGCGGTCCATAAACTCGATCGCGACCGGCAAGATCCCGGCGCGGATGATATCGGCCACGCAGGCCCCCGCGATCTCATTGGCCGAAAACCCGATCAGTACCGGGCGTGCGCCTTCGGGCTTGGGCAGGATCTTGAGCGTGGCCTCGGTCACCACGCCCAGCTGTCCCTCGGAGCCGCAGACCAGCCCCAGCAGATCGAGCCCCGGCGCATCGAGACTGCCCGTGCCGCCGATCTCGATCACCTCGCCCGCCATCGTGACCAGCGTGACCCCCAAGAGGTTATTCGTCGTCACCCCGTATTTCAGACAATGCGCGCCGCCCGAATTCATCGCGATATTGCCCGAGATTGCACAGGCGAGCTGGCTGGACGGATCGGGGGCGTAGAACCAGCCGTCGCTTTCGACCGCGCCGGTCACGGAGAGGTTGGTGCGCCCGGCCTGCACCCGGATCAGACGGTTGGTGTAATCGGTCTCAAGCACCGCGTTCATCCGCGCAAGCCCCAGCACGACGCTATCGGCCTGCGGCATCGAGCCGCCCGCAAGCGAGGTGCCCGCGCCGCGCGGCACTACGGGCACGCCCATCTCGTGCAGTAGGGAAAGGGCGGCTGCAACCTCGGCGGTTGAGCGGGGCAGCACCACGGCCAGCGGCTGACAGCGATAGGCCGAGAGCGCATCGCATTCATAGGCGCGCGTCTCGGCGGGATCGTCGATCACCGCATCGGCGGGAAGCACATCGCGCAGCCGCGCCACGATCTCGGGCTTGCGCGCCAGAATTGCAGCCTTCGGGTCCGGCATCTCCATCGTCTTCCCTCCCTATTTGGTAAACAAATATAACCAATCATGCCCCGTGACAAGACAGCGCGAGACGGGCTAACTGAGGCTATGAGCCAAATCTATCACATCGGCCCGCTTGGGCTCCTCGATCTCGCCGCGCTGGCCTTCCTTGTGATCTGCTGGGTCGGGATCGGCTGGGTCACCGAACATTCGCCGCCCCATCGTCCCTCGATGGGCGAGATCATGGCCGCCTATCGGCGCGAATGGCTGCGCCAATTGGTGACCCGCCAGCCGCGCATCTTCGATTCGCAGATGGTGGACGGGCTGCGCCAATCGACGACCTTCTTCGCCTCGACCGCGCTGATCGCAATCGGCGGCGGGCTGGCGCTGATCGGCAACCCCCAGCCGCTGACCGATATCGCGAGCGATTTCGACATCGGCCAAGGGCCGAGCCTGTTGTGGGAGGCGCGGATTTTGACAGCGGTGCTGTTTGGCGCCAACGCCTTTCTCAAGTTCGTCTGGTCGCATCGGCTGTTTTCCTATGCCGCCATCGCGATGGCCGCCGTGCCCAACAACCCCGAGGATCCGCTGGCCTATCCGCGCGCGGCGCAAGCGGCGCAAGTGAATATCAACGCCGCCAAAAGCTTCAATCGCGGGCTGCGCTCGGTCTATTTCGCGCTGGCGACGCTCGCGTGGATGCTGGGCCCTGTGGCGCTGATTGCGGCGACGGCCTTTACCACGGCGATGCTGTGGCGGCGCGAATTCGCCTCGGAATCGCGTCAGGCCCTGCTCGATAACAGCCCCGAATAAGCGCCTAACCATTGAGATCACGCAGCAGGCGGCTGTGTTTGCGCAGCTCGGCCAGGACCGCGCCAAACCGCGTCAGACCGCGCGCCTGCAACACCGCTGAGAGCTTGAGAAACGCCTCCGCCGTGGCCACCGTATCGCCAAGCGCCGTGTGGCGCGCCTCCTCGGGAATGGTGATCCCCAGCCGATGGGCCAGCGCGTCGAGCGTGTGGGTCTGCGATTGGCCAAACACCACCGCCGAGAGCAACACCGTATCGAGCACCGGATTGTCGAACCGCGCGCCAATCTCGTCCTGCCTGCGGGTGAGAAAAGCCATGTCGAAAGGCGCGTTATGGGCCACAAGCACCGCGCCTTCGGCAAAGCGGTGAAACTGACGAACAGCCTCGGGGACCGAGCAGGCGCCTTGAACCATCGCATCGGAAATCCCATGGATCGCCGCCGCCTGCGCCGGGATCGGACGGCCCGGATCCACCAGCATGTCGAACACCTCCCCCGCGACGCGCCGCCCGTTGACGATGCGCACCGCCGCGATTTGCACGATCTCATCGCCCGCCTCGGGCGCAAGCCCGGTCGTTTCGGTGTCAAACACCACGTAAGTCAGATCGGCGAGCGGCGTCTCGGCAATCGTGCCGGTCGCCCCCCGCGCAAGCAGATCGAAATCATAGACCACCCGGCGCGTTGCGGGGGCCGGGCGCGCGGTGACGTGGCGTGCCTCGCGCAGCGGCAGGCAGAGCCGCCCGCGCCCGTCGGGCAGCGTCTCGGGCCAGATTTCGGTGGCATGGATCTGCAGCACGCGCCGCCCGGTCAGCTCTGCCCCCCCGGTATCGAGCGGCTGATCGAGCCAGCTCTCCAGCGCGCGGATCTCGACCGGCGCACCGACCCATTCCAGCGCGATCAAAGCCCCCACCCCCTCTTGCATGATCTCAAGGCGCAGGTTGTCGCGCGGGCGCAGATGCCGCGCCAAATTTGCAAGCAAGGCCACCAGCTCGAAGCCCTCGCAGCGCAGCATCAGCGCGGCACTCACTGGCAAAAGCGCGCCGCCCTCAGCCTCGACCCGCGCCGCCACCGCCTGCCCCAGATCCGAGGCCCGGATCATCGAGAGCGGCCACCAATCCGCCCGGGTGGCCTCGTGTCGCGCGAAGACATCGTGGATCGCATCGGAGAGCTGGCGCGTCTCGCTGCGGGCCGCCGCGCGGATCGGATCGCGCGCCGGATCTGTGCCCGCCTCATCCGGGCCGGTCAGTACGTCGATCAAGGATTGCAGCGCGGCGGCGGGGCGTCGAATGCGCTCGAACAGCTCATCGATCAGCTGCGTACGTGCATGGTGGGTGGCCATGTCGCCCGACACATCGCGCAGCGTCAGAACATAGCCCGGGTGCCCCCCGGCCTGCGCATCCTGCGGTACGGCCAGCCGCCGCATCCGCGCGGCCAGCACCAAACCCCCATCGACCGTGGCACAGAGCAGATCGGTCGCAGCTTCAGGATCTTTCGTCATACCAAGCCGCTCATAGGCATGCGAAATCGGCCCGGCGGTGAGGTATTCGAAGACCCGCCGATCGAGCCCCGGCGCATGGGCTGACCCCAGAAGATCCACCGCAGCCCCGTTGTAAAACGCGATCTGATGCTCAGCGGTGCAGAGCAACACGCCCACCGGGACATCTGCCAGCAAGGCCTCAAGGCGCTCTTTTTCCTCTGCAAGCCGGGTCGTCTCGCGCGCGACCACTGTGTTCAGCGCGTGGCGGGTCTCGGAGAGCGTCTGCGCCATGGCCCCCGCAGCCGGGGTCAGATCGCCGAGAAAGGGGGCATCGCGGGTCTCGATTTGCGCGCCCGCATCCGCCGCGCCATGCGCGCGCAACAGCCCTGCGAGCCGCTCAACCGGTTTGACGAGATGGGTGTCGAAAAACAGCCAAAGCCCCGCGATCAGGCCGAGGCTGACAAAGCCCGCAGCAATCCCGCCCGCGAGCATCGGGCTGCGCAGATCGGGCGCAGGCTCGCGCGTATAGCCAAGGATCAGCCCGCCTGCCAGCGCCGCCAGAACACCCACGGCCAGCGCCGCGAACAACAACAGCACCCGGAGCCGCAGGCTGAACCGGGCACCGGACATCAGGCCGAGGCCTCGTCGAGAATGCGGCGCAGCTCGGCGCGCAGCTCGCCCAGCTCGAAGGGCTTGGCGATAAAGCCATCCGCGCCAAGCGCGAGGCCCTTGCGCCGCTCCATCGCCGAGCCGCGCGCGGTCATCATCAGGATGCGCACATCGGCCAGCGCCGCATCGGCGCGCACCTTCTGGCAGATTTCATAGCCCGACACTTCGGGCAGCATCACGTCGAGCAAAACGAGGTCCGGGCGGGTCTCGCGGATTTTCTCAAGCGCGCCGCGCCCGGTTGCGATCCGCTCATGCGCATAGCCCTCGCGCCCCATCAGGTAATCGAGCGCGATGGCGATGTTATCCTCATCCTCCACGATCAGCACATGCTGTGTCTTGCCCGGCTCGCCCATCCCTTTATCCTTTCGCGCAGACCGCTTGCAGCCCCGGATCTTGGGCGCTCAGCTTGACCCATTTGCCGCCCGAAAGCGTACCGTCACTATTCAGACTGGCCCCGGCGATCAGGTCCGCCCGCTGCCCATCGTCGCAATTATACACCGTCGGCACGGTTTGCAGCGGCTGCCAGCGCCCGATCAGCAGCAGGTCGGTTTCGGCCAGATCCGGACGGCTGGCAATCGGATGGGTGACCTGCGCGCCATCGACAGCCATGAAGCGCGTCACCATCGGCACGAGATAGGTCCAGGGCCGCCACGCGACCCGCTCATCCACCGCTTGCAGCACCACCACCGTGTCAGGCATGGCGTCGCGGGTGTGCGGATACCAGCTATACTCGTTCCAGATCGTGTAGCCGATCAGCGCCGCTCCGATCGCGGCCGGCATCGCCCATTTGGGCAGTTTCTGACCACGGAATTTCTTGCTCATGTGGTTGAGCAGGAACATCACCAGCGCCGCGAGAGAGCCTGCCGCAATGGTCGAGATAAAGTCGTTGGTCATGGAGCGTCCTAACTGATCGGGCCTTTGCCGTGGCCCAAGGCGGATTGCATGGTGCGCACGACGACAAAGGCATCGCGCAGGTGGGAGCGTTCGAAATCCGACAGATCGGAGGGGGCGAGGTAGTTGTCGGGCGCACGCCCCGAGCGGATCAGATGCGCCTGATTTTCAAGCCTGCGCGCGGCGATCAGGTCATAGGCCTCGATCAGATCGCGCGCGCCCGAATGCGAAAGCTGACCCGCCGCCTCCGCCGCGATCAGCCGGGCGCGGGTATTGACCTCGGGCAGACGCCCGCGCAGCGCATAGACCCGCGCGAGATCGGCCACCGGCACGACGCCGTTATGCTTCATGTCGATATGGTTGCGATGCTCGCCCGAGCGGATCGTGGCAAAGCCGCGCAGCAGGCCCAGAGGCGGCGTATGTTTGAGCGAATTGGCGATCATATGCGCCACGAAAATCGAATTCTTCGACGCCTGCTCGAGCGTTACCTCTTGCAGCCCCGCAAAAAGCCCCGCACCGCCGCCGCCGATTGCGCGCAGATCGAACATCACCGAGGCCAGCATCTGCGCCTCGGGATTGGGGGTGGCGATCCAGCCCTCGAAATAGGATCGCCAGACCCGCACCGGCTGGCACCAGCGCGGATTGGTGGCCATCATATTGCCCGGGCAATAGACATAGCCGCAGGCATTGAGCCCATCCGAGACGATCCGCGCCAGCGCGTGGAAATAGGTCATATCCTGCGCGCCCACCGCATCATCGAGGATCAGGCAATTGTCCTGATCGGACACCCCGGTCTGCTCGCGTCGGCCCTGACTGCCACAGGCCATCCAGAGGTAGGGCACAGGTGGCGCGCCCAGCTCGGCCTCGGCCATCGCAAGCAAGCGGCGCGTCACCGCATCCGCGATATCGGTGATCAGCCGGGTCACGACCTCATGGGTGTGATGCCCGCCCACGAGCTGCATCAGAAGCTGCGGAATGCGCGCGGTGACGGCGGCCATATCGGCCACGTCCACAGCGCCCGCCACATCGCGGATCAGCACCGCCGAAGAGACGGCCTGAAAGCGGGTCAGATCGGTCTGGGTGACCATCCCGACAAACCGACCCTGATCCATGATCGGCAAATGGCCGATCCGCTTTTCCAGCATGACATTCAACAGATCCGAGCCCAGCGCATCGGGGCCAAGCGTCACCGGATCGGCTGTCATCACCGCCTGAACTTGTGTCTCGGGCAGGCGTCCCTCGGCCAGAACCTTATTGGTCAGGTCGCGCTGCGTAAGGATACCGCGCAGCGCGCCGTCAGCGCCGATCACCACCAGCGACGAGATCTGCTGGTCACGCATCAGCCGGGCGGCCTCGGCCACGGTGGCATCCGGCGCACAGGAGATCGGCTTGCGCGTCATCAGATCGGCGATCTTCATCGTGGTAATCGAGGGGCTGCGCGGCTCCGAGCTGCGCGCCCGATTGAAAAACCGCGCAAAGCTCGGCACGTCGTGCAAGAGCGCGCGGAACGGCTCGGGCGGCAAGACCAGCAGCACCGTCTCGGCGCTCGCCGTGGCGCGGGTCGCAGCCAGCCCGTCGCGCATCAGCCCGCGCTCGCCAAATGTGTTTCGCGGTCCAAGGATCGAGACCAGCGCACCGTTGGAATCCGTGATTTCGACCGCGCCGCGCTCGATCAGATAGATCCCCTCAAGCGGGCGGCCATAGGTATAGATGCAGGCCCCGGCCTTGACCTCCCTGCGGCGGAAGGAACTGGCAACAGCCTCCAGCTCGTTGCGCGGCAGGGTGTCATAGGGATGAACGGTTTCAAGAAACGCGAGGATCGGTGTCGGATCGGCGCTCATGATCTCGGTCCTTTGGGGGAAAAGAGGCGCCCCGCACCAACGGGACGCCCCGGGAAACGTCTGGGTCGGGCAGGGCCTTACGCCCCCGCCCGACGCGTGGTTTCAGTGGTCGGTCGCAGCCCCCGCCCCGCGCGGGATACGGATCGACTCGACCAGTTCCTTGATGTCCTCGGGCGTGTCTTTCGTCGCGTTCGACACCACGAAGGCGGTGATGAAGTTGAGAACCGCACCGACAGCCCCGAAGGAGGTCGACTTGATCGAGAGGATCATCGGGTCCGCATCCGTGAAGCTGTTGGTGCCGGGGATGAAGAACCAACCCTTGTGCAAGAAGATGTAGACCACCGTCGTCACGAGACCGACAAGCATCCCCGCAACCGCGCCGGAGTTGTTGATCCGTTTCGAGAAGATCCCCATCATCAGCGCAGGGAAGATCGAGCTCGCCGCAAGGCCGAAGGCCAGCGCAACCGTCTGGGCCGCAAAGCCCGGCGGGTTGAGACCGAGATAGGTCGCCACCACGACCGCCACCGCCATCGAGATCCGGGCCGCCAACAGCTCGCCCTTCTCTGAGATGCCGGGGTTGATCTGCGACTTGATCAGGTCATGCGAAACGGCAGACGAAATTGCCATCAGCAGGCCCGCAGCCGTCGAGAGCGCCGCGGCCAAACCACCGGCTGCCACCAGCGCGATCACCCACCCCGGAAGGTTTGCGATCTCGGGGTTGGCCAGCGTGATGATGTCGCGGTTCACGGTCAGCTCGTTGGCGGGCTTACCGTCGGTCGGGTCCTTATAGGCGTTGTATTCAATCCGGCCATCGCCGTTCTTGTCGTCGAAGGTCAGAAGCCCGGTCTTGGCCCAGTTGCGCACCCAAGCGAGGTTCGCATCGTTGTCGATCGCGCTCAGCTCAATCGCAGGCTGGCTCACGCCTTCAGGATAGAAGGTGTTGATCAGGTTCAAACGCGCCATCGCACCCACAGCCGGGGCCGTAAGGTACAGAAGGGCGATGAAGACAAGCGCCCAGCCCGCCGAGCTGCGCGCATCCGCCACTTTCGGCACGGTGAAGAAGCGCACGATGACATGGGGCAGACCGGCGGTACCGATCATCAGCGTCATCGTGAACAGGAACAGGTTGAGCGTGGTGTCATGCTGGCCGGTATAGGACTGGAAGCCAAGATCGGTGACCAGACTGTTGAGCGTCGAGAGCAGCGGCTGACTGGTACTGGTATCGGTCGAGAACAGACCGAGCGCCGGGATCGGGTTGCCCGTCAGCTGAAGCGCGATGAAGATCGCCGGGATCGTATAGGCGATGATCAGCACGATGTACTGTGCCACCTGCGTGTAGGTGATGCCCTTCATGCCGCCCAACACTGCATAGAGGAACACGATAGCCGCGCCAATGAAGAGGCCGGTCGTGTTGTCCACTTCGAGGAAGCGCGAGAACGCCACGCCAACGCCGGTCATCTGACCGATCACATAGGTGATCGAGGCGACGATCAGGCAGATCACGGCCACGGTGCGCGCGGTCTGGCTGTAGAACCGGTCGCCGATGAATTCCGGGACCGTATATTTGCCGAATTTGCGCAGATAGGGCGCAAGCAGCATGGCCAGCAGCACATAGCCACCCGTCCAGCCCATCAGATAGGCCGAGGTGTCGTAACCACCGAATGCGATGATGCCCGCCATCGAGATGAACGAGGCGGCCGACATCCAGTCAGCGCCCGTGGCCATGCCGTTGACGACCGGATGCACGCCGCGACCTGCGGCGTAGAACTCGGATGTGGAGCCCGCACGGGCCCAGATCGCGATGCCGATGTAGAGCACGAATGTCGCGCCCACCACCAGTAGGTTAAGGGTAAACTGATCCATCCCTCATACTCCTCCCTGAGTATTTTATTCTTCGACGCCGTACTCGCGATCGAGTTTGTTCATCCGCCACGCGTAGACGAAGATGAGCACAAGAAATACGAGGATCGAGCCCTGCTGGGCGAACCAGAAGCTAAGATCGGTGCCGCCGAATTTGATGCCCGACAGCATCGGGCGCAGCAGGATGCCGAAGCCGAAAGATACGACGAACCAGATCACCAATGAGATCTGGATCATCCGGATATTCGCCTTCCAATAGGCGTTGGACGATGATGTGTCCGCCATAAGCGTTACTCCCATAACAATGTCTCCCAAGGCTGGCCCCCTCCCCGGGGCCAACCGCTCCCTCACATCAGGTCGATACGCGCGAAACGATCGTCCCGAGCTCCGAAGCGATCGTGTCGATGGAGCCCATCGCGTCGATCTCTTCGAGAACACCGAGCGCCCGGTAATGGGCGATCAGTGGCGCCGTCTGCGCGTGGTAGGCCTCCAGCCTTGCACGCGCCGTCTCGGCTGTGTCGTCGGCCCGGCGCTTGAACTCCGTGCCTCCGCAAGTGTCGCAAACGCCCGAAGTCGCGGGCTGTTTGAAATCGTCGTGATAGCCTTCGCCGCAGGCCGCACAGCTATAGCGCCCCGCGACCCGCGCGATCATTGCGTCATCATCGACGCGCAGGCTGATCGCGGCGGTCACCGCCTGCCCCGCATCGGCCAGAAGCCCATCGAGCGCTTCGGCCTGCGCGGCGGTGCGCGGAAACCCGTCAAGGATCACTCCGCGCGCCACGTCAGGTTCCGCCATTCGGTCGCGCAGGATCTCGAGCACGATCTCGTCCGAGACCAAGCCGCCGCTTTCCATGACGGACTTCGCAGCCAGCCCGGCGGGTGTTTTCGCGGCAACCGCTGCACGCAGCAGATCGCCGGTCGAGAGCTGCACAAGGCCGACGCGTTCTTCAAGCAGGCGCGCCTGCGTGCCTTTGCCCGCGCCGGGCGGACCCAGCAGGATCAGCACCGCAGAGCAGGTCTCGGTCATTGGATCATGCCGCCCCATCAGCCCTTATTTCCCCGATTTGCGATCAGGTCATCGACGACGGACGGATCGGCCAGCGTCGAAATATCGCCAAGGCTGCCATGGTCGTTTTCGGCGATCTTGCGCAGGATGCGGCGCATGATCTTGCCCGAGCGGGTTTTCGGCAGGCCCGGCGCCCATTGGATGATATCGGGCTTGGCAATCGGGCCGATCTCGGTGCGCACCCAAGTCTCCAGCTCTTTGCGCAGCGCATCGCTGGGGTCTTGGCCGTTCATCAGCGTGACATAGGCGTAGATGCCCTGCCCCTTGACCTCATGCGGGTAGCCCACAACGGCGGCCTCAGCGACGGCGGAATGCGCAACCAGCGCGCTTTCGACCTCGGCCGTGCCCATCCGATGGCCCGAGACGTTGATCACGTCGTCCACACGACCGGTGATCCAGTAATAGCCATCCTCATCGCGACGGCAGCCATCGCCGGTGAAGTAATAGCCTTTGTACTGGCTGAAATAGGTCTCTTGGAACCGCTCGTGATCGCCCCAGACGGTGCGCATCTGACCCGGCCAGCTATCGGCGATGCACAAGACGCCCTCGGCCTCGGTCGCCTCTTGCACCTCTGCGGTCTGCGGATCGAGCACCACCGGCGCCACACCGAAGAAAGGCAGCGTTGCAGAGCCCGGCTTGGCCGCGATGGCACCGGGCAGCGGGGTCAGCATATGCCCGCCGGTTTCAGTCTGCCAGAACGTGTCGACGATGGGACATTTGCCCTTGCCGACATGCTGATCATACCAGATCCACGCCTCGGGATTGATCGGCTCGCCCACGGTGCCCAGCACCTTGAGCGAGGACAGGTCGTATTTCTCGACCCATTCCGCACCTTGCCCCATCAGCGCGCGGATCGCGGTGGGCGCGGTGTAGAACTGGTTGACCTTGTGCTTTTCGCACACGGCCCAGAACCGGCCCGCATCGGGATAGGTCGGCACGCCCTCGAACATCAGCGTGGTCGCGCCATTGGCCAGCGGCCCGTAGACGATATAGCTGTGCCCCGTGACCCATCCGACATCGGCAGTACACCAGAAGACATCGCCGTCATGATAGTCGAACGTGTATTGATGCGTCATCGCGGCATAGACGAGATATCCGCCCGTCGTATGCACCACCCCTTTGGGCTTCCCGGTGGAGCCCGAGGTATAGAGGATGAACAGTGGATCTTCGGCATTCATCGGGCGCGGCGGGCAGTCAGGACTTGCGGTCTCCATCAGGGCTTTGACATCCACATCGCGGCCCTCGACCCAAGTGGTCTGGTCGCCGGTATGTTTCACGACAAGGCAGCGCACCTTGTCAGAGCAATGCAAGAGCGCCTTGTCCGCATTGGCCTTGAGCGCAGTCGAGCGCCCGCCCCGCGGCGCCCCGTCCGCGGTGATCACCAGCTTGGCCCCGGAATCGTTGATACGATTGGCCAGCGCGTCGGGTGAGAATCCTGCAAAGACGATCGAATGCACCGCCCCGATCCGGGTGCAGGCCAGCATCGCATAGGCGGCCTCGGGGATCATCGGCAGGTAGATCACCACCCGGTCGCCGCGCATCACGCCTTGGCTGAGCAGCACATTGGCGAAGCGATTCACCTTCTCGCTCAGCTCGCGATAGGTGATGTGCTGGGCCGGTGCATCCGGGCTGTCGGGCTCAAAAATGATTGCTGTCTGATCGGCGCGGGTCGCCAGATGACGGTCGACGCAATTGACCGAGGCATTCAGCACCCCGTCCTCGAACCACTTGATCGAGACATTTCCGTAGGTGAAATCGGTGTTCTTGACCTTGGTATAGGGCGTGATCCAGTCAAGCCGCTTGCCCTCGCGCGCCCAGAACCCCTCGGGATCGTCCATCGATTCCCGATACATCTCACGATATTTCGCAGCATCTGCGTGGGCATTCTCAAATCCCGCAGGGATATCCTTCTTGGCCGGGATGTGATGCGCTTGGTCCTGAGCCGTCATGGGCGTCCTCCCTCAAAATACAGATTGCGGCGCGGCGTCACCTCCTCGCACGCAACCGCCTTGCGCGCAGCTTACCTCAAGCAGGGTGTAAACTAAAGTATAAATTTTTTGTAACTCCCTTTTATCATTGGATTTTTCAGTTAATTTATTCACACAAAGGTTGAGTGATTTGTAAACTTTGCAAATTTCGCATGGATTTCTACACGCATGATCAAGCGTTTGAATGTAGCGAAGGCTGAAAAATGCGGCATTTTGCAAAGCCCGCGCGCCTCCAATAGCTGCAGACCTGATGCGCGCACAAGAAAAGGCGCGCGAGGCTTCCCTCGCGCGCCCGTGCCCCTCAGGCTGTGCAATGCTCTGCCCCCGGATCGGGGCAATGCGACCGTCAGACTGGCGTGTCCATGCGCAGCGTGATCTGCACCCGCCCCCGCGCCGCCTCGGGCCAGTTGATCGTCGCCTGCGTCTTGCCCGAGCCTTCCTCGATCTCGACATAGGGCATCGAGGACACCCGCGCGCCCGCGTTGTTGCGGATCATCCCTTCCGCCACCAACCCCTGACAGTTGCGCGCCCACCCCGCGAAGGGCAGGTAGTCGCTCGGATCGACCGTCCAGACCGATTGCGCGCTCGATTGGTTGACCTCGAGCACCACCGGGTTCTGAGTGATCGCGTTGACAGCGTTGAACATATTGCCGTCAAAGGTCACGTTGCGCATCCGGGCACGGTTCAAATCCGCGAAGCTGGTATCGACCCGCTCGATCCGGTCGACCGGCCCGTTGAGCGATTTGAAGACGTTATTTGCAACGCTCAAGCCCTGAATGAAATGTCCCGAGCCATAGGGCTTGATCGACAACCAGCAAAACCACGGCGCGACATTGATGCATACGCAGGTATTGCCGGTGATCGTGAGCCCGCCAAAACTGTACTCATTGCCGAAATCAGGATTGGCATCATGCTCGTTGGTCCATTCGATCACCGAGTTGTCGATATAATTGCCCGTGACCGCCGATTGAACGTTGGTCTGGGTGAACACGAGCCCCGCGACGCGCACGCCCGAGCTCTCCTCGTCGCCCTGAAACCAATGATTGCCCACGATCAGATGCCCCGAACCATTGAGCACGAATGTCGTTCCAAAGCGCACAAAGCGCGAGTCGCGGATCTTGACGTCATTGGCATTGGCGTTGAACACGACAGATTTGCGATCCTGCGCCCGGGTCAGTTGCTCGTCCGACAAGAACTGGCAGCCGTCGATCAGGAAATCCTGACAACCCCGCCCAATCGAGGTGATCGCGCGATCCTTGGGGCGCACGACATAGCTGTCGCGGATCTGGACCATCTGGCCTTGGGGCGCCAGCATCAGAAAGCTCGCAGCGCCGTTGCACAGCGCCTCGATATTGGCGATGTTGAACCGATCGAGCTTATCCATGCCCGAGAAATCCAGCACATATTGGTAGCGCCGGAACGTGTAATTCCGCGTCCCCGAGCCGCCATAAAGCGGCTGCGACAGGGAGAGCGGGCCTGCGCCCACGGTTTTCGAGGGGACATAGACTTCGCGATAAAGCGGCTGCGACAGGTAGAGCGTGCCTGCGCCCACGTTTTTCGAGGTGACATAGACTTCGCGCCCAACCCCGCTGCCCGTCACATGCGCGCCAACCGGAATATTGGCGATATTGGCGACATTGGTCATCTGCAGCGGCTGAGCGATCGCATAGGTAGCCTGCGAGGTGACCACCTCGTCATTCCACGCCGATCCCTCGATCACGTTCAACTGGCCGTTTTGCAAGATCCGGCGGTTCGAGAAAGTCGACAGGTCGGGCGCAATCTCCGAGATGCGGATCGGTGCGGTGATCTCGACGCGGCGCCCGCGCAGGTCGAGCACGTTGTGATCGGTATAACCAAACAGCGCCTGCAACGCTTTCTTAAAGCCCGCCTCCTCATCGCCAAACGCATCCGCATAGGTCGGAAAGTCGAACGAGGCGAGCAGCGCCAGACTGGCTGCAACCGGCATGGTGAGCGTGCCCACGAAACGTACCGGCGCCTTCAGCGACAGCGAACTTCCGATACGGTAGTGCCCCTCCGAAACCATGATCGTGCGGCCATCGGCGGCCTGGCGGCCGGCCACAAACGCCGCGCGATCGTCGCTCACCCCGTCGCCAATCGCGCCGAAATCGCGGACATCGACCCATTCCAACATCTCGCGCAGGAAGGCGTCCGTGACATCCTCGACCTGAATGTCGTCGATCCGCACGACGCCGCCATTGGCCCCCGTCAGATCAATCCCGAGATAGCCGTAATCGGGGCCAAGCCCCCACGGCATATCCACGCCCGTGCGGTTGCCGGTCCCCACGATTGCCGAGACTTCCACCACCTCGCCGTAGCTTTGCAGCGCCACCGTCGGCCCGGTCTCGATCAGCCCGCCGACATGGGCGTTGTTCGACTTCACCGCATAGCCCGCCGCGCGCACCGAGGGCAGGTTGCCGCTCAGCGCCTTGATCCGTGCCGAGATCCGCAGATAGGTACCGGGCAGGATCGGCGTGCGCACCATCGCCCGGACCTTCTGCGTGCTTTGCGTCTTAATCAGTTCCATGCAGCCGCCGAAATCGGCATCCGCCGGCACGAAGGCGGCGTTTGCGACATTGGCATAGGTCGTCGAGCCGGGCGTTCCGTTCTCGCTCGACCACTGATCCAACCCGTCTATGAAAGGGGGCGGCGTCAAATCCAGCCCTTGGGTAATCGCCACGTTCATCAGCAATCCTCTTGTTCGTGTTCCGGCCTTCCAGATCCGGGCGCCAAGGGAATGACACGACCGGATCTGGCCTCGCCGCAGCCACTGCCCCGGCCCGAAGAGAGCTAGACGTGAAGGTTAAAGAACTCCTGATAGCACCGTACGCGATCGTCCGGGTCGGAGATATGAAAACGCCCGCGTCTAGATGGGCGCGGGCATTTCTCGATTGTGTCTTTGCGGCGGTCTGGGCCTTCAGGCCACAAGCTCTCCGGCCAGCGCACGGTCGATCAGGCCAATCGTCTCATCGACACCGTAGAGGGCGATGAACCCGCCAAAGCGCGGCCCCTGGCTGGCGCCCAGCAACACCTCGTAGAGCGCCTTGAACCAATCGCGCAGCGGCTCGAACTCATGGGCTTTGCCAACGGCGAACACCATCGTCTGAAGCGCGTCCGAGGGATCATCAAACTGCACATTGAGATCGGTTTTCGGAAGCTCGGCCAATTGGTTGCGCAGATCCTCTATGGCCGCGCGCTCCTGATCTGTCGGCAGGCGGAACTGCCGCTCAGGAGCCACGAAATCGTTGAAGTAGCGCACCGCGAAACCGGCGGCCTGATCCAGATCGGGATGGCTCGCGGGCGTGGCATCCGGGGCGTAGCGCTTGATAAAGCCCCACAGCCCGTCCTTGTCGGTCGCTCCGGCAACCGATGCGAGATTGAGCAACATCGAGAACGGCACGACCATCCGGCTTTCGGGCACCTTGCCGCCGTGAATATGCCAGACCGGATTATTGGCCTGCTTGTCGGCATCCTGATCGGGATAGGCGCGCAGCTGCTGGTGATACTCGTCCACCGCCTTGGGAATCACGTCGAAATGCATCCGCTTGGCCGTCTTGGGCTTGAGATACATGAAATAGCTCAGGCTTTCGGTCGAGGCATAGGTCAGCCACTCGTCGATCGAGAGGCCGTTGCCCTTGGATTTCGAGATTTTCTCGCCATTGGCGTCGAGGAACAGCTCATAGGTGAAATGCTCGGGCGCGCGTCCGCCCAGCACGCGGCAGATCCCGTCATAGATCGGCGTGTTGGTCGAATGGTCCTTGCCATACATCTCGAAATCGACGTCGAGCGCGGCCCAACGCATGCCGAAATCGGGCTTCCATTGCAGCTTCACATTGCCGCCCGTGACCGGCAGCGTCCACTCGCGCCCGTCCTCGTCGTCGAAGGTCACGGTGCCATCCTTGGCATTGACCTCCTTCATCGGCACATAAAGCACACGGCCCGTTTCCGGATGGATCGGCAGGAAGCAGCTATAGGTCTGCTGACGCTCCTCGCGCAGCGACTTGAGCATGATCGCCATGATCTCATCGTATTTTTCCGCCGCCCGCAGCAGCATCGCATCGAACTTGCCCGATTTGTAATATTCGGTGGCCGAGGCGAACTCGTATTCGAACCCGAACGTATCGAGGAAGCGGCGCAGCATCGCATTGTTATGATCGCCGAAGCTCTCGAACTCGCCGAACGGGTCGGGGACCGAGGTCAGCGGCTTTTGCTCATGCGTGCGCAGCATATCCTGATTGGGCACGTTGCCCGGCACCTTGCGCATCCCGTCCATATCGTCGGAAAAACAGATCAGACGTGTCGGGATGTCGGAAATCGCCTCGAAGGCACGCCGGATCATCGTGGTGCGCGCAACCTCACCAAATGTCCCGATATGGGGCAGGCCAGAGGGGCCGTAGCCCGTCTCGAACAAGACATAGCCCTTCTCGGGATCCTTCTTTTCGTAACGCTTGAGCAACCGGCGGGCCTCTTCAAAGGGCCAAGCCTTGGAATTCATTGCAGCGTCACGAAAGCTGGTCATAGCATACCTCACAAAGGCGCGCCCATCGCGCCCATCGGCGACCCACCTATTGCGACACGCCAGAACAGTCAATAATTTGCAGCTTGCACCTCAGTTAGGAGCCTGTCCCAGTGAACGATATTCTTGCCTCTCTTTCGGCCCAAGATGCACTTGTCGCGGTCATGGTCGCGGTGTCGGCGGCTGATGAAGACGTGCCCACCTCGGAACTACTCGCGATCAGCCGGATCGTCGATCACATGCCGATTTTTGCCGACTACGACATTGATCGGATCGCGCGCGTGTCGAAATCCGTCTTTGCGCTTTTCGAGGATGAGGACGGGATCGAGGCGCTGTTCGGACTGGTGCGCGACGCCCTGCCCGAGCGTTTCTTTGAAACCGCCTATGCGCTTGCTTGCGACGTTGCCGCTGCCGATGGCGCGCTCCGGCAGACCGAGCTGCGCATGCTTGAAGAGATCCGGGGCGAGCTGGCAATTGATCGCCTGCACGCCGTCGCCATCGAATGGGGCGCGCGTGCGCGGCACATGACCTTGTAGACGCGTGCCGGTAGGCAACGCTTAACCGATCGGAAAGACCTTTTTGCTATGCCATGGGAAACGTGGCTGCCGGAGGGTCTGATGCGCCTGATCAACTTGCTATGCGCCGTCGCCTGCGCACTAAGCCTCGCGCTGCCCGGCATGGCTCAGGACAGATCATCCGAACACACCGCCAAACTGCGCATGGACATCGCCGGGCGTCAAAGATTGCTCAGCCAACGTATGACGGCCGCCGCCTGTTTCATCACGCTCGGTATCGACCGCGAAAAACAACTGAACATCCTGACAAATACGCTCGCGCTATACAGCGAGACGCTCGATATCTTGCAATTCGGCTCGACGGAGCTCGGGCTCGAAGCCAATCAAGATCGCGCTTTGGAACTCATCCTGAAGAAAAACCGTGCGACGTGGCAGGAATTCGAAACGCGCGCAACGTCGCTTCGCGATCAGGCGCGCGCGGGAGAGATCCTTCAGACCGCCACGCTTTTCGCGCTGGCCAAGCAAGAACCCGATCTGCTGAGCATGTCGCAAGCGGTGGTCATGACGCTTTCCGACATGCAAACCAAGTCTGAGGCGGATACGGGCGCGACGCTCGAAGTCAACCTCGCGGGGCGTCAGCGCATGCTCTCGCAGGCCGTCGTGAAGGACATCTGCCTCAGCGCAGCCGCCCGCAGTCAGAATGCGGATTTCCAGAAGTACAACAAACGGATGCGCACGCGGCTTGCACTCTTTTCAGAAACCGGCGTTGCGTTACGCAGGGGCACGATTTCCGCCAGTTCCAAACCTCCGCCGCCCGAGGTCTTCGAAGCGCTTGTGCAGGCCCATTACGCCTGGAGCGATCTCGTCTACCTGCTTGAGCCTGGAATTGCCGATGAAGCCCTCAACAAGCTCGACCTGCTCGAAATCGCCAATGGCTACGAGGCGCTTCTGCCCCGCCTCCATGGCGTCGTAAAAAGCTATGTCGACGCCTGATCACGCGCCATAGACAGCCGCCCACCGCTCTAGCAACTGACTTTGCAAGATCTTCGAACGGCGCACCCAATCGGTCTGCCCCGGCGGTCGGGCCTGTCCAAGATATCGCCTGCGCCGCGCCAGATCGCCCGTCATGATGGTAAAGACCAACTCGGTCCCATCCGGTGCGGTCATGTAGCCCGCCAGTGTCGAAACAAAATCCAGCGTGCCGGTCTTGGCATCAACCGCGAAGGGTTGCGACTTCATATAGCGGCCCGTCGCATCGCGCAGTTTGAACGGCTTCATCAGGCCACGCAGCCCCACCGGCACGCCCAGCGTCCGAAGCGCGGTCACCATATCGACCGGCGCGATACGCGCATCGGCCCGAAGCCCGGAGTGATCAGTGAATTTCGCAGAGCGCGCGCCCGTCCGCGCTTGCAGCCAATCGCTCATCGCCCGCCCGGAGGCATTGATCGAACCGCCCGCACCCCGCCTCAAACTGGCCGAGACGCCGACAGCCTCGGCGGTCAGGTTGGTTGAATATTTCATCATTGCGCGCAGCAGCGGCGGCAATGGATTGCTGGCATGGGAGACCAGAACCGAACCGCCCGGAAAACGCCCGATGCTCTGCGGAGGCGGCAAGGGAACGCCTTGCGCCCGCGCGAGGGTCTGGAACACATCGCCCGCATAGGCCGCGGGATGACGAACCGGAAGCCAACGGCTGCCGCCGCGCCCCAGTGCGCTCGAAGCCACGGTCCATTTCTCCACGCCACCGCGATCGGAATAGGTAAACAGTGGAGAGGCACGGCTCACGATGCTCGCCGAGGCCGTATAGGCGGTCGGCTGAACCGTCTGGCCCGTCGCATCCATCGCCAGTGCCCAGCCGTTCCCGCTCCGCTTCCACTGAAAATGCACACGGTTGAAATTGAGCATCAGCCCCGACAGCGCCGGATTGTAGCTGGCGAAAATCGGCTGATCATCGGCAATCTCCCGGGCATAGGGCAGCGCATCCGCCCAGGTCAGATACCGCCCCGAGACCCCACGCACGCCTTTGGCCGCGAGCGCCTTGGCCATCTCATTGAGATCATCGGTCCCAAGCGTCGGATCCCCGCCGCCTGCAAGGATCAGGTCGCCTTGGATGATTCCATTCGCGACTGGTCCGGTCGCGATCAGCTGTGTGCCAAACCGAAACTGCGAGCCCAACGTCTCGAGCCCGTACATCGAAGTGATCGATTTCAAGGCCGAGGCCGGGGGCATCGCCTGTCCCGGTTTCCGGCTCTCAAGGATCTGGCCAGTTCGCAGGTCGGCCACCACAAAGGCCACGTCGCCAGAGAGACCGGCGGACTGAACCAAGGCCTCGCCCGATGCGATCCGGGTCTGCGCCACAGCACCATGCCCCACGCTCACGACCGCCGTCGAGGCTGCAAGCCCCCGTAAAACATCGCGCCGCGACAACATGTCCATGATCTGATTCCTACCCCTGCTACGCGAGAAGCCTAACGTGCTCGCCCGACCCGCTTCAAGCGGGCGCGCGATCACAGTTTCGGCCATTTTCCCCGCGCGCGTATCTCGCTCGAAGACAGCGAAGACATCGGAATATTCACAAAAGACCAGACGGGCGCCTGCAGGCTCGCAAGCTGGCGAGCGCGCTCGGCGGGCAGTTCGGCGCGCGCGAAGATCCGCGCGCTGCGCGCGTAGCGCCCCGCCATCCGCCAGCCCGGCCGCGCCAGCACGCCCACCGGCACGCGCGCCATAATATCGCGCCAGTGATCCCAGCGGTCGAACTGCACGAGATTGTCGGCCCCCATCAGCCAGACGAAATGTACGCCCGGATAACAGGCTTGCAACCGCGCCAAGGTATCCGCCGTGAACCGGGTGCCCAGACGCGCCTCGATATCGGTGATCACGACATTCGGGTCGGACATCACGTTGCGCGCCTGCGCGATGCGTTGCGCCATCGGGGCCGGGCCGTTTTCCTTGAGCGGGTTATGCGGGCTGAGCATCCACCACACCCGGTCCAGCCCAAACCGCCGCAATGCCTCGCGGGTGATCAGAGCATGTCCGTCATGGGCCGGATCGAACGACCCGCCCAGAATACCGATCCGCATGCCCGGCCGCGCGATGGGATATCCCTGTCTCATGCGCAGCCCTTATCCGATCGTGCGATGGCAACGGAAGCAAAAACAGCATCCAAGCACCGGAAATCGCCCATGATCAGCCCGCTTTCGGGACGGAACGGGGCTCTTGCTCCGACGGCTGGTGTAAGATGCATTGCCCGCGACCCGCCGCCTTGGCCGCGTAGGTCGCAACATCCGCGTCCCACAAGATCCGGGCTTTCTCGGGGGCGGCGTAATCTATCGACCGCACGACACCGAGTGAACCGGAAATCCGGGATTCCGCCCCCTCGAAGCGAATAGGCTCGGACAGGCGCCCGATCAGCCGCGCGCCCAGTTCCGCGATCTGTTCGGGCGTCATCGTACCGCGCATGAGCAGCACAAACTCATCGCCGCCCATCCGTGCCGCGAGATCGCCCACGCGCAACGAGTCCCGCAAGATCTCAGAGACGACGCCCAGCACATAATCGCCCGTCGCGTGGCCCAAACTGTCATTGACCTGCTTGAAGTGATCAAGGTCGATCTGAACGAGGGTAAAGCCCGCGCCGCCACGTGCCGCCCCCGCCAAAGCCTGATCCAGTGCTGCATCCATCGCACGGCGGTTGGCCAAGCCTGTGAGCGGGTCACTCAGCGCTTGCGCCTCGGCGGCCTTGCGGGCCTTGTCGAGACGCGAGGTGAGCGCGCGCAATTCCCCCGTCACAAGCGCCTTGGCCTCTTGCTGATACAGCAAATCAATCGCGAGATCCGCCGGAGAGAAATCTCCATCCGTCAGGGCGAACTCGGCCACGGCCTCACGCAAGTGAATGCCGAAACTGAGGCTCAGCAAGATGCCTGCCTCACCCGCTTGCCCGACACTGAACGCCTCTCCGCGCAGGCCAATCCCCGGCGCCTCGACAAGCGTGAGATGCACGATACGCTGCTGTGCCAAGCGCATCAGCGAGGCCCCACATCGACCCATCCGGCGATCGCAACTCTGCGCCTGGTTCTGCGCGGCGCAAAGGGGCGTACCGGCATCTTGGCATCTCTCAAGCCGATCGCGGCTGCGCCCAATCCGGAAGAAGCGCTCAAATGGCTGACCAAGTACCGAGCGACCACCCATGGCCTTCTGCAAGGTCGCGCCCAAGGCGCAAATTTTGCCCTGCGGATCGACCCAAAGAAACATCGGCAGCAAGGCCCCGAGGATCGGGACGAGTTGCTCAAACTCCTGCGCACGTGTCGCAGTTCGTGCGATCACCTTGCGCAGGGCATCGCGGGACGCGAGCCCCTGACTGGGCGCAATCTCGGGCGCCCCGTTCATCCGGCGCCCCCCACGGCGTGCGACAGTTCGAACGCCCGACCCCGGCTATGACTGTGATCGAGCAGTCGGAGCGACAAACGCTCAGTCCCATCGGGGGCGGGGTCGATCAGTTCGATCAGCGCCAGCGCACCGTAATCATCTGCCATCGCGCGCACCAAACCGGCCAGCACAGCGCCCCAGCCGGGCTGCGCGGCGCGCACTTCAAGCGCGAAATGATCTTTCTCCCCCTCAAGCAAGAACAGTTCGGGCAGATGCAAATAGTCGAGCGCCATCTGCGTGCGCCCCTGCAATTCATTCAACGATCTGAGAAAATCGACGAAATCCCGCCCGCCATAGCGTAAGAGGCGCCGCACCGCTTCGCGGGTGGTCAGATAGGCGCCAAGATCCTCCAGCAGGTCGAGCCGCCCGCGATTAAGCCGGGTACAAGCCGCCTCGATCAGCGTGTCGGTTACCGCTTCATCATAGCCCAGCATCGCTTCGAACCCCTCTTCCGGGATTGAGCTCCGCTGTGCGATATCGCGCCAGACCTCCTCTCCGAACGTATCGGACAGGAAATTTTGGATAGATCGATTGACCAAGCCCTGCATGATGCCTCCATCGGCACATGCTATGCTCCAAGCCTTAACAATCCCCGAAGATCTGAGCGCTTAGCGCATCCTCGGCACCAGAAGCGCGCCATTCACGGAAAGCGCCGAGAGCCCGCTTGGCACGATCTTGTAATCCCCCGCGACAATCGCCGCGATCACCGCTTCAGGATCGACCGGAGCGCCGCCGAGTGCGCGCGTCACGCCATCAAACTGCCAGACATCTCCCGAGCGTGAGAACGCACGCACCGGGGGCTGGCCCGGCGCTGCGACCACCAAAAGGGCGTCCTGACCGGTGTGATCGGGCCGAAAATTCGCGACGACGACGGCGCAGATCGGTCGCTTGGCGGTCCCGGTCAGGCAGATATTGCCTCCGCGCGCGCGCGCCTGCTCTGCGATCAGCGTGAGCAACCCCACAGGGATCGGCGCCGATCCGGTCGGCACCGCGATTGCTGCGCGCAACGCGGCGAGATCGCTCTCTCCGCTGGCCTGCCCGTCACGCGGGTCAAGCGTTGCAAGCGCGCGCGCCAGATCCGGGTCGCTCTCGGCCTTGGCGCGAAGCTGCGCGACGGCCTCCTGACCGGGCCGCCCCCAGTCGCGCCCCATCCGATAGAGCGGCAGGCGTGACGCCGGAACCTCCCCCGCCGCGTAGCGCGCCAGTTGCGACTGTGCGGCTATCGTGTTGGCGTCGATCAGCGGCGTCAGCCACAGCACCGCCGCTGCAATCAGACCACCCGCCATCGCGATATTTACACGTCGAATACGCGCCATCCAGCCGCGCCCTGTCAGCACAGACCCGCCATAGCCAAGCCCGTAGCCCGCCAGCACGCAGAGCACCACCGTCTGTCCCACCAGCGCCGGGGTCCATCCGATCTGGGCGACCCTATGCGCCAAGCTCCATACAGCGACCGCAACGAGCACGGGCAGCACGACTGCGAGCGCCTTTGCTGCGTTGCGCGGCAATCGGGTCGCCACGGCCTCGCTGTCGTCGCGCTCGACAGCTACCGAGATCATCGTGATCGCGGCGAGTGCCATCGCAATCAAGGTCTGACCGATCGACAGGCCGGGCACGCCCTCGCGCCCCAAACGCAGCGCTAGGCCAATGAGGAAAACGACGACCACAACAAGCACAACGGGCAGTAGCAGGCGCAGCAAACGCAGCAGCAAGAAGGGCGAGATCATGTCCTCGCGCTCAGTCACCACGGCCATGGCGAGGCCCAAAATGGCCCCCGACAACCCAAGCGCCAGCGCCGTGTTGCGAAACAGCTCTTTGAGCAGATTGATCCCAACGCTCTCCAGCAGTTCTGACGACAGATAAAGCAGCAACCAGACCAGCGCGACAAAGAGCCAAGCCGCCCCGTAGCGCACCACGATCATCCATGACTGCGCGAACAAGACAGGGTAATTCCCTAGGCACCTGCGCCCCTCTTGCACGTAGGCCACGGCAAAGGGGATCGGCACGGCGCCGAGCACGAAAAGCGCCAGCACCCCGGCGGGCATCTGCGCTGCGACCGAGCGGGCGGGGTCGAGCGCGCCCGCCGCCCACCAGCCCAGCACGCTAGGCGCAATCGCGATACCCGCGGCCCCCAAAGCGGCACGGCGCAGACCGATCTCGCCCAGCATGGCCAGACAGGCCCCGAAAAACGCGACACCTGCAACCCCAAACCCAAACACCGCGCGCGGGCTTAGCGACAGCCCCCCGAGCGAGTCCGACTGCAGCGCCCAGAAAAACAGCCCGGCCAGCAGGCCGATGATGACATGTTGGACACGATCACCCATCGCGCCCTGCCCGTCCCTGTTGCCGCAGCCACTCCGGGATCGCACCGATATCGGGCAGGACGGCAACGGCGACGGGGGCCAGATCCGCTTCGCTGGCCGGACCGCTCAGAACGCCAAGCCCGCGCATGCCCGCCGCCCGTGCTGCGTAGAGGTCGTGACGGCTGTCACCGACCATCACAACGGCGGAGGGATCGAGCCCGAAACGGTCGGCAAAGGCCAAAAGCGGCCCCGGCTCCGGCTTTGCACCAAAGCCACTGTCATAGCCGATGATCATGTCGAACAGCTCGTGAATCTCGGCGCGGCGGGCATGGGTATGGGCCGTGGCCTCGGAATCATTGGTGCAAATCCCGAGCCGCAGGCCTTGTGCACGGAACGTTTCCAGCAAGGGGCGCAACGGCACTGGCGCCACCAGCGGCACCTGCTGGGCGGCAGCGTCGAGCGAGGCGATCAGGTCTGCGCGCTCATATCCCGGCAAAAGCGGCAAAAGCAGATCCGCCACCTCGCCTGCCGTTCCCGCGATCACCGGCGATTGCGGATAGAAACGGGCATGATCGAGGTCGAAAGCGATAGCCGCCGCAAGCCCCCGAAGATGCAGTTCACTGCGCGCCAAGGCCTTCAGCTGACCGCTGGCCCAGGCACCCCAGGTCGCGTCGAAATCGAACAAAGTGCCATCCTTATCGAAAAGGATCGCCTGAATTTCGCCGGTTGCCATTCTCACATCCTTCCGCTGATCGCGGCGCGAGACTGCCTCGTTCAACCGGTCAGGTCCAGTGCCTCTGATCACCGCGTCCCAGCACTGTGCGCGCACCCGCCAAGTCTTCGGGCGCAACGGCCAGATCGGCGGCGCAGTCGAGCACCCACTGGTCGTTGAGCATAAGGTAGTCCAGCACACCGCAAAGGAAATCCGGGTCGCCCGCCTGCGCCCGCAGATCCTCCTGCGAAGCCCCGGTATGGGCAAGAAACCCGTCGATCAGCGTCTCGTTCGACACCAGCCAGCCCAAAGACCTTATCGCGAGGATATGTGCGGAATCGTGCTGCATGTGCGCCCTGCCCCAAAGTTCGGAAACACTTTGTTAACGCTTGAGGTGCTAGCTTCAAGCCAAAGTCGCAAAATGCGCTCATTTCGGGCAGGAGGCCCATGGCCGGATCGATCCTCATCGTCGATGACGTCGCAACCAATCGCATCGCACTCAAGGCGATGCTGTCTGCCGCACGCTACGAAACCTGTCAGGCCGCCAGCGGCGAAGAAGCGATCGCCGTTGCGATAGAGCAAAAGCCAGAGTTGATCCTGCTCGACATCGAACTGCCAGATATCGACGGCGTTACGGTGATCACGCGCCTGCGTGAAATGGCCGCGACCCGCTACATCCCGATCATCGCCATCACGCCCAGCGACACGCCCGAGCAGCGTCTGGAGCTGTTGCAAAGCGGCGCCAATGACATTTTGTCGAAACCTTTCAACGAACTGGTTATGCTCGCCCGGCTACGCAGCCTGATGCGGGAATATGCAATTGATCGGGAGTTTTTGCGCCGCGAGACCGCGTGCAGCGAGCTTGGCTTTGCCGAGGCGCAAAGCGATTTCCGGCCGCCAGCGCGCATTGCGGTCATCGCGGCCCGTCCCGACTCGGCGCTGCGCTCGAAACGTGCACTGGCGCGCGAACTGCCCGGTGACCAGATCAAGATCCTGAGCCGCGAAGAAACGCTCGCGCGCCCCGGTGCCGAATGCGCGGCGGATATTTTCCTGATCGAGGCGGGGCTTGCGCAACGCGGTGACGGGCTGCGCCTGATGTCCGAGCTGCGCTCGCGTCCCGAAACATCCAACGCGGCCATCGTGATCTGCACCCGGGCGGACGCACGCGAAACGCAGGCGACCGCGCTGGATCTCGGGGCCAATGATCTGGCGCCCATCGATCTTTCCTGCCGGTTTGCCGCGCGCGAGACCGCGCTGCGCGTAACAGCGCAACTGTGCCGAAAATGCAGACTAGCGCGACAGCGCGATGCGTTGGACGAGGGGTTGCGGCTGGCGATGGTCGACCCGCTCACCGGGCTCCACAATCGACGCTATGCGCTCACCCATCTGGCCCGAATGCAGGACCACGCGCGCAATACGCAACGCCCTTTTGCCGTCCTGATCCTCGATCTCGACCGATTCAAATCTGTCAATGACACCTACGGCCATACGGCCGGCGATGACGTCCTGATCGATGTGTCAAACCGGTTGCGCTCGAACCTGCGCAGCATTGATCTGATCGCCCGGCTGGGGGGGGAAGAATTCCTCATCGCGATTCCCGACACGACCCTTGCAGAGGCCGGGAGCGCTGCCGAACGCCTGCGCCGTGTGATCGACGAGTCTCCGATCCCGCTTGGCAACCGGCGCCGCATCTGGGTGTCGATTTCCATAGGTCTGGCGCTGGGGGGCACCTCTGCGAGCACCGCGCAGGATTTGATCGACCGGTCGGACGCCGCCTTGATGCGCGCCAAAACGACCGGGCGCAATCAGGTCATGATCGATGCGGGAACGGCAGCCTGACCGGATCGCACGGGTCCGAAATCCAATCCTAGATTACTGCGCGTCGCGTTTTTGCGCCCGGCGCTCCTCGCGGCGTTTCTCGTGCTGCTCCACATCCTTCTGAAGCCGGTCAGCGAAGTCACGACGGTCGGCCACGCTCATCGCATCGAACCGCTCGAAAATCAGCGCGTCGCCAAGCTGCACCCGCTTGACCATCCGATCCTGATGGCGCGTGAGAATGGCTTTGACCTCGGCACGATCCCAGGGCTGCGCCTTGAGCGCGCCGATCAGCGCTGTCAGATCCGCACGCGCCTGCATCCGCATCGCGCGAAATTCGGGGGCGCGCTTTTGGGCTTCCTGCCGCAAGGCCTCCCGGTCTTCCGGGCTCAGCGATTTCGTGAAGATGCCCAGCGTGACGTCGCCGACGACCATGCGCGGCGGATGTCGATCATGCCCGAAGATCCCGCCGATGATAACGCCGATCACCAACAGGTTGAGCGTGACCGACCCGATCAGCACCCACCGGATCAAACGGCGACTAGGGCTGCCTGTCACGGCCATCAGAACCCTCCTTCATCGACATAGGCGACCGTTTCCACCTCGGGCAAGAGATTCACCGTACCCAGATTTTCGCTTTGTTGCCAATAGCCTGAGGCAACCGTATCAACCTGCTGAGCGCCCATGAAGCCGATCCAGAGCCCCGCCAGACCCGCGGTCACCAATCCCCCCACGGCACCCCATCCGCCAAACAGCGTACGCAGGGTCTCGATGACTCCCGCGCGGGACTGACGCTCCGCGCGCGGGAGCGCAAAGCCCCGCTGCACCTCAAGCGCATCATCCATCACTCGCGCCATGAAACCCGCTGTAGGCTCGGGGGCGTTTGCGCGCGCCTCTCGCAAAAGCGCATCGATATGCGCTTCATCCTCGCGTGCCATCGTCTCGCGATCAAACCTTTTGTCATTCATCGCCAAACCCCAATTCTTCACGCCGCCCGGACAAAAGAGCGGTCAAAGCGCGCTTTGCACGTGCTGTCAGACTTTCTACGGCTTCCACCCCGGTTTCCAGCGCTTCCGCGATTTCCGGATTGGACAGGCCCTCGATATGGCGCAGCGTCACCGCGAGCCTCTGGCGTTCGGGAAGCTGCTCAAGCGCCTCGTCCAACGCCGCCATCCGGTCGCGCACGATCAGATCCTCCAGCGCCGAGGCACGATCGTCGGCAATCTCGGGCGCCTCATCCAGACCGACATTGCGCCGCTTGCGCAGACGGTCCGTCGCAAGATTGCTGACCACCCTGTAGAGCCATGTGGAGACTTTCGCCTCTCCCGCACGCCAGTCAGGCGCGATCTTCCAGAGCCGCAAAAGCGCCTCTTGCGCGACATCCTCGGCCTCGGCTGCATCGCGCAGTTTACGCAGCGCCAGCCGATACGCCAACGGCCCAAGCCGAAGCGTGAGCGCACGCGCCGCCGCGGGATCGCCCTGCGCGTAAAGCTCCAATAGAGCTTCGTCGGTGCTGTCATTCATCGCATCAAGCGCCATATCCATTCCGCCAAACGCCTAGCGCGGATCGCACGCGCGCGCAATTGTCAGGCACGGCCGGGGGCGCGCAGCACGCCCCCGGCCACCGATCCCGACGAGATCAGTTCTGCGGTGCGGGCGGTGCAGGCGGGGTGGCCATGCCGCCGTCCTGCCCGTCCATCTGACCACCCATCTTGCCGCCCATTTTGCCGTGGTGCTCCATCTTGCCGTGGTGCTTGCGATCCATCTTGCCATGGTGATGGCCATATTTGCCCATCCGCTCGTGCATCATCTTGCGCGCCGCCTTGATTTCCTCGGGGCTCAGCGCGCCGTCACCATCGCGGTCCATGCGCTCGAACACTCGGGTGGGCAGCGGGTGGACCATCAGCTCGGCTGCCGACAGCTCGCCATCCCCGTTGAGATCACGCGCCGCGAAGCGGGCCTTCACGCGCGCCTCGATCCGGGTCTTTGCCTTGGCCATCTCGAAGTCCATCAGCTCTTGCTCCGAGATCTTGCCGTCGCCATTGGCATCCAGCGACTTGGCCTCGGCGGCCCGCTTGGCCTGAATCTCGGCCAGCGAGATCTTGCCGTCGCCGTTGGTGTCGAGCCCGGTCCGGTCAAAGCCAAAGAGCTTGCCGCCCGGCATGCCCGGCGCAGGGCTCGGGGTGCTGGTCTGAGACTGCGCATCGCCAGTGGCACTGTCTTGCGCGAAGGCGGGCACGCTCAGCACAAGGCTTGAGCTGGCGAGAAGAACTGCTGCGATGGTTTGCCTGTTCATGAAGGTCATTTTCCTGGTCTCCTTTGAAACTCTGTCGGGGCCGTGTTCGGGCCGTCGATGTGAGTTCAAACGTGACCGGAGATCGTTTCCGTCGCAGAACGGCCCGCCGGGCCGAGACGGGAGCGTGCCACGGCACTTTCCAAGTGAGGTGAAGATCTCCATATTGAGGGCGAGAGTTTCAGGTCCGCTGGCGCGGGAGGCCAAGCATGTACGATGAAGCAGACCCAATAGACGACCGCCCGATGGGCCGCGCGATGCGGCGCGGGCTGATGTGTCTTTGCCCCGCCTGTGGGAGCGCGCGGGTGCTCAAAGGCTATCTCAAAGTGCGAGAGTCGTGCCCCAATTGCGACGAAGATCTCTCGCATCAGCGCACCGATGATGGCCCCGCCTATCTCACGATCCTGATCGTCGGGCACCTGATGATCCCGCTGATGGCTGCAGCTTTCGTAGCCTACCGCCCCGAGCCGTGGCAGATGATTGCTCTCTTCGGCACCGCGACGGTCGCACTGTCGCTGATCTTGCTGCCGATGATGAAGGGGCTGATGGTCGCGATCCAATGGTCGCGCCGGATGCATGGGTTCGGCGCGCTTGCAGGCGCAAATGACTGACGCCTCCCTCGCGGCGACACCCGACAAAACGGCGCTGCGTCACGCCGCAACCGTGATCGTGCTGCGCCGCGATGCCGGAGAGCCGCCGCGGGTGCTGATGGGACAACGCGCAGAGCGCGCCGCCTTCATGCCCTCAAAATTCGTCTTTCCGGGCGGCGCGGTGGATCTTGGCGATTGGAACGTGCCGCTCAGTGCGCCGCTCGGCGCGCCCAATGCCGCACGGCTGGCACATGACGCCCCTGACGGGATCGCCCCTGCCCTTGCCGCCGCCGCGATCCGCGAGCTGTGGGAAGAAACCGGGATGATCCTTGGCGCGCGTACCGATTGGCCGGATGCGGCGCCGCCCGACTGGCAGGGATTCGCGGATCTGGGGTTTTGCCCCGCCGCGTCTGATTTGCATTTCGTGTTCCGCGCGATCACGCCGCCGGGCCGTCCGCGCCGCTTCGATGCGCGGTTTTTCCTCGTCGATGCGGAGGCGATTTCGAATGATCCCGACGACTTCTCACGCGCCTGCGATGAGCTCTCGCATCTGCAATGGGTGCCGCTGAGCGAGGCCCGCGCGCTCAACCTGCCTTTCATCACAGAAGTGGTGCTCGCCGAAATCTCGGCGCTTTTGCGTCCGGGGCAGCCAATTTCTCCGCCCGCCAGCGTGCCGTTTTTCGACAATCGCGGCCCCGCCTCGCGGTTTCTCGCAATCGAGACCTAACGCGATCCTGCCAGCACGATCACGATCAGCGAGGCCACAACCAGCGCGATGCCGAGGCCTTCGCGCCGGTGCAATGTCTCGCGGAAAACCAGCACCGAGGCGAGCAGTGTGAAGACGATCTCCACCTGCCCCAGCGCGCGCACGAAGGCCGCGTTTTGCAGCGAGAACGCGGTGAACCACCCCGCCGAGCCCAGCACGCCGGTGATCCCCACAAGGATCGTGCGCCGCCATGCGCGCAGCACGCGGCTCAGTTCTCCGGCCTCGCGCAGCCGCAGATAAAGGCCCATCCCGATGGTTTGCGCGAATGTCGCACAGGCGAGCGCCACGATGGCGCGGGCGAAGAACTCCAGCGGGGCCAGTTCCAGCGTCGCCCCGCGGTAGAAGATCGAGGACAGGCCGAACAGTCCGCCCGCCACCACGCCATAGATCGCCGCGCGTGCGTTGAGTTTCACGGCCCCCGGCTGCTTGGTCAGCAACAGCACGCCGATCAGACCGATCAGGATGCCGACCCAGCCCAGCGGCCCGACCCATTCGCCCAAAATTACCGCCGAGAAGAGCGCGACCTGCACCGTCTCGGTCTTGGTGAACGCGACCCCCACGGCAAAATTACGCATCGAAAATAGCGCGACCGTCAGGAAGGTCGCCGCCACCTGACACGCACCGCCCGCGATGACGAAGCCCCAGAATGGGGCGCTCAGATGCGGCCAGGCGGTGCCGGTCTCATGCAGGAAACCGATCGCGACCAACGCGGCAATCGGGAAGCCGAACAGGAACCGCGAGAAGGTCGCCCCGCCCACCGATAACTGCGCGCCTGCCAGCATCTTTTGCAGCATGAAACGCAGGGTCTGGACGATGGCCGCAAACAGCGTGACCCAGACCCACAGATGTGCAGGCACCGCGGTCATGGCGAGATCTTTCTCAGATCATAGCCGTTGAAATCGAGCACTTCGCGGGCCGCCTTGAGCAGATCGGGGCGCGCAGGCGTTTGACGCGACAGGATCATCCCCCACTGCCCCGAGGGCGTGCCCAGAGCCGCGATCCGGTAATCCTGATCGACCCACATCACATAGATCGGCTCGCCGCCAAAGGCCTCTCGCGCGGACATCCGCCCGCCCGGCCCGGTCAGCACGACTTTGGCGTCAAGAGGCCCCGTGGCACCGGCGCATTCCGCCCCGCGCACATCGAAGCTGCCCGAACCGTCCCAGCGCCAGCTCTGGACGCCCTTACATCCCGGCTGACCGCTGGCCACAACGTGCCAGTCGCCTGCAAAACGGGTCGGATCGAAGAGCGCGGCCGAAGAGATCAGCGCATCGCGATCGCGCAACCCGGGCGCCATACGCGGCGCCGAGGCACAGCCCGCAAGAAGGGCTATCCCCGCAAGGATAAGGATCAGTTGACGCATGTGGTCATCGGGTAGCCCGCCTCTGTCATCACATCATTGCAGCCCATAAGCGGCACCACCGGCGCGCAGGTTTGTGACCGCGCGAGACACTCGCCCTCGCAATCATTGCGCGAATGGCACATCTTGCCATTGTCACGCGTGTCGTGCTGGCACAGATAGCCGCCGTTGAAATCAATCCACCTGCCGCCCTTGGCGACGCAAGCTGTCTTTTCCGCGTCCTGCTTTTGCTGGCCGACCAAGGGCAGCTCTTGCTGCGTGCCCCCGCCCATGCCTGTCATCTGGGCCAGCGGCTTGCAGGCCGCCAGCGCCAGAAGGCTCACGCAGATCAGGGCTGCCGCGCGCATCAATAGGGCGTCGGCATATCGTGGTGCAGCACCGCGATCTTGTCGAGCAGCTCCTTGGGCAGCGTCACGCCCGCCGCATCAAGGTTCGGCTTGAGCTGCTCGAGCGAGGTCGCGCCGATGATCGGGATCACCGGGAAGGGACGGCTCATGACCCAAGCAATGGCCATCGTGATCGGGTTGAGATCGAATTCGCGTGCCAGTGCGATATAGGCATCCGCGATATCGAAGGCGCGCGGATTGGCGCGCCCGCCCAGCGAGGCCACATAGGAGCGGCGCGACAGCGGCGGCGTCACATCGCCGGAATATTTGCCGGTCAGAATGCCTGCCGCCAAGGGCGAATAGGCCAGAAGGGTGACCCGCTCGTGATGGCACAGTTCCGCCAGATCCAGATCGAAATACCGGCACATCAGCGAATATTCGTTCTGGATCGTCTGCATCCGCGGCCCAGCCCCGGCCTTGGCCAACCGCAGCCATTCCGAGGTGCCCCAAGCAGTCTCGTTGGACAGGCCCGCATGGCGGATCTTGCCTGCGTCAATCAGCTCTTGCAGCGTCTCAAGACAGGCCTGCATATCGGCCTCGACCTCGGCCCGGGGGGGCTGCGTCGAGGGATCGAAGCGCCACGCCTTGCGGAAGTGATACGAGCCGCGATTGGGCCAGTGAAACTGGTAGAAATCGACGTAGTCGGTCTGAAGCCGCTTGAGCGAAGCATCGACGCCTGCGCGAATCCGCTCGGGCGAGATCGGCACGCCACTTTCGATCGCATGCGAGCCCTCGCCGGTGAGCTTAGTGGCAATCACCAGATCATCGCGCTTGCCGCGCTTGGCCAGATAGGTGCCGATAATGGTCTCGGTCGCGCCCAATGTCTCGGCGCTGACCGGATTGACCGGGTACATCTCGGCGGTGTCGATGAAATCGATCCCGTGATCGAGCGCCATGTCGATCTGTGCGTGCCCTTCGGCCTCGGTGTTCTGGGTGCCCCAGGTCATCGACCCGAGGCAGATTTCCGACACTTCGATCCCGCTGCTGCCAAGTTCAATCTTGCGCATAGCTCCGCCCCTTCTCAACTGTTCGTGCTGCTGCGCGAACCTGCCACCGGGGAGCGAGAACGTAAAGCCTGTAGCTACTCGACCTGATCGATCAGATCGCCATAGCCTTGCGCCTCCATCTCCTCGAGCGGCACGAAGCGCAGGGAGGCGGAGTTGATGCAGTAGCGCAAACCGCCCTGATCGCGCGGCCCATCGGGGAAAACATGGCCCAGATGGCTGTCACCATTCTTTGACCGAACCTCGGTGCGCACCATGCCCAGCGTTTTGTCGGTCAGCTCGACCACGTGTTCACTCACCAGAGGTTTGGTGAACGAGGGCCAGCCACAGCCGGATTCGAACTTGCTCGACGAGGCGAAAAGCGGCTCGCCCGAAACCAGATCGACATAGATGCCGCGGGCCTTGTGGTCGTTATATTCCCCGGTGAAGGGCCGCTCGGTCCCGTTTCTCTGGGTGACGCGATACTGCTCCGGTGTCAGCTTCGCCAGCGCCTCTTCGGATTTTTGCCATTTGCTCATGATGGGTCTCCCTTTCCGCTCTGATTTAGGGGCGCGCGGCGCGATATAAAGGCCTGCGTGGCTTTCGCTCGCCGTTTGTCCCTTCGCGCCCTATCCTCACAAGGAGGAGGATAGCGCCATGACCACACCTGCCCCGCGTTCCGATCTGTCCACGCATCTGGTCGAGAACCAGCCGCCCGCGCGCGGCGATATCGACCTGTGGCAAAACGATCTTGCCCTGCGCGAGGCGGTGGCCCGCGCCGAAGGGCGCTCGGCCCCGCTGGCCGAATATGGCGCGCATCTGGGGCTCGCCGAGAGCCGCGATGCCGCGCGCGAGGCCAATCGGCACAGCCCCGAGCTGGTGCTCTTCGATGCAGGCGGGCGCAGGCTGGACGAGGTGCGCTTTCACCCCGCCTATCATCGCTCACTGGCGGTCGGGATCACGGCGGGCTACAGCGCCGTCGCTTGGGAAGGCAAGCCGGGCGGGCATGCCACCCACGCCGCGATGGTCTATCTCAACAGTCAGGTCGAGCCGGGAAGCTGCTGCCCGATGACCATGAGCTATGCCGCCTTCCCCGCGCTCAGCGCCACCCCGGCGCTGGCGGAGCTGTGGCAGCCCAAGCTGATTTCGCGCAGCTACGATCCGCGCATCTTGCCGATGTCCGAAAAGAGCGGCGTCACGCTGGGCATGGCCATGACGGAAAAGCAGGGCGGCTCGGATGTGCGCGCCAACACCACCCGCGCCGAGCGCGCGGGCGATCATTACCGATTGACGGGGCATAAGTGGTTTTGCTCGGCCCCGATGTCGGACGGGTTTTTGACGCTGGCGCAGACCGATGAGGGCTTGAGCTGCTTTCTCGTGCCGCGCTGGCTGGAGGACGGGCGCAATCCGATCCGCATCCAGCGGCTCAAAGACAAGCTCGGCAACCGCTCCAACGCTTCCGCCGAGATCGAATATGAGGGCGCGCTGGCTTATCTGCTGGGAGAGCCGGGCCGTGGCGTGGCCACGATCATCGAGATGGTCACCCATACCCGGCTCGATACCGCGATGGCGCCTGCGGGCCTGATGCGGGCGGCGCTCTGTGAGGCCCATCACTGGGTCAGCCACCGTGCGGCCTTTCAGCGCCGCCTGATCGATCAGCCGCTGATGCGCGCGGTGCTGGCCGATCTGGCGCTCGATTGGGAGGGCGCTTTGGCGCTTGGGATGCGCGTGGCGCAGGCCTTTGACGGGGCAAACGCCGAAGACCGGGCCTTCGCGCGGATCGGCGTGGCGCTGGCCAAATATCTTGGCAACAAGCGCTGCCCGCAGGTCACCTATGAGGCGATGGAGTGCTTGGGCGGGATGGGCTATGTCGAGGACACGCCGATGCCGCTTCTCTATCGCGAGGCACCGCTGAACGGGATCTGGGAGGGCTCGGGCAACGTGATCTGCCTCGACATCCTGCGCACGCTGGCGCGTGAGCCGCTCGCCGCAGAGGTCGTGCAGGCAGAGCTGGAGGCCGCGCGCGGCACCGACCGGCGCTATGATGCCGCGCTTGACGCCCATCACGCGCGCTGGCCGAGCTTGCCGCCCGAAGCCGAGGCGCGCTGGTTTGCCGAGCGCTTGGCCCTGCTGCTGAGCGCGGCGCAGCTGATCCGACACGCGCCCGGCGCGGTGGCCGATGCGTTCGTCGCAACCCGGCTTGCGGGCGAGGCCGGGCGCACCAGTGGCGCGATGGCGGGGAGCGATGTCTCGAGCATTCTGGCCCGTCTCGCGGAGTGAGAAGACAGAAGCCTCCGGCGGCAATATTTTTATCAAGAGAAAGGGGCAGAGATGACCGAAGAACGCTACTTGGTGCAGGCGCAAGAAATCGCCACGATGCCGGGGCTCTCCAAGACGCATTTTCTTAACCCCAATGCAAAGCGGGTGAACAAGAGCCTCGGCGATCTCACCGGGCTGACTGGAATCGGGGTGCATATCATCGAGGTCGAGCCGGGCCGCGAGACCACGGAATTTCACCGCCATCACCACGAGGACGAGGCTGTCTTCGTGCTCTCGGGCGAGGCGACAGCCCGGATCGGCGACGCCCGGCACGCCATCGGACCGGGAGATTTCATCGGCTACCGCGCAGGCGGCGAGGCGCATTCCATCAAGAATACCGGGGTGCAGCCGCTGCGACTGCTGGTCGTGGGCCAACGCCTTGCCCATGATGTGGGCGATTACCCCGATCAGGGCAAGCGGCTGTTCCGCGCGCCCGGGCTGGCGTGGCAACTGGTCGATGACGCAGCGATCCAGCCGATACAGGCGGGAGCGAAACGCTAGGGCCGAAACGCGCCCCGCGTGCGAGGGCCCGACGGTTGACCGCGCTCTACCCCCTTGCCACCGCGGCTCAGGAATGGCCCTATCGGGCTGCCGCCGCTTTCACCCTTCAACCGGATCGCTCCCGTGCCGCAACGCTCTGTCTTCTCGCCCTTCCAAAACCCGACCTTCCGCGCGCTGTGGCTGGCCACGCTGTTTTCCAACCTCGGGACGCTGGTGCAGGCGGTGGGTGCGGGCTGGCTGATGGCGAGCCTTACGACCTCGCAGGATATGGTCGCGCTGGTGCAATCCTCGAACACCTTGCCGGTGGTCGTGTTGTCGCTGCTGGCAGGGGCGCTGGCAGATAATTTCAACCGGCGCCGGATCATGATCGCGGCGCAGATCTTCGTTGTGCTGGTGTCGGTCGCGCTCGCGCTCTTCGCGTGGGCGGGGATGCTCACGCCGTGGCTGCTGCTGGGATTCACCTTTTTAATTGGCTGTGGAGGGGCGCTGTTCAACCCGTCTTGGCAGGCCTCGATGGGCGATATCGTGGAGCGCGACGACCTGTCGGCTGCGGTCTCGCTCAACAGTATGAGTTTCAACATGATGCGCAGCCTTGGCCCGGCAATCGGCGGCATCATTGTGGCCGCAGCCGGGGCGGCGGCGGCCTTCGCGCTCAATGCGATCAGCTATCTTCCGCTGATCGGGATCCTGTTTCGCTGGCGTCCGAGCTATCCGAGCGACCCCTTGCCGCGCGAGCCGCTGCGTCTCGCGCTGAGTGCGGGGCTGCGCTACGTCATGCTCTCGCCGGTGCTGCTGCGGGTGATGGCACGCGGCGCGATCTTCGGCTTTGCCGCGATCTCGGTGCTCGCGCTTTTGCCTTTGGTGGTGCGCGATCTGCTGGCGGGGAGCGCGCTGGATTACGGTATCTCTCTGGGGGCCTTCGGGCTGGGGGCTATTGGCGGCGTCGTGCTCAATGCCCCGCTGCGCGAGCGGTTCTCGAACGAGGTGATCGTGCGGATCTCCTTTGTCGGCTTTGCGGTGGCGGTGGCCGGGTTGGCGCTGTCGAGCTCGCTGATCCTCAGCTGCCTCGCGCTGATCGTGGCCGGACCGTTCTGGGTGCTGGCGCTGTCGCTCTTCAACGTCACGGTCCAGCTTGCCACGCCGCGCTGGGTCGTGGGCCGGGCGCTCTCGCTGTATCAAACCGCGACCTTCGGCGGGATGGCGAGCGGCGCATGGGTCTGGGGTCTGCTGGCCAGCCAGCACGGTGTGAGTGCCGCGCTCGGGGTGGCGGCGCTGGTGCTTCTGGTCGGGGCGGTGCTTGGGATCTGGCTGCGGCTGGAGGGGTTCTCGACGATCGATCTCGACCCGTTTGGCAGTTTCCAACCGCCCGAGCCGCAGCTTGATATTCGCGCACGTTCCGGGCCGATCCTTGTCCTTGTCGAATACGAGATCGACCCTGCGGATACCGAGCGCTTCATGGCGCTGATGCGGGCCCGGCGTCGCATTCGCATTCGTGACGGAGCGCGGCAATGGGGGCTGTTGCGCGATCTGGAAAATCCGCGGCTCTGGATCGAGAGCTATCACGTGCCGACGTGGATCGAGTATCTGCGCCACAATGCGCGGCGGACGAAAAACGACGCGCAGAATTTCGAGGACCTGCTTGAGCTGCATCACGGGCCTGCGCCGCGCCCTCAGGTCCGGCGCCTGATCGAGCGTCAGACCGTGCCGCTGCATGATGACGCCCCGCCACGTCCGCCCACGACCGAGCTACCGGGCGTGTAAGGCCGCGCGAACCGCTTAGACCTGCGTCCCGGGCGCGGTTTGAAGGGCGCGCCCGGACAGCGATCAGCTGTTGAAGAGGAAATGCAGGACGTCGCCGTCCTTGACCTCGTAGGTCTTGCCCTCGACGCGGAACTTGCCCGCCTCCTTGGCGCCCGTCTCGCCCTTGCCCGCGATGTAATCGTCATAGGCGATGGTCTCGGCACGGATGAAACCCCGCTCGAAATCACCATGGATGACGCCTGCCGCAGCCGGTGCGAGCGTGCCATGACGGATCGTCCAGGCGCGCGCCTCTTTCGGTCCGACGGTGAAATAGGTCTGCAGGCCGAGCAGCTCATAGCCTGCCCGGATCAGGCGGTCGAGACCGGCCTCTTCCAGCCCCATTTCGTCCAGAAACATCTCGGCCTCATCGGCGTCGAGCTGCGAGATCTCTTCTTCGATCTTAGCCGAGATCACGACCGTACCGGCACCTTGGGCCGCGGCCATCTTCGCCACGGCGTCGGATTTGGAATTGCCCTTGGCGGCATTGGCCTCTTCGACGTTGCAGACGTAGAGGACAGGCTTGGCCGTCAACAGCTGGAGCATGGCCCAAGCCTTGCGGTCTTCCTCGGCGACCTCGATGGTGCGCGCGGGGCGACCGGCCTCAAGCGCCTCCTTGGCCTGCTCGAGCAGACGCACGGCATCCTTGGCTTCCTTGTCGCCCGACTTGATCTTGCGCGCGAGGTTGGCGATCCGCTTCTCAAGGCTCTCGAGATCGGCGATCATCAGCTCGGTCTCGATGGTCTCGGCATCGGCCACGGGCTCGACGCGGCCCTCGACATGGGTCACATCGTCATCCTCGAAACAGCGCAACACATGCGCAATCGCATCGGTTTCGCGGATATTGGCGAGGAACTGGTTGCCCAAGCCCTCCCCTTTCGACGCCCCTTTCACGAGGCCCGCGATATCGACGAATGTCATGCGCGTCGGGATGATCTCTTTCGAGCCGGCAATCGCTGCCAAAGCCTCGAGCCGGGCATCGGGCACAGCCACCTCGCCGACATTCGGCTCAATGGTGCAGAAGGGAAAGTTCGCGGCCTGAGCGGCGGCCGTTTTCGTCAGCGCGTTGAACAGGGTCGATTTGCCGACATTCGGCAGACCCACGATACCCATCTTGAAACCCATTGCGCCCTCCTGATTGCGGCTGCGCGCTTCATATTCACTGGCGGGCTTGGGCGCAAGCGGGCGTGGAGGCGTGGCGCGCCATAATTCCCGCGCGGGCGCGCCGAATGGCAGCAAGCGGGCCGGGGGGCATTGATTTTCCCGCCCTCTTCGCGCAAACCCCTTCGGGACCACCCGGAGGGACGCCATGACTCGCATAGACGCCAAATTCGCCGCACTCAAATCCGAGGGCAAGAAGGCCTTTGTCTCCTACATCATGGCCGGGGACCCGGATCTGGAGAGCTCGCTTGCGGTGATGAAGGGATTGCCCGGCGCGGGCGTCGATATCATCGAGCTGGGCGTGCCCTTCACCGATCCGATGGCCGATGGCGCAACGATCCAGCTTGCGGGCCAGCGCGCGCTCGATGGCGGGCAGACGCTGCGCAAGACGCTTGAGATGGCCGTCGCCTTCCGCGAAAGCGACGACACGACGCCGATCGTTCTGATGGGCTATTACAACCCGATCTACAGCCATGGCGTGGAGGCTTTCCTGGCCGATGCCAAGGCCGCCGGGATCGACGGGCTGATCGTTGTGGACCTGCCGCCCGAGGAGGATGACGAGCTGTGCATCCCGGCGCAGGCAGCGGGCATCAATTTCATCCGGCTGGCCACGCCCACCACCGATGACGCGCGCTTGCCCAAAGTGCTGCAAAACACTTCGGGCTTTGTCTATTATGTCTCGGTCACCGGGATCACGGGCTCGCAGGCGGCGCAAGCCGCCCACGTCGGTCCCGAGGTTTCGCGGATCAAATCGCAAACCGATCTGCCGGTCATCGTGGGCTTTGGCATCAACACCCCCGAGGCCGCCCGTACGATCGCAGGTGTGGCCGATGGTTGCGTCGTGGGCTCGGCCATCGTCCAGCAGATCGCGTCGGGCAAGTCGCGCGACGACGTGCTGGCCTTCGTGGCAGGACTGGCCTCGGGCGCGCATTCGGCCTGAGCGGCCCTTAGAGCACCAGCGGCTTTGCCCCTTTTCGCGCAAGGCTGCGGCGCTTATCTTAATGCCACAACGCGCCCTGACCGGCGCGTTGTGCTTTATCTCGCAGGGCGCGGCTGGTAGAGCCTCAATGAACTGCCGCGCTCGGCTGGCCAAACAGGCGTGATGGATGACCGACGAAACCGTTGAAACCACCCCCGGACGCTTGGGCGCGCTCAAGGGCCTGTTGAACAACTCGCTGATCAGCCGGTTGCTGCGCGAGGGCATGAACGAACAGGGCTGGCTTTATGCCATAGCGATCTTGGCGATGCTCGTCGTGGCGCTGACATCCGCGGCCACGGCTTGGGTGATGCAACGGATCATCGATGCGCTGGGTCACCCCGAGAACCACGCGGGCGTTGCGATGGTCTCGATCACCGTGATGGTGATTTTTACCGTAAAGGGCATCGCCAATTACACACAGGTCGTCTTCATGTCGCGTGCGGGCAACCGGATCGTCGCGCGCCAGCAGATCCGGCTGTATCAAAAGCTGATGCGGCAGGGCGTCGGGTTCTTCAACATCAACGAATCCTCCGATCTGCTGATGCGGGTGACGCAAAGCGCGCAGGCTGCGCGGTCGCTGATCGAGGTCGTCGTGACCTCAATGGTGCGCGATCTTCTGACCCTGTTCGGCCTGATCTGCGTGATGGTCTATCAGCAACCGCTTCTGTCGAGCGTGATGCTGATTATCGGGCCGCTGACGATGATTGGGCTGCGCTACATCCTGCGCCATGTGCGCGTGATCATGGAAAAGGAAATGGCCTCGCTGAGCGAGATCATCAAGGTCATCCAAGAGACATCGGGCGGCATCCAGATCATCAAGATCTTCTCGCTCGAGAAGCGGATGAACCGGCGCATGGAAGGCGCGGTGAAGCAGGTCGAGACACGCTCCAACGCGGTTGCGCGGCTTGAGGCGATCACCTCGCCGCTGATGGAGACGCTCTCGGGCTTTGCGATTGCGGGCGTCGTCTATCTCAGTGCCTTTGGCGCCTTTGGCAGCGAGGCCACGACACCGGGCCAGCTGATGTCCTTCGTCACCGCGCTTTTGATGGCCTATGAGCCCGCCAAGCGCCTGTCGCGGATGCGCGTCACGATCGAATCCAAGATGGTCGGCGTGCGGATCATGTTCGAGCTACTCGACCAGCCCGAAACAATTTCCGAAGCCGAGAACGCCACTACCTTGCCCCCCGGCCCCGGCAAGATGGAGATGCGCAATCTCGGGTTCGCCTATGCCAAGGATAAGCGCGTTCTACGCGATGTGAATCTGACCTTCGAGCCGGGCAAGACCACCGCGCTTGTGGGGCCCTCGGGGGCCGGAAAATCGACCGTTCTGAACCTTGCGATGCGGCTTTACGACCCGACAGAGGGCAACGTACTGATCGACGGGCAGGATATCCGCGATGTGACCTTCGACTCATTGCGTGCCCGTATGTCCTTCGTGGGTCAGGGCACATTCCTGTTCTCGACCTCGGTGATGGAGAATATCCGGGTGTCGCGCCCCGATGCGACCGACGAAGAGGTCTATGAGGCCGCGCGCGCAGCGCATGCCCATGAATTCATCGCAAAGCTCGATGAGGGCTATGAGACGCAGGTGGGCGAGAACGGCACCTTCCTCTCGGGCGGTCAGCGCCAGCGTCTGTCGATTGCGCGCGCCTTCCTGCGCCGCGCCGAGATCTTGCTGCTGGATGAGGCCACGAGCGCGCTCGATGCCGATAGCGAAGCGCTGATCAAGGATGCGCTGCGCGAGGTCACCAAGGATGTGACCACGATCGTGATCGCGCACCGCCTCTCGACCGTGCTCGAGGCCGACCGGATCTATGTGATGGAAGACGGGCGCGTCGTCGAATTCGGCACGGCCCGCGAATTGCTGGACCATGGCGGTGTGTTCAAGCGGCTATTCGATCAGCAGTTCGGCGGATCAGGCGGGATGCAGGGCGTGCAGTAACGCGCATTCAGGCGCGATCATCCTCCGCCTGCTCCGCTAGATCGCGCTCGACGGACAGTTCCCCACGCGAGGTATCCGCATCGGCTTGATGCACGGCCCATTCGCCGTCGCCTGAGGGGCGCGGCAGTTTCTCGGCGGGCCAGTCGCGGAAGATATTCGCCTTGGCGATGAAATGCGCGGTGATCGGCGCGGTGAGGAAGATGAAGACCGTGATCATCAACTCATGCAGCGTAACCTCGCCCTGCTTGACGCCGAACCACAGCATCGAGGCGATCAGCACAGAGCCCACGCCCAGCGACGCGGCCTTGGTGGGCGCATGCAGCCGCGTCATCGGATCGGGCAGTTTCACAAGCCCCAGCGAGCCCACGAAGCCGAAAATCCCGCCAATCACCAGCAGTGCCGAAATCAGAATGTCCCAGACCAGTTCCATCAATGCCTCACTCGATGATATCGCCGCGCAGGATGAATTTCGCGAATGCCACGGTCGCCACGAACCCGGTCATCGCATAAAGAAGCGAGGCCTCGAAGAACATCGCCGTGCCCTCGTAGATCCCGAAAAGCACGATCAGGGCGATCGCATTGACCGCCATCGTGTCGAGCGCAAGCACCCGGTCCGTCACCCCCGGCGCCTTGACCACGCGGTAGAGGTTGAACAGCAGCGCCGCGCAAAAACAGGCGATGGCGAAGATCAGCGCATAGAGGATCATTCGAATATCTCCTTCAGTCGGGCTTCATAACGGGTCTTGATCTCGTCGCGCACCTCATCGGGGTCGGGCGCGTGCAGGCAATGGACCAGCAGCGAGTGCCCATCCGCTGCAAGCTCTGCGGTCAGCGTGCCCGGCGTCATCGTGATGGTGCCCGAGAGCACCGTGATCGCCTCGGGCGAAATCAGATCCAGCGGGACAGTCACCCAGGCCGGCTGCAACTTCGCATTGGGCATGAACAACACGATCCGGGCCACCGTAATGTTGGCCATGACGATATCCCACAAGACCACGAGCGCATATTCCGCGATTTTGAGCGGGTTCGCCACGCGCGCGCGCGCGGGCCAGTAAGGCGCCGTGATCCAAGGGATCACGAGGCCCACGAGGATCGCGAAGACCAGCGAGTTGATCGTGTAGGCATTGGCCAGCAACAGCCAGACAATCGCCAGAATGAGCGTGAGATAGGGGTGCGGAAGGAACTTGCGGATCATTTCTTGCGCCCCCTCAATGGCTGGCCGGGGCGTCATGCCCGGTCTGCGGTTGTGATGCTCCCTCGGCTGCACGGTCGGCAGGCGCCATATGGTCGATCACTTCGGCATGGCCGTGATCCTGCGCACCGATCCGGGCAGCTTCCTGCGCCCGCGCCTCGGCACCGCCCATCACCGCGTCGATATATTGCGCGGGCGCAAACAATTGCGCAGCCGTGCCCTGCATCCATGTGCTGACAGGCCCGGCCATCACGGTCACGGCGACCAGCGCGGCCACCAGCCCGCCCGTTGCGGTAAAGGCCAATGCAGGCGCGGTCACGTCCTCGCGCAGCTCGGGCGTCTCCTCGTCCTTGACCGCATAGGAGCGCCAGAACACCTGCGAGCCGATCCGGGCATAGCCCACAATCGAGATCAGGGACGTGATCAGGATCGCCGCCCACAGCCACCAATGGCCACGCAGCGCGTCGAGGATCATCAGCTTGCCAAGAAAGCCCGAAAGCGGCGGCATCCCGGCCATCGCGATGGCGGCTACGAAAAACAGGGCCGCCAGCAGGCCGTGATTGTGCATCAGCGGGGCATCGCGCAATGCCAGCCCCCAGCGCCCGCGCCGCTCGCGCACGAGATCGGCAATCAGGAACAGGGCGGCGGCTGCCAGCGTCGAATGCACCATGTAATAGAGACCCGCAGACGTCGCCCCTTGGGTGAATTGCGAGAAGGCCAGAACCATCGTCCCGATCGAACCGATCACGGCATAGGTCACCGCCCGCCCCATATCGCGCGCGCCGAAAACACCGACCATCCCGACGACCAGCGTCACGCAGGCGGCGGGAACAAGGATGTCATGGATCAGCGTGTCGGTCGTGCCGGTGATCGGGAAGATCAGCGTGTAGACCCGCACGATTGCATAGACCCCCACCTTGGTCATGATCGCAAACAACGCCGCCACCGGACCCGGCGCATTGCTATAGGTCGCGGGCAGCCAGAATTGCAGCGGCACAAGGGCGGCCTTCACCGCAAAGACCAACAGCAGCAGGACCGCACCAACACGGATCAGCGCGCTATCCCCGGCGGGCATCTGCGCGACCTTGGTCGCGAGATCCGCCATGCTGAGCGTGCCCGCCACGGCATAGATCGTCCCCAGCGCGAACAGAAACAGCGTCGATCCGGCGAGGTTATAGACGACATATTGCACGCCCGATTTCAGCCGCGCCTTGCCGCCCGAATGGATCATCAGACCGTAAGAGGCGATCAGCAGAACCTCGAAGAAGACGAACAGGTTGAACGCATCCCCGGTCAGGAACGCCCCGTTGATCCCCATCATCTGGAACTGCATCAGCGAGTGGAAATGCCAGCCGCGCCGATCCCAGCCCGAACCGATGGCGTAGAGCACCACGACAAGGCCCAGTATGGCGTTGAGCAACAGCATCAGCGCCGAGAGGCGATCGAGCACCAGAACGATACCATAGGGCGGCTCCCAGCCGCCAAGCCTGTAGACCTCGGGCGGGTTCCCCGAGGCCGAGACCAGCAAGGCAATCGCCAGTGTCAGCAGCGCCAGCATCCCGATGACCGAGGCCACGCGCTGCGTCACAAGGTCATAGCGCATCCACAGCACGATCAGTGGCGCGAGGATTGCCGGCAAGACGACCGGCGCAATGATCCAATGCTCCATCATTGCTCATCCTCCTGCGCGTCGAGATCGATCCGGTCATCTCCGGCCTCGATGAAGGCACCAAGCGCCAGCATCACCGCCACCGCCGTCATCCCGAAGGAGATCACAATCGCGGTGAGCACCAGCGCCTGCGGGATCGGGTCGGTATAGCTCGTGACGCCGTCGCGCAGGATCGGCGGCTCGTTCACCACGAGGCGCCCGGAGGCGAACAGGAACACGTTCACCGCATAGGACAGCAGCGACATCCCGACGACGACGGGAAATGTCCGCAGCCGCAGGATCATGTAAATTCCGGCGGCCGTGAGCACGCCGATGGCGGAGGCAACAAGCACTTCCATCAGTGATCCTCCTCCTGGGTCTTGATCTTGTTGGCATGGACCGCGTCGCGCTCGGCGGTGGTCGCCTCTCTGGCAGCGCGCGCCGTGCGCCACCAGCGCCGTGGCACCTTGGCCTCTGGCGGATAGGGCCCGGCGGACAGCGGCGCCAGCACACGGGCCTCAGGTTTCTCGGCTGCGATATGCGCGCCCTCTTCGCCGTCGTGCTCGCCCATCGCGGCGCGGCGCGCCAGACGGCTCAGCCCGCCCAACGCCAGCATCACCGAGCCCACGACGCCAAGGAAGACCCCCAGATCGAAGCCCGCAGCCGTTGCCAGCTCGAACTTGTCGAGGCCGGGCAGTTTCACATAACCGAAATTGGACGTCAGGAAGGGCAGACCGCCAAAGAACGCCCCGGCCCCGGTGATCCCCGCGACCAGCACGCCAGAGGCGATCAGCACATGGTAATAGACTTTCTGACGCGCCTGCGTCCATGCAAAGCCCGAAGCCATATATTGCATCACCAGCGCAATCGCGACGATCAACCCGGCGATGAACCCGCCGCCCGGCAGGTTGTGCCCGCGCAGGAAGATAAACAGCCCCACCACAAGCGCGATCGGCATCATCACCCGGGTCGCTACCAGCAGCAGCAGCGGGTGCTTGTCGCCACCGCGCGCCACATCGGGCCGCCATGCGATCAGCTTGCGCGAGGACGCGCCTTGCAGCAGTGCCTCGGTCAGCGCGAAGATCACCAGCGCGGCGATCCCCAGCACCGTAATCTCGCCATAGGTATCATACCCCCGGAAGTCGACGAGGATCACGTTGACCACATTGTCGCCGCCCGCAAGATTATAGCTGTTCTCAAGCATGTATCCCGACATCGGCGGGAAGGCGAAATCGCGCGTCATCAGCGCATAGATCAGACCGGCCACAGCCACGCCGCCGATCACCGCGATGCAGACATCGAAGCTGATCTTGAAGCGGCTCGATTCAATCTTGGTCACCTTCGGCAGGAAGTTGAGCGCAAGCAGCATCAGCACCGCCGTCACCACCTCGACCGAGATCTGGGTCATCGCCAGATCCGGGGCAGACAGGTAGACGAACGAGATCGAGACGATCAGGCCCACGATGGAGATCAGCACCAGCGCAAGGATGCGGTTGTGATGGAAGGCCACGATGCACATGGTCGCCGTGAGCAGCAAGATCCACGCCGTGACGGCAGCCCCATTGACCGGGGTCAGCGCGCGGGTTTGCGGGCCCATGGAACCGGTCGAGAAGGCGTAAAGCCCCGCCCCGACCGCTGCCAGCGCAAACAGCATCAGATAGCGGGCCATCGCGCCGGTATAGAGCCCCTGCGTGAGGCGATCGGCGCCCAGTTGAACGCGGCCCACGACCCAGTCGAACATCACCTTGGCCTCGGGGCGCGGCATGCGGTCCCAGACGCGCTGGCACGGGCCATGCGCGGTCAGGAAGAGGATACCGCCCAGAACCGCGATTGCCGACATATACAGCGCGGGCGTAAAGCCATGCCATATCTTGAGCGGATGCATATGATAGCCGCCGCCCACGACCGCATTGGTCGCCATCTGCACATAGGGGCCCGCAACCGCCATCGGGAAGATACCGATGGCCAGCACCAGCACGACCAGAAAGGCCGGGCTCAGCCACATGCCCATCGGCGGATCATGCGGGGTCTTGGGCAGATCGGTCGCGACCTCGCCGAAGAAGGCGTGGTGAATGAAGCGGAAGGCGTAGGTGGCCGACAACAAAGCCGCAAGCGTGGCCATCGCCGGGACGATCCAGTAATTGTCGAGCCACACCGTATGCGCCGCCGCTTCAAGCATCATCTCCTTCGACAAAAAGCCGTTGAAGAACGGGATGCCCGCCATCGAGAGCGCCGCAATTGTGGAAATCGCGAAGGTGATTGGCATCAGTTTTCGAAGCCCGCCCACCCGTGTGAGATCGCGCGTCCCCGCCTCGTGATCGACAATACCCGCCGACATGAACAGCGCCGCCTTGAAGGTCGCGTGGTTGATGATGTGGAACACGGCCGCGAGCGCGCCCGCCTGCGTTCCAAGCCCGAGCATGAAGGTGATCAAACCCAGATGCGACACGGTTGAAAACGCCAAAAGCGCCTTCATGTCATGCTTGAAAATCGCGATATAAGCAGCGATCAGCATCGTGATCAGGCCCACGGTCGACACAATGTAGAACCATTCCGGCGTGCCCGACAGAACGGGCCATAAACGCGCCATCAGGAACAGCCCCGCCTTCACCATCGTGGCCGAATGCAGATAGGCCGAAACCGGCGTGGGCGCGGCCATCGCATGGGGCAGCCAGAAGTGGAATGGGAATTGCGCAGATTTCGTAAACGCCCCGCCAAGGATCAGCAGCAGCGCCGGAATGTAGAGCGGGCTTGCCTGGATCGCGTCCTTGTGGCGCAGGATCTCGGAGATATCGTAGCTGCCCGCAATCTGACCCAAGATCAGCATGCCTGCGATCATCGACAGCCCGCCCAGACCGGTCACGGTCAGCGCCATACGCGCGCCCTGACGGCCTGCGGGGAGGTGCTTCCAATAGCCGATCAGCAGGAAGGAGGTCAGCGAGGTAAGTTCCCAGAACACAAGCAAAAGCAAGATGTTATCGGAGAGCACAATGCCCACCATCGCGCCTTGGAACAACAGAAGATACGTGTAGAACTGCCCCACCGGATCCTTGTTGGACAGGTAGTAGCGCGCATAGAGGATCACCAGCAGGCCGATCCCGAGGATCATCGTGGCAAACAGCATGCCCAAGCCGTCGATCCAGAAATTCAGGTTCAACCCAAGCCAGGGGAGCCAGTCGATCCGGGTCTCCACGACACCGCCTGCCAGAGTGGTCGGCAGATGCAGCAACAGGCCCAGCAAGGCCAGCCCGGTGATGACGGCAGATACACCCGCGGCATTATTGCGGCCAGTACGGATCAACAGCGATGGCAGGGCAGCGCCAAGGAAGGGTAAGGCGGCAATCAGGGCAGGCGACATTCTCTCTCCGGTCCGTTCTGGGGCGGGCCTTGGGACAGTGAAACCGCATGGATCACCCCCCACAAACGCTCTCCATTACCTGAGCAAGCGGGGTGGGGCTGTCAAGATAAACGGGTGGAATCATCGGCAGAATCGGACACTTGGTCGCGCCTTGCGCGCGAAAGTCGCCCCCGAAGCCAGCCTTCGCATCTGCGGCAAAAAGGCACGAGCCACGGCGGAAATAGGCGGGAAACCGCGCTAAAGGGCGCTTTCATGGGCAACGTTATGCAGATTTCGCATGGCTGGCACGGTGCCACGGGTCCGGGCATGCGAGAGCTCTTGATTGTTTTATGACGCTGTGACTATGCAATCTGTGGAAAGCGTTTATCTATATGCGCGAAGTTTTTGTAATCGCAGGGAAACACATGTCCTCTTCCCGGTCTGTTCGTAAGGCTCACCCCTCCCGCCGCGCCTTTCTTGGTGCCGGCACTGCGCTTGGCCTTCTGGCGGCCACCGGCGTGCCGGTCCGTGCTCAAGATAGCGCGCAACCCGCCCCCGCCGCGCCCGCCACTCCACCAGCTGCAGAACCTGCCGCACCCGCTGCGCCGCAGAAAACCCCCTTCTCCTTTGATGCGCTCTCGGCCGAGATGCAAAACGAGGCCAAGGGCGACCCTGTGCCGCCCGCCACGAGCGATGCGGATTTCCTCAGCAAGCTGACCTATGACACCTATCGCCTGATCCGCTACAACCCGGACAAGGCGATCTTCTCGGATATCAAGGACAGCCTGTTCCAGCTTCAGGCCTTCCATCTCGGCTGGCTCTTCAAGGAGCCGGTACAGATGTTCTCCGTTGAAGACGGTCAGGCAACGCCGATGATCTTCAACACGGATGACTTCATCTACGAGCGCGAGGCCCGCAAGATCGTGCCCGAGCACGCGGACCTGCCCGGCGTCGCGGGGTTCCGACTGCATAACCCGATCAACCGTCCCGACGTGATGGATGAGCTCGCAGCTTTTCAGGGCGCGTCTTACTTCCGCGCGCTTGGGCGGGGCTCGGCCTACGGGCTGTCCGCGCGCGGGCTGGCGGTGAATACCGGCCTTGCCGTGGCCGAGGAGTTCCCGCGGTTCACGCGTTTCTGGATCGAGACCCCGACCCCCGGCAGCGACACGATCACGGTCTATGCCGCGATGAATTCGGCATCGCTGACCGGCGCTTATCGCTTCGTGATCACGCCCGGCGATGCGACCGCGATGGATGTCACGGCGCGGCTTTATATCCGTGCTGACATTCAGCAGCTTGGTGTGGCACCGCTGACCTCGATGTATCTCTACGGGCCGCGCAATCGCTCTGATTTCGACGATTACCGCCCCAAGGTGCATGACAGCGACGGGCTTGGGATCGAGCAAGGCGATGGCGACCTGATTTGGCGCCCGCTGCAAAACCCCGGCAAGATCGCGTCCTCGTATTTCTCGCAAAATGCGCCGCACAGCTTCGGCCTCTATCAACGCGACCGCAATTTCGACGACTATCAGGACGCCTCCGCCCATTACGAGCGCCGCCCCTCGGCGCGCGTCACCCCGGCCTCCGATTGGGGCAAGGGCATGGTGCGTCTCGTCGAGATCCCCTCGAAGCTTGAAGTGAATGACAATATTGTCGCGTTCTGGGTGCCCGATGCCCCGGCCAAGGCAGGCGATGCGCTGGAATTCGCCTATCGGCTCGAATGGGGAGATCTGCCCCCCGATGGCGGCGACACACGCGCCTATGTCGAGGAGACCCGCGCTGGCACCGGGGGTGTCTCGGGCGTGGAAAACACAAAAGGCACCCGGAAATTTGTTATAGATTTCAAGGGTGGAGAGATTGCGAACCTTCCCGCTGAATCCTCGGACAAGATCGAGGTCGTCACCCATGCGGGCAAAGGAAAAATCGTGACACAGACCCTTTCGAAGGTCGAGCAGGACGGAGTTTGGCGTTTGGTGCTGGATGTTTCCGCCGATGGTGACGCGCCGGTGGAACTTTCTGCACAGCTTTCGGGTTTTGGACGCAAGCTGTCTGAAACCTGGCTCTACCAGTGGAATAAAACATGACCTCTACTTCGATGCTGCCGACCGTCCCTGCAACGGCTGACACAACACGTCCCCAGCGCCTCACACCCGAGATGCTGATCTACGGCCCCTGCGCGCTGCCCAGCGCGCCGATGGCCATGCCTGCGCAACAGATCGAGCCCGATCTGCGCCTGAGCACCCGTCTCGCGCGCCTCTTGGGTCGCCGGACCTTCGGGGAAAGCTCCTGAAATGGACTGGCTTGCGCGCCCTCGAGGCGCGACTCTGATTGCCCTGCGCGCACTTGCGCTGGGTCTGGCCGCAATGGCAGGTCTCGGGGCCTTCGTCCTGTTCTTGCAATTCGGTGAGGCCGATGGGCTACAGACCCTCGACGTGGTGCGCGCGGTCTTGATCCTGATCTCGACGCTCTGGCTGGCATGGGGTGCGGTGCAAGCCCTGATCGGGCTGACCACCCTGCCCAATCCGCCTCGCATCGATCCCAGCAAGCCCATCGAGGGGCGCACTGCGGTGCTGGTTCCCGTCTATAACGAGGATCCGATCTCGACCTTTTCGCGGGTTGCCGCGATGGATGCATCGCTCGATGCGACCGGCGATGCCGCCCGTGTCGATTTCGCGATCCTGTCGGACACCCGCAACGAAGAGATCGCGGCGCGCGAGGCGGCTGTCTTTGCGCATCTCGTTGAAGAGCGCGACGCGGTGGGGCGGTTTTTCTACCGCCGCCGCCTCAACAATATCGGCAAGAAAGCCGGGAATATCGAAGATTTCATGACGCGCTCGGGCGGGGCTTATGACTATGCGCTCATTCTCGATGCCGACAGCCTCATGGAAGGCGAGACGATCCTGACGATGATCCGTCGGATCGAGGCAGAGCCCGATATCGGCTTGCTGCAAAGCCTGCCCCGTGTGATCCGCGGACGTTCGCGCTTTGCCCGGGCGATGCAATTCTCCGCCGCTTTCTTCTCGCCGGTCTTCGCGCGCGGGCTTGCGATGCTGCAAGGGCGCACCGGCCCGTTCTGGGGCCATAATGCTATCGTGCGCACGCGCGCCTTCGCGGAAAGCTGCGGCCTCCCTGCCCTGCGCGGCCAACCGCCCTTTGGCGGCCATGTCATGAGCCACGATTATGTCGAGGCAGCCCTTCTGGCGCGCAAAGGCTGGCGGGTGCGGCTTGATGACGATCTCGAGGGCTCTTTCGAGGAAGGCCCGGAAAACATCATCGACCACGCCAAGCGGGATCGTCGCTGGTGTCAGGGCAATCTTCAGCACGCGCGCATCATCGGGGCGCCCGGCCTGTGCGGCTGGTCGCGTTTCGTCTTTGCTCAAGGGATCATGGCCTATATCGCGCCGCTGTTTTGGCTGGGCTTCATCGCGGCCTCGGTTGCAGCGCCCCTCTTCGTCCCGGCCCCCGATTACTTCCCCGAGCCCTACTGGCCCTTCCCCTATTTCCCGCCATCCGAAGCCTCCAAGGCCATCGGTCTGGCCATCGGGATCTTCGGGCTTTTGCTGGTCCCCAAACTGCTGATCGCTGGCCGGGCGGCCCTTCTGGGGCATGCGCGCAATTTCGGCGGCCCCACGATGGGCTTTGCCTCGACCTTGGCCGAGCTTGCATTTTCTTCGCTCACGGCGCCGGTGCTTTTGGCCTTCGCCACCCGCTCGGTATGTCAGGTGGTGCTGGGGCGCGATGGCGGCTGGCCCACGAATAACCGGGGCGACGGGCGGCTGAGCGTGAATGAGGGATTTGCCGCGTCGTGGTGGATCGTTGCCATCGGTCTGGGCGGGCTGGTGCTTACCTATATCTTCTCGCCGGGGCTGCTGCTTTGGTTGCTGCCGGTGGGGCTGCCGATGCTGGCCGCGCCATGGCTGATCTCGTGGTCCTCGCAAACCTCGCGCTCGGCGCTGATGACCGTGCCCTCCGAGGTCGAACTTCCCCCGGTCGTCGCCTTGCACAACCGGATCTTGTCGCGCTGGGACAATGCGTTCCCAGCTCCTGATGCTGCGCTTTCCTCCGACTCGTCGGATTCGCGCCGGAGCCCCGCCCATGCCTGATACTGGCCCTATCGTATCGCCCCGGTCGCCCCAGACCGGGCGCGACCTGCGCATCGACCTGTTTCGCGGTCTCGCGCTGGTGATGATCTTTGCCGATCATATTCCCGGCAACATCTATGAGAACCTCACATCCCGCAATCTGGGCTTTTCGGATGCGGCGGAGGGGTTTGTCTTCATGTCGGGTCTGGCGGCGGCGCTCGCCTATGGCCCGGCGCTGGCGCGCGGGCTGAACTGGGACGGCGTGTCGCGGCTTTGGGGCCGCGCGTGGCTGCTCTATCTCGTGCATATCCTCACCGCCATCTGGGCCATCGCCATCGTGGCCTTCGCGGTGAAGCATTGGGGCGCGGATGAGCTGCTGACCAAGAACGCCTTCAAGACGCTCACCACCGATCCGTTCGGCTTTCTGGTCGGCATTGCCACGCTCGGGCATCAGCTAGGCTATGTGAACATCCTGCCGATGTATATGGCGCTGCTGCTGATGGCGCCGTGGCTGATCCGGCTCGGGCAGCGCTCGCCGCTGATCCTTCTGGGCACCTCGACCGCGATCTGGGCGCTGGCCGGGCTTTTCCGCATCAACCTTCCCAACTATCCGATGCCGGGCGGTTGGTTCTTCAACCCCTTCTCATGGCAGCTTGTGTTCTCGCTCGGGCTGATGACCGGGCTTGCGCTGCGTGCGGGCAAGCGGCTGGTGCCGGTGCGGGGTTGGCTTGTCGCGTTGGCTGCGGGCTGGCTGATCCTGAGCGCAGTCTGGGTTCATTCGACCTGGATGCTCGAGAGTTTTGGCCATGGCACATGGCAGCTTCGTCAGTGGGGCGTGCCCTTCTTTATCGCGGGGTTCGACAAGACGTTTGAATCCGTGCCGCGCCTCGCCCATCTGCTGGCTCTGGCCTATATCCTGTCGCTGCCGGGGATCTTGCCGCGCATTGCGGCCACGCCGGTGTTGGAGCCGCTGCGGATGCTGGGACGCCACTCGCTTCCAGTCTTCGCCACAGGCACCGTGCTGGCAATCGCCGGGCAGACGATCAAGGCGGTCCATCCGGGCGGGTTGGTGCAAGACAGTGTGCTGATCTTTGGCGGCCTCGCGCTTCAGTTCCTGCTGGCCTACTTGCGCGACACCTACAGCCCGAAAGGCCGCGCGCGCCGGGAAAAAGCGGCCATCGCCGCCGCAGCCACCCCGCCAGCTGCCACGCCGAAAATGCCACCCAAACCGGTGATGCAGGCCGCCGAGTAAACCCCGAGAGTGCCGCCGCGCTTAATGCGCGACGAGCCCCTCGGAGCGCGCGGCCTGCTCCTTGATTGCCTTCACCGCCGCCTGCACTTTCGGCGTGCGGTGAAGATCCACATGGGTCACGAGCCAAAGATCAGTGTTCCACGTGTCGTAGGGTTTGACGATCTCTTCAAGCTTGGGGTCGCCGCGTCCCATCGGAACAGTGAGAAAGCCCACGCCAAGCCCTTCCTTGATCGCGGCCACCTGCGCCTCGTGATCATTGGCACGGAACACGACCTGCTCATCGGGAACGTTTTCCGAGAGCCAGCGATAGAACGGGGCACGGCTTTCGCGATTGTCGATCGAGACGAAGCGATGCTGGGCCAGCTCTTCCTTGCTGCGCGGCACGCCATAGCGCTCGACATAGGCGTGGCTCGCATAAAGCGCGTTTTGCATGCTGCCCAGAGACTGCACGACATTGTCAGGCTCGGTCGGGCGGTTGCCTGCACGGATCGCGACATGCGCCTCGCCATTTTCCAGACGAAACACCCGGTGATCGGTGAGATAGCTCAGGCGCAGCCCGGGATACTCGCCCAACAGACGCTCCATCGCGGGCAGCACCAGAACCGACACCGACGTGAGCGAGGTCACGATCAACTCGCCCGACACTTCCTCTCCGGCGCCCGCGATCCGCGCCGAAAGCTGGGCGAACTGGTCCTCGGTGGCTTGGCCCACTGAAAGCAGTTGCTGCCCCGCCTCGGTCGGGGTGTAGCCGCGCGGGTGGCGCTGGAAAAGCTTCGCGCCCAGCTTGTCTTCCAGCGCATCGACATGGCGGATCACGGTCGCGTGGTGGACACCCAACACTTCGGCCGCCCCCGAGACCGTGCCCACGCGCGCGACCTGAAAGGCCGTTCGAATTTCATCCCAGCTATCAAAGCCGATCATGTGCACCTACGAACAATTCCTGATCGATCATGCCAGTTGCGTTCCTCGACGCAAGAGACAATTTAGGGCAAGGCAAATTCACTCAGGAGATCACCATGACCAAGATTCTGCGGATCGACAGCTCCATCAAAGGCGACGCCTCGATCACCAAACGCCTGACCGATAAGGTCGTTCACCAGATTGATGGCGACGTCATCAGCCGCGACGCGACCCAGATCCCCGCCATTGACGGCGCATGGATCGGCGCCGCCTACACCCCCGCCGATCAGCGCTCAGATGCACAGAAAGAGCTTTTGGCCCAATCCGACGAGCTGATCGCCGAACTGAAATCTGCCGATGTGCTTGTGATCGGCTGCGGCGTTTATAACTTCGGCGTCACCGGCCCGCTCAAAGCATGGATCGACCAGATCTGCCGCGTCGGCGAGACGTTCCACTACACCGATGCTGGCCCCGAAGGTCTGGCCGGTGAGAAGCGCGTGATCATCACCTACGCCTCGGGTGGCGTGCCCGTCGGCTCCGCCTTCGATTTCGCAACCCCCTATATCAAGCAAGTTCTCGGCTTCATCGGCATCAGCAACGTGACCATTGTTGCCGCCGAAGGCGTGGCGCTCGACGAGGCCGCTGCGATTGCCAAAGCCGATTCGCAGATCGTCGAACTCGCCGCCTGATCGCGATCGGTTTGACGGCTTTGAAGGCCCCGTGGTTGACTCCGCGGGGCCTTTGTCTTATCTCCCCCAAGATTCCCCGGAGGACTGTCCCCTCCGGTCCCGGCATTCGGTCGGGATCGCCACCAGTCAGCGCGTTGCGCCCACTGGTGCGCTTGTCGTTTGTCTGGCCCTGCCAATGGAGGGTGGCCCATGTTCGAAAGTCTATCAGAACGCCTTGGTGGCGTATTCGACCGGCTCACCAAACAAGGCGCGCTGTCCCCCGATGACGTTCGCACCGCGCTGCGCGAAGTGCGCGTGGCGCTGCTTGAGGCCGATGTCTCGCTGCCGGTTGCGCGCCAATTCGTGAAATCCGTCGAGGGCAAGGCCACCGGCGCTGCCGTCACCAAATCGGTCACGCCCGGCCAGCAGGTCGTCAAGATCGTCCATGACGAGTTGATCGCGATGCTTGCGGGCGAAGGCCCCGCCGATGCGCTCAAGATCGACAACCCGCCCGCGCCGATCCTGATGGTCGGCCTTCAGGGCTCGGGGAAAACCACCACCACCGCCAAGCTCGCCAAGCGCCTTAAGGATCGCGACGGCAAGCGCGTGCTGATGGCCTCGCTCGACACCAACCGCCCCGCCGCTATGGAGCAGCTCCAGATCCTCGGCACCCAGATCGGCGTCGACACGCTTCCGATCATCAAGGGCGAGAGTGCGGTGCAGATCGCCAAGCGCGCCAAGCAACAGGCAAGCTTTGGCGGCTATGACGTCTATATGCTCGATACCGCAGGTCGCCTACATATCGACGAAGTGCTGATGGACGAAGTGCAGGCTGTGCGCGACATCGCCAACCCGCGCGAGACGCTGCTGGTCGTCGATGGCCTGACCGGTCAGGACGCGGTCAACGTCGCCACCGAGTTCGACGAGAAGGTCGGCGTCTCGGGCGTCGTGCTGACCCGGATGGACGGCGATGGTCGCGGCGGTGCGGCGCTCTCGATGCGCGCGGTCACCGGCAAGCCGATCCGCTTCGTCGGTCTGGGCGAGAAGATGGACGCGCTCGAGACCTTCGAGGCCGAGCGGATCGCGGGCCGCATCCTTGGCATGGGCGACATCGTCGCACTCGTCGAGCGCGCGCAGGAGACGCTGGAGAAAGAACAAGCCGAACGCATGGCCAAGCGCTTCCAGAAGGGCTTGTTCAACATGAACGACATGAAGGGCCAGCTTGACCAGATGCTCAAGATGGGCGGCATGCAGGGTGTGATGGGCATGATGCCGGGCATGGCGAAATACGCCAAGCAGGCGGAAGATGCCGGGCTCAACGACAAGACGCTTGCGCATCAGATCGCGCTCATCAACTCGATGACCAAGAAAGAGCGCGCCAATCCGCAGCTTTTGCAGGCGAGCCGCAAGAAGCGGATCGCGGCGGGGGCCGGGCTTGACGTGTCCGACCTCAACAAGCTGCTGAAAATGCACCGCCAGATGTCCGACCAGATGAAAAAGATGGCCAAGATGGGCAAAGGCGGCATGCTCAAACAGGCGATGAAGATGATGGGCGGCAAGGGCGGCGCGCCCGATCTGGCCAATATGGACCCTGCCGAGCTGGAAGCCGCGGCCAAGGCGATGGGCGGCAAGATGCCCGGCGGTCTGGGCGGTATGGGCGGCGCACTGCCCCCCGGCCTGTCGGGTCTGGGCAAGAAGAAGTAACCCAATGACCGTCGCACTCACCCCCACCCCGATCCTCGAGACCGAGCGTCTCGTGCTCCGCGCCCCGCAGGCGCGGGATTGGGAGGCGTGGCGCGATTTTTTCCTGACCGAGCGCGGGCAGTGGATCCGCTCGATGAGCAATCCGAGCCCCAAGGACGCGTGGCGGACCTTCGCGGCGGTCACCGGCCATTGGGTGCTGCACGGCTGCGGCATGTTCGTGCTAACCGAGCGCGGCTCGGATCAGGGGTTTGGCGCGGTCGGCCCGTGGATGCCCGTGAACTGGCCCGAGGCCGAGATTTCATGGTCGCTCTGGTCCCCGCAGGCCGAGGGCAAAGGCTATATGGCCGAGGCCGCGCGCGCGGTGATTGCCCATGCGTTTGAGGATCTGAACTGGTCCACCGCCGTCAGCTATATCGACCCGAACAACACCCGCTCGACCGCGCTGGCCAAACGTCTGGGCGCCACGCCCGATCCCGACGCTGCCTTCCCCGGCGATCCTCCGATCACGGTCTGGCGCCATCCCGCACCCAAGGAGGTCGCTGCATGACCGATGAAACCACCCGCGCCGCCGCCCTGCTGGCGGAACATCGTGAAAGCATCGACCGGCTCGATGCGGTGATGATCTACACGCTGGCCGAGCGGTTTGCGCAGACCAAGGCCGTGGGCAAGCTGAAGGCGGAACACGCGCTTCCGCCCTCGGACCCGACGCGCGAGCAAACGCAGATCGCGCGGCTTGAGAAGCTGGCACATGAGTCCGGGCTCGACCCGGAATTTGCCAAGAAATTCCTGAATTTCGTGATTTCGGAAGTGATCCGGCACCACGAACAACTCCAGAAATAACCCTGACCAGAATGACGGGCTGACCGGCCCGGCACCCAGCCATCCAAAGGAGATTATACAATGGCTATGAAGATCCGTCTTGCCCGTGGGGGCTCCAAGAAACGCCCGTTCTATTCGATCGTGGCTTGTGACTCGCGCATGCCGCGCGATGGCCGCTTCCTCGAGAAGCTGGGCACCTACAACCCGCTGCTGCCGAAAGACAGCGAAGAGCGCGTGAAAATGGACATGGAGCGCGTGAAATACTGGCTCGAGAAAGGCGCTCAGCCGACCGACCGTATCGCACGCTTCCTCGAAGCTTCGGGCGATCTCGAGAAGAAATCGCGCGCCAACATGAAGAAAGCCGTTCCCGGCAAGAAAGCGACCGAGCGCGCTGAGCAGAAAGCCGCGAAAGAGGCCGAAGCCAAAGCTGCGAGCGAAGCTCCCGCTGAAGAGGCCTCGGCGGAATAATCCGCCCCGGTCGGATGGCTGGCGGGCCGGGCATCTCTGCCCGGCCCCTGCCCGTCCCCGGCGATGCAATTTCCGGCAATCAGGAGCGCAGTCATGTCCAATTCCGAGCGTATCTGCGTGGGCGCCATTGCCGGTGCCTTCGGCGTCCAAGGCGAGGTGCGCATCAAGAGCTTTTGCGCCGAGCCCGAAGACATCGCCAATTACGCCCCGCTCTCGACCGAGGACGGCACGCGGGTGTTCGAAATCACCCTCACCCGCCCGCTCAAGAACGGGTTGGGCGCGCGCATTGCGGGCGTGGCCACCAAAGAGCAGGCCGACGCGCTGCGCGGCACCACGCTCTGGGCGGATCGCGGGCATTTGCCCTCGCTGCCCGATGATGAATTCTATCATGCCGATCTGATCGGGTTGCAGGTCGTCGATACTGGCGGCGCCAAGATCGGCACGGTGCATGCGGTGCATAATCACGGCGCGGGCGACATCCTTGAGATTACTGCGCCGAGCCTGAAACAGGCCCTGTTGCTGCCCTTCACCAAGGCCATCGTGCCGACCGTCGATCTGAGCGCCGGTCGCATCGTGATCGATCCGCCTGACGAGATGTGACCCGCCATGCGCGTGATCGTGCATCCCGGGTTGCACAAGACCGGCACATCGACCTTGCAGGTCAGCCTGCGCGCCGCGCGCGATCAGTTTCCCGACTGGCATATCGCCTTGCCCGAGGACATTCCCGGTCTCTCGCGAGCTGCGGCCTATTTCTCGCGTGAAGGAGATCCGCTTCAGATCGGCTATTTTCAAAGCGCGGTCGCCGAATGGCTGGACGGCTTGGAGCCCCGCCCCGACCGCGCCCCCCTGCGCGGCATCGTGATTTCTAACGAGCGTATGGCCGGGGTGATGCCGGGCGCCGCCCCGCATGTGACAGGCTATCACGCAGCGCCCGCCCTTTTGGGGGCGATGGCGCAGGTGCTGCGGGCCCATTTCGGCGCCAAGCTCGACCTGCATGTGATGCTGGCGATCCGCGCTCGGCCGGGCTGGCTCGACAGCCTGCATTGGCAATTGGTGCGCACCGAGGGGCTGGCCGAGCCGGGCACTGCATTTCGCAAGCGGATGGCCGGGTTCGACATCGCGCCGACGCTGGGTGCTATCCGGGCGGCGATCGCTCCGGCGCAGTTGCACGTGCCCCGACAAGAAGAGATGGCGGGGCTGGCTCAGGGGCCGCTCACACCGCTCTTTGATCTGATGGAGCTGCCGCCCGAACGGCGTGCCAAGGTCGCTCTGTCCAAACCGCAAAACGACCGGCCCCGCCATGTTGATTGCGCAGCGCTGTGCGATGCGCTGGCCGCGATCAACGCGCGCGGGCTTGCCCCCGATGAGGCCGAGGCGCAGCGCCGCGAGCTGTTGCGCGCGGCATGGCGCGAAAACGCAAGACACGAAAAGGCGCTTAAAGATGACCGATGAACGCCCGCCCAGAGCGGTGAAATCCCATGCCAGATTGTCGATCTCGGCCTCGCGCCAGCCCCGCTCGCTGATGGACGATCCGCCGCGTGTCAAAGGCGCGTGGACCGCCAAGATCGTGACGCTGTTCCCCGAGGCCTTCCCCGGCACGCTAGGGCTGAGCCTTCTGGGCCGCGCGCGCGATTTGGGGCTTTGGGCGCTGGAGACGATCGACCTGCGCCCCTTCGGGATCGGACGTCACCGCAATGTCGATGACACTCCCGCAGGCGGGGGCGCGGGCATGGTCTTGCGCGCCGATGTCGTGGGGGCGGCGCTGAGCCAGGCTGCCCGCGGCACGCCGCCCGATCCAGAGCGCTGGCCCGTGGTCTATCTCTCGCCGCGCGGCACGCCGCTGACGCAGGCGATGGCGCGGCGCTATGCGCAGGCCGAGGGGATGACGCTGCTCTGCGGGCGCTTTGAAGGCGTGGATGAGCGCGTGCTGGAACAATTCGGCATTGAAGAGGTCTCAATCGGGGATTTCGTGCTGACCGGCGGGGAAGTGGCCGCCCAGGTGCTGATCGACGCCACCGTACGGCTGATCCCCGGCGTGCTGGGCAATGCCGAGAGCGCGGTCGAGGAAAGCCATTCCAACGGGTTGCTTGAGCATCCGCAATATACCAAACCCCCCGAATGGGAGGGCCGCGCGATCCCCGAGGTGCTGATGTCCGGCCATCACGGCCACATCGAAGCCTGGCGGCGCGAGATGAGCGAAAAGTTGACGGCAGAGCGACGCCCGGACCTGTGGGAGAAGCACAAGGCCGGGAAGGGCGACTGAGAGGGTCTTCAGGGCTTGGGTGCTGCCTGCAGCGTCGGGCGGCTTTGCGCCCGTATCTACCGCTTGGCAAACAGCCGACTGGAAACGGATATCGAATTCTTGGCCGGATCTTTGGCATTGGCGAAGCTGTAGCCATCGGCTTGATGAATGGTGCCGAACTTAAGCCCGCGATTTTCAGCATCCCGGCAAAATGCGGCGACATCTTCAACATCGAAGACCAACTTCACCAGCGTCTGTCCCTCCTCTCGACCTGCCGCCATCGGGTGCAAAAGTATATTGCTGCCAGCACTTTGGCTGACCAGTTCGATGATCCGGTCGCCTTCGAGCCTCAGAATTTCAAAGCCGAAATACTTGCGGTAGAATTCTGCAACCTCTTCGAGCCGCTTTGTATAAATTATGATGCGGCCAAGTGGGGCGGACATGATGACCTCAGGTTTACTCGCGAACCAAGTCTACGTCGAAACAGGCAACGCGCAAACGGCAGCTGTGTCCGCCAGCGCAGCGCCCGCCCAAACCCACTTCCCCCTTGCCACATTGGCCGTTTCCTCCTATGACGCGCAGGTCCGGGCCGGAATCGGTCCTCGGACTCTTTTTCTGTGGCCAGCGGGGCCTTCTTCGACCCCGGCACTGCCTCGGATCAAGATACAAGCGAAAGACGACCTGAACCCTCCGGCGGGCGCCCCTTCCCAGATGAAGGCCAGCGGACCCGATGAAGACGCGGAGCTCTGAGGCGGCGACAAACCTTCACGGGACAAACCGTGAGCATATGAAAGGACATGCGATGAACCTGATCGCACAGATCGAGGCGGAGCAGATCTCCGAACTCGGCAAAACCATCCCGGATTTCAAGGCCGGTGATACCGTTCGCGTCGGCTACAAAGTGACCGAGGGCACCCGCTCGCGCGTTCAGATGTATGAAGGCGTCTGCATCGCACGCAAAGGCGGCGACACGCTGGCGGCTTCGTTCACCGTGCGCAAGATCTCGTTCGGCGAAGGCGTGGAGCGTGTGTTCCCGCTCTACTCGACCAACATCGACTCGATCGAAGTGGTCCGCCGTGGCCGCGTGCGTCGCGCGAAGCTGTATTACCTGCGCACCCGTCGCGGTAAATCGGCCCGTATCGCCGAAGACACCACCTACAAACCCAAAGCCGAAGCGTAAGGAGCGGGACGATGAAAGCCGAAACCCATCCCGACTACCACACCATCACCATCAAGATGACCGATGGCACCGAGTACCAGACGCGCACCACCTGGGGCGCCGAAGGCGACACGATGACGCTCGACATCGACCCGACCTCGCACCCGGCGTGGAACGGCGGCAGCTCGCGTCTCATGGATACCGGTGGCCGCGTGTCGAAGTTCAAAAACAAATATGCGGGCCTCGGCTTCTAAGCCTGAGCTGCATGTTTTTCGATCAAGGGCGTCCTGCGGGGCGCCCTTTTTCATGGTGAGACCGGAAGGTTTGAAATCTCAGCGCGGGGCACCGTGGCGGTAGACCTTGCGCAGCTCCGGGGCGGCTGCGGCGATGAGAAGCCCTGCGATCAGGATGAAGATCATCGGGCCGATCCGCTCGTAGCCCCAGACACCCGCCAACCCGCCCGCAAAGAAGGAGCCCAGCGTCGCGAGATGCAATAACAGCCGCGCCCGGGTGATCTGCGTGTCATCGCTGCGCCCGGCGCCCGGCATCAGCGCGGCAAAGCCCAGCCCGATATCGGTCGCGATCCCCGACACATGGGTCGTGCGCACCCGCCCGTCCGAGATTCGGGTGGTCGCGGCGTTTTGCAACCCCATCACGAAGCTCAGCCCGATCATCATGAGATGCCCGCTGATCGCTGCGGTCCAGATCAGATCCAGCCCGCCGAGACAGATCAGCAGGGCCGCCTCCAGCAAGATCGAGAACGCATAGATCCCCCGCAGATCGCGCCGCTCGCCCATATCGATCAAGAGGCCCGATGCGAAGGCCCCAAGGACGAAGGCGATAAGCAGCCCCAACAGCCAGAGCGCCGTTGCAAACCGCCCCAGCGACAGGAAATCGCTCGCCGCAGAGACATTGCCCGTCATGTTGGCCGAGAAATAACCCAAGGCGCGAAACCCGGCGGCATTGACCGCGCCTGCCACCAGCGACAGCCAGACCGCAAGCCGCAGATCAATTCGCACAGTCCGGTCTTTCCCCGCATGTATCAGCACAGATCACCTGTCTCTCTCGGATCTTGCCCACATCTAGCGAGACGCCACCCCAGAAGGCAAGCACACCGGCCTGCGGCAGAGGCAATCCACGCAGGCCCGCTCTGCCCCCTAGCCCTCGCGCCACTCCCGGTGTAAACCCGCGCCAAACGCAGCTGCTAAGGGGTTCTCATGGCGCGCCACCTCATCACATCGGCCATTCCCTATATCAATGGGATCAAGCATCTGGGCAATCTTGTGGGCTCGCAACTGCCTGCGGATCTGTTTGCCAGATACCAGCGCGCGCGCGGCCATGAGGTGATGTTCATCTGCGCCACCGATGAGCATGGCACGCCCGCCGAGCTGGCAGCGACCAAAGCGGGGAAACCGGTCGCCGAATATTGCGCCGAAATGCATGAGGTTCAGGCCCGGATCGCCGAAGGGTTCCGCCTGTCCTTTGATCATTTCGGGCGCTCCTCGAGCGAGCAGAACCGCAAGCTGACCCAGCATTTCGCCGTGCAGCTGCACAATGAGGGGCTGCTGCGCGAAGTCTCCGAGACGCAGATGTATTCGCCCACCGATGGCCGCTTCCTGCCCGACCGCTATATCGAAGGCACCTGCCCCAATTGCGGCTTCGAGGATGCGCGCGGCGATCAGTGCGACAACTGCACCAAGCAGCTCGATCCCGTCGATCTGATCAATCCGCGCTCGGTGATCTCGGGGGCGACCGATCTGGAGATGCGCGAGACCAAGCATCTGTTCCTGCGCCAGTCCACGCTCAAGGACAAGCTGGATGCGTGGATCTCGTCCAAGGCCGATTGGCCGCTGCTGACCACCTCGATTGCCAAGAAATGGCTGCATGATGGCGACGGGCTGCAAGATCGCGGCATCACCCGCGATCTGAGCTGGGGGGTGCCCGCGCAATTCGAGGGCGCGCCGTGGAGCGGCATGGATGGCAAAGTGTTCTATGTCTGGTTCGACGCGCCGATCGAATATCTGGCCGCGACGCAGGAATGGGCCGACAAGACCGGGGGCGACTGGGCGCGCTGGTGGCGCACCGACCGCGGCGCCGAGGATGTCACCTATACCCAGTTCATGGGCAAGGATAACGTGCCCTTCCACACCATCGGCTTCCCCGCGACGATCCTGGGCTCGAATGAGCCATGGAAGCTGGTCGATTACATCAAGTCGTTCAACTACCTGAATTACGACGGCGGCCAGTTCTCGACCTCGCGCGGGCGCGGCGTGTTCATGGATCAGGCGCTGGAGCTGCTGCCCGCCGATTACTGGCGCTGGTGGCTTTTGAGCCACGCCCCGGAATCCGCCGATGCCGAATTCACTTGGGAAAACTTCCAAGTCTCGGCGAATAAGGATCTGGCCGATGTGCTGGGCAATTTTGTCTCGCGCATCACCAAGTTCACCCGCTCGAAATTCGGCGAGGCGATCCCCGAAGGCGGCGAATGGGGCGCACGCGAAGAGGCCCTGACCGCAGAGCTGACCACCCGCATCCGGGCCTATGAGGGCCATATGGAGGCGATGGAGGTGCGAAAGGCTGCAGCCGAGCTGCGCGCCATCTGGGTCGCGGGCAACGAGTATCTGCAAGGCGCAGCCCCTTGGACAGTGTTCAAGACTGATCCCGAGCAGGCCGCCGCAATCGCGCGCCTCGCGCTCAACCTGATCCCGATCTACGCGGTGCTCTCGGCGCCCTTCATTCCCGATGCGGCTGAGATCATGCTGAAAGCGATGCAGCACGAGGACCGCAGCTGGCCCAGCGATGTTGCAGCCGCGCTCACGGCGTTGCCCGCAGGTCACAGCTTCGCCACGCCTGACGTGCTGTTCCGCAAGATCACCGATGAGGAGCGCGAGGAGTGGCAGACCCGCTTTGCGGGAAGGCGCCAGTAAGATCACAACTTTGAGGTAATGCGCAAAACGCATTGCAAACTGCGAAGATTCCTCCAATCCTGTTAAAAAAGCATGAGCAGGTCATGGAATCGTCGCAAAACAGGACGCCCCGCTGATGGGCGTGATTCTGAGCTTTTTCGGCACAGCCAGTTCGCGGCTTGTCGGCCTTGCGATCGCGCTGGCGGTTTGGCTGCTCTCGCGGCCGGGCGGCTGGGCCGTGCTCGTGGTTCTTGTGCTTTTCGGATTGCGTGTATTCCCCAACCCACCTGAATAGGGCTACAGTCCCGCAACAGCGGGAACCGCATTTATCAGCTCTGAGGGCAAAATGAACATTATCGACATGTTGGGCGGCGGCGATATCGTGATGATCGCAATCGCGGCCTTCTTGATCCTATGCGTCTTTCTGGGCGTTCGGATCGTGCCGCAATCGCAGAAATTCGTGGTGGAGCGGTTCGGGCGACTGCGCTGCGTGCTTGGTCCGGGGATCAACTTCATCGTCCCCTTCCTCGACCGCGTGCCGCACAAGATCTCGATCCTCGAGCGCCAGCTTCCCAATGCGATGCAGGACGGGATCACCGCCGACAACGTGCTGGTCAAGGTCGAGACCTCGGTCTTCTACCGCATCACCGAGCCGGAAAAGACCGTCTACCGGATCCGCGATGTCGATGCCGCGATTGCGACCACGGTTGCTGGCATTGTGCGCTCGGAGATCGGCGTACTGGAGCTGGACGAGGTGCAATCGAACCGGGCGCAGCTGATCTCGAAAGTGCGCGAACAAGTCGCGGCGATGGTCGATGACTGGGGGATCGAAGTGACGCGGGCCGAGGTGCTTGACGTCAATCTCGACGAGGCGACGCGCGCCGCAATGCTTCAGCAGCTCAACGCAGAACGCGCCCGCCGCGCGACCGTGACCGAGGCCGAAGGGCGCAAGCGCGCGGTCGAGCTGAATGCCGAGGCGCAGCTGTTCCAAGCCCAGAAAGAAGCCGAAGCGCGCCGCGTCTCTGCCGATGCGGAGGCCTATGCCACTGAAGTTGTCGCCGCCGCGATCTCGAAGAACGGGCTGGAGGCCGCGCAATATCAGGTCGCGCTCAAGCAGGTGGATGCGATTGCCAAGGTCGCGATGGGCGAGGGCAAACAGACCGTCATCCTGCCCGCAGCCGCGCTTGAATCCTTCACCAACGCCTTCTCTCTTCTGGGGAAAAAGTGATGCTTCTGTGGCAGGAAGGATGGGTGTGGATCGTCGCAGGCGTCGTGCTGGCCGCGCTCGAAATGCTGATCCCCGGGTTTGTCTTTCTCGGATTTGCGATCGGCGCGGTGTTGGTGGGGGTGCTGGTCTGGACCGGGCTTCTGGGCCATGCCTTGCCACTGACGCTGCTGATCTTCGCCGCCATTTCGCTGGTGAGCTGGTTGGTTTTGCGGCGCGCCATGGGCGTGCGCCGCGGCCAGACCAAGCATTGGGACCACGATATCAACGACAACTAGGCCCGAACGGCGGGTCTTGGCCGAAGGCGTGAGGGCCTAGGAACCACCCATGGAGGTGGACGTTTTCTGCGTGCAAGACATGACAGGAGAGAGATATGGCTGATCCAGATTACAAGAGCGACCGCGGCAGCCTGAATGGCATCTACTTCATTCTTGGCGCGGTCGTCGTAGCGCTGGCTGTGGTGCTGTGGTTCGTCCTATCGCCTGCCCCCGGCACCAATAGCGCAGGCCAAACGGGCGCGGATGCCGCAGCCTCGGTGACCGTGCAGACTGATGGTGGTGGCTCGAATGATGCAGGCTCAACCGATGCCTCTCAGGGCGATACCGGTGGCAGCGATAGCCAAGCGGCCCCCAGCACGGACCAAAGCGACAGCTCCGCAACCGGCTCGGCGAGCGGCTCGAGCAACTGACCCCTATCCCCTGCCCGGCTTTGAAGCGGCGCCCTTTGCGGGGCGCCGCTTTGCTATGCGCCAGCTTTCGCCTATCTTATGGGCAGGGTTGGAACGCACCCATAAAAGATCGCGTTTTCCTGCAAGATGGCAGAGAACAGGAAGATGAAAATGCGCAAGTTTCCAAGGCAGACGAGCTATGGCGGGCTGATCATGACGCTGATCGCCCTGGCGGCCGCGCTCGGTGTCGTCGCCTGGCTCGTGGCCGATACGCCGCTTGACGGTGGCTCCGATGTCGCAACCGACCCGCCGCCGCTTGAGCAACTGAAAGATCCTCAGGCGGCTCAAGGCACATCGGACGGATCGGGCGCGAGCGTGACCGTCTCGCCCGAGGCGAAAGGCGGCGTCACCGCCGATCCGAGCAAGCAGCAATAGGCTCTGAGACAGGCACAGGCCGCGCCCACTTAGCCGTGGGTGCGGCGCGCCTGCGGCGAACGCAGCTCGGCGACGATGGCCTGAGCCGTCGCGCGCGGATCGGCGGCGCGATGTACCGGACGTCCGACCACGATATGATCGGCGCCTGCAGCCACGGCGCTGGCCGGGGTCGCGATGCGCTTCTGATCGCCCAGATCAGCACCCAGCGGGCGCACGCCCGGTGTCACGATCAGCTTGCCCTCAGCCTGCGGGAGCGCGCGGATCAGGGCCGCCTCTTGCGGGCTGGCGATCACGCCATCGGCCCCGGCCTCAAGCGCGCGCCCGGCGCGTTCGGCCACGAGATCGGCAATATCGCCCGGCTTGATCAGTGCCCCGTCCAGATCGCTGCGATCCAGCGAGGTCAGGATCGTCACGGCAAGGATCTTGGTGGCGCGGCCCGAAGCGCCCTCCTTGGCGGCTTTCACCACATAGGGGTCGCCATGCACCGTCAGGAAATCCAGATCGAACTGGGCCAGCCCACGCACCGCATTCTCGACCGTAGCCCCGATATCGAACAGCTTCATGTCCAGAAAAATGCGTTTGCCGTGCTCGTCCTTCAGCTCATTGGCGAGCGCAAGCCCACCGCCAGTCAACATGCCCAGACCGATCTTGTAGAACGAGACCGCATCGCCAAGCTTGGCGGCCAATTCCAGACCCTGAACGGCGTTCGGCACGTCCAGAGCCACGATCAGGCGATCATCGGCGGGAGAAGTCAAAGATGTCATGGGGCGCTCCTTTCACGGCTCGCCCCCTGATGGGGATCAATCGCGCGCAGGTCAAGCGCGCTGGAAGCGCCCGCGCGTCCGAAAACAGCGGCTCGGGCGTTTAAATTCCGCCGATGCCACGACGCTGCGCCTCACGCGTGAGGGCGCGGGTCAACTGGCGGTGGCTGATCTGCTGATGCACTTCCAGCCGGACCGGGATCGCGAGCGGATATCCAATCCCGGGCGTGAAGAATTCCACCACCGCCTCAAATCGGCGCTGCGCGGCATTGTAGATCAGTTGGGCGATACGGATTGCAGGGGCGTGGTGCATGGCGGGCACCTCCATACAGGGTGAACATGGTTCCTGGAAGGTAAACGCCAAACCTTGAGATTTGGTTTCAATGCACGTCAAAATATACGGATGTCAGAAGACGTGACCTCTTGAAGGGACCGATTTTGCGCCCATTTCTAGTCCAAGACCCGGCCAGCACGGCGCCTTTTCAGGGCCAGTCATTTCCCGGGGGCTTTAGAAAAAGGAGAGACCGATGAACATGGAGAAGTTCACGGAACGGTCGCGCGGCTTCCTTCAGGCCGCCCAGACCATCGCGATGCGCGAGGGCCATCAACGCGTGGTGCCCGAGCATCTTTTGAAGGCACTCATGGATGACGATCAGGGGCTTTCTTCCAATCTGATCGCGCGCGCGGGCGGAGACGCCAAGCGCGTGGCCGAAGCCGTCGATCTGGCCGTGGGCAAGCTGCCCAAAGTGTCGGGCGGCGACGGGCAGGTCTATGTCGAGCAAAGCCTTGTACGCGTGCTCGACGAGGCCGAAAAACTGGCCAAGAAAGCCGGTGATAGCTTTGTGCCGGTGGAGCGGGTGCTGATGGCGCTCGCCATGGTGAACACGCGCGCAAAAGATGCGCTCGATGCGGGCGCGGTCAGCGCGCAAAAGCTTAATGGTGCCATCAATGATCTGCGCAAGGGGCGCACCGCCGACAGCGCATCGGCCGAGGACGGCTATGAGGCGCTCAAGAAATACGCCCGCGATCTGACCGAAGCCGCCGAGCAGGGCAAGATCGACCCGATCATCGGACGCGACGAGGAAATTCGCCGCGCGATGCAGGTGCTCTCGCGCCGCACCAAGAACAACCCCGTTCTGATCGGCGAGCCCGGTGTCGGGAAAACCGCGATTGCCGAGGGGCTTGCGCTGCGCATCATCGATGGCGATGTGCCGGAATCCCTGCGCAACAAAAAGCTGCTCGCGCTCGATATGGGCGCGCTGATTGCCGGTGCGAAATATCGCGGCGAGTTCGAAGAGCGGCTGAAATCGATCCTCAAGGAGATCGAGGCGGCAGCCGGTGAGATCATCCTTTTCATCGACGAGATGCACACGCTTGTGGGCGCGGGCAAATCAGAAGGCGCGATGGATGCGGCCAACCTGATCAAGCCTGCTCTGGCACGCGGTGAGCTGCATTGCGTCGGCGCGACCACGCTGGATGAATACCGCAAATATGTCGAGAAGGACGCGGCCCTCGCCCGGCGCTTCCAGCCCGTGATGGTGGAAGAACCGACCGTCGAGGACACGATCTCGATCCTGCGCGGCATCAAGGAGAAATATGAGCTGCACCACGGTGTGCGGATCTCTGACAGCGCGCTGGTTGCGGCGGCTCAGCTGAGCCATCGCTACATCACCGACCGGTTCCTGCCCGACAAGGCGATCGACCTTGTGGATGAGGCCGCGTCGCGCCTGCGCATGGAAGTCGACAGCAAGCCCGAAGAGCTTGACGCGCTCGACCGCCAGATCCTGCAGATGCAGATCGAGGCGGAAGCGCTCAAGAAAGAGGATGACGCCGCCTCCAAGGACCGTCTCGAGAAGATCGAGAAGGAACTGGCCGAGCTGCAGGAACATGCCTCCGAGATGACCGCGAAATGGCAGGCCGAGCGCGACAAGCTGGAATCAGGACGCCATGTCAAAGAGCAGCTTGACCGTGCCCGCGCAGAGCTGGATCAGGCCAAGCGCGAGGGCAATCTCGCCCGTGCGGGGGAGCTGTCCTATGGCATCATCCCGGGGCTGGAAAAGCAGGTCGCTGAGAGCGAGTCTGCCGATGACGACCTGATGGTCGAAGAGGCCGTGCGGCCCGAGCAGATCGCCGAGGTGGTCGAACGCTGGACCGGCATCCCGACCTCGAAGATGCTTGAGGGCGAACGCGAGAAGCTGCTGAAGATGGAAGACGAGCTGCACAAGCGCGTCATCGGTCAGAACGCGGCGATCACGGCGGTGTCGAATGCGGTGCGACGGGCCCGTGCGGGGCTCAATGATGAGAACCGTCCCTTGGGCAGTTTCCTGTTCCTCGGGCCCACCGGTGTCGGCAAGACCGAGCTGACCAAGGCCGTCGCGAATTATCTCTTCGACGACGATCAGGCGATGGTGCGCATCGACATGTCGGAATTCATGGAGAAACACTCCGTGTCGCGTCTGATCGGCGCCCCTCCGGGCTATGTTGGCTATGATGAGGGCGGTGTGCTGACCGAAGCCGTGCGGCGCAGGCCCTATCAGGTCGTGCTGTTCGACGAGGTCGAGAAGGCCCATCCGGACGTGTTCAACGTGCTGTTGCAGGTGCTTGATGACGGGGTTCTGACCGATGGTCAGGGGCGCACCGTCGATTTCAAGCAGACCCTGATCGTGCTGACCTCCAACCTTGGCAGCCAGGCGCTCAGCCGGTTGCCCGAGGGCAGTGATGGAACCGCGGCCAAGGCGCAGGTGATGGATGCGGTGCGGGCGCATTTCCGGCCCGAATTCCTCAACCGGCTTGATGAGATGGTGATCTTCGACCGGCTCGACCGCGCCGATATGGGCGGGATCGTCACGATCCAGCTCAAACGTCTGGAAGCCCGTCTGGCTGCGCGCAAGATCACGCTTGATCTCGATGCCAAGGCCGAGGCTTGGCTTGCCGATGCGGGCTATGATCCGGTCTACGGGGCACGTCCGCTCAAGCGGGTGATCCAGCGCGCCCTGCAAGATCCGCTGGCCGAGGCGATCCTGGGCGGTGAGATCCTTGATGGCGCAACGGTCAAAGTCACCGCAGGCCCGGACGGTCTGGTGGTCGGCGGCCATGTCGCCCCCGCCAAGGAGGCGGTCACCCGCCCCGAGGCGCCCGAAGCGCCAGCGAGCGGTGTGCCGTTGCACTGAACGCACGGATCGACCAAGATGCGCGAAGGGCGGGGAAACCCGCCCTTTTTGCATAGCGGCATTTCAGAGCGGGGCGGTTGTCTTGGCGCACTCCGCCCCCAGATCTGGTCGCTACGGGAGGGTGATGAAAGGACGCATATCATGCATGATCTTAGCCCTGAAGGAATGGAGCTGACCCTGCGCACGCTGGCAATGCCCGCCGACACGAACGCTGCGGGCGATATTTTCGGCGGTTGGGTGATGAGCCAGATGGACCTCGCAGCCGCAATTGCCGCCAATGAACGCTCAGGCGGGCGCACGGTCACCGTGGCCGCCAATGAAATCGTGTTCAAAAAGCCCGTGAAAGTCGGCGATACGCTTTGTGTTTACACATCTGTCGAGCGGGTGGGACGCAGCTCGATCACCATCGCCATCGAAGCCTGGGCGCGGCGCAAATATACCTTGCTGCGCGAAAAAGTGACCGAAGCCCATTTCACCATGGTCGCGGTGGGTGAAGATGGCAAACCCCGCGCCATCGCGCCCGACCCTGTCACCGCCAAGTCGGAATGACCCTCGTCTGCGCGCGCCGGGCGGGGTAGACTGGCGCAAATCTGGACGCCCTGCCATGCCCGCCCTTTGCCGCGATTGCCTGACCACATTTGACCACGCACCGGCGCGCTGCCCTGTGTGCCGACGCGCGCGCATCCTGTCGCATCCCGAGCTGTTCGATTTGTCGATTGCCCATATCGATTGCGACAGCTTCTATGCCTCCGTCGAAAAGCGCGATGACCCCTCGCTCAGCTCGAAGCCGGTAATCGTGGGTGGCGGCACGCGCGGCGTCGTCACCACCTGCTGCTATATCGCGCGGATCTCCGGCGTGCGCTCGGCAATGCCGATGTTTCAGGCCCGCAAGCTTTGCCCCGATGCGGTGATCATTAAGCCGCGGATGGATCACTACGCCGCCGTCTCGCGCGAGATTCGGGCGCGGATGGAGGTGCTCACCCCGCAGATCGAGCCGCTCTCGCTTGATGAGGCATTTCTCGACCTCACCGGCACGGCCAAGCTGCATGGCGCGCCGCCCGCCCTGCTGATGGCGCGGCTGGCACGTGCCATCGAAACCGAGATCGGGGTGACGGCCTCGGTGGGGCTGGCGCATAACAAGTTCCTCGCCAAGATCGCCTCGGATCTCGACAAGCCGCGCGGCTTTTCCGTGATCGGACGCGGCGACACAGAGGAATTCCTGCGCGACAAACCCGTGGGCATTCTGTGGGGCGTGGGGGCCGCCACCCGCGCCGGTCTGGGCCGTGCAGGCATCCGTACGCTGGCCGATATCCGCCGCGCCGGAGAGGAGCGGATGGTGGCCCGCTTTGGCGCGACCGGGCTGCGGCTGAGCGAATTGGCGCGGGGCCATGACCTCCGGCAGGTCAATCCGCGCATGGAGGCGAAATCAATCACGAACGAGACGACCTTCCCCACCGATATCACCGAGCGGGCCGAGCTGCTGGCCCGCCTTTGGCATCTGAGCGAGAAGGTCTCGGCCCGGATGAAAGCGAAGGGGGTTGCGGGCCGCACGGTCACGCTCAAGCTCAAACGCGGGGATTTTTCTTCGATCACCCGCCAAACCCGGCTTGAAGAGCCAAGCCAGCTTGCCGACACGCTGTATCGCGCCGGAGAGGCCCTGTTCGACAAGCTGCCTGCGGGCATCGCCTATCGCTTGATCGGTATCGGGTTTTCCGATCTTGGGCCCGCCGACGGGCGCGATCCGGTGGGCGATCTGCTCGACCCCAAAGCGGGCAAACGCGCGGGCGCCGAGCGGGCCGCCGATGCGATCCGCGCCCGATTCGGCCCCGAGGCGATTCGCATCGGGCGCGGGCTGACCAAGCTCGACTGAGAAAGCGCGCCTATTCGGCGGCGAGCCGCACCGGCTGTGTGCCGATCGTGCAGATCTGCAAAATCACCCGTTCCATCAACGCGCTGAACGTCTGAAATTCCGCGCTCGGTTCGATACGGGCCTCATCCATGTAGAGCGACCGGTCGATCTCGATCTGCACGACATGCACATTCTCGGACGGTCGCCCGTAGCGCTGCGCGATATAGGCCCCCGCGAAAGGCGCGTTGCGCGCGACCTGCAGGCCCTCATCGGCAAAGACCGCCTCAAGCCGTGCCACCAGATCGCGCGCGGCCGAGGCCCCGTAGCGATCGCCCAATACGATTTGCGGACGGCGCGCACCCATTTGGTCGAGCGCCTCGGACGGCATCGAATGCACATCGATGAGGATCGCCTGCCCGTGACGTGCGCGCGCGCTGTGGATCAGGGCACCCAGCTGCGCATGATAGGGCCGCCAGACCTCATTCAGACGCGTCTGCGCCTCGGCCAGAGTGATTTTGCCGCGATAGATCGAACGCCCGCCTGCGACCACGCGGGGAATCACCCCAAGCCCCGCCGCCACCCGTGGCCCCGAATGGGGGCGCAGATCACCCGCGATCAAGGCCGAATCAAGTTCATCCTCTGCCCGGTTCAAATCGACCCAGGCGCGGGGATATTCCGCCGCGATCAGCGTCGCCCCGTGATCGGGCACCGTTGCCAGCAAGCGATCCACAAAGGCGTCCTCCGACGAGCGCAGACGCAACAAATCCAGCACCGAGCGGTCTTGGAGGCTGTCAGGATAATAGGCGCCCGAATGCGGAGATGCGAAAATGACCGCATTTCCTGGACGCTCGGGACGCGACAGGCGATAGGCCGCAGGAGGATGTGGTTTTTCGGTCATGGACACTCACGATATTGGCGGTCAGCTTACACCAGTTCGCTTTGTGGCCAAATCCCCCTTGAAAGCCGTTTCGACTCCTTTTATAGACCCCCAGACCGACGCGATCCCGCGCCATTTTCTGGTTTCCGCCGCAGCCTCTTGGGTCTGGGACGAAATCGGAACGGATGACCGGGGTCAGACGGCTGTGGGCGGTTAGCTCAGCGGTAGAGCACTACGTTGACATCGTAGTGGCCACTGGTTCGATCCCAGTACCGCCCACCATCGATTCACCGCCCCCGGTGCTCGGGGGCATTCGTTTTTCAAGGCGCACGCGCGCCGCGAATAGGAGAAGGCCAATGAAGGTCCGTAACTCGCTCCGCTCGCTCAAGCAGCGTCACCGCGATTGCCAGGTCGTGCGCCGCAAAGGCCGCGTCTATGTGATCAACAAGACGCAGCGTCGCTTCAAAGCCCGTCAGGGCTGAAGCAGACCGAGCCAGACGAACAAAGCCGCGCCACGGGAAACCGGGCGCGGCTTTTTCGTACCTATCGCTCAGGGCGGGCTTTCGTTCAGGGCGGGTCGGCCCGTTCGGCGCGCCACGCAGACAATGCAGCATTGTCCTCGCTACCGCGCGCCGCGCTCAGTGCGGCAGGTGGCGGCGCTTCGGTCTTGCGAATGCGGAAATGATGAGCCTCGCGGGCGCCGAAGTAAAAGCTCACCACCGCGCCCAGCAGCCACCACAAAGGCTCAGGCACATAGTTCAACCCGACCATCCGCTGCGCAAATCCCACCGGATCAATCATCGCGTAGATGAACATCCCGAGGATGCCAAAGGCCAGCACCGGGCGCGGCAAGCGGTTCAGCCCATTGACGATTCGGTCGAAGAGGCCGGGCCGGACATATTGAAACTCCGCGCCATGCTCCTCCAGCGCCGCGATATAGGCCGCCTGAGCGGCCTCGAGCGATTTGGTGGCATTGGGCACGAAGACCTCGGCCACCGAGGTTGCCGCCTGCCCCACCGCCTTGGCGGCCCCTGCCCCGCCGATCAGCTTCTCGATCAGGCCCATTTCGCCACCCGCTTGCGATGCTCAGCCGCACTCAGGTGAAAGCGCGGTGAGACGAATTGCTCGGCGCGCAGGATCCAGCCCCCTTTGGTGCCCGCGCGCGTCGTCGCATATTTCCGGCTCGCGGGGCGCGCATCGGCCACGCGGTAGTAATAGTTGCGCCGCGCGATCCCGTAGGCATCGGCGAAATAGCCCGGGGCCGAGGCCTGCGCGAGCTCTGCCGCCGCGATGGTTTGCGGGCCGATGATACCATCCACCACCAACCTTTGGCCCATATCGCTCAGCAGGCGTTGCAAGATTACGATCGCGCTGCCCCCGGCATTCACATACATATCGAAAACCGACGCTTGGATCGGCCCCGGTAACTTGTCGATCTGCGGCGCATCGAAGTAATGCTGAACGAAGATCTCGACCGCCTTGTCGCGGGTCAGCGCGCGCACGTCCATCTCGTCGATCTGCCCATCACCCGTCTCATCCAGACCCAGCCGCTGCAGCGTGCCCAGCGTCACCCCATGCTTCGTGGGCCCACCCGGATCGTCGGGATCATTGACGTAGCCGCCCTCGCGCGTGACGATCTCTTGTGCAATCTGCGTGACCGATTTCATGGCCTCTCCCCGTGCTGAAACAGGCGACAGGGTCGGCCAACGGGGTTAAGCCACGCGCAAGCCAGCGCGCGGTGGGTAAAGACTAAAGTTCAAATCAGTGCGGAGGAGGCGGATCTCAGGACTTGGGCGGCTCGTAGACGCCCTGCTTCTTGAGCGCATCCACGACCTCTTTGGGCATGTAATTCTCATCATGCTTGGCGAGGATTTCGGTGGCGACGAAGGTGCCGTTTTCCATCGTCCCGGTGCCAACCATGCCCTGCCCTTCCTTGAACAGATCCGGCAGGACGCCCGCGAATTTTACCGGCACGGAGGCCCCGCCATCGGTGACCTCGAACATAATGACCTTGCCCTGACCGCGCTTGAGCGTGCCCTTCTCGACCAGCCCGCCCAGACGGAAGACCTCGCCGGGGCGGGGTGGTTCGGTGGCAAGCTGCGAGGGGGCGCGGAAGAAGTTGATACCGCCGCGCATCGAATAGCCGATCGTGACAGTCGCCACGATCAGCGCAAATGCAGCGAGAGCCAGCACCTGCATGCGACGCTTCTTCTTGAGGCTCTTCATTCGCGTCTCTCCACCAGCGATCCTTACGGGAAGACCGGTGCGAGCATCAGCCCTTCGGTCTCATCATACCCCAGCATCAGATTGGCATTCTGCATGGCCTGACCCGACGAGCCCTTGCACAGATTGTCGAGCGCCACGGCCACCGTCGCACGTCCGGGGATCCGATCCCCTGATACACCAATATGCACAAAATTGGAGCCACCAACCGACCGGGTGGAGGGCAGTGCGCCAAAAGGTAGCACTTCGAGGAAGCGCTCAGAGGCATAGCGCGCAGCCAGCGCCTCATGCACCGCCTCGGGCGCGCCTTTCACATAGGCGGTGGCCAGAATACCGCGATTGAAAGGGGCAAGGTGGGGGGTGAATTGGACCAGCACGGGACGCCCGGCCAAGGCGCTGAATTCCTGATCGAATTCGCCCAGATGGCGGTGTTTTCCGCCCGCAGAATAGGGATAGGCCCCGCCCGACAGCTCGGCATGGAGTAGGTTTTCCTTAAGGCTACGTCCCGCGCCCGAGACGCCGTTCTTCAAATCGAGGATGATCTCATCGAGATCGATCACGCCTGCCTCGATCAGCGGACGGATCGCATATTGCCCGGCAGCCGCATTGCAGCCCGTGCCCGCAACCAGCCGCGCGCTGCGAATCGCGTCGCGATAGAACTCGGTCAGCCCGTAGACCGCCTCTTTCTGCATCTCGACCGCCGCATGGGGCTGGCCATACCATTTCTCGTATTCCGCCGGATCGCGCAGCCGGAAATCCGCCGAGAGATCGACGATCTTCAGATCGCGCGGCAGCTCTTTGATCACTGCCTGACTTGTGGCGTGGGGCAGCGCGCAAAAGGCCAGATCGACCCCGGAAAAATCGATATCCTCGATCTTGACCAGACCCGGCAGATCGAGATGGCGCAGATGCGGGAACACATCGCCCATGGCCATGCCAGCTTTTCGCTCTCCCGACAGCGCCACGATCTCCATCTGCGGATGGGTCGCGATCAGCCGGACGAGCTCTGCCCCGGTGTAACCCGAAGCCCCCAAAATGGCGATTTTGCTGGACATATCTTTCCTCGCGGTTTGTCGCATGGCTTTGATGTAGTGCAATCCTGCGCCCAAGAAAACTGTGCAGGGGAAAATGCGCAAGCCTAACGGCCATCGCCCCGCCCGCATCGGCCCCGGTTGGGCCGGTTGGGCTAAGCTGGCGCGGCCTCAGGCCGGGTCGAACCGGATCGAATGGCGCAGGAACTGTGTCGCGTGGCTCGAGACCGATGCCGGATCGCCGGTGGTCAGGAATTTCGACTCCCGCCCCGGACCCTCAAATTCAGGATGGCGCGTAAGGTAGTCCGCAAGGCTTTCCGCCACGAGATTTGCCTGACTATAGACCGACACATCGGCCCCGAGCGCCTGCTGAAAGATGTTCTGCATGAAGGGATAATGGGTGCAGCCAAGGATCGCCGCCTCCGGGCGCGGCATTCGGCGCTTGAGCGCCTCGACATGCGATTTCACCAAGGCCTCCGCCAGGATCTCATCTCCGTCTTCAATCGCGTCGACCAAACCGCCGCAGGGCTGTGCCTCGACATCCACGCCAATCGCGCGGAAGGCCAGCTCGCGCTGGAAGGCTCGGCTCGCCACGGTCGCAGGGGTCGCAAACAGCGCCACGTGTTTCACAGCCACTTCGCGCGGCGGCGAGTTGTCGCCCCATTTGCGCTCGGTCAGCGCCTCGATCATCGGGACGAAGACACCCAGCACCCGCTTGCCCTCAGGGATCCAGCTTTCCTGCATCCGCCGCAGCGCCGCCGCCGAGGCCGTGTTGCACGCAAGGATGACCAGATCGCAGCCCTCGTCCCAAAGCCGCTCAACGCCCGCGCAGGTCAGATTGAAGATATCATCGGCATCGCGCACGCCGTAGGGCGCATGCGCATTGTCGCCGAAATAGCAAAACGGCACGTCGGGCAAGCGTCGGGCGCAGGCATCATAGACCGTAAGACCGCCAAGCCCCGAATCAAACACACCTACCGCCATCTGCGCGCCCCTTGCCCTTTGTCGGGCAAAGCCGCCCGTCAGCTTTTATATTTAGCCTCAAATTCGAAGCCATAGCCATAGGGTGCCACCTGCTTCGGCGACAAGTCATATGTGGAACGGCACAGGAAATCCATCATCGCCTTCAAGGGCTGCGGCACTGTCATAGCGGCGGCTGCGCAGGTAAATGCGCAACCGCCATGTCACATGAAGACGACCGCCTCGGGGCGCCGTTACTGCGCCGCAACCCTTTGCGGGAAGCCGCCGTCCCGGAACGCCGCGAGCAATTCCTCGCGCCGTTTCGCGGCCATCGTCTCGGCCTGCGCCTTCACCGGGCCAAAGCCACGGATGGAGAGCGGCAATTCCGCCAGCTCGCGGGCGATCTCCATCGTCTCGGGGCGGACATTCGGCAGCACCTCGGCCATATCGGCTTCGTATTGCGCGATCAGAGCGCGCTCCATCTTGCGCTCCTCGGCGCGCCCGAACGGATCGAGCGGCGTGCCGCGCAGCGCTTTGAACCGGGCCATCACACCAAAGACCCGCTCCATCCACGGCCCGAAAGCGCGCTTCATCGGACGGCCATTGGCAGCTTGCTTGGACAGGATCGGCGGGGCGAGATGGAAGGTCATCTCGAAATCCCCCTCGAACTCGGCACGTGCTTTCTTCGCGGTTTCGCGATGCAGGCGGGCGACCTCGTACTCATCCTTATAGGCCAGCGCCTTGTGATAGCCCTTGGCGACAGAGAGGCGCAGTTCTTCAGGCGCCGTGTCCACGAGCTTGCGAAAGCGCGTGGCGAGCCGCTTGTTTTGATAGGCCACAAGATGATCGGCCCGGAAGGTCAAAGGATCGACCGGCGCGCTCACAACCTCCGAGCGCATCGCGCGCGCGGCCTGATCGGGATAGGCCATGGCCCAGCGCCCAAGGGCAAAGGCCCGCTTGTTCTCCTCGGGCTTGGCCCCGTTGAGCGTGATCGCCTGCTCGATCGCCTCGAGGCTCAAAGGCACGAAACCCTGCTGCCACGCAGCCCCAAGCACGACCATATTCGAGTAGATTGAATCGCCCAGCATCTGACGCGACAGCTCCGAGGTATCCACGAAGGCCACACGCTCCTTAAGCCGCGCCTCGAGACTGAGACGCAGCTGATCGCCCGGCAGACGGAAATCGCGGTTGCGGGTGAACTCGCCGGTGACGATCTCGTGGCTGTTGACCACCGCGCCCGTGCGCCCCGTGGTCATCAGCCCCAGCGTCTTGGCACCCGCCGAGACGACAAGATCGCCGCCGATAACGCAATCCGCCTCCCCCACAGCCACGCGAATGGCCGAGATATCTTCGGGCCGATTGGCGATGCGCAGATGGATATGCACTGCACCGCCCTTCTGCGCGAGGCCCGCCATCTCCATCATGCCCGCACCCTTGCCATCGACATGGGCCGCCATTGCCAGCACCGCGCCGATGGTCACGACGCCCGTGCCGCCCACGCCGGTGATCACCACGTTATGGGTGCCGTGGATCTCGGGCAGCGCCGGTTCGGGCAAGTCCGGCAGATCGAGCGACTTTGCCTCGGCCTTGCGGATCTTGGCCCCTTTGAGCGTCACGAAAGAGGGGCAGAACCCGTCGAGACAGCTGAAATCCTTGTTGCAGCTCGACTGATCGATGGCGCGCTTGGTGCCCAGTTCGGTCTCGACCGGCGTGATCGAGACACAGTTCGACTGCACCCCGCAATCGCCGCAACCTTCGCAGACATCGGTATTGATGAAGACCCGCTTGTCGGGATCGGGGAACTTGCCGCGCTTGCGGCGGCGGCGTTTCTCGGCTGCACAGGTCTGCACGTAGATCAGCGCCGAGACGCCCGGCTCCTTGGCCAGCCGCTTTTGCACATTCATCAGCTCGGCGCGCTCGATCTTCTCGACATTGGAGGGGAAGCCCGCGAGATCGACCTCCTCTTTCTCGTCATAGACGACAACGACCGTTTTCACGCCCATCGCCTTCACTTCGGCCGCGATCTGCTGCGCGCTCAGATCGCCCTCGTTCTCCTGTCCGCCGGTCATGGCGACGGCATCGTTGAACAGGATCTTGTAGGTGATGTTGGTGCCTGCGGCGAGTGCGGCCCGGATCGCCTGAACGCCAGAATGGTTATAGGTGCCATCGCCAAGGTTCTGGAACAGATGCCCGCGCGTCGAGAACGGCGCCTCTCCGACCCAGTTGACGCCCTCGCCCCCCATCTGGGTGAAGCCGTCAGTGGCGCGGTCCATCCACTGCACCATGTAGTGACAGCCAATGCCCGCCGAGGCACGGCTGCCATCGGGCACCTTGGTCGAGGAGTTATGCGGACAGCCCGAGCAATACCATGGCGTGCGCGCCGCGATCTCGGGGGCGTTGTCGGCGCGCTGCGCGGCCTCGATCTTGGTGAGCCCGGCGCGGATCGCATCGGTGGCTTGCCCCTCCTCGATCAAGATATCGCCCAGCTTCTGCGCGATCATCACCGGGTCGAGCGCATAGCGGGTCGGGAAAAGTTCGACCTGCCGACCATGTTCCCATGTATCGCCCTTGTGCCAACCATAGACGCGCCGCCCCCGACGGTCGTCAAAGATCGCCTCCTTGACCTGCACCTCGATCAGCTTGCGCTTTTCCTCGACCACGATGATCAGATCGAGCCCTTCGGCCCATTCGTGGAATGAGGTCATATCGAGCGGCCAGGTCTGGGCGACCTTGTAGGTGGTGATCCCAAGCCGCTCGGCCTCGGCCTCGTCGATGCCCAGAAGCGACAGCGCATGGGACAGATCGAGCCAGTTCTTGCCGGCCGCGACCATCCCGATCTTGGCCCCCGCCTGCCCCCAGACCCGTTTGTCGATCCGATTGGCCCGCGCGAAGGCTTCGGCGGCGAAGCGCTTGTAGTCGATCATCCGCGCCTCTTGCGCGACCGGCGTGTCGCCCGGGCGGATGTTCAGCCCGCCTTCGGGCATCGTGAAGTCGGGTGTCTCAAAGCGCAGCCGATGGGGATCGCCATCGACCACCGCCGTGGCCTCGACCGTGTCCTTCATCGTCTTGAGACCGACCCAGACCCCGGCAAAGCGGCTCAGCGCATAGCCATACAGCCCCAGATCGAGGATCTCTTGCACGCCTGCGGGAGACAGAACGGGCATATAGGCGTCAACCATCGCCCAATCGGATTGGTGCAGCACGGTCGAGGACTCGCCGGTGTGATCGTCGCCCATCGCCATCAGCACGCCACCATGAGGCGAGCTGCCCGCCATATTGGCATGACGCATCACATCGCCAGAGCGGTCCACGCCCGGGCCCTTGCCGTACCACAGGCCGAAGACGCCGTCATATTTGCCCTCGCCGCGCATTTCGGCTTGCTGTGCGCCCCAAAGCGCGGTGGCAGCGAGATCCTCGTTGAGCCCCGGCTGGAACAGCACATTGGACTGCTCAAGCACGGATTTGGCCCGCGCCATCTGCAAATCGACCGCGCCAAGCGGGCTTCCTCGATATCCTGTCACATAGCCGGCTGTCTCGAGCCCGGCTGCCTTGTCACGCGCGGCCTGAGCCAGTACGAGACGCACCAAAGCCTGCGTTCCGTTCAAGAGCACGGGCGATTTCGTGAGATCGAACCTGTCTGAAAGACTTATTTCTTGCCTTCCCATTGAGCACCTCCCCTTGCTTTCTGGGCATATACCCCATGATAGGTCGCAAACTCTGACCTACCAAGGGAAAATATGTTACAAAGCGGTTTCGTAAGTTAACGAGAGTAATGTAAAGAAAGTTGCGTACGGCTTTGGGCCGACGAACAGAAAGTGACCGGAATGGACTGGGACAAGCTGAGAATATTTCATGCCGTGGCTGATGCGGGCTCGCTGACCCATGCGGGCGATGCCCTTCATCTTTCTCAATCTGCCGTGAGCCGACAGATCCGCGCGCTTGAAGAGGGGCTTGGAACGACTCTCTTTCACCGCCATGCCCGGGGACTGATTCTCACTGAGCAGGGCGAATTGCTGTTCGAAGCGACCTCCTCAATGGCCAAGAAGCTCGAATCTGCCTCCGCGCGGATCCGCGATTCCGAGGAGGAGGTGTTCGGCGAGCTGCGTGTGACCACCGCAACCGGCTTTGGCACGCTGTGGCTCGCGCCGCGCCTGACCAAGCTCTACGCGAAATATCCCGATCTCAAAATTGACCTGATGCTCGAAGAGCGGGTGCTCGACCTGCCGATGCGCGAGGCCGATGTGGCGATCCGCATGAAGGAGCCGACGCAGGCCGACTTGATCCGCAAGCGCCTGCTCAATATCCGCATGCGGCTTTACGCCACGGCGCAATATCTCAAGAGCTTCGGCACGCCCGAGAAAATCGAAGACCTGCAAAACCACCGGATGATCTGTCAGACGCCCTCAACACCGCAGGTGCAGGCAGGCGCGCAGCTCGGCCAACAGGTATTGGCCTACGATCAGGCCTCAACGCTCACGGTGAACAACTATTTCGGTGTGCTGCAAGGTGTGCTCAACCATATCGGCATCGGCATTCTGCCCGATTACCTGACGGCGGATTTCCCCGAAATCATACGGGTGCTCCCCGATGTGGAATCCGTAGAGGTGCCGGTCTTCCTCGCCTATCCCGAAGAGCTGCGCTCTTCGCGGCGCGTCACGGCGTTTCGCGACTTCATTCAGGAAGAAATCCTCGCCTATCGGCGCTTTCAAAGTGAAAGAAAAACCGAGGATTGAGTTGAGGCATTCGCACAACGCATAGCGGGCATGACGGTCACGTGACCCGTTTATACTTGAAGCGTTAACAAACTGCCCATAAATGAGGCTCAGAAGGACGAAACGTGTTTAGGCACGCATCACCTTCTACCTCCCTGTTGGACTTCGGCCGAGCTTTTGCTCGGCCTTTTTTTTGGCTTGGCCAGATTTCGGCGGGATCGGCCTGCACAATCTGCCCCAATCGGCCCGCCGAGACGCGCCCGAAATCCCGCACGCTCCGGTTGAAAATACAAGGGACGCGGCCCGTCTGCGTAAGCGCACGCGTTTCTCACAATTTTTTCAATGAACTTCGCCGCCCCCGCTCCGTTGTCCTGTCAAGCGCCATGATGGCGCAGCACGCTTCAATCACGTCAGTCCCAAAAGGAGTAGACATGACCGGAACGAAAAACATCATCGCCGCCTCGACCACCCTTCTCGGTGCAATGGCCATCGCAGGCTCGGCCTCGGCACTCAACCTGGCGGCGATTCCCTCGACCAATGATCACGACGGCACCTATTACGGCATCGCCGATTATCGCTCGGGCATTGTGAAGACCGATCAGACCTCGACAGGCACCCCGCAAGCACATTCTGCGTCGAACAATGTGGGAGTGGCCGACCAAAACGGAATTGCGGACTACAAGACCGGAACGGCGCGCCAGAAAATGGCCAGCTCGGACGGTGCCAGCCAGATCCCCGCGCAGAACCAGCTTGATGCACAATCCGGCACGACCGCGCTGAAAACCGAGGCGATGACCGACAATGCGGTCGTCTCGTCGGACGGCAATGCCGTTGGCCATGTCGAGAAGATCGAGCCGCACGGCAAGTTCGATACCGTTTATGTCCGCACTGCCGATGCGCTGCACACCACCGTGTCGCGCTTCAAGGTCAATGTGCCCAAATCCGACGTCACCAAAGATTCGGTCCATCTGAAATGGACCGTGTCGGAACTGCTGAACTCGCTTGAGACGCAGGTCGACAAGCACAGCTGAGCCACTCCGCATTGCCCAACACGCGCGCAAAGCCTTCGGGCTTTGCGCTTTTTGTACCCGACAGGTGCCCCGAGGCCCTGCTGCCCCCTTCCCCCCTTGTCCGGATTGGCCTATGAGGTCGGCAAAGCGCATAGCCCCGGAGGATGCAGATGGACGAGCCGCAGATCACGCCGGACCTCATCCAGGCCCATGGTCTGAAGCCCGACGAATACGAGAGCATTCTCGAGATCATCGGTCGGTCGCCGAATTTCACCGAACTCGGCATTTTCTCTGCCATGTGGAACGAGCATTGCTCGTATAAATCCTCGAAGAAATGGCTGCGCACGCTGCATACCGAGGGCCCGCAGGTGATCTGCGGTCCGGGCGAGAACGCAGGCATCGTCGATATCGGGGACAATCAGGCCGTGGTCTTCAAGATGGAGAGCCACAACCACCCCTCCTATATCGAGCCCCATCAGGGCGCGGCCACCGGCGTCGGCGGCATTCTGCGCGATGTGTTCACGATGGGCGCACGCCCGATTGCTGCGATGGACAGCCTCAGCTTCGGGATGCCCGATCACCCCAAGACCTCCCATGTCGTCAAAGGCGTGGTTGAGGGCGTGGGCAGCTATGGCAACTGTTTCGGCGTGCCCAATGTGGGCGGCGAAGTACGCTTCCACCCGTCCTATAACGGCAATTGTCTGGTCAATGCCTTTGCCGCGGGCCTGATTGATGCCGACAAGATTTTTTACTCCGCCGCGAGCGGCGTCGGTATGCCGGTTGTGTATCTCGGCGCGAAGACCGGGCGCGACGGCGTGGGCGGGGCGACAATGGCCAGTGCCGAGTTCGACGACACGATCGAGGACAAGCGCCCCACCGTGCAAGTCGGCGACCCCTTCACCGAGAAATGCCTGCTGGAGGCCTGCCTTGAACTGATGGCCTCGGGTGCCGTGATCTCGATTCAGGACATGGGCGCTGCCGGGCTGACCTGCTCGGCGGTCGAAATGGGCGACAAGGGCGGCTTGGGCATCAAGCTGAACCTCAACGCCGTGCCGCAGCGCGAAGCCAATATGACCGCCTATGAGATGATGCTCAGCGAGTCTCAGGAACGCATGCTGATGGTCCTCAAGCCCGAGAAAGAGGCCGAGGCGCGCGCGATCTTCGAGAAATGGGATCTCGACTTTGCCATCGTGGGCGAAACCATTGCCGAAGACCGCTTCCTGATCGTGCATAACGACGAGGTCAAAGCGGATCTGCCGCTGTCGAAACTGGCCTCTACCGCGCCGGAATATGACCGCCCTTGGGTCGAGACGCCTGCCGCGGGCCCCGCCGAGGATCTGCCCTCGATTGGCCCGATTGCCGCGCTTGAGGCGCTGATCGGCTCGCCGAACTACGCCGCCAAGGACTGGGTCTATGAGCAATACGACACACAGGTCATGGGCGACACCGTCCGCCGCCCCGGCATGGGCGCAGGCGTGGTACGCGTGCATGGAAGCTCCAAGGCGCTGGCTTTCACCTCGGATGTGACCCCGCGCTACGTCAAGGCCAACCCGATCGAGGGTGGCAAGCAAGCTGTGGCGGAAGCCTATCGCAACCTGTGCGCCGTTGGTGCCAAACCGCTGGCCTCGACCGACAACCTGAACTTCGGCAATCCCGAAAAGCCCGAGATCATGGGCCAGTTCGTCGGCGCGATCAAAGGCATCGACGCCGCTGTGCGCGCGCTCGATATGCCGATCGTGTCGGGCAACGTGTCTTTGTACAATGAAACCGATGGCACCGGCATTCTGCCGACGCCCACCATCGGCGCGGTGGGGCTGCTCGACAGTCTCGACGACCTGATCGCCGGCCTGCCCAGCGCAGGCGATGTGGCGATGGTGATCGGCGAGACGCAGGGCCATCTGGGTCAATCCGCGCTGGCCTTCGAGGCCTTCGGGATCGAAAGCGGCGATGCGCCCGCGGTCGATCTGGAGCTGGAGCGGCGGCATGGCGAGTTCCTGCGCGACAACCGCGCCCTTGTGAAATCCGCAGCCGATCTGTCGGATGGCGGGCTGGCGCTCGCGATCTTCGAGATGGCAGAGGCGGCGGGCATCGGCGCGACCGTTGAAAGCGACGATATCGCCACGCTGTTTGGCGAGGATCAGGCGCGCTATCTGGTGGCCTGCTCCTTCGATCAGGCGGAGGCGCTGATGGCGGCTGCACGCAAAGCGGGCGTGCCGCTCAATACTGTCGGGCGGTTTGGCGGCGAGAGTGTCAGCTTTGGCGCCGAAACCGCCCCGCTGGCCGAGCTTTCCAGCCACTATCGCTCAGCCTTCAAGACCGCGATCGAACGCTGATACGCGCGCTTTGGCGTCCCCCCGGCATGTGGGGGCGCCAAGAGGGCACATACAGCACCACCCCAACGGGACAGACAGCAAAACGCTCCCCTTGGGCGACTGGTCGGCCCGGGCCGCGCCCAAGACTGGCCCTTGCAGCCACTCGGCAGCCCACCTAGATTTGATCCAAAGGACGAGGAGCCCTATCTATGCCTATGGAAGCGCATGACATCGAAGCCCTGATCCGCGTGGACTTCCCCGATGCCAAGATCACGATCACCGATCTGGCAGGCGACGGGAACCACTGGGCGGCCGAGGTCATCGACGAGAGGTTTCGCGGTATGAACCGGGTGCAACAGCAGCGCGCGGTTTATGCGGCCCTGAAAGGGGCGATGGATGGTCCCGACGGGGCGCTGCATGCGCTCGCACTGACCACGAAGGCGCCTGAATAACGATGAACGAGGCGCTGTCGGCGCTTTGGATTTTGTTTCGGGGAGTGCCCCGACTTTTATCACACGGGCTTCGCGGGCTGCGCGAAGACAATACAAAGGATCATAGCGATGAGCGCGCAAGATCAGATCAAGAAACAGGTCACCGAGAATGACGTGGTCCTGTTCATGAAGGGCACGAAAGACATGCCGCAATGCGGGTTTTCCTCGCGCGTGGCGGGTGTTCTCAACTTCATGGGCGTGACGTTTCAAGACGTCAACGTGCTGGCCGATTCCGAGATCCGCCAAGGCATCAAGGACTATTCCGACTGGCCCACCATCCCGCAGCTTTACGTCAAGGGCGAGTTCGTCGGCGGTTGCGACATCATCACCGAGATGACGCTGTCGGGCGAGCTGGACCAGCTCTTCGAGAGCAAGGGCGTGACCTACAACAAGGAAGCCGCAGAGCAGATTCGCGCCGCGAACGCCTGAGCTCCTGCGTCAAGCGTTGCCGCGTAGCAAAGCGCCGCCCCCTCCCGGGAGCGGCGCTTTTTTGTCATCGGAGCATGGCGCGCCGAGCCCTCAGCGCTTGCGCCCGAAGAGCTTGTTGAACCAGCCATTGGCGCGCTCTTCAGCGCCGTCCCACGCCTCGCTCGCATCGTCGAACAGCGGATCAATCGAGCGCTGACGGAATTGCCGCCACATCGCGCGGATCGTCAGGATCAGTAGCACCAGAAGGGTCAGGATGATGATATTGGCCCAAGGGATGATGCGCACATCCGGCCCGCTCACCTGCTTGAGCCCAACCGCATTGGGAAAGATCGTCAGCCAGCGCGAGCGCCAGCCATAGCGGGTGATCGAAACCCAGATCGGATCGGCCTTGGTCGAGATCAGCGACTCCGCCTGAGCCTGCAAATCCGAGCTGTCGAGCTTGAAATAGGGCGGCCAGCCCCAGCCGGTATCCTCATTGCGGAACACCAATGTCTTGCCGTTCGGGCGCACCGTGTTGATGAAGCGCACATCGCGGCTTGTGCCCGAGGCAGAGCCGACATCGGCCGAGGCCCAGAACATCGAGTTCTCGCCGAAATCGACGCGGCGCACTTCCGTGCCCACGACGCGCACGATGTCATGGCGCGGCAGATTGTAGCTGAGAAAGAGCGCGACGAAGATCGCGACCAGCGCCCAGAAACCCCATTTTACGTATCGCATCGCAGCCTCACGTGTAATTCATCAGATAGATCACCGCGACGACCAGCACGGTCGGCACGACATAGACAAGCCAGATCAGCTTGCGGCGCAGGCTTTTGTCATAGGCGCGCATCCCCTCGGCCACATAGGCCTCTTGCGTCTGATAGAGCGCATCGCCCGAACGCGCCTCGGCCCAGGCATCCTCCAGCGCCTCGCGTCGCAGCGAGCGGGCATAGATCCGCACCAGCACGAAAATCACGCTGAGGCCGATAAAGCCAAAGATCGCCAGCCGCACAAAGCCAAACATTGCCGCAGCTCCTTGCTGTTGCGATCAAACGCGGATCGCGCGCGTGGTCTTAGCTTTTGCGCGCGGCGCGGGCCATCCGGATCAGCTTGAACGCGATTGCCGAGGCTGCAACCGGGACCAGCGCGAGCACATAGGTCGCAGCAAACATCTGGCGCGCGGTATAGCCATTGCTGCAGCTCGCCACGTCCGAGAAGAACCGCGTGATAAACCCGGCACCACAGGCCGTGCCGGTCATGTAGAAGGCTGGTGCCAGCATCGCCACCGGAACCAATGCAAGCAGCTTGGCCCATTCATATTTCGACAGCCAGCCACCTGCAGCCACACAAATCACCAGCGCAAACCCCAAAAACAGGTTCATCCGTGTCCCTCCTTCCCCGGCGCGACTGCCGGGTTTGCCCCTCGATACCGTGGGTGGCGGATAAATTCCACGTGTTTTCCGCTTGGAGCGCACGTGTCGCAGCGCTAGCGTTCGGGTATGACGCTGGATGACCGCCTGAAATCCGAAATCGAGCACCGCCGCGACGCATTGATCGCGCTGACCCAAGCGCTGATCGCGATCCCGACGCTGAACCCTCCCGGGCGCAACTACCTTGAGATCTGCGAATATCTTGCGGATCACTTGGGCGCGCGCGGGTTCACGACCGAGTTGATCCGCGCCAAAGGCACACCCGGCGATAGCGAGCGGTACCCGCGCTGGAACATGATCGCGCGGATCGAGGGCACCCGACCGGGCGAGTGTGTGCATTTCAACGCGCATCACGACGTGGTCGAGCTTGGCCATGGCTGGACCCGCGACCCGTTCGGCGGCGAAATCGAGGGCGACCGGATCTATGGCCGGGGCGCGTGCGACATGAAGGGCGGGCTGGCGGCGTCGGTCATCGCAGCAGAGGCCTTTCTGGCCATTTGCCCGGATTTCGCAGGCAGCATCGAAATCTCGGCCACGGCGGATGAGGAAACCGGCGGCTATGGCGGCGTGGCCTATCTGGCCGAGCAGGGCCGGTTCGATCCCGACCGCGTGCAGCATGTCATCATCCCCGAACCGCTGCACAAGGATCAGATCTGTCTGGGCCATCGCGGTGTCTGGTGGGCCGAGATCGAGACCCATGGCCGCATCGCGCATGGCTCGATGCCGTTTCTGGGCGACAGCGCGATCCGGCATATGGGCGCAGTGCTGGCTGAGATGGAAGAGACCCTGTTTCCGCTGCTTCTCAACAAGCGCACCGAGATGCCCGTGATCCCCGAAGGCGCGCGGGCCTCGACGCTCAACATCAACTCGATCCATGGCGGCGAGCCCGAGCAGGAGGAAGGCTTCACCGGCCTGCCCGCGCCCTGCGTCGCGGATCGCTGCCGGATCGTGATCGACCGCCGCTTCCTGATCGAAGAGGATATCGGTGCGGTCAAATCCGAGATTTCCGCGCTGATGGAGCGGGTGAAAGAGCGTCGCCCCAGCTTCACCTACGAGATCCGCGATCTTTTCGAGGTCCAGCCCTCAATGACCGACCGCGAGGCCCCCATCGTGCGCTCCACCGCCGCCGCCATTGAGGCCGTGCTGGGACGCGAGGCCAGCTACGTGGTCAGCCCCGGCACCTATGATCAAAAACATATCGACCGGATCGGGCGGCTGAAAAACTGCATTGCCTATGGGCCGGGGCTGCTGGAGCTGGCCCATCAACCCGACGAATGGGTCGGTATCGCGGATATGCTCGACAGCGCCAAGGTGATGGCGCTGGTACTGGTCGAGCTGCTCGATCCGGCCTAAGCGATCACGCCGCGCCGCGAATATCGGGCAGAGCGGCGCGCACCAGCGGATGCAGCTCTTGGCTCTCGGCGTCGCGCAGTAAGGCCGAGCGCATCTGCGGCGCCCAGTTGGCATTGATGTGATCGGCCACTGCGATGGCCTGATCGCCCGGCTGGCTCTCGAAGAATGTCGCGATCTGATTGGCCATATGGGCGAGTTTCTCTGGGCTCATACCGGCGCCTCCTGCGGCTGGGTGTAGACGCTCAGGCCACGCCCGGCCCGTGCAATCAGGGTGATGCCTGCCGCCTGCGCCTCCCGCACGGCCAGCGCCGTAGGGGCCGAGGGGCCGACAATCACCGGAATACGACAGGTCGCGGCCTTTTGGATCAGATCGACCGACAGGCGCGAGGTCATCACCAGCGCCCCGCTGCCGCCTGCGATCCCGGCCCGCGCCAAAGCGCCCATCAGCTTATCCAGCGCATTGTGGCGCCCGACATCCTCGCGCAGCGCGACAATCCCGCGACCGGGTTGCCAAAAGGCGCTGGCATGGGCGGCGCGGGTCGCATCTTGCAACGGCTGCTGATCGCGCAGCGCCTCAAGCACGTTCGCCGCGTCCTCAGGCTCCAGCCGCCAGTCGGGCGGGTCGAGCCGGGGCAGCACGCGGCGCGCCTGCTCAAGCTGTTCGATCCCGCACAGCCCGCAGCCCACCGGGCCGATGGTTGCACGGCGGCGCTCGGCGAAGCGCGCGCCCGCAGGCGCGCTGAGCCAGCTTCGTGCCTCGATCCCGGCCTCTTGCTCGGCGATCTCCTGACGGGTGATCTCGGCGGGATCGGAGATTAGCCCTTCGGAGAGCGCGAAGCCCAGCGCGAAATCCTCAAGATCGGCGGGCGAGGCCATCATCACCGCCTGCGCCACCCCGTCATAGACCAGCGCCACCGGGACCTCTTGCGCCAGTTGCAGCGCGGTGCCATCCGGTAGGTGCCAGTCAGAGACGCTCATTGCGCAGCCTCGATGCGGCGGGTGAGCTGGCTTTGTGCCTCATAGAGCTCTTGCCAATCGGTCGGACCGTTCGACAGCCCCACCTGCACCGCCGTCACTTTGTATTCCGGGCAGTTCGTGGCCCAGTCCGAATTGTCGGTGGTCACGACATTGGCCTGCGTGTCGGGATGGTGGAAGGTGGTGTAGACCACCCCAGGCGACACCCGGTCGGTCAGGGTCGCGCGCAGGCTTGTGGCCCCCGCCCGGCTGGCCAGCCGCACCCAGTCTCCCTCGCTGATGCCGCGCGTCTCGGCATCGTGGGGATGGATCTCCAGCCGGTCTTCGTTGTGCCAAATGGAGTTCTCGGTGCGCCGCGTCTGCGCGCCCACGTTATACTGGCTCAGGATGCGGCCCGTGGTCAGCAAAAGCGGGAAGCGCGGGCCGGTCCGCTCGTCGGTCGCAACATAGGCGGTGCGGATGAAACGGCCCTGCCCGCGCACGAAACCGTCGACATGCATCACCGGAGAGCCCTCAGGATGGGCCGCGTTGCAGGGCCATTGCAGCGAGCCCTTCTCATCGAGCAGATCATAGCTCACTCCCTCGAAAGAGGGTGTGGTCCGCGCGATCTCATCCATTATCTGCGAGGGATGCGTATAGCTCCAGCCCGCGCCCAGCGCATTGGCCAGCGCCTGCGTCGCCTCCCAATCGGCCAGCCCCGATTTGGGCGCCATCACCCGGCGCACCGGGTTGATGCGGCGCTCGGCATTGGTGAAGGTGCCGTCCTTCTCAAGGAAGGTCGAGCCCGGCAGGAAGACATGCGCATAGCGCGCGGTCTCGTTGAGAAACAGATCATGCACGATCACGCAATCCATCGCGGCAAGACCAGCTGCGACGTGATGCGTATCGGGATCCGATTGCAGGATGTCTTCGCCCTGAATGTAGATCGCCTTGAAGGCACCCGCCACGGCGGCATCGAGCATATTGGGAATACGCAGCCCCGGTTCGGGGTCCAGCGCTATGTGCCACTCGGCCTCGAAGACCGCACGCGCGGCCGTGTCGGACACATGCCGATAGCCCGGAAGCTCATGCGGGAAGCTGCCCATATCGCAGCTGCCTTGCACGTTGTTCTGGCCGCGCAACGGGTTCACGCCCACGCCGGGCCGCCCGATATTGCCGGTCATCATCGCGAGATTGGCAATCGCGATCACAGTGGTCGAGCCTTGGCTATGCTCGGTCACGCCCAGCCCGTAATAGATCGCCCCGTTGCGCGCTGCGGCGTAGGCCCGCGCGGCCTTGCGCAGGGTCTCGGGGGGCACACCAGTCAAATCAGCCACGGCCTCGGGGGAATGCGCGGGATCGGCGGCGAAATCGGCATAATCCGACCACTCCTCCCAATCGCAGCGGGTGCGGATGAAGTCTTCGTCAAACAGCCCCTCGGTCACGATCACATGGGCCATCGCGGTGAGCACGGCGACATTGGTGCCCGGGCGCAGCGGCAGATGCAGCCCCTCGCCCATATGCGGCGTCTCCAGCAGGTCAATCCGGCGCGGATCAACCACGATCAGGCCCGCGCCCTGCCGCAGCCGCTTGCGCAACCGCGAGGCAAAGACGGGGTGGCCGTCGGTCGGGTTGGCACCGATCACCAGCGCGCAATCGACCGCCTCGACGCTATCGAAATCCTGCGTTCCGGCAGAGGTGCCGAAGGTCTGCTTGAGCCCGTAGCCCGTGGGCGAATGGCACACCCGCGCGCAGGTATCTGTGTTGTTCGTGCCCATCACCGCGCGGGCGAGCTTCTGCACCAGATAGGTTTCCTCATTGGTGCAGCGCGACGAGGTGATGACACCCACTGAATTGCGCCCGTGTTTCTCCTGCGCGCGCTTGATGCCGCTTGCGGCAAAGGCCAGCGCCTCTTCCCAACTGACCTCGCGCCAGGGATCGGTGATAGTGTCGCGGATCATCGGATTGAGGATGCGGTCCCCGTGATTGGCATAGCCCCAGGCGAAGCGTCCCTTGACGCAGGAATGGCCGCGATTGGCTTTGCCCTCTTTCCACGGCACCATGCGCACCAGCGTATCGCCGCGCATCTGCGCCTCGAAGGAGCAGCCGACCCCGCAATAGGCGCAGGTGGTAACGACGCTGTGCTCGGGCGTGCCGATCTCGTCGACGGTCTTTTCCTGCAAGGTGGCGGTCGGACAGGCCTGCACGCAGGCGCCGCAGCTTACGCAGTCGGAGTTCAGGAAATTTTCCGTGCCGGTCCCGATGCGCGCATCGAAGCCGCGCCCCAGAGTGGTCAGGGCGAAGGTGCCCTGCACCTCCTCGCAGGCGCGCACGCAGCGCATGCAAACGATGCATTTCTCGGGGTCGTAGAAGAAATAGGGGTTCGAGTCGTCGCGCGCGATATAGCTGGGATTGGGCGCATCGCCCGCGCGGGTCTCAAAGTGGTTCTCGCCACTCTCGTAGCGCACATCGCGCAGGCCTACCGCCCCCGCCGTATCCTGCAATTCGCAATCGCCATTGGCCGCACAGGTCAGGCAATCGAGCGGGTGATCCGAGATATAAAGCTCCATCACCCCGCGCCGCAGACGGCCCAGCTGTTCGGTTTGGGTGCGCACGACCATGCCTTCGCGCACCGGCGTCGTGCAGGAGGCGGGCGTGCCGCGCATCCCCTCGATCTCGACGACACACAGCCTGCACGAGCCATAGGCATCCAGCATATCGGTCGCGCAGAGCTTGGGCACGGAGATACCAGCCTCGGCGGCGGCGCGCATGACAGAGGTGCCTTCGGGCACGGTGACCGCCATACCGTCGATCTGGACAGTGACCGGCGCGCCGGTCTTTGCGGGCGTGCCCATATCCTTGGTCGGGATGATGAAATCTCTCATTCCGCTGCCTCCCGCAGTTGGGTGAATTCCTCGGGGAAAAGCCGCATTGCCGAGCGCACCGGGTAGGGCGTGAAGCCCCCCATCGCGCAGAGCGAGCCTTTCTCCATCACTTCGCACAGATCCTGCAAGATCTCGATGGCGTCGGCCTCTCCGCGCGCGATCCGGTCGAGCGTCTCGATCCCGCGCACGGCCCCGATCCGGCACGGCGTGCATTTGCCGCAGCTCTCGATGGCACAAAACTCCATCGCATAGCGCGCCAGCGCCATCATGTCGGCGCTCTCATCATGCACCACAAATCCCGCATGTCCGACAAGACCGCCTCTCTCGGCGAAAGCCTCGTAGCAGATATCGAGATCGAAATCGTCTTCCCCGTGATAGGCGCCAAGCGGCCCGCCGACCTGCACCGCCTTGAAGGGACGCCCAGACGCCGTGCCGCCCGCAATATCGTTGATCAGCGCCCCAAGGCTCAGGCCAAAGCCAGTCTCAAAGAGCCCGCCATGCGCCACATTGCCCGCGATTTGCAAAGGGATCGTCCCGCGCGAGCGGCCAAGGCCGAACTCGGCATAGGCCGCGCCGCCATGGGTCAGGATCCAGGGCACCGCGCCCAGCGAGAGCACGTTATTGACCACGGTGGGCAAGCCGAACGCGCCTTCCAAAGCGGGCAGCGGCGGCTTTGCGCGCACCATTCCGCGCTTGCCTTCGAGCGAGTTGAGCAGCGAGGTCTCTTCGCCGCAAATATAGGCCCCAGCGCCGACACGGACCTCAAGATCAAAAGCCGGGCCCTGCCCCATCAACGCAGGCCCGATATAGCTAGCCGAACGCGCCCGCGCGATTGCGGCCTCCATGACGCGGATCGCATCGGGATATTCCGAGCGGATATAGACAAACCCCTTGGTCGCGCCGACACAAAGCCCGGCAATCGCCATGCCCTCAATCAGGCAATAGGGATCGCCTTCCATCAACATCCGGTCCGCGAAAGAGCCGCTATCGCCCTCATCGGCATTGCACACGATATATTTCTGCGAAGCCTCGGCATCGGCCACCGTCTTCCACTTGATGCCAGTGGGGAACCCCGCGCCGCCGCGCCCGCGCAGCCCCGAGGTGGTGACCGTCTCAATCGCCGCCTGCGGGCCAAGCTCCAGCGCGCGGGTCAAGCCCTGCCAGCCCTCGGCCTCGGCGTAATCCTCTAGCGACAGCGGATCGATCCGCCCGCAGCGCGCAAAGCTCAGCCGTGTCTGACGCGCGAAGAAGGGGATCTCCTCGACCGGCCCCACGGCTTTGGGATGGCTTTCAGGGCTTGCGAAAAGCCCGGGCACATCGCCCGGCACCATAGGCCCGAAGCCCATGCGCACACCGTCCATCTCGATCTCAACCAGCGGCTCCAGCCAGATCATCCCGCGCGTGCCGTTGCGAATGATCTGAACCTCGCGCCCTTGCTGCGCGGCCTGATGCGCGATCATGGCAGCGACGGCATCAGCGCCACAGGCCTTTGCGGCAGCGTCTGCGGGGACCCAGATCTTCATGCCGACACCTCTGTGACCAGTGCTTCAAGCTGCTCTGCCGTGGCCCGCCCGACCAGTTGCCCGTTGACCTGCGCCGCCGGAGCACAGGCGCAGAGGCCAAGACAATAGACCGCCTCAAGCGTGATCCCGTTTTGCGTCTGGCCGATCTTCATGCCCAGCGCGTGTTCCAGCCCGGCCATCATCGCAGCCCCGCCCATCGACTGACAGGCCTCGGCGCGACAGATCTTGATCACATGACGCCCGGCGGGGGCCGCGCGGAAATCATGGTAGAACGACACCACGCCCGCCACCTCTGCCCGGCCAAGACGCAATGCATCGGCAATCGGCTGATAGCAATCCTCGGGCACATAGCCATAGGCTGCCTGCACATCATGCAAGATCGGAAGCAAAGCGCCCGGGCGCCCGCTATGGGTTGCAAGGATTGTGCTCAGCCTGTCGTCATGTGTCATTCTCGTCTCCCCGCCTCATAATGGGCCCAGCCTGCCTCACATAACAAGTGACCGATCTGACAAAGACGAACAGGCAATGTCGGGATGCGTCATTTGTTGCCCGGGCCGCGCTTGCACGGGCGCAGGCGAGCCTCTACATCCGTTAACATGAAACTGATCCAGCGCCTCCCCTTCGTCAAGAAACCTCCCTTCGTCGCCGTCATCCGGCTACAGGGAGCCATCGGCATCTCGCGTCCCGGCGCGCAGGGCCTTTCGGATGCCGCCATGGCGCCGCTGATCGAGCGCGCCTTCGCACGCGGCAAGCCCGCAGCGGTGGCGCTTTTGATCAATTCGCCGGGCGGCTCGCCCGTGCAATCGGCGCTGATTGCCAGCCGGATCCGGCGGCTTGCGGATGAAAAGGGCATTCACGTCCATGCCTTCGTCGAGGATGTCGCGGCCTCAGGCGGCTATTGGCTGGCCTGC
>NZ_JHEH01000011.1 GCF_000715505.1 Thioclava dalianensis
GGCGTCCGGCGCGAGCCGATGGCGATGGGATTTGCGCGGATCCAAGGTGGGCGCGCATCGCTGATCATCGATGCCGCACCGCCGCCGCGCGGGATGGAATCGGCCAATGGCCATGCCTCGACGCTGGCTTTCGAGATGACATCGGGCCGCCGCCCTCTCATCGTCAATTGCGGCTCGGGCGTGCATTTCGGCCGAGACTGGGCGCGCGCGGGGCGCGCCACGGCGAGCCATTCGACGCTTTCGATCTTCGGCTATTCCTCGTCGCGGCTCGGCCCCGAGCGCCTGTTTGGCCGCGCGCCGCGCGCCTATCTGGCGAAAACGCCGAAAAATGTCTGGACGCGCAGCGACGACCTGACCGAGACAGGCCAGCTCTTTGGCCATGACGGCTATAGCGAAACCCATGGCATGACCCATATCCGCGAGCTGGATCTGAGCGCGGATGGCCGCACGCTGCACGGGCGCGACACGTTGGGGGCGATGACGCCGCAAGATATCGCTCGCTTCGATCAGATCTTCGAGCGCGAGGGGCTTCGCGGCATTCCCTTCGACATCCGCTTTCACCTGCATCCCGATTGCGACGCCACTCTGGATATGGGCGGGCATGCCGTATCCGTCGCTCTGCGCACCGGCGAGATCTGGGTGTTTCGCCATGACGGCGTGGCCGAGCTGGCGCTGGAACCCTCGGTCTATCTCGAAAAAGGGAGGATCAGGCCCCGCCCATCGCTTCAGATCGTGCTTTCGGCACGTGTTTTGGACCGCGCATGCCAGATCGGCTGGACCTTTTCGCAAGCACGCGATAACCCGTCCGCGAACGACGCGCCCTGACCTTGGGGCAAACTCCAAGGCCTCCCCGTTGCGCGTATTCCTGACCAACGCTAGCGAGGATGCTGCCCGTGACCCGCCCGATCCCTCTGACCCGTGCCCTGATTTCCGTCTCTGACAAAACCGGCCTGCTTGATTTCGCTCGGGCGCTGTCGGCGCGCGGCGTCGAGCTGCTCTCCACCGGCGGCACCGCCAAGGCTCTGCGTGAAGCGGGCATGAGCGTGCGCGACGTGGCCGATCTGACGGGCTTTCCCGAAATGATGGATGGCCGCGTGAAGACGCTGCACCCGGCGGTCCATGGGGGGCTGCTCGCGCTGCGCGACAATGACGAGCATCTCGCCGCGATGGAGGCCCATGGCATCGAGGGGATCGATTTGCTGGTGGTCAACCTCTACCCGTTCGAGGAAACCGTCGCCAAGGGCGCCGATTACGATGAATGCATCGAGAATATCGACATCGGTGGCCCCGCGATGATCCGGGCTGCCGCCAAGAACCATGCTTTCGTGACCACGGTGGTCGATGTGGCCGATTACGGGCGCGTTCTGGCCGAGCTGGACCGCAATGACGGTGCGATTGGCTATGCCTTCCGCCAGAAGCTGGCCCAGATCGCCTATGCGCGCACCGCCGCCTATGATTCTGCCGTCAGCACTTGGATGGCGGGCGCGATTGGCGAAGAGACCCCGATCCGCCGCACCTTTGCAGGCACGCTCGCCCAGACCCTGCGCTATGGCGAGAACCCGCATCAGAGCGCGGCTTTCTACCATGACGGTACCAACCGCCCGGGCGTCGCGACCGCCAAGCAGCTTCAGGGCAAGGAGCTGAGCTACAACAATATCAACGACACCGATGCGGCCTTTGAACTGGTCGCGGAGTTCGGCACCGAAAAGCCGACCGTCGCGATCATCAAACACGCCAATCCCTGCGGTGTGGCCAGCGGTGACAGCGTGATCGAGGCCTATAAGCGCGCCTTCGATTGCGACCGCACCTCGGCCTTCGGGGGGATTATCGCCCTGAACCAGCCGCTCGATGCGGCCACTGCCGAAGAAATCACTAAGATCTTCTCCGAGGTCATCATCGCGCCTTCGGTCGAAGAGGCCGCGAAAGAGGTCATCGCAAAGAAAAAGAACGTGCGCCTGCTGGAGACCGGCGGGCTGCCCGACCCGGCTTCTGCGATCACCACCTATCGTCAGGTGGCAGGCGGTTTCCTCGTGCAGGGCAAGGATAACGGCGAGATCACGCTTGATGACCTCAAGATCGTGACCGAGCGTCAGCCCTCGGAGCAGGAACTCAAGGACATGCTCTTTGCCTGGAAAGTGGCCAAGCATGTGAAATCGAACGCGATCATCTACGTCAAGGATGGCGCAACCGTGGGCGTGGGCGCAGGTCAGATGAGCCGCGTCGATTCGACCCGGATCGCCGCGCGCAAGGCGCAGGACATGATGGAGGCCTGCGGTTTTGACGTGACGCCGACGCAGGGCTCTGTCGTGGCCTCGGATGCGTTCTTCCCCTTCGCCGACGGGCTGATCACAGCCGCCGAGGCAGGGGCCACCGCGATCATCCAGCCGGGTGGCTCGATGCGCGATCAGGAGGTCATCGATGCGGCCAATGAGCGCGGCCTTGCGATGGTCTTCACATCGATGCGCCATTTCCGCCATTGAATCTAAGAACTGCCCTCTGCACCCCGGGACAGGCCCCGGGGGCGGGGGATATCTCTGCGCCGATCAACAAGCGAGACCCAAGATGCAACTGGCCGGACGCACCGCCGCACTTGTGCTGATCATTGATCAGCTATCGAAATATATCGTGGTCCAGCGCATGCAGCTTGACCGCGTTGGCGCGATCGATGTTTTGCCGCCATGGCTCAATTTCCGCATGGCGTGGAATCGCGGTGTGAATTTCGGCCTGTTCTCGGGAGAGGGCGATGTTACGCGCTGGGTGCTGATCGCGGTGGCGCTTATCATCTCGGGCTGGGTCTGGGTCTGGGTGGCACGCACGCCCCATTCCCGCCCCGTCATGATTTCAGCGGGGCTTTTGATCGGCGGTGCGCTTGGCAATGTCGTCGACCGGATCGCTTATGGCGCGGTGGCCGATTTCATCAATACCTCCCTGCCGGGCTGGTCCAACCCGTTCTCGTTCAACGTCGCAGATATCTCGATCTTCCTCGGCGCGATCGGTCTGGTGCTGTTTGCAGGCAAGGACAAAGCCCCCAGCAAGGACTAGACCGATTTTTCGCTGGTGACGGCGCTGCGATGTTGCGTTAAGACAGGGGCACAAACGGTAATGGGAGTTGTCCATGCAGGTTCGATACGGCACGCTCAGCATCGCGATGGCTGCGGTCCTGATGCTCACGGCTTGTGGCAATGACCGCACGCCGAGCCTTATGAATCTGCGGTCTTCGCATCAGGGACCGGATGAATTCGGTATTGTGCCGAACAAACCGCTTCAGATGCCCGAGAACCTCGCGCAGCTTCCGACGCCAACGCCGGGCGGCACGAATCTCACCGATCCCACGCCAGAGGCCGATGCCGTGGCCGCTCTTGGCGGCAATCCGCGCCGTGTGACCGCAAGCGGCACAGTGCCGGGTTCCGATCAGGCCTTGGTGGCCGCTGCCTCGCGCTATGGCACGCAGGCTGGCATCCGTCAGACCCTTGCCGCCGAAGATCTGGCCTATCGCAAGAAGAATGACGGTCGCCTACTGGAGCGCCTGTTGCAGGTCTCGGTCTATAACAAGGCCTATAAGCCGATGGAGCTGAACCAGACCGCCGAGTTGCAGCGCTGGCGTCGTGCCGGTGTTGCGACCCCCGCAGCACCGCCCTCCAGTGCCGCGCAGGATGCGGCAAAGTAGCGCCGCCACGCGTCTTCACGACAATGTCACCACTCTATACGGTCGCGGCGCGAGCCCGTATCGTATTCGCCTATATTGGTCCTGTGAGGAGTTCTGATTTTGCGCGCTTTCCTGCTGGCCCTGCTGTTCATCGCAGGCGTTACTCCGGCCGTCGCCGAGACTGTCTCGACCTTCGAATTGCCCAATGGCTTGCAAGGCGTCGTGATCGAGGATCACCGGGCCCCTGTTGTCGTGCAAATGGTTTGGTACAAGGTCGGGTCCGCCGATGAGCAGCGCGGCAAATCGGGCATCGCGCATTACCTAGAGCACCTGATGTTCAAGGGCACGAAAACGATGGCGCCGGGCGAGCTGTCCAAGACGGTTTCGGCCAATGGCGGCTCGGACAACGCTTTCACGAGCTACGATTACACCGCCTATTTTCAGCGCATCGCCGCAGATCGCCTGCCTTTGGTGATGAAGATGGAAGCGGACCGGATGCGCAACCTCCAAATCACGCCCGAGGATGCCAAGACCGAGTTGCAGGTGATCCTCGAAGAGCGCTCGCAGCGCACCGATTCCAACGTCAACGCGCAGTTCTCAGAGCAGCAGCGGGCCGCGCAATTCCTCAACTCGCCCTATGGCACGCCGGTGATCGGCTGGCGGCGCGAGATGGAGGGACTGACCCGGCAGGATGCGCTCGACTGGTATCACGAATTCTACGCGCCCAATAACGCGATCCTTGTGGTGGCGGGCGATGTCACCCCCGATGAGGTCAAAGCGCTGGCCGAGAAATATTACGGCCCGCTCAAGCCGACCGAGGGTCTCAAGCCCCGCGCGAGGCCGCAGGAGCCGCCGCAGCGCGCCGCCCGCCATCTGACCTTCAAGGATGACCGGGTCGCACAGCCCTATCTGACGCGCAGCTATCTCGCGCCCGAGCGCAACCCCGGCGATCAGAAAACCGCCGCTGCTCTGAGCGTGCTGGCCGAGATCCTTGGCGGCAATCAGGCCTCTTCGGTGCTGGGGCGCAAGCTGATCTACGGCAATGGCACGGCGATTTACGCATCGGCGGGCTATGACGGGATGTCGATTGACCCGACGACCTTCACGGTCTCGGTGCTGCCCGCCAAGGATGTGAGCCTGCCCGAGGCCGAGCAGGCCCTCGATACGGCTCTGGCGCAGTTCCTCAAGGAAGGGATCGACCCCGAGCAATTCGCCCGCATCAAGACGCAGATCAAGGCCGCCGAGATCTATTCGCGCGACAACACCCAAGGGCTTGCGCGCCGCTATGGCGAAGCGCTGGCCTCGGGCTTTAGCGTGAAGGATGTGGAGGATTGGCCCGATGTGCTGACCGCCGTGACCGAGCAGGATGTGATGGATGCCGCCAAGGCGCTGTTCAACCCCGATACCTCGGTGACGGGCTATGTCGAGCGCGCCGATGCAGCACCCGCCGGGGCCAGCGCCACCTCTGCCCCGGCCTTGCCGCCCACCACGACGCAGGAGGTCACGCAATGATCCGCGCCATCTTCACCCTGCCCACGCGCCTTGTGCTGGCGGGGCTCTTCGCGCTGGTGCTGGCCCTGCCCGCCCGCGCCATCGAGATCCAGCAGGTCACCTCGCCGGGCGGCATCAAAGCGTGGCTGGTGGAGAATCACGACATCCCCTTCACCGCGCTCGACATCGCCTTCCGCGGAGGTGCCAGCCTTGATGCGCCGGGCAAACGCGGCGAGATCAACCTGATGACCGCGACCCTCGAAGAGGGGGCCGGCACGCTCGACAGCCAGCAATTCGCCGCCGCTCAGGAGGCACTGGCCGCCGAGTTCGGCTTTGATGTCGGCGATGATACGCTCGAAGTTTCGGCCCGGATGCTGACGGAAAACCGCGACAAATCGGTCGATCTGCTGCGCTCTGCGCTGATCAATCCGCGCTTCGATCAGACCGCGATTGACCGGGTGCGCCAACAGGTGCTCTCGATCATTGCCTCGGATGCGAGCGATCCCAACGCGCTGGCCGCCGAGACCTTCCGCAAGCTGGCCTATGGCGATCATCCTTATGGCAGCTCGCTCAACGGGACCGTCGAGAGCGTGAAGGGCCTGACCCAAAGCGATATGTTCGACGCCAAGGCCCGGGTGATGAGCCGCGATCACATGGTCGTCTCGGTGGTGGGCGATATCACACCCGCCGAGCTTGGCCCGATGCTCGACACGCTGCTGGGCGATCTGCCTGCAACCGGGGCTGCGATGCCCAAGCCGGTGACGCCCGTTTTCAAAGGCACGGTCACCCGGGTCGATTTCGACAGCCCGCAATCGGTGGTGATTTTCGGCCAGAAGGGGATCAAGATGGATGATCCCGATTTCTTCGCCGCCTATGTGCTCAACCAGATTATCGGCGCGGGCGGTTTCTCGTCGCGGCTGATGGATGAGGTGCGCGAGAAGCGCGGGCTGACCTATGGCATTGCCTCATATCTTGTCGACAAGGACGATGCGCAGACATGGCAGGGCAGCTTTGCCTCGGCTAATGAGAAGGTCGCCAAGGCGATCTCGGTGGTCAAGGATGAGTGGAGCAAGGCCGCGACCGGGGCGGTCAGCGATAAGGAACTCGCGGATGCGAAAGCCTATCTCACCGGTGCCTATCCGCTGCGCTTCGACGGCAATGGCACGATTGCGGGGATCATGACGGGCATGCAGCTCAACGGGATGTCGCCTGACTACATCAAGACCCGCAACGACAAGGTCAACGCCGTGACCAAGGCCGATATCGCACGGGTTGCCAAGCGGGTGCTCGATCCCGAAGAGCTGAGTTTCGTGATCGTCGGGCGGCCGATCGGGCTGAACTGAATTCGACGGCGATCGCCTGCGCGAATCTCTTGGGGAGACCCGCGCATCATGCTATCCCTAGTAGGATGAACCAGCACAACCGCAACATGCGCGCGAGCGAGCGCCCCGTAATCCGCCAGCTTGATGACGCGGCGGCCAACCGTATCGCGGCGGGCGAGGTCGTGGAGCGGCCCGCCAGCGCCGTCAAGGAACTGGTCGAGAACGCGCTCGATGCCGGGGCCGGTCGGATCGAGATCGCCTATGCCGATGGCGGCAAGACGCTGATCCGGGTCAGCGATGATGGCTGCGGGATGACTGCCGAGGATCTGCCGCTCGCGCTTTCGCGCCATGCCACCTCGAAGATCGACGGCTCGGATCTGCTCAACATCCACACCTTCGGGTTTCGCGGAGAGGCGCTGCCCTCGCTCGGCGCGGTCGGGCGGCTCACCATCACCTCGCGCGTGGCGGAGGGCGAGGCGGTGCAGATCGCGGTGGCGGGTGGCGCAATCGGCCCGGTGAAGCCCGCCGCGCTCAATCGCGGGACGGTCGTTGAGCTGCGCGATCTGTTCTATGCGACGCCTGCGCGGCTGAAATTCATGCGCACCGACCGCGCGGAGGCTCAGGCGATCGCCGATGTCATCAAGCGGCTCGCGATGGCCGAGCCCTATGTCAGCTTCACGCTCACCGATATGTCGGGCGAAAAGCAGCGCGAGATCCTGCGGGTCGATGGCGAACAGGGCGAACTGTTCGATGCGCTCTCCGCCCGGCTGGCCCGCGTGATCGGACGCCAGTTCGTCGACAATTCCGTGCAGATCGAGGCCGAGCGCGACGGCGTTCGTCTGACCGGATTTGCAGCCCTGCCCACCTATTCCCGCGGAGCTGCCGTCGAGCAGTTCCTCTTCGTCAACGGGCGCCCCGTGCGCGACAAGCAACTGACCGGGGCGTTGCGCGCGGCCTATATGGATTTCCTCTCGCGCGAGCGACATCCGGCAGCCTGCCTGTTCCTGAGCTGCGATCCCGAGCAGGTCGATTGCAACGTCCACCCCGCCAAGGCGGAGGTGCGCTTTCGCGAGGCGGGCAGCGTGCGCGGGCTGATCGTGACCGGGCTGCGCCATGCGCTCGCCAATGCAGGCCATCGCGCCTCTTCGACCGTGGCGGATGCGACGCTGGGCGCGATGCGCCCCGAGGCGGCCCCTGCCCCCGGCCAGCCGCCGCGGATCTACCAGATGGACCGCCCCAGCATGGGGGCTGTGCGCCACGCCTATCAGGCGCAGGCCCCGGCCTTTAACGAGCCTGCGCCCTCCTTCGACTATGCCCCCTCGGCGCGCGCCGAGCCACCTCCGCCGCCGCAAGCGCCCGAATTGGAGGCGCGGCCTTTGGGAGCCGCCCGCGCGCAGGTGCATGAGAATTACATCATCGCTCAGACCGAGCACGGCATGGTGATCGTCGATCAACACGCGGCGCATGAGCGGCTCGTCTATGAAAAGCTCAAGGCGCAGATGGCGCAGAACGGCGTGCCCGCGCAGGCCCTGCTGATCCCCGAGATCGTCGAGCTATCGCCGGGCGATGCCGCACTTCTTCTGGAACATGCCGAGGCTTTGATGAAGCTCGGCCTGAGCATCGAGCCTTTCGGCGGCTCTGCGGTGGCCGTGCGCGAGACCCCCGCTGTGCTGGGCGAGATCAATGCCGAGGCAATGCTGCGCGATGTGCTCGATGAACTGTCCGATCTGGGCGACAGCCAGCTTGTGCAGGCCCGTATCGAGGCCGTGCTTTCGCGCATGGCTTGTCATGGCTCGATCCGCTCGGGCCGCCAGATGCGCGCCGATGAGATGAACGCGCTGCTGCGCCAGATGGAAGCCACGCCCCATTCGGGCCAGTGCAACCATGGCCGCCCCACCTATGTCGAGCTTCGTCTCAGCGATATTGAAAGACTGTTTGGCCGCACATGATCCAGATTGGCACGCTCACGCTCGACCTCAATGACCCGATCGTTCAGGGGCTGATCGGCGCAGCCCTGCTGGCGCTGATCTTTGCGGGGCTGTGGATTTCCGCGCGCCGCCAAGCCCGCGAGCTGGCCGCCGATCTGGCGCAGGCCGAGCCTTACCGCGAAGAGGCGCAGAACCTGCGCGAGGCGCTCGCGGCCTCTGAGGCGGCTGCCGAACGGCTGCAAGAGGTGGAGCAGGCGCTGGAGCAGACCCGGGCGCAACGCGATGGGGAATACCGCGCGCGCATCGCGAAATCCGAGGCCTATGACAGTCTGCAACGCGAACATGGCGCCCGGTTGGAAGAGTTGCGCGGCATGAAGAAGGAAATCGAGGATCGGTTTTCTTCGGTCGCCTCCGGCGTGCTGCAAAAGAATTCCGAGGCCTTCCTCAGCCTTGTGAGCGAGCGCTTCAAGACCCATGAGAAAACCGCCCAGGAAGAGCTGGACCGCCGCCGCGACGCGATCGAGCATCTGGTGAAACCGCTCAATCTGCGGCTCAATGAATTCGGCGAGCAGATCCAATCTATCGAGAAAGCCCGCAACGAGGCTTACGGCGCGATCCACCAGCAGGTGCGCTCATTGGCCGAGGGGCAGAGCTCGCTGGGGCAGGAGACACGCAAGCTGGTGCAGGCGTTGCGCGCGCCAAAGACACGGGGCCGCTGGGGTGAGATGCAGCTGCGCCAGGTCTTCGAGATGGCGGGCATGACCGAGAATGTGGATTTCCATCTCGAGCATCACATGTCGACCGATGAGGGCGCGCGCCGCCCCGATGCGATTGTGCATATCCCGGGCGGCAAAAGCATCGTTGTGGATGCCAAGACGCCGCTTGAGGCCTATCTCGACGCGCTGGAGGCCGACACGCCAGAGCTGCAAAACGCCGCGATCACCCGCCATGCCCAACAGGTGCGCAACCACGTCAAGATGCTGGCCTCGAAGGCCTACCAGTCCCAGCTCTCCGAGACGCCGGATTTCGTCGTCATGTTCATCCCCGGCGAAACCTTCGTGGCCGCCGCCGCCGAAGCCGATCCGGGCCTGATCGAATATGCGTTCCAGAACAAGGTTCTGATCTCAAGCCCGACGACGTTGATGGCGCTGGTCAAGGCCATCGCCTATGGCTGGCAGCAAGAAAAAATGGCCAAGAACGCCGTCGAGGTGCAGAAAACCGCGCAGGATCTCTATGAGCGGATCAAGGTGTTTGGCGGCCATGTCGATGCGGTGGGCCGTGCGCTGACCCGCTCGGTCGAAAGCTACAACAAAGCCGTGGGCTCGCTCGAAAGTCGCGTTCTGCCCTCGGCGCGCAAGTTCGAATCGCTGGGTGTGGTGGCCGATGAGGGCAAGCTGGAAACGCCTTCGCTTGTCGAAAGCCAGCCCCGCCCGCTCTCGGCCCCGGCCCTCACCAATGACGAATAGCGCATGAGGCTTGCGCAAACTGGCCTGCGGGTGGACACTACTTGCAGGAGGATTGCCCATGCTCACTCTCAGCCCCGCCGTGATTGCCACCGTCATCCTGCGCGCCCGGAAGTTCGATGCGGGCGTCCCCAGCTCGGGCCATGCGCGTGAGCTGCGCGCCTTCATCGCGTCGCTGAACGACGACGAGAAGGCCGAGCTTACCGCCGTGATGTGGATCGGACGCGAGACGTTCGAGCCCTCGGAACTCGCCGAGGCGATCCAGACCGCCAAGGCCGAGGCGACTGTGCCCACCGAAGATTACCTGTTGGGCATCCCGATGCTCGCCGATCATCTCGAAGATGGGCTGAATGCGATGGGTGTAACGCTCGAAGAGGCCGAAGAAGATATCTTTCCCAGCGTCTAGCGGCCCCAAGCGCCGGACGAAAAAAGCGGCCCCCGAAAGGGCCGCCTGAACCGATACTCACACCGAAATGCAGGTCTTAGCCCACGAGGCGATAGCCACCGGATTCGGTGACGAGCAGCCGCGCATTCGAGGGATCGGGCTCGATCTTCTGGCGCAGGCGATAGATATGGGTCTCCAGCGTATGCGTGGTAACGCCCGCATTGTAGCCCCAGACCTCATGCAGCAGCACGTCGCGCGGCACAACACCATCGGTGGCGCGATAGAGGAACTTGAGGATATTGGTCTCTTTCTCGGTCAGACGGACCTTCTTGTCCTTGTCGTCGACCAGCATCTTCATCGCCGGTTTGAACGTATACGGGCCGAGCTGAAAGACGGCATCCTCGGATTGTTCATGCGTACGAAGCTGGGCGCGCAACCGGGCAAGGAGGACCGGGAATTTGAACGGCTTGGTCACATAATCGTTGGCACCGGAATCGAGGCCGAGGATCGTGTCGGCATCGGTATCATGACCGGTCAGCATGACGATCGGGCACTTCACGCCCTGCTTGCGAAGCTTCTTGCACAGCTCACGGCCATCGGTATCGGGCAGGCCCACATCCAGCACCACAAGGTCGTAAAGCGCGCTGCGGGCCTTATCGACCGCGTCATGCCCGTTCTCCGCCTCATAGACTTCGAAGTCATCCGTCGCGACCAATTGCTCAGCCAGCGCCTCGCGCAGGTCGGTGTCGTCATCGACCAGAAGAATTTTTTTCAGTGATGCCATCTTATTCGCCTCCGATTGCATTTGACGCATAGCTGTTGCGTTTTCACGCTTGCGACAAGGGGGATGAAACCTATCTCACGCGGACGTGTCGAATCACGCAAGGATATTTCAATTTGTTACAGTCATCGCTATCTGAGGGGGTATGAAACCGATTTCCCCCCTTGGCCCGAGCGCCTCTGAACGGCTCAACCGCGCCCGCGGCGATCTTCGCATGGGCCTTCCCGTCCAGCTCGAGGGGCAGGGCCTTGCGACCGCTGTCGAGGCTCTGACGCCGGACCGTCTGGCCGCTCTGCGCGCGCTCGGGCCGCTCACTTTGGCACTGACGGCGCGCCGCGCGCAAACGCTCAAGGCGCGGGTCTACGATGGCGATCTCGCCCGGATCCGCGTGCCAGAGGAGGCTGATCTGAGCTGGCTGCGCGCGCTGGCCGATCCCGCCGATGACCTGCGGATGCCGATGAAGGGCCCGCTGATCAGCTTGCGCGAAGGCGACAGCGCCCCGGCCCGTGCGGCGATCCGGCTGATCAAATCGGCCCATCTCCTGCCCGCGGCCCTGCTGGTCGACACGCCCGAGACGCTGCCCGAAGGGCTGACCGCGATCCGTGTCGCAGAGGCGCTCGAGGCCGCCGATATCCCGCAAAGCTTCGCGCCGGTCTCGGCAGCCCGGGTACCGATGCGCGCCGCAGAAGCCGGTCGGTTGCATATCTTTCGCCCCGATAACGGTGCCGAAGAGCATTACGCCATCGAGATCGGCAAACCTGATCGCAGCAAACCCGTGCTCGCGCGGCTGCATTCCGCCTGCTTCACCGGCGACGTGCTGGGCTCTCTGAAATGCGATTGCGGCCCGCAGCTGGATGCAGCGCTCACGATGATGGGGGAGCAGGGCGCAGGCGTGCTGCTCTATCTCAATCAAGAGGGCCGCGGCATCGGGCTTGCCAACAAGATGCGCGCCTACAGTCTGCAAGATCAGGGGTTTGATACGGTCGAGGCCAATCACCGTCTGGGCTTTGAAGATGACGAGCGGGATTTCCGCATCGGCGCGGCGCTGCTCAAGAAGCTGGGCTTCGCCTCGGTCCGGTTGCTGACCAACAATCCGGCGAAATCCGCGATGCTCGAAGCAAATGGAATCACCGTGAGCGAACGGGTGCCGCTGAAAGTCGGGCGCAGTCGCCATAACGCGGCCTATCTCGCGACGAAAGCCGCCAAATCGGGGCATCTGCTGTGATCCGGCTCAGCCGCAGGGGCTTGCTCTATCGCGGTCGCTGGTTGCCGGTCGAGATCGGGCGCGGGGGGATCACCGCCACCAAGGTTGAGGGCGATGGCGCCACACCGGCGGGGCGCCTACATATCACGGGCATGCTCTACCGCCCGGACCGGATCGCGCCACCCCAGCCTTGGGCGCAACCGATCGGCCCGCGCGATCTGTGGTGCGATGCGCCCGAAGATCCGCAATATAACCAACAGGTCGCAGCCCCCTTCGCCGCCAGCCACGAGGCCCTGCGCCGTCCCGATCCGCTCTATGACATCGTGCTGCTCACGGATTGGAATCACCCAAAAGCCATCCCCGGAAAAGGCTCCGCGATCTTCGTTCATCAACGTAGGCGCGCCGGATATCCGACCGCAGGCTGCCTTGCGCTGCGCCGCGATCACCTGATCTGGATTGCCCGCACCATCACGCGCGGCGCCGCCATCGAGATTCCCTTCATCTTGGCGAAAATATCTCGGGGGGATGCGCCGTCAGGCGCGGGGGGGCAGCGCCCCCCTCTCCCGCGCGCAAATCGCGACAAGGCTTAGGCCGTGCCGTAATCCCGCGCGCCAAAGATTGCAGACCCTACGCGGATATGGGTGGCACCCGCCGCAATCGCCGCTTCGAAATCGGAACTCATCCCCATCGACAGCCCCGCCAGCCCGTTGCGCCCGGCCATCTGCGCCAGCGCCTCGAAATGGGGCGCGGCATCCTCTGCCTCCGGCGGGATACACATCAGCCCTTCGACGGGCAGATCCATCCCGCGCGCCTGCGTCAGAAACCCGTCGAGATCTTCCGGCAGCACGCCTGCCTTTTGCGGCTCGCGACCGGTATTGACCTGCACGAACAGCGCCGGGCACCGCCCCTGCGCCTGCGCCTGATTGGCCAGTTTGCGTGCCAGCGAGGCGCGATCAAGCGTGTGAATCGCGTCGAACAGCTCGCAGGCAAGCTTGGCCTTGTTGCTTTGCAGCGGGCCGATCATATGCACTTTGCAGCCGGGATAGGCCGCGCGCCAATCGGGCCATTTGCCCTGCGCCTCTTGCACGTAATTTTCGCCAAAAAGGCGGTGACCCTCACGCAGCACCGCCTCGACCCGCGCGTTGGGCTGCACTTTCGAGACCGCGATCAGTTGCACAGCCCCTGCAGGACGCTCGGCCAGCCGCTCGGCTTCGGCGATCCGGTCCTTGATATCGTTGAGCCCCATCTGGCACCTCCGCTTTGCGCGCAGAAAACACCCTTGGCGCAAAAAAGAAAAGAGCGGGCGCAAGGCCCGCTCTTTCCGTTCGTTCAATCCGGGTTGGATTAGAACGAGAACTTCATGCCGAGGTCGGCTTGGGTGCCGGTGCCGTCGATGTCGCTGTCTGCAACACCGCCAACAACCGAAGCGCCGCCGCCGAGGTCGTATGCAGCGCCGATACCGTAGGTCGTGCCGTCTTGCGACATCGGGCCGTCGAAGCTGTTTTCGATGTGCTGGACGTAGCCCAGAACGGTGGTTGCGCCGAAGACCGAGGTCACGCCCAGGCCGTAGCCTTGGTCGAGCGTGTTAGCTTTGCCGCCTTTGGCGTAGTAAGCTTTGACCGAGGTGTTGCCGAATGCGGCGGTACCGACAAGCTCAGCCTGCGACTTATCTTCCATGCCGTTTGCGCCCGAGATGAACTCGTAGCCAGCGCCGACGGTGTAGTTGCCGAAGGTGTAAGCAGCTGCGATCGCGGCTTCTTGATCAACGCTACCATTCGGGCTTTTTTGACCCTCACGACCGGTGTCTTTGCCGTCCGACATCGAAGCTGCGATCGAGTATGCACCGAAGGTGCCGGTGTACAGAACGTTCGGGCCGGAGTTGTAACCGTCGAACTGGGTGCCGCCGTCATCGCCCGTCAGGTAGGGGATTTCGTTTGCGCCGAGGTTCGGACGGTTTTGACCGAGGTGCATCGCAGCAGCGCCGAAGCCTGCGCCGTCGAGATCGGTGTAGCCAACTTCCGGCAGGTCGCCGAACAGAGCTTCCGAAGCGCCAACGGTGTCACCCATCGAGACTTTACCGAAAGCGCCCGAAATGTAAGCAGCGCCCGCGGCACCGGTCGAGTTTGCAGTGTTTGCCTGGTCAGCACGCAGCGAAGCGCCGAATTCCAGACCACCGTCGGTTTGACCCGACAGCGTGAATTTCACGCGGATCCGGCTGGAGAAGTTCCAGTCCTTAACGCCATCATTGCCGTTATACGCCACACCCATACGGGCCGTACCACCGGTCGAGACTTCAGCGGCGGCAACGCCAGCCGACAGCACCAGAGCGGTCGTCGCGAAGAGAACCTTTTTCATCGTTTTCCCTCATCATCTTAAGGTATTTAAGGTAACCCCCAACTCCGGGGAATCCGAATTGGGTATGACGGTGTTTTCCCCTCAAGCGTTGCTCAATGCAACAAAATGCACTGCCTCTTCGTGAAAGCCGCACGGCATGGTGCAGACATGTCACAGTGTTCTGAGCGGCCAAAATCCACGCCTCGCGCGTTCCAAAACGCCTCGTCCGGAAAAACCTTGTCGGTCTCCGGGCCATAGTCTAGAGACAGAACGAGCAACATTACCGGCCGACGGGGACAGCGCCTCATGAATAGCAGACGCCTTTTGCAAATCACCGCAGTACTTGGCCTGAGCCTCGCGCTGGCTGGATGCGGCAACAGAACTTCCGGTGGAGGCTCCTTCTTCGGCGGCGGCACCGCCAAGCAGAAAGAAGCGAACTCCCTCAGCCACTTGGGTGGGGGCAGCGGCGACAATCAGGCGATTATCGACGGACCTGTGCGCGCCCAGACCAAGCAATCGTCGGTCTGGGATCTGTTTGGCAACAAGAACGACCCCAACATCACGATCGAAGTGAACAAGTATCTCTGGCAGGCCTCGCTGGAAGTGCTCGATTTCCTTCCGATCCAAGAGGTCGACCCGTTCTCTGGCGTGATCGTGACCGGCTACGGCACTCCGCCGGGCGGTGGACGCGCCTATAAGGCCACGGTCTATATCACCGATCCTTCGCTCGATGCGCGCTCGCTCAAGGTGTCGCTCAGCTCGCGCGGCGGTCCGGTCTCAGCCGACACCCAGCGCGCCGTCGAGGATGCGATCCTGACCCGCGCCCGGCAGATTCGCATCCGCGATTCCAAGCTGTAAGCGATACGCCTAACAGAATCGGACACCCCGTTTCCCCGCCCGAGCTAGCCTCCGGCGGGGATATTTATGACCCGAAAGCGGGCCGTGTCTGGACCTTTCCCCTGCGCGCGGTGTAGCAAGCCTGCGCAGAATCCGACGATGAGGGCCTCGATATGTCGCGCTACGAACCGAGCCAGAGCGAAGCGAAATGGCAAACCGCATGGAACGAGGCCGAGCTTTTCGCCGCCCGCCCCGATCCCGCGCGCCCGAAATATTACGTGCTCGAGATGTTCCCCTACCCGTCGGGCCGCATCCATATGGGCCATGTGCGCAACTACACGATGGGCGATGTGGTCGCGCGCTATAAGGCCGCGCAGGGCTATGCGGTGCTGCATCCGATGGGGTGGGATGCGTTCGGCATGCCCGCCGAGAATGCCGCGATGGAACGCGGCGGCCATCCCAAAGACTGGACCTACGGCAATATCGCCGACATGAAGGAGCAGATGCGTCCGCTGGGCTTCTCGCTCGACTGGACCCGCGAATTCGCGACCTGCGATCCTGACTATTACGGCCAGCAGCAATCGATGTTTCTCGACATGCTCAAGGCCGGGCTCGTCTATCGCAAGAATGCGGTGGTGAACTGGGACCCTGTCGACATGACGGTGCTTGCCAATGAGCAGGTGATTGACGGTCGCGGCTGGCGCTCGGGTGCCGAGGTCGAGCGGCGCGAGCTGACGCAGTGGTTCTTCAAGATCTCGGACTATTCCGAAGAGCTGCTGAGCGCGCTGGACGGTCTCAAGGACTGGCCCGAGAAGGTGCGGCTGATGCAGGCCAATTGGATTGGCAAATCGCGCGGCTTGCAATTTGCCTTCTCCACCAAGGACGCACCCGATGGGTTCGAGGCGCTTGAGGTCTATACCACGCGCCCCGACACGCTGCTGGGCGCAAGCTTTGCTGCGATCTCGCCCGATCATCCGCTGGCCAAGCATCTGGAGCGCCACGACCCCGCGATTGCCGAATTCGTTGCGAAATGCCGTGCGGGCGGGACGACCGAAGAAGCGATTGAGACCGCCGAGAAGCTCGGGATGGATACGGGCATCACCGTACGCCACCCGCTGAACACCGAGGTCGAGCTGCCGGTCTGGATCGCGAATTTCATCCTGATGGATTACGGCACCGGCGCGATTTTCGGCTGTCCGGCCCATGACGCGCGCGATTTCGAGTTCGCGACAAAATACGGCCTGCCGATCACCCCGGTCTTCGAGCCGGTCGAGGGCGACTATCCGGCGGCGGAATTCGTGCCGCTGAAATCCGAGCCCGTCCGCTATATCCGCGGCTTCGCAGGCAATGAGATTCAGACCGGCGAAGACGGTGTCGCGTCGGCCATCGCGTTTTGCGAAGAGAACGGCATCGGCCAGGGTGTGACCAAATTCCGCCTGCGCGACTGGGGCCTGTCGCGCCAGCGCTATTGGGGCTGCCCGATTCCGGTCGTGCATTGCGAGAGCTGCGGCGTCGTGCCGGAGAAAAAAGAAAACCTGCCCGTCGCGCTTCCCTATGACGAAGACGGCACGCCGATTGACTTCTCGGTCCCCGGCAATCCGCTCGACCGTCACCCGAGCTGGCGCGATTGTGCCTGCCCGTCCTGCGGAGCGCCCGCCAAACGCGAAACCGACACGATGGACACATTCGTCGATTCTTCGTGGTATTTCACGCGCTTCACGTCGCCCGGTGCGCCCACGCCCACCGATCCCGAGGAAGTCGCCTATTGGATGAATGTCGACCAATATATCGGCGGCATCGAGCATGCGATTCTGCACCTGCTCTATTCGCGCTTCTTTGCCCGCGCGATGCACAAGACCGGCCACCTGCCCGCCGATGCGATTGAGCCCTTCGATGCGCTCTTCACGCAAGGGATGGTGACCCATGAGATCTACCAGACACGCGACGAAAAGGGCCGGGCGGTGTATCACCTGCCCGAGGATGTCGAGGACGGCAAACTGAAGGCCACCGGCGAGGCAATCGAGACGATTCCTTCCGCCAAGATGTCGAAATCCAAGAAGAACGTGGTCGATCCGATGAATATCATCGCCCAGTTCGGCGCGGATACCGCGCGATTCTTCGTGATGTCGGACAGCCCGCCCGAGCGCGATGTGGAATGGACGGCTGCGGGAGCCGAGGCCACCTCGAAATTCCTCGCCCGCGTCCACCGGATCGCCGATGAAATCGCGGCCTCTGAGGCCCCGGCGGACCCGGCGCAGGATACAGCGCTGTTGAAGGCCACGCATAAGGCCATCGACGAAGTGACCCGCTCGATCGAGGGGTTTGCCTTCAACAAGGCGGTGGCGACGCTTTACGGGCTGTCGAACACGCTGTCGAAATCGAAGGCGGGGGCCGAGGCCAAACGCGAAGCCATGAAGCTGATGGCGCAGCTGATGGCACCGATGGTTCCCCACCTCGCCGAAGAAATCTGGGCGATGCTGGGCGGGACGGGATTCGTGATCTCCGCACCATGGCCCAAGGCCGATCCGGCGCTGCTGGTCGAAGACACGGTGACGCTTCCGATCCAGATCAACGGCAAGCGCCGCTCGGAACTCTCCGTGCCCAAGGATATGGGCAAGGAAGAGGTTGAAAAGCTGGTGCTGGAAGACGAACATGTGCGCAAGGCGCTCGATGGCGGGCAGCCCAAAAAGCTCATCGTTGTACCGGGGCGGATCGTCAATGTGGTCATCTGACCGAAGATCGTTTTTGCTGCTCGCAGGCACGGCCGCCGCCGTGTCCGCTTGCGGGTTCACGCCAGCCTACGGGCCCAAGGGGGGCGCGGCCACCCTGCTTAACGGGGTCTTGCCCGATGCGCCCGACACGCCCGATGCCTTCGCGCTCGTGCAACAGCTCAAGGCGCGGTTGGGGCCGCCCGAGGCGCCGCGCTATCGGCTAAGCTATAAGATTTCGACCTCGGTTCTGGGTCAGGGCGTTCAGCCCGACAACTCCACGACGCGCTATCAGCTGAGCGGCATGGTCGATTACACCCTGCGCGCGCAAGGCAGCGATGCGATCCTGCTGACGGGCCGGGTCAATTCCTTCACCTCGTGGTCCGCGACCGGCACGGTTGTGGCCACGCAGGCGGCAGAAGACGACGCCCATCGCCGCTTGATGCGCATTCTGGCGGATCAGATCATCACCCGACTTCTCGCCCAAGCCTCGAGCCTGCCGCGATGAAATTGACCGGGGCGGCAGCGGCGCGTTATTTCGCCAAGCCCGATCCTGACCGCACCGGATTGCTGATCTACGGCACCGATGCGATGCGGGTGGCGCTGCGGCGGCAGGAGGTGATTGCCGCTCTGCTGGGTCCGCAGGGCGAAGAAGAGATGCGGCTGAGCCGAATCTCGGGCGCCGATCTGCGCAAGACGCCCTCGCTTTTGCTCGATGCGATCAAGGAGGTCGGGTTTTTCCCGGGGCTCCGCGTCGTCTTTGTCGAGGATGCGACCGACGGGCTGGCAGAGCCGATCACGACCGCGCTCAGCGAATGGCGCGAGGGCGATGCCCGGATCGTGGTCACCGCAGGCTCGCTCACCGCTAAATCCAAGCTGCGCAAAGCTTTCGAGGCGCATTCAAGCGCCTATGCGACGGGGATTTACGACGATCCGCCCTCGCGCGAAGAGATCGAGGACATCCTCAAACGCGCCGGGCTGCGCGATATCGGCTCCGAGGCGATGACGGATCTCGTGGCGCTTTCGCGCGCGCTCGATCCGGGCGATTTCCGCCAGACCATCGAGAAGATCTCGCTCTACAAGTTTCGCGATGAGACCCCGCTCAGCCCCGAGGATGTGGCCGCCTGTGCGCCCTCTTCGGTCGAAGCGGGGGTCGATGACGTGCTTGAGATTGTCGCCGAAGGGCGCGCGCCCGAGCTGGGACCGGTGATGCAACGGCTCGAAAGTCAGGGCATCCAGCCGGTGCAGCTTGCGATCATGGCGCTGCGCCATTTCCGCGCGCTGCATGCCGCGGCCTCCGATCCGGGCGGTCCCGGTGCGGGCATCGCGCGGATGCGCCCGCCGATCTTCGGGCCGCGCCGCGACAAGATGCAACGTCAGGCGCAGGCTTGGGGGATGTTCAAGCTTGAGATCGCGTTGAAAGATCTGGTCGAGGCCGATCTCACGCTGCGCTCGGCCTCGCGCGCGCCGCAGATGGCGGTGATGGAACGCGCGCTGATGCGCCTTGCGATGCTGGCGCGGCGATGAGCACGGCGGTCGTCATTGGCGGCGGTCCGGCAGGGCTGATGGCCGCAGAGCAGCTGGCCCGCGCAGGCGCGCAGGTCACGCTGATCGAGGCCAAGCCGACGCTGGCGCGCAAATTCCTGATGGCTGGAAAATCCGGCTTGAACCTGACCCGCGCAGAGCCGCTGGAGCCGTTTCTGTCGCATTACTCGCATCCGCAGATCGCGCAGATCACCGCCGCATTCGGCCCCCAAGAGGTTCAGAGCTTTGCGAAAGGGCTCGATATTGCGCTGTTCACCGGCTCGACGGCGCGGATCTTTCCCACCGGCATGAAGGCCTCGCCGATGCTGCGGGCGTGGATCGCGCGGCTCACCGGGCTGGGCGTGCAGATCCAGACGCGCTGGCGCTGGCAGGGCTGGGATGCAGAGGCGCTGGCGTTCGACACGCCGGAAGGCCCGGTGACGCTGCGACCCGATGCCTGCGTTGTGGCGCTTGGCGGGGCCAGCTGGCCGCGACTTGGATCGGATGCCGCATGGGTGCCGTGGCTTGCGGAGCGCGGCGTTCAGATCACCCCCTTTGCGCCTGCGAATATGGGTTTCACCGTCGCGTGGTCCGAGCATATGGCGCCGCATCTGGGCCAACCTGTCAAGAATGTCGGGCTAATCACGCCGACGCGCCGGATGCGGGGTGAATTTGTGTTCTCGCAACAGGGGATCGAAGGCGGTGGGATCTATCAAATCGCAGCCGAGCTGCGCGCCGGGGCCATGCTGCACCTTGATCTGGCGCCCGATCTTGATGCCAACGCGCTGGCGCTGCGCCTTGCTGCGACCGCCTCCAAGCAAAGCCTGACGAACCGCCTGCGCAAGGGCGCGCGGCTCGACCCGGTCAAGCTGGCGCTGGCCATGGAATGGGGCCGCCCGCTGCCGCGCGATCCGGGCGATCTGGCGGCCCTGCTCAAGGCGATGCCGGTGCCGCTGCGCGGGCCGCGCCCGCTTGCCGAGGCGATCTCAAGCGCCGGTGGAATCAGCTGGGGCGCTCTGAGCGCCGATCTGGAACTGACTGCGCTTCCGGGGGTCTTCGCTGCGGGAGAGATGCTCGACTGGGAGGCACCGACGGGGGGCTATCTGCTGACCGCCTGCATCGCCTCGGGGCGGCATGCGGGTCAGGCGGCAGCGCGCAGGCTTGGGCTGACACCGGCTGAGGGCTAGGCCTCCGCGCCCCAATCGGCGCCCTGCATTTCGCGCAACCGGCTGGCGGTGCGCTCAAATTCGAACGTCCCTTCGCCTTCGACATAAAGCCGCTCGGGCGTATCGGCGGCCGAGCAAATCAGGCGCACCTTGCCCTCGTAGAGCGCATCGATCAGCGTCACGAACCGCTTGGCCTCGTTGAAATTGGTGGCCGATAGCAGCGGAATATCGTCGATCAGCAACGCGCGCACGGCACCTGCCACGGCGAGATAATCCGCAGGCCCCAGCGGCTTGGCGCAGAGATCCCAAAAGCTCGCGCGCCCGACACCGGCATGAAACTGCGGCAGCTCGACCGAGCGGCCCTTCACCGTCAACACCAGCGCCTCGCCAGAGGCCCCGCCCGTAAGTTCGTCCCAAAGCGCATCCATCTGCGCGCGAGCCTCGCGATTGGCGGGGTGGAAATAGACCTCGTGATCGGACAGGCGGTCCTGCCGATAATCGGTCGGAGAGGCCAATTCGCGCACAGTCAGCGTTTCGCGGATCAGCTCGATGAAAGGCACGAACAGCTGGCGGTTGAGGCCGTTCTTATACAGATCTTCGGGCGGGCGATTCGATGTCGTCACAATCGTCACGCCACGCTCGAACAGAGCCTCAAAGAGCCGCCCCACGATCATCGCGTCGGCGATGTCGGTGATCTGCATCTCATCGAAGCAAAGCAACCGCAGCGATCCCGCCACCGCCTCGGCCACGGGGCGCATCGCATCGAGCGTGTTGGCCCGGCGCGCCGTCTCCAGCTCGCCTTGGATCTCTTGCATGAAGGCGTGGAAATGGACCCGGCGCTTGGCGACATCGGTATGCTCGCAAAACAGATCCATCAGCATCGATTTGCCGCGCCCGACGCCGCCCCAGAAATACAGCCCCTTCACCGGCGCGACGGGTTTGGGCTTGCGCGCAAAGAAGCCTTTCTTCGCCGGGGCGGGCGCGGCCTCAAGCCCGGCGCGGATCTCCTCGAGGATCGGCAATACCTCGCGCTGCGCGGCGTCAGGGGTCAGGGCTCCCTGTGCCACGCGCTCTTCGTAGATCTCGGTCATCGTGCGTCTCATAGCTTTCCGATATAGCGCGCGCCCGGGATTGAAAAGCCCCGGGACTTGCGCAACCATCGCGAAGACCGGGAGGAGAAATATGGCCAAGACTTTGCCGTTGCTGGGCGCCGCGCTGAGCCTCGATATGTTCGCGCATCATCATGACTGGATCTTGGGCGATCAGCGCGATCTGGAGCTGCAGAGCTTTTGCTGGCCCAACACCTCGCAAGCCGAGCTGCAGCAAATGCTCACCCGTGCGCAGGGCCTGCTGGAGGGCCATACCGGGCGGCGTGGATTGCACGGGCCGTTCACCGGCTTTTCGCTCGATTGCGCCGATCCCGAGATCGTCACCGTGATTCAGGACCGGATGCTGCGCACGCTGGAATGCTGCGCGGCGCTGGGGGCGGACCAGATGGTCATTCACTCGCCCTATACAATGTGGAAGGAGAGCGATCTGCAGGCCAATCCGGCGAGCGGTTTCATCCAGATCGAGCGGGTGCGCTTCGTATTGACCCCGGTGATCGCGCGGGCCGAGACGCTGGGGGTGACGCTGGTGATCGAGAATTGCGAAGATCTCAACCCTGCCCTGCGCGTTGAGCTGGCCGCGCGTCTGAAAAGCGAGCGGGTCCGCGTCTCTCTCGATACGGGGCATGCGCAGTTTATGCATCGCAGGCTGGGCGCACCGCCCGTTGACGCCTTTATCGGGGCGGCGGGGGGCGCGCTTGAGCATGTCCATCTGCAAGATGTCGACGGCTATGGCGATCGGCACTGGCACCCGGGAGAAGGCTCGATTGCGTGGCACAGCGTGTTCAAGGCGCTCGGGCGTCTGCCCAAAATGCCCCGGCTGATCCTTGAGGTGAATGACGAGCGTGGTCTGCTCAAGGGCGCACGCCACTTGATTGAGAGCGGGCTTGCGCGCTAGGTGCCAGCCGACAGGGTCGGGGCCCTGCTTGTGAACCCCGGGTGCAAGGCGTAGTCTCTGCACCGCAGAAAAGCGCACAGGAGTATAGCCATGTCCAAACCCAGCCCACAGCGTCTTCACCTCGTCTTCGGCGGTGAGCTTGTAGACCCGACGCGTTCGGAATTCGCCGATGTCTCGAAGATCGACATCGTCGGCATGTATCCCAACTATGCGACCGCCTATGCCGCTTGGAAAGGCGCCGCGCATCGCACCGTGGACGATGCCCATACCCGCTACTTCATCGCCCACCTGCATCGCCTGCGCGACGAAGAGCTGGAAGTCTCGCCCACCGAAGAACTCGGCAACTGATCGATAAAGGGACCGGCGGCGGAATGCGGCATACCCTTCCTGCATGGATCGAACGCCCGCTTTCCGCACTGCGCCCCGCAGGCGCGCGGGCGCGCGCGGCGACCGCCTCGGAGCGACCCGAGGGCGTTCTGCTGTGGATCTGGGATTGCTCGGATGGGGGCGCGCGGGCGGCGCTTGTCGCTCGCCGCGTCTCTGCAAGGCTTCCCGAGCTGCAAATCGCGCTGACCTATTGCACGGATCTCTCGGGACTGACCGAGCTGCCGCCCGAGACGCTCTGTCTGCCCGCCCCCGAGGATCGCCCGGCCTCGGTACGTCTTGTGCTTGATGCATGGCGCCCCGCGATGATCCTGATCTTGGGCAATCGCTTGCCCGCCGCGCTGATCGCAGAGGCCAACCGCCGCGGGATTGCACTGGCGCTGGCCGATGCGCAGTTCGGCACCGGGGTGGATGCGATTTCGGGCGACCGGATGATCAAGCTGCTGGCCCGGTTCGAGCGGATCTATCTGCGCGACGATAGCAGCCGTAGCGCGCTGGAGCGGCGCTTGTCCTCGGTCCCCATCGCGGTCAGTGACGGCGCGCTTTCAGAGCCCGCCGATCCGCTGCCCTGCTCAGAGGCCGAGCGCAGTTCGATGGCCGAGGCGATTGGTGCGCGGCCTGTCTGGCTGGCCACGAGCCTGCCCCGCGCCGAACTGGATATCATCCTCGGCGCACATCGCTACGCCATGCGCCACGCCCATCGCCTGCTTCTGGTTTTGGTGCCCGATGACAGCTCTGAGGGCGCCGACCTCGCACGCGAGCTGAGCGCGCAGGGCTGGGCCGTGGCCTGTCGGTCGCAAGAGAGCGAGCCGCAGGAGACGACCGAGATTTTCGTGGCCGATGATGCGCAGGAATACGGGCTTTGGTACCGCCTTGCGCCGCTCTCCTATATGGGCGGCACGCTCAGCGGCGAGGCGCAGGGGCCGCGCGCGCCCTTCGAGCCGGCAGCGCTTGGCTCTGCGGTCCTGCACGGGCCGCATCTGGGCCCGGCCCGTGCGCAATATATCCGTCTGGAAAACGCCCATGCCTGTCGCGGCATCCGCAGCGCGTCGGATCTGCCCGATGCGCTCGCCGATCTGATCGCACCGGACCGCGCGGCTCATCTGGCGCATAATGCGTGGCTGGTGTCCTCGGGCGGCGCGGGCGCGGTCGAGACCGTCGCGGGCGGCGTCGCGGCCCTCCTTGAAGGCCATATCGCAAACGGACGAACGTGATGGGCGCTCCGCTGTTCTGGTTCAACGCGCCTGAGGCGCCCGGACTGGCCGCGCGGGTTCTGTCGCCGCTGGGCGCGCTCTACGCGCGCGCCACGGCGCGCCGTGTCCGCAAGTCGGGACAGGCGCTGGCGGTCCCGGTCATCTCCGTCGGCAATATCAATGCAGGCGGGACCGGCAAGACGCCCACGGTTATCTGGCTGACCCAACATCTCGCCGCACGCGGGATCACCGCGCATGTGGTCACCCGCGGTTACGGCGGCACGCTGGAGGGCCCCGTGCGCGTCGATGAGCGGCTCCATAGCGCGGCGCAGACTGGGGATGAGCCATTGTTGCTTTCAGCCTTCGCACCGACCTGGGTGGCGCGCGACCGCGCGGCGGGGGCGCAGGCCGCCGTGGCCGCCGGGGCGGAGGCGGTGGTGCTTGACGATGCGCATCAGAACCCGGCGCTGCGCAAAGATCTGTCGCTGGTTGTGGTCGACGCGGTGAAGGGCTTTGGCAACGGGCGCTGCCTGCCTGCCGGACCGCTGCGCGAGCCGGTGGCGCAGGGGCTGAAACGCGCCGATCTTCTGATCTCGATCGGAGAGAATGCTGCGCAGCATTCCTTCGCGCAAACCTGGGGAGACCAGATCACCGTGCCGCATATGACCGGGGCTTTGCGGCCGCTGCAAACCGGTATGGATTGGGGGGGGCTTCCGGTTTTGGCCTTTGCAGGCATAGGCCATCCCGAGAAATTCTTCGCCACGCTGCAGTCGCTCGGCGCGCAAATGCTGCGCAGCGAAGCGCTTGAGGATCATCAGGCATTTTCGCCCCGCCTGCTGACCCGACTTGAGACCGAGGCTACGCTTTTGGGCGCGCAGCTTGTCACCACCGAAAAGGACGCGATGCGGTTGCCGCCCGCCTTCCGCCCCAAGGTGCTGAGCCTGCCGGTGCGGCTTGAGATCCCCGCCCGCGCGCCCCTCGACGCAGCGCTCGCGCGGCTCGGTCTGTAACGCAAAAGGCCGGCCCCGAAGGACCGGCCCTGTCGCTCAGACGCGCAATCTTAGTTGGCCTTCTTGGCTTAGTTGGCCTTCTTGGCCAGTTCGTCGTCGAGAATCTTCTTGAAATCGTCCCAAGCCATGTTGGCGTGTTTCTCGCCATCGATGAGGAATGTCGGCGTGGCATCGATCTTATCGGCGCTGGCATTCTTCTGGTAGGTCGCAACCAGTTGCTCGGCGCGCTTCTCGTCGCTCATGCAGGCATTGACCTGATCTTGGCTCAGCCCAGCCTGCAGGCCGATCTTGCGCAGGTTGTCAGCGATGGTCTGCTGCTTGCCGTCGCCGATCCACTCCTTCTGCTTGTCAAAGAGCATATTCGAGATCGCGTAATATTTGGGATCTCCACCACATTGCGCGATCAGCCCCGCCCAAATCCCGAACTTGTCGAAATAGACTTCCCGCTGGATGAACTTCACCTTGCCGGTGTCGATGTAATCCTTCTTCAGCGTCGGAAATTCGGTCTCATGCCAATGTGCGCAATGCGGACAGGTGAAGGACGCATATTCGATCACGGTGACCGGCGCATCTTCCTGACCCAGCACCACGTCGGGCAAGGTTTGGACGTCTTTCGTATCGGCAGTGGCCTCTTGCGCCTGCGCTGCCGTGATCAGGCTCGCCTCGCTATGCTGGCTGGCATACCAACCACCGGCACCGAGAACACCCGCAACGGCCAAACCGCCTAGGATCGTAAGAGTTTTGCTCATGAATCAGCCTTTCTTCTGCGCGGCCCGTTCCGCGGACCTCGTTAGAACGTTTCTTGCCAGTGTTTCCAGCGCCGATTTTAGCTCGGCATTCGCGCAACCCTCCGTGGTGCGTTCTGCGGCCCGGAGAATTTTCGGGTCGGGAGCCTTGGGGGCGGGTTTCGGCGCTGGGGTGAATTGCGCCTGACCTTCGGCAAAGCCGGTCGGCGCGGTTTGCGTCAGCGAGATGCGCGAAATCGCGTTGTAACCGTAGCAGGCATTCACCTTCTCGCGGATCTGCGGCAGTTGCATCTGAACCATCGGCGCGGCAGGGCCGGTGGTCAGCAAAGTCAGCGTCGCCCCAAGCCCGCCCTTGGAATAGCCGATCTTGACCGGGCGGGTCTGGGCCGCCAGATCCTGCCCGACGACCTCGGCCCAATGGGTCAGCAAACGCGAGACCGCAAAGCCGCGCGCCTCGCCCACTTCGCGAATCCGCGTGCGCAGCAGACCGCCTGCGGTTTCAAAGCCACGCATCCGCCTGTCGGGCTTGCCGTTATGGTGTTTTGCGCGCATTGCAGGCAGGGTTCCTCTTGATCGCGGTCATACTAAGCAGCACATCGGTGCTGGCCAACAGGTGTAAAAGAGGGGAGCATAAAGTTTGCGTGACGGTAAAGGCCCAATCGGCGGAAGCCTGCTGAAATGGTACGATGCCCATGCCCGCGTGATGCCTTGGCGGGTGTCTCCGGCGGATCGTGCAGGCGGCATGCGCCCCGATCCCTACCGGGTCTGGCTCTCCGAGGTGATGCTTCAGCAAACCACCGTGGCCGCCGTGCGCGACTATTTCCATCGCTTCACCGAACGCTGGCCCGATGTCGCAGCGTTAGCGGCGGCCGAGGATGCCGATGTCATGGCGCAATGGGCCGGGCTTGGGTATTACGCACGGGCGCGCAATCTTCTCAAATGCGCCCGCGTCGTGGCCGATGAGCTGAGCGGGCAATTTCCCCAAACCGCCCCCGAGTTGCAAAAGCTGCCCGGGATCGGCCCCTATACCGCAGGCGCCATCGCCGCGATCGCCTTTGACGCGCCGGTGCCTGTCGTGGATGGCAATGTCGAGCGCGTCGTCTCGCGGCTGTTCGCCGTGCAGACGCCGCTGCCCACAGCCAAGCCGGAACTGACCGAGTTGACCGCCCAGATCACCCCGGACCAGCGTCCGGGCGATTTTGCGCAGGCCATGATGGATCTGGGCGCCACGATCTGCACGCCCCGCAATCCCGCCTGCGCGATCTGCCCGCTGATTGGCGCATGTGCGGCGCAAGCGCAGGGCATCGCCGCCGATCTGCCGCGCAAAGCTGCGAAAAAGCCCAAACCCACGCGGCACGGCTTTGCCTATGTCGCGGTGAATGCGGCGGGCGATGTGCTGCTGGAACGCCGGCCCGACAAGGGGCTTTTGGGCGGCACGCTGGGCTTTCCCGGCTCGGACTGGTCAGAGACCCCCAGCCCAGCCCCGCCATTTGAGGCCGATTGGCGTGAAGCCCCCGCCGAGGTGCGCCACACGTTCACGCATTTCCACCTCCACCTGCGCGTGCTCACTGCGCAGGTGGAGGGGAACGATTTCACGGCGCGCGCCCAGTTTGCGCCCGGCGATCTGCCGACCTTGATGCGCAAGGTGTGGGACGCGGCGCAAAGCGCTGATCTGCCGCTGTCTGGATGATTGTGCCGGAGTAATCCCACGCTATCATATCCGTGCGCACAGAATTGAGGCCAGAATGTCAAACCGCGAAGAGTTACGCCGCCCCGGTCACGCCCTCCCGTTCTGGCTTTCGCTTGGCACCGTGCCACTTGTGGTCATCGAGGCGTGGTTCGGGGGCTGGACGCTGATCTTGCTGCCCGCCTATGCGTGGTGGCTGGTGACCATGCTCGACACGCTGCTGGGCCGCAACGAGGATCAGCCCGATACGGAAACCCCCGAGGACGCGCTGGGCTGGTACCGTGCCATCACGCTGATCTGGTGGCCGATTCAGATCGCGGTGATCTACGGCACGATCTGGTGGGTGACACATGGCGCGGATCTCAACGGGTTTGAGATCGTGGCGCTGATGTTCGGCGTGGGCGTGATCTCGGGGACGATCGGGATCGTCTATGCCCATGAGCTGCTCCATCAAAAAAACCGGATGGAGCGCTGGCTGGGTGATCTGTTGCTGGCCAGCGTGCTCTATTCCCATTTCCGCACCGAGCATCTGCTGGTCCATCACTTGTGGGTCGGCACGCCACGCGATGCGGTCTCTGCGCGCTACAATGAAGGGTTTCACCGGTTTTTCTGGCGGGTGATCCGAGAATGTCCCGCCTCGGCATGGCGGGCGGAGCGTTTGAAACTCGCGCGGGCGAAGCGCCCGGTCTGGCACCGCTCGAACCCGTTTTGGCGCTACGGCGCGCTGCAACTGACCGCGCTGGCGCTGGCCTTCGCGATTGGCGGCTGGGCGGGACTGGGACTGTTCGTGCTGCAAGCCATCTTCGCGATCTGGCAGCTTGAGCTGACGAATTACGTCGAGCATTACGGGCTGACGCGCGAATACTTGGGCGAGGGGCGCTACGAGCATGTCCTGCCGCGCCATAGCTGGAATGCCGATCACACCGCATCGAACTGGCTGCTGATCAATCTGCAACGCCATTCGGATCACCATTACAAACCCGACCGGCGCTTCCCGCTTTTGCAGACCTATGATGCCGAGGAGGCGCCGCAACTGCCCTTCGGCTATCCCGGCATGACCGCGCTGGCGATGATCCCACCGCTGTGGCGGCGACGGATGAACCCGCGCGTGCGGGCGTGGCGCAAGCGCTACTACCCGCATATCGAGGATTGGACACCCTATCGCGAGGGCCGCACCCCGATGCCGCGCGGCTCAGTCTGAGCGCGCTGGTCAGCCAAGCAGGTCGCGCACGCGGGGCGCAACCTTGGTGCCATATAGCTCAATCGTCTTGCGCAGGGTCGCCGGGTCTTGCTGGCCTGCGGAGTATTTCAGCGTGAACCGCGTCAGATCGAGCGCCTTGATGGTGCTGGCGATCTTGGCCGCGACCGTCTCGGGGCTGCCGACATAAAGCGATCCATGCGCGATCTCGGCCTCGAACTGCTCGCGGCGCAGGGGCGGCCAGCCGCGCGACGCACCGATCATCGCATGCATCTTCTGATAGCCCGGGAAAAACTCGTCTTGGGCCTGTTGGTCAGTCTCTGCGATATGGCCGGGCGAATGAACGCCGATCACGCCCGGTTTCGTGCCGAGCTGCTCATGGGCGCGTTTGTAGAGATCGACAAGCGGGGCAAACCGCGCCGCATCGCCGCCGATGATCGCGAGCATCAGGTTCATTTCCATCGCAGCCGTCTCGATCACCGATTGAGGACTGCCGCCCACTCCGCGCCAGACCCGCAGCGGCTGCTCGGGGCGCGGATGCACGGTGACGGATTTCAGCGGCGGGCGGAACCGGCTTTCGAAGCTGACCTTTTCCTGCGTCACAAGCTGATGGAACATCTGGGATTTTTCTTCGAACAGGACCTCGTAATCATCAAGCGCGAGACCGAAAAGCGGGAAGCTCTCGGTAAAGGAGCCCCGGCCGATCGTGACTTCGGGGCGTCCCGGCGCCAGCGCATCAAGCGTGGAAAACCGCTGAAACACCCGGATAGGATCGTCTGATGAGAGAACGGTGACCGAGGTGCCGACCCGGATCTTCTCGGTCCGCGCGAGAATGGCGGCCATGATCGGCTCCGGCGTCGAGATCGCGAAATCGGGACGGTGATGCTCACCCAGCCCGATGTAATCCAGCCCGACCTGCTCGGCCAATTCGCCCTCGGCCAGCGTGTCGCGGATTACCTGCGCAGGGCTACGCAGCCCGTTTGCGTCGCGGGTAATGTCTCCGAACGTGTCGATGCCGAATTCGATCAAGATGCGTCTCCTTTTGTCTCTGCGCCACAAGGTAATGTCTGGGCGCGCCGGGGCGAACCCCAAGCCTGCGCACAAGAGGTGAGCGCATGTGCAGGATCAGCCGTTTTCCTGCAGCACCCGGCCCGCAAGATAGAGCGAACCGCAGATCAGCACCCGCGCCTGCGGGTCGCGCGCCACGATGGTGGCCAGCGCCATGCCCACGGAGGCGGAGGGTGCCGCAGACATCCCCACGGCTTCTGCGGCGGCCGCTGTCGTCTCGGCGGGCAGCGTATTGGCCTCTCCGGGGATCGACACGGCAAAGAGCCCCGCCGCATGGGCCGCCAACGGCTTTAGATAGCCCGTCACATCCTTGGTGTTGAGCATGCCGCAGATCAGATAGGTCGGGCGCTGCGGCAATCGCGCAAGCGTCTGGGCCAGCATCTCGCCCGCCGCCGGATTGTGCCCGCCATCCAGCCAGATCTCGGCCTCGGGGGCTGCTTCTGGCAGCGGACCTTGGCGCAGGCGCTGCATGCGCGCGGGCCATCGTGCGCGCGTCACCGCCGCCTCGCAGGCGCTCTCATCAAAGCCCAACTGGCGCAGCGCCGCCAAAGCCGCCCCCGCGTTGAGCACCTGATGCGGCCCGGGCAGGTTCGGCAAAGGCAGATCGAGCAGCCCGGTTTCATCCTGAAAGATCAGCCGCCCCCGCTCTTCCCAGACCTGCCAGTGCTGGCCGTGCGCTGCAATCGGCGCGCCCAGCTTTTGCGCACGCGCCTCGATCACCTCGAGCGCTGGCTCTTGCTGCGGCCCCACGATGACCGGCACGCGGCGCTTGAGGATGCCCGCCTTTTCGCCCGCGATCTCGGGCAGGGTCTCGCCAAGAAATTGCTGATGGTCGATCGAGACCGGCGTGATGATGGTGAGCGCGGGGGTCTCGATCACATTGGTCGCATCGAGCCGCCCGCCGAGGCCGACTTCGAGCAGGGTGTAATCGGCCTCGACCCGCGAAAAGGCCAGAAACGCCGCAGCGGTCGTCACCTCGAAAAAGGTGATCGGCGCGCCATCATTGGCCGCTTCGCATTCATCGAGGATTGCCGCGAGATCGGCCTCGGGGATCAGAGAGCCCGCCAGCCGGATGCGCTCGTGGAACCGGGCGAGATGGGGCGATGTATAGGCATGCACGCGCTGGCCCGCCGCCTCGAGACCCGCGCGAATCATCGCCTGAGTCGAGCCTTTGCCATTGGTGCCCGCGATGTGGATCACCGGGGGGATCTTGCGCTCGGGATGATCGAGCGCGGCCAGCAAGTGCTCCATCCGGTCGAGCGAGAGGTCGATCACCTTCGGGTGCAGCCCCATCAGCCGTGCAAGGATCTGGTCGGAAGCGTCGGACATGGCCGGACCTGTCATGAAAGAGGGAGCTCGGGCACCGAGGGGGCGCAACCCCCTCTTCGGCTACCGCCGAATTCACGCCTGGGATATTTGGATCAAGAGGAAGAGATCAGGTCTTGGCCTCATCACCCTCCAAGACCTCGGGCGCCGGTTCCGGCGCGGGGACGACGGGTTCAACCTCAGGTGGGGCGGGCGCGGGCAAATCGCCTGCTACAGCCGGGGGCATGCCCATTAGCATGCGCAGGATCGTGACGAGTTCCTCACGCATTTTCATGCGGTGAGTCACCCGGTCGAGCATCCCATGATCAAGCAGATATTCGGCGCGCTGGAAGCCCTCGGGCAGTTTTTCGCGGATCGTCTGTTCGATCACGCGCGGCCCGGCAAAGCAGATCAGCGCATTGGGTTCGGCGATTTGCACATCGCCCAGCATCGCATAGGAGGCCGTGACCCCGCCCGTCGTCGGGTGGGTCAGAACCACGATATAGGGCAGGCCTGCCTCTTTGAGCATCTGCACCGCAATCGTGGTGCGCGGCATCTGCATGAGCGACAGGATGCCCTCTTGCATCCGCGCCCCGCCGGCTGCCGAGAACACGATGAAGGGGCGTTTGAGTTTGACCGCGCGCTCTGCCCCCGCAAGGAAGGCATTGCCCACATACATGCCCATCGAGCCCAGAATGAAGGAGGCGTCCTGACAGGCCGCGACCACGGGCGTGCGCCCGATCTCACCTTCGGCGACCAGCATCGCCTCTTTTTCGCCGGTGGCGCGTTGGGCGGCCTTCATCCGGTCGGGATAGCGTTTCTGGTCCTTGAAATGCAGCGGATCGGCAATCGCTTCGGGGACCTTCACCTCGGAGAAGACGCCGCCGTCAAAGAGCGCTCCGAAGCGCTGGCGCGGCGTGATCGCGAGGTGGTGATCGCAATTGGAGCAGACATTAAGATTGTCCGACAGTTCGCGGTGGAACAGCATCGTCCCGCATTCGGGGCATTTCGTCCAAAGATTCTCGGGCGTATCGCGCCGTGAAAATAACGAGTTGATCCGTGGGCGGACGTAATTGGTGATCCAGTTCATCGGGTGGCCCCTGAGCTGTTCTGATGTGGCGTTGGCCTGAGATAGCGACAGCTTAGGGGAATTGCAATCAGACCCGCAAGATCAGCCGGATCACAAGCCAACTTATGAACAAGGTGAGCGCATCGACCAGCAGCCACGGCACAAGCACGGCGGCATCGCGGGCGTTGATCACGATGGTGTAGAGCGCCAGCCCGTCGAGATCGCCGTAAAAGCCCACAAAGAGCATCGAGGTGGCGTTGTTGACGAGATGGAGCACGAGGGCGGCTCCGAGATTGCCCGTTCGCGCGGTCAAATCGGCCGCGAGGCAGCCGAACGCGAAGGCCCAGAGCACCAGCAACCATGCGCTGCTGCCAAATCCCGCACTGTCGTAATGCAGCAGGCCAAACAAGGCGGAGGGCACCCCCATCCACACCCAGCGGCTGCGCCAGCGCGCGCCGAGTTGCTGCAACAGGTAGCCGCGAAACAGAACCTCTTCGGCAGAGATCTGAATTGCCAGCATCGGCAGCGACAGGGGCAACCACGCCAGCATGATCGCCAGCGGCGTCGAGCGCCCGACATTGCCATCAAAAAGCGCCAGCGCCGCGCAAACCAACCCGGCACCCAAGACGCTGGGAAAAACCGCGCGCGCCGAGCGCCACGCACCGGGGCCAAGGAGGGTCACGGCAGAGCGCCTGTGCCACCACCGGGTCACAAAGATCACGCCACATAGAAGCGGCAGAAAGCTGGACAGAAGGATGACAAGCCCGCGCGGACTGGAACCGGATGCGATCTCGCTGAGTAGCCGCGTCAAGTGCCGTGGCGCTACGGCTTGCCCCAGCACGATCAGCAATGCCCAGCTCGCAACAAGGTAGATTGCTGCGATGAAGACGAGCCCGAGCAGGGTACGCGATATCTCGCAGCGCGCCTGCGCGGGCCTCACATAGGCCGCCAACCCGGAATAGCGGGCCGCGCCGATCACGGGCGGCTCCCGGTCGCGCGCGGCGACGGGCGGCGTGTCGAAAGCAGGTCTTGCATCGTCAATCCTTGTGCGGGGTCAATCCTTGTGCGGGCGGGGCCTCGTGCGGGTGGGCCCTCATGCGGGCAGGGCCCGGGTTGGCTCCAGATAGCCCCAGCCCCGCGCGCGAAGCAACCGTGCAGACTTTACAACCGGCGCGATTGCAGAGAGGAAGCGATCGGGATCATCGAGGGAGACGGCGCATGTTCGAGCTTGGCTATGAGTTGGTCGCGATGCTGATACTCGCGGCATTTGTGGCCGGTATCGTTGATGCGATCGCCGGAGGCGGCGGGCTGATCACCGTGCCCGCGCTCTTGCTCGCCGGCGTGCCGCCGTTGCAGGCGCTGTCGACCAACAAGGTGCAGGGCACCTTTGGGGCTGCGACCTCGGCGCTGTCCTATGCGGCCTCGGGGCGGGTCGATCTGCGCAAGCAATTGCCCGCCGCTGCGGTCTCGTTTCTGGGCGGGCTGGCCGGTGCCTTGCTGGTCTCGGTCATCCCGACCGATAGCTTGCAAAACGCCCTGCCCTTCGTGCTGATCGCGATCGCTGCCTTCTTCGCGCTGCGCCCCGGGCTGGACGATACCGACCGGGTCGAGCGGATCAAACCGGCACTTTTCACCGCCACTTTCGTGCCGCTGATCGGGTTTTACGACGGGCTGATCGGACCGGGAACCGGCTCCTTCTTTATGATCGGCTTCGTGATGCTGGCAGGCTATGGCGTGTTGCGTGCGACCGCCCATACCAAGCTTCTGAATTTTGCCTCAAACATTGGCGGGCTCGTGGGGTTCATTGCCATGGGATCGCCGCTTTGGGCTTTGGGGCTGGCGATGGGCGTGGCGCAGATCGCCGGGGCGCGACTTGGGTCGCTGCTGGCCATGCGGATCGGCGCGCGGCTGATCAAACCGCTGCTGGTGGGGACATCCTCTTTGCTGGCGATCAAGCTGATTTGGGATCGGTTTCTCTAAAGTTTGGCTTGGCTAAGCACGTCAGATAGCTGTGAAAAACTATCGGCCGTGCCCATTGGTGCTGGCGCTGCAAGGAAGCTGTCCAGATCGCGCCAGACCCTGATCGCAGCGTCAATCATCTGATCCGATCCTGGCGCATAGAGGCCAGCCTGAATCATCATCTCCGCGCGATCATAGGCGCCCAGAAGCGCACGGGCCTGTCCGATCAAATGGTTCTCCTCGGGGCTAGCCGCATCAGGCAGAGAGCGCGAGACCGAGCGCAGCAGATTGATCGCCGGAAAGCGCCCGCGCTCTGCGATTTCGCGCTCCAGAACGACATGGCCATCCAGCACACCGCGCAGGATATCGGCCACGGGTTCGTCCATATCCGAACCGGCCACCAGCACCGAGAAGACCGCCGTGATGTCGCCCGCCCCCTCAAGCCCGGGCCCTGCACGTTCGCCCAGCGCCATGATCTGATAGGAGGTCGAAGGTGGATAGCCGCGCAGGCTTGCAGGCTCTCCCCCCGCCAGCGCGACTTCGCGATGCGCCTCGGCAAAGCGGGTCACCGAATCTGCGAGAAACAGCACATGGCGGCCCTGATCGCGAAAATGCTCTGCCACGGCCATTGCCGCCCATGCGCAACGCCTGCGCACCAGCGGTGATTGATCCGAGGTCGCAGCGACAATCACCGCCCGCGCCATCCCTTCGGGGCCGAGCGTTTTTTCGACGAATTCGCGCAGCTCGCGCCCGCGCTCGCCGATCAGCGCGATCACCACGATATCGGCCTGCACGCCGCGCGCGAAATTCGCCAGAAGCGATGATTTCCCGACACCAGAGCCCGCAAAGAGGCCGATCCGCTGGCCGCGCACCAAGGGCAAAAGTGTGTCGAATGCCGCCATTCCGGTCGTCAGCCGCGCCCCCAGACGCTTGCGCCGGGCCGCCGCAGGGGGTGCCGCGCGCAGGCCGCGCTCCACCGGGCCCTTCGCCAGAGGCCGACCGTCGAGCGCCGTGCCGAACGGATCGACGATGCGCCCGATCCAGCTGTCATCGGGCGAAATGGCACCTTGGTTTTGCAAGGCAACCTCGTCGCCGATGGCCACACCATCCGCCGCCCCGTCGGGCAGCAGGCTGAGCGAGCCGCGCGCGAGCGACAGCACCTCCGCCCCGATCTCGCGCCCGGTGCTGCATCTGATCCGGGCGCGGTCCCCCAAAGTCGCGCTTTGGGTCAGACCGCTGACCTCAATGATGCCCTGCCCCACCTGCGTCACCCGACCGATGGGTTGGGCGATGCTCAACGTGCGCAGCTCGGCGCGCAGCGTGTCGAATCCTGTGAAAGCCAATCTGCCTCTCCCGATGTTCTCGCAACGTTTTCTTAAGTGATTCGCCCTTAAGGCTTGGTTGATATCTCGGAGGAGAAGCCCCGGTGTTTGAGAAACTTGAAACATTACAGATGGCCAGTGCGATGGCAGTGCATGCCTCCGCCCGGCAAAATGCGGTGGCGCAAAACATCGCGAATGCGGACACGCCGGGCTACATGGCCCGCGACCTGCCCGCATTCTCAGAGCTGTATCAAAGCGAGGCAGCCTCGGGCATGCGTTCGACCCGCGCGGGCCATATCGGCGCCGATCACAGCGTCACGGTCGGGCTGGCGGATCGCGCCAATCCCGGGGTGATGTCGCCCAATGGCAATGCCGTCTCGCTCGAAGACGAAATGGTCAAGGCGATTGATGTGAAACGCCAGCACGATCAGGCCCTCGCGATCTACAGATCCACAATGACCGTCCTGCGCGCCTCACTCGGGAGGGCTTGATCATGGGAGATTTTTCCAGCGCCCTGAGCAGCTCTGCCTCCGGCATGAAAGCGCAAGCGATGCGCCTGCGCCATGTATCTGAGAACATCGCGAATACCGACACGCCCGGCTATCACCGCAAGACCGCCGCGTTCGAGCAGGTCTTCGATGGCGGCACGCGCACCGGAGAGGTGACGCTCGGATCCGTCCAGCTTGACCGGCGAGAGCTCTCTCGCATCTACGACCCCGGCCACCCGATGGCCGATGAAACCGGCTACTACAACGGCTCTAATGTCGATCTGGTGGTCGAAATCGCTGACGCGCGCGAAGCGCAACGCAGCTACGAGGCGAATCTCAAGATGTTCGATCAGGCGCGGCAAATGTCGTCGTCCCTGCTCGAGTTGCTTCGCCGTTAACAAAGAGGACTTCCAGAATGGATTTCAACACCTCTCTTGCATCGCAAAGCTATGCCAACGCCCGCGCCGCTGCGGCCCCGCAGTCGCAAGCGGCCGGGCAGGCTGGCTCTGCGTTCTGGCAAGTTGCCGGCTCCTTTGCAGAGACGCTTCAACACGGTGAGGAGACCGCGAAAGCCGCGATGACCGGCGGCGCTGATCCGCATGCGCTGGTGCAGGCGCTCGCCCAGACAGAGCTGGCCGTCGAGACCGCCGTGACCGTACGCAACAAGGTCGTCGAGGCCTATCAGGAAATTCTCAGGATGCCGGTCTGATGCAGGAAGCCGTCTTCTTCGACACGCTGCGGCAGGGCCTTTGGATCGCCGTGATGATCTCGGCCCCGCTGCTGGGTGTCGCCCTCATCGCAGGCGTCACCATCGGTCTCTTTCAGGCGCTGACCTCGGTGCAGGAAATGACGCTGACCTTCGTGCCGAAGGTCGGTGCGATGCTGATCGTGTTCTGGGTGTCGATGTCATTCATGTCCGATGCGCTGGTCGATTTCTTCACCCAGACGCTCGTGCCTTTGATTGCGGAGATCTGACCTATGGACAACTCCATCTATGCCGCGTTGAACCGCCAGTCCGGCTTGATGCAGGAAATGCGCGTCGTGGCCAACAATATCGCCAATGCCTCAACCACCGGGTTTCGCCGCGAAGGGGTGATCTTCGCAGAGCATGTGGCCGCGCTGCAGGCGCAGGAACCCTCGCTGTCGATGGCCGATGCGCGCGGGCGTGAGATCGATCTGACGCAAGGCGGGCTCACCCAGACCGGCAATGCCTTTGACTTCGCCATTGAGGGCGAGGGGTTCTTCATGATCGAGACCCCGCAGGGCAACCAATTGACCCGCGCGGGTAGCTTCATCCCCTCCCCCGAAGGCGAGCTGCTGACACCCGATGGCTACCGTCTGCTTGATCCGGGTGGCACGGCCATCGCGGTGCCCGGCGGGGTGGGTGATATCGCCCTTGCCCCCGACGGCACGCTTTCGGCCCAGGGCAATCCGATTGCTCAGGTCGGGGTGTTCCTTCCCACCGATCCAGCCGGGCTGCGCCATGTCGGCGGGACCCGCTTCAGCACTGAGGCCGGGGCAGAACCGGTCGAGCAGGCCACGCTTTTGCAGGGATATCGGGAGGAGTCGAATGTCGATCCGATCACCGAGATTTCCCGCATGATCGAGGTCCAGCGCGCCTATGAGCTGGGCCAGAAATTCCTCGACCGAGAGGATGAACGCATCCGCGGCGTCATCACGACGCTGGGTCGCTAACATCAGGAGACAGCCATGCGCGCCCTTCAAATCGCAGCCTCGGGAATGAGTGCCCAGCAAATGCGGGTCGAGGTGATCTCGAACAACCTCGCGAACATGTCGACCACGGGCTACAACACGCGGCGCGCCGAGTTTGCCGATCTGCATTATCAGCAAATGACGCGACCCGGCACGATCAATGCCACCGATGGCACGCAAATCCCGGCGGGCGTGCAGCTTGGTCTGGGCGTGCGTCCCACTGCGGTGACGGTGACGCTGGCGCAGGGCTCGCTCACCGCCACGGGCGGCGATCTGGATGTCGCGATCGACGGGAGCGGCTATCTGGAGATCACGCTGCCGTCGGGGATCTCGGCCTATACCCGCGATGGCGGTCTCAAACGCTCGGCTGACGGGCAGGTTGTGACGTCGGACGGCTTTCCAGTCGTGCCGAATATCACGATCCCCGCAGATGCCCGCGCCATCGCGATCAATGCCGATGGCGAGATGTATGCCTATTTCAATGATCAGGTGCAGCCGCAGCTTCTGGGGCAGTTCACGCTGGCGAACTTCACCAATGAAAAAGGTCTTGAGGCGATCGGGTCGAACACATTTCTGGAAACCGGGGCCTCCGGTCCGCCGGTGGTCGCCACGCCGGGACAGGACGGGCTGGGCACGCTGCGGCAGGGCTATCTGGAGGAAAGCTCTGTCGATCCCGTCCGCGAAATCACCGAGTTGATCAAGGCGCAACGTGGCTATGAGCTCAACGCCAAGGTGATCACCGCCGCCGACCAGATGCTCGGCGCAACGACTCAGGTGCGCTGATGTTACGCCTCACCCTGTGCTGGGCCCTTTGTGCCGCAGCGACACCCGGATGGGCCGAGCAACTGGTCGCGGCGCGCACGATCCGCGCGCAAACCGTGCTGGCAGCCGAGGATGTTCAGGTCGAACCGGGCACGCGTGCAGGCACGTTTACAGAGCCCGCAGAGGTCGTCGGACTTGAGACGCGCGTCACGCTTTATGCCGGGCGCCCGATCCGTATCAGCGATCTCGGCAAGCCCGCCATCGTAGAGCGCAACCAGTTTTTACCTCTCATCTTTCTCAAGGGCGGGCTGACGATCCGCACCGAGGGGCGCGCATTGGAGCGCGCCGGGATCGGCGAGACGATCCGCGTGATGAACGCCGCCTCGAAAGCCACCGTCAACGCCCGGCTTGCCAAGGACGGCGCCGCTTATGTCACCCAGTGAGGAGACCCATGCCATGAAACTGCGCGCGCTGCTTTTGGTGCTTGCGATGGCGTCCTGCGGGCGTCTCGAGAATGTCGGAAAAGAGCCGGGCTTCACGCCTGTGGAAAGCGGCAACGAGTTCTTCGCGATGTCGAGCGTGGCAATGCCGGTCGAGATAGAGCGGCGGCGCCCCACGCAGGATGCCTCGCTTTGGTCGGGATCGCGCAACTCGCTTTTGGGCGACCGGCGCGCCGCCCAGCGCGGGGATATCATGACGGTCGTTATCGAGATCGACGACAAGGCAGAGATTTCCAATTCCAGCGGACGGTCGCGCTCGGGCTCGGAAAGCCTTGGCATCCCCTCCTTGCTGGGCATTCCGCAACGTCTGGACAAGGTGCTGCCAGACGGGGCCTCGATGGCTGATGCGGTCTCGACCAATTCCAGCTCATCCTATCGCGGGGACGGCTCTGTCTCGCGCAATGAAAAGCTCACTCTGCGCGTCGCGGTTACCATCATCGAGACGCTGCCAAACGGCGTCTTGCGCATCCAGGGCAGCCAAGAGGTCCGGGTGAATTACGAGGTGCGTGAGCTGGTGGTAAGCGGCTTTGTCCGGCCCGAGGATATCAGCCGCCAAAACGAGATCACCTATGACAAGATCGCCGGCGCCCGGATTTCATATGGCGGGCGCGGCCAGATCAGCGACGTGCAGCAGCCGCGCTATGGCCAACAGATCACCGATATCCTGCTGCCATTCTAAGGGGACGTTCGATGGGCAAACTCATACCGATTCTCCTGGCGCTTGTCGGGCTCGCGGGGGGTGGCGGGGCGGGCTATTTCCTGCGCCCGCCCCCGCCCGACCCCGAGGCGCTGGCCGAGTGCGGACCGGTGCAGACCGATCACGATCTGCAAAGCTTGCCCCCGGGCGAAGAAGAAGGCGAAGCCACCACGGAATTTGTCAAACTGAACAACCAATTCATCGTGCCCGTCGTGACCTCTGGCAAGGTAAGCTCGCTTGTGCTCCTGTCGCTTGGCCTTGAAGTCCGGGTCGGTGGGACCGAGGCCGTCTATCGCGCCGAACCCAAACTGCGCGATGCATTCCTGCAAGTTCTGTTCGACCACGCCAATGTTGGTGGCTTCGCCGGTGATTTCACCGGCGCGGCCACGATGGATCGGCTGCGCATGTCTCTCCGCGAGACCGCACAAAGCATCCTTGGCGACCAAGTGATCGCTATCCTCATCTCGGACATCGTGCGTCAGGACACCTGAGCACGCCGCACCCCGCCTAAGGGTTTTGCCGTTTCGCAAGTTTGACAAGTGCCGCGTGCCGCCCCACGGCGCGCGCAGCCGCATCGCGGGCGCCCTCAAAGCGAGGGGCGCCCGCTTTGAGTTCGTCTGTAATCTGCTCCGTCCGGTTGTGCACAAAGGTGTCAAAGCGCGCAGCGGCAATGGCGGTCTCAGGACTGGCCGCCGCAGATTTTCGGGCGCTGCGTTGCTCTGCGGCCAAAGCCTCGCGCTGCGCCTCGATTGCCTGACGCTCGCGCGCGAGCGCTGCAAACCCGCTCAGCGCCACCATCCGATGTATCTGCGCCAGATCCGTGAGGCGGCTGAGTTGGCGGCGCTTGTTCATCATGATCTCCGACGGCCCGCCCGCGCGCGCATCTTCTCGGCAAAGCGGATCGCTGCGGCCACGGGCTTGTAATGTTCGGGCCGGATATCCTCGCCGACCTCAACCACGGCATAGAGCGCACGCGCGGTCGGTGGATCGGAATGAATCGGCACGCCTGATTCCGCCGCGATCTCGCGGATCCGTGCGGCCAGCGCATCCATGCCTTTGGCCACGCAGGTCGGCGCGCGGCCACTTTCGCGATCCCATTTCAGAGCCACGGCATAATGCGTCGGGTTGACGATGATCACATCGGCCTGAGCCGCATTACGCAATGTCTGACCTGTCGCAATCTCGATACCGCGTTGGCGACGCTGGCCCTTGAGATGCGGATCGCCTTCTGATTGCTTCATCTCATCCATGAGTTCCTTGCGGCTCATCCGGTTGCGGCGCAGAAAATCGGCACGCTGCCAGAAGTAATCGACCGCCCCCATCAGGGCCGCGAGCCCCGTGACAAGTGCGAGAAATTCGACGATCATCTCCATCAGCATCCCGCTGGACTGCCCCGGAGACAGACGCTGGCTCACGAGGATCTCGTCCAATTTGGCCCGCAGATAAAACGCCAGAACGACCGAGATCACGATGAGCTTCACCGTGCTTTTCGCGAATTCGAACAGACCGTTGCGTCCGAATTTCTGCACGGCATTCGCCATTGGATTGATGCGGCTGAGCTTGGGTTGCAGCTTCTCGGGGGCGGCCACGATGGCGCGCTGCGCCCAATAGGCGACCAAGGCGGCAATCAGCGGCCCCAGCAGGAACGGAGCGACCGGCGCGAGCATCGAGAACATCGCGCCCATCCCCAAAGCGCTCCCGCCCGAAAAAATGGTTTTCGACAGGCTGTCGGCGCGATCGAGCATCACCATTGCGCGCGACCCGAACTGCTCAAGCGCGACATGCCCCACGGCAGCGATCGCAAGCAGGAAGCCGCCATAGACCGCCGCCACCGCGATTTCGCTCGAGCGCACAAGATCGCCCTTCCGGCGGGCCTCTGTCAGCTTGTGCTCGGTCGGTTCATATTCCTTTTCGGCGGCGTCTTCCTCACTCATGGAGGCACCACGAACGGGTTGCCCAGAAAGTCGCGGATCGCCTCATGCCACAGGACGATCCCGCCGGGCAGCGCGATGGCCAAAAGCATCAAGCCACCCGCCGTCAGCGCAGGCGCCCCGACGAAAGCGACCATAAGCTGTGGCATCGCACGGTTGATCGCGCCAAGGGCCACATTGTAAATCAGGCCAGTAATCACGAAGGGTGCGGCGATCATGAAGGCCAGCACGAAACTCTGCGCGATCCCCGAGACGCCCCACATCCGCAACGCGCCGGCATCGGGCCACGCCCCTGCGGGGAGCACATCGTAAGAGCCGATCAGAAACGCGGTTAGATGCACGGCAAATCCCAGCTTCATCAGCAAAGCAATGGCCGCGATCAGCAAGAGGTTTCCCACGGCGGGCTGCGGCTCGCCGCCCATCCCGCCAAGCAGTTGCGACAGCGATGTCGCCTGCGCGGCAATCGTCCCCGCCACCTGAAGCGCGAACACGAAGGCGCGCAGCCCCAGCCCAAGAAACAGCCCGATCATGAGCTCAGAGAGCATCCAGAACGGTATGCCCTCACGGCTGCGCAAGGGGGCCAGATCGGTCGCAAGCGCGGGCATCACGAGCACGGTAAGGCCCAGCGCGATCATGGTTTTGATGCGCGCCGGCACGGCTTGCTCTCCAACGCCCGGGGCGAGCGCCACCAGACCGCCCACGCGCAATAGCACCACGAAGCCCAGAAACAGCGCGGCCCGACTGCCATCGAGAAGCTGCACGAGCGCCTCGGTCATGCGGCCACCATCCCGACCATCGCGGGGCGCGCGTCCAATCCGATCTCTTCAAAGCTGAGCACCGGGGCCGCGATCCCTTTCGCGCTGAGCACCGTGCGCAGAAACCGCCGCCGCCGTCCCGATGCGACCAGCGCTGGGAAGATCCCGCTTTGCCCGGCCACGGACAGCCGCTCGGCGATATTGCCCGCCAGCCGATTGAACATCTCGGGCGGCAAGGCAACATCACCCGCCCCGCGCTCCCCGACCGTATAGGTGCCGAAGGTCTCCTCCCATTCGGGCGCCAGTTGAATGAGCGGGATCGTTCCATCTTCGCGGCGCAGCTCTGCCACAAGCTGAAAGCCCAGCCGTTGCCGCACATGTTCGCAGATCGCCTCGGGCGTCGGCAGGCTGCGCACCTCCGCGATCGCTTCGATGATCAGCAAAAGGTTGCGGATCGACACCCGTTCCTCAAGCAGCAACCGCAACACTGCAAGAAGCAGATCGACCGGCACCTTGTCAGGGACGAGTTCCTCGAGCACGCGGCGATTGGCTTGGGCACGAGCGGGATCCGAAAGGTTGACCACCTCGTCGAGCAACCGCCGCAAGGCCCGCTGTGTCATCAGACGCGCGAAATTCGCCTTGATCACCTCCAGCAGATGGGTGGCCAGAACTTCGGTCGGGCTGACAACGGTCGAGCCCGCCAGAGCCGCCTCTTCCTGCGTGTCCGCCGACACCCAGCGCGCGGGCGCCTGAAAGACCGGCTCGCGCACCTCGGGCCCTTCGGGCAGGATCTCGCGATTGTCGGCGATCAGCGCCAGAACGCGCTCCGGGTAAAGCCGGTCTCGCGCCTGCTCGACGCCCTGAATGCGGATCCGGTAGCCGCCCGGCCCAAGCGTCGCATCGTCGGTCAGCCGGATCTCAGGGAGGATCAAGCCAAAATTCGTAGCCACATGGTTACGCATATTCGAAATCCGCGCATCCAGCCCGGTGGCCGGGTCCAGAGCCATCGCGACCAGATCCGGCGAGAACTCGACATGGATATCATCGACATCGAGCATATCGCCGAGCGACTTTTTCGGAGCGACTTTTTCTGGCGCGGGCATCTTCATCGCCTCGCGCCGCAGCCGCGCCCGCTCGTTCCGGGCCAACATATAGGCAGCCCCGCCCAAGATCGTAGCGCCCAGCATGAAGGGGACGAAGGGCAGCCCCGGCACCAAGCCAAAGAGCCCCATCAAGATGCCGACCGTCGCAAGGGCTGGAGGGTATTTGCCCAATTGACGGAACATCTCTAGATCGGTGGAGCCCTTCGCCCCGCCGCGCGACAGCAAAAGCGCTGAGGCAATCGAGATGATCACGGCCGGGATCTGGCTCACCAACCCATCGCCGACCGTCAGGATCGCATAGGTTTCCAGCGCGCGCCCAATCGGCATTCCGTGGACCGCCGTCCCGATGATCAGCCCCATCACGAGGTTGAGCATGGTGATCAGCAAGCCCGCCACAGCGTCGCCCTTGACGAATTTCGACGCGCCATCGAGCGAGCCGAAGAAGGTGGTCTCGGCCTGCTCGCGTTCGCGCCGCTCGCGCGCTTCGGCGTGATCGATCGCGCCCGCATTCATATCGCTGTCGATCGCGAGCTGCTTGCCTGGCATCGCATCAAGCGCAAAGCGTGCGCCGACTTCGGCCATCCGGCCCGCGCCCTTGGTGATCACGATAAAATTCACGATCAGGATCACGCAGAACACGACAAGCCCGATCAGGACCGAGCCGCTCATGATGAAATTCGCGAAGCCTTCGATCACGTCCCCAGCGGCGCCTGTGCCAGTATGCCCCTCGCCAATGATCAGCTTGGTGGAGGTGACGTTGAGCGAGAGGCGCAGCATCAGCGAGCCAAGCAGGATCGTCGGGAAGGCCGAAAAATCCAGAGGGCGCTCGATGAACAGCGTAACCGTGAAAATTAGGATGGCGAGCGCGAAGGATGTCGCAAGGCCGACATCGAGAACCCATGCGGGCACGGGCAGGATCATCATCACGATGATCGCCATCAGGGCCAGCGCAAGAAGGATCGTGGGCTGAAAGATCCGGCGCAGGGTCAAGCTCGGCGTCATTTCTCTGCACGCCGTGCCAGAGCGGAGGCGAAAAGCGATGCGCCCGCGGCATGGCCAAGCCGTGGCGTCGCGCTCTCATCGCGGATCAGGAGAGGGTAGCTATTCGCACGGCGCGGCGGCACCACCGGGTTTTGCGCCGAGACGATATCGGGAATTTCAGGGATGTCCGAGAGATCCTGCGAGGAACGTGTGGGCGATATCGCCGCTGTGTCTTGGATCCGCGCTGGCCGCAGCTGCGCCATGTTCCTATCTTCCTCGATGAAGCCTTCACGCAGGCTGGCGAACCGTTTTGAATAGCGGTCGGCATGTATCTTGGTGCGCGAATGAAAGGCACCGGCGGCCTGCGTCCAATCGCCCAATTCTTCATATAGCTCGCGAAGGAAACGCGCGGCGTAGCGCCCGTTGGCAAGCGGATCGAACATTTCCTCGATCGATGCGAACTGATCGCCATGCCATTTGAAATTGATCTGAAAGCAGCCGACATCGAAGCTCCGCGCGCCGCGCTTATATTCACGAAACACATAGCGCAGAGCCTCATCACGGGTGTCGAACCAATGCCCAGCCCCTTCCATATTCACCGTCCAGGGCCAGGGCCGAAAGGTGCCGTCGCGCTTGCGTCCGGTTTCCGTGAGCGAAATCGCTTTGAGCACAGAGATCGGCACTTTCGTCTCACCTGCGACCAGCTCGGCGGTGCGTTCACACATCGCGGCAGTGTCCAACGAGCGGGCATGCACGAGACGCATCGGCATGACCAACAGCGCGCCGATCAGACAAAACGCAAGACAGATCTGTTGCATTGGGTTCTCCCTTGGCGACGCAATTCATGCTGTCTGAAGGGTTAAGGGCAAAACCTTTAGATTGTGTTTTCAGCCTCTGAGAAAGGTCGCGATTGGCTATTGATTTGCCGCGATTTCATTGCCCACCATTCCCTCGGAAGGTGCCGCCACCTGCGTCGGCCCCAGTGCATTGAGGACATCGGCCAGCAATTCCCGCTCCTTGCGACTCGCCGCGATCAAGCTTTCTGCGCGTTCCAGCGGACCTGCGGGCGGAGGCGCGGCCTCGGCTGTGTCTGCGTCTGCAGCAAACGTCGCGACAAAGGCCTTTTCCGGTGCACTGCCATGTTGTTTCACGTATTCCCAATTGCCATCGCGCCAGGCTTCTCGCGTGGCACGTTCGGCCTCTCCCGCATTCGCGAAATAGTTTAGCGCGGCGGCGTGATCCCCGATCCGCGACATCGCCGAGGCCCGCATAGCCGTCACTTCAGCCCCTTCAAGCCCCTCAAGATAGGTCAGAGCGGCGGCGGCATCGTTCTCCTGCAAAGCGACTTGCGCCAACAAAAAGCGATCCGTGTCGTTCAAAGCCTCCGCCCTCGTCAGAAGGGTTTTGGCTGATGCAGCAAATCCCAAAGCCGTCAAACGCTCCGCAAGCGTCGCGCGCACCTCCGGATCTGCGCCTGCAGCAATCGCGGCCTCGCGATGCGCAAAAAAGGCACGCGTGAATCCGTCATCCTCGGGGAGTTTGCCAAGAAGCATCGTGATCTCCGACAGTGTCTGCGCACGCAAATCTTCTTCGGCATCCGCAGGCCAATCCGCAAGCAAACCATATCCCTCATCAAACGCGCCAATTGATGCATGGCCGAGAGCCGCCGCGCGCAGCAAGCGGCGCCCGATCGGCGTGCCTTGCAATTCGAAAGCAAGCGAGCGGGCATTCTGCATTGTGGCCTCATCGATCGGCTGGCCTGCAGCGAGCCGCGCATCCACGAGAAGGAGGAGTGCTTGCGCGGCATGCGGACCGTCCTCGGCCACGACAGAGCGCAGCGCGGGTTCCGCATCGGGCGCGCCCTCATCAAGCTCGATCTGCGCGTCGACCATCTCAAGCGCGGCCTTGTCATCTTGCGAAACGCGCGACAGGGCCGGACGCAGCGCATAGGCCACATCCGACGCCCCCATCGCGATCAGGCGCGCGACAAGATCGGGGCCGACCGTGTGGCGCAGCTCCGGCGAGAGCGCGAAATAGGCCCGCTGAACAGCTGCGAAATTCACCTGATCTTTCTCCGGCAGAGGGTCTGCGCCAAGCACCGCCCAAAGCGCCACATCCCCGTCGCAACTTGTCATCTGAGCGAAGCGCGCGGTGCGGCTCTCTGGCCGTTCATCGAGAATGTCGGACAGGTAGAACAGCGAGTCGCGCGCGGGATCCTCGGTGGCCAGCTCGCGCAACAACGCCCGCGCCTCGGCGCCGAAACCGAACGCAAGAAAAGTGCGGGCGAGCTGGAGAACCTGCACCTGATCCGGCCTGTCAAACTCCCCAAGCAAGGCGCGGCGTCCGTCACCGATCTGAGTGCTCACATCGCTCTCCCCGCGCCAGGAGCCGACAGCGAAGAGCGCATCAGGGGCGCAGCGCAGACCCGTCTTCGTGGTTTGTGACCCGGCATTGCGAAGATGCTCTGCCTGATCCACCGATGTTTCGGATTTGAACGCGATATGATCTCGCGGCAGATGGGATGTTTCGGTGGGCTCAGCGACTAGCGCCTGAACCTCCTTGCCCGGATCCCGGTCGGGCCGAGTTGGCAATTCCGGCAGTTCAAGCTCAATCAAGCCCTGCGAGGCTGCGCGCCCCAACTGCTTGATCAGATTGGACTGGACCGCGGCCACCCGCGAATCGGTCTGCGCGATCTCCGGCAGGGCAAGCGGCGCATCTTGAGGGGGTGCAATCGGGTCATTTGCGGGGCTTGGATCTGGCGCGGACCGCTCGGCCCAGTAAAGATCTAGATGCTGCTCACCGATCTTGACCGGCTGTCGGGTGACGCGTTCGGTTGGCGCCTCGCTTGCAGCGGCGGATGGGACCGGTGAGGCCGCAGTTCGAGCGGACCGTTCAAGCGCGGCCGGGCGCGGCTGGGGGCGAATCTGGTCGCTGTAGAAATCGACGACCACCCCGCCACCGGCAAGAGCGAAGGCGGAATATCTCACCCCCTTGGCCGTTCGAATGAGTACCGTCCCCGGATCAACCCCGGTTTCCAGATCGAGCACCCGATCGCGCGGGATTCGTCGGAAGACATCCTGCATCTGAAACTGCGGATCGGGCGCATCCGTCGCAAGGCGAAAACCCCGATTGGTTTCTTCGATCTCCCACTGCGCATTGGGCGGCACCATAAAGACAAGCCGCGTGAGGGCCTCATGCTCTCCCGAAAGCACGTTGATCCGCGCCGCCTGAGCGGGCGCGGCAAGCAAGCACAGCAAAACGAGTGCCCGCAGCATCATGCCGCCTCCGTCTTCACGCTTTTGAGCGCCTCTTCGAGTTCAGAGAAGCTCGGGCGAATGTGATGCGGGGTGTTCTGCCGCCCCACCTCGATGCAGATATTTGTCGCGTGATTATGCAGATTGGCGACAAGCACTTCACGGATCAGCTTGTAGAAATGGCTGTCCTCGTCGATCACCGATTTCATACGGGCGGCAAAGGGGGCGATGAACCCGTAGGCGAGAAACACGCCAAGGAATGTCCCCACCAAGGCACCACCGATCATTTTCCCCAGAATTTCTGGGGGTTGATCAATTGAGGCCATCGTCTTGATCACACCCAGAACCGCCGCGACGATGCCAAGTGCGGGCATTGCGTCGGCCACGGATTGCATCGCATGCGACGAGTGCATCGCGTGGTGATAATTCGCCTCGAGCTGCTTATCGAGCACTTCTTCGACCTGCATCGGATCATCGTAATTCATCGATGCGGAGCGCATCGTGTCGCAGACGATTTCAATCGCCTCGTGATCGTGGAGGATCCTGGGATACTTGCCGAAAATCGACGAGCTTTCAGGCGCTTCGATATGTTCTTCGATCGCGACCGGGTTCTGCCGCGCCAGTCGGATCAGCTCAAAGAGCAGACATAGCAAATCGCGATAATCGCCGGGCTTCCATTTCGGCCCCTTGAAGACCTTTCCGATATCCTTGAGCGTATGTTTAATCGCGGCCATGTCGTTGGACAGCACGAAGGCTCCGACCGCCGCACCGCCGATCATGATCATTTCAAACGGAAGGGATTTAAGGATAATCCCCATCTTTCCACCCGCAGCAACGTAGCCTCCAAAGACCATCGCGAAGATGATGACGATACCGATGATGCCGACCATGAAACTATCTCCAAATCCGAGCTGCACTCTCGCAGAAGAGGCTTAAGAAAGGCCTGATCGCTTCATTCTTTCGGGGCGCCGGCATTGCGACCGGCCATCAAAACACTGATCGTATAGGCAGATTTGGGATCGAGGCTTGAAAGCACCGCCGCCGCCGCCTCGGGACGCATCCGCCCCAAAAAGCCTGCCGCAAATTCCGGGGACATCTCTTCGAAAAGCGGGGCGGCCTGTTTTGGCTTCATGTTCTCGTAAAGCGTCACGAGGCGCGCGACGTCCTTCTCGGCGGCCTGATCCGCGATCGTGACGGTCTGCGACAAAGCCTCTTCGGCGGCGCGCAGTTCCGCAAGCCGCGCCTCAAGTCGGGTCTGGGCAATCGACATGGCCTGTTCACGATCCAGCAAAGAGCCCTCGCGGTCGGCCAGGGTCTCCTCGCGGCTTTGCAGCTCCGCATGAAGCGCCATCAGCCCGGGCTCAGTCACACATTCGCCCGCCGTTTGCTCCGCCGCGTCCGCGCTTTCGGTCTGGCGGGCAATCGCACTGCCCCCCGCTTCCACAAGGCGCAGCACCCCGGAGCTTACAAACAGACCCGCGATGATCCAAAGGAGGCCCCGCCCGAGGCGGCGGCGAAGGCCCCGGGCCTTCTTTTGACCCGAACGCTTGGTATCGGTTGTGGCGCGTGCAGCCGTCTTCATTCTGCCGCCTCCAGATCGATATCGCGCAGGCGTCGGCGCAGCACGCGACGACGCGGCTCAGGCTCAGGCGTCACCTCTGGCGTCGCGACGGGGGCCGGTTCAGGCTCCGAGGGCAGGTCATGCAAAGAGGCAAGCAGGATTTCGAGTTTTTCCGCCCCCGCCTCCGCACGTTCGGTAAGCGCGCGCAGCTCGGTTTCCGAATGGGCCGCCGTTGCCTGCGCTTTTTGCAGGGCCCGCGTCATGTCATCGACCTGCGCCGAGAGCACGGCAATCGCACCCCCCATCCCGCTTTCAAGCTGATTGAACTGCTTGAGACGCCGGGCCAAGACAAAGCAATAGCCTGCCGCCACCAATGCCGCGAGGGCGAGAATGATATCCGAGATAAGCTGCATTTTCGTCTCCCTCAATTCAGCACGAATTCGATGACCAGAAGATCGCGCACCCGGCCCTCGCCGGTCACGATCTGCACCCGTCGCAGCATCTGCGCGCGCAGGCGCATCAGGGCAGACGAATCTTCCAGCATGGCGGTATCGACCGCGCGCAGATAGCCGTTCAGCACGTCCATCACCCGTGGCTTGAGCATCTCGACATCGGATTGATAGGCGACCGGAACCTCAAGCTGGGCGACGAATCGCAGATGGCGCGCGCCGTTTCCGGCCAGATTGATTGTCATCGGATCGAGCGCCACGAAGGCAATTTCCGGCAAGGCTGAAGGCGCGGCCTCTGGCGTGTGCTCTTCGGCATCCGCCGCGCCCTCTGGCACAGGCGGGGCAAGAATCATCCCCGAATAGACTGCGAAGAAACCGCCGCCACCAAGCAGCAGCATAAGCACCACCCCGATCAACAGCGGAAGCTTGGACTTTTTCTTCGGCGCTGCATCGGCAGCACCGGTCATATCAATGTCAGCCATGGTCTCACCGATTTCTTCGATGCAAGCAGTCATAACCCGAAACCGACTAACCGATTGTTAAGCGCCTTCGTGGAAAGTGAGTGCACGCGACGGGGCAGAACGCCCGCTCAAGGAGGTGCGCTTTGCAACAGCTACTCGGTGTCTGGCAGGCTCTGGATCTGCGCAAAAGGATCATCGTGAGCCTCGCAACTGGGGCCATGTTCGCCGCGATTCTCGCGATCTCCTCAATGGCATCGAAACCCTCGATGAGCCTGCTTTTCGCCGGGCTTGGCGGATCGGAATCAGGTGAGGTCGTAAGCGCGCTGGAACAAAGGGGAGTTGCCTACGAGGTGCGTGGCGACGCGATTTTCGTGCCCGCCGCGCAACGCGATGCCCTGCGCATGACGCTGGCCGCCCAGGGTCTGCCTGCCGGGGGATCGGCGGGCTACGAGCTGCTGGATTCGCTTTCCGGTTTCGGGACGACGTCGCAGATGTTCGATGCTGCCTATTGGCGCGCGAAGGAGGGCGAATTGGCACGCACGATCGCCGCCTCTCCGGCGATTCGTTCAGCGCGCGTGCATATCGCCCATCCCACCAACCAGCCCTTTCGCAAGGATTTGGCGCCCAGCGCATCGGTTACGGTGACAGGAACCGGCGGGCCGATCGGGGCGGAACAGGCCAAGGCGCTGCGCTATCTCGTCGCCTCCGCCGTGACCGGGATGAGCCCCGACGCCGTCTCGATCATCGATTCCACCCGTGGATTGGTCGCCTCGAGCGAGGATAGCTCTGCGCAGGAGGGCGCGGATGAGCGCGCCAAGGCGCTCAAGGAGAATGTCGAACGTCTGCTCGCCGCGCGCGTGGGCGCGGGCAATGCGGTGGTCGAGCTGTCCGTCGAGACGATGAACGAACGCGAGGCGATCACAGAGCATCGCTTCGATCCCGAGGGCCGCGTCGCGATCTCTACCGATACGGTCGAGACGACGAAACAATCCGATGCAACACAGCCCGCAGCGGTGACCGTCGCCTCGAACCTGCCCACAGGGGACGCGGCAGATGGCGGGAAGTCGCAAAGCCAAAGCTCTGAGACGCGCGAGCGGACGAATTACGAAGTGTCCGAGACCCGTCGCGAAGTGCTGCGCACCCCCGGCGCGATCAAGCGCCTCAGCGTTGCAGTGCTCGTTGACGGGGTCACCACGCAAAACTCCGATGGGACGACCTCTTGGGCCCCCCGCTCAGAGGCAGAACTGGCAACGCTCAAGGAGCTGGTCTCTTCCGCGGTGGGTTTTGATGCAGAGCGCGGCGATGTGATCACCTTGCAATCGCTGCAATTCGAATCCCTTCCCGAGCAAGGCACCTATGCCGGGGCAGGCGCGCTTGGCGGCATGTCCTTCGATCTCACGCAGATCATCCAGATCGCCGTTCTGGCACTGGTCGCACTTGTGCTTGGGCTTTTCGTCGCCCGGCCGATCCTGACGCAGCAGCCCGAATCCGCCGCAAGGGGGCTGCCCGCGCCCGAACCAGAGAGCGCCTCGGATCGGCCCACCGCGCTGACCGGCGAGATTGCCGATGACGCGATGCCCGAGATGAACATGCAGGTGGTCTCTGATTTCGACATGAGCGATCTGCCGATGGGGGTGGCCGGAGATTTCGATCTTGGAGACTTCAGCGGCATTGGCGCTGAAAGAGCACTGGAGAGCGACCCGGTCACGCGGCTGAAGAAGCTGATCGAAGCCCGGCAAGCCGAATCGGTCGAGATCTTGCGCAACTGGATGGATGACAGCGAGGAGAAAGCCTGATGGCACAGCGCCTGAAACTCGAGTCTTTCGAGCAACTCCCCGCCGAAGAGGAGATGGTCGAGCTGGATCCCGTCGCCTTCGAGGAGGCCAAACTTGCCTCCTTCGAGACCGGGTATCAGGCCGGCTGGGATGATGCGGTGGCCGCCCAAAATGCCGAGACGGCGCGGCTGCATGCCGATCTGGGGCGCAATCTTCAGGCACTGTCCTTCACCTATCACGAGGCGCGGCAGCACATGCTCGATGCGATTGAGCCGCTTTTGACTGAAATCTGCGCCACGATCCTTCCAGCGATGGCGCGCGACGCGATCCCGGGCCTAGTGGCGGACCAGCTGATGCCGCTTGCAGAGGCCCGGACTCTGACACCGATCACCATCGTCGCCCATCCCGAGGCTTTGACGCAGATCGAGGAGATCTTGCGCAGATGCGACTCCCTGCCGCTTGTCTACACCTCGGAGCCCAGCCTCGATACGGGCCAAGTGCTTCTAAAATTTGCCGAAGGTGAGACCCGTATCGACCTGAGCGAGGCGCTTGCGCGCATTTCCCAAACCCTTGCCACCTGTTTCCAAGCCCCCGCCGAGGAGAGCCACAATGACTGACGCCCCTGCCGAGACAACCGGAACCAATCCGTTCAGCCAGGTGCCGATCGAAATCACGATCTCTGTCGGAAAGGCGCGCCCGCTGGTGCGCGACATGTTGCGGCTGCAGCGCGATTCCGTCTTGCCACTGGATCGCCGGGTCGATGATCCGGTCGAGCTTTATGTCGGCGATAAGCTGATCGCGCGGGGCGAGCTGACCGAGGTCGAGGGTGACCCGAACGGGCAGCTTGCCGTGCGGCTGACCGAGGTTGCCGATCTGCAAAACGGATTGTGAGGCGATGCGCGGTGCGACCCTGATCTGGCGGATCTGCCTGCCGCTGCTGGGCCTTGTACTTTCGGCGCAGGGGGCAATTGCGCAGGACATCACGCTCTCGATGGGGGAGGGCGACAGTCTGGCAGGTCGGTCGATCCTGATCATCGTCGCGATCACCTTGCTCAGCCTTGCGCCGGGGCTTGCCATCATGGTGACCGCGTTTCCCTTCATCGTCACGGTGCTGTCGATCTTGCGGCAGGCGATCGGATTGCAGCAATCACCGCCCAACATGCTGATCGTCAGCCTCGCGCTGTTTCTGACTTGGTTCATCATGGAGCCGGTTTTCATGGAAAGTTGGCGGGTGGCTGGCGCGCCTCTTGTCGAGGGCAGCATCGATTGGCAAACCGCCCTGCCCCGCGGGATAGAGCCGTTTCGCGCCTTCATGGCCAATCGCGCCGATCCCGAGACCTTCACGGCGCTTTCGGCGCTGCGCGATGGCACGCCCTATGAGGGGACGCTGAAAGACGCCCCTTTATCGACGCTCGTACCCAGCTTCATGCTCTCTGAAATCACCCGCGCCTTTCAGATCGGCTTTCTGATTTATCTGCCATTCCTGATCATCGATCTCGTGGTCTCAGCGGTGCTCATGTCGATGGGGATGATGATGGTGCCGCCTGCGGTGGTCGCGATGCCTTTCAAGCTTGCGTTTTTCGTCGTCGCGAATGGCTGGGTTCTGGTTTCTGGAGCTTTGGTGCGCAGCTATTTCTGACGCTGCAGCGCGGTCCGGTAGCGCAAAGGCATTTCGTGCCGGAGGCTCAGCGCCACGCTATCCGCTCACACGAGGCGCCGTGCTGCCGCGATGGCAAGCATTTCATTGGGATTCTTGGCGTCGAATTTACGGCAGGCCGACGCAATCCGTGCCTTCACCGCGCTTTCGCTGATCTCCAACTCGGCGGCGATCTGTTTGAGACGCAGCCCGCTGGCCCGCATGCGGATGGCCTCGGCCTCGGCCGGTGTCAGGCTCGGAGCGACCTGCGGCACATGATGAAGTGCCCGGAGCGCGTCAAGCGCCTCGTTCAACTCCGCATCCTCAAACTCTCGATCGGGATGAAAGAGCACCGCGTAGCTGCGCTTACCGATATCCTCGGCGCGGCTGAACGAGACCGAGGCCCCGAAGCCCAGCTTCATCTGACGTGACAGCGAGATCACGCCAATCGGATCTGGGAGATCGATCTCGCTCCAGCGAATGGCTCCGAAATTCGAATAAACCCAGCGCATTGCCGGGTCATGAACGTAGAGGCCAAGCTGCGTGTAGAGGTCGATCCAGCCTTGATCGAGACAGTTGATTTCATCCTCAGGCGATGAAAAGCCCACCCGCAGAGCAACGTAATACCCACCTGGCGCGAGCTTTTCGAAAACGGGCTGACTTTGCCGCAAATCCATAATTTGATCTTATCACTTTATTCTAAAAGAGCGGCACGCCGCGCCGGATCATGCCAAAAACTGGCACCTCACGTAAACTATGATCGATAAGGGTCTATGAAAACCCAAATCAGCGCTTTTCAACGCAGGCAGGTTCAGGGGCCCGGCACCGCGATGCGCAAAACGGTGGCTCACAGCTAGTCTTCCGGAAAGCGGTCATGGGCATTGCTGCCACGAAACCAGCGCCAGACGCCGACATGGTACTTAGCAAATGTCGAGAGCGCTCACGTCACGTTCGGCACATCGTCCAGAGGTCGGGATAATCAGTGATCGCTCCGAATGCGTCCGTGACGAGCGTCGCCCGGTAGTCGTGCTGCGGTGATACATAGGCATAGGTCCGGGGGCCGGTTCGATGGTAGCTTTGAGGCAGGCGCTTTACGCTCCAGTCTTCGGTGTCGAGCCACACCGCCACGCAATCCGCGCCAGTACCCTCGGATAGATCTAACCGTCTGATCGCATTGGTATTACTGGCAGGCGTAAAGCCAAGATCGATGTCGTCCAACCCCGTCATATTCGGGTCGATCTCGCCATTTACGCGCCAGTCATCTGTTCCCGCGCGTTCCAGTGTCAGATCGAGAGACATATGTCCGACCCATCCCGATACCGAAGCCCCGCGGCTTCGCCATGTGGCGTCGCAGAACAAGCGATATGCCAGATGAGCCGCCGTTCCATTCTGCGCGAACACAGCAGCGCCCTCGATTGTCCAACCCTGAGACGTCGCAGCAATGCGACACGCATCATATCCCGGTTGATCGAGGCGGCGCCAAAGGACGGTATGCACAAAACTCTCCATTTTTGCATCATACCAACTCATGTGGTTGCCGGAAGCTTCGTCCTCGCAAAGCCAACCAAAATATTTGCCCTCCAACCATGAGATAGGGACAGAGAGACCCAGCGATAGCCTGAAACGACAAAGGGCTCAGCCATCTCTGGCTAAGCCCTTGGATATGATGGTGAGCCGTGCAGGATTCGAACCTGCGACCCACTGATTAAAAGTCAGTTGCTCTACCAACTGAGCTAACGGCCCATCACACGGCGCTTCTCTATAAACCCCTGCCATGGGGGTCAAGGCTAAAAGATCGCAAAAATTGCATGTCTGGAAAAAACTTTTGCGCAAGCGTATATCGCGCTTCATGAACACTGTGCGACAGCCCCCCGGCCAGCCCTTCATGAAGATGCATGGTCTTGGCAACGACTTCGTCGTCATCGACGCCCGCACGGGCGACGATCCGGTGACGCCTGCGCTTGCGCGCGCGCTTGGCGACCGGCATCGCGGGGTGGGCTTTGACCAGCTTGCCGTTATCCGACCCTCGCAAGATACGGATTACACGCTGGAATTCTGGAATTCGGACGGCTCGCGGGCGGGCGCTTGCGGCAATGCTTCGCGCTGCGTGGGCGATTACATGATGCGTGAGCTTGATCGCGATGCGCTTCGTTTCACGACCGAGCGCGGCGCGCTTGCAGCGGTCCGGGGGCCCGACGGGCGGGTGTCGATCAACATGGGCGCGCCGATTCTCGACGCCGCCGCAATCCCGGTGCGCGCGGGGAGTGATCCGGCCCATCTGCCGCTCGACGGCGATCCGATCGCAGTTGGCATGGGCAATCCGCATTGCATTTTCTTCGTGGCCGATGCCGAGTCTGTCGATCTTGCGGGGCGTGGGCCTCTGATCGAGCATGATCCGCTCTTTCCCGAACGGACCAATGTCGAGTTTGCAACGCTAACCGGCCCCGACCACCTGCGTATGCGAGTCTGGGAGCGCGGCGCGGGTATCACCTTGGCCTGCGGCTCTGGCACCTGCGCCACCGCCGTGGCCGCCCATCTGCGCGGCCTGACAGGCAAACGCGTCTTGGTCGATGTGGATGGCGGCCAGCTTGAGATCGACTGGCGCGATGACGGGGTCTGGATGACCGGGCCTGTGGCCCATGTCTTCTCGGCCCATCTGACACCCGAATTTCTGGCCGCAATATGAGCGCGCCGGTCTTCTCCACGCTGGGCTGCCGTCTCAACGCCTATGAGACGGAGGCGATGAAAGAGCTGGCCGAACAGGCCGGGCTGACCGGGGCCGTCGTCGTCAATACCTGTGCGGTAACGGCGGAGGCCGTGCGCAAGGCCAAGCAGGAGATTCGCCGCCTTGCGCGCGAGAACCCGGACGCGCCTGTGATCGTGACCGGCTGTGCCGCCCAGACCGAGCCCGAGACCTTCGCCGGGATGGCCGAGGTCACGAAGGTGATCGGCAATCACGAGAAGATGCTGGCCGAGACCTGGACCGCGCTGACCCCGCAAGGCCCTGATTTCATCGGCCAGACAGAGCGCGTCATGGTCGATGACATCATGTCGGTGAAGGAGACCGCCGGTCACCTGATCGACGGTTTCGGACGCCACCGCGCCTATGTGCAGGTGCAAAATGGCTGCGATCACCGCTGCACTTTCTGCATCATCCCCTATGGTCGCGGCAATTCGCGCTCGGTGCCTGCGGGCGTGGTGATCGAGCAGATCAAGCGGCTGGTGGATCGCGGCTTCAACGAGGTCGTGCTGACCGGGGTGGACCTGACCTCGTGGGGGGCAGACCTGCCTGCAACGCCCCGGCTCGGTGATCTGGTGATGCGGATCTTGCGGCTGGTGCCGGATCTACCCCGGCTGCGGATCTCTTCCATCGATTCGATCGAGGCCGATGAGAACCTGATGCTCGCGATTGCGACCGAACCGCGCCTGATGCCGCATCTGCATCTGTCGCTGCAAGCGGGCGACGACATGATTCTCAAGCGGATGAAGCGCCGTCACCTGCGCGACGACGCAATCGCGTTTTGCGAGGAGGCGCGGCGCCTGCGGCCCGGTATGGTGTTTGGCGCCGATATCATCGCAGGCTTCCCGACCGAGACCGAAGCGATGTTCGAGAATTCGCTGAAGCTGGTCGATGATTGCGACCTGACATTCCTGCATGTGTTTCCTTATTCCGCGCGCAAGGGCACGCCTGCGGCGCGCATGCCTGCCGTGGCGGGCCCCGAGGTGAAATCCCGCGCGGCGCGGCTGCGGGCCAAGGGTCAGGAGGCGCTGAGCGCGCATCTCGCGCAGCAGGTCGGACAACGCCTTCGCGTGTTGACCGAAGGCCCGCGCGTTGCGCGCACCGAGGGCTTTGCCGAGGTCGCCCTTGCAAGCGATCATCCCGAAGGCAGCCTGCTAGATCTCGACATCACCGGCCATGACGGGGCGCGGCTTCTGGCCTGACACAGGCAGGCCCGCGCGCGGCTGATCGTCTCGCAGCTTCTTTTTGATCGTTCCGCCACCAATAGGGCGGGGCAGCCGCGGAAAAGGGGTTTCGTTTTTCCGGCCCTGCACTAGCTTGAGCCCTATGTTGCGTATCAATGATCAGATCAGCATCGAGGATTGGGAAATCGTCGAGACATTCACCCGGGCTCAAGGGCCGGGCGGGCAAAACGTCAACAAGGTCTCGACGGCGGTCGAGCTGCGTTTCGAGGCCGATCGCTCACCGAACCTACCCCCGCCGGTGAAGGCGCGCCTGCGGCGGTTGGCGGGGCGCAAATGGACGACGGATGGGGCGCTTGTGCTCTTGGTGCAGGACACGCGCAGTCAGGCCCGCAATCGCGAAATCGCCCGGGAGCGGCTGGCAGAGATGATCGTCAAAGCCTGTGAGCGGCCCAAGCGGCGCATTCCGACGAAACCCACCAAGGGCAGCCAGCGGCGGCGGCTCAAGACCAAGACGATCCGAGGCGAGGTCAAGGCGCTGCGCGGAAAGGTTGGCGATGGCGAATGAGCTGATCGAGCGGCGCGCGCGGCTTCTTGGGCCGAATGTCCCGACATTCTACGCCGATCCGGTCCATATCACCCGCGGTGCGGGCAGCTATTTGTGGGATGCAGACGGGCAGCGCTACCTCGATGCCTATAACAACGTCGCCCATTGCGGCCACTGCCATCCAAAGGTGGTGGAGGCGATCTCGGCGCAGGCGGCCCGGCTCAACACCCATACCCGCTATCTGCATGAGGGCATCTTGGATTATGCCGAGGCGCTGCTCGCCCGGTTTGGCCCTGGGCTGGATCAGCTTTTGATGACCTGCACGGGATCTGAGGCCAATGATGTTGCCCTGCGCATGGCACAGGCTGCGACCGGAAAACGCGGCTTCATCGCCACCGACAACACCTATCACGGCAACACCACGGCGGTTGCGCATCTCTCGACGCGACGCCCGCCCATCGGCGGCTGGCCCGATCATATCCGCCGCGTGCCTGCGCCTGACAGCCTCGCGCCGCTGGGGGGCACCGCCGAGGCACAGGCGGAGGCGTTCGCTGCGAATATCGCCACAGCCATCGCCGAGCTGGAAGCCGCAGACCATGGCTTTGCCGGGCTGATGCTCTGCCCGATCTTTGCCAATGAGGGCATGCCCGGCATCGCGCCCGGCTTTCTCGACCCGACCGTCGATCTCGTTCGCCGCGCCGGTGGGCTGATCCTGTGTGACGAGGTTCAACCCGGGTTCGGGCGCATCGGCAGCCATTTCTGGGGGCATGACTGGCTGGGGTTTTCCCCCGATGTCGTGACGCTTGGAAAGCCGATGGGCAACGGGCATCCGGTGGCGGGTGTCGTGGCACGCCCCGCAACCATGGCCGCCTTCCGCGAGGCGTTCGGGTATTTCAACACGTTCGGCGGCAATCCGGTCTCCTGTGCGGCAGCGCTCGCGGTGCTGGAGGTGATCGAGGAGGAGGGCCTGCAGGAAAATGCGCGCGATGTCGGCGCCTATCTCCTGACAGGGCTGCAAGAGCTGTCTCATCCGCTGATCCATGACGCGCGCGGACTGGGCCTGTTTTTGGGCCTTGAACTTGCCCGCGACGGCGCTCCCGCCGGAGAGGAGGCCGCCCGGATCGTTGAAGAGATGCGCGCGCGGCATGTTCTGATGGGGCGCGTCGGGCGCGCGCAGCATATCCTCAAGATCCGCCCGCCCATGGTATTTTCACGCGATGACGCGGATATGCTGCTGGCGGCGCTCGACGCCAGCTTCCGCGCGATACCGGCATGACGGACGGGGCGGATATGCTTTGGGCTGCGCATGACGCGCTTCAGGCATGGGACGCAGACAAAACCGCGCCGCGCCTTGTCAGCCATCGCGAGAATATCGTTTTTGACGCCTCTCTGAACGGGGGGCGGCGGATCGCCCTGCGGCTGCACAGACCCGGCTATCAGGAGCGCGCTGCTATTGAGGCCGAGCTGAACTGGTGTGCCGCGCTCGCCGCGCGAGGCCTGCCGGTCCCTCGCCCCGTCCCAAGCCGGACGGGCACGCTGACGGTGCAGGCAGGTCCGCGTCTGGCCTCTTGCGTGGATTGGCTCGACGGCACACCGATCGGCGCGGGAGATCAACCACTTGGGCCGGATGCCGCATCGGTCGCGCGGGATGCACGGGCGCTTGGGCGGCTGATCGCTCAGTTGCACAACGCCACGGATGCGCACCCGCCCGCGCCCTTCCCGCGCCCGGTCTGGGATGCCGAGGGCCTGCTGGGCGAAACGCCGCTCTGGGGCCGCTTCTGGGAGCACCCGGCCCTTACCCCCCCGCAGCGCGACTGTCTGGGGCAGGCCCGCGCGCTGGCTGCCGATACTTTGAAAGCGGTCACGGATTTCGGACCGATCCACGCCGATATCCTGCGCGAAAATGTGCTGAAGACCGACCGAGGTCTCGCGCTCATCGATTTCGACGATTGCGGCACGGGCTATCGGCTTTACGATCTGGGAACAGCCCTGATTCAGGGCTGGGGCGATCCGCTTTGGGCCGCGCAGGTCGCGGGTCTGACCGAAGGCTATCGCAGCCAGCGTTCGCTGCCCGATGACCAGATACGCTTGTTGCCCGTTCTCGTGGCATTGCGCGGTTTTGCCTCTGCTGGCTGGATCGTGACGCGTGCCACAGGTGACGATTCCCGTCAGATGTCGTATGTCAGGCGCGCACTGGCATTGGCCCAGCATGTGATCAACCAGACGACCCCATGGGAGCGCTAGAATGAAATGGGCAAAACGGATCGCCAAAGACCTGATCGGCAGCCGCCCCGCTTCGCTGCAAGTGGGAGCGCTGTGCACGCGCAGGATCGATGGCAAATTGCAGATCCTGCTGATCACCTCGCGCGATAGCGGGCGCTGGGTGGTCCCAAAGGGCTGGCCGATGCGCGGGCGTTCACTGGCAGGAGCGGCGCGTCAGGAAGCTTGGGAAGAAGCCGGGGTCAAAGGCCGGATCTCTTCCGAACCCGTCGGCAGCTTTCACTATGAAAAGATACTGGATGGAGGGCTTGGGGTTCCGACCGATGTGGTACTATACCACCTCAAAGTGGATCACTTGGAGAAGGTTTATCCCGAGGATCACCAACGCAAGCGGCAATGGTGCTCGCCCAGATATGCCGCAGATCTTGTCGCGGAAGACAGCCTCAAAAAGATCCTGCTGGAGTTCAAGGGCTGAGGCCGCAACAACGTCAGCGCGCTTGTACGACAGGGTCAAATCCGTTAGGGGAGCGGCTTTGTAACGCAATCATGACAGGTAGCTGACAGTGGCTTCGGACGAAAACAATCCGCCCGTCAACCAGTGGAAGACGCTCGATCGGGATCTCAAGCGGTTCGGACGCCTTGAAGCGGGCAGCCATTCGATCTCGCGCGGTCTGGTCGCACCGGGGCTGGCCCTCGCCTTCATCGTATTCGTGGGACTTGTCACAGCCGTCTTGATGGGCGGGCAGACCGGTCAGCTTGTGGTGATCGCCGCCGCCTCGATCGGCGCCTATATGGCGATCAATATCGGCGCCAATGACGTGGCCAACAATATGGGCCCAGCGGTGGGCTCGCGGGCGATCACGCTGCTGGCGGCGCTGGTTCTCGCGGCAGTCTTCGAGTCGATGGGGGCGCTGCTGGCGGGCGGCGATGTCGTCGACACGGTCGCCAAGGGCATCATCGCGCCAAGCGCCCTGCCCGATTCCTCTCATTTCGTCTGGGCGATGATGTCGGCGCTGCTGGCCGCAGCGCTGTGGCTGAACCTTGCGACATGGCTTGGCGCGCCGGTTTCAACCACCCATTCCATCGTGGGCGGTGTCGTGGGCGCCGGGATCGTGGCTGCGGGCTTCGGAGCCGTCAACTGGGACACGATGGGCATGATCGCCGCAAGCTGGGTGATCTCTCCTATCATGGGGGGCGTGATCGCAGCGCTGTTTCTCGCGCTGATCAAAAGCAAGGTCATCTATACCGAAGACAAGATCGCCGCCGCGCGCCGTTGGGTGCCGATCCTGATCGGGATCATGGCGGGCGTGTTCTCGGCCTATCTTGCGCTTAAAGGGCTCAAACATCTGTTCAAAATCAGCCTCCTCGAGGCGCTCGCCATTGGTCTCGTGATCGGTGTCGGCTGCTGGCTGATCGCGATCCCGCTGATCCGGCGCCAATCCGAAGGGCTGGAGAACCGCAAGAAGTCGCTCAAGACGCTGTTCTCCTTTCCGCTGATCATCTCCGCGGCTCTACTGAGCTTCGCCCATGGCGCCAATGATGTGGCCAATGCCGTAGGCCCGCTCGCCGCGATCGTGCACACGGTCGAGCAGGGCGACGTTGCAAGTCAGGTGGGGATTCCGTTCTGGGTGATGGCAGTGGGGGCGTTGGGCATTTCCTGCGGGCTTTTGCTGTTTGGTCCCAAGCTGATCCGTCTGGTGGGCGACCAGATCACCAAGCTCAACCCGATGCGCGCCTATTGCGTGGCGCTGTCCGCGGCGGTGACGGTGATCTTGGCCTCGTGGCTTGGCCTGCCGGTGTCCTCCACCCATATCGCGGTGGGCGGCATCTTTGGCGTGGGGTTCTACCGCGAACACTACGCCGAGAAGCGCGCCCGTGAAAAAGGCATCAGCAAGGGCAAGCCGGTTCCGCCCGAAGAGCGCAAGCGCCGCCTTCTGGTGCGCCGCTCGCATATGGTGACGGTGGCTGCGGCCTGGATCATCACGGTGCCGGCCTCGGCGGCGCTGTCCGCCGTCGTTTATCTCGTGCTGGACCGGCTGGCGTCCTAGACCACGACGTCGAACGCCTGCTGATCGCCCACGCCGAAGACGCGCTTGTAACGCGCGATTTCGGCCTCGGGGCCCATCGCCTTCTCGGGGTTGTCCGACAGTTTTACGGTCGGGCGACCATTCGCCGAGATCGCCTTGCACACAAGGCTGAACGGCGCGAGCCCGTCATCAGGCACCAGCTTGCGGAAATCGTTTGTCAGCAAGGTTCCCCAGCCGAAAGAGACCTTCACGCGACCGGAGAACTGCGCGTGCAACTCGCGGATCTTGTCGACCGTCAGCCCGTCGGAAAAGATCACCAGCTTGTCGCGCGGGTCCTCGCCACGCGCGCGCCACCACGCAATCGCATCCTCGGCGCCCGAAGCCGGATCGCCCGAATCGATGCGAATGCCCGTCCAGCCCGCCAGCCAGTCCGGCGCAAGCTCCAGAAAGCCCTTCGTGCCATAGGTGTCGGGCAGGATGATCCGCAGATTGCCCTCATGTTCCTCGTGCCAATCGGCCAGAACCTTGTAGGGCGCGCGGCGCAGGGTCTCGTCCGTCTCGGACAAAGCCGCATAGACCATCGGCAGCTCATGGGCGTTGGTCCCCACCGCCTCGATATCGCGCCGCATCGCGATCAGACAGTTCGAGGTGCCGGTGAACGCGCCGCCTTTCGCGCTGTCGCCCAGCCCCTCCAACATCGCCTGCACGCACCAGTCCTGCCACAGGAATGAGTGCCGCCGCCGCGTGCCGAAATCCGCGATCTTGAGATCGGGCAATTCGCGCAGCGCCTCGATCTTCTCCCAGACCCGCGTCATCGCCCGCGCATAGAGCACCTGCAATTCGAACTTGCCCATCCGATCAAGCACCGCGCGCCCGCGCAGCTCCATCAGGATTGCGAGCGCCGGGATCTCCCAGAGCATGACCTCGTGCCACTTGCCCTCGAAGGTCAGCTCATATTGCCCGTCGCGTTTCTCAAGATGGTAGGGCGGAAGCTGGAAGCCCTCGAACCATTCCATGAAATCCGAGCGGAACATCTGCCGCTTGCCGTAAAACGTGTTGCCGCGCAGCCATGTGCTCTCGCCCCGTGCCAGCCGCAGCGAGCGCGCATAATCCAGCTGCTCACGCAGTTCACCTTCATCGACCAGCTCGGCCAGACGCACCGATTTCGTGCGGTTGATCAGGCTAAAGGTCACCTGCGTGTCCGGATGATTTCGGAAAATCGATTGACACATCAACAGCTTGTAGAAATCCGTGTCGATCAGTGACCGCACGATCGGGTCGATTTTCCATTTGTGATTGTGAACGCGCGTGGCGATATCGACCATGTCAGTGCTCCAGTTTGACGCCCGCGGCGGTCATTGCATCACGGGCCGCGTTGAGCGACCCCTCAAGATCGATCGCCCGGCAGGCGTCCTCCAGAACCCGTGCCTCAAAGCCAAGGCGCGCCGCATCCATCGCCGACCAAGCGACGCAGAAATCGAGCGCAAGCCCGACAAAGGTCAGCTCCTGTGCGCCGCGCGCGCGCAGATACCCGGCCAGCCCTGTGACGGTTTCGTGGTCATTCTCGAAAAAGGCGGAATAGCTGTCGACCTCGGGCCGGAAGCCTTTGCGGATCACCAGATGTGCAGGTCCGGTTTCCAGGTCGGGGTGAAAAGCCGCGCCAGAGCTGCCTTGCACGCAATGGTCGGGCCAGAGCGTCTGCGGCCCATAGGGCATGTCAATCTGCGTAAAGGGTGCGGCGCCGGGATGTTGCGAGGCGAAAGAGGAATGCCCCGCCGGATGCCAGTCCTGCGTCAGCACCACTGTGTCGAACTCACCCATCAGCGCGTTCACCCGCCCGATGATCTGGTCCCCGCCCGTCACCGCGAGCGCGCCACCGGGGCAGAAATCGTTTTGCACGTCGATGACGATCAAGGCCTTGGTCATGGTTTATCCCCCAAAAACTTCCCCAATGGGTAGGGGGATGCCACGCCATGGTCAATCCGGGCCTTGCCAGATCGCCCCTCTCGGCGCTAAGCCGCGTGTCATGTATATCGTCGCCGCCCTCTATCACTTCACCCGGTTCGCAGATCCCGCAGCGCTCAAGCCTGCGCTTGAGGGTCTGGCGCAGTCGCATGGCGTGAAGGGCTCGCTGCTTTTGGCACGCGAAGGGGTCAACGGCACGATTGCCGGGCCCCGCGCCGGGATCGACGCCGTGCTTGCGCATATCCGCGCATGGCCCGGATGTGGGGATCTGGAATGGAAGGAAAGCAGCGCCCCCGAGATGCCCTTCGGTCGGATGAAGGTACGGCTGAAGCGGGAAATCGTGACCATGGGGATCGAAGATGTCGATCCGCGCGCCCGTGTTGGTCACTATGTAGAGCCCTCGGATTGGAACGCGCTGATTGCCTCTGACGACACGGTGGTGATCGACACGCGCAATGATTACGAAGTCGAAATCGGCACGTTTCAAGGCGCGATAGACCCGCAAACAAAGACCTTCCGCGAATTTCCCGACTGGTGGCGCGAGAATGCCCATCGCTTTCACAACAAGCGTGTCGCGATGTTCTGCACCGGCGGTATTCGCTGCGAGAAGGCCACGAATTTTCTGATCTCGGAAGGGGTCGAGGATGTCTATCACCTCAAGGGCGGCATCCTGAAATATCTCGAAGAGGTACCTCAGGCCGAGTCACGCTGGGATGGTGATTGTTTCGTCTTCGATGGCCGCGTGAGCCTGCGTCATGGGCTGGAGATCGGGGAGTATGACAGCTGTCATGCCTGTCGCCGCCCGGTCTCTGCTGAGGACAAGACGCGCCCGGAATTTGAGCAGGGCGTGTCTTGTCATCGTTGCATCGCCACCTTCTCTGACGCGGATCGCGCACGTTTTCGCGAGCGCGAGCGTCAGATCCGGCTGGCCGCCGAACGGGGCGAGCCGCATCTCGGGCGCGATTAGCGCTGGATGCGAACCTGCGTCACCGAGCCGCTGGCTTGCGTGACCTGATGGTTGCCGCCCTGAAAATCGAGGCGCGGCAAGTTGAAATCCCCGATACCGGCCGATGCGGCACTGGCACTGAGAACGGCGAAAACAAGGGCGGTTGCGATACGTTTCATGGTTCTTCTCCATAACTGAACTGATTGGTTCAGAACTCAATATGAACTGTTCGGTTCAGTTTTCAAGAGAAACTGAACTGCATAGTTCATAAATCCGCATTGCATTTCTTGCATGGCTTGCTACTTTAGAAACGTTCTAAAGAAGGATAGCCCATGTTCGCCGGTTTCACCTCCCGCCGCCGGTTCGCGGATCTCTCCGAACAAGAAGTGCTCGCGCTTGCGATCTCTTCCGAGGAGGATGACGCGCGGATCTATCGCCAATACGCAGAGCATTTGCGCCATGACTACCCGGCGTCGGCCAAGATCTTCGACGGGATGGCGGCCGAGGAAGACACCCATCGCCGCCGCCTGATTGATCAGCACGAAGCCCGTTTCGGCACCGTCATTCCCCTGATCCGGCGCGAACATGTCGCGGGGTTCTACGCGCGCAAGCCGGTCTGGCTCACCCAGAACCTCTCGCTTGAAACGATCCGGGGCGAGGCCGAGGCGATGGAGCGCGATGCGGGCAAATTCTACACGCTGGCCGCCCAGCACAGCACCGATTCCGGCACGCGCAAGCTGCTGGGCGATCTGGCAGCCGCGGAACTGGGCCATGAGGAAGCCGCCAAGCACCTGACCCAGACGCATCTGCCCGAGGACGCGAAAGAGGAAGAGGACCGCAAGGCGCATCGGCAATTCATCCTGACATGGGTGCAGCCGGGGCTTGCGGGGCTGATGGACGGGTCGGTCTCGACGCTGGCACCGATCTTTGCGACGGCCTTTGCCACGCATGACCCTTGGACGACGTTCCTTGTCGGGCTTGCCGCCTCGGTCGGTGCGGGCATCTCGATGGGCTTCACCGAAGCGGCCCATGATGACGGGGTGATCTCGGGCCGTGGCTCGCCGCTCAAACGCGGCCTTGCCTCGGGCGTGATGACAGCGCTTGGCGGGCTCGGCCACGCCCTGCCCTATCTGATCCCGGATTTCTGGACGGCGACCTCAATCGCCTTCATCGTCGTGTTCATCGAGCTGTGGGCCATCGCCTGGATCCAGAACCGCTTCATGGAAACGCCATTTCTGCGCGCGGCGTTTCAGGTCGTGCTCGGCGGCGCATTGGTCTTTGCAGCCGGTGTTCTGATCGGCGGCGGCTAAAGGTTGCGGACCTTTTCGTAAAAGACGTGATTGGCGGCGCGCGCTTCCTCAAGGATGTCGCGCCGCTCGGCCCGCCCCAGCGCGTTTTGCCAGTCCTCAGGTACCGCCATCACCGGCGGCTCCCGAAAGCCGTTGAACTTATCGGAAAACGGCACGCAAAGCACTTTGCGCCCAAGAGCCATCGCCCAAAGCGTGCCGTGATAAGAATTGCTCACCACCGTCTCCCCGCGGGCCATATGCGCAATCGCCTCGGCCATGGAGATGTCGTGATTGTCGCGCGACGGATAGGTGTTTTGCGCCGCAACAGAGCCTGATTTGCGGGCATGCCAAAAGCAGACCACCTCGGTCTCGGGCGCGGGGGCCGCATCAAAAAGCGGCGAGAGCAGCGAGGCGCAGGGCACATAATCACAGCCAGCCCGCCCCCAATCTCGGCACCCGATCAAGGCGCAATGCGGCGCGATGATATCGAACATCAGGCCGCGCTGTTGCGTCTCGGAGATCCCAACACCCCAAATCACCTTGTGACGCGCCGCAGCCCCGTGGTTCACGACCGCATCGGCGCATTGGTTAAACACCTGCCCCCCGCCCAGAACCAGCAGATCGCAGGGCGGCACCGGCGCGCTGAAATCTCGGAACTCGGACGGGCCAAAATCCAGATAATTGCCCGGTGAACATGCGAGGTCGCCGACATTGGGCGTGTGACGCAGATGCTGAAATACCGTTTGGCTCATAGGCAGAGACTAGCGCCCCTCGCGACCGCATGCTAGCGCTTGGTCATGCTGGAGATCTTCCTCAAGACCTTGCCGTTTTTCGCCCTGATCGGGCTGGGCTGGTGCGCCGGAAAGGCCCGGTTTTTCCCGCCTGAAGCCTCTGTCTGGCTGACGAAATTCGTCTTCTTCTTCCCGCTTTCGGCGATGATCTTCAAGTTTTCCGCAGCGCTCGATCTGCGCACGCTGTTCGATCCAGCGTTCATGCTGGCCTATATCACGGGCTCGGGCGCGCTCTGGCTGCTCACCTTTGGCGTGGCCAAAGCGCGCCGCGAACCCACGGTACTTGCGGCGATGGAAAGCAACACGTCGATGACCGGCAATACGGGCTTTCTGGGCGTGCCAATGCTCGCGGTGATCCTTGGCCCCCAAGCGGTCGGGCCGATTCTGATGGTGCTGAGCTGCGATCTGATCGTCTTCACCTCGATCATCACGATCATCGTCACCGCCACACGCCACGGCAAAGTCTCGCTGGCGCCAATCGTATCGGGGCTGATTGGCAACCCGATGATCATGTCGATGGCCGCAGGGCTGATCTGGGCGGGCTTCAGTCTGCCGATGCCCGGCCCGCTCGACGATTTCGTGACCATTCTCGGGGCAGCCGCGACCCCCGGTGCGCTCTTTGCCATCGGCGCCTCGCTGGCCGACAAATCCGCCGAGCGCCCCGGCCCCGCGCTTTGGCTGTCCTTCGGCAAGCTGATCTTGCATCCCTGCGCGGTTGCGATCACGGCGCTGCTGATCTTTCACGTCGATCCCTTCGCGGCGGGCGTGATGATCTGCGCAGCCGCCCTTCCCGTCGCTGGCAATGTCTATATTCTGGCGCAGCATTTCGGCGTGGCACCGCAGCGGGTCTCGGCTGCCATCTTGTTTTCTACCGCCGTCTCGATCCTGACGATTCCGGCGGTCATTCACTGGGTCCAAGGATAGGAGAGACGCGATGAAAACGATCTCGGAAAACCGCTGCTTCGATGGCGTACAGGGGGTGTATTCCCACCACTCAAACGCCACCGGCTGCGAGATGACCTTCGGCCTTTTCCTGCCGGCCGAGGCCAAGGACGGTCCCGTTCCGGTCCTGTGGTATCTCTCGGGCCTGACCTGCACCCATGAAAACGCGATGACGAAATCGGGCGCGCAGGCCTATGCCGCCGAGCACGGCATCGCCTTGGTTTTCCCCGACACCTCGCCGCGCGGCGAAGGGGTGGCCGATCACGAAGATTACGATCTGGGTCAGGGCGCGGGCTTTTACGTCAACGCCACCCAAGACCCTTGGGCGCCGCATTTCCAGATGTGGGATTACATCGCGCAGGAATTGCCTGATGCGCTGGGTGCCGCCTTCGCAATCGATACCGAGCGCCAATCGATCACCGGTCATTCGATGGGCGGCCATGGGGCGCTGACGCTGGCGATGCATATGCCCGAGCGGTTCCGCTCCGTCTCGGCCTTCGCACCGATTGCCAATCCGACCCAAAGCGACTGGGGCCGCAAGCAGCTCGGCGCCTATCTCGGCGCGGATGAGCAGCTTTGGGCCGCGCATGATTCAAGCCTTTTGATGCGCGAGCGCGGCTTTGACGGCTCGGTGCTGATCGATCAGGGCAGCTCTGATCAATTCCTCGACCTGTTGCGGCCCGAAGCCCTGTCCGAGGCGATGGCCGCGCGCCGCCAGCCCGGCACGTTCCGCATGCAGGCAGGCTATGATCACAGCTATTGGTTCGTCTCGACCTTCATGCCCGATCACATCGACTTCCACGCCGAGGCGCTTTGGGCGTGATCTGGATCGATGCAGATGCCTGCCCGGTCAAAGCCGAGGCGGAACGGGTCGCCACGCGGCTCAGCATAAAGCTGATGATGGTCTCGAATGGCGGGCTGCGGCCCTCGCCAAACCCGCTGGTCGAGATGGTCTATGTCGATCGGGGCCCCGATGTCGCCGACATGTATATCGCCGAGCGTGCGACGCGCGGCGATGTCGTGGTTACCAACGATATCCCGCTGGCCGCGAAATGCGTCGAAGCGGGCGCGCGCGTGCTGCGCCCCGATGGCGAGGCGCTGACCCCTGCCAATATCGGCAATGTGCTGGCCACACGCGATCTGATGAGCGATCTGCGCTCTGCCGACCCGTTCCGTCAGGGCGGCGGCAAACCCTTTTCCAAAGCTGACCGGTCGCGCTTTTCCGACGCCCTCGACAGGGTTGCGCGGGCCGCCCAAAGAGAGGTTTCCAATGGTTGAAGCGGTGATTTTCGATATCGGCAATGTGCTGATCGAATGGCAACCCGAACGCTATTACGACGCGCTGATGCCGCGCGCCGAGCGCGAAGCGATGTTTGCAGAGGTCGATCTGCATGCGATGAATGACAATATTGATCGCGGCGCGCCGTTTCGCGACACGATCTATGACTGGGCCGAGCGCTACCCGAAATGGCGCGACAAGGTCCGGCTGTGGCATGACGACTGGATCAAGATGGCCAGCCCCGGCATCGAGCGCTCGCAACGTCTGATGGCGGCGCTTCAGGCCAAGGGCATCCCGGTCTTCTCACTGACGAATTTCGGCATCGGCAGCTATGATCACGCCGCGCAGTTCTACCCGTTCCTGCGCCAATTCGACCGCGATTTCATCTCGGGGCATATGGGGGTGACCAAGCCCGACCCGAAGATCTACCAGATGCTCGAATCAGAAACTGGGTTGTCCGGCCATCAGCTGATTTTCACCGATGACCGCGCCGATAACATCGCAACGGCGCATACGTTCGGCTGGAAGACCCATCTCTTCGAGGGGCCCGATGGCTGGGCAAAACGGCTGATCGATGAGGGGCTGCTCAGCGAGGCCGAGGCCGCGTAGCCCTCTTCCTCTTGATCCAAATATCCCCCGGGGGAGCGAGCCAGTTGGCCCGCGGGGGGCAGAGCCCCCCATCCGTCACGCCGTCAGGCGCGCTTGGCCACCGCCACGCCCATCAGGTCAAGCACCTTGGCTTCAATATGGGCCGCGTCCATTCCGGCGTCGCGATACATATCCTCGGGGCTTGCATGGTCGATGAAGCTGTCGGGCAGCACCATCGAGCGGAATTTGAACCCGTGATCGAACACGCCCGCATCCGAAAGATACTGCGCGACATGGCTGCCAAAGCCGCCGACCGCGCCTTCCTCGATGCACAAGATCGCTTCGTGCTCGGCAACAAGCTGGTCGATCAGCGCGGTATCGAGCGGCTTGGCAAAGCGCGCATCGGCAATCGTGGGGGCGATGCCGCGCGCCGCAAGGGCCTCACGCGCCTTGAGCACTTCGGCCAAGCGGGTGCCGTAAGAGAGGATCGCGACGCGCTTGCCCTCCGAGATGATCCGGCCCTTGCCGATCTCGAGCGGCACGCCCGCCTCGGGCATCTCCACGCCCATCCCCTCGCCACGCGGATAGCGGAACGCAATCGGCCCGTCATCATAGGCCGCAGCCGTGGCGACCATGTGGACCAGCTCGGCCTCGTCGGCGGCGGCCATCACGACCATGCCCGGCAGGCTGGCCATGAAGCCCACATCGAAAGCGCCCGCATGGGTCGCCCCATCCGCGCCCACAAGCCCGGCGCGGTCGATCGCAAAGCGCACCGGAAGGCGCTGAATGGCGACATCATGCACGATCTGGTCATAGCCGCGCTGCAGGAAGGTCGAGTAGATTGCGCAGAACGGCTTCATCCCCGACGCCGCAAGCCCGGCCGAAAAGGTCACCGCGTGCTGCTCGGCAATCCCGACATCGAAACAGCGGCGCGGGAATTGCTCAGCAAACATCTTCAGACCCGTGCCATCGGGCATCGCGGCGGTCACAGCGACGATCTTCTCGTCCTTATGTGCCTCGCGTGTCAGGCTTTGCGCAAAAACCTTGGTGTAGCTTGGCGCATTGCTCGTCGATTTTTTCTGCTCGCCCGTCACCACATCGAATTTAGAGGTGGCATGACCGCCATCGGCGCGGCTTTCGGCGGGCGCATAGCCCTTGCCCTTCTTGGTCAGCACATGGATCAGCACTGGCCCCTTGGCGCGGGCCTTGAGCATCCGCAGCACCGGCATCAACTGATCAATGTCATGCCCGTCAATCGGGCCGACATAGGTGAACCCCAGCTCCTCGAACAAGGTGCCGCCCATCGCCATGCCCTTGAGCATTTCCTTGGCGCGGCGGGCCCCCTCTTGCAGCGGCTCGGGCAGGAAAGTCCGCACCGCATTCTTCGCGACATCCTTGAGGTCCTGCACCGGGCTTTCGGCATAAAGCCGTGTGAGGTAGCTCGACAGCGCACCCACGGGCGGCGCGATCGACATCTCATTGTCGTTGAGTACCACGAACACTCGCTTGCCCAGATGGCCTGCGTGGTTCATCGCCTCGAAAGCCATCCCCCCCGACATCGCACCGTCACCGATCACGGCAATCGCGTCGCCCGTCTCGGCACCCAGTTCACGGCCCATCGCAAAGCCCACTGCGGCTGAGATCGAGGTCGAGCTATGGCCCGCACCAAAGGCGTCATAGGGGCTCTCGGAGCGTTTGGTGAAGCCCGACAGCCCGTCCTTCATCCGCAGCGTGCGAATGCGGTCGCGACGCCCGGTGAGGATCTTATGCGGATAGCATTGGTGGCCGACATCCCAGATGATCTTGTCGCGCGGCGCATCGAACACCGCGTGCAAAGCAACTGTCAGCTCGACCACGCCGAGACCCGCGCCCAGATGCCCGCCGGTTTGCGACACCGCCGAGATCACCTCCGTGCGCAGCTCATCGGAGAGCTGCTTCAGCTCAGCATCACCCAATCCTTTCAGATCGGCGGGCAGGCGCACGCGGTCAAGCAAGGGGGTCACCGTCAGGGAATTGGCGCTATCGCTCATTTTATTGGCTGCTTTCGGCTCGATCAGGTCTTACGGGAAATAACGAACTGAGCCGCATCCCGCAAGTTTTGTGCGCGCGCGCCATAGCCCGAGAGCGCATCCTGCGCCGTCTCGATCAGCTCCGCCGCACGGGCTTGGGCGCCGTCCAGTCCCAGAAGCGACACGAAAGTCGCCTTGCCAGCATCGGCATCTTTCCCGACACGCTTTCCGGTCGCGGCCTCATCGCCGGTGACGTCAAGAATATCGTCGACGATCTGGAAGGCGAGGCCAAGCGCCTCGGCATAGGCGCGCAGCGCGCTCTGATCGGCACCGGCCAGAATGGCCCCGGACCGCGCCGAGAAAGAGATCAGCGCGCCGGTCTTGCCCGCCTGAAGATCGATGATCTGTTCGAGCGACAGCGGCGTCGTGGCGCTTTCGGCCGCGATATCCAGCGCTTGGCCGTGGCACATGCCCGCCGCGCCCGACGCTTTCGCGAGCGCCTCGACCAGCGCAATGCGCCGCTCGGGCGGGCCAAGCACCGGATCGCAGCACAGTTCGAAGGCCAGCGTCTGCAAGGCATCCCCGGCCAGAACAGCGGTCGCATCGTCCCATTTCACATGGATCGTCGGCTGGCCGCGCCGCAGATCGTCATCGTCCATGCAGGGCAAATCGTCATGTACGAGCGAGAAGGCATGCAGCGCCTCGACCGCCGAGGCCGCGGGCATCGCCTGCGCCTGCGGCAGGTCGTAGAGTGCCGCACTTTCCAGCACCAGAAAGGCGCGCAACCGCTTGCCGCCTTGCAACGCGTAATGCATCGGGGCGCGCAACGGCCCCTCGGGCTGGCGCGCCACTGCGATATCGAGCGCGGACTGAACCGCCTTCTGAATGTCGAGAAGCCGTGTCTGGAACATTTAGGTGCCGTCTACCGGGGCCGTGCCCTGAACGGAGCCATCGGCCCCAAGCGTGATCTTCTCGACCCGCTCTTCGGCCTCCTTGAGCAAGCTGGCACAGCGCGCCTTCAAGGCCGCCCCGCGCTCATAAAGCGCAATCGACCGGTCCAGCGCCACATCCCCATGCTCCAACTGGCCCACGACCTCTTCAAGCGCCTTCATGGCCTGCTCGAAGCTGAGCGTTTTCACATCTGGCTCTTCGTTGCTCATCCACCTGCTCCCTTAACGTTCTTGGGATGCCACCAAAGCGGCTCAAGGTCCAGCCCCGGAGCCGGTCTGCGTGAAAAATCGCGCGCCTGATAGCATAATGCCGCACAGCCATATCGCGCCTACAAATATACGGAAAGGGCCGTCTCGCTATGAGACGGCCCTCCGAGATCTACGGAGATGGTCCGGTTAGGGTCCGAAGGATCCAGCCGTCCCAGTCAGGGTTCTTTTGCCTCAGGGTTTGCCCTCAGGCCACGGCCCCCCTCACTGTCCCGACACCTCTCTCCACTATCACTCTAGACACTGGACCACCTCCTTTCATGCGTTGCCGTTATCCACAGCCTGCCACATATTTTGTGTGTGGCAAGAATTTTTACGCAAATCTTGGAGAAAGTTTGGTGACAATTGTCTTGAAAGGCAGCAGAGCGATGAAAGTCAGGGCAAGTTTTACAAGCCAATCCGCACAGGCAAGCGACACCCAAAGCGGAACCATCGGACCAAGGCCCAACAGCGGCAGGGTCTCGTTGGCCCAATCCACATTATTGCTCGGTTCGAGAAAGCTCAGGCTGGCCGAGAACGCGATCGAGAAGAACAACAGCGTATCGAGCGAGGCGCCGATCAGCGTCGAGACGACAGGCGCGCGCCACCACACGCCGTTGCGCAGCTTGTCGAAGACAAACACGTCGGTCATCTGAGCAAACAGGAACGCGGTCCCCGAGCCCATCGCGACCCGCAGCGACACGGCGGGGTATTGGAACCCGTCGCCCTGAAGCATGATCTGGGTGCCGATCAGCGAACAGAGCACCCCCACGACGAACCCTGCGAAAACGACTCGGCGCGCAGCCGCCGGGCCATAGATGCGGTTCATCACGTCATTGACGAGAAAGGCGAAGGGATAGGTGAACGCGCCCCAAGTCAGCCAGTCGCCGACGAGGAACTGCACCAAGATATTGGAGGCCACGACGACGATGGCCATGGCAATGATGCCAGGAAGAAAGCGGGTCATAACTGCATCCGTTTTTACATGGTAGCGGGGACATGGCCCAGAACGATCCCGGGCAAGGGCGCGCGATACGCCGAAGTGACCTTTCCGTCAATCCATTTTCGTCAGGAAACGAAAGGCGCCCTGCTGCCTTACTGCGCAGGCGGCAGTCGGTATTCGACGATTTCGGTGCGTTGCAGGAAATGCCGGAAATTGTCGTCCGAGATCATCGTGAGGCGGATCGCGCCGGTGTTGTCGCGCCAGACCGAGATCCCTTCCAGATTGTCATGCCGCCCGGCCCCGGTCTGGATCAGCACCTTCCCACCCGAGATATGATCGCCCTTGATATCGAACACCTGCACCCGCGTGAGAAAGCCCAAAAGCCCCCAAAAATCCCGCTCCAGCAGATAAAACCGCCCGTCCGGCCCGAAATCGGCACCGACCGGAAGCCATGTCCCGGAGCGCGGAATCGAGAAGGGCTGGCTCCATTTGCCATTGCGATAGCGCCAGACCGGATAGGGCCGCGTCAGCGCGCCCGAGCGTTCGGGCATCGTGTAGAGCGCACCATCCGGGCCGATGGCCAAAGCCTCGAGCGAGGAATTGTTTTGCATATGTTTGAACGCCTCGGGACGCGGCAGGCGCTGTCCCGGGCCACCATCTTTCGGGTAATGCATCACCCGGGCAATGCCCTCGAAGGAAATGTAGACCGAGCCGTCAGGAGCCACTGCAAGCCCCTCGGAATCGCCCGAATGCTTGGCCAACACCCTGCCACCCGCCCCGTGCAGCGCCACCGGTCCTTCGGTCAGGTGAATACCGGTGATCCGCTCATCCGCATCACGCTGAAACTCGCCCCGCCAGATCGTGGCGCGGTCCGATTGCGTGACAAAGCTGCGGCCATGCGGTCCCAGCTCAAGCCCCGAGAAGCCGCCGAACTGCGCCACTCCCGGCATCTGCCAGTGATAGGATTGCAAGAAAACGGCCTTGCCCGTCGAGGCGGCGAGCGCAAGCTCGGCCAGCCCCAGACACAGCGCAGCTGCAATCAGCGCGAGGAGAGAACGGCGCGACATTGCTGCGGCAAATCAGACATCACATAGGTACGCGCGGTTTTCTTGGGCGGTCCGGGCTTCTTCTTAGGTGCCGGGCCGGTGCGCTTGGGCGGATTGAGGTAATCGGTCACCCACCAGTTCAGAGTCTCGTCACACCCGTCGCCGCCTTTCGAGAGCGCCGCTACGGTCGGCTTTTGCGTCTCGCAATAGCGCGCACCGGGCGGGCATTTCAGCCGCACGTGGAAATGGGTGTTATGGCCGTAGATCGGGCGGATCTTTTGCAGCCACGCCCGGTCATTGCGCGGCACGGTGTTGCACATGTTGATCTTGACGGCCGCCGCCACGAAGATCCGGTCAACGCGCGGATCAGAGGCGGCGTGACGCAGCAGCGCCAAATGCTGCGGCGTCCAGTTGCCGTTGACGCGGGTCTGATCCGGCGTGCGCACCGAGATCGACGAGATCCGCTCGCGCTCGGCCCGGCTCAGGTTCAGCCGCTGCGGCGGGAGCATCCAGATATCGGCGTCCAAGCCGATCTGATGGCTCGCATGGCCACCGGTCATTGGCCCCCCGCGCGGCTGGCTGATATCGCCGATATAGAGCCCCTTCCACCCCGGCAGCGTGGCGGCGTAGCGCGACAACTCCTGAAGATAGCTCAGCATTTCTGGCTGGCCCCAGTTGCGGTTGCGCGACAGGCGCATCGCCTGCCACGTCGGCCCGCTCTCGGGCATCGCCTGTAGCCCCGCCGCACAGCCGCGCGAGTAGAAACCGATCGGCGCGGGGGCCTGCTGCGAGGGCTGCGTCTCGGCGCCGAACAACTGGCGCGCCAGCGGCTCGGCCAGAGACGGCCCGGCCAACAGGCTGGCAGAGAGGGCGGCAATCAGAATGCGGAGCATGACTTATCCTTCAGGGGTCGGGTCGCCGTTGGTCTTCACGAATGCTAGCAGCACCAGCCCCAGGATTAAAAGCACGATGATCGGTGTAATGCCGATCGCCTGATTGCCACTGATCTGCGTCACCACCCCGATCGAGATCGGCGCGATGAAGGCGGTGGCCTTGCCCGACAGCGCATAAAGCCCGAAATGCTCGGTGATTTTCTCGGGATCGGCCTGCCGCACCATCATCGTGCGCGACGCCGATTGCAGCGCGCCGCCGCAGGCCCCGATCAAACCGCCCAGAACGTAGAAGGCGATATCGGGCAGGGCGCTATCGGGAGAGACCGCGATGCCGAACACCTCGGTGCGCGAGATGAAGACGACCCCGATCACGACGAGCACCAGCACGATCACGTTGAGCGAAATCACCGCTTTCGGGCCAAACCGGTCATCGGCCTTGCCGCCCAGCCATGCAAAGATCGCGCCGGTGACAATGGCGAGAATACCGAAAATCCCGATCATCGTGATCGACCAGTTCAGCACGCCTGCCGCGTAAAGCCCGCCGAAGGTGTAAATCCCGTTGAGCGCATCGCGGTAGAACATCGACGACAGCAAGAACGAACTGAGCGAGCGGCGCCGGGGCAGCGCGCGCAGGGTCGCCCGCAGATCGGGCCACGCGCCGCGCAGCGCGGTGCCGACGGGAAGCGCATCGGGCTTGCGCGGTTCGCGGACCCAGCAGAAGAACGGAATCATGAACACCGCGTACCACACGGCCACCAGCGGGCCCACGATCCGCGTATCCTCGCCGGTTGCGGGATTGAGACCGAATAGCGGGGTCAGCCCCAGCAAGGTCTTGCCGGTGCTTGGGTTTGCCTGCAACAAAAGCAGCATGATCAGAAGTGAGATCAGCCCGCCCACATAGCCAAAGGCCCAGCCCGAGCCAGAGATCTTGCCGATCTTCTCACGCGGGCCCAGATCAGGCAGCATCGCGTTGGTGAAGGTGGTCGCGAACTCCATGCCGATCATGCCGACCGCGAAGGAGATCATGATCGCCAACAGGTGAAAATCACCCGGGATCGCGTACCATAGGCCCCATGCGCCCACGACATACATCGCCGAGAACACCCACAGAAAGGGAATGCGCCGCCCCGAGCGATCCGCAATCGCGCCCAGAAACGGTGAACAGAGGGCAATCACCACGCCTGCAAAGCCCACGCCGTAACCCCAGACGGTTTGCGCCTTGGTCCCGTCGCCCAGCAGATCCTTCACGAAGGGCGCGAAGATGAAGGTGATCAGAAGCGAGTTATAGGGCTGACTGGCCCAGTCGAAAAACCACCAGCCCCAGATACGTTTGCGCGCCGTGATCATGTCCTACCCCTGAGCTGCGGCCCTCGCCTTTGAGGCGATCAAGCCCCAAATTGGCAGGGCGTGCAAGACAAGTTACGCTCTGGTCTCAGAAATTCGGCGGCCAGGGGCGTTTGGCATCAGCCTCGGCCCAGGCGGTGACGAACTCCGGCAGCGCGGGGCTTTCCTGATCGATCCCCATCGCCTCCATCACGCGGGCGGGCGCGATCATGCCCTGCTTTGAGGTCACAGCGCCACGGATCAGCACATGCGAGGTGCATTCTCCGCGCATGAACATCGCGTGCTCCAGCCAGATCCAGCGGTCATCCCAGCCAACACAGCGCGAGCGCATCTCGAAGCGCTGAAAAGCCTGCACCCGACGGCGGTAGCGCGTGGTATTGCCCGCAACCACAATGCCCCAGCCATTGCGCTTGAGCGCAGGCCACAGCCCCGTGCGCATCGCCAGCGGAATGCGCCCAAGATCGTACAGCGTGAGCGTGCGTCCGTTATTGAGCTCCATCCACAGATCGATGTCCCACGGCCAGCAGATATGCTGGCTGATATGGGTGCCGGTCACCGGCAAGGCCGGGGCCTTGCGGTACTTCAGGATCTCTTTGGACATGCGGATAAAAGGATACATATGCAAGCGGTGCCGCGCGTATGCAGGCCCGTCAAGCGGAACGTTACGGAAAATGCGGCAGGCGTGATGGTTGCATTGCGCGCGGTGCTCGCTTACCTGTCTTTGCGACCCAAAGCGGAGGTGTTCGATGGTCACGCTCTTTCAGGCGCTCATCCTGATATTGAATGTTATCTGGTTCGTCATGATCGCCCATATCATCATGAGCTGGCTGATCAATTTTCAGGTGCTCAACCTGCGCCAGCCTCTGGTTGCGCAGATCTGGTTCGGCCTCAACAACCTGCTGGAGCCAATCTATGGCCGGATCCGGCGGTTCTTGCCCAATACGGGCGGGCTCGACCTTGCGCCTCTGGTGGCCTTCATCGCGCTGATCATCCTCCGTCAGGCGCTTTATAACAATGCAGGCTTCTTCTACGGCAACAGCTTCTGATGGCTGAGACCGGGGTGATCGAGGACCCAAGCGCGCTTTTGGCGCGTGTCTGGGGGTTCGATGCGTTCCGGCCCGGTCAGGAGGAGGTCGTCCAAGCGGTGATCGCGGGTCGCAACGTGCTGGCGATCATGCCGACGGGCGGCGGAAAATCCCTCTGTTATCAATTGCCTGCCCTTGCACGCTCTGGTGTGACGGTTGTGATCTCGCCGCTGATTGCGCTGATGCGCGATCAGGTGCGCGCGATGAAACAGGCCGGCGTCGAGGCGGGCGCGCTCACCTCTGGCAATACCGAGGAGGAGACCGAAGAGGTCTTCGCCGCGATCGATGCGGGGCGGCTCAAGCTGCTATATATGGCGCCCGAACGGCTGGCTTCGGGGGGCGCGATGACGCTGTTGCGGCGCGCCAATGTCTCGATGATCGCGGTCGACGAAGCCCATTGCGTCAGCCAGTGGGGCCATGATTTCCGGCCCGACTATCTGCGCATCGGCGAGTTGCGGCGCAGTCTCAACGTGCCTCTGGCCGCTTTCACCGCGACCGCCGATGAGGAAACCCGCGCCGAGATCGTGACGCGCCTCTTCGATGGCACGGCGCCAGAGACCTTTCTGCGCGGTTTCGATCGACCCAATATCCATCTCGCCTTCCAGCCCAAGGATCAGCCGCGCAAACAGATCCTGACATTCGCAGCCGCGCGTAAGGGCCAGTCCGGGATCGTTTATTGCGGCACACGGGCCAAGACCGAGACGCTGGCGCGCGCCCTGCGTGAGGCGGGTCATGCCGCCTGCCACTATCACGGCGGGATGGAGGCCGATGAGCGCCGTGATGTGGAGGTCCGCTTTCAACAGGAAGACGGGCTGATCGTCGTCGCGACAGTGGCCTTCGGGATGGGCGTCGACAAACCCGATATCCGCTGGGTCGCCCATGCCGATCTGCCGAAATCCATCGAGGCCTATTACCAAGAGATTGGCCGCGCGGGCCGCGACGGGGCCGCTGCGGAAACGCTGACGCTATATGGTGCCGACGACGTGCGCCTGCGCCGCGCGCAGGTCGATGAGGGGCTGGCCCCGCCCGAGCGCAAGGAAGCCGATCATGGGCGGCTCAACGCGCTTTTAGGACTGGCCGAGGCCACCGAATGCCGCCGCGTGAAGCTGTTGCGCTACTTTGGCGAGAGCGCCGCGCCCTGCGGCAATTGCGATCTCTGCGACACCCCGCCCGAGCTGTTCGACGGCACGCAGGCCGTGCGCAAGGCGCTGTCGGCAGCGCTGCGCACCGAGGAGCGTTTTGGCGCGGGCCATCTGATCGAGATCCTGCTGGGCGCCAGCAATGACCGGATCACCCAGCGCGGACATGACAAGCTGCCGACCTTCGGGATCGGGCGCGATATGAGCCGCCCGCAATGGCAAGCGCTGTTCCGGCAGATGATGGGCCATGACCTGATGCGGCCCGACGCCGCGCGCCACGGGGCGTTGGTGATGACGAAGCGCGCCCATCCGATCCTGCGCGGCGAGGAGAGCATCACGCTGCGCCGCGATCTGGTGAATAAGGCCAAGCCTTCCAACGTGGCCAAGGCTTTGGTCAGCGATGAAGATGCCCCGCTGCTCTCCGCACTCAAGGCCAAGCGCCGCGCGCTGGCCGAGGCCGCCGGGATGCCCGCCTATATCATCTTCAACGACCGCACCCTGATCGAGATGGCCGAACGCCGCCCCGCCACGCTCGATGAAATGGCGCAGGTCGGGGGTGTCGGCGCGAAAAAGCTGGAAAGCTACGGCGCGGAATTTCTTGAGGTGATCTCCGGCGCGGTCGAAGAGATGCATCCGGTGCGGCGCAAGCTGGCGGGGCGCCCCGCGGGGACGATTTTCGACGCGCTTGTGCAGGCCCAGCGCGATCTGGAGCGCGGACCCGACGGGCTGGAGCGCCCGCTCTCTTGCTCCACCTCGATCCTGCGCAAGATCGCAGAGGCCCGGCCACAAAGCCGCGCCGATCTCGCCCGGCTCACCAAGTTGCCCGAAGCCAAGCTAGACCGCTTCGCCGATGCGTTTCTCGCGGCTCTGCGCGAGGAAAGCTGAGCCTCAGGCCGACATCGCGACAGTTGCGACATCCGGGCAGGCGGCGATGATCTGCTCGGCCAGAGCAGCTTTCTTGAGCGGCTTGGTCAAGTAGTGATCGACCCCCGCTTCGAACATCGTCGTGCTATCGCCCTCCATCGCATGGGCGGTCAGTGCGCAGATCGGAACATGGGCCCCAGCGCCTTCTTCCGCGCGGATCGCGCGGGTTGCCGCCCGCCCGTCCATCTCGGGCATCGAGATATCCATGAAGATCAAATCGGGCTGGAAGCTGCGCCACATATCGACCGCCTCCCGCCCGTTCGACGCAAAGCGCAGATCGATGTCGAAATCCTTCACCATCTTTGAGAAGACAAGCTGATTGGTGCGGTTATCCTCTGCCGTCAGAACCCGCATCTGACGGCGCACCTCAGTCGGGGCCGGGTCCGGCTCGGCGATGTCGGGCGCGGGTCTGGGCTGCGAAAGCGACTGCAAGGCCCGAAACAACTCGGAGCGATGCACCGGCTTTTGCAGACATCCCGACAGACCCGCCGCTTCGGTGATCTCGGACGGATCGAGATCAGAGCTGAGCAGCATCACCGGCGCGGTCACGCCCGCCGCGCGCAGTTTCTCGGCAAACTCGATACCGTCGAGACCGGGCATCCTGTGATCGGACAGAACAACATCGAAAGCCGCGCCCGCCTCAACGGCGCTCAATGCCTCGCTGCCTGAGCGGCACAACGTCACCTCGATCCCGCAGGCCTGCAATTGCCGCTCAAGGATCACCCGGTTCACCGGTTGATCATCGACGACCAACGCTGCACGCAGGGTGATCGGCGTGCAGTCCAGTTCTTGCGCGTCCAAAGGCTCGGCCAGCGGCACGCAGATCTTGAAGCCAAAGCACGAGCCAACCCCCAGCTCACTATCGACCCAAACCTCTCCGCCCATCAGGCGCACGAGTTGATGGGTGATCGCCAGACCAAGCCCGGTTCCTTCGAACTTCCGATTGGAATCGCTCTCGACCTGATTGAATTCGCCAAAGACATGTTCGATCAGCTCAGGCGCGATCCCGATCCCGGTATCTTCGACTGTAAGATGCAGCTCGTAATGTGCATCCTCCCGCTCAAAGCCGACGACGCGGGCCAGCACGTGACCCTGCGGCGTGAACTTGACCGCATTGCCGATCAGATTGGTCAAAATCTGCCGCATCCGTCCCGGATCTGCCTTGAAGCGGGTCGGCAGGAACATGTCGTAATCGAGCTGCAACTGGACATTATGCTCGCGCGCCGAGGGCTGCAGGAGCATCATCACCTCGTGCAGACAGCGCTCCAGATCGAAATCTTCCGGAAAAAGCATCAGCCGCTGCGCTTCGATCTTGGAGTAGTCGAGCACGTCATTGATGATCGTCAGCAGCGCCTCACCCGAGGAGCGGATCGTATCGGCGTAAAGCTGTTGCTCCTCGCTCAGATCGGTCTCGCCCAGCAGCTCGGACATGCCCACGACGCCGTTCATCGGTGTGCGGATCTCGTGGCTCATATTGGCGAGAAAGGCGGATTTGGCCCGGTTGGCAGCCTCGGCCTTGTCACGGGCTTCGCGCAGCTCATCCTCGCGCGCAATCGCCTCAGAGATATCCTGCGCATAGGTCACCAGATCGCCCTGCTCACCCCAACGATTGTTGATCCGATACCAGCGACCATCCGTCGCCTGAACCTCGAGCGGAGCGATATCGCGGCGGCGCACCCGCGCGCACATCTCGAAATGCCAGTCTTCCGGGTCGCGACCCTGCAGATCGAACAGGCCATGCTTTGCGACCAGACGCAAAACATCGTCATACAGCGTGCCCGGGCCAATCGCGGTCTCGCCTTCGAAGAAGGACATGTAGACCTTATTGGCCGCGACCAGTCGCAGATCATGGTCATACACGGCAAATCCGTCGGAAATCGTCTCGACCGCATCCCAGAGGCGACGCTGCGCGATAAGCGCCATCGAATTGGCGCGCTCAAGGTCCGTCTTGACCCGATCGTTTTCGCCCTTGAGCGACTGGGTTTCGGTCAGGGCCCGTGCAAGCCCCTGACGCTGCTCGACAATTTTCTCTGACAGCATACGCGCATGCATTGCCAGTTTTTCATTGGCCGCGAACAGTTCGTTCTTTTTATGTTCAAGCAGGCGCTCCGCCGCAAGACGGGCACGACGTTCCTGCGCCAGCTTTTCCGCGATGGACGATTGCATCCTGTCCCTATGCCGATGAGAGAACCACGGCCTGCAATCTCGCAAAGAGCCGTGAACTTTCGCTTAATCAGGCTGCGGGGACACTGAGGCAGGTCACAGGAAGAATATTTAAAATTGCGCGCAATCAGCTTCGTTCGATTGCGAGCGCGATACCCTGTCCGCCTCCGATGCACATCGTGACGAGCGCGCGTTTGCCGCCGGTGCGTTCCAGCGCATGGAGCGCCTTGACGATCAAAATCGCCCCCGTGGCACCGACCGGATGGCCAAGGGCGATCGCGCCGCCATCGGGGTTCACCTTCGCCGGGTCCAAATCCAGCCTGCGCGAGACCGCGAGCGCCTGCGAGGCAAAGGCCTCGTTGCTCTCGATCCAGTCGAAATCGTTCGCCTTGAGCCCAGTCTTCGCCAGAAGCGCCTGAACGGCCGGGATCGGACCCAACCCCATCACCTCGGGGCGTACGCCCGCAATCGCGTAGCCGGTGATCGTGGCGCGCGGGGTCAGCCCGGCTGCCTTTGCAGCCTCGGCACGCGCCAGCACAAGCGCCGCCGCGCCGTCATTGATGCCGCTGGCATTTCCCGCCGTGACCGTGCCGTCCTTCTGGAACACCGGCTTGAGACCCGCGAGCTTCTCAAGGCTGGTCTGCTTGGGGTGCTCGTCGGTATCAAAGACGTGGGTGGCCTTGCGCGAAGCGATCTCGACCGGCGTGATCTCGGCGGTGAAATGGCCCTCGGTTATGGCACGCGCCGCGCGTTCCTGACTTTGCAGCGCGAAGGCGTCTTGATCCTCGCGCGAGATGCCCTCCTCAGAGGCGACATTTTCCGCCGTCACGCCCATATGGCCGGTGCCGAACGGGCAGCTCAGCGCTCCGGTCATCATATCGAGCATCCGTGCGTCGCCCATCTTCTGCCCAAAGCGCGCGGCGGGCAGGATATAGGGCGATTTGCTCATGACCTCAGCGCCACCGGCCAATGCGAAATCGGCATCGCCAAGCATCAGCATCTGCGCCGCCGAGACAACCGCCTGCACGCCCGAGCCGCAGAGCCGGTTGACGTTCATCGCGGGCGTTCCCACCGGCACACCGGCCTCCACGGCGGCCACACGCGAGAGATACATGTCGCGCGGCTCGGTATTGATCACATGCCCGAACACCGTCTGCCCAATCTGATCGGGCGCGATCCCAGCACGCTCAATCGCGGATTTCGCAACAAGCGTTGCCAGATCAATCGGGCCAAAGCCCGACAGAGAGCCGCCAAACGTGCCAATCGGGGTGCGCGTGCCAGAAAGAATGACGATGCCAGTCATGGGAGCCTCCTCAGATATCCTTTGGATCAAGCTAGGCCGATAGTGGGCAATCGGCCAGTCGCGCGCAGGCAAATGACGGAACGTTACCGAGCCGCATCGCGGCATAAGCGTTCAGGCTTGGCCGGGCTCAGCTGCGCGTGGGTGTCAGCGGCACCCGCCCGTCCGGGGTCAGATGCCACGCCGAGCGCCCCTCGATTGCCACGGCCGTGAGAGGCTGGAAATAGCCCGCGCCGCTATCAAGGTTCAGTCGGTTCCCGTAATGGGTTGCGTGATCGATTTTGGTGTGGCCGTGGACGACAAGGACGCCGTGATCGCGCGGATCGGAGAGGAACGGCTCGCGGATCCACAAAAGATCATCCTCCACCTGATCCTCAAGCGCCACGCCCGGACGGATGCCTGCATGCACGAACAGGGCCTCGCCGCGCGAATGCCAAGCCGGTTGGGAGGCCAGCCAGTCGCGATGGGCCTGCGGCACGGCCCCCAGCTCTTTGCGGATTTCCTCAAGCGGGCGGCTGCTTGCATCGGCAATCCCGTAGCTTTGCAAGGTCGCCTCGCCGCCAAGGCGCGAATTGAGCCATGTCAGGTTGGGGTTCAGAAGCGGATCTTGACTTGTCGGGTCTTTCAGAAATCCCAAAAACATTCGGTCATGATTGCCGCGCAGCACGATCCACGGTTCACCGCGCTCCTGCCCCGTCATCAGGTAGTCAATCACACCGGCCGAATCCGGGCCGCGATCGACCAGATCGCCGACATGGATGATCGGAGCCTTGAGCGCCTCTGGACCGGCACTGCCATGGGCGGCCCGGTCGGCCTCGATCAGCGCATGGGCCGTCTCCAGCATCTCGAGCTGGCCGTGAATATCACCGATCGCGTAGCTCAGCATGATGTCGCCCTCGAAATGAAAGGGCCCCTCGGCATATGCGAGGGGCCCGGGTCGTCGTTCCAGCTAGATCAACCGAGGTTGAATTCCAGCGGCTTGACCTGTTTGAAATCGCCGGTCGCCTTCATCGCATCGACGACCTCTTGCGAAATCGCGTCATCGACATAGGCGATCGCAATCGCCTCGCCGCCCTGTTTGGAGCGCCCGAGCGTGAAGTTCGCAAGGTTGACGCCATGATCGCCCAGCATCGTGCCCAGCTTCCCAATGATGCCCGGCACGTCGTTATTGGTCGTGTAGAGCATATGCGCGCCGACCTCGGCATCGATATTGATGCCCTTGATCTGGATGAAGCGCGGCTTGCCGTCCGAGAACACGGTGCCAGCAATCGAGCGCTCTTTGCTTTCAGAAACGACGGTAACCTTGATGTAGCCCTCAAAGACACCGCTTTGATCCTGCGACGTGGTGGAGAGCTGAATGCCGCGCTCTTTGGCGACAACCGGGGCCGAGACCATGTTCACATCGGGCTGGCTGGCTTTCATGATACCCGAGATGACGGCTGCATCGAGCGCCTTGAGGTTCATCTCAGAGGCCACACCGTCATAGGTGACGTTGATCGCCTTGATCGCATCTTCGGTCATCTGACCGATGAAACCACCCAGATGCTCGGCCAGTTTGACCCAAGGGCCCATCGTCTTGGCCTCTTCGGCGGTCATCGAGGGCATGTTGAGCGCGTTCTCGACCGCACCATCAAGCAGGTAGTTCGACATCTGCTCGGCCACTTGCAGGGCAACGTTCTCTTGCGCCTCGGTGGTGGCAGCGCCAAGGTGCGGCGTGCAGACCACGTTGGGCAGGTTGAACAACACGTTCTCGGTGGCGGGTTCTTCGGCAAAGACGTCAAAGGCCGCGCCCGCGACATGACCCGATGTCAGCAGATCCGCCAGAGCCTGCTCATCGACCAGACCGCCGCGCGCGCAGTTGATGATCCGCACGCCCTTCTTGGTCTTCTCGAGGTTTTCCCGGCTCAGGATGTTGCGGGTCTGATCGGTCAGCGGAACATGCAGAGTGATGAAATCGGCCCGCTTGAGCAGCGTATCCAGATCCACCTTCTCGACGCCCATCCGCTCGGCCTTCTCTTCGCTCAGGAAGGGGTCATAGGCCACGACCTTCATCTTGAGACCGCGCGCACGATCACACACGATGCCACCGATATTGCCCGCACCGATCACGCCCAGCGTCTTGGCGGTCAGCTCGACCCCCATGAATTTCGACTTCTCCCATTTACCGGCATGGGTGGAGGCCGAGGCCTCGGGGATCTGACGCGCCACGGCGAACATCATCGCAATCGCATGTTCGGCGGTGGTGATCATGTTGCCGAACGGCGTGTTCATGACGATCACGCCCTTCTTGGAGGACGCTTCTTTGTCAACGTTGTCGGTGCCGATCCCGGCGCGACCGATCACTTTGAGATTGGTGGCGCTTTCCAGCAGCTTCGCGGTGACCTTGGTCGCCGAGCGGATCGCAAGACCGTCATATTTGCCGATCACCTCGGCCAGCTTGTCTTTGTCTTTGCCCAGCTTGGGTTCGAAATCGACCTCAATGCCGCGATCCCGGAAGATCTGGACGGCGGTTTCGGAGAGGCTATCGGAGACGAGAACTTTGGGAGCCATTTTCTGGATTCCTTGAAATTTCTGATATTTGGGAAAGACGGACCATGATCGGCCCGTCGATCTGTCAAATGATCACGCTTGCGCGGCGATCGCGGCCTCGAAGGCATATTCGATCCACGGCAGGAGCGCTTCGACATCGGCCTGCTCTACCGTCGAGCCACACCAGATCCGCAGACCCGCCGGGGCGTCGCGATAGGCGCCGACATCCAGAGCCACGCCCTCGGTCTCAAGACGTTTGGCGACAGCCTTGGCGAAAACCGCGCCATCCTTGATACGCTCATCGGTAAATTTCAGGCACACGCTCGTGGTCGAGGCGGTCGCGGGATCGGTCGCGAGGTTCGCGATCCACGGCTTGGCGTCGCAGAAATCCCAGATCGTTTTGGCATTGGCCGTGGCGCGCGCCACGAGCCCTTTCAGACCGCCCACCGATTTCGCCCAGTTCAGCGAAACGAGGTAATCCTCGACGCAGAGCATGGAGGGGGTGTTGATCGTCTCGCCCTTGAAGATGCCCTCGATCAGCTTGCCGCCCTTGGTCATGCGGAAGATCTTGGGCAGCGGCCATGCGGGGGCGTAGCTCTCCAGCCGCTCGACGGCGCGGGGGGACAGGATCAGCACGCCGTGGCCACCCTCGCCGCCCAGCACTTTCTGCCAGGAGAAGGTGGTGACGTCGAGCTTGTCCCAAGGCAGCTCCATCGCGAAGGCCGCCGAGGTGGCATCGCAAATGGTCAGGCCTTCGCGATCCGCCGGGATCGCATCGCCGTTGGGGACGCGCACGCCCGAGGTGGTACCGTTCCAGGTGAAGACGACATCGGTGTTGAAATCGACCGTATCGAAATCGACGATCTCGCCATATTCAGCGGTTTTCGTCTCGGCCTCGATCTTGAGCTGTTTGACCACATCGGTCACCCAGCCCGCGCCGAAGCTCTCCCAAGCGACCATGGTCGCAGGGCGCGCGCCCAGCAGCGACCACAGCGCCATTTCGACCGCGCCCGTATCGGAGGCGGGCACGATGCCGATGCGGTATTCCGCAGGCACGCCAAGAATTTCACGGGTGGTCTCGATCGCCTCTTTCAGCTTCGATTTGCCGATGGCGGCACGGTGCGAGCGACCAAGCGGCGCGTCGGACAGCATGTCGAGGGAGAAACCGGGGATCTTCGTGCAGGGGCCCGAAGAGAAACGCGGGTTTGCCGGCCGCGCGGCCGGAGCTTGAATAGCCATTGCTGGTATCCTTCCAGATATGTGCCCTTCGTTGGGGAAGGGTGTCCCGGGACTGCAGATACGCGCGGCCCCTCTCTGGTGCAAGTGAATTTTTTATTCTAATGCGGCACCTGAGATATCGGAACCGACATTTTGCCTAGGAGCGCGCATGTTCACCGCCACGCTGATCACCGATCCCTCCCGTGCCACGCTGGATCAGGCAACGCTCGATGCGGTCTGCGGAGCGTGGGGCGGCGGGGCTGCGCGCTGGCTGAGCAACAATGTCGCCGCAGAGTTTGTCTGCCCGCAGATCCCCTCGAATCGCTGGGAGACTTGGGAGGGGCTTCAGGGGCTGGGCGTCGATCTGGTAGTGCAGCCGACCGAAGGCCGCCGCAAGCAGATGCTTTTGGCCGATATGGACAGCACGATGATCCAGCAGGAATGCATCGACGAGCTGGCAGATGTGGCCGGTGTCGGCGATCAGGTAAAGGCCATCACCGCCAAGGCGATGAACGGCGAACTGGATTTCGAAGGCGCGCTGACCGAGCGGGTGGGCCTGCTCAAAGGTCTGCCCGAGAGCGTGATTGCCAAGGTCATTGAGACCCGTATCAGCTTCATGCCCGGCGGGCGCGCCCTGCTGGCCACGATGAAGGCCAATGGTGCCTATTGCGCGCTGGTCTCAGGCGGGTTTACCACCTTCACTGGCTTTGTCGCGCAAACCCTGGGCTTCGACGAGAACCGCGCCAATAGCCTTCTGGTCGCAGACGGGCATCTGACGGGCGAGGTCGGACGCCCGATTCTGGGGCGCGAAGCCAAGGTACAGGCGCTTGAAGAGATCACCGCCCGGCTGAGCCTGAGCCATGATCAGGTGATGGCCGTGGGCGACGGTGCCAATGATCTGGGGATGCTCGGGCTTGCAGGCGCAGGTGTGGCCCTGCACGCCAAGCCCTCCGTGGCCGCGCAATGCGACATTCGGATCAATCACGGCGATCTCAGCGCTTTGCTCTACATCCAAGGCTACGCCGAAAGCGACTTCGCCTGAGACCATCGCCGCCCCGGGAGGTCTTGGGTCGGTTCTGCAACGTGTTGGCGAGCATCGACCGCAAGAAACGCGCCGTTGCGCGGTCTGGTTTGCACCCAAAGTTCCAGTCGCTTTAGCTCATGGTTCCAACGGCCACGGCCACGGCCAGAACAGCGGAAATGACCAGAGTTGCCGTGGAAACCAAACATTTTGCGGTGAGGTTGAGGTCTAGCGCAAAAGCGCGCCAGATGATCACTGCGGATGCAAACCCTGACAGGAGCAAACCCCACCCCACATTCGTATTCACAGCATACCATACCGCCTCATCGCCCAAGGTTCTGCCAGTGCGAAAACCTATCGTTGAGTTTAATGAAATCATCTGCAACGCCAGCATCAAGCCGATTGTGCCAAAGAGGGCGGGAGGCAGCAGCATCAGGTATTTCATTGTCTCTCTGGTGCTATCACAGTCGGCTTCGTCCCGCATGAGCGAACCACCCCGCCTTGCAGGCCTCCAATTATTTTCCAAAGTTTGGTCTTTGCACAACTGTGCTGCGTAGCCGAGTGGTACCGGGCCGTGTAACAAAGCGGCATAGGAATACGACTTGGGAACGGGGCCTACCGGCTCTAACTCTAAGTCTGAACGCTGTGGGGACCCATGCGCAAACCATTGATATTCGCTTTGCTGATCGCGGTCGCTCTGATCACCGCTTGGTTTGTGGCCGATCCAAGCCCAGAGGGTTTGCGCAATTTGCGCGACGGTTTGCAAAGCTGGCATGCCAATCACCCCATAGCCCTGCCCGCGGTCTTCTTCGTGACCTATGTCACCGTAGCCGCGCTCTCACTGCCCTTCGCGGTCTGGATGACCTTGCTGGGCGCAGCCCTTTTCGGGTTCTGGGAGGGGCTTGTGCTGATCTCGTTTGCCTCGGCCTTGGGGGCCACGCTCGCGCTTCTCGTGACCCGCTACCTGATGCGCGACTGGGCGCGTGCGAAGCTTGGCAACCGGATGCGCCGGATCGAACAGGGCGTAACGCGCGACGGAGCATTCTACCTGTTCTCGCTGCGCCTGATCCCGGTCGTGCCGTTCTTCGCCGCCAATCTCGCCTTTGGTCTGACGTCGATGAAGGCGTGGAAATTCTACCTCGTGTCGCAGGTTGGCATGTTGCCGGGCACCGCCGTCTATGTCGCGGCGGGCGCGCAGCTTGGCCAGCTCAACAGCCTCTCGGGCATTCTGTCGCCCGGGCTGATCGGGGCCTTTCTGGCGCTGGCCCTTTTCCCTTGGATCGCGCGGGCTGGCTTGCGGATCTACACCCGGAAAAGAGCCTATTCCGGCTTCAAACGCCCCACATCCTTTGATCGCAACCTCACGGTGATCGGCGCGGGTTCGGCGGGGCTTGTGGCCTCCTATGTCGCGGCACAGGCCAAGGCAAAAGTCACCTTGGTCGAGCAGGCCGAGATGGGCGGCGATTGCCTCAATTCCGGCTGCGTACCCTCGAAATCGCTGATCGCGTCGGGTCGGGCCGCCGCCAATGCGCGCGCCGCCTCAGATCTTGGCGTCAGCGCCGCGCCGCAAGTGGACTGGCCGCGCGTGATGACGCGGATCTCCGAGGTGATCGAGACCATCGCGCCCAATGACTCCGTTGCGCGCTATGAGAGCCTCGGCGTTGAGGTCAAACGCGGCCATGCGACGCTGATCGACCCGTGGACCGTCGAGATGGATGGCCAGCGCTGGTCGTCGCGCGCAATCGTTCTGGCCACCGGCGCCGCACCCGTGATCCCCGATTTGCCGGGACTGAAGGAGGTCGATCCGCTGACCTCCGAGACGCTCTGGACGGCATTGTCGTCTCTCGACCGCCCGCCAGAGAAGATGGTGATCCTCGGCGGGGGCCCGATTGGCTGCGAGATTGCGCAGGCGATTGCCCGGCTCGGTGGTGGCGTGACCCTGATCGAGGCGGCGGATCGGCTGGCCGCTAAGGAAGAGCCCGAAGTCTCCAAAGCGCTGGAAGCGGCTCTGACCCGCGACGGCGTGCAGGTGCTGACAGGTGCGAAAGCGCAGCGTTTCGGCTCTGATCCGGCCAAATGGGTCGAATTGGAGGGCGGCACGCGGCTGGAGTTTGACCTGCTTCTGGTCGCCGTTGGTCGCCGTGCGCGGCTTGAAGGGTTTGGGCTGGAGGCGCTTGGCGTGCGCACCGACCGGGTGATCGAGACCAACGCCTATCTGCAGACCCTACTCCCCAATATCTACGCCGCGGGCGATGCAGCGGGTCCGCTACAGCTGACCAATGCGGCGGGCCATCAGGGCTGGATCGCGGCGGCCAATGCGCTGGCGGCCCCGTTCTGGCGCTTCAAGGCGGCAGAGGCGCCGATTCCTGCGGCGATCTTCACAGCCCCGGAGGTGGCGCGCGTGGGCCTGAGCGTGGCTGAGGCCGAGCAGCAGGACATCGCCCATGAAGTGGTGCGCTACCCGCTTTCGGATCTGGATCGCGCGGTGACGGAAGGCGTTCGGGAAGGCTTTGTGCAGATCATCGTGGCCAAGGGCTCGGACAAGATCCTTGGGGCGACGGTGCTGGGCGATCATGCAAGCGAAATTCTGGCCGAGATCGCGCTGGCGATGCGGCACAAGCTGGGGTTGGGCAAGATCCTGTCAACGCCGCATATCTATCCAAGCTGGTCTGAGGCTGCCAAGAACGCTGCCGGACGTTGGCGGCAGGGCCATGTAAACCCGCGCCTGCTGGGCTGCGCCGAGCGCTTCATGGCATGGAGACGCGGATGATCGACGCAACCCTGCAGCCGTTGCAACGTGCGATCCTGCGCTCCCCTGCAAGCCTGCTGGCCGCGCGGGGTGTGCAGGCGGATCACGTGACTCTTGTGGGCTTTGGCGTGGGGCTGCTGGCGATCCCGGCGCTGGCGCTGCAGCTCTATTGGGTAGCGCTGGTACTGATCTTGCTCAACCGGCTGGCAGACGGGCTGGACGGCGCGATTGCACGGATCAACGGGCCGACCGATCGCGGGGCGTTTCTCGATATCGCGCTCGATTTCCTGTTCTACGCGCTGATCCCGGTGGGCTTTGCGCTCGCCGATCCGGCGGCCAATGCGCTGGCAGCCAGCGTGCTGATCGCGGCCTTCGTCGGCACCGGGTCAAGCTTTCTCGCCTTCGCCTCCATCGCGGCGAAGCGCCAGATCAGCACCGAGGCCTATCCCACCAAGGGGATCTACTATCTGGGTGGCTTGACAGAGGGCGCCGAAACCATCGTGTTTTTCGTCGCAATCAGTCTCTTTCCCGGCCTGTTTGCCCCCCTCGCCTACCTGTTTGCCGCCGCCTGCGGCCTGACGACTGTAACCCGCTGGCTGATGGGTTGGCGCGCCTTTTCGGATATGGAGTGAGTATGAAACGTTCTTTTGCCGCAGCCGTCGCTGCCTCTCTCATGCTGGCCTCGCCGGCTTTGGCCGACTGGGCGCAAACGAAAGCGGATGCCAAAGGGCAGACGGTATATTTCAACGCTTGGGGCGGCGATCCGCGCACAAACGCGTTCATCGAATGGGTCTCGCAGCAGATGCAGGCGAAATACGGTGTGACCGTTGAACAGGTGAAGCTGAGCGACACGGGCGAGGCCGTCTCGCGCGTGCAGGCCGAGAAAGCCGCCGGTCAGAACAGCGGCGGCGCGGTGGACCTGATCTGGATCAACGGGCCGAACTTCCTAGCGATGAAACAGGCCGGTCTGCTGCATGGTCCGTTCCTGAACGAGCTGCCCAATGCGAAATATCTCGATCTGAGCCCCGGCTCTGCGGCGACCACCGATTTCACCGTGCCGACGGAGGGCTATGAAAGCCCGTGGCGGCTTGCGAAATTCGTCTTCGCCTATGATACCGACCGGGTCAAAGATCTGCCGCATGATATGGCGGGGCTCTCGCAATGGGCCGCCGCTCATCCGGGCCGCTTCACCCATCCCAACCCATCGAATTTCATGGGTGCGACTTTCCTCAAGCAAGCGCTGGTCGAGATGGCGCCCGACGCAGAGGCGCTGTCCAAGCCTGTGACCGATGAAAGCTACGCCAAGGAGACCGCGCCGCTTTGGGCTTGGTATGACAAGCTGCGCCCGAACCTCTGGCGCAAGGGCGAGTCCTTCCCAGAAAACGAGAGCGCGCAGGCCACGCTTCTGGCCGATGGTGAGGTCGATTTCGCAATGTTCTTCGATCCGGCGGCCCCGGCGGCGATGATCAAGCAGCAGGTGCTGCCGCCTTCCGTGCGCGTCTGGGTGCCCGATGAAGGCTCGATCGGGAATATGTCCTATGTCGCGATCCCCTATAACGCCGCGCATCAGGCGGGGGCCGAGCTGGTGGCGAACTTCCTGCTCGATCCGGCGACGCAGGCCCATATGCAGAATATCGATGTGCTGGGCAGCTACTCGGTGCTGGACCCGAGCAAGCTGGATGCGAGCGCTAAGGAGGCCTTTGCCAAACTGCCGACCGCGCCTGCGCTGCCCACGCTGGCCGAACTTGGCCCGACCCTGCCCGAGCCACACCCCTCGTGGATGACCCGGCTGACCGAGGATTGGGCCAAGCGCTACACGAAATGATCGCGATCCGGGCGCTTTTCACAGTCGTGATCGGCGCTCCGGTGCTGATCGGCGTCGTGCTGACGCTGGGGCTGGCGCTTGGCTGGCAACCGGGGCTGGGCCAGTTCGACCCCGGGATCGACGCCTTCGCGCAGGCCCTGTCGCTACCCGGATTTGCCACCAGCCTGCGGTTAAGTCTGGTGACCGGGCTGGGCGCGACGCTCGGCGCATTGGGCGTCTCGCTCCCACTGGGTCTGTGGCTGATCGGCAGGGCGGGTGCGGCGCGCTATCTCAGCCCGCTGCTCGCAGTGCCCCATGCAGCGCTGGCCATCGGGCTTGGGTTTCTGCTGGCACCCTCGGGCTGGGCGGTGCGGCTGATCTCGCCCTGGGCCACCGGCTGGGATCTGCCCCCCGATGTGGTGACCGTGGGCGACCCTTGGGGGCTGGTGCTGATCCTCGGTCTGATGCTCAAGGAGGTGCCGTTTCTGCTGCTCGCGACGCTGATCGCGGCGGGACCGCGCGATGTCGCGGGCCAGATGGCGACCGGGCGGAGCCTTGGCTATAGCCGCGCGCAGGTCTGGCGTTTGATCATCTGGCCGCAGCTCTATCCCGCGCTGCGCCTGCCGGTGCTGATCGTGCTGGGATTTTCGCTCTCGGTCGTCGATATGGCGCTGGTGCTTGGGCCCTCCAATCCGCCGGTTCTGGCCGTGCAGATCCTACGCCTGTTCTCTGCCCCGGATCCCGAACAAGCGCGTCCCGCCGCCGCGCTGGCTGTCATCTTGCTGGGTATCATGGGGCTGTGCCTTCTGGGGTGGCTGGGCGCAGAGCGCGCGGTCGCGACGCTCGGACGACACTGGCTACGGCGGGGGCGGCGCATACGACAAAAACAGTCTCTATCCGGGCCTTTTCTCGCGATTTTGGGGCTGATGCTTGGGGGCGGCTCGCTTGTCATCCTCGGGCTGTGGAGCGTCGCGGCCTTCTGGCGTTTCCCCGATGCCCTGCCCCCGGGGATCAGCCTGTCGCGCTGGCAGGCAGCGGACTGGGCGCACCCCGCGCTGAGCAGTCTGGGGCTTGCCGCCGCCAGCACGGCAATCGCGATGATTTTGTCTCTCATCTGGCTGGAAACGGAAGATCGCCTTGCGCGCCCGATGCGTTTGGGCTGGTTGATCGTGATGCCGCTTTTGCTGCCGCAGATCGGGTTTTTACAGGGGCTGACCACCGGCTTTCTCTGGCTTGGCCTGCCGCCCGGACCGGTGGCGGTGATCTGGGCGCAGCTTTTATTCGTCTTTCCGTATGTGATGATCGCGCTGACCGGCCCGTGGCGCGCGCTTGATCCGGGCCTGACGGCCAGCGCTGCGAGCCTTGGCGCGGGGCCGATGCGGCGGTTGTTCCGGGTCAAACTGCCGGTGCTGAGCGCGCCTCTGATGACGGCGGCGGCCATCGGTGTCGCGGTCTCGGTCGCGCAATATCTGGCCGTGCTGCTGCCCGGCGCGGGCCGGGTGCCCGCGCTTGCGACAGAGGCGGTGGCGCTGGCCTCGGGCGCGGATCGACGCCTCACCGCGATCACGGCCCTGATGCAGGCCGTCTTGCCGCTTGCCGCCTATCTGCTGGCGCTCGCACTGCCGCTGTGGCTGCATCGCAATCGCCGGGGCCTACGCGGAGGACTGACATGAGCCTGAACCTGACGGAGATCAGCCTGACCGCGCCGCGCGAGACGCGCGCACTTTTCGCGCCCTTGAGCCTAAGCGTTGCGCCGGGCGAGACGGTCTGCGTGATGGGCCCTTCGGGGATCGGCAAATCGAGCCTGATCGCCCTGATCGGCGGACATCTGCCGCGTGGGTTCACGACACGGGGCACGGTCACGCTCGCGGGCACCGATCTGCTTGATCTGCCCGCCGAGCAGCGCAGCGTCGGGGTCTTGTTTCAGGACGCGCAGCTGTTCCCGCATCTGAGCGTGGGTGACAATCTGGCCTTTGGCCTGCGCGCCGATCTGCGCGGGCGAAAGGCACGGCGCGAGGCGGTCGAACAGGCGTTGGAGCAAGCGGGGCTCCGCGGGTTTGCGGCGCGCGATCCCGCGACCCTCTCGGGCGGGCAGCGGATGCGCGTGGCGCTGATGCGCAGCCTGCTTGCCGCACCCAAGGCGATGCTGATCGACGAGGCCTTCGCGCGCCTTGATGCCGATCTGAGGGTCGAGATGCGCGCCTTCGCACTGCGCCATATCGCCGCGCGGCGGATCCCCGCCCTGATGGTGAGCCATGACGATCAAGACGCCCAAGCCGCCGACCGTATGATCCGTTTGAGCCGGTAGCGGAGGGTCAAAGCGGCGGTACTTTGCCGTGACGGACTTGATCGGGATGCAGCAAATCACTATCCCCTTGGCCATGCGAACCGTTTTCACTCCTTCGATCCTCCGCGCCCGTCTTGGGCTGTCGCTTGCAGCTCTGGCGCTTGCAGGCTGCGTGCCTGTGGGAATGAACGGCAATCAGGTCGGTCAGTCGCGCACCACGCTGACCGGGCCGGGGCTGACGATCGCTGCGCCAACGGGCTGGTGCGTCGATCCCAAGTCACTCAAAAACACCAGCAATGGCGGCTTCGTGCTGTTTGGAAACTGCGCGGCGATTTCGGAAAATCCCAATGATGCACGCGCGCCCGAACCCGCCTTGCTCAGCGCGACCATCGGGCCGCCGGCTGTGGAAGACAAAAACGGCAAGCTGAGCCTAACGCGCCTCAAGGGGATAGATACATTCTTCCAATCCGAAATCGGGCGTGCGGCGCTGGCGCGGTCCGGCGAAAGCAAAGATGTGAAGATCGAGAGTTCGCGGATCACCGGCGATATGCTGTTGCTGCGGATCTCCGACCGCTCCACTTCGGGCGGCCCGCCGACGGCGCGGACCTATCTGCGCGCCATCACCGATATCAAGGGCCGGATCGCGGCGCTCTCGGTCATACCGCTCAAAGATGGCGAGATGAGTGCGTCCGCGCAGCGCAGCCTGATCGAACGCTTTGCCGCGACGATCCGGGCGGCGAATTGAGCCGATCCGCGTGACGCGTTGCGCAAGACGCTGAAAATTTTGGTCATTTAGGCCGAAACCACCTATCGCACGGCCCCGCAATGCGGAATAAATACCGCAGGGGCGCGCAGGCGCACCGATTTATGGGGCATGTTGGATCAAGATGACAAAGGCGCAACGCTCTTCCTTGCTCGATCGTCTGACCTATCGGCGCAGCGTACGGCGCTGGCGACAGGCCGCCCGCGATGCCAATGCTCTCGAGATCGGACAGTTGCCGCGCCTACGCTCGGAGGCGCGCGGGCTGCGTCGCCAGCTCGACAATTTTCTCCATCAGATCGAGGGGCGGCTGCAATTGCCCCGGATCGGCGCCGATAGCGTGCCCGCCCCGCCCGAGAGCGACTGGACATGGCGCCCAGAGCTGTGGCGCGGCCCCGTGTCGCCTTTCGGGGTTGCCGGCGCTCAGAACCGCGCGCAGCTAGGCCGCGAATTGACGCTGTTTCACGACTGCGCCCATTCCGAGGTCACGCTGCGCCAGATGCGCAATCTCCGCGAGACCGATCTGGCACCCTTTGGGCTCCGGATGGATGTGCTGGGGTTTGAGGGCTCGTTCCTGTCCTTCGTGCTTGACCTGCCCGACAGCGCGATCCAAGGCTTGCAGCTCAACCACCTGATCCGGCTGGAGATGCTTCTAGAGCTGGAACGCCCGCTTGAGATCTTTTGCAGGCTCAACATCAAGCACGGCCCCAATAGCGACCAGCTTGTGCGGGAAATGCCTGTGACAGAAGGCGGTGCGGCGGTGGAATTCGATCTGGCCTATATGCGGCTCAATGAGAAACGCCTTGAAAAGGCGTGGATCGACGTGATTTTCGAACGGCCCGCGATGAACCAGGTATTGCTGCGCGATTTGCATTTCTCGCGCTATCCACGGGCAGAAATGTGAGGGTGACATGCTGGAATTGACGCGCATTCACGCCGGTCGCTGGGAAGCCAGCAGCAAGCAACACGACGCCCCCGCGTTGGAGGTCCTGCATCAGGGGGACGTGCTGGACGGGCTTGAGGTGACCGGTACGCCGGGAGATTGGCAGATCGTCCAGCCGATCCCGCCCGAGCTGATATCGGATGGGGTGATGAGCTTTGTTGTGCGCGCGCGCGACAGCGAACAGGAGGTCGCCCGGTTCTCGCTGATTGCGGGAGAGCCGCTGGCCCCCGATCTGCGCGCCGAGTTGGATCTGCTGCGGGCCGAGCTGGATCTCCTCAAGGCCGCGTTCCGCCGCCATTGCGCCGAGACCGCAGGCTAACCGACCCGCCCACGCCGATCAGAGCGCGGCGGCCAGCCGGGTGCCCTGATCGATGGCGCGTTTGGCGTCAAGCTCGGCTGCCACATCCGCGCCCCCGATGACATGCGGGCTGCGACCCGCCGCGATCAGCGCATCGGCAAGGCTCCGGTTTGGCAGCTGCCCGGCGCAGAGCACCACCGTATCGGCGGCAATCACCCGGGGATTTTCATGTGCCTCCCCATCCGAGACATGCAGCCCCTCGGCGGTGATCTTCTCGTAATTGACGCCGCCGATCATCTCGACCGCCTTCATCTGAAGCGCCGCGCGGTGGATCCACCCTGTGGTCTTGCCCAGCCGCCGCCCGAGCCTTTCGCGCTTGCGCTGCAACAGGGTGACGGCGCGCGCGGGCGCTTCGGGCTTGGGATCACGCAGGCCGCCGGGGGATCGCGCGGGATCGCCCACCCCCCACTCCTCGCGCCATTCCTCCAGATCGAGCGTCGGGCTTTCGCTTACCGTCAGATATTCCGCCACATCAAAGCCAATCCCCCCGGCCCCGATGATCGCAACCCGCGGCCCGGCGGTCACACGGCCTTGCAGGATGTCGATATAGCTCACGACTTGCCCACCCTCGATGGGGATCTCGGGGTCGCGCGGGCTTACGCCGGTGGCGATGATGATCTCGTCGAACCCGGCCAATATCTCGACCGTCGCCTCGGTATTGAGACGCAGGGCAACGCCGCTTTGCGCCACCATCGTCGCGAACCAATCGGTCAAGCCGTGGAACTCTTCCTTTCCGGGCACTTCGCGCGCCATTGTCAGCTGACCACCGATCTGCGCGGCGCGATCAAACAGCGTCACGTCATGGCCACGCTGCGCCGCCGTGATCGCAGCCGAAAGGCCCGCAGGCCCCGCGCCGACCACCGCGATTCGCTTGGGCGCCTCGGTCGGACGCAGCACGATCTCGGTCTCATGAGCGGCACGCGGATTGACGAGACAGCTTGAGACTTTGCCCTGAAACGTATGATCGAGGCAGGCCTGATTGCACGCGATACAGGGCGCGATCTGTGCTGCGCGCCCCTCTTGCGCCTTCACGACGAAATCGGGATCGGCGAGGAAGGGCCGCGCCATCGAGACCATATCCGCGCAGCCCTCGGCCAGCACGCTTTCGGCCACATCGGGCATATTGATCCGGTTCGAGGTGATCACCGGGATCGAGACTTCCGGACGCAGCCGCTTGGTGAGCCATGTGAAGGCCGCGCGCGGCACCGAAGTGGCAATCGTGGGGACCCGCGCCTCATGCCAGCCAATACCGGTATTGAGCATCGTAGCCCCCGCCGCCTCGATGGCGCGGGCCAGCGTGATGACCTCGTCCCAGGTCGAGCCATCGGGGATCAGGTCGATCAGCGAGATGCGGAAGATCACGATGAAATCCGGGCCGACCGCCGCACGCACCCGCTTCATCACCTCGACGGGCAGCCGCATCCGGTTCTCAAAGCTGCCGCCCCAGCGATCCTCGCGCTTGTTGACATGGCGCACGAGGAACTGGTTGAGAAAATAGCCCTCGGACCCCATCACCTCGACGCCGTCATAACCTGCCTCACGGGCGCGCGCTGCTGAAGTCGCGATATCAGCGATCTGCTTTTCGATGCCCGCCTCGTCCAACTCTTTGGGCGCAAAGGGAGAAATCGGGGATTTGATCGGTGAGGCCGAGACACATTCCGGCCCATAGGCATAGCGCCCGGCATGCAGGATCTGCATCGCGATCCGGCCTCCGGCCTCATGCACCCGGTCGGTGACGATCCGATGATGGGCGATGTCCTCGGGGGTGAACAGCCCGGCGGCACCGGGGAAAACGCCACCTTCGGCATTGGGCGACATGCCACCCGTGACCATCAGTGCCACGCCGCCGCGCGCGCGCTCGGCGTAAAATTCCGCCACCGCGTTCCAGTCGCCGCGCTCTTCGAGATTGGTGTGCATGGACCCCATCAGCACCCGGTTGGGCAATGTGACATGGCCCAGATCGAGCGGTTCGAACAGATGCGGATAATGGCTCATGCGGTCCTCCCTTGGCTGGGCGCAGTGTGAGAGCCTGCGGCCCCCTTGTCACGCCAAACGCCGCGTCACGGAGCCCGCCCGCGCAACCAAGCCCGAGCCCGGATCGCCTGCCGCAGCATCGTTTCGCGCAGAGCATCAAATTTGGCGATTCCTTGGTATTGTCCCCCCTTGGTCCCATTTGCGCCCAAATTGCGGATCAGACAGATCCCCATAGTATTAGTGGTTCGAGATCGAAAAGGTGCGAAAATGGATCGCCTGACTGAAATGGAAGCCTTTGCGATGGTCGTGGACCAAGGCGGTTTTACCGATGCCGCCAAGAAGATGGGCATCTCCAAGTCTGCCGTTTCCAAGCATGTCTCAGCGCTCGAGGCGCGTCTGGGCGCGCGCCTGCTCAACCGCACAACGCGCCGCGTCAGCCCGACCGAGATCGGTCTGGCTTATTACGACCGGGCGCGCCGCGTGCTCAATGATGCGGGAGAGGCCGATGCGCTGGTCACCTCGATGCAGCTTGCGCCATCGGGCGTGCTGCGGATCTCGGTGGCAACCGATTTCGGGGTGAACCTGCTCAGTCCGGTGCTCGGCGATTTCTTGCAGGAATTTCCCGATATCACCGTGAATATGGTGCTCAACAACCGCTACGTAGAGCTGATCTCGGAAGGCTTCGACATGGCGATCCGCGTGGGTGAGCTGGAAGACAGCTCTCTGCGGGCGCGCAAACTGACCGAGACCTCGCACCGGATGATCGCAGCCCCGGGCTATCTCCAACAGTATGGCCGACCGCAAAAGATCGACGATCTCACCGAGCACAAGCTGCTGCACTATTCCAACCAATCCGCCGGCAATGTCTGGAAGCTGACCGCGCCTTCGGGTGAGCGGCGGCAGGTGCGCTCCAATGGCTGGCTGACGGTGAATGACGGGCAGTCGCTGCTGCATGCCGCGATCGCAGGGCTTGGGATCGCCTATCTGCCGTCATATCTCTACGCCGAGGCGATGAAAAACGGGCTTGTCGAAGAGGCGATGCCGGAGTTGCCGATGGAGACGATGGGGATCTACGCGATCTATCCGCCGGGTCGGTTCACCCAGCCCAAGGTTCGCGCCTTCATCGACTTCCTTGCCACGACATTCGCAGATCGCGGGCCCGACAACTGGTAGGCCAAGTTTCCCTCCCGCAGCGCCCAGTTCCCTCCGGCGCTGTCAACTTTGGGTCGAAGTGAGAACCGCTTCGACCCGCCTGTTTTTCTCGCGGCCCGCTTTGGTCAGATTGGTCGCGCGCGGCGCAAGATAGCCCGCACCCTCGGCGCTGATCTGCGCCGGAGCGGTTCCATAAGTCGTAATCATCCGCTGCCGGGCAGACTCTGCGCGCCGTTTCGACAGCGCGATATTCACCGCGAGAGACCCCACCGCATCGGTATGGCCCACCAGCACGACCCGCGCGCCGGGATTGGCCTTGAGATAGGCCGCCAGTTCCTTGAGCGAGGCGAAACTGCCCGCCCCCAATGTCGCCTCGCCGCTTGCAAAATCCAGATCATCAAGCGCCACGAATCCTTGCGATTCCAGACGGTTGGAAAAATCGCTCTGTGCCGGCACCGCCGCGGACGCACTGCCGGGCGCGGGTGGCGCGGGCTGGGCCGTTGCCAGAGGGTTATCGGGCTCGGCGGGGCTCACATCATGCACGCTCATATCGGTCACTTGGATAAAGCCCGATTCCGAGCTGCGTGACACGGTCAGCGCGACATATTCATCGCCCTTGCGGGCTGCGAGATAGCGGAAATCGCCCAGATCGACATGCATCGCAGGCTCGGGCAGCAGATCAAGCGCATAGCGGAAATCGAACCCACCGCAGGCCTGCGTGCCGCATTCATACAAGATCTGGTAGCCCGCCTCCTTGAGCTGGGAGCGCAGGGGCGCCAGCAATTGCAGCGTCGTGTTTTGATTGGCCCGCAGCCGCCACGCCGTGTCGCTGCGCGACCCTTCCAGATTGAGGCTGTCCATCGCGTCGCCCTTCCAAGGCCCGACGGCCAGCGCATAGCTGGTCGCGGGGCTGGAATCCTGTGCGGCCTGCTTGGCGCCCGGCGGCAGCTTGAGATCCAGCGGCGCGGCCCAGGCAGGCAGGGCGCCCATCAGGCAGACACAGCAGGCAATCACTGTCTTCATTGCGTGGGCTCCCGCCGATAATGATAGGCCGCGCGCTGGGGCATCCCCAGCCTGCGCGCGAGCCCGTTGGAGGCATCATTGACCTGCGTCACGATCATCTCGAACCGCGTGGCACCGGACTCCTGCGCCCAGCGCGCCGCCTCATGGACGATCGCGCGGGCCAGACCCAGCCGCCGAAACTCCGGCGCGACGGCCAGCGCATGCAGCATCGCGACCGATCCGTGCAGAGCGACAAACGCCGCGCCCGCCGCACGATCCTTCTTGCGACCCAGAATGCAGGCACGCGGCCCGGCCACGCGCGCCATGATCGCCTGCCGCTCCGGGCCGTTCTCCATCTCTGACCACAGATCGCGCGCGATCTGCAATGGCGGCCAATGCGCGAACGCTGTTACCGGCGGGATCTCGCCCTGAACCTGCGC
>NZ_JHEH01000012.1 GCF_000715505.1 Thioclava dalianensis
GGGGCCCCGGCCGGTACCCAATGTGAAGAAGATCATAGCGATCGGGTCCGGCAAGGGCGGGGTCGGGAAATCCACGGTCTCGTCGAACCTCGCCGTGGCGCTCGCGCGGGCGGGTAAAAAGGTGGGGCTGCTCGATGCTGATATATACGGTCCGTCCCAGCCGCGGATGATGGGGGCCAGCAAGCGGCCTGCCTCGCCCGATGGTCAGACGATCGAGCCCTTGCAGGCGCATGGCATCACCTTGATGTCGATCGGTCTGATGCTGAAAGAGGATGAGGCGGTGATCTGGCGCGGCCCGATGCTCATGGGCGCGCTGCAGCAGATGCTCTTTCAGGTGAAGTGGGATCTCTATGGTCCGCTTGATGTGCTGTTGATTGATCTGCCGCCCGGCACCGGGGATGTGCAGCTGTCGCTCTGTCAGAAAACGACGCTGGATGGGGCGATTGTGGTCTCGACGCCGCAGGATGTGGCGCTGCTCGATGCCAAGAAGGCAATTGATATGTTCCGCCGCCTCAAGGCGCCGGTGGTCGGGCTGATCGAGAATATGTCGACTTATATATGCCCCAACTGTGGTCATGAGGCGCATCTCTTCGGTCACGGTGGTGTCGAGACGGAAGCCACGGCGCTGGGCTTGCCCTTCCTTGGCGCATTGCCGTTGGATCTTGAGGTGCGGCTGGCCGGGGATGCCGGGACGCCGATCGCGGCGGGGGCGGGAGCGGCCTCGGACAGCTATGCAGCCCTTGCCCGGGCGCTGATCGCGCAGCAGGTCGTCTAAAGGGGGAAGGCCGCAAGCGCCGCCTCGAAGTCAGATCACTCTTGAAGGGCGCCCATCTGGGCGCCTTTTGCGTATCACGGTCTCGGATCGGGAGTGCTACGGGATTTCATGGCACTCATCTATGGGAATTGATGGGACACGCGTGCGTGATGGGGTGTGATGAAGGGAATCGGCGTAGATCCGCCCGATTCACGCGAAAAACACCCAATCTCGCGGAGAGTCACGTCCCCGAGAGCCCCTGAAACACGGCCTTCTGTTGCTTGGAAGTCGCAGGTTTCGCACTGGGATGGGATTGTGCGGGAAGAATTTTGTGCCGGATCCTAGAAGTCGAAAAATACTATATATAGACAGAGATGGGTCGATTTATCCTATTGGTAGATGGATTTCGCTACAAGGTCTTGTTTGGTAGTGTTGATCCGCACAACATCTGGCCTGTTTTCCGGAACTTTTTTGTTGCTTCCCATAAAATACCATGGCATCCCTTGTTCATCGGAAGCGAATACAAACGAGGCAATAAGACCTCACGGCGAAATGCAGGTTTCATACAGGCTCTCGCTTCACGAAAACAAAGAGATCCGGCGCGCGGGCGAGCAGACATCCCCCCAGGTGGCGCGCGTAGTCGGACATACCCAGAGATGGGACGAGGGCGACGGATTGGGCAGTGGCAGCAGCTCAGTCCGTCGTTTTCATTAACGGCCTTCGGGCCGGGGACAGGTTAGGAGCGCGCGCTTGGCGGGCATGTTCATAGGCGAATACACCTTCAAGGTGGACAGCAAGGGTCGCGTGTCGATTCCGGCCCTGTTTCGTCGTGAGCTGGAAGAGGGTGATCCCGAACGCCCCAATCAAGATCGTCCCCGCATGGTCATCGTCTACGGCTCCGACAAGCAAAAAATGCTTCAGGTATACACGCAGGCCGCCTTCGAGGCGCTGGCGGCGGATATTGCCGCAATGCCGCGCGGTTCCAAGAATCGCACCATCCTTCAACGCGCGATCCTGTCGAAATCGCATCCCACCGAAGTGGATCCCGACGGGCGCCTTGTGCTGCCCGCGACCCTGCGCACCAAGATCGAGCTTGATAACGAGGCGTATTTCTCGGGCGTCGGTGAGACCTTTGAGATCTGGAAGCCCGAGACATTCGAGGCGGCGGATGCCGCGAATGTCGAGCAGTGGATCGAAGAGCAAGGCGACGATTTCGATCCGCTCAGCCTATTGTCGACGGAGTGAGCGATGCCGGATCGGGACGCCCCTTCAGACGCCCCCCACGTCCCCGTACTTCTGCGGCCGCTTCTCAAAGCGGTCGCGCCTGTTTCTGGGCTTTGGCTTGACGGTACTTTCGGGGCAGGGGGCTACACGCGCGGTCTGCTTGAGGCGGGCGCGGATCGTGTAATCGGCGTCGATCGCGATCCGGCCGTGTTCGAGATGGCGCAGGCGTGGCGCGATGGCTATGGCGACCGGCTCACGCTGGTTGAGGGCACATTTTCCGAGATGGACAGCTATAGCGAGGCGTTGCTTGACGGCATCGTGCTCGATCTGGGCGTCTCCTCGATGCAGCTCGATCAGGCGGAGCGCGGCTTTTCCTTCATGCGCGAGGGGCCGCTCGATATGCGGATGTCGCAAGAGGGCGCTTCGGCCGCTGATATCGTCAATGAGCGCGACGAGGCCGAGATCGCCGATATTCTCTATCAATATGGCGAGGAGCGGGCCTCGCGCCGGATCGCCAAGGCCATCGTCTCCGCGCGCGAGAAAGCGCCGTTCGAGACGACCTTGCAGCTTGTGAAGGTGATCGAGAGCTGTCTGCCGCGCCAGAAACCCGGCCAGAGCCACCCAGCCACGCGGTCTTTCCAGGGGCTGCGGATCGCGGTGAATGACGAATTTGGCCAGCTGATCGCAGGGCTTGAGGCGGCGGAACGTGCGCTCAAACCGGGCGGGCTGCTGGCCGTGGTGAGCTTTCACTCGCTTGAGGATCGCGTGGTCAAGCGGTTCATGGCGGCGCGCGCCTCGACGGGTGGCGGCGGTTCGCGCCACGCGCCGATTCAAGAAACCCGCACGCCCGCGTTTGAGCTGGTCGTGAAGGGCGATGGCCCGGATGCGGAAGAGTTGGAGATCAACCCCCGTGCGCGTTCGGCCCGGTTGCGCGTGGCGCGCCGGACCACGCAGCCGGCCGAGGCCACCGACCGCACGCAGCTCGGCCTTCCGGGGCTTGTGGTCGGACAGAAGAAGGGGAAACGCCGGTGAGAATGTTTGCCTATCTTGCCACTGCGATCGGTGTGCTCGCGCTCGCTTTCTGGGCCTATCACGTCAATTACGACACGCAGGATCGGGTGGATACGCTGCGCGATCTCAACCGCGAGATCTCTTCGCTCAATGAGGGGCTGTCGGTGCTCAACGCCGAATGGGCTTATCTCAACCGCCCCAAACGGTTGCGCGAGCTTGTTAATCTCAATTTCGGGGCATTGCAGCTGTTGCCGATGACGCCCGAGCAATTCGGTTCGGTCGGGCAGATCGCCTATCCGACCCCGAAGGTTGATGAGCTTGGCGCGCCGGTCGATGTCAGCTCGCAGGAGGATCGCTGATGCGTACCCCGCTTCGTCCGCTTGCCCGCATTTTGAAAGCCCGTGAACGCGGCGAGAACCCCGATGCAATCGAGCGCGAGAACCGTCGTTTGCGCGGCGAGGCCTCGCGCGATCACGCCCGCCAGCGCGCCGAGGGGCGTTTGTTGGTCATGTCGGTGCTGTTTCTCGCAGCCTTCATGACGGTCGGCCTGCGGATGGGCTCTTTCGCCGCCGCCCGTCCCGAAGAGCCGCAGACGGATGGCGCAGCGCCGGTGATCTATTCGCAGCGCGCCGATATCGTCGATGACAAGGGGCGGGTGCTGGCCACCAACCTGTTGACCCATGCGCTTTACGCCCAGCCGCCGCTGATGATCGATCCGGTCGGGACGGTGGATAAGCTGGTCAAGATCTTCCCCGATCTCGATCGCGACCGTCTGATCAAGGATTTCACCGGCGGGCGCAAATTCGTCTGGATCAAGAAGCGCATCAGCCCCGAGCAGATGCAGGCCGTGCATGATATCGGCGATCCGGGGCTGCTTTTTGGTCCGCGCGAGATGCGTCTTTATCCCAATGGTCACCTTGCCGCCCATGTGCTGGGCGGGGCGCGCTACGGCACGGAAGGGGTGAACTCGGCAGAGATTCTCGGCGTTGCGGGCATTGAGAAGGAATATGACAAATGGCTGCGCGATCCGGCCAATGACGGCAAGCCGCTCAAGCTGTCGCTGGATCTCACGGTTCAGGCCGCGATGGAGGATGTGCTCGCGGGCGGCATGAAGCTGATGAATGCCAAGGGCGCAACGGCAGTTCTGATGCGGGTCAAGACGGGCGAGATCGTCTCGATGGCAAGCCTGCCTGATTTTGACCCCAACGACCGGCCCGCGCCGCTTCTCAAAGGCGATCCGTCGGACAGCCCGCTGTTCAACCGCGCCGTGCAGGGGATGTATGAGCTGGGCTCGACCTTCAAGATCTTCGCGGTGAGCCAGGCGCTGCAAATGGGCCTTGTGACGCCCGATACGCAGATCGACACGCAGCCCTTCCGCTTTGGGGGCTTCACGATCCACGATTTCCACAATTACGGCAAAACGCTCTCGGTCACCAATATCATCGTGCATAGCTCGAATATCGGGACGGCGCGGATCGTGCAGAAGATTGGCCCCGAGGCGCAACGCGAATTTTTGGGTAAGCTCGGTCTGCTGGAGCCGACCCCGGTGGAGCTGATCGAAGCGCCGACCGGGCGTCCGATCCTGCCCAAGCCGTGGTCGGAAATGGCCTCGATGACGATCGGTTACGGTCACGGTCTTGCCGACAGCCCGCTGCATCTGGCTGCGGCCTATGCGACGATGGCCAATGACGGGCGGCGGGTGCTGCCGACGCTGATCGCGCAGGGTGGGCCGCGCAGGCCCGTTAAACAGGAATATGGCGCCCCCGAGGGGGCACAGGTGATCCGGCCCGATGTGGCCCGGAAGGTGTTGGCGATGATGCGCGCGGTGGTCACGCGCGGCACCGCCAGCTATGGCAATGTCGAGGGCTATCAGGTGGCCGCCAAGACCGGCACGGCTGACAAGCCCAATCCGCAGGGCGGCTATTACGACAAAAAGGTGATCTCGACCTTCGCGGGGATTTTTCCGGTCACCAATCCTCAATATGTGCTGATCCTGACCCTCGATGAGCCGAGCGATACATCGGGTAAAATCCCGCGCCGGACAGCGGGCTGGACGGCTGTGCCTGTGGCGGCCGAGGCGATCCGGCGCGTCGCTCCTCTGTTGGGGCTGCGCCCCGAGGCCAAGACCCCCGATGTGCTCGACGGTATCCAGCTTGTGAAGTCGAGCGGTGATGGCAAGGATGACGAATAGGCGTTGAGTTCGATCCCGCTTATCGGCGCGGATCCGCCCGCGCCGCGCCTTGACCTTGGCAGGGCGGGCCATGATAAGAACGCCGAACTGAGCGAAGGACGGGTGAGATGGCCGCAGGCACCAAGATGCTGAGCGAATTGGGGCTGACGCCACTGGGCGGGCCGGACCGGGCGGTATCGGGCCTTTCGGTCGACAGTCGGCTGGTCAAGCCGGGTCATCTGTTCGCAGCGCTCCCCGGATCTAAGATACATGGCGCGGAGTTCGTGCCCTATGCGTTGCGCATGGGGGCGGCTGCGGTTCTGACCGATCGCGCGGGCGAGGCGGTGGCGCGCGCGGCTCTTGAGGGCACGGATGTGGCCCTCGTGATCACACAAGATCCGCGTCAGGCGCTGGCCTTTGCCGCAGCGCTCTGGTTTGGTCGTCAGCCCGAGACCGTGGTCGCGGTGACCGGCACCAACGGCAAGACCTCGGTTGCCAGTTTTACCCGCCAGATCTGGCACTTGCTGGGGCTAGAGGCGTGCAATATCGGCACGACGGGTGTCGAGGGCAGCTACACCGCGCCCTCACCGCATACCACGCCCGAGCCGATCACATTGCACCGGCTTCTGGCGGATATGGCGGGCGTGGGCGTGACCCATGCGGCGATGGAGGCCAGCTCGCACGGGCTGGAACAGCGCAGGCTTGATGGGGTGACGCTGAGCGCCGCCGCCTTCACCAATTTCACGCAAGATCATCTCGATTACCACGAGAGCTTCGAGGCCTATTTCGCGGCGAAAGCGGGCCTGTTCACCCGTGTACTGCCCGAGGATGGCGCGGCGGTTATCAATCTCGATGATCCCAAGGGCGCTGAGCTTGCCAAGTTTATCACCGCACGCGGGCAGGAGCTGATCGGAATCGGCAGCACGGATGCGTGCGAAATGCAGATCCTCGGCCAGCGCTACGATGCGACGGGGCAGGATGTGCGCTTTGCCTGGCAGGGCTGGACGCAGATGACCCGGCTGCCGCTGATTGGCGGGTTTCAGGCGATGAACGTGCTGTCAGCGGCGGCGCTGGCAATTGCCTGCGGTGCCGAGGCCGAGGAGGTGTTTGCGACCTTGCCGCGGCTGAGCACGGTGCGCGGGCGGATGCAGCTTGCCGCGACCCGTGAGACCGGGGCGACGGTGTTTGTCGATTTTGCCCATACGCCCGATGCGGTGAAGACCGCGCTGAGCGCGCTGCGCCCGCATGTGATGGGCCGTCTGATCGCAATCGTCGGGGCGGGCGGGGACCGCGATGCGACCAAGCGCCCGCTGATGGGCGAGGCGGCGGCCACCCATGCGGATCTGGTGATCGTGACCGATGACAATCCGCGCTCGGAAGACCCATCGAGCATTCGCGCCTCGGTGATGCTGGGCGCGCCCAATGCGATGGAGGTGGGCGACCGCGCCGAGGCGATCTTGCGCGGCGTCGATGCGCTTGGGCCGGGGGACGCGCTGTTGGTGATGGGCAAGGGCCATGAGAGCGGGCAGGTGATCGGCTCGGACACCTATCCGTTCGATGATGCCGAACAGGCAAGCCTTGCGGTTGCCGCGTTGGATGGGAAAATCTGATGACAGTGCTCTGGACCTCTGCTGACGCGGCCCGTGCAACCGGTGGGGATGCGACGCAGCCCTTTGAGGCAAGCGGTATCTCGATCGATACTCGCACGCTGCGGCCCGGTGATCTCTTCGTGGCGCTGACAGATGCGCGCGACGGCCATGATTTCGTGCGTCAGGCGCTCGACAAGGGAGCGGCGGGTGCCTTGGTTGCGCGCGTCCCCGAGGGCTGCAGCAAGGCCGATCCGCTTTTGGTCGTGGGCGATGTGCTCTGCGCGCTTGAGGATCTGGGACGGGCGGGGCGTGCGCGCTCGCGGGCCCGGGTGCTTGCGATCACCGGCTCGGTCGGCAAAACCTCGAGCAAGGAGATGCTGCGCGCGGTGCTCTCCGCGCATGGCTCGGTCCATGCCGCCGAGGCGAGTTTCAACAATCACTGGGGGGTGCCCGTCACGCTGGCGCGGTTGCCCGAAGACGCCGATTTCGCGGTGATCGAGATCGGGATGAGCCATCCCGGCGAGATCTCTCCGTTGGCCCGTCTGGCCCGTCCCCATGCGGCGCTGATCACGACGGTGGCCGCCGCCCATCTTGAGGCTTTTGACGATCTGTCGGGCATCGCCCGCGAGAAGGGGGCGATTTTCGACGGGCTGGAGCCGGGCGGAATAGCTGTGATCCCGACTGGGCTTGAAGTGACCCCGATCTTGCAAGAAGCCGCTGCGAAGGCCGCTCAGGTTGTGACATTCGGCCCGGCCAAGGGGTCGGATTATCATCTGCTTGATGCGCGGATCGCGGGGGATGCCACGGTCGTGCAAGCAGAGCATGCGGGCAGCGCGATGCTGTTCAAGGTGATGACACCGGGCAAGCATTTCGCCACCAATGCCTTGGGCGTGCTGGCGCTGGCCGAGGCCGCGGGCTGTGATGCGACGGTCGCGGCGATGGATCTTGGCGCATGGGAGCCGCCTGCGGGGCGTGGTCAGCGTCAGCGGATCTACATGGATGTGGTCGATGAGGGCGAGAGTTTCGATCTTTTTGATGATGCGTTCAACGCCAACCCCGCCTCTATGACGGCTGCGCTCGAGGTGCTCGCCGGGGCCGCGCCACGCGATGGGGTGGGGCGTCACGCCAAAGGCCGCCGGGTCGCTATTCTGGGCGATATGCTGGAGCTGGGTGCGGATGAGAACGCGCTGCATGCCGCTTTGGCCAGCCTGCCTGCCATGGAGAAGATCGACATGGTGCATCTCGCGGGGCCACGCATGGCCCAACTGCGCGATGCCTTGCCGCGCACCAAGCGAGGCGAATATTTCACGACGGCCGAGAAACTTGCCGAACGGGCGCGCCATCTCGTCGATCCCGGCGATGTGGTGATGGTGAAGGGCTCGAAAGGCTCAAAGGTAAGCCTCGTGGTTGCCGCACTCTTGAAGCTGCGCCAGCCCGGCGCGTCCGAGGCGCATAAGGGAAAAGACTAATGCTTTACTGGCTCACGGATCTCTCTGATGGCGGCGGCGTGTTCAACCTGTTTCGCTACATCACCTTTCGCGCGGGCGGGGCGTTCTTTACCGCTTTGCTCTTCGGCTTTCTCTTTGGCCCGTGGTTCATCCGCACGCTGAGGATGCGTCAGGGCAAGGGGCAGCCGATCCGCGATGACGGCCCTGCGGGCCATATCGCCAAGGCCGGAACGCCTACGATGGGCGGGCTTTTGATCCTCGCGGCGCTGCTGGTCTCGACGTTGCTCTGGGCGCGGCTGAGCAATGGTTATATCTGGGTCGTCCTTGCTGTGACCTACGGCTATGCCGCAATCGGGTTCGCCGATGATTACGCCAAGGTGTCCAAGCAAAACACCAAGGGCGTGAGCGGGCGGATGCGGCTGGGCCTTGGGTTCTTGTTGGCCTGTCTGGCGGCCATTGCGACTTGGTATCTGCACCCGTCAGAGCTTGCAGGTCACGTCGAAATCCCGTTTGTCAAAAGCGTCGTGCTCAATCTGGGCTATTTCTACATCCCCTTCGCGATGTTCGTGATCGTGGGCTCTGCCAATGCGGTGAACCTGACCGACGGGCTTGATGGGCTTGCGATCATGCCGGTGATGATTGCTGCCGGGACGCTGGGCGCGATTGCCTATGTCGTGGGCCGCACCGACTTCACCGAATATCTGGGCGTGCAATTCGTGCCGGGCACGGGCGAGCTTGCGATCTTTGCCGCCGCGCTGATCGGGGGCGGGCTTGGCTTTTTGTGGTATAACGCGCCGCCAGCTGCGGTTTTCATGGGCGATACGGGCTCTTTGGCACTGGGCGGCGCGCTTGGCGCGATTGCCGTGTGCACGCAGCACGAGATCGTTCTTGGCATCGTGGGCGGTCTGTTCGTCGTCGAGGCGCTCAGCGTCATCATTCAGGTGGCCTATTTCAAGCGCACCGGAAAGCGGGTCTTCCTGATGGCGCCGATCCACCATCACTTTGAAAAGAAGGGCTGGTCGGAGCCGCAGATCGTGATCCGGTTCTGGATTATTTCGCTGATTCTCGCGCTGATCGGTCTGGCCACGCTCAAGATCCGCTGAGCTTTGAATGTCGCGCGCCCGCAGCCTCACATCTTAGACCCACGGGCGCGCAAACTCCTAGGCTAGGTCTTTGGTTCCAAATAATTTTTCCGCTTTCGTTCACATTTATTTGAGTGAACTTTTGGCACTCACATCCCGTTTACCTCCCGAGACGCAACGCAGCTCAAGAAGAGCCGCAACGCAATTTTTTTTGGAGGACGCTATGCGTAATAAGTTTAACATCATCCTTTCGACCACCGCTCTCGCTGGCGCGATTTCGCTGGGTTCGATGGCCTATGCTGATAACGTGGCAACGAGCAACTCCGACGACCAAAACGGTCAATACGGTTTGATTGACTACAAAATGCAGATCGTGCCGGAGACAGAAACCTCGCAGGGCAACCCGCCCGCAGTCGACACGACGACCGCGAATGGCGACGGCACGCAATATGGCGAGGCCGATGTCAAGACCGGTACGGCGATGACGGACTCCACGTCGATGGGTGAAAACCAGATCCCTGACGAGAACCAGCTGACCACGAGTTCGGGCATCGGTGAGAACAAGGCGCAGGCCGGTACCAATGAGGCCGTTGTGTCGTCGGATGGCGCAGCTGTCGGTACGGTCGAGAAAGTGGTCTCGATGGGCGATACCGATGAGGTCTATGTCCGCGTCGACGACACCGTGGATACCCCCGTTTCGCTGTTCAAAATCAGCGTTCCGGCCTCGGATATGTCGGGCGACAAGCTGACGCTGAACATGAAGCTGTCGGACATCCTCAACACGCTTGAGATGCAACAGGACGCGGCTGTCAGCAAGTAATTGCTTGAACAGCTAGCCTATTCGGCGCGCAAGGTCTCCTTGCGCGCCGTTTTCATATGCGACGGTGTCGTGCCTCCCCTGTGCAATCCCTCTTTCCCCTTGGAGCACGTTGAAATATCTCAGGGGTGTGGGCGCAACTGACATGTTTGCGCCACAGCGGGGCATGGCCCTTTGGCGCGAGATGACAGGAGAGGCCATGATTCCGGTTCAAGGATATGACGGGCAGAAGGTCGCGGTACTCGGTTTGGGCCGCTCGGGGCTCGCCACGGCTGCAGCCTTGCAGGCGGGCGGCGCGATCCCGGTCTGCTGGGATGACAGCCCCGAGGGTCGGGCGCGTGCCGAGGCCGAGGGCTATCAGATCACCGATCTCACCCGGGCAGGCGCGTTTGAAGATATCGCCGCGCTGATCACCTCTCCGGGCATTCCGCATCTTTACCCTGCGCCCAATGCGGTGATTGCGGCGGCGATGCGGGCGGGCGTTCCGGTCGACAATGATATCGGGCTGTTCTTTGCCTCATGGGCGACCTCGAACTGGGCGAATTTCGATGTCGCGCCGCGCACGATCTGTGTCACCGGGTCGAATGGCAAGTCCACCACCACCGCGCTGATCCACCATATCCTGACCGAAGCCGGGCGTCCTGCGCAGATGGCGGGCAATATCGGGCGCGGCGTTCTGGATCTCGATCCGCCCGAAGGCGGCGATGTCGTCGTGCTGGAGCTGTCCTCTTATCAGACCGATCTGGCCCGCGCGCTGACCCCGGATATTGCGGTGTTCACCAATCTCACGCCCGATCATCTGGACCGACATGGCGGGATGGGCGGGTATTTCGCGGCCAAACGGCGGCTTTTCGCAGAGGGCGGTCCGGATCGCGCGGTGATCGGCGTCGATGAGCCGGAGGGCGCCTATCTCGCCAATCAGATCGCGATGGGGCGCAATGACGACCGGCTGATCCGGGTCTCCTCGGCGCGCAAGCTGGGCGATTGGGGCTGGTCGGTCTTTGCGCGCAAGGGGTTTCTGGCAGAATGGCGCAAGGGGCGGCAGATCGCCTCGATCGATCTGCGCGAGGTGACCGGGCTTCCGGGCGCGCATAACCATCAAAATGCCTGCGCGGCCTATGCCGCTGTGCGCGCGCTCGGCATTGCCCCGCGCGAAATCGAGGCGGCGTTTCACAGCTTTAAAGGTTTGCCGCACCGCTCGCAGACGCTGGCCGAGATCAATGGCGTGCGCTGGGTCAATGACTCCAAGGCGACCAATGTGGACAGCGCCGCCAAAGCCTTGCAGGCGTTTGAAAATATCCGTTGGATCGCGGGAGGCTTGGGTAAGGATGGCGGCGTCTCGGGGCTCTTGGAGCATCTGGGATCGGTAAAAAAAGCCTATTTCATCGGCCATTCCGCACGGGACTTCGCGCTCGAACTGGCCCCGCTCGCGCATGAGATCTGCGAGACGATGGAGGCGGCGGTGGCAGCTTGTGCGCGCGATGCCGAGGCGGGCGACACCGTGTTGCTTGCCCCCGCAGCTGCCAGTTTCGATCAATATCCCAATTTCGAAAAACGCGGTGAGCATTTCGCGCAGCTTGTTGCCGCCCTTCCGAGGTAAGATGAGCGGTCCCGACGACATTCCAATTACCTATCAACGGGTTGCGGTTGAGTGGGACCGGGCGCGCAATCGCTCGCTCTTTGAAGAGACATGGCTGACGCGCGCAGTCGCAGGGCTGGAGCCCGGGGCGCGGGTGCTCGATCTGGGCTGCGGCGCGGGCGAGCCCGTGGCAGGTTGGCTGATTGCGCAGGGTTTTGCCGTGACGGGTGTCGATATTGCGCCCGCGATGCTGGAGATCGCGAAAGACCGTTTCCCGGCCGCGCGCTGGATCTGCGCGGATATGCGGGGGCTGGATCTGGGCGAGCGCTTTGATGCGGTGATCGCGTTTGACTCGTTCTTTCATCTCTCGCCGCAGGCTCAGCAGGACATGTTTGCCACCTTCGCGCAGCATCTCACATCCGGCGGTCACCTGTTATTTACCTGCGGCCCCGATGTGGGCGAGCCGATTGGCTCGGTGGCCGGGGTGCCCGTCTATCATGCCTCGCTCAGCCCGGCCCATTATGCGCAGCTGCTGGAGCAAAACGGGCTGATCGCGCGCCGTTTTGTCGCTCAAGATCCCGAATGCGCGGGCCGCTCATTATGGCTGGCGCAAAGGCGCTGATGAGGCCTTTTCCCTAGCCAGCAAAGATCATTTGCGTTACCCTTTGCATTAGACCCGGAAAACGGGCGATTTGAGGCAGTGACGGCGGTATTAGCCCATGACAGAAATGGCATTTGGTGCCGCGCCCGTAAGGGTCGGTGAACCTGTTCTTCCCAAGTGGTGGCGCACCATTGATAAATGGGCGCTTTCGGCAGTTCTGCTGCTGTTTGGTGTCGGCATGTTGCTGGGGCTGGCAGCCTCTGTGCCGTTGGCCGAGCGCAATGGTCTTGAGCCGTTCTACTACGTGAAACGACAGGCCGTGTTCGGCGCGATTGCGCTTTGCGCAATGCTGGGCATGTCGATGCTTGATCCCCGCCAAATCCGCAGGCTGGGTGTGATCGGGTTTGCGATCGCGTTTCTGGCGGTGCTCGCGCTGCCAGTGATCGGCACCGATTTCGGCAAAGGGGCCGTGCGCTGGATCTCGATGGGCTTTGCCTCGGTGCAACCCTCGGAGTTTCTCAAGCCCGGTTTGATCATCATGACCGGCTGGATGATGGCTGCGGCCCATGAGGTCGGCGGGCCGCCCGGACGCGCCTATTCCTTCATTCTCACCGTATTCATCGTCATCATGCTCGCGTTGCAGCCCGATTTCGGTCAGGCCTCGCTCGTGCTGTTTGCATGGTCGGTGATGTATTTCGTTTCGGGCGCACCGATTGTGCTGCTGACCGGGATCGGGGCGCTGACGATTTCGGGCGGCTTCTTCGCCTATAATTTCTCAGAGCACTTTGCCCGCCGGATCAACGGCTTCCTCTCGACCGATGTCGATCCGCGCACCCAGATCGGCTATGCGACCAACGCGATCCAAGAGGGCGGATTCTTCGGCGTAGGCGTCGGGCAGGGCTCGGTCAAATGGTCGCTGCCGGATGCGCATACCGATTTCATCATCGCTGTGGCGGCTGAAGAATACGGGCTGATCCTCGTTCTGTGCATCATCGCGCTCTACGCCACCGTCGTGATCCGCTCGCTGTTTCGTCTGACCCGTGAGCGCGACCCGTTTATCCGCTTGGCCGGCACCGGGCTTGCCTGCTCCTTCGGGGTGCAGGCGATCATCAATATGGGCGTGGCGGTGCGGCTCTTGCCTGCAAAGGGCATGACCTTGCCCTTTGTCAGCTATGGCGGCTCGTCCGTGATCGCCTCGGGCATCGCGGTGGGCATGTTGCTTGCGTTGACGCGGACCCGCCCGCAAGGCCAAATTTCTGATATTCTCGCCCGGCGCAACCGGTAAACCGGAGGGTATCATGAACTCTGACAAAACCCCGCTCTTGCTGATCGCCGCGGGCGGCACGGGCGGTCATATGTTCCCCGCTCAAGCGCTGGCCGAGGCGATGGTACGGCGCGGCTGGCGGGTCAAGCTGTCGACCGATGCGCGCGGCGCACGCTATGCGGGCGGCTTTCCTCATGTGGTGACAGTCGAGCAGGTCAGCTCGGCCACTTTCGCGCGCGGCGGGCCGCTGGCCAAGCTGCTGACCCCGTTCAAAATCGCAGGTGGCATCGTTTCGGCTATTTTCCGAAACCTTTCGGATAAGCCCACCGCCGTTGTGGGCTTTGGCGGCTATCCGACGATTCCGGCGCTGGCTTCGGCGACGGTTCTGGGATTGCCCCGCGCCATCCATGAGCAAAACGGCATCATGGGCCGCGTGAATCGCATCTTTGCGAAGCGGGTCAATCGCTTTGCCTGCGGCACCTGGCCCACCGATGTGCCCGAAGGGGTTCAGGCCGAGCATACCGGCAATCCGGTGCGCGCGAGTGTTCTGGAGCGCGCGGGCGCGGCCTATATCCCGCCCGGTGACTATCCGATGTCGATTCTGGTGATCGGGGGCTCGCAGGGGGCGCGGATCTTGTCGGATTGTGTGCCCGAGGCGCTGGCGCTGCTGCCCGAGTCTGTGCGCCACAATCTGCGCATTGCCCATCAGGCCCGGCCTGAAGATCTTGAGCGGGTCGGTGCGGCCTATGAGGCCGCTGGTATCACCGCTGAGGTCGAGCCCTTTTTCAACGATGTGCCGCGCCGCCTGAGCGAGTGCCAATTGGTGATCTCGCGGGCGGGCGCAAGCTCTGTGGCCGATATCTCGGTGATCGGGCGTCCCGCGATCCTGATCCCCTATGCGGCGGCGGCGGGCGATCATCAGGCGGCCAATGCCAAGGGGCTGGCCGTGGCCGGTGGCGCGATCACAATCCCTGAATCCAAACTCGACCCGGAAACGCTGCGCGATCAGATCGCGCTCGTTCTGGACAATCCCGATGGTGCTCTCCAGATGGCGCTCGCCGCGCTGTCTTACGGCGTGCCCGATGCGACAGAGCGCCTTGTCGCGCTTGTACAAGACCTAGCAGGACCCAAGACATGAACGCGACCAAACTGCCCGGAGAGCTCGGCCCCATCCATTTCGTCGGTATCGGCGGAATTGGCATGTCGGGGATTGCCGAGGTGCTGATGACACAGGGCTTCACCGTGCAGGGCTCGGATGCGAAAGCCTCGAAGATTACTGAGCGTCTCGAAAGCCTTGGCGCGACGTTCTTTGAGGGGCAGCGCGCTGAAAACCTTGGTGAGGCGGGGGTCGTGGTGATCTCCACCGCGATCAAACGCGGCAATCCCGAGCTGGAGGAAGCCCGGCGCCGGGGGCTGCCTGTGGTGCGCCGCGCCGAGATGCTGGCCGAGCTGATGCGGCTCAAATCCAACATCGCGATCGGCGGCACGCATGGCAAGACGACGACCACGACGATGGTGGCGACGCTGCTCGATAAGGGCAAGTTCGACCCGACCGTGATCAATGGCGGCATCATCCATGCCTATGGCTCGAACGCGCGCGCGGGTGCGGGCGAATGGATGGTTGTGGAGGCCGATGAGAGCGATGGCTCGTTCAACCGGCTGCCCGCGACCATCGCCATCGTTACCAATATCGACCCCGAGCATATGGAGCATTGGGGCGATTTCGATGCGTTGCGCAAAGGCTTTTACGATTTCGTCTCGAACATCCCGTTCTACGGGCTGGCGGTTTGCTGCACCGATCACCCCGAGGTGCAGACGCTGGTGGGCAAGCTCAATGATCGCCGCGTCGTGACCTTCGGTTTCAACGCGCAGGCCGATGTGCGCGCGCTGAACCTGACCTATAAGGCGGGGATCGCGCATTTCGACATTGCCTTGCAGGGCGAGGAAGGCAAGCCGATGATCGAGGGCTGCACCCTGCCGATGCCGGGCGACCACAACGTCTCGAACGCGCTGGCCGCCGTCGCGGTGGCCCGCCATCTGGGCATGAAACGCGATGAAATCCGCGAGGCGCTGGCAAGCTTCGGCGGCGTCAATCGGCGCTTCACCAAGGTTGGCGAGGTGCTGGGCGGCGTGACCATCATCGACGATTACGGCCATCACCCGGTCGAGATCGCCGCCGTGCTCAAGGCGGCTCGGCAGGCGGTGGCCCCTGGCGCGCGCGTCATCGCGGTCCATCAGCCCCATCGCTATTCACGTCTGCATTCCTTGTTTGACGATTTCTGCACCTGTTTCAACGAGGCCGATGTCGTCGCCATCGCCGAGGTCTATGCCGCGGGCGAGGATCCGATCGAGGGTGCTTCGCGCGATGATCTGGTTGCCGGGCTGATTGCCCATGGCCACCGTCATGCCCGCGCGATCCTGTCCGAAGACGATCTCGTGCGGCTTGTACGCGAGCAGGCGCGACCCGGCGACATCGTCGTGTGTCTGGGCGCTGGAACAATCTCGAGCTGGGCCAATGGCCTGCCGCAAAAACTGGCTGCGACATGAGCGCTCCGCTCCTGCTCTCATGCCTCTGGGCGATTGGCGCATCGCTGATCGCGCTGGGGCCATCGCGGTTTCACTGGCCTGCGGCGTGGGTGCTGATTGCGCTTGGCGTGCCGCTGGTCGGCTGGGTGACGCTGGATCACGGGCCGATCGTGGGGCTTTTGGTGCTGGCGGGCGGGATTTCGGTGCTGCGCTGGCCGGTGATCTATCTGCTGCGCGCGGCGCGCCGCCGCTTGCTCTGAGCCATCGGCCCCGCTAGGAACGCGCCATGACGAACCCTTCTTCTTATACGCCACGCGGGGTGCTGACGCCCGACCGGGCGCTGGCCGATCTGACATGGCTGCGCGTCGGCGGGCCTGCCGATTACCTGTTCCAGCCCGCTGATATTGACGATCTGTGCGCCTTTCTCAAAGGGCTGCCCGAGACGGTTGCGGTCTTTCCAATAGGCGTTGGCTCGAACCTGATCGTGCGCGATGGCGGGTTGCGGGCCGTGGTGATCCGGCTTGGGCGCGGCTTCAACGAGATCTCATTCGACGGCGATATCGTGCAGGCCGGGGCGGCGGCACTCGATGCGCATGTCGCGCGCCGCGCGGCCACGCAGGGGCGCGATCTGACGTTTTTGCGCACCATTCCGGGCAGTATCGGCGGGGCCGTGCGGATGAATGCGGGCTGCTATGGCAGCTATGTCTCCGATCATCTGATCGACGCGCAGGCGGTGTCGCGCAAGGGCGAGCCGCTAACGCTCTCCCCGCAGGATCTGGAGTTTGGCTATCGCCACAGCGTCTTGCCCGAGGGCGCGGTTCTGGTCAGCGCCCGGTTTCGCACAAGCCCCGGTGATCCCGAGGCGCTTGAGGCGCGCATGGCCGAGCAACTGGCCCGACGCGATGAGAGCCAGCCCACGCGCGAGCGCTCCGCCGGTTCGACCTTCCGCAATCCGGCAGGGTTCTCCTCGACCGGGCGGGCCGATGATGTGCATGATCTCAAGGCGTGGAAGGTGATCGACGATGCGGGCATGCGCGGGGCACGCCTTGGTGGCGCGCAAATGTCCGAAAAACACAGCAATTTCCTGATCAACGCCGATCACGCGACCGCCGCCGACCTTGAAGGATTGGGCGAAGAGGTGCGCAAAAAGGTTTTGCACAACTGCGGAATTTCGTTAGAGTGGGAAATTAAGCGCGTGGGCGAATTCGGGGCATAAGATCCCGACCCGATACGCGCCTGAATCTGAGCAAGACCAGACGGGGGACAACCCCCGCAAGAGGCGAAAGTGGCGGGCATGTCGAGCAGGGCATCCCACCGTGTGGCAGTCCTGTTGGGTGGCCTTTCCGCAGAGCGGGAAGTGTCGTTGTCCAGCGGGCGGGAATGCGCAAATGCGCTCCGCGCGGCAGGGTACGAGACCATTGAAATCGATGCGGGGGCAGACCTCGTGGCGCGGCTTCTTGAAGTGGCGCCTGACTGCGTTTTCAACGCCTTGCACGGGCGCTGGGGCGAGGATGGCTGCGTTCAGGGCATTCTCGAATGGCTGCGCATGCCCTACACCCATTCGGGTGTGCTGGCTTCGGCGCTGGCGATGGACAAGGCGCGTGCCAAGCAGATTTTCAAAGAGGCAGGCCTGCCGGTCGTCGAGTCGGTGATCGCGGCCAAGGCCGATGTGATGGCGCGCCATGTGATGCCTGCGCCCTATGTCGTGAAACCCAATAATGAGGGCTCGTCGGTCGGCGTCTATCTTGTGATGGATGGCGCCAATGCGCCGCCACAGCTCTCGGATGAGATGCCCGATCAGGTGATGGTTGAGACCTATGCGCCGGGGCGCGAGATGACCGTTTCGGTTCTGGGGGATCGGGCGCTTTGCGTGACCGAGATCATCACCAGCGGCTGGTATGATTACGCCGCCAAATATCAAGAAGGCGGCTCGCGCCATGTGGTGCCTGCCGAGATCCCGCAAGAGATCACCGATGCCTGTCTCGACTATGCCCTGCGCGCCCATAAGGTGCTGGGCTGCCGCGGGCTGTCGCGCACCGATTTCCGCTGGGACGAGGCGCGCGGGCTCGAAGGGCTCGTGCTGCTGGAGACCAATACCCAACCCGGCATGACGCCGACTTCGTTGTCGCCGGAGCAGGCTGAGCTGTGTGGCTTGGACTTCCCCGCGCTGATGACCTGGATGGTGGAGGATGCCTCATGCGACCGGTGACGCGCGACCCTGTGCGGGTTTCGGCCGATCATCGCGGCGGCATGCCTGCGCGGGTCTATCAACGCTCGCGCCGCAATTCATCGCGCGATCCGGCCCCCTCGCGGCTGTCATTCCGGCTGCAACGCCTCTGGCTGACGCCAATGGTGCGTGTGCTGACTCGGGTCGGGCTGCCGGTGCTTGTCGTGGGCGCGGCGCTGGCGATCTGGCTGGGTGATGCGGGACGGCGCGACGCGGTGATCGCGCAGTACAATGCGATCAAAGAAAAGATCGAGCACCGCCCGGAATTCATGATTTCGCTTCTGAAGATCGACGGGGCGGGGCCGGAAGTGGCGCGCGCGGTGCGTGCGATGCTGCCGATGACGCTGCCCGCTTCGAGCTTCGATATCAATCTCGACGCCTATCGCGACACGATCCGCAAGCTCGATGCCGTGGCCGATGTGAGCCTCGTGATCCGCCCCGGCGGCACGCTTGAGGCCAAGATCACCCAGCGCGTTCCGGTGGTTTTGTGGCGGACGCCGCGCGGTCTTGAGATGCTGGACGATACGGGCCACCGGGTTGCCACGCTGATCACCCGCGAGGCGCGTCCGAGCCTGCCTCTGATCGTGGGGCAGGGGGCGGATCAAGCGGTGCCGCAGGCGTTGCGCCTGATTGCGGATGCCGGGCCTTTGCTGCCACGGCTGCGTGGTCTGGAGCGGGTGGGCGAGCGGCGCTGGGATCTCGTGCTCGATCACGATCAGCGCATCATGCTGCCCGATGCCGATCCGCTGGGCGCTCTGGACCGGATCCTCGCGCTCAACACCGCCGAGGGGCTTCTGGAACGTGATTTTACCGTAATTGATTTTCGCAACAAGGATCGCCCGACGATCCGGCTGAGCGCAGACGCGCTCGCCGCCTTCCGTCAGGCGCAATCCGACAGTCTCAAAGCAAGGGCGAGCCAATGACCGATCTCTACGAGTCCCAGCGCGCGATGCGCAACATGCGGAAGGCCGCGATGCAGCGTGGCGTGATTGCGCTGCTCGATATCGGCACCTCCAAGATTGCCTGTCTGGTGTTGCGTTTCGACAGCCCCAACGGCACCGATGGCGAGGGGTCGCTTGCCGGACATGCGGCGGCGCGGGTCATCGGGGCTGCGACGACACGCTCGCGGGGCGTGCGCTTTGGCGAGATCGACGCGATGGTCGAGACCGAGCGGGCGATCCGGACGGCCGTTCAGGCCGCGCAGAAAATGGCCAATACCCGCGTCGATCATGTCATCGCGTGTTTTTCGGGCGCAGAACCGCGCTCTTACGGGCTGGATGGCGCCATCGAGTTGCAGGGCGATCAGGTCACCGAGGCCGATGTCGGGCGCGTTCTTGCCTCTTGCGAGATGCCCCCGATCGGCCATGGCCGCGAAGTGCTACACGCCCAGCCGGTGAATTTCGCGCTGGATCACCGCTCGGGTCTGGCCGATCCGCGGGGGCAATCGGGGTCGCGTCTGGCGGTCGATATGCATCTTTTGACGGTCGATGATGCGGCGGTCCAAAACCTGATCTATTGCGTGCGGCGCTGCGATCTGGAGCTCGCAGGGATTGCCAGCTCGGCCTATGTCTCGGGCATTTCGAGCCTTGTCGAGGATGAGCAGGAGCTGGGTGCTGCCTGTGTCGATATGGGCGGCGGCGCGACCGGCGTGTCGATCTTCATGAAAAAGCACCTGATCTATGGCGATGCGGTTCGGCTGGGCGGCGATCACGTCACCCGCGACATCGCAGCCGGGCTGCAAGTGCCGATGGCCGTGGCCGAGCGGATCAAGACCTTCCACGGCGGCGTGCATGCCACCGGGATGGATGATCGCGAGATGATCGAGCTGGGCGGGAATTCCGGCGATTGGGAAAAGGACCGCCGCCAGATCAGCCGCGCCGAGCTGATCGGTATCATGCGTCCGCGCGTCGAGGAGATCTTGGAAGACGTCCGTGCGATTTTGGATGCGGCGGGCTTTGAGCATCTGCCGAGCCAGCAGATCGTGCTGACCGGCGGGGCAAGCCAGATCCCGGGTCTCGATGGTCTCGCTGCGCGAATCCTTGGGCAGAATGTTCGGCTGGGTCGGCCCATGCGCGTGCAGGGCTTGCCGCAGGCTGCGACCGGGGCAGGGTTCTCCTCGGTGGTCGGTTTGGCGCTGTTTGCAGCCCATCCGCAAGACGAATGGTGGGATTTCGAATTGCCGATCGAAAGCTTGGGCGGAAAGTCGATCCGCCGGGCAATCCGTTGGTTCCGCGACAATTGGTGAAAAGTTGAAAAAGTGAAACTTTGCGAAGTCAGGCAGTTGCATCACGAAGTTGATGTAAGCACAGGGGCGGCGTAGCGCCTGGCTCTTTCCACTATATTCGGGACACTGCGCGAAATACCGCTTGTCACGCGAAAGCGAACTCCAGATTTTGTGTCTCGGGGCCAGTTTTTACGTGACGCTGGAGCGTTTTATGGCTAAAATCGAGGGAATTTACTTTCATTACGGTCTGGGACAGGGCCGATCAGCAGCAACAGGCGGATAAACCACATGACGTTGAATCTCATGATGTCAGAGCATCAGGACCTCAAGCCTCGGATCACGGTTTTCGGGGTCGGTGGCGCAGGCGGCAACGCGGTCAATAACATGATCGAGCAGCAGCTCGAGGGCGTCGAGTTTGTGGTTGCCAACACAGATGCACAGGCGCTGGCCCAGTCGAAATCGACGGCCCGTGTGCAGATGGGCATTCAGGCAACCGAAGGTCTGGGCGCAGGTGCGCGTCCCTCCGTCGGGGCTGCCGCTGCTGAAGAAAGCATCGAGACCATCGTGGATCATCTGGCGGGGGCGCATATGTGCTTCATCACCGCCGGTATGGGTGGCGGCACCGGCACCGGCGCGGCCCCGATCATCGCACAGGCAGCGCGCGAGCTGGGCGTGCTGACCGTGGGCGTCGTGACCAAGCCGTTCCAGTTCGAGGGCTCCAAGCGGATGCGTCAGGCCGAAGAGGGTCTTGAGGCGCTGCAAAAGGTCGTCGACACGCTGATCATCATTCCCAACCAGAACCTGTTCCGTCTGGCCAATGAGAAGACCACTTTCACCGAGGCCTTCGCGATGGCCGATGATGTGCTCTATCAGGGCGTCAAAGGCGTGACCGACCTGATGGTACGCCCCGGCCTGATCAACCTCGATTTTGCCGATGTGCGCGCCGTGATGGACGAGATGGGCAAGGCAATGATGGGCACGGGCGAGTCCGAGGGCGACGATCGCGCCGTTCAGGCCGCCGAGAAGGCGATTGCGAACCCGCTGCTCGACGAGATCAGCCTCAAAGGCGCCAAGGGCGTGCTGATCAACATCACCGGCGGCTACGATCTGACCCTGTTCGAGCTCGACGAGGCCGCGAACCGGATCCGCGAAGAGGTCGACCCGGACGCCAATATCATCGTGGGCTCCACGCTCGATCCCGATATGGCAGGCACGATGCGTGTGTCGGTCGTGGCGACGGGCATCGATGCTGTGGCCGCCACCGAAGTGCCGGTGCCGCGTCGCACGCTGGCCGAGCCGCTCAAGCCGACCGTGGAGGCTGCAGAAGCCACCGCGCAGCAGGCCGAGCAAGTCGCACCGCAGCCCGCGCCGCAGCAGCCCGCAGTGGCCGCCGAGCGTATGCAGCCCGCGCCGCAACCCCAGTCGCAGCAATATGCGCCCGCCTCGGAGCGCACCTTGTTCGATGCGCCCGCAGCCCGGACGGCAGCCGAGGCGCCGCGCGCGCAAGCCGCAGACGATCTGCCGCCGCCCGCCTATAGCGCGCCGCGTGCGCCGCAGCCCGATCTGCATGTCGAGGACGAGCAGGCCTATGTCGCGCCCCGTCCGCGTCAGCCCGGCACACCCTCGCCGGAAGCGCTGCGCCGTCTTGAGGCCGCCGTTGGCAAAGCGCCCGCCGCTCAGCGCCCGATGGCCGCAAGCCGTCCGCAAGAGCCGCAGCCGCAGGCCGACAAACCGCGTTTCGGGATCAACTCGCTGATCAACCGGATGACCGGCCATGGTGGCGATGCGCAGCATAACCAGCCGCAGCAGCAAGCGCCGCGCGCTCCGGCCCCGCGCGCACAGCACTCGGCCGCCCAACAGCAGCCGCGCGCCGAGGCTTATGATGACGAACAAAGCGATGCGCAGGATCGTGTTGAGATCCCTGCCTTCCTGCGCCGTCAGGCAAACTAAGAAAAAACGATCACAAAACTGTTTTGGAGGGCCGGGGTTTTCCGGCCCTTTTTTATTATATATCAATGCTTTGATGTGTATTGAGCGACGTTTTGCCCCGGATATGCGGCTTTGTTTCACTCCGTTACAAAGAGTGAGTTGTGATGTGGTGAGGGTCAGACTAACTGATCCTGCGGCGAAGGAAGTTGAGATTTCGTTACCGCCAGTGAAAAAAGATGTGAGGTTGAACCGTGCAGACGACGCTTGCCAAATCCGTGGCCTTTTCTGGCGTTGGGCTCCATTCCGGCGCCAAGGTCGAAATGTGCGTGCATCCTGCGCCTGCGGGCAGCGGTATCGTGTTCCGGCGCAGTGACGTCACCGGGCTGGACCCGCGTGTCGCCGCGCTCTGGAGCAATGTGCCCGCCACCAAACTTTGCACCAAGATCGAGAATGCCGATGGCGTTCAGGTCTCGACCATCGAGCATATCATGGCTGCGCTGGTGGGCGCGGGTGTGCACAATGCGCTGGTCGAGCTTGACGGGCCAGAAGTGCCGATCATGGACGGCTCGTCGGCTGTGTTTGTCAACGCGTTCTGCGAGGTCGGTCTGCGCCAGCTTGAGGGCGATCTGCGCGCGATCCGCGTGCTGAAACCGATCGAGGTGCGCGACGGCGAGGCCGTGGCCCGGCTTGATCCGGCGGCCGCGCTTGAGATCGATTTCCGCATCGATTTCACCGATGCCGCCATCGGGCGTCAGCACAAGCGGCTCAAGATGTCGAACGGTGCCTTCGTGCGTGAGCTGATGGACAGCCGCACCTTCTGCCGTCAGTCGGAAGTCGACTATATGCACGCCCATGGCCTCGCGCTTGGCGGCACCTATGAAAACGCAGTTGTGATCGCCGATGACAAGGTGCTCACCCCCGGCGGTCTGCGCCATGCCGATGAGGCCGTGCGTCACAAGATGCTCGACGCGCTTGGCGATCTTGCGCTGGCAGGCGCGCCGATTCTGGGTCGCTACACCGGGACGCGCTCGGGCCATGCGCTCACGAATAAGTTGTTGCGGGCGTTTTTCGCCGATCCGACCGCCTGGATGTGGGAAACCTGCTCGGACTCGCAGGCCTATAGCCTGCCCGGCGCGGGTGTTTGCCCCTCAAAAGCACTGATTTCCGTCTGAGTTGGGCGGGGGCGGGGCGTGCTTGCCACGTCCTCGGCGCATCTGTAAAAAGCCGTCAAAGGCATTTTGCGCCCCGGATTTTTCTATGCTAGGACAATCCAAACCTCCCGCATCAAGCGGGTTTCAGGATACGGGTCCGGGGCCTTCTCCCCGGCTGCGAAGATGGATGGGGCAGGGCATGGCGCGCGGCAAAATGGCGGCAGCGAAACTCGGGGCTCTTGGTCTGGTGATGAGTTTGGCGGCATGTGGCCCCAATCCGAACAAGGCTCCCGATCTGGAGAATTTTACCGCCAAGCAGATTTACGAGCGCGGTGAGTATGAGCTGGAGGTCGGCAATCCGCGCCGTCCTGTGGATGCGCTCAAGTATTTCTCGGCGGTTGAGCGGCTTTACCCCTATTCGCAATGGGCCAAGCGCGCGTTGATCATGGAGGCCTATGCCCAGCATCGCGCCAAGAAATACGAAGAGGCGCGGGCGTCGGCGCAGCGCTTCCTCGACACCTATCCCGGCGATGAGGATGCGGCCTACGCCCAGTATCTTCTCGCGCTGAGCTATTACGATCAGATCGACGATGTGGGTCGCGATCAGGGCCTGACCTATCAGGCGCTGCAGGCCCTGCGTGATGTGATCGAGAAATATCCGGATTCCGAATATGCGCAATCCGCGACGCTGAAATTCGACCTCGCCTTCGACCATCTCGCAGGCAAGGAAATGGAGATCGGGCGCTATTACCTCAAGCGGGGCAATTACTCTGCCGCGATCAATCGCTTCCGTGTCGTGGTCGAGCAGTTCCAGACCACGAGCCAGACGCCCGAGGCGCTGGAACGTCTGGTGGAGTGCTATCTGGCGCTCGGCATCAACGATCAGGCCCAGACGGCAGCTGCGATCCTTGGTCACAACTTCCAGTCCTCGCCCTTCTATCAGGATGCGTTCAACCTGTTGGAAAAACGCGGCCTCAAGCCCGAAGCTAAGGGTGATGGCTGGCTGGCGTCGGTCTATCGGCAGGTGATCAAGGGCGAGTGGCTCTGAGCGGGCCCCGGGGTCTGACATGCTAAGATCGCTGGATATCCGCGACATTTTGATCATTGAGAGGCTGGAGCTGGATTTCGGCGCCGGCCTCAATGTTCTGACCGGCGAGACCGGGGCTGGCAAGTCGATCCTACTCGATTGTCTGGGCTTTGTGCTGGGCTGGCGCGGACGCGCCGAGCTGGTGCGTCAGGGCGCGGATCAGGGCGAAGTGACGGCGGTGTTCGATCTGCCCAAGGCGCATCCCGCGCGCGCAGTGCTGGAAACCGCCGGGTTGCCGGTGGGGGATGAGCTGATCTTGCGCCGCGTCAATGCCCGCGATGGCCGCAAGACCGCCTGGATCAATGATCGCCGTGCGAGCGGCGATGTGCTGCGGCAGGTGTCGGAATCGCTGGTAGAGCTGCATGGCCAGCAAGATGATGGCGGACTTCTGAATGAGCGGGGCCACCGCGCGTTGCTCGATGCCTTTGCCGAACATCCCGGCCTGCTGATCGCCACGCGCAGCGCGTGGAAGGCGCGGGCCAGTGCGCAGCGCCAGTTGGATGTGGCGCGCGCCGATCTGGAGGCCGTGCGCTCGGAGGAAGATTTTCTGCGCCATGCAGTTAAGGAATTCGACGATCTCGATCCGAAACCGGGCGAGGAGGCCGCACTCGATGCGCAGCGCCGCCTGATGCAGGGCGCGGCGCGCATCCGCGAAGATGTCGCGCGCGGGCTTTCTGCACTCGGGCCTGAGGGGGCTGAGGGGATGATGCGCGACGCGGATCGCTGGCTGCAAGGCGCGGCGGACCGGGCGGAGGGCAAGCTCGACGCCCCGCTCATCGCGCTGGAGCGTGCGATTGTTGAGCTGGGCGAGGCGGCGCAGGGCGTTGAAGAGGCGCTTGAGGCGCTCGATTTCGATCCGCGCGCGCTTGAAGCCTGCGAAGAGCGGCTGTTCGCGATCCGGGCCTTGGCGCGCAAGCATGGTGTGCTGGCCGATGATCTGAGCGATTTTGCCGAGGCGCTGCGCGAAAAGCTCGAGGCGCTGGATGCCGGGGCCGAGGGGATCGAGGATCTTGAGGTCGAGCTGGCCCGCGCCGGTGCCGAGTTCGAACGTGCGAGCGCCGATCTCACCAAGGCACGCGAGAAAGCGGCCAAGCGGCTTGATGCTGCGATGGCGGGCGAGCTGGCGCCGCTCAAGATGGAGCGCGCGGTTTTCGAGACCCATATCAGCCCCGGCGATCCCGGTCCCGACGGGCGCGATGCGGTGGCCTTCACCGTGGCCACCAACCCCGGCGCGCCCGCAGGTCCGCTCAACAAGATTGCGTCTGGCGGGGAGCTGTCGCGCTTCCTGTTGGCGCTCAAAGTTGTGCTCTCGCGCGGGGCCGATGCGCTGACGCTGATCTTCGATGAGATTGATCGCGGCGTTGGCGGGGCCACCGCCGATGCGGTGGGCCGCAGGCTGGCTCAGCTTGCCGAAGAGGCGCAGGTGCTTGTCGTCACCCACAGCCCGCAAGTCGCGGCCCGTGGGGCTGTGCATTTCCGTGTGGCCAAATCGGTGAGCGACGGGATGACGACCTCGGAGGTGCGCGCACTTGGCACGGGCGAGCGCACCGATGAGATCGCGCGGATGATCTCGGGGGCCGAGGTTACCGATGTGGCCCGCGCTGCCGCCCAGTCGCTTCTGGCGGGCTGATCGCGCCAAGCTGCTTGTGCGCGTAGTCCTTGAGCGCGTGGGGGGCCGATTTCACCGGACAGGTCATTGCGATATAGCCATCGGGCCGGATCAACACGCAGCGCGCATGGCGACCAAACAGCGCATCGAAGCTTGCCTGATAGCCCGGCGCGCGATCATGTTCGGGCGGGGCAATATGCACGATCCGCTCGAAGGGCACGTCGGAGGAAAGCTGTTCGAAATGCGGCGCTGCGTTGATCGGATGTGCGATCAGTACGGTGAAGTCCGTCGGGTCCAAAAGCGGGTATAGCTGCGCCTCGACCCAGCGCCCATTGCGTAATTGGCGCAGGTCGAGATCGGGCATTCGGTCGCCGGCGTAAAGGCTGCCCGCATGTGCGTGATCGACCGAAATCGGACTGTCGCGATATTCGACGGCCAGTTGCGACATCCGCATCGTGGCTTTGCTTTGAAGAAATCTCGTGCGCCCGACAATCGGCGCGATATGGGCAATCGCGCTGCGCAGAAGCGGGTTTTCGGCGCCGATCACCTCGGTCAGCCGCTCGGTCCGGTTCAGCACGGCCTCCATCACCGGGCGGCGGTCATCCTCGTAGCTGTCGAGCAGGCTCTCACCGCTTTGGCCCTTGATCACCCGCGCCAGCTTCCAGCACAGGTTGATCATGTCCTGAATGCCGGTGTTCATGCCCTGCGCGCCTGCGGGGGAGTGGATATGCGCGCTGTCGCCGCCCAAGATCACCCGGCCCACACGCAGCTGCGTGACCATGCGCGAGTTGATCTGGAACCATGACGACCAAGTGAGGTCATGCAGTTGGGCGGGGCGATCGGCGCGCGCGTCAAAGGCGGCCTGAAGCTGGTCGAGCCGGGGCGGGGCGCTGCGATCTTCGCCTCCGGGCGGATGGGAGACGATCAGGCGAAAGCGCTGCGCGCCCAGCGGAAAGAGCCCCATCAGACCATGCTCGGAGGAATACATGTGCAGATCCTCTGGCGCGATCTCCCCGTCGATCTGAAGATCGGCCAAAGCGAACTGCTCGGGCATCGTCTCGCCCTCAAAGGGCACCCCCAACGTGGCGCGCGAGAGCGAATGCGCGCCCTCGGTTGCGATCAGCCACGAGAAACCTTGGGCGGCGATGCCGTCTTCGGTGCGCAGCACCGCCTCGATCTCGGTCGTGCGGCCTGCGCGCTCGTGTTGGCCAAAGGCGATCAGCTCCGTGCCCCATTCGACCTCGACACCCTGACATGCGAGCGCCTTGCGCAGCATCGCCTCGGTGTTGGATTGCGGGGTGAAGAGGATATAGGGAAAGCGGCTGGGCAGGGTCGAAAAATCCAGCCGCATCAGGCTTTTGCCGTCGCCGTGAATGTCGCCGCCCCGGATCTTCATGCCGGTCGCGATCAGTTCTTGGGCCAATCCGCGTTGTGCCAACAGCTCCAGCGTGCGGGCATGGACGCCGATTGCGCGCGAGGTCGTGGCAGGGCCTGCCGCACGGTCGACAAGGCGCACCCGCACGCCCATCCGTGACAGCTCAAGGGCGGCGGTCAGTCCGGTCGGACCGGCTCCTGCTATCAGAACGGGATCTTGCATACGCGGCGCACTCCTTGGGCTGTGGTCCTTTGATACTTAGCACAGAGATCGGGGCGCGCAGGCGGCTGTCCCGTCACAGGGCCGTGAGTGTCGGCGCGATTAGCCGGCCGCGCCCTCGACCACGAATTGCGCGGCCACGATCTGCCAGCCCTCGGGATAGAGCCCGAGCGTGGCGGCCAGAACCGCGCCGATCCGTCCGGCATCCGATCCATCGGGATTGAGCAGGCCCGAGAGTACGAAGCGCTGAAACACGACGCAGGCCTCGGTGCCGATGGGGCGGATCTTCATCCGTCCGGTCACGAGGCGCGCGCGGGCAAAGGCACCTGCCAGCTCACCGGCCAGCAGTTCCGCGATCTCGTCGCGACCAACCGCCGCCCCGCCCGTGAGCGAGAGGAAATCGGCATCGGGGGCGAAGAACTCCGACAGGGTGAGCGCATCGCGCGCCCCCCATGCCCGGGCAAAGGCGCGGGGAAAGTCCTCGGGGGTTGCGAAACTCATTCGGGTTGCTCCACCAGCTTGCCGGGATTGAGGATGTTTTGCGGATCAAGCGCATGTTTGAGCGTGCTCATCACGTCCCAGCCCGCGCCATGCTCGGCGCGCATATAGCCCAGCTTGCCCATGCCGATGCCGTGCTCGCCGGTCACTGTGCCGCCCAGCTCCAGCGCGCGCTTCGCCATTTTGCCCGAAAGCGCCTTGGCGCGGGCCATCTCGTCGGCGTCGTTGGGATCGAGCAGCAGCACGGAGTGGAAATTGCCATCGCCCACATGGCCCACAATTGGTCCGATCAGGCCAGCGGCGTCGATCTCGGCTCTCATCTCGGAGACCGCCTCGGCCAGCCGCGAGATCGGCACGCAAATATCGGTCACAAGCCCCATGCAGCCCGGACGATGCGCGATCGAGGCGGGGTAGGCGCCGTGGCGCATCTTCCACAGGGCGTTGCGGGCCTCGGTGGTGGTGGCCCATTCGAAATCGGCGCCGCCCATCTCGGCCACGACCTCGCCAAAGCGCTGCGAGGCTTCGGCCACACCTTCGGGCGAGCCGTGAAACTCAATCATCAGGTGCGGTTTATGTGGGAAGGCGGTGCCATTGGCCTCGTTGAAGATCTCGGCGGTCAGCGCATCGACGAATTCGATCCGCGCCATCGGGATGCCCATCTGGATCGTGAGCTGCACGGTCTCGACGGCGGCCTCCAGCGTGTCAAAGGCGCAGACCGCCGAGCTGACCGCCTCGGGTTGGCCGTGCAGGCGCAGGGTCAGCTCGGTGATGATTCCGAGCGTGCCTTCCGAGCCCACCATCAGCGCGGTCAGGTCATAGCCCGCCGAGGATTTCTTCGCGCGCGATCCGGTGCGGATGATCCGGCCATCGGCGAGCACGACCTCAAGGGCTGCCACATTGTCGCGCATCGAGCCGTAGCGCACCGTGGTCGTGCCGCTCGCACGGGTCGCGGCCATGCCGCCAAGCGAGGCATTCGCGCCCGGATCGACCGGAAAAAACAGCCCCGTCGCGCGCAGATCCTCGTTGAGCGCCTGTCGGGTCACGCCGGGCTGGACGCGCACCTGCATATCGTCGCTGAGCACTTCGAGCACCCCGTTCATCCGGCTCATGTCGAGGCTGACACCGCCTCGGATCGGGACCGCATGTCCCTCAAGCGAGGTGCCCGTGCCCCAAGGCGTGATCGGGATATCGTGGCGTGCGCAGATCTTGACCAGTTCCGAGACTTCTTGCGTCGTCTCGGGATAGGCCACGGCGTCGGGCAGCGAGAGGGCGAACCATGTCTCGTTGCGGCCATGCTGATCACGGTCGCCTGCGCTGCGGCTGAGCCTGTCGCCCAGCAGCTCTGTCAGCGCGTTCAATCCCTCGTCGAGTGCCACGATGATCTCCTGTCTGTTCTGCCGCCCAACTCTTAGGCTTCGGCGGCGATGCAGGGAAGAGGCAGGGCCGGGCGTCGGCGGATTTTATCCCGTGCGGGGATGGCAAAAGCCCCCGGCACGGGGTCTTGCTTAAAGCGGCGCGCAGGCCTTGGTCAGCCAGTCGCGCAGATCGGGTTCGACCAGCGGGCCGATCCGCTCCAGCACCTGCGCATGATAGGTGTCGAGCCAGTCGCGCTCATCGGGGCTTAGCAGGGCCGTGTCGATCAGGCGGCGGTCGATCGGCACCCATGTCAGCGTCGCAAACCCAAGCTGGTCGCGTTTGTCGCCCGCCTCCTCGGCCTGTTCGGTGAGGATCAGGTTTTCGATGCGGATGCCAAAGGCGCCCTCGCGGTAATAGCCGGGCTCATTGGACAGGATCATGCCGGGTTCGAGCGGGATTTCGGAAATCCGCGAGATCCGTGCCGGTCCTTCATGCACACAGAGCGCCGCGCCCACGCCATGACCCGTGCCGTGATCGTAATCCCAACCCTCGGCCCAAAGCGGTGCGCGCGCCAGAGCATCCAGATCGCGTCCGGCCAAGCCCCGCGGAAAGCGCGCCCGCGACAGCGCGATCATGCCTTGCAGCACACGGGTGAAGGGACGGCGGACCTCGGGGGGCACCGGGCCCACGGCCACCGTGCGGGTGATGTCGGTGGTGCCATCGACATATTGCCCGCCCGAATCCACCAGCAGCACGTCGCCGGGTTTGATCGGGCTGTTAGATTGCGTGCTCACGCGGTAATGCGGGCGCGCGGCATGGTCGCCGACACCGCAGATCGTATCGAAAGAGATATCGAGCAAGCTGTTGGAGGCACGGCGGAAATTCTCAAGCGCCGTGACCACCTTGGTTTCGCTCAGCGTGCCGCTCGGGGCTTCTTGATCGAGCCAGCGCAGGAAGGCCACCATCGCCACCGCATCGCGTTGATGGGCGGCCTCCATCCCGGCGATCTCGGCGGCGTTTTTGCGCGCCTTGGGCAGAATGCAGGGATCGCGGTCCCAGAGGATCTTGGTGCCATGATCGGCCAGCCGCAGCGAGACGGCGAGCGGGGCGGTGTCGGGATCGACCAGCACCGGGCCTTCGATGGCCTCAAGGGCCGCCCCCAAGGCACCGGGCGGCAGGATCGAGACGGCCTCGCCCAGATGCGTGCGCAGATCGGCGTCGAATTTCGCGGCATCGGCAAAGAGCTTGAGCGTGCCATCCTCGAACAGGACGCCGAAGGCCTGAACCACCGGGTTTCGCGGCAGATCCGCGCCGCGAATATTGAGCAGCCAGCACAGCGAGTCGGGCAGGGTGATCACCGCCGCAGCGGCGTCTTGCGCGCGCAGCCCCTCGGCCAGACGCGCACGCTTGTCCGAGGCGCTCTCGCCTGCGAATTCGGCGGGATGAATGCGGGCCGGTTCGGCGGGCGGGGCGGGGCGGTCGCTCCAGATCGCATCGATCAGATTGGCGCTCTCGACCAAGGCGATCCCGGAGCCTTCCAGATCGCCGCGAATCCGGTCGATCTCGGATTTGGTGTGCAGCCAAGGGTCAAAGCCTACCCGGTCGCCGGATTCAAGCTGCTCGCGCAGCCATGCGCCGGGCCGGGTCTCGGGCCAGTGCACGGGGGTGAAATGATCCAGATCGACCTCGGCGCGCACCTGCACCCGGTAGCGCCCATCAATGAACACGCCCGCGATATCGCTCAGGGCGATGCAAAAGCCCGCTGATCCGGTGAAGCCAGTCAGCCAGCCCAAGCGCGCATCGGATGCGGCGACATATTCGCCCTGATAGGCATCCGCGCGCGGCACGATAAAGCCTGCAAGCCCGGCATCGGCGCAGGCGCGGCGCAGCTCGGCCAGACGGGGCGGCCCGATTTCCGGGCGCGACTGCACGGCAAAATCCTGATACATTACATCGCCTTCCTGATCCCCAGCAGGCGTGCGCGTGCCCGCGGGTCGCTGTCAAACAGACCGGCCAACTGTTCGGTCATCGCACCTGCCAGTTGCTCGACATCGGTGATCGTGACGGCGTGCTGATAGTAGCGCGTCACGTCATGGCCGATGCCGATGGCGATCAGCTCGACCGCGCGGCGCCGCTCGACCATGGCGATCACGTCGCGCAGGTGTTTTTCGAGATAAATCGCGGGGTTGACCGACAAGGTGGAGTCGTCCACCGGCGCGCCATCCGAGATCACCATCAAGATCTTGCGCGCCTCGGAGCGCGCCAGCATCCGCCGATGCGCCCATTCGAGCGCCTCGCCGTCGATATTCTCCTTGAGCAGCCCTTCCTTCATCATCAGGCCCAGATTGGTCCGGGTCCGGCGCATCGGGGAATCGGCGCGCTTGTAGATGATGTGGCGCAGATCGTTGAGACGACCGGGCGCTTGCGGGCGCCCTTCGGCGAGCCATTTCTCGCGCGACTGCCCGCCTTTCCAAGCCCGCGTGGTGAAGCCCAGAATCTCGACCTTCACATCGCAGCGCTCTAGCGTGCGTGCCAGCACATCTGCGCAGATCGTCGCGATCGAGATCGGGCGGCCCCGCATCGAGCCGGAATTGTCGAGCAGCAGCGTCACCACGGTGTCGCGGAACTCGGTGTCTTTCTCGACCTTGAAGCTCAGCGGCATCGTCGGGTTGGCGACCACGCGGGCGAGACGTCCGGCATCGAGCATCCCTTCCTCGCGGTCGAATTCCCATGAGCGGTTCTGCTGGGCCTGCAGGCGGCGTTGCAACTTGTTGGCCAGCCGCGAGACCGCGCCCTTGAGCGGTTCGAGCTGCTGATCGAGATAGAGCCGCAAGCGCTCCAGCTCGGCGGGCTCGGCCAGATCCTCTGCGGCGATTTCCTCGTCGAACTCGGGCGCAAAGACGGTGTAATTCGGATCGGCTGCCGAATGGGGCGGGGGCGGTGGCGGCTCGAGCGGGGCATCCGCATCGGGCATCTCCACCTCGTCGCCCATCTCCTGATCGGCCATGTCATCGGCGCTGACGGATGTTTGGGTCTCGTCCTGCTGGGTCTCTTGGCTCGATTCCGGCGAGGCATCGGCCTCCTCTTCCTCGCTCTCGTCGCGACCCTGCTCTTCGCCCTGTTCCTCGTCCTGCTGGGCGTCGTCTTCGTCGCCCTCGTCGCCGGTCTCTTCGTCGGGGTCATCGCCCAGCTGATCGCCATAGCCCAGATCGGAAATCACCCGGCGCGCCATACGGGCAAAGGCCGCCTGATCGGAGAGCACGAAATCGGTGTTTTCCAGCGCTTCACCGGCCTGCTGCTCGATGAAGGGGCGCCACAGGTCGAGCACATTGCGCGCACCGGGCGGCAATTGGCGGCCCGTGGCCAGCTCGCGGACAAAAAAGCCCGCCGCCACAGAGAGCGGGGCTTCGGCGGCATCGCGCACCTGGGCATAGCCCTTGCGGTCTGCCTCATGGGCGATCTTGGCGTCGATATTGGAGAGCGTGCCCGGCATATCGCGCGCGCCCAGTGCCTCGCAGCGCGCGGTCTCCATGGCCTCATAGATCGCGCCCGCCAGCTCGCCGGTCGGCGCATAGCGCGCGTCGATCTTGGTGTCATGGTGCCGCCTGCGCATCGCGAGCGCATCTGCAGTGCCTCGCGCGAGCAGCACCTCGTCGCGGGTCATCCGACGCGACACCTGCGGCAGGCGCATCGAGTCTGGGGTCATGCCCGAAGGGTCGACCGAATAGCTCACCGTCATCTCTGGCGCATCGGCCAGCGTCTTGGTGGCCTCGGCCAGAGCCTTCTTGAACGGATCGGCGGGGTTGTCGGATGGCTTGCTCATGGCGCATGATAAAGCACCGCGCGGCCAGCTTCGCAAGGGGGATCGGGGGCTGTGAGCTGTCACGCACCGCCGGGGTTCAGCCCCGCACATCTTTAGACATTGGAACATCATCCAAACGGCTTAAGTTGAGGGGGTATCCAAGCCCGGACCATGCGTGTCCGGGGTGCAGGCTGACAACAAGGAGTGAGACAGATGGCAGCTAAGCTGAAGATCGGTGTGATCGTCGGGACGACCCGTCAGGGGCGCTTTGCAGACAAAGCGCTCGAGTGGTTTGAACCCAAAATCGCGGCGCGTGAGGATCTCGACTACGAGGTGCTCGATCTGCGTGACTTCGCGCTGCCAATGTTTGACGAGGCAGCCCCGCCTGCCGCCAAGCCGGTCACCAGCCCCGCAGCCCAAGCGTGGGAAAAGAAGCTGTTGGAGTTTGACGGCTTTATCGTGCTGACGGCGGAATACAATCACTCGCTTCCCGCCAGCATCAAGAACGCGTTCGATTATGCGTTCAAGGGCTGGTATCGCAAGCCGCTGGGCACGATGGGTTATGGCGGCGTAGGCGCTGCGCGCGCGGTCGAGCATCTGCGTATGATCGCGATCAATTTCGGGATGGTGCCGGTGCGCGGGGCGACGACCATTGGTGGGGCTGATTTCGTGGCCGCGATGCAGGGCAAACCGGCCTCGGAATGGGGCGATCATCTGGACGCGCCGACGACCGAGATGCTCGATGATATGGTGTTCTGGGGCAATGCCGCGAAAGCCGCCAAAGGCTGAGCGCCGCTCATAGGACAAAAAGGGGCGCCGGTCAGTTGACCCGGCGCCTCTTTTGCGTTGGCCCGCTCAGCGATCAAAGATCGACTGGCAGATCGTGGGCATGAAATCGGGGTTGAGCTTGCTCAGCGGGAAGGCGCGCATGTCCTGCTGGCCGGTCTTGGTCTGACCATCCAGCGTGATCTCGTAATTGCCCGCCAGAAGGTTGACGTCGCAACTCCCTTGATGGTCGGGATCGATCCGGTCGTAATATTGATAGCTGTAGCCCGACACCACGAAATGACCGTCGCGCCACGCCACCGAGAAGGTCGCCTCCCATGGCGTCCGGCCAAAGCCGATCTGCTCTTGATGGAGTGCGAAGGCCGATTTGGAGAGCGCCTTGATCGTGGGCGTCTGGCCCCCGCCCTGACCCGAGAACATCGCGCTCTTGACGCTTACTGCCGGTTTGAGCCCGTAGACGGGATCGCCCAGATAGACCGTCAGATCGGCGGAATAGTCGTCATCTTGCTGCAAGGTTACGGCATCGGCCACGCCATCGCCGTTCCAGTCACCGCTCAAGGCTGCCACCAGATCGCCGGGCTTGGCCGGCACGCTCGTGTCCTGCGCGCAAGCCAGAGCCGGGCTCAGCCCCAGCAACAAGATGAGGAGCGCGCGCGTCATTTTGCGATGGCAGCCGCGCTTTCGGGCAGTTCTTCGTCGAACAGACGCTGGTAGAACTCGGCCACCGTCTGGCGCTCCAGCTCGTCGCATTTGTTCAGGAAGGACAGGCGGAATGCATAGCCGACATTGTTGAAGATCCGCGCGTTCTGCGCCCATGCGATCACGGTCCGCGGGCTCATCACGGTGGACAGATCGCCATTCATGAAGGCGGTGCGCGACAGATCCGCCACGGTCACCATCTGGCTGATCGTCTTGCGCCCGGCCTCGGTGTTGTATTGCGGGTTCTTCGAGAGAACGATGGCCACTTCGGCGTCATGGCTGAGATAGTTCAGCGTCGAGACCAGCGACCAACGGTCCATCTGACCTTGGTTGATCTGCTGGGTGCCGTGATAGAGGCCCGTAGTGTCGCCCAGACCCACGGTGTTCGAGGTCGCAAAGAGCCGGAAATACGGGTTCGGCGTGATCACCTCGTTTTGATCGAGCAGGGTGAGCTTGCCGTCGGTTTCCAGCACGCGCTGGATCACGAACATCACATCGGCCCGGCCCGCATCGTATTCGTCGAACACGATCGCGGTGGGGTTGCGCAGCGCCCAAGGCAGGATGCCTTCATGAAAGACGGTGACCTGTTTGCCATCCACCAGCTTGATCGCATCCTTGCCGATCAGGTCGATCCGGCTCACGTGGCTGTCGAGGTTAACGCGCACGCAGGGCCAGTTCAGCCGGGCTGCGACCTGCTCGATATGGGTCGATTTGCCCGTGCCGTGATAACCCTGGATCATCACGCGGCGATTATAGGCAAAGCCTGCCAGGATCGCCATCGTGGTGTCGGGGTCGAACTTGTAGGTGGAATCGATGGCCGGCACGCGGTCGGTGGCGTCAGCAAAACCCTTGACCTTCATGTCGGACTCGATCCCGAAGACCTCGCGGACATCAATTTCTTCGGTGGGCTTGGCATTCTGATCGAGCATCACGGGCGTCCTTTCCTTGTTGGCTGCGACTCTTGACCGATTGGCCGAAGGGAGGCAAGGGGCGGATTGTGTCCCTACACGCCATTTTGGGCTTCATGCGCGCAGGGGCCGCGCGGGCAATCGCTCGGCCTGAAACCGCTGCCACACAAGGCTTTTGGTTGACCACTTCCCCCCATTCGCTAGAAAGGCGCCAAGCAAGAGGTGTCACGATGCAGAATTTCGAATACAAGGTCATTCCCGCGCCCGCACGTGGCGAGAAAGAGCGCGGCCTGAAGACAGGTATCGACCGGTTCGCCAATACGCTGTCTTCGGTGATGAACGAGATGGCGGCGCAGGGCTGGGAATATCAGCGCGCCGAGACGCTGCCCGCGGAAGAGCGCAGCGGTCTGACCGGAAAAACCACCGTTTATCATAACCTTCTGGTGTTTCGTCGACTGCGCGGCGGCGATCCGGCCCGGGCGCTCGACACCCATGTGAGCGTCTCCGATGCGCCCGCCAATGCCGAAGCGGCACCGCGTCTGAGTGCGACCACCGATAGCAGCGCATCCTCCGGTGCGCGTGACAGCCAGCTCAAGACCGACAGCCCTGAGGGGCGCGCGCCCAGCCTGCGCGCCAGCCGCAACGCGGAGGACTGACGCCATCACAGCGCGTCGCGCGGGATCGTCAGACGGGGCGGGTTGAAACGCCGCCCCGCAGGTCGCATCTTTTTCTCAATCGGCAAGTTTCTGTAGGACGCGGGCGAAGGCCCTCTTTCCTCAAGCGCGATTTCCACTAAACTGCGTGGCCCGACTCGGCGAATGCTCCCATTTGGCATTTCCGACCACAGGCATCGGGCAGAATATGAGGCAAGCATGAGCAAGAGCGATCCTTTCGGGTTCAACATTTCGGCGGCAGCCGACAAGAAGCGCCGCTCCAAGGGTCGGCGCGGCATGTCCGGTGCGTTCGAGACGTCGACCCGGATTTGCGACAAGGAAGGGTGCAATGAACCCGGAAAATACCGCGCGCCCAAAAGCCCCAAGGTGCTGGATGACTATTTCTGGTTCTGTAAGGACCACGTGCGCGAGTATAATCTGAACTGGAATTACTTTCAGGGTCAGTCCGAGGAGGAGTTCCAGAACTTCCTCGACAATGCGACCGTCTGGGAGCGTCCGACCAAGCCCTTCTCCAAGGCCAAAGAGGCGCAGGGCTGGGCGCGGCATGGCATTTCCGACCCGCATGAGATGCTGGGCGACAATGCCACGAAAAACCCCGGCCGCTCGCTTGGGCGCAAATTGCCGCCCACTGAGAAACGCGCCCTCGATATTCTCGATCTGCGCGACTCCACGAGCAAGGCCGAGATCAAGAAGACCTACAAGGCGCTGATCAAGGTGCTGCATCCCGACATGAATGGCGGGGATCGCAGCCAAGAGGATATGCTCCAAGAGGTTCTTTGGGCCTGGGAGCAGCTCAAGGAAAGCCGCAACTTCAAGTAAGGCCGTCCTTTGGCCCGCCCGGAGACGGGCGAGTCAGCCCTTCTTTTTCTTTTTCTTACCGCCGGATTTCTGCGCGCTGCGGCTGGCATCGATCTGGCCTGCGAGCGCATCGGGGCTGAGCTTGCTCAGCGCATCCAAATGGCCCGAGACCGCGTCAAACACATCGCATAGCGCTGCGGCCCGCGGATCGGCGCTGCGGGTCTCAAGCGCTGCAAGCTGGTCGCGCGCGGGGCCAAAGACCCGACGGGCGCGTTCGGAGAGCACCAGCCGGGCCAGCTCCCACGGATCTGGGGGGGCTATGAAGTAATCCTTGCGGGAGCCGGGGCTGCGCGCGCTCTGGATCAGCCCTGCCTCGCGCAATTCCTTGAGCGCGACCGAGACGTTCGAGCGCGACAGACCGAGCTGGGCCACGAGATCCTCGGCGCTGGGGGCTTGGGCTGCGCGCCAGATCGCCCCGAAACAACGGCCTGCAGGACGCGAAATCCCGAAGCGAGGGGCGATTTCGCCGAACGTGTCGGAAAGGTCCAGATCGGCCATGTCCCTGTTTCCCCTTACTGTTTTCGGGCCTGCGCCAATCCTGCGATCAACGCGGCCTCACCATCGCCCAAGGTGACCTGTGCGCCTTGGCTTTGCAAGGCGCGCTGGCAGATCTCGGCCCATCCGGGCGCAGTGGGTGAAGACAGAGCCAGCACCGGCTGACCGAGCCACCACGGGCGGGTCGCGGCCAGCTCGGCCCCGAGCACGGCACCGGCGGCGCGTTCCGAGCGGCCCGAAAGCGCGAGCGCGCCCAGATCACGCGCCATCCGTTCAGGCCGCGAAAGCGCATCGCTCAGCGCGGCGTCGAATTCTTCGCCTGCATGGAGCGGCGCGCCCAAGCCCGCCAGCATCGCCGCCGAGCCCATCCGGGTCACGCTGACGATCTCTCCGGCAGAGATATGCGCCCAAAGCGATGTCGCGCCGCAGATCCAGATCACGCCGTCAAACTGCGCCATGCCCGCCAAGATGCCGGCGATGCGCGCAGCCTCGGGCGGGGTGACGGTTTCATCGGGGCGGGTCTGCACAAGGCCCGGAAGGGCGTGCAGGGCGCGTTCGGAAATCTCGGCGCGCGGCCATGGGCCCTCGGGAAGCGGCGCACAGGGCAGGGTGCGCCGCTCAAGCCCAGGGGCCGTGGCGGCCAGCACCACGGTCCCTTCGGGCAAAAGCGGGCGCGGCGAGGGACCAGATTGCTGATCCCTGATCGCGCCCGTTTCATCTACGGCGAGTGCGCGCCAGCGTCCGGCCTCTTCTACCAATGCGGTCCAATCTGTCATGGGCCGCAGATGGCACGGCTGGGCGCTCAGATCAATGCTGCGATTCGAGGCAGGTGGTGATCGTGTCGGCGGTCTTCTGCATCAGCGCCTCGTAGAGATCCGCGCCATAGGGCAGCGTGCTGCCAGCCGGATCGAGCGCGCCACCCAGTTTCACCGGCGTCCCATCGACGAGAATGCTCACCATCTTGGGATCGTGCTGGGCCTCGGGGAAGGCGCAGGCGATGGTGTCAGTGTCGATCTCTTTGCGCAGGCTCACCATATGGGCCGCGCCCGGTGCCGTTGCATCGCTGGGCGACAAAGCCCCTGCCACGTGCAAGCCGTAGTGATCGGCCAGATAGCCATAGGCTGCGTGATAGACGAGGAAGGGCGTGTCCTTGACCGGCGCGTATTCCGCTTTCAGCCGGGTATCCATTGCCGCGATCCGGGCCTGGGCGGCCTTGGCGTTCTCAGCGTAGATCTTGGCATGTTCGGGATCGAGCTTGGAGAGTTGCTGCGCAATATCGCCCACCCAAAGGGAGGCATTCGCCGGGTCAAACCAGGCATGCGGATCTTCATAGGGATCGGTTTGATCGTCATGGGCGGCGTGATCATGGTCTGCATGATCATGATCGGCGTGATCGTGATCGGCGTGATCGTCATCCTCATCCTCATCCAGATCGGCGCTGTGATCGTGGGGGTCATCGCCCGAAAATTTGCGGGTATGGGTGCCCGGCTGGGCCAGCAGGCTCAGCGAGCGGTCTTGCGCACCGATCCCGTCAAGCGCGCGCTCCAGCCAAGGCGTGAGGCGCGGACCGATCCAGACGACGAGGTCGGAATCTTGCAAAGCGCCTGCCTGACTGGGCCGAAGCTGGTAGTGGTGGGGGTCCGAATTCTGCCCCAGCAGCACGCTGGGTTTGCCCAGATCGCCCATCACTTGGGCCACGAGGGATTGAACGACGGGAATATCGGTGACCACATCGGGCACCTTGGCCTGTGCCAGCCCGGGGGCAATGGTCAAAAGGGTGGCGGCCAGCGGAAGGATCGAACGCATCTGTGTCTCCTGACATCTTGAACTCGGGGCGGATGTTTGTATGTTATAAAATCACACGTCAAGCAGAAATGTGATAAGGTAACATATCCGTGGCCCCATCGAGCAAAACCGCCCCTGAACTTGCCGCCTTTGCGGCACATGATCATGCGGGCTGTGCAAGCAGCACGTTGCACCGCGCACAGGCCGTGGCGCAGGAAAAGGGCGCGCGGCTGACCCCGGTCCGGCTGCGCGCGCTGGAGATCTTGCTCGAAGAGCATCGCGCGATGGGGGCTTACGAGGTGCTCGAGCGATTGGCGGCGGACGGGTTTGGCAATCAGCCGCCGGTGGCCTATCGTGCGCTGGAATTTCTGGTGGAGACCGGGCTTGCGCATCGGGTGCGCCGCCTCAATGCCTTTGCTGCCTGCATGCATCCGGGCGAGGATCACGCGCCGGTCTTTTTGATATGCCGCACCTGCGGGGCGGTCGCGGAGGCAGAGGCCGAGGGCGTGCGCGTCGCACTTATGGCGGCAGCCGCTGCGGTGGACTTTACCGTTGAACGCGCCACGGTCGAGGCGCTGGGCCTGTGCCCGCGCTGTGTCGAGGCCGAGGGCGCGGGTGGTGCCGCATGAGCACTTTGATTTCGACGCAAGGGCTCTCGGTGCGCCATGGCGGCAATACCGTGCTCTCCAATGTGCAATTTTCCATTGCCCGGGGTGAGATCGTCACCGTGGTCGGACCGAACGGGTCGGGCAAATCGACGCTGATCCGGGCGCTGATCGGTCTGGAGACTGCGGCGACCGGCAAGGTCAGCCGCGCATCGGGGCTCTCGGTGGGCTATGTTCCGCAAAAACTGCATATCGATGCCAGTTTGCCTTTGAGCGTGCGGCGGTTTCTGTCGCTTCCCAAACGGGTCTCGGATGCGCAGGCCGATGAAGCGCTGGAGCGCACCGGCGTCCCGGGGCTCGGACCGCGCCCCTTGGCGCGGCTTTCGGGCGGGCAGTTCCAGCGGGTGCTTCTGGCCCGCGCGCTTCTGGTCAATCCCGATATCCTGATCCTTGACGAGCCGACGCAGGGCCTTGACCAGCCGGGGACGGCGGCGTTCTACAAACTGATCGAGGAAGTGCGCTCGCAGACCGGCGCGGCGGTGCTGATGGTCAGCCATGATCTGCATGTGGTGATGTCAGCCTCGGACCGGGTGATCTGCCTCAACGGTCACGTCTGTTGCGAGGGCACGCCCAAGGTCGTGGCCGAAGCGCCCGAATATCGTGCGCTGTTCGGGATCGGGACCGGCGGGGCCTTTGCGCTGTATCAACACCATCACGACCACGGCCATGACGATGGTTCAGCCTCCCAGACCTGCGGCCACGAAGGGCATACACATGTTTGACGATTTTTTGGTCCGTGCCGCTTTTGCGGGGATTGGCCTCACGCTGGCCACTGGGCCACTGGGCTCCTTCGTGGTCTGGCGCCGGATGGCTTTTTTCGGCGATGCCACGGCCCATGCGGCGATCCTGGGCGTGGCGCTGAGCTTTGCTTTCGGGGCGTCGGTTTATCTCGGCACTCTGGGTGTGGCGCTGGCGATGGCGCTGACCGTGGCGCGGCTGTCGGGGCGCGGCCATGCGGTCGACACGACGCTGGGCGTTCTGGCCCATTCCGCGCTGGCCTTCGGTCTCGTCGCAGCTTCGTTCCAGTCCGGGCTGCGGGTCGATCTGAGCGCTTGGCTCTTTGGCGATATTCTGGCGGTCTCGCGCACCGATCTGATCGTGGTCTGGGGCGGTGCCTTGGCGGTGCTGGCGCTGCTTGCGTGGCGCTGGCAGGGGCTGCTGACCTCAACGATAAATGACGAGCTGGCGATGGCCTCGGGCATCAATCCCCAGCGCGAGCAGCTTTTCCTGACGGTCGCATTGGCGCTGACGGTGGCGGTCTCGATCAAGATCGTGGGGGCGTTGCTGATCGCGGCGCTGTTGATCATCCCCGCCGCTGCCGCACGCCAGATCGCGCGTGGCCCCGAGGCGATGGCGGTGAGCGCGACCGGCGTTGGGATTTGTGCCGTGTTGCTGGGGCTTTGGGCCTCCTTGACCTTCGACACCCCGGCGGGTCCCTCGATTGTCTCGGCGGGCACGGTGCTGTTCGTGGCCTCTTTGCTGCTGCGGCGGCGGGCCTGAGCGTTTAGCGGTCGGCGCGGGCGCGGATCTTGCGTGGCTTCGCGCCCACCTTTCGCTCGCGGTAGAACACGTAGATGCCCGAGGCGAGGATGATCGAGGTGCCAAGGATCGTCAGCGCATCGGGAAAATCCCCAAAGATCAGGTAGCCCACGATCGTCGCCCCGAAAATCTCGAGATATTGGAAGGGCGCGAGCAGTGATGCCTCGGCCTTGGAAAAGGCCAGCGTGATCAGAAGGAAGGTGACCGCGCCCAGAGCGCCCGACACCGCCACCGCGATCCAGACCCAGACCGGCATTTCAACAAATGATGTCGGGTTGCGCCCCATGAGGGTCGTGACGCTCAGCGCCAGCACAAAGATCCCCCCGCCGCAAAACGCAGCCCCGATCTGGAAGCTCATCGCCGAGCGCGTCCGGGTCGCCTTGCGCACCACGATCATGTTGAGCGCATAGGCCAGTGCGCCGAGCGCTGGCAGCAGCACGACCGGCCCGAAGATCGCGAAATTGGGCCGGATCACGATGAGCGCACCGAGCAAGCCCACCGCCACCGCGATATAGCGGCGCGGCCCCGGTTTTTCGCCAAGGAACGGCCCGCAGAGCAGCGTCAGTAGAAGCGGTTCGATGAAGAAGATCGCGATCGCGGTCGCAATCGGCATCGTCTGGAATGCGGTGATCAGCGAGACCGACGCCACTGCGACCAGCGCGCCCGAGGCGAGCGTATGCCACGAGAATAACGGCCCGCGCAGCTTGCGGCGTATCACGATCAGTACGATCAGAAAGCAAAGCGCCTGCACGATGGTCCGCCATGCCGTGACATCGAAAGGGGCGGCGATCCCGGTCAGGATCTTTGCGATAGAATCGCCGATGGGCAGCAGGCCCATGGCGCTGCACATCGCGATCATCCCGGCGACTTGGGTCGGGGCGAGATCGGCGGGATGGCTCAGCGGGGCGGTCTCGGGCATCACAGGCTCCAGTCAGCGCCGCTGTGAAGGCGGCGGCGTCGCAGGTCCCGGCGTACAGGATGACATCAGGTTTCTGCCCTGCTGGACGACGCCATCGTCCGGGCTGTTTTGCCGATAGGGGGATAAATGCCTTTCGTCAAGCGAAGCGGCCCCGCACAGGGGCGGGGCCGCTTGGGGGCTTAGTGGTCGGCGGCGACTTCGCCCCCGTTGGAGAGCCGGTCGATCAGCGTCTCGGTTGCGGAATTCATGCCCACAACCTTCACATCCGTGCCATGGAGCTTGAACTTGCCTACCGCGCGATCGAGCGCGGATACCGAAGAGATATCCCAGATATGGGCATGGGTCAGGTCGATCACGACGCGATCCAGTTTTTCGTGGAAATCGAAGGCGCGGCCGAATTCCTCAACAGTCGCGAAGAAGATCTGGCCCTTGATGTAATAGGTGCGCAACCCGTGCTCTTCGCTATAGCGCGAGGTGATCTCGGTCATCTTCGCGATCTTGCCCGCAAAGAAGATCCCCGAAAGCAGCACGCCCACAAGCACGCCGATAGCAAGGTTATGGGTCGCCACCACGAACCCCACGGTGGCCAGCATTACGATATTGGACGACATCGGCATGGTGCGCAGCTGACCGAGCGAGGCCCAGCTAAAGGTGCCAATCGAGACCATGATCATCACCGCCACGAGCGCGGGCATCGGGATGCGCCCGACCCATTCGCCCAGCACGACGCAGAAGAACAAAAGCGCCACGCCCGCGGTGAGCGTCGAGAGCCGCTTGCGCGCGCCCGAGCTGATATTGATCCCGGTCTGGCCAATCATCGCGCAACCCGCCATGCCGCCGATGAAGCCGGTGAAGAAGTTGGCGACGCCCTGACCGTAGCATTCCTGCCGCCGGTCGGATTGGGTGTCGGTCCGCTCATCGACGACGTTTTGCGTCATCAGGCTTTCGATCAACCCGACGACGGCCACACCGACCGAGTAGGGCAGGATGATGCGCAGCGTCTCGAAGTTGAACGGCACATTAGGGATCAGGAAGGAGGGCAGCGAATCCGGCAAAGCCCCCATATCCGAGACCGTGTGCACGTCGTTCAGGCCCAGACCCATCGTGATCGCCGAGAGCACGATGATGGCGATCAGCGGCGAGGGAATGGCGCTGAAGACGCGCGGCAGCAGGTAGATGATCGCGAGGCCAAGCGCCACCAGCAGATAGGTCACCATCGGGACGCGGCTCGGGTCAAGCTCTGGCCATTGCGCCATGAAGATCATGATCGCGAGCGCGTTCACAAACCCGGTCATCACCGATTTCGACACGAAGCGCATGATATGGCCCAGATTGAGCGCGCCTGCGATCATCTGCAGCACGCCTGCAAGGATCGTGGCGGCGAGCAGGTAATCGAGCCCGTGCTGGCGCACCAGCGTGCCCATCAGAACCGCCGTGGCGGCCGTTGCCGCCGAGATCATCGCGGGCCGTCCGCCGAAAAACGCGGTGATCGTGGCGATCGAGAAGGAGGCATAAAGCCCCACTTTCGGGTCGACACCCGCGATGATCGAGAAGGCGATGGCTTCGGGGATCAGCGCGAAGGCGACGAGAAGTCCACATAAAAGTTCGGTGCGGGTATTGCCGAACCATTGGCTACGCCAAGTCTGGAAGGTCATGATGTCTCCGGTCAGGTCAGCGACCCCCAGCCGGAGTGCTGGCGGGTCTTGAGCGTCTCATTTGCCCATCCCCATATCGCCGCAACGCAGAAAAGCCAAGCTTGCGCTAAGGTTTTGCAGGCAATCGCCCTGAGATCAGGCGGGGTTGCCCGGTGTTTTGGCAAATCGCGTCAGGGCGTGGGCCAGATCGCCATAGCCGGTGAATCGGCGCTCGTAGGCAAGGCCGAGGCGCTCGGCTGCGGCCCGCGCCGCTTGGTCCAGTGCCGGGTCGTCGGTTTGGGCCTGATAGATCAGCCGTTCGTAATTGCCAAACATCATCCCGATCAGCTCGGGATGGCGGTCAAACCCCATCGGGCGCCAGACGAAGGCATCGAATTGCCGCACCAGAAAATCGGTGAGGTAGAAGGCCGTGATCTCGGTCTCGGCGGTTTCGGCAAAGCGCGCATTGCCTTCAAAAAAGGAATAGCAATGCGGGCCCTCGATCATCTCGACGCCCAGCTCCTTGCACTTGTCCCACAATTGCCCGCCCGTGCCGCAATCGGCATAGACGACGAAAATCCGATCATATTGCGCGCGATGCTTTGTCACGGCGGCACTCACGGCCTCGGTGATCTTCTCGGGATAGAGATGCAGCTTGGCGGGCAGGCAGGTCAGGTCGATATGATCCCAACCGTTGAGCCGCTTGAGATCAAGGATTTCACGCGCCAGCGCCCCGCAGGCGATCAGCAAAAGCCGCCCCGTGCCGCGCGGTTCAAGTCCAGCCTCGGTCAGGGTCGCATCAGCGATATCAAGCAGATCCGGGGGCCGGGTCATTCCACCCGCGCCAGAAGACGCATCACGCCCGCAGCCACCAGTGCCATCAGTCCGAGCATCGCAATCGGGACGCCCGAGCTGGCAAAGATCCAGATCGTCAGGGCGGCCATCACGATGACAAACACGATCAGCAACAAGAAATGTGGCAGCGGCATGCGCGTATCCTCCGTCCCTTTGAGTATGGGGTGCAAGGCGCCAAAGGAAAAGGCCCCGATCAAAAAAATCAGGGCCTTTGAATTCGATGCGCTGTGTCGGGGCCGGGGGTGGCCCGCGCTCAGGCGGTCATCTGGTTGTGTTTGCGCGCGATGAAATCCTTGGCGGTTTCCACCGCGACGGCAGCATCGCGGCAATAGGCATCTGCGCCAATCGCACGGCCGAATTCCTCGTTGAGCGGGGCGCCGCCCACCAGAACGATGTAATCGTCGCGAATGCCCTGTTCCTTCATCGTGTCGATCACGACTTTCATATAGGGCATCGTGGTGGTCAGCAGCGCCGACATGCCGATGATATCGGCCCCTTCGGCTGCGGCCGTCTCAAGGTATTTCTCGACCGGGTTGTTGATCCCGAGATCGACGATCTCGAAGCCCGCGCCCTCCATCATCATCGCGACAAGGTTCTTGCCGATGTCATGGATGTCGCCCTTCACGGTGCCGATCACCATCTTGCCCATGCGCGGTGCGCCGGTCTCGACCAGCAGCGGCTTGAGGATTGCCATGCCGCCCTTCATCGCGTTGGCCGCGAGAAGCACTTCGGGCACGAACAGGATGCCATCGCGGAAGTCAGCGCCCACGATCGTCATGCCCGCGACCAAAGCCTTGGTCAGGATATCATAGGGGGTCCAGCCGCGCTCCAGCAGGATATGGGTGGCCTCTTCGATCTCTTCCTTGAGACCGTCATAGAGGTCATCCATCATCTGTGCAGTCAGCTCGTCATCGCTGAGTTCGGACAGGATGATTTCGTCATCGTCTTCGGCCATATTCTCGGTCTCCTGATAGCCGCCTTAACCTTTCGTGGGACGCGTTGTCCCTTCTGGCTTGGCGAATTGCGACATTCATTGGTGGTTGTCCGACCTCATCGTCGGTTTGACTGTGAGATCTTGGCAAATGTTCTCATTTCGTTCTATATTGAGCCCATGAGTCTGCCCTTTGATCTGCCCCCGTCCAATCCTGCCGAACGCCTGCGCGCGCGTGCAGCGGCTGCGCGCCCGGCTGGCCGGTTCGAACCCTATGCCCGTGCGCCAGAGCATGACGGCTGGGACATTCCCGAGGAAGAGCATGTCTTGCGCACGCAAGTCAGCGTGGAGCGCCCGAGCCGCGTGATTTCGCGCAACAGCTCGCCCGATGTGCCCTTTGATCGTTCGCTCAACCCCTATCGCGGCTGCGAGCACGGGTGTATCTACTGTTTCGCGCGGCCCAGCCATGGCTATCTGGGGCTCTCGGCGGGGCTTGATTTCGAGACCCGTCTGATCGCGCGCCCCGAGGCGCCGCGCGTGCTTGAGGCCGAGCTGCGCAAGCCGGGCTACAGTGTCGCGCCGCTCGCCATCGGCACCAATACCGATCCCTATCAGCCGATTGAGCGCAAGATGGGGGTGATGCGCGGTGTGCTGGAAGTGCTGCACGCGCATGGGCATCCGGTGTCCATCGTGACGCGCGGGGCGGCGATCCTGCGCGATCTCGATCTGCTGGGCGCGATGGCAGGGCAGGGGCTGGCACAGGTCGGCATCTCGGTGACCACGCTCGATGCGGGGCTTGCGCGCGAGATGGAGCCGCGCGCGCCCAGCCCGCCCACGCGCATCCGCATGATCCGGGAGCTGTCGCGCGCAGGCATTCCGGTGCGGGTGATGGCCGCGCCGATGATCCCGGGGCTGACCGATCACGAATTGGAGGCGATCCTGACCGAGGCGCGGCGCGCAGGCGCCAAGGCAGCCTCGATGATCCCGGTGCGGCTGCCCCATGAGGTCGCCCCGCTTTTCGCCGATTGGATGGAGCGTCACCGCCCCGGTCTGGCCGAAAAGGTGCTGGGCCGGATCCGCGACATGCGCGGCGGCAAGCTCAACGATCCGCGCTTTGGCAACCGGATGAAGGGGGAGGGCGAGATGGCCGAGCTGTTGCGCCAGCGCTTTGCGCTGTCGTGCAAGCGGCTGGGCTTTGCGCGCAGCCTGCCCGAGCTGGATTGCACGCAATTCCACCTGCCGCCCCGCAAGGGCGATCAACTCGAACTGTTCTGAGCCCACTTGCATCATTGCATCCTTCTGGCCGGTCGCGTGAGCGCCGCCCCAGACCGTCCTTGGTCTGAACGTGTTTCGGTGTCGTCTGCGCGGTGCGCCTGAGCGCTCAGCTCCGGCGGCGGCCGCGCCGTTCGCGCTTGGCGCCACCTTCGCCCAGACCGTCGTCTTCCGAGGAAAACCCGCCCAGCCGGGCCGAGATATCCTCAAGGCTCGGGCGGTCCTCGCCGCGCGGCTGGGTCTCAAGCGCTTCACGCATCGCGCGCAAATGCTCCGACATCGTGCCACAGCAGCCGCCGATGATCGTGGCCCCGCAATCGCGCGCCATAACCGCATATTCCGCCATCAGCTCGGGCGTGCCGTCGTAATGGATGTGGCCATCGACATATTTCGGGATGCCAGCATTGCCCTTGGCGATGATCGGTCGCTCCGTCCCGGTGGCCGCAAATCCCAGCACCGTGCGCAGAAGATCCGAGGCCCCCACGCCGCAATTGGCCCCAAAAGCGAGCGGCGCATGGGTCAGCTTGTCGACCATGCCCACCATCGCGGTCGAGGTCACGCCCATCATCGTGCGCCCCGCCGTGTCAAAGCTCATCGTGCCGCACCAGGGCATGCCAGCCAGCAAACAGGCTTCGGCGGCGGCCTTGTATTCCTCAGGGGCCGAGATCGTCTCGACCCAGAGCACATCGGCACCGCCCTCTTTGAGGCCCTCTGCCTGCTCATGGAACATCTCGACGGCCAACTCATGGGTCAGCGTGCCCATCGGCGCAAAAATATCGCCCGTCGGCCCCATCGAGCCTGCGACGATCACCGGATGATCCTGCCGGTCGGCAATCTCGCGCCCAATCTCGGCGGCGAGCCGGTTCAGCTCGCGCACCCGGTTTTGCGCGTTATGCAGCTTGAGCCGCGAGGCGTTGCCGCCAAAGCTGTTGGTCAGAAACAGATCCGAGCCCGCATCGACGGCTTTCGAATAGAGCTGCTTGATCTTGTTTGGTTGATCGGCATTCCAAAGCTCGGGAGGCTCTCCCGCCTCGAGGCCCATATTGAACAGATTGGTGCCGGTTGCGCCATCGGCCAGAAGCCAGTCGCGGGTTTCCAGAAGGCGGCTCAGCGCGTCGGTCATCAAGGGCCTCGTTTCCATGGCGTTGAGGCCGCGACAAGCGCGGCCTTTCGATCCTGTCCTGCCATGCCGTGCGACAATTGGCAAATTCCTTTCGTTCAAGAAGATAGTGAGCGAAATTTGTGAAACAGCCCGTGGCGCGGCGCGGAAGCGCCCGGCAGGGGCGGTGGCGCGTGGATCTGGCGTGCAATGTCGAGGCCGCCCAGCAGCAGGCTCACGCGGGTGGGCGCGGCCATGTAGCGGGGGCTGAGATGCGGGGCAAAGCCCAGCTTGAACTGCCGCAATCCAGCCGCACCCGCCATTCGCTCCGCGCGCTGCCAGACATGGCGTGCCGGGCCAGTGAAGCGGCTGGGGCAGGGCGGAAGGGCCGCAAGCGACAGGCGCGTGGCCCCGGAGATGCGCGCAGCCTCAATCGCCGTCACGATCAGCGCCTGCATCGTACCGTCGGGCGCGTCGGGGGCCGGGCGCATTAGATCGAGTACCCATTCCCGGTCATTGGTGTGAAAGCTTGCAAATCCGACGATCTCGTCACCCTTCCGGGCGACAATGACGCTTTGCCCTGCGATATAGTCCGGGCAGAAGCGGCCCATCGAGAAGCCCCGTTCGCCGCCACGCACCTCGTGCCAGCGCGCCGCGACCGGCGTAAGAGCGGTGGGCTCGATGCACGCCTCATGGGTGCAGCGTATTCCGGCTTTCGCCGCCTTGCGCAGTTTGCGGCGCAGCCCCGAGCGGGCGGGCTGATCCGTCGAGAACCCTTTCGTTTCAAGCCAGCATTCGGTAGCCATCAGGGTCACGTGCCAGCGCGCTTTGCGTGCGCGAGCCGCCGCACGTGGTGTCAGCTTATAGGCGCAGGCGATCCGCCCCTCGTCGCGGGCCTTGTGGCGCAGATCGTCCAGAAGGCGGCCAGTGTTGCGCGCACCAAACGGGTCGAGGAGGCCTACAAGTGCCTGCGGTGTGCGCCCGATCATCCAGCCGCCCCGCGCGCCGGGATCGATCAGCACGCCATGTTCGCCTTGGCGCAGCAGCCCCAGCTCGGCCTGATCGGAGCGGGCCAATTGCCGTTCGAGCCAGACGGGCAGGTCCGGATCGGGCGCGAGCAGACGTGCCGGGGCAAGCTCTGGTGCCCGCCGGGGCGGTCGCGCCAACATGCCCATCGCGGCAAGGGTGGGGGCTGCGTAATAGACCAGCCGCCATGCGAGGATCGCAGCCAAGATCTGCGCGGTCTGATCGGGCGGCAACAGGGCCAGAAGCGTGACCTCGAATGGCCCCACGCCGCCCGGCGAGCCCGAGACAAAGCCAGCCCCGAGCGCGATCAGAAAGGCCGGATAGAGGGCGAGAAAGCCGATCCCGCTCTCTGCGGGCAGCAAAAGCCATAGCGCGAGGGCCGCAAAGGCGGTGTCGATCGCGCAGAGCCAGAGAATGCGTCCCTGCACGGCCAGCGGTGGCAGGCGGAGCTTCCATCCTGCGAGCCGCAGGTTCGGTCGATATAGCGCAAGGGCGGTCACCGCACCGCCCCCCAGTAGCGCAAGGCCTGCCAATACGCGCAGGGCGGTGGCGCCTTGGCCGTGCATGGGCAGCGGTAAAATAAGCAGCACGGCCGCGCTTAGCACGGCCCATCCGGCGAGGAAGCTGGCCGCGACCGCAAGCGTGAGGCGCGTGGCGCTCAGCAGCGAAAGCCCCGGCAGCATTCGCCAGCGCACCAGCGCGCCCGAGATCAGCCCGAATCCCAGCGTCTGCGAGATCGCGATGGCGACCCATCCGGCGCGCCCCGCGCGGCCCGACGGCTGGCCTGTTCCAAGCATACGGTGGAGCAGGGCGTCATATTTCGCAAGCGCCGCGAAGGAGGCGGTCGTGGCGAGGGCGGCACCCAGCCATTGCAAGGCCGTAACCTGTGCAACGCTGGATAGGATCGCGGGCCAGTCGAGATGGGCGATCCGGTCGCGCAGCACCATCGCCAAGCCTGCAAGCACCGCGAGCACGATGATCTGGCGGCGGGCCGCGCGCGCCCAGCCGGGCAGGCGTCCGGCCTGTTCGGTTTGTACCGAGCGGACCCGGGCGAGAGCCCGCCGCGTCTTGTCGTGAACCTGCTGTCGCACCCGCACTCTCCCCAAAACCCTTCAGGCGGCAGGGATAGCGCGCAGAGATTGAGATCCGTTTAAGAGGTGGCAGTCTGGGAGGCGGCAGCGGACATGAAAAAACCGGGCGCAGAGGGGCGCCCGGTCGGTTCTTTCGCCTCGCGGCGCTCAGCTTTCGGCGAGCACCTGGCGGCGGGCCTCGGCCATGCATTCCGCCATTTTCGCGCGGATCGTGGTCTCATCGGCCTTGCCGTCCAGATCGCCTGCCAGTTTGCGATAGACATCCTCGTGGCCGGCTTCCTCGAAATCGGCGGTCACGACGGTGCGGATGTAATCGGTGGCCTCGGCGCCGGTCTTGCCCAGCAGAGCCGCCGCCCACTCGCCCAGCATTTTGTTGCAGCGCGCATCGGCCTTGAATTGCAACTCTGCATCATGGGCGAATTTGTTCTCATAGGCATCTTTGCGATCATCGAATGACGTCATCGCCCGTCTCCTCTGGATAAACTATTCGTTACCATCAGGATATGCACATGCACCGATGCCATCGCAAGGGGCAAGGCTCCCTCCTTTGTGTGATCCTCGATACGCTTTGCACCGCGGGTTTGCCACTGTTTGCCTTGCTCCAGAGACAGGCTTGTCCTATAGGGCAAGCAATAGGGTCCTTAGGCTGTCCGCGCCCGGGCAGAGACCGGCCCGAAGAGAAAACGGAGACGCCATGGCACCCCGGCGCAAGAAAATTTACGAAGGCAAGGCCAAGACACTTTACGAGGGCCCCGAACCGGGCACGCTCGTTCAGTATTTCAAAGATGACGCCACCGCGTTCAACGCCCAGAAAAAGGCGACGATCGAGGGCAAAGGCGTGCTCAATAACCGCCTGTCCGAGTATTTCATGACCGGGCTGACGAATATTGGCGTGCCCAACCACTTCATCAAGCGTCTCAACATGCGCGAGCAGTTGATCCGTCAGGTCGAGATCGTGCCGCTTGAAGTGATCGTGCGCAATTTCGCCGCCGGCTCGATTGCCAAGCGGCTGGGCCTTGAGGAGGGCACGCCGCTGCCCCGTCCGATCGTCGAGTATAGCTACAAGAATGACGATCTGGGCGATCCGCTGGTCCCCGAAGAATATATCATCGCCTTTGGCTGGGCCAACCAGCAGGATATGGATGACATCGTGGCGCTGGCGCTCAGGGTCAATGATTTCCTTTCGGGCGTGTTCTATGGCGTCGGCATTAAGCTGATCGACTTCAAGATCGAGATCGGTCGGGTCTGGGAGGGCGATTTCATGCGCCTGATCGTCGCCGATGAGATCAGCCCCGATAGCTGCCGCCTGTGGGATTCGAAAACCGGTCAGAAGCTCGACAAGGACGTGTTCCGCCGCGATCTGGGCAATCTGACCGACGCCTACACGGAAGTGGCCCGGCGGCTGGGCGTGATGCCCACCAATACCCAACCGATCAAACCGACGCTGATCAACTGAAAGGAAGCCCGAGGATGAAAGCGCGCGTGCATGTGATGCTCAAGGATGGCGTTCTGGACCCGCAGGGCGAGGCTGTGCGCCACGCGCTGGGGCATCTGGGCTTTTCGGGCGTCGAGGGCGTCCGTCAGGGCAAGGTGATTGAGTTGGATCTGGCCGCCACCGATGCCGCCGCCGCCGAGAACGAGGTGCAGGTGATGTGCGAGAAGTTGCTCGCCAATACGGTGATCGAGAAATACACCGTCGAGATCGTCTGAACGTCGCAAATGCCCGGGAGCGGTGCCGGGGCCGGTTTGGCCCCGCGCCACGCGACCGGGCTCCGGGGCTGCACCCCATCCAGAGCAGGAGATCCTGACATGAAAGCCGCCGTCATCACCTTCCCCGGGTCCAATTGCGACCGCGACCTTGTCGTCGGCTTCGAGCGCGCAGGCATCGAGGTCACCCGGGTCTGGCACAAGGAAACCACGCTGCCCGAGGGGCTCGACGTGATCGGCGTGCCGGGCGGGTTTTCCTATGGCGATTACCTGCGTTGCGGCGCGATTGCCTCGCGCTCGCCGGTGGGGCAGGCAATTGCCGATTTCGCTGGGCGCGGCGGCTATGTTCTGGGCATCTGCAACGGGTTTCAGGTCCTTACCGAGATGGGCTTGCTGCCGGGCGCGCTGATGCGCAACGGCTCGCTCAAATATATCTGCAAGCCGGTGGCGCTGCGCGTTGAGACTGCCGAGAGCGCCTATACCGACGGGATGACCCCGGGCGAGACGGTGACGATCCCGATTGCGCATCACGATGGTAATTACCAGATCGATCCCGAGGGACTGGCGCAGCTCAAGGCTGAGGATCGGGTGGCGTTTCGCTATGTCGAGAACCCCAATGGCTCGGTCGATGACATCGCAGGCGTGCTCAGCGAGAACCGCCGGGTGCTTGGGATGATGCCGCATCCCGAGCGCGCGATCGATGCCGCGCAAGGTGGCGCTGACGGGGCGGCGCTTTTCCGCGCGTTGAGCGGGATCATGGCACGCGCCTGACCGCTGCCTGCTTGCCCGCGCGCTCTGAGCTGGCGTAGATTGACGCTATGTCCGATGACACCGCGCAAGATCTGATACTGCCCGAGGCGGCGGAGGCCGCATCCGAGCCTCCGGCGCGCGCGCGCCGTTTGCGGGCGCGGTGGCTGATGCGGATTGCGGTGGCGGCGGTGCTGGCCCTGGCCATTGCGGTGATGCTGATGACGAATGTCTGGCTCACCCAGCGCTTCACCGAAACCACGCGGGTGCGCGCCGAACTGCGTCTGGCGCTTTATACCGGCAACATCACTTCGGAATTGCAGCGCACCAATGTCGTGCCGCTGCTGCTGGCGCGCGATCCGCAGTTGATCAAGGCACTCGATACAAACGATTATTCGACCGCCTCGGCCCGGCTGATCTCGGCCCGCCAAGAGGTCGCGGTGGCCTCGATCCGGCTGTTGGACATGCAGGGCCGTGTGGTGGCCTCGACCAATCGCACCCAGATCGGGATGGCCTTTCCCAATACCGAGTTTTTCGTCGATGCCACGCGCTCGCGCGAGACGATTTTTTCGCTCAATACCAATGAGGCAGGCGGCACCGAGTTCGACTATTCCCGCGCGCTCATTCAGGACAATAAGCCGGTCGGGGTGATCGTCGTTGAGGCGGATCTGTCGAAATTCGAGCGCTCTTGGGCCGGGATTTCGGATGCGGTGGCGGTGACCGACAGTTCGGGCAAGATCATCCTGACGACCGAACCCCGCTGGCGGGGCGTCACGATGAATGAAGCACTTGCGGCGCGTTCGGCCCCGTCGGCGATCGAGCGGGCGTTGCAGGCCACCGCCGATTGGGCCAACGACGCGCCCGATGCCTATCTCAAGGGACAGGCGGTGATGCGCACCGAGACCCGCGTGCCATTCCGGGGCTGGAAGATGATCGCCTTCACCAGCTACGATTCGGTGCGTGAGCGGGTGAATGCGGTGCTCGCGCTTGAAATCATGGGCTTTGCGATCCTGTTGGCGCTGGTGTTCTACGCGCTCTCGCGTCGGGCGCGGCGGCAAAGTCAGGCATTGCGCGCGGAATCGGCAGAGCTGCGCACGCTCAACTCCCGTCTGACCCGCGAGATCGCCGAGCGCGAAAAGGCGCAGATGGATCTTGCGGTGGCCGAGCAGACGCTTGCGCAAAGCTCTAAACTGGCCGCATTGGGCGAGATGTCGGCTGCCGTCAGCCACGAGCTGAACCAGCCGCTGGCCGCGATGAAAACCTATCTGGCAGGCGCGCGGCTGCTTTTGCAACGTGCGCGCACCGAAGAGGCGCTGTCCTCGTTCCAGCGCATCGATGATCTGATCGGTCGAATGGGGGCGATTACGCGGCAGCTCAAATCCTATGCCCGCAAGGGCGGCGAGGCGTTTGAGCCGGTGGATCTGCGCGCGGCGCTCTCGGAGGCGCTCTCGATGATGGAGCCGCAGCTCAAAACCCGCAAGCTGCACATCATCCGCACCATGCCGCGCGGCTCGGTGATGGTCATGGCCGATCGCATCCGGCTTGAGCAGGTCATTATTAATTTGTTGCGAAATGCGCTTGATGCCACCAAGTCTGTTGCAGAGCCGCAGGTTGAGCTGATGCTGACCGCGGGCGAGACCGCTGTTTTGAGCGTGCGCGACAATGGGCCGGGGATCACGGATCTCGACAAGCTGTTCGAGCCGTTCTGGACCACAAAAAAACCGGGAGAGGGAACTGGTCTTGGACTTGCGATTTCTTCTTCCATCATCGCAGATTTTGGCGGTCGCATGACCGCGCATAATTCCGAAGGAGGAGGCGCTGTGTTCGAAGTTCAGTTGCCGCTCCTGTCGGACAAGAACAGGTCCGTCAGGGCCGCGGAGTAAGACATGGCAAGAATGATGAAAGTCGCAATCGTCGATGACGAGGAAGACATGCGCCAGTCGGTCAGCCAATGGCTGGCCCTCTCAGGCTTTGATACCGAGACCTTCCCCTGTGCCGAGGATGCGCTCAAGGAGATCGGACCGGACTGGCCGGGGGTCGTGATCTCCGACATTCGTATGCCCGGAATGGACGGCATGGCCTTTCTCAAGCGGCTGATGGGGATCGATAGCGGCTTGCCCGTGATCATGATCACCGGCCATGGCGATGTGCCGATGGCGGTCGAGGCGATGCGGCTGGGCGCCATGGATTTCATGGAAAAGCCGTTCAGCCCGGATCGGATGACCGAGCTTGCCAAGCGCGCCACGCAGGCTCGGCGCACGACGCTCGACAACCGCGCGCTGCGCCGCGATCTGGCCGAGGGCGAGAAGGTGATCGGCAAGCTGATCGGCACCTCTGAGCCGATGGAGCGGCTGCGCGAGGATATCCTCGATCTCAGTCAGGCCGATGGCCATGTTCTGATCGATGGCGAGACCGGCTCGGGCAAGACGCTGGTTGCGCATGCGCTGCACGCGACAGGCCCGCGCGCGGGTCGCAAATTCACTGTGGTCTCCTGTGCGGCCTTTGCCGAAGAGGCGCTGGCGGCCAAGCTCTTCGGCCCGGTCGAAGAGGGCGGTCTGCCGCTGGTCGAAGAGGCGCGCGGCGGCACGCTCTGTCTTGAGGATGTCGAATCGCTCAGCCAGCCTCTGCAGGCCCGTCTGCTGCAGTTCATCAATGATCAGGGCAGCCCGGCGGAAACGCGAATCGTTGCAATTTGCAACACGCATGGCGAGGGTAAGACCGTCGAGGATGCGCTGCGGCCCGATCTCTATTATCGGCTTGCCGCCCTCAAGATCACCCTTCCGCCGCTGCGTGCGCGTGGCGAAGATGTTCTCACGCTTTTCAACCGCATGTCCGAGCAATTCGCCGATGAATATGGGTGCGAAGTGCCCGAGGTGACCGCACAGGAGGCCGCGCAGCTTTTGCAGGCGCCGTGGCCGGGCAATGTGCGCCAGCTGATCAACGTGGCCGAACGCGCAGTGCTGCAATCGCGGCGCGGCTCGGGCTCGATTGCCTCGTTGCTGATGGCCGATGACGAGGATACCGGGCCTGCCGCGATCACCACCGAGGGCAAGCCGCTCAAGGAATATGTCGAGAGTTTCGAGAAGATGCTGATCGACAACACGATGCGACGCCACAAGGGCTCGATCGCGGCGGTGATGGAAGAGCTGTGCCTGCCGCGCAGGACGCTGAACGAGAAGATGGCGAAATACGGGCTGCAGCGCTCGGATTATCTTTAAGAACAAGTGGTTCGGCGGCGGTCTTCATGCTGGAGCCGCCGTCGGAACCTCAGCCTTGCAGGCTGTTCTCACGCGGTGGGTTGGCCCAGCTTCTCGGGCAGAAACTCTGCCTTGGCCTCCGAGACCTGCTCTGCGATGAAGCGCATCGCGGTGCGCACCCGCGCGCTCTCGCGCAAATCCTGATGGGTTTGCAGCCAGTAGGAGCGGGTGATCTCGATCTCATCGGGCAGTAGCGGAACCAGTTCGGGCGCTCCGCGCGCCATGAAATCGGGCAGGATGCCGATCCCTTTGCCTGCCTGAATTGCGCGCAATTGCCCAAACAGGTTGCTTGAGGAGAATTGCGGCACCAGATCGCCGACCACGAGCGACAGGTAATCCAGCTCGGGGGTGAAGATCAGTTCGGGGATATATCCTATCATCAGATGCTCTCTGAGCTGGGATTTATCGGTCAGCGGATGCGTCTTGAGATAGCTTGGCGCGCCATAGAGATGCAGCGTGTAATCGGTCAGTTTGCGCGAGATCAGCCGTCCCTTTTCGGGCCGCGACAGGGTGATCACGATATCGGCTTCGCGCTTGGACAGAGAAAATACCTGCGGCGTGGCTACAAGTTGCACTTCCAGCTCGGGATGTGCGGTCGCAAAATCGCCCAGCCGGGGGGCAAGAAAGAATGCCCCGAACCCATCAGGCGTGCCGATCCGGACCGATCCCGACAGGGCGTAGCGCTCACCCGCGATATCGTCATGCACGCGGGCTGCGACGCTTTCAATTTGCTCGGCATGCCTCAAAAGGCGTTCTCCCGCATCGGTGAGCGCATAGCCCCGTGGGCTGCGTTCGAACAGCTGAGCGCTCAGCCGCCCCTCCAGCGCGGTGATGCGCCGGGACACAGTTGCGTGATCCGACCCGATCGTCCGTGCCGCCGCCGTCAACCGTCCGGCCCGCGCGACCGATAAAAAATAGCGTAAATCGTTCCAATCAAAAATCATCACTCAACCTCACCGGGGGGTATGGGCAGTTTCGCACATCAGCCTACCGGAAACGTGGCATAGCGACTCATGATTTCCCAGCTATCCTTTTGGCAGTTACGTGTGCAACATTCTTGACAGCGTGTGACGCGGTTTTGAAAAGATGCGATGATAGTCTTTCCCAAAGCGCCTTGAACGCGACAAGCTGATATCCGCTGGTAAAGCCTGCAGCTTGATGAGAAGGTTACCATCTGGCGTCACGGAGGAGTGAGGCACATGGAACGCCGCCAGCGGCCCAAACGGGCAGGGGCGGTCAGAGGATTTCCCGGGTAGTGCGCATCGGAGGGATGCAGCTGCTTCGGGCCAAGTAAAAAACCAGGGAGGAAAATTCATGAAATCAGCAATCTATGCAGGTGTCAGTGCCGCCGCGATCCTGATGGGCGCGCAAGGTGCTCTGGCGCAGGATGCAATATCCGACGGCGTCGTGAAGATCGGCGTTCTGGGCGATATGTCGGGTGTTTACTCGACCGGGTTCTCGGGCAAAGGCGCGGTCGATGCCGTGAAAATGGCGGTCAAGGATTTCGGTGGTACCGTGCTTGGCAAGCCGATCGAAGTGATCTCGGCGGACCACCAGAACAAGGCCGACGTGGCCTCGGCCACCGCGCGTCAGTGGATCGATGAAGAACATGTCGACATGATCACCGACCTGACCAACTCGGCCGTCGGTCTGGCGGTGCAAAAGCTCGCATCCGACAAGAAGACGATCACGATGAATACCGGCTCGGCGTCGAGCGCGCTGACCGGGGCGGATTGCACCAAATACGGCATCCACTACGGCTATGACACCCATGCGCTGCCTGTGGGCACCGCGACGGCCGTCGTCAAGAACGGTGGCAAGAGCTGGTATTTCATCACCGCCGATTATGCCTTCGGCCATGCGCTGCAGGACAATACTTCGGAAGTGGTGAAAAGCCTTGGCGGGACGGTCGTGGGCAGCTCGGACGTGCCGCTGGGCTCGAACGACTTCTCGTCCTACCTGCTTCAAGCGCAAAGCTCGGGCGCCAATGTGATCGGTCTCGCCAATGCCGGTCAGGATACGGTCAACGCGATCAAACAAGCCCATGAGTTTGGTATCGTCGCAGGCGGTCAACAGCTTGCGGGCATGCTGGTGCTGATCTCGGATGTGAAATCGCTCGGCACGGATGTGGCCGCGGGTCTTCAGTTCACTTCCGGCTGGTACTGGAACGGCGATGACGCATCGCGCGCTTGGAAAGAGAAATACGAGAAATTCTCGGGTGGTGAGGCTCCGACCTTCCCGCATGCCGCGGATTACTCGCTGACCATGGCCTATCTGAACGCGATCAAGGCTGCAGGCACCGACGATCCCGACAAGGTGCGCGCGCAGCTTGGCAAGGCACCGATCGACGACTTCTTCGCCAAAGGTGGCCGGATCCGCGAGGACGGGCTTCTGGTGCACGATATGTACCTGCTGAAAGTGAAGAGCGGCGGCACCGATCCGTGGGATGTGGCTGACGTCGTGCGCACCATCCCGGGCGATGAGGCCTATGCCTCGCTCGCAGATGGCGGCTGCCCGCTGGTTAAGTAAGCCAATCCAAACCGTTCGGGGGCGACCGTCGCGGCCGCCCCCGAATGCGTCTTGGCCCAAACGTGTCTCAGACCGAAGGCAGACCATGAGCGATATCATCCTCGAAGCACGCAATCTGACAAAGAGTTTCGGTGGCTTTGTCGCCGTGAACGACGTCAATCTGCGCATTGAACGGGGCTCGATCCATGCGATCATCGGCCCCAATGGCGCAGGCAAGACGACCATGTTTAACCTGTTGACCAAGTTTCACACGCCCACATCGGGCTCGATCCGGTTCAACGATACCGACATCACCAATCGCAAACCCGCTGAAATCGCGAATATGGGCATCGTGCGTTCCTTCCAGATTTCGGCTGTGTTTCCGCATTTGACCGCCCTGGAAAACGTGCGGCTGGCGCTGCAACGCGGCTTGGGGGTGAGTTATCATTTCTGGCGCTCGCAAAAGATGCTGAGCGATCTTGATGCGCAGGCGGTGGCGCGGCTCGATCAGGTCGGGCTGAAATCCTACGCGCATACCCGCGCCGTCGAGCTGCCCTATGGGCGCAAGCGGGCGCTTGAAATTGCCACCACGCTGGGGCTGGAGCCCGAGCTGATGCTGCTCGACGAGCCGACGCAGGGCATGGGCACCGAAGATGTGGGGGCCGTGACCGAGCTGATCTCGCGCGTGCGCGAAGGCCGCACCATTGTGATGGTCGAGCATAACCTCGGTGTCGTTGCCGAACTGGCCGATACGATCACCGTGCTTGCGCGCGGCGAGGTGCTGGCTGAGGGACCCTATTCAGAGGTCTCGCGCAACCCGCAGGTGATGGAGGCCTATATGGGCGTCTCCGCCGAGGAGCAGGAGGAAGAGGCATGAGCAGTACGACCCTGACCAAGCCGATGCTCAAGATCGAGAATCTGCATGCTTGGTATGGCGAGAGCCACGTGCTCCACGGCATCAATCTCGAACTGGGCGAGGGGCAGTTGATCACGCTTCTGGGCCGCAACGGGGCAGGGCGCTCCACGACCCTGCGCTCGATCATGGGCATGGTGGATAAGCGCACCGGCTCGATCCAGATCAACGGGGCCGAGTTCATCAACAAGCCTGCCCACCGGATCACCCCCGAGGGGCGGATCGGCTTTTGCCCTGAGGAACGCGGCATCTTCTCCTCGCTCAATGTCGAGGAAAACCTGATGCTGCCGCCCGGTGTGGGCGATGGCGGCATCTCGATTGAAGAGCTGTTCGAGATGTTCCCCAACCTTGCCAATGTGCGCAAGCGGATGGGCACGCGCCTCTCGGGCGGCGAGCAGCAGATGTTGGCCATTGCGCGCATCTTGCGTACCGGCGCGCGGCTCTTGTTGCTCGACGAGATCACAGAGGGGCTCGCGCCCGTCATCGTCAAAACGCTGGGCCGGGTGATCCGCGACCTCAAGGCGCGCGGCTATACAATCGTGCTGGTGGAGCAGAACTTCCGCTTCGCAGCGCCGTTGGCTGACCGCCATTACATCATCGAGCATGGCGAGGTGATCGACACGATCGAAGCGGCCGATGTTGAAGCCAGCATGGACCGCCTCAACCATTACCTGAGCGTATAAGGAGGGACCCAGACAATGGACCCCATGATCCGACTGATCCTCGCCCAGGGTATGCTGGGCCTCAATAACGGCGTGTTCTACGCAATGCTGAGCCTCGGGCTCGCGGTGATCTTTGGCCTGCTCAACGTGGTCAATTTCGCCCATGGCGCGCTTTACATGCTGGGCGCGTTCCTCGCGCTGATCATGTATTCCTATATGGGCGCATGGATCGGGATGAGCGATCTGTCGATTGGCTTCTGGCCGTCGCTGATCCTCGCACCAATCCTGGTTGGCTGCTTTGGCATGCTGATCGAGCGCTTCATGCTACGCAGGCTTTATAAGCTCGACCCGATCTACTCACTGCTCTTGACCTTCGGCGTGACGCTGGTGCTGCAAGGTCTGTTCATCAACTTCTTCAATGCCTCTGGCACGCCCTATCCCGGGATGCCGGAAAGTCTGCGCGGCGTCGTCAATCTCGGCTTCATGATGTTCCCGAAATACCGCCTCTTCGTGATCGTCTTCTCGATCCTGGTGTGTTTCATCGTGTGGTACGTGATCGAGCGCACACGGATCGGCTCACGGTTGCGGGCGGGCACGGAAAATCCTGAACTGGTCAAGGCCTTCGGGATCAACGTGCCGCTGATGGTGATGCTGACCTTTGGCTTTGGCACCGGGCTTGCAGGTCTGGCGGGTGTGCTGGCCGCGCCGATCTACTCGGTGAGCCCGCTGATGGGCGCCAATCTGATCATCGTGATCTTCGCGGTGGTCGTGATCGGCGGCATGGGCTCGATCGCCGGGGCGGTTGTGACCGGCTTCACGCTGGGGCTGGTCGAGGGGATCACCAAGGTGTTCTATGCGCCGGCCGCCAACACGGTGATCTTCCTGCTGATGGTGATCGTGCTTCTGGTCCGGCCAAATGGCCTCTTTGGACGGCAGGGATAAGGGATGAGTGACGTGACAGAGACAACCGCAAACTCCCAATCCGGGATCGCCGAGTTCGAAGAGGGCCTGGGCGATCCGGTGCTCCGCCGTCGGGCCCGGATCTGGCAGGGGATCTTCTGGGTGGCGATGCTGGGCTTCCTCGCAGCCGCGCCGTTCTTCCTCTACCCGGTCTTCGTGATGCAGCTTTTGTGCTTTGCGCTTTTTGCGGCCGCCTTCAACCTGCTGATCGGCTTCACCGGGCTGCTCTCCTTCGGGCATGCCGCCTTCTTCGGTGGGGCCGCCTATATCGCGGGCCATGTGCTCAAGGTCTGGGGCTTCCCGCCGATCCTGGGGATCCTGACCGGCACGCTTTTCGCCGCAGCGCTTGGCTGGCTGGTCGGCTCGCTTGCGATCCGCAGGCAGGGCATCTACTTCGCGATGATCACGCTGGCACTGGCCCAGATCGTCTATTTCTTCGCGCTGCAAATGCCCTTCACCGGCGGCGAGGACGGGCTGCAAGGGATCCCGCGCGGGCATCTCTTGGGGATTTTCAATCTGAACGATCCGCTCGCGATGTATTACTTCGTGGCCGCCGTCTTCCTCGTGGGCTTCCTCGTGATCTACCGGATCATCCATTCGCCCTTCGGGCAGGTCTTGCAGGCGATCCGTGAAAACGAGCCGCGTGCGCTGTCGCTTGGCTATAATGTGGATCGCTTCAAGCTGCTGGCCTTCGTGCTGTCGGCGGCGCTTGCAGGGCTTGCGGGCTCGACCAAGGCGCTCGTGTTCCAGTTCGCCTCGCTGACGGATGCGCATTGGCAGATGTCGGGCGAGGTGATCTTGATGACGCTGCTGGGCGGTATGGGCACGATCTTCGGCCCTGTCGTAGGCGCGTTCATCGTGGTGGCCCTGCAACATGCGCTCTCGGGCATCGGCTCTTGGGTGCAGGTCGTGATCGGCGGCACCTTCATTGCCTGTGTGCTGCTGTTCCGGCGCGGCGTGGTGGGCGAGTTGGCGCGTCTCTTGCGGATCAACTCGCTTTGAGCCTTAGGGTGGTGGGGGGCTCTGCCCCCCGCCGCCAAGCCCTGCGGGCTTGTCAGCGCCCCTCCGGGATATTTGGATCAAGAGGAAGAGATCTCTTTCAGCTTGGCGGAAATACCTCGGGGGGAATGGCCAAATCCGAGAGGATTTGGAGATGGGGGGCAGAGCCCCCCTTTTTTGTCTCCGGAGCGCGATCCTAGGCCGAGTTAGCGCGTCTCTTTCGGGCGCAGCACCAGCCAGATCAGGGCCGCACCTGCGAGCGTCAGGAAGGGCAGCATCGCGATATTGACCGCATGCCAACCCGTTTGCGGATCGCCTGAGGAGACGCAATTCATCAGGCCGCCCGAGCTGAGCGAGGCCAGAAAGACGCCGCTGAAGACCACGAAGTCATTCAATCCTTGCGCCGTGCCGCGTTCGGCGGGGCTATGGGCCGAGGCCAGCATCGAGGTCGCGCCGATGAACCCGAAGTTCCAGCCGACGCCCAGCAGCATGAGCGCGAGGAAAAACCGCTCCAGCTCAATCCCGCTCAGCGCCACAGCGCCTGCTGCTGCAAGGATCAAAAGACCCGTGCCCACGATGGCCCGGTGGCCGAACTTGGCGATCAGATGACCGGTGAAGAAGCTGGGCAGATACATCGCCAGCACATGGGCCGAGACGATATTGGCCGCATCGCCCTGCGCATAGCCGCAGCCCACAACGGCGAGCGGAGTCGAGGTCATCACGAGGTTCATCAGGGAGTAGGAGACCATCGCACAGATCATCGCCACCAAGATCACCGGGTCGCGCAGCAATTCGCGCCGGGTGCGGCCTTCATGCGGGGTGTCGGCCTTGCGCCGTCCCGGCGCGGGAATGTCGAGAAAGGCAAATAGCGCGGGGCCCAATGCATTGATCGCAATGATCACAAGATACGTGGCCATAAACGGCACGACCATCGCCTGAGAGGTCAGCTTGACCAGTTGCGGCCCTAGGATCGCCGCGACCAGCCCTCCGGCCATCACATAGGAGATCGCCTTGGGTTGAAACTCGGGGGTGGCGGTGTCGGTGGCCGCGAAGCGGTAAAATCCCTGCGCCGACATATAGGTTCCCGTCATCAGCGAGCCCAGCATGAACAACCAGAACGAGCCGATATAAAGCGCATAGGCTGCAACCGCCGCGCCCGCAGCCCCTGCGGCATTGGCGAGCATGAAGCCCGCGCGGCGCCCGTGTTCGGCCATGAAATTCGAGAGCGGATTGGCGCTGAGCACGGAGCCGAGGATGATCATCGAGAGCGGCAGCGTCGCAATACACGGATTGGGCGCGATCATCTGACCGGCCAAGCCGCCCACCGTGAAGATCATCGGCATCTGCGCGCCCAGCAGAGCCTGTGCGAGCACCAGCACGATTGTATTGCGTTTTTCGCGCGTGGCGTGGGGGAGAGATGAGCTGTTCATACTCCGCTTGTTAGGGGGCCGCGCGAGGGCTGGCAAGTGGGCGCGCATTGGGGCAGGGTGCGGGCATGACGGGACGCATCATCACCTGCGAGGACGATATCGCCGAGGGCACGGCGGCTCTGTGCCGTGCCGAGCCGCGTTTTGTGCAGGTTTGCGCGCTGACAGGCCCATGGCCGTTGCGGCGGCGCGAGGATGGGTTTGCAGCGCTCCGCGATGCGATCATCGGCCAGCAGGTCTCGGTGGCGGCGGCCAATGCGATCCGCGACAAGGTGATCGCGGGCGGATTTGCCGCAGCCGAGGCGATCGCGGCGGGGGGTGAAGAGGAGCTGCGTGCCTGCGGGCTGTCGCGCCAGAAGGTGCGCTATCTGCAAGCCTTAGCCGCGTCGGGTGTCGATTTCATGGGGTTGCGCGACTTACCCGACGAGGCCGTGTTTGACACACTTTTGCCGATCCCCGGGATCGGGCGCTGGACGGTCGAGATGTATCTGATCTTTGCGCTTGGGCGGCCGGATGTCTTTGCCGTCGATGATCTGGCTCTGGCCGAGAGCGCGCGGTTGCTCTTTGAGTTGCCTGAGCGTCCCAAGCGCAAGGATTTCAACGCTTTGTCCGCCCAGTGGTCGCCTTGGCGCGCGGTCGCGGCGCGCGGGCTTTGGGCCTATTACGCATATTGCAAGAAACGAGAAGGAGTGGCGCCATGACACGCAAACTGGAGGCCGGACGCAAGGGGCCGCATTCGGGCAAAGTGACCTCGATCGTCGTGTTTCTGCACGGCTATGGGGCGGATGGGGCCGATCTCTTGGGGCTCGCCGATCCGCTGGGGCCGCATCTGCCCGATACGCTTTTCGTGGCCCCTGACGCGCCGGAGCCGTGCAAATCGAGCCCGATGGGGCGGCAATGGTTTCCGATCCCATGGCTCGACAATTCCACTGAAGAGGCCGCGGCTCAGGGGCTTTCGATGGCGGCGCGCGATGTCGATGCCTTCTTGGATGATTTGCTTGAGGAACATGGGCTCGCGCCGTCGGATCTTGCCGTGATCGGCTTTTCGCAAGGCACGATGACGGCGCTGGAAGTGCTGCCGCGGCGATCTGCCCCAGTCGCGGGGCTGGTCGCGTTCTCGGGCCGTTTGCTGCGCCCCGAAGCGCTTGCGAAAGAGGTGCGCAGCAAGCCTCCGGTTTTGCTTGTGCATGGCGATCAGGACCCGGTTGTGCCGTTCGAGGATATGTCCAAAGCCGGCAATGCGCTCGTAGCCGCCGGGTTTGAGACCTATGGCCATGTGATGGAGGGAACGGGGCATGGGATTGCGCCCGATGGGTTGCAGGTCGCGCTGTCGTTTCTGCGCGAGCGTTTGCCGCGTTAAGCGGGCTGTGCGTCATCGCCATGTCATCTTGCAACGCTAAGGGTTTCGAGACGCGGCCATCGCGATATCAAGAGGCTTGCCAGATCGCGAACGCCAGATATAGTCATGCTTAAGGCAGGGGCGGACCCCGCCCCTGGGCCGAAAGCGGCAACAGGGCGAGGACGATTGATCCCATGCTGGACGAGTGCGACAGGACTGATTTTCGAACGCAATTCACGCGCGACCCCGCAGCGCTGCGCAGACATCCCGCGCTTGTGCTCAACGCTGATTTCAGACCTCTCTCCTATTATCCGCTATCGCTTTGGCCGTGGCAGGAGGCGATCAAGGCGGTGTGTCTCGACCGGGTCCAGATCCTCGCGGAATATGACGAGGTGGTACGCAGCCAGCGGCAGGCCATCAAGATCCCCTCCGTCGTTGTGCTCAAAGATTATGTCCGACCCCAGAAGCGCGTGGCATTCACGCGCTTCAATCTTTTTCTGCGCGACGAATTTCAGTGCCAGTATTGCGGCGCCCGGGGGGATCTGACCTTTGATCACGTGATCCCGCGCTCGCGCGGTGGGGTGACGAGCTGGGAAAACGTGGTGGCCGCCTGTTCGCCCTGCAACCTGCGCAAGGCCAACAAGCCGCTGTCGCGCTCCGGGATGCAGCTGCAAAAGCCCGCACGCCGCCCGACACCGCAAGAGATGCACGCCATCGGGCGCCGCTTCCCGCCGGGCCATCTGCACGAAAGCTGGATGGATTTCCTTTACTGGGACACTGAGCTGGAAGCCTGATAGCTCAAACCCCGGAAATTCCGTTATTTTTATGGGGTTTGCGTGGTTTGCCCTAGCGCGTCAAATGCCTTCTGCGGTATGTTTTGCGAAGTTCATTACGCACAAATTTCGCAGGAATTACGCATGGCGAGCATTCGAAAGAACGGCGACAAGTGGCGCGCGGAGGTATATCGGGCTGGGCAGCGTCGGTCAAAATCATTCCGCAGCAAGCGCGAAGCTCAGGATTGGGCGACACGTCAAGAAGTTCTTATTTTAGAAGGCGGTGGAGTGACCGGCGAGAAGATGACTCTGGCAGAGGCGACGCGCCGCTATGAGCTCGAGATCATGCCGCGTAAGACCAGCCGCTGGAACTCGCGCGGCTCGGAGCTGTCAACGATCCGGATGATCCTGGCTGACGACTTGTCGCGCAAGAATGTCGCTCAGATTACGTCTGGGGATTTGGCTGCGTGGCGCGACCGACGGTTGCAGAGCGTTTCACCGGCCTCAGCGCAACGCTACATGAACACGTTGTCCTCGATCCTGTCGGCTTGCGAAAAGGACTGGCAGATCATCCCGACCAACCCGATGCGCCAAGTACGCAGGCCTCCAGCCTCAAGGCCGCGCAAGCGTCGGCCGACGCCCGAGGAAATGGAGCGGCTAGCGGTCGTGGGGGCTGATCTGAACATGGCGATGGGGCGCGCCTGGCATGCGTTCCTCTTCGCGATCGAGACCGGCATGCGCGCCAATGAGATTGCGATGATGGAATGGGTACATGTCGATCTTGAGCGGCGCGTGGTGCATGTGCCGCTGACGAAAAATGGCGAGCCGCGTGATGTGCCGCTCTCCAAGGAGGCGATGCGGCTGCTTCGTGCGTTGCCAGAGGCGGACCCGGTGTTCAATTTGGGCACCGGGCAAAAGCTGTCGAATAACTGGTACCAGTTGAGGGAGAAGGCGGGGGTGACTGGGCTGAACTTCCATGACTCGCGCCATGAGGCGATTACGCGGATCTCCCGTAAACTCGACGTTCTCGCCTTGGCCCGGATGGTCGGACACAAAAATATCCGCGAGCTGATGACCTATTACAACGAGACTGCGGATGAGCTGGCCAAGCGGCTGGACTAGCCCCGGACGTAAGTGACGTTTCCGATCCGCTTGGGGCCGATCTTGCCCAAGCGGGTCCAGGGGCGGACCGTTTGCCGCTGAACGCTAGCGCGCTCGGCATGGTCCTCGATCCGCTCCCATTCGTCGCGGTGCTTGATCGTGGCGCCACGAATAGACTCGCGCAGCACTGTGATCTCGGCACTCAGTACCTTCATTGTGCTTACTTCAAGCTAATTTCAGGGCTTGTTTTCTGCTCTTTGACCTCCGAAAAGCTAACACCACAAAACTTTTCCATGTCTTCCAGTGAGAGCTCCAGTTCGGAAACTAACTCATCCTTGCTTAATACTCCACTCTCGATGACAATTTTTGCAACCTTATTAAGTAGAATAGGCTCTTCAAAGGGCAATGCACCGTGACCCTTGTCTAAGGGCTCATTTGTCCTCCACTTCTTGTATTGGATTTGCTTGTACGCGTTCGTTACTTGCCGGTCATCGAAGATGCCTAAGTCCTTGCAGCGATATATCATTGCTTGAATCGAAGTTTTCCAGCGAGCCTTTAAGTCTACGAAGCTTTCTACGCGCGACGAATACACTTCATTGGGAAACGACCTTCGAGGTAGCAAAAAAGCTCCGGCAAAGCGGTTTGCCTCATCCTCAACTTTCTTTAGCGTTTCTTTGTTTTCAATGTCCTCTCGCCCAATCCCTCGATGTAAAACAATGTGTCCAAGCTCGTGACAAGCATCGTATCTCGCTCTTGCACCAGATTCCTTCTCTGACGCGAGAAAAATGAATGGTCGTGGGCCAGACCAAAACGAAAAGGCCTCGATCTTCTCATTCGGGATTTTATATCTCGCGATTATTATTCCCTTTGATTCTAATAGTCTAATGGTGTTCGAGATCGGCCCAAGACCCAAGCCAAACGCTCGTCTAGTTTCTTCAGCTGCATTCTCTAATTCTTCCTCAGTATAGAATTCGCCTCTTGGTTCGAAAGAGGGTAGGTCAACAGCTGGAAAGTTAGCCACTTTATCAAAGGCAAACGCGAAGCTAGAAAGCCAAGATGCGAATACATCGCAGGCTTGGTTTCTACGTTTCGTATCAGGGCCGTTCTTTCTGAAGAAGTTCGCAGTAAGTCGACCGAACATAGGTCGATCTTCCTTGGTAAAAAAACCAATAGGCAGGGATAGTTCTTCAGAGATTTTCCGTAAAATTGGCGGTTCAGGGCTTTTTTCGCCGATCTCGTAGTAGGAGATTGATTGGCGGCTGACGCCAACTCTCGACGCAAGCTCCGTTTGGGTCATTCGTGCAGCAATACGGCCTTCGGAAAGCCTCTCTGGAATCAAAAGCCGCCCTTCATTCCTGTGGGCGGCCAATGGAAATTCTAATATCTTATTATTAGTCGCCATTATCCCGCCGCCACTTTTCGATTTGTTCTTTTAGAAGGTTCATCTCATCCAAAATATCATCTGTATGTTCAGGAGCGGGCCTGTCGTCCTCGACTAGGTGGGGGATATCCAAAAGGTTGGTTGAGCGCCAATTGAATTTGGTTTTCGAGTCCGACGCAGGGATGCCAAAGTGTGCGAAGTTCAGAGATTTATGTCCATGAATGAGCAGAATGTGAGGAAGTCCGCTAATTTCTGGCGCTTTGAACTCTGGAAGGTCAAAGGAACCCTGATTGTTCAAACGTGCATTCTCCCTGAACACAACATTTCTTGGTTGTATCGTAGGATCTGCTGTCTGGCTGACAGTCGCAATAGAGTGAGCAAATCGCATTTCTAAATAGCGACCTGTTGGCTTCGCAAAAGGCTTCCACCTGTAATCACAAGTGATTGAACCATTTTCGATAGCTGTAACCAGCTGTTTGTCAACAGCCCATGCAATCAAACGCCCGCGGTTGTCTTCGGCAGATTCAACCTGAAGCATTGGCGTGTCCTTCACCAACTCTGCGACTGCTGCGTACGCAGTACGGAGTACGGTTGGGAACACAGACCATTCACGCCTGAGTATCTGATCTTGAACAAAATCTTCTTCGATTGGCATTTATGGTCCTTGCTTGCACTGGCAGCCTCGCAACCATATCGGAAAAAAATTACAATTTGTCAACCGAAATATTCCTGAGAGCGACCTTTGGTTGCTCTTTTGAGGTGTTGCGCGTTGTCGTTCAGGCGTCAGTGTCTAAGACTTGCTTGGCGTGGCTACGGGGAGCTAGTGGGGCCGTTGCCCTGACTTGTTTTCATCTTGCCGTCTGCGATCGCGTCGATCGACAAGCGAAGATCAATCGTGTCGGCTAAGTTTCGCAGCCTTTTGCTTCTTTATGGGCCGCCTATTCTCGCCGTACCTGCATCTACTACGGAGTATCCGGGCATTTCCCTACGAGCCATGGCCTTCGCTTCCTCGAGGCTTTCTGCCACTACAAACATTGTTTGTCCCAAAGAGCCGTTCTTTGCCGCGTTGGTCGCATCTTTGGTGGGTGTGCCTGATCCATGGTACGATGCCCAAAGCGCTTCTTTGCCTTTCGTTACTAGGCTTACTTTGTAGTTTGACTTAACCATCTTGGCCTCCTGTGTCTCGTACCACGCATAACACAGGATTGTTCTTGAAAGGTTAACGGGTGGTAGGGGGGGGATTCCTCGCTAGCCCCGGACGTAAGTGACGTTTCCGATCCGCTTGGAGTCGATCTTGCCCTGGCGGATCCAGAGACGGACCGTTTGCCGCTGAACGCCAGCGCGCTCGGCATGGTCCTCGATCCGCTCCCATTCGTCGCGGGGCTTGATCGTGGCGCCACGAATTGCCTCGCGCAGCGCTGTGATCTCAGCGCGCAGGCCGTCCAGCTCGTCGGTTCCGATCATGACCATCATGCGGGGTTGTTCACCCATGGCTCATCTCCTCTGACAGTGCCGCTGTGTGTTGTTGAGTAGCGGTGCTTTGGGGCTCGTTTGCTTTCGCGGCGAACCCTAGCTCCCGCTCGAGCGTTTCGACGTCGACGCCATGGCTGCGGGCCGCAGCGCGCAGGGGGCCTGCACGATCAGAGCTCAGTAGAACCCCACCGGGCGTGTGCAGCGCGGCTTCCTTGGCGCGTCGGGCGTAGTCGGCCATGGCTAGGATCAAGGCGCGGTCCATTAGTCCATCCCCAAGGCGGATTTATAGAGGTCGAGGATCGCTTCCTCTTCGGCCACATCGTCCTTGTCGCGCTTGCGCAGGGCGATAAGCTTCTTGAGCACCTTGGTGTTGTAGCCGCGCGCCTTAGCCTCGGACATGATGTCCTTTTGCTGATCGGCGATGTCCTTTTTCTCGGCCTCAAGGCTTTCGAATTGCTCGATGAACTGGCGCAACTCTTCGGCGGCAACGCTATAGGCGCCATCAGCTGCTTTCTGGAAATCGGGGTCGTGTTTCATCGGTGGTTTCCCTTCCAATTTGCGGATCGTCTCGGCGGCGCGCTTCATCTGGTCGAGGCTGATCGGGCCGGAGGTGACGGTCTTGCCATCTGCGCCCTTGGTGCTGATCGAGAGCGTCGGCGCGATATCTGCCGCGCCCATCATGCCGCCGCGCTGTCGCGCGGCTTGCGGGCGATCTCGTTGCGGAGCGTGTCGATCTCGATGAACGCATCGGCCTGCCGACGCAGCTCGTCGGAAATCATCGGGGGCTGAGTGCGGATGCTCGAGATCACGGTGACCCGCGTTCCGCGCTCTTGCAGGAAGGCCACAAGAGGAACGAAATCGCGATTGCCGCTGAAGATCACCGCATGCGCGATGGACGGGGCCAGTTTCATCGCCTCTACGGCCAGTTCAATATCCGTGTTGCCCTTGATCCGCTTGCGCCCATCGTCGCCCTCGAAGACGCGGGCGGGCTTGGTCACCACGTTCCAGCCGTTGTATTGCATCCAGTCGATCAGGGGGCGGATCGCGACGTGTTCGTCGGACTCGGCAAGCGTGGTGAAGTAGCTGGCGCGGAGGAGGCGACCCTTGCTTTGAAAGACATCGAGCAGGCGCTTGAAATCCACGTCGAATTGAAGCGACCGGGCTGTGTAGTAAAGGTTCTGGCCGTCAACAAAGAGTGCCAGAGACTCGTCGTGATAAAACATGAATTCTCCTAACGTTGATTGAAAATGCGGCCTGCCCAGGCATCGAACTCGGTGCATAGGCGCTCGAAGCGGTCCTGGGCGTCGCGGTTCCAGTCGAGCTCGCGGCGGCTGGTGACCTTACAGCAGGTGCGCAGGTATTCTGCCGCTGCGCTGGCTTGGAAGCTGTGGCCCGGAAAGCCGCAGCGGATGGCTGCGAAGCGCTGAAACTGTGGGTCGTTGCACAAGATCCCGGCCCGTTGTGCTGCGGGGCGCGTGGCGGGGGCTGATGGGGCTCCGCTCATTGCAGTGCCCACCATATGAGTGCCGTCCAAACTGCAGCACCACCGATGACCCCGGGGCCGATCCACCAGCCGTGGGGGAAAGAGCCGTCGAGGGTCCGCTTGCGCGAACACCTCGACGCAGTGGAGCCGGTTTCATACGGCAGGGGGGGAAGGGTATGCGCTTTCATCATGCAGCCTGCTGCAACTGAGCCAGCACGTCGGATGCGGCGGCGCGCTCGGCGGCGTCGGTTGAGTGGCGCAGCAGGGTTTCACAGGCATCTGTCAGGATGTCTGATGGGATCGGGTTCGCGGCGCGGATCGTGCAGCGGGCATCTGCCACGCGGGTAGCGATCGCCTCAGAGCGCAAGGCCAGCGCCAAAGCCAGCGGCTGCTGAGCTGCCGTCTGGCGCCAGCTTAGCAGCTCATTGCAAATCTCGGGCAGAGCGATCGCCAGTAGGGCGCGGGTTGAGGCGTCGAACTCACCGCGCTGTGCGTTGAAGTCAGGATTGGCAAATTCGGCCAGCAGGCCATCGCTGATAAGCGGCTGTTCTTCGGTTGCACGCATCGCGCCCTCCATCGGTTTTATGGAGGCACGCTATTAGGACAAAAAAACTATGTCAACAAAAATAGGACAAAAAAACTACACCATGATTCGTGTTTGGTGCGTGGGTTAGGGCGCTGTTTGGTCGGCGCTTTGATGGTGCAGATGGAGGCTGACGATTCTCAGTTTTCTGGCAGGTGTTTGGGCTTGGTTCTCAAGATGGCGTCGTTGTGTTCGGCTTCGGTGCAACATAATGCGATTGCATTACAAATCATTTGTTCCCTTAATGTTCGCGAATTTAAGGAGGGTGTGTTGGGGAAAAATGAGTTTATTTGTCGTCTTCTTGAGGTTCATTGTTGTCGCGATTGCGCGCGTCGCGCAGACCTTCTCCGTAGGTTATCAGAAGACGGCGCTCCTGCGGTGATAGCCGAGATAGCAGGTCGCGAATACGTTGCGCTTCTGTGTCAGCCTGAGTCCGGCCGGTCTCAAACGCGCCAGACATAAAGTCCTCGAGTGTCGTGCCGAGCGCGGCGCAAACCTTGATCGCTGTGTCGAGGCGTGGGTTCTTTACTCGGCCTGACAGGAGTGACCGCAATGCGCTGTTGTCCAGCCCTGCTTTCACGGCGAGCCCGGCTACGGTCAGGTTGGGATCGTTATCGATTACGCGCTGAAGGCGCTGAGCAAACGTGGGTTCAGACATGGGTGCAATTCTATCGCTGTAGGATTTTTAGCCTATCGTTCAAAAATCCTTTGACGGCATAGGACAAAAAAACTATCCACGAGCTATGGATCAGTTCATTCAGACAGTGCGCGCCTATGCAGACGCGCTTGGGGTTCAACCTTCGACGGTTGTGCAGCGTGCTGCAAAGCTCGGTGGAGCGGCATGGGCCAAATGGGAAGCAGGCGAGGGTTCGCCAACGCTCCGAACCGCGGACAAAATTCTTAAGTACATCGAAGAAAATCCCGCCCCTGTGGATGTCGATGAAGCTTGTACGCCGTTGAAAGAGGCCAGCTGATGCCCGGCTTTGCGTTTTTCGTTTCATTGCAGCACCTTGCGGCGCTTTTTCTCGCGCGCACAGGAAACGGGGTTTCCAATGGTTGAGATGGCCGAAGGCAAACGGGGGCATCCACCGCGCCAAACGTTGCGAGCGACGTGGCGCGGCACCACGCGGGGTAAGATCCTGTTCGATTGCGAAGACGGGGCGGTGTTGGAGGTGTTGCTGCAGCCGAGCTGCTATCACGCCTTGTGGTCAACGATGCTCGACTACCCAGGGGACGCCCATCTTGATGCGACTGCCCAGGCTCAAAGGTCTTCGGAGATACCGGGCCAATCGCAATGTCCTCCGGTCAGATCTCTGAATTCGACAAGTGGGGACGTGTAGTGTCCGAGCCTTCTTCCAAAAAACACCGCGCTCTAACAGTCGGGCCAACCTGGGTGCCGAGACCTGTGACGGAACAGAAGGAAGCCTTTTATGCCTGACTTCCGCAAAATCACCCGCGCGAACATGAAATCCCTTGTGGACTGGTTCGGCTGCTATGATGCGGTGGCCGAAACCTTCAACGCGCGCTGGGGCGGCGGGTCCAGCAAGGGGACGGTCAGCAAGAAGGTCAGCGGCACGCTGGATTGGACGGTCGCGGATGTGGTTGCGCTCGAAGATGCAGCCGGGCGCTATCCCGTCACGCGCATGTTGGCGCGGCGCTTGGAAGATAGGCCGGCCGTCGATGCGGGCAGCTTGTTGATGGACGGCTCCAGCATCGCCAAGGAAAGCGGCGAGGCGATTGCGGCCATTCTTGCGGCGGAGCAATCGAGCGGCGCGGATGAGAAGGCGCAAGCGATCAAGGAAATCGATGATGCGCTGTTCGCATTGGGGCAGGCGCGGGTGCGCCTCGAGGGGCTTTCGGGGGCAGGGTGGTGATGCGCATTGATTGTCGCCTTCCGCCTGAGCCTGATTGGCCGTGGTTGATCTCGACCTATCCGGGCGATGTTTTGCTACATGTCGAACGGTCCTTTCAGGACATTGCCGATCGGATCTGCGGGCGCCTGGCCTATCTTGCCACGCCTTACACGCGCGAGGTGTTGGGCGCAGATTTGCACTGGGACCGGGGGCTGTCGATTGCGGCTGAGATCCGCGCGGCCCGCTGGGCGCGGAGGTTTGCGCTCGCGGGTGCGACTGTCGTATCCCCCATCATTTTGGCCTGCGCGATCTGCCATTCCGACTTTGAGGGCGATCTGAGCCCGCTCGATGAGGCATTTTGGGCACGCTGGTGTCAGCCGCTGCTCAATGCATGTGGGGCCGTGGTCATTCCCGCCATCGCCGGCTGGGATCAATCGCGCGGTGTCTGGCGTGACGCTTGCTGGGCGCTTCAGTGCAACGTGCCTGTCTATTTGGTCGCGGAAGGCTCGGAATTTGGCGGGCAGAAAATTTGCGCTGAGAGCGCCGCAAGGGGCGGGGGTGGACCATGACCCCATCGGCACCCAAGCTCGCAAATGCACCGGCGGCGCATTTTGATCTCGATCCGTTTCACGTCGTGGCGCATCGCGAATTGGCGGTGCGTCCGCTGGTTGCGCCGGGCGTGTGCTTGAACCCGATGTGTTCGCGGAGCTTTGCGCCATCGCGCAGCTGGCAGCGCTATTGCAGCGAACCCTGTCGCAAGATGGATGAACTTGAGATGCGCCGTGTCGGCCAAAAGGCGGCACCGGCTTTGTTGGCTTGGCGCATGGGGAAATACGAAAAACAGGATGCCGCGCTGCGGGCTTTGTCTCGCGCGGGACGCAACTATGTCACCCGGCTCCAATCGGAGTGGTATGGCGACCGGCTGGCGCGCGCGTCCGAAAGGAGGCGGCATGAGTGAAGCGGCGAAGACCATCAGGCTCGTGGATAGCGATACCCTGTTTGAATATCCGATCCCGTCGGGTGAACGGCTCGATAGCCATTTCTTCCTGACATGGCGCTTTGACTGGTGGCTTCATTCGGAATTCCGACTGCTGGCGGATAAAGAGGTCCGCGCGGTCGGGTTCGATCTGTTCAACATTGCGCAGAAAGAAGATCCGGTTGGCACGTTGCCCGTCGATGAACGCCTTCTCGCGCGACTTGTTGGCGAGACGCTTGAAGAATGGCGTCGGTTGATGGAGCGCCCGATTGGGCCGCTCTACAACTGGCAGCAATGCCGCTGCGACAATGGCCATGTCCGCCTGTATCACCCCGTGGTGCTGAAGGTCGCGCAGGATGCTCTTGGGGTGCGAGAAGATCGCCTGACCAAGAGAGAGGCTGAGCGCGAACGCAAGCGGCTGGACGCTTTGCCTGACAAGATGTTGCGCAGCGGTGCGCCCAAGGGGATGACCGAAGACGCTGTGGTCGTGCTGCAGTTCGATCAGTTCTTGGTCGATCATTTCGACACCATGGGCCAGCGCCGGCCGCCAATGATCCGCAAGGCCCTCGAGGCCTTCTCGTTGGCGCAAGACGGGGTCGACTGGAAGGCCGAATTCAGCCGTTGAGTTTCTTCCGCGTTTCTTCCGCCGGAAGGAACTTGGAAGGAAGTCGGAAAGAAACCGGAAGGAATTCGGAAGGAAACCGGAACGAAATCGGATGTTTTAGGATGGATTTGGCACGTTCTGCGCCGCGTTCGTTCCGATTTCTTCCGGGCTAAAAGGAAAGAAGAAGAAACTATAAAAAAATGAAATTGCCCAAACCGCCCCAATACCAACCGAGCCGTCATTTGAGACCGGGGCAGATGCAATGAAGAAGGCAAAAGTAGATGGACAGTGCCAAAGAGGAAACCAGCGGCGGCAATGATGCTGAGGTGAAGCGCAGCGAGGCCCGGGTGCGCCGCGAGCTGCTGGAGCCATGTGAGGGCTTGAAGCGCCCGCGCGGGGAGACGGCGGAGAAGTTTGAGCGCGAGCTGGCGCGGATTGCGCGCAGGCTTTCCTACATGAGCGATGAGAAGCTGCGCGGGTTGTGTGAGCTGGTCTTGAAGCAGGCCGTGAACGGTGTCTGGCCGAAACCGGCCTTGATCGTGTCCTGGGCGTTCAATCTGCAAACGCCGCCGCCGCCCAATAGCGATTATGTGGCCTCGGTCATGCGCTCGGCGATGGGGCGCGCGGCGCGGGATGGCGGCTATCTGGTCGAGCTGTTCTCCGATGCCAAGCGACTTGGCCCGCCTCCGGGGCGCTACATGCTGAGCGCAATTCGAGATCGGGCGCGGGCGAATGCACGCCGCCGCGACGGCCTGCGCTTGCAGATCGAGCGTGGCGAGACGCTTGCGCCCTCTGATCGCGATTGGCTGGAGCGCTATCACGCCGCCTATGCCGAAGCGGAAGCCATGGTGTTGGGCCAAGCCGACGTGAAACCAGACGCCGAGGGCGGGGCATGATGCATAGCAAGATCGAGGCGCAAGAGATGATCTGGCTTCTGGTGCGCGTGAAGCGCAAGCAGGTGGGCGGGATCAAGACCGTCACGGTGGGTGGCGAGTTTGAGGCCTATCGGGATCGCAAGGGCAGGGCGCGCAAGCGCCGTGTTCAGGGGACGGGAGAGCGCGCCTTCGTGCCTGAGCACATCTTGCGGCGGGCCGGGTTCGAGGTGTTCCTGCCGGTGAGGCATGTTTGGCGCAAACGCAATCGGTTCACGCCGGAAAAAGTCCGGGTTGCGCAGCCTCTTCTCGTGGACTGGATGTTTGTCGGCTGGCCAGCGGATCAAAATCGCTGGGAAGATCTGATGGCGCTGGATGTGGTTATGGGCGTGCTCGGCACTGGCGGGCGTCCCGTGGTGATGAAGCGCGAGACTGTCGCCAAGCTCATGCGGCAGTGGGGCGGCGGCATGTTGTCGGCGCGCTGTCATCAGATCGCTAAGCAGGGGCATCAGTTTGAAACCGGCGACGAGGTGCGGATCTCTATGCCGCCTTGGGAAGGGGTTGCGGCCTATGTCGTTGATGCCCACGGGCCTTCGGTGCGCGTCATGCTCAAGCTTTTTGGGCGAGATGTGCCTGCGGAGTTTTCTAAGTTTTCCGTTATGCCAGCCGGGAAGGCGAGGGGAAGGGGCGATGTCTAAATGCGACGCGGCAATGTCGATGTTAGGTTAGGGTGTGGCGAGAGTCATCGGTGAGCCCTTTGCGGACTGTTAAAAAGTCCAGACTACGTCCATTCGTAGTCGAGGCTGTCGATGCCCGCGCAGTTGAGCAGCAATATTGTGGTGGGATGGAAAAATGCTTTTTGTAGTAGGATAATTTGCGTGGCACCTTGCTGGCCGCAGAACACTAAACGCATTAATGGAGGCTTTCAGAACATGACATTGAGAATTTTCGTTCTCGCTATTGCGGGCATTCCTGCTCTGGTCTCTGCCGCGTGGGCCAAGGACTCACTTTACGTGCCCACCGTCCACATTCTTACCACTAAGGGCACATTCGAAACTATGTTCTTGGCAGGCTTCGAAAATGGCGTGTCCCGTACGGAATGCGAAATGCGACTTGAGGCATGGGATAGGGAGATGAAACTCACGGCAACAGTTGATGAGCTCAAGGCACAAGGGAAGAACGTCTCGGTCCGTTTGGAATGTGAGCCCAAGTAAGCTGGGTAGGCGCCACGAGACATATCACGAACGGCAGTTTTGTCTTGCACTCCGGACGTTGTTGCGGTCTGCAGCGGAGGTCGGCAGAGAGCCCTTTTTGCAGGATGCTGAGACCTCAACCGATTACAAATTCGAGGGGAATGTTCCTTAATTGACAACGTTTCTATGCTAAGAGCTAACCCCCCAACCTACGTCAAAATGGCTTGAAGAGAGTGGACCTAGAGCGCTTCGAGCAGAGATTTTTCGATTACGCATCGCTTCAACATACGAACGTTAGGGGTAGGTCAAATAGGATGATGACGATCACATGAGTAACCCATATCGTTTGCATTGCCGGGAACTTGACGGGGAACGCACAGGCATTCTCGAATTTGACCGGGATGGCGTTGCGTTGTACTTTGTTGGTTATGGCGAATTCACGCATATCCGGGAAGATTCACCCTCATATGTCGTGACTGAGGAAGGCAAGGTGGTCTCGCTACTCGCAAACATCGCGGGACGTCAGTCATCAACTTCAGTTGCGACCAAGTTCGGCGGGCGTGAATTTGGGCATGAGTATAACGAGTACCGAAGCGTAAGCCGAAGGGGTATTCGGTCGAATCTCGCAGTGGTCGGCGTGGATGCTTGGCGATCCGAGGACGTCGTGCAGCGCGTGACGTTCGACGTCGCGCATACGGAGCAAATCCTCGCTCATCAAGGAAAACTGCGATCGCTGGGAAGTAGCTCAAGACCATCGGATGACGATCTCATACTGTATCGTGCTGAAGTAGGTGGAATGGTTCTGACCGCTGGCTACGAAGTCAGCTATGGCCTCGAGACATGCAGCCTAAGGACGCACCGACCCACATTCTCGATTGAGTTCAGTGCAGGTTGCTCTTTGAACGCGATTCAAGGTAGCCTTTTCGGCTATCTTGCGTTCTTGTCGTTTGTTCTTGGCGGACGCATGGCGCCTGAGGAAGTGCGCATTGATCGTATGTCCTTCGAAGAGAAGATCCGTGCCGTTGAGGCGGGAACATATATCGACGACCACGCTATTATATGGAACTGGCCTGCCGAAGGACACGAGGCGAAAGACTTGGCGTTCTATGGCGCGCCCTTCATGGCCATGAACGATGGTGAATTGACCTCATTCGTCGCCGGCCTCATCACGTGGTTTGAGCGGATCGATGAGTGGCGCGCGGCCAGCGTGAGAATGACTGAAAGCCTCCGCTTGCGCCGTGAGATTTCTGGGGAACGCCTTCTCGCAGCTTGGCGTTGGTTCGAGGAGGTGCCTCCAACCAAAGCTAAAAGAGTGATAGATAACGATGTTGTCGAGTATCTTACCGAAGCTGCTCTGAAAGGCGCTCGTGAGAAATGCCTTGGCGCACATATCGAAGATAGGATCAAAGGATCTCTCACGCGGATCGGCGAAGAGAGCATGCGCGACCGCTTTGAGCGGCTTATACACTCAGTAGAAGAGCGCTTCGAAAGAAATGATTGTCTCGATGGTATGGTAAATCATCTCCAGAATGCCCGCTGCTTCCGAGGGCGTATTGCTCACGGGCATTTTTCTAGTCGCAATGCGGCGGAGTTGCGACAGTTCAACAAGGCGACGCTGGCTATGGAGGCTCTGTGTTTTTTGCTAACGGCACGCGACCTTCCTCTTTCTGAGGAGGCTAAGAAGCGGATCTGGGCACATCCCATTCTCGAAGAATACCAGCTTGCCTACGATTAACATGGATAGAATACTGGACATTTACCTTTCGGCAAAACATGGCCGTTACGCCCTATCCGGCAAAAACTCAACCCGCCCAGTTTGAACGGCGTCTTCCCGCGCGTTTGAATTTATCGGTTCAGGCTGACAAGCTGTGATGCCCACGGCTGCCTGTTTAAGTGCCCGCCATAAGCCATTCTCTGTTCCCGCATCGGATCGTTAAGGAGCACCGGATATCGTAAAGGGGGGTTGACGCATCACATTATCTTCCCTTAACAGTCGAAATTGACGAAGGTTCTGTGGCCCCTGTTGAAAGATACATGCCATGGCTCCGGGCGGTCGAAATCGCATGTTTTCCCCCGATTTCGACTGTATTCCGTCAAGTCCGGGCAACCACGCGAGAGCGCCGCTGCCTGTGACACTGCTACTGCTATTGAAGATTGCGGCCCGGCTGAAAAGCCCGGGCCTTTTTCATATCTGACGTTCGATTGAGATATGAACACCGGCAGTGGAGGGCGCGATGAAACGCATCTGATCTTATTTCTCGTCCATCGGCATGAAGGCCGGTCGCAGGTCATTCTGCGGCTGGCCTTTTTCATAACGGAAGGCGTGGAGGCTGCGATGTTCAGCGTAGGCGAAATCGATGTGAAGGGTTTGCGGCAGTTCGAAAACATGCTGGGCGCGTTGGGGGCGGAGGCGCCAAAGGCCGTGAACCGCGCGATCAACCGCACGGGCGATATGGCCAAGACGCAGGTGGTGAAGGAATTGGCGCGCCAGACGGGCCTGCCGCAGAAGCTCATCCGCCGCTCGGTCAAGGTCACACGGTCCTCGTGGACGCATTTGGAGTATCAACTGCACTCGGCGGGCGGTGACGTGTCGCTGAAGTACTTCAAGAAGCGCGAAACCGATGAGGGTGTGCGCGCCTATCTGGGCGATCAGCGCGGCTGGGATTGGTTCGCGGAGTCGTTCTTTCGGGCTGGCCGCTGGCCGCGCCCGCGCCAGCAGATCAGCTGGAGCCATGGCCATGTCTTCGTGCGGGTTGGGGGGCGGACGGATCTGGAGAAGGTCACGTCCGGCGTCTTCATCCCGATTGAGATGGTCGAGGGGGCGACGGCCAAAGCCTTCGAGGACTCGGTCACGAACAACCTGCCGCGCCGGTTGGATCATGAGATCAGTCGCGCCTTGGGGCTGTGAGCGCGCGCTTACATCACAACAGTAAGCGGCCCGAACGCGTCCAAATCGGCCCCACAAAAAAAGGGACCGTACGGCGGGCCAGTGGCACGCGGTGCGTAGGCAGCCCGAGGGATCGGCAGTCAGACGGCTTTTGCAAAGCCTTAACACCAAGGCCCCGGCTTAACGGCTGGGGCTTAACACTGGGGGCAGGTTGGCCGCGCGCCAGATTTAAGGGGGGGCTTTAGGGGGGCGCAATGAGCGTTGAGCGGTTTGTTTCACAGGCGGAATTGGCGCGCGAGCTGGGTGTGAGCCGGGCTGCGGTCAGCCAGTGGAAGGCCAAGGATATTCTGCGCGACGACGCGTTCTCCGAGCCGGGGAAGTCCGGCAAGATCATCCTCAGCGTGGCCATCGCGCAGGTGCGCCGCAACCGCGATGTCGGCCAGTCCCTGGGCAATGGGATCGCCACGCGGACCGCCGTGGAGGCGGATCCTCCCGAGGTGATCCCGGAGCCCCCCGAGGCGCAGCCCAGCCTACCGATGCGCGCGGCCGCTCCGGTCGCTGAGACGGCACCGGCCAGTGCTGCGGGCCCGAAGGTCGACCGGATCGAGGATCAGCTCAAGCGCGCCAAGCTCGAAGAGCAGCTGCGGCGCAACCGTATTCAGGCCGCAGAAGAGGCCGCACGCCAAGGCCAGTTGATGGCGGCGGAAGATGCCCGCGAGCAGATGGCGCGCATCGCGGGGATGATGCTGCAGATCTTTGAGGGCGCTTTGCCGGATTTTGCCTCGGCGATGGCGGCGCAGTTCGATCTGCCGCAGCGCGATGTTCTGCATCTGCTGCGCGCGGAGTTCAAAAAGGTCCGCAAGACCGCCTCGATGAAAGAGCGCATGCGGGCGGACACAGTGGAGCGGGCTGTAACAGCCCTGGTTGATCTGGAGGTCTGATGCTGGATGTTGCCGTGACCAGCGCTGAATGGATGGTGCGCGATGTGCTGGCGGAGATCTTGGATCCACCGCCGCCCGTCGATTACCTGACCTGGGCCGAAGAAAACATCGTCTTCTCTGCGCGCGAAAGCCCGCTGCCCGGGCCCTATAACCGGGAGCGGTTCAGCTATTTTGACGAGATCCTGGTGGCGCTTTCGCCCGATGATCCGTGCCGGATCGTGACCTTGTCGAAATCCGCCCAGCTGGGCGGCACGGTGCTGGCCAATATTTTTACCGGCGGCTCCATGGATATGGATCCGGGCGACTTCCTCTATGTCCATCCGACCGATGAGAACGCGCGGCGTTGGTCGAAAATGAAGCTCTCGCCGATGCTCAAGGGCACCACGGCGCTGCGCAATATCTTCCCGATGAAGGCCCGCGACGGGCAGGACTCGGTGTTTTACAAAGAGCGCCGGGACGGGCGCGGCGCGATCCAGATCTCCGGGGCCAACTCGCCGGCCTCGCTCTCGCAGGTGTCGATGTCGCGGCAGGTTCAGGATGACCTGGCCAAATGGGACATGAACAGCGCGGGCGATCCCGAGACGCAGGCCGATAGCCGCAGTCAGGGCTATGAGTTTGCCAAGATTTTTAAGATTTCGACGCCGATGGTGGTGCCGGGCTGCCGGATCACCAAGAACTTTGAGGCGGGCAGTCAGGAATTTTTATACGTGCCATGCCCGCATGATGAATGCGGCCACATGCAGGTGCTCGAATGGGAGAACATGCTGGCGGGGCTCGATGAGGAGCACCCGGAGCGGGCGCATTTTACCTGCGAGAGCTGCGGGGCGGCGATTGAAGAGCACCACCGCCCGAAGATGCTGCGCGGGGCCAAGTGGGTAGCGTCGAACCCGAAGATGAAGCGGGTGCACCGCTCGTTCTATCTCTGGTCGGCCTATTCGCTGCTGCAGTCTTTTGAGCGCATCGCGCGCTCGTGGCTCTCGGCCAAGGGCGATCCGCCAAAGGAGCAGACGTTTTGGAATGACGTGGTGGGCAAAGCTTACCGTGTGCTGGGCGAGGCCCCGCCCTGGGAAGATATTCGCGACCGCGCTGCGGAGGCGGATTACACCCATGGCAGCATCCCTGCGGGCTATCCGCTGCTGACCTGCGGCGTGGATTGTCAGGGGGACCGGGTTGAGTGGCAGGTGGTCGCGTGGGGCCAGAACAAGCGCCGCGCAGTGGTCGAGTATGGTGTGTTCAACGGGCATATCTCCGATGAGCAATGCCAGGCCAAGCTGAACGGGCTTTTGCGGCAGGGATTTCGCAATGCCTATGGGCGGATGATCGAGATCGACCTGCTGGCGATCGATGGCAACGCCTATACCGAGGACGTTTGGGACTGGGCGCGCAGGCATCCGGCGGCCCGCGTGATCATGGTGCGCGGCGTGCATCCCGAGGGCGCGCCACTGCTGGCGCAGGTCAAAAAAGAGCGCAACCGGCGCGGCAAGATCGTGCGCTATTCGAAGCGGTTTTTTAACTTCGCCTCTTCGGTGATGAAAATGGGGCTCTACCGCAACCTCAAGAAGGATGACCCGGAGGAGCGCGGCTATATCGCCCTGCCCAAAGGGCTGGAGGATGAGTTCTATCGCCAGCTCACGGCGGAGACGCGCAAGGCGCAAAAGGCCAAGTCGGGCTTTACCCGCTATCTTTGGGTGAAAGATCCCAACCAGGCGAACGAGGCGCTGGACACGCATCTGCAGGCGGAGGCGGCCAGCATTCGCCTTGGAGTGCGCACGCTGCCCGATGCTGAATGGGAGCGCGTGATGGCCGAGCGCGAATGCCCGCCGCAAGACGTGCAGGGCGATTTTGAAGATCTGTTGATGGCAGTCCAGCCGCAGGCCGCGCCTGAGGCGGCGGAGCCATCAGCTGACGACACACCCGCCGTGCAGGCCAAAGAGCGTGCGCGCTCGAAGTGGAGAAACAGGACGCGATGAGCAAATTCGCACGTATCTTTGGCAAGGCAGTGGGCCGAGGGCAGGCACACAAGCCGGTTGGACCTGCGCGCCCGACCGCCCGTTATCTGCGCGACACCAAGAGTGGCGTCATTGCCTCGCGGGTCGCCCCCCTGAGCAATCACCGCGATGATGTGCGTAGGTCTTGGGAGCGCGCGGCGGGGCTTGCGATGGATCTGATCCAGAACAGCGGGCGGCTGAAAGGGGCCACCGATCAGGTGCTGGCCGATACGGTCGGGGTGGGGCTGACGCTGACACCCGATCCCGATCTGGCGGGCTTAGGCTATGATGAGACGGAAAAGGCCGACTGGATCCGCTTGGTCAAGAAGCGCTGGCGGGCCTATTGGCACAATGCGCGCGAATGCGACATGCGTGGCAAGCTGACGGGGCCGCAAATGGTCGATATCGCGATGCGCTGGCATATCGCCTATGGCGAGAGCACGGGCGTGTTCGACTTCTTCACGGCCTCCGAGCGCCGCCATTACGGGATTACCTGTGGCACGAAACTGTGCCTCGTGCCGCCCGCACGGCTGGTGCAAGATACCAGCCCGCTTGAGGGGCTGTTCCAGGGCGTGCAGCACGATGGCAAGGGCCGTGCGGTCGCCTATCGGTTTGAGACTGTCACCAACGGCTTCAAATCGAAGCGCGATTATGCGGCTTATGATGCCGATGGCCGTCCGCTGGTGATGCATGTGTTTGATCCGATGGATGCCACGGATGTGCGCGGGATCTCGGTCCTGGCGCCTGCCTTCCGCAAGCACATTCAGGCGGAAATGCTCGATGATGCAACCTTGCAGATGGCGATCTTGCAGACGGTCTTTGCGATCACGCTGACCAGCGAAGCGCCCAGCCAAGACGCCTATGAGGCGCTGGAGGTTTTGAAGGAAAGCGAGGGCGGGACGTCCTATGCGCAGGAATATCTGGATTATTTGGGCTCGCAGCTCGACCGCGCGGCGGAAAGCCGGATCTCGGTCGGGGCGGATCCGCAAGTCTCGCATCTCGGGCCCGGCGAGCGCTTGGGCATGGAGACGGCAAAGATCCCGGGGCAGGATTTTTTGCCGTTCTCGAACAGTCTGGCGCGCGACATGGCCCGCACGATCGGGATCACCTATGGCGGCCTGACCATGGATTGGACGGCTGCGACCTATGCCAGCACGCGGATGGAGAATGCCTCGATCTGGCCGGTGGTGATGCGGCGGCGCGAGCGGATCGCAGCCCCGATGTGCCAGATGGTCTATCAAAACTGGCTCGATGAGGAGGTGGGGGAGGGCCGCATTCCGTTCAAAGGCGGATATGGCGTGTTCCGTGCCAATCGCGAGCGGGTGAGTACTGCGAATTGGCAGGGCCCGGCCAAGCCCACGGCGGATGATGCTAAATCGGCCCGGGCCTCGAGCGAGCGGCTGAGCAATGGCACCAGCTCGATTGCCATTGAGACGGGCGATTTGGGCGTCGATGCGGACGCGCTCTTTGAGGAGCGGCAGCGCGAGCACCAACGCTATGTCGATGCCGGCATGGTCTCGCCCTATGCCCCGCGGGCCCAGACGCCGGGTGTCGAGACGGAGGGCAAGCCGTGAGCACCATGAAGGTGGGCCAAGACATCGTGCAGATGGAGGATCCCTGCGCGATGGCTGCGGCGTTGCGCAAGGTTCGGATCCGGCTTTCGGCGGGACAGATGCGCGAGACGGTGCGGATGGACGGCGAAGAGGTGACGTTCCAGCGCGCGCGGCTCGATGATCTGAAGGCGCTGATCGCCGAATATGAAAATGCCTGTCGCCGCAAGAGTGGCGGCGGGGCCCGCATGCGCCATGCGAAGCGGTTCCGCTTCACCGGCTAAGCCTCAATACAACAGGAGAGAGAGATGGCAGTGATTGTCGAGGACGGTCAGCTGACGCTGACCGGCTATGTCGGTGAGTCCACGCTCGAGATCGACGGCTGGGTGATCTTTGACGGGTTTACCCATGCCGAGGTGGTCGCAGCGCTCGGGGAGTTTGGCCCGGACGAAGACCTGGTCGTGCATATCAACAGCGGCGGGGGCGTTGCGACCGAGGGCACGGCGATCCGCTCGGCGCTGGCCGATCGCGAAGGCCGGACCGATGTGGTGATCGATGGGATTGCAGCCTCGGCGGCCTCGTTGATCGCGATGGCGGGCGACACGGTGAGCATGTCGCTGGGCTCGCTTTTGATGATCCATGATCCGTCCGGGTTCACCTGGGGCACGGTTGAGGATCACGAGAAGACCATCAAGGGGCTCAACAGCTTGGGCAACACCTATGCCCGGGTCTATGCGCGCAAGTCGGGCAAGAGCGATGCAGATTGCCGCGCCATCATGCGCGTCGAGACGTGGTTCACGCCGGAAGAGGCGGTCGCTGCAGGCTTTGTCGATCGCGCCATCGATGATGCGGCCGAGGCGGTCGCGGCCTTTCCCTACCAGCACTATGCCCATGCGCCGCGCGATCTCGTGGCGATGGCCAAGAGCAATAACTGGCGCCCGCCCGTGCCTGTCACGGCGGGCTCCAAACCCAACGTCCCCACACTCGCCAAGGAAAAGGAGACACCCACCATGGCACAAAAACCGAACGCGGCGGCGACACCCGCGCCCCCTGCCGCCCCGGCTCCGAGCGCAACTGCGGTCAGTGCCGATCAGGTCAAGGCGCGGATCAAAGCCATCACGGAAGATGATGCGGCGCAGGGCCATGAGGCGCTGGCCAAGCATCTGGCTTTTGACACCGACATGCCTGCCGAGGAGGCGGTGGCGGCGCTCAAGGCAGCGGCGAGCGATGCGCCGGTCAAGCCCACCGAGGATGTGCCGGATGCGGCCAGCTATCAGGCGCGCCGGAGTGCTGCGTCCGATCTCGCCCAGCCCGCGCCGGGTCCGCAGGCCAAGCCGAAGGCCGCCATCAATACCGGGGGCATCTATGCCGCCCGTCGCAACGCAAAGGAGGTGTAAGCCATGGAAAACGTCACCATGCAGACCCGCAATCTGGTGTTCCTGCTCTCTGAGGCGGCAGGACGGCGCTCGCGCAGCCTGATCACGATCGCCAGCGGCGCGGGCAAGGTGTCGCCCGGAACGGTGCTGGGGAAGGTCACGGCGACCGGCGAATACGTCGCATCGCCGGCCGCCGAGACCGTCGGGTTGGAAGGGGCGGAGACCGCCGTCGCCATCCTCGCCTATGGGGTTGATGCCACCGATCAGGCGGTGGAGGTGGCTGCGATTGATCGCGATGCCGAAGCCAAGATGCCGATGCTGAAGTTTGACGTGTCGGTCGATGACCAAACCAAAATCGACGCCAAGGTCGCGCAGCTCGACGCTGTCGGCATCCGCGCGCGCTAAGGAGGACGCTTTTATGGAACAGTTTAACGACCCGCAATTCAGCGTCATTGCGTTGACCGCAGCGCTCAACAATCAGCCCTTCGTGCCGGGTCAGATCGGCGGGCTTGGGATCTTTGAGGAAGATGGCGTCAACGTCACCACCGTCGAGATCGAGGAAGAGAACGGCATTCTCGATCTCATCGAGCCGACCCCGCGCGGTGCGCCGGGTAATACGCTGGGCGATACCAAGCGCAACAAGATCCCGTTCAACATGGACCATTTCGAGATCAACGATGCGGTCTATGCCGATGAGGTGCAGGGCGTGCGCGCGCTTGGCAGCGATGATGCGCTGGAGACGATCCAGTCGCGCATCGATTCCAAGCAAGAGCGCCATGGGCGGGCGATGGACAACACGCTGGAGCATTATCGCGTGGGCGCGATCAAGGGTCTGATCGTGTCGAAATCGGGCCGGGTGCTGCACAATCTCTATGATCGCTTTGGCATCGCCGTGCCGGCACCGGTCAATCTCGGCATCGGCGGGGGCGATGTGGCCAATCTCGGCGCGTTGCTCGATGGGGTGACGCATTCGGTCGAAGATGATCTCGATGCCAATTACGACCATCTGCATGTGATGACGGGCCGCGCCTTCCACACGGCGATGTGGACGCAGAAAGTGGTGCGCGAGACCTTTCTCAACACGTCTTCCGCCGAGGTGCTGCGGCGCGGGGTGCCGCGTAAGTTCGAGTTCGGCGACATGGTGTTTGAGCGCTATCGCACCGGGCGCAAGGCAGTGGCTGCCAATAATGACGCGGCCTATATCGCCGATGATGAGGCGCGTCTGTTCCCGGTCGGGGTCTCTGAGATGTATCTGACGCGCTTTGGGCCTGCGGATTATGAGGAGACCGTCAACACGATCGGCCTGCCGCGCTATGCGCGTCAATATGCGATGGCCAATGGCAAGGGGCGTCATCTCGACGCGCAGATGAATGTCATCAACCTGTGCACGCGCCCGGCGGCGCTGCGGCGTCTGACGCTCAACTAAGCCCAGCTTCACATGAGAGACAGGAAGGCCCGGCGGGTCACTGCCGGGTCTTTGGTATGCAATTTGAACAGGAGAGCCGCCATGGCGCAGCCGAAGAAAAAATGGGTGGCGTTTCGGACGAATACGCCCGTGCCCGCCGCCGTGATCGGGGCAAAGGCCGATCAGAAAATGCAGGCCGGTCAGCCGGTGCAGCTGCCCGCCGCTTACGCGGATCATGTGGTCCATGACGGCTTTGCCGAGTTCTGCGACGCGCCCAAAGCGCCGGATCTCGGTCCGAAGAAAGCGGTCTCTGACTCTTCCCCGAAGAAAGGGGCGCAGACTGCTGATCTGGATGCGGCAGCCAAGCTGGACGCGGCCCAAGCCAAGGTCGATGAGGCCGGGGCGCATTTGATGGCCGTGGCCGGCACGGATGCGGAAGAGGAGGCGCGCACAGCGCTTGATCTGGCCAATGCGGAGCTGGCTGCGCTGCAGCCTGCCAGCTGATGGATCCGGATCTGCGCGCGGAGCTGAAGGCAGAGGTCGATGAGGTCTGGGCCGAGATCCTGCGCCATCTTCCCTTGGTGCAGGGCCAGCAGGACCCTGCACGCGCGCCTGTCCTGTTCGAGGCCATTCTGCGCACGGGCGATCGGGCCGTCGAGTCCATGAATTTTGGGCGCGGCAATACCGGGCGCGCCGGGATCACGGCAGACGGGGGGTATTTGCGCATCGACCGGGCGCTCAACCCTGATCTGTTGATCTGCAAAGGCGACAAGGTGGTCGCGCTGGCGCGCGACGGAGAGCCGGTCTTCGAGGTGCAAGCGGTCGATGATCGCTCGCATCTGCGACTGATCTGTGAGCTGGGAGATGCAAACTAATGTCTTTGACCATGATGGCCATGCGCATCGCCGCCGTGCAGGCGCTCAAGGCGGGCGGCACGCTGGTGGGCGATAATGTCCTCGACAGCCAGATCTCTGCAATCGATCAGACCGCAGATGGGCGGCTGCGCAGCGATCAGCAGCGGCCCTTCATCGCGGTCTATACGGATGCTGCCAAGGCGCAGGATCTGGGCCAGACGGGCCTGCGCGCAAACGGGCGCGTGGATATCGTCTTCAACTGCGGCGTCTCGCTCACCATGGCGCAGACCGACAAGGACACCGGGGCCTCCAGCATCGTTGAGGGGTTTCCGGCGACGGATGCGCATTTTGAGGCGGTGATCGATGTGCTCGATGTGCAGATCGCGCGGGTGCTGAGCGATCCGGACAATCCGTGGGCGCAGGTCTTTGGGGATTTTGTGCAAGCCTATGTGGCCAAGGAAACCGTGCGCTCGAGCAGTGCTGCGGAAAACGTGCGCCTTGCGGCAGGGCAGATGAAACTGACGCTCGAGGTCTTTGCCGATCCGCGCCTCGGCCAGGCCTTGCCAGAGGGCGGTCCATGGCCGCGCTTTCTGGCGCTGATGGAGGCGCAGGACATGGCGCAACGGAGCTTGTTCCAGCAGCTGATCGGAGAGGGGGCCAGCGCGGCCTATTCCGCTTTTGAGCTGTTGACGGGCATGACCCGCCGCGATGCGCAGGCGCTGCGGCTTTACAGCTTTGGCGGGGTGGCGCGCGATGTCGTGTTCACCGAAGCCAGCAACGAAGCGGAGCCGATCTGATGGCGAGCCTGTCTGATATTATCGATGATCTGCGCCGTAGGGTGGGTGAGTTGGAACGCCGCCAGCGCGCCCAGCTGCGCACCGGGGTTGTGACGCAGGTCGATGCGGGAAATGGCGTGGCCCGGGTGCAGCTGCAAGAGGGCGATGCGCAGATGATCACCGGCTGGATCCCGTGGGCCGAACCCTCGGCAGGTGCGAACAAGACGCATAACCCGCCCTCGGTCGGCCAGCAGGTGCAGCTCCTGTCGGAAAGCGGGGATCTCTATGACGCGGTTATTCAGGGCAGTCTGAACTCGGATGCAAACGGGCGTCCGTCTGCGGCGGGGGATGAATATGTGCTGGCCTCCGTCGGGGGCGCCAGCATCACGATCAGCGGGGGCGGGGCGTCTATCGTGATCAAGGTGGGGGGCAGTACGATCACGCTCACCGAGGCCGGTATTGTGAACGATGCGCCGCGCATCGATCTGAACTGATGCCTGCGGTCACACGAAAGGGCGATATGGGCACGGGCCATGGGCCTTGGCCGTCGCGCCCCAGCACAGGCGGCAGCGAAAATGCGTTTGTGAATGGCATTGCGGTGCACCGTCAGGGCGACGCTTGGGCGGTGCATTGTAACCCCGAGCATGTGTGCCACGGCGGCGTGCTGGCTTCGGGGTCCTCAACTGTCTTCGTCAACGGCAAGCCGATTGGGCGCGTCGGAGATCCCGTCAGTTGCGGGTCGAGCGTTGCGAGCGGCTCGGAAAACGTGTTCGCGGGCGGATAGCCCAAAATCCAAGGAGAGACCTATGAACGTCACGAAACCCGCCCCGGCGGACAAAGAAGTCACGAAACCCGCCCTGGCGGAATATGAAGTCACGACCGCGCGCGAGATCGGCGGGCGGCATCGCAAATTGGGCGAGATCCTCACGCTCGCGTCGCCCCAGGCGAAATACTACCTGCCGCCCTACGGCACCGGGCTTGCCGGTCCGATCGCGCCGAAGGTATCCGCCAAACCTGCCACTGCGAAGGCGGATGATCCCGCTGATCGCTCGGGCGCGTGAGGCGCGCCCGTGGATCTCAATCACGACACTGGAGACGCGGTCGCGGGATGGGAGGAGGTGGTGCAAAGCCTCCTGACCGTCTTGGCCACGCGTGTGAGCACGCGCGTCTTCCGGCGCGAATTTGGCTCCAATGTCCCGGCGCTGATCGATGCACCGATGAACGAGGCCAATGTGCTGGCGCTGTATGTGGCCATCGCCGAGGCGCTGGAGCGGTGGGAGCCGCGGTTTGAGCTGAGTGATGTGCAGGTCCAAGGGGCGGCAGGTGGGGCGATCTTGATGACGCTCACCGGCACCTACCGCCCCAAGGCGCATATCGGGGATTTGAGCACCGTCGCTGATCGCCTGCAAACCGTGCGTGTCCTGCGCGACCGCGTTGAGAACTGGAGCCTATCCGCATGAGCCGCTTTGCTGCATTGGACCTCACGACGCTGCCCGATCCGAGCGCCATCGGGGTGCTGGATTTTGACGCCATCCTTGAGGCACGCCTGGTTGAGCTGGAGGCCCAGCTCACGGACGTGTTCGAGGCCTCAAAGGTCTCAGAGATCATGGCATTGGCGCGCAATATCGCGGCCAGCCCCATGCGCTATCTCACCGAGGCGGCAGCGGCGCGCGAGCTGTATTTGGAAAACCGGATCAACGCGGCGCTGCGCTCGGTGTTTTTGTCGACCGCGCGGGGCGATGATCTCGATCAGATCGGGGCCAATCGTGGGGTTGTGCGCAAGGTGCTCGATGACAGCGATCCGGACACTCCGGTGCTGGAAAGCGATGCGGCCTTCCGGGCGCGGATCCAGCTGGTCATTGAGGCGTGGTCACCGCATGGCACGGAAGGCTCTTACGTCTATTGGGCGCTCGAGGCCGATGACCGTGTGGTCGATGTGGCGGTCTACGGGCCCAATCACGGGCTCGACCCGCCGATCCCGCCTGCCGAGCCCAAGATGGTTGTGCTCTCGAGCGCGGGCGATGGCACGGCGGATGCGGCGCTCTTGGATGCGGTGTTTGCGCATTGCACCACCGATAAGCGCCGCCCCGTTGCGGATAAGCTGAGCGTGGTGTCAGCGCAGATCGTGCCCTACGCGATTGAGGCGGTCTTGTATGTGACCACGCCTGAGACGGCCTCGGCGGTGCAGGCCTCGGCGCAGGCGGCGGCAGAGGCCTTTGTGAATGGGCGCATCCGGATTGGGCGCAAGCTCTATCGGACCTCGATTGCGGCGGCGCTCAACGTCCAGGGGGTGGTGGATGTCGAGCTGATCTCGCCTGCGGCAGATGTTGATATCGGCCCGTTTGAGGCCCCGCATTGCACCGGCATCACCGTGACGCTGCAATCCATCACCGGGGGATGGCGCGATGTTTGATGTGACCAACACGCTCCTGCCGCCCACGGCGACACCGCTGGCCAAGGCGCTCGATATCTTGGAGGAGCGGCTGTTTGCGCTGCCCGTCGAGATGATCTCGAAAGACCCAAGCGTGGTGGATGTGGGCTGGCTCGATCACCTCGCATGGGAGGCCTCGGTAGATACTTGGGACTCGGCATGGCCAGAGGCGATCAAGCGCCGCGTCATTGCGGCCAGCGCCGAGGTGCACCGCTACAAGGGCACGCCCTATGCGATCAAGCACGCGCTGTCTGCCTTCGATGTGGATACCGAGCTGCTGGAATGGTTCGAGCCGGACGGCGTGGCCGATGGGCTGGAGGCGGGCAGCTTCCGCGTGACCGCCTATGCGGGCCGCTCGCTCTATGGCGAGAGTGAGAACACGATCGACACGCGCATGGTGGCCGCGATGAATGCGGTTGTGCAGCGGGTGGCGCCGGTCTCTCGCAAGCTGATCTTCCGGCTGGGCGAGCGGTTTGAAACCGCAGGCTATCTGCGCACGGGCGCGCGCCCTGCGCATCTGCACCAAGCGGAGGTCGATCCCGGGCCGCGCCCGGAGATCGCTCAAACCGGGCCGATCCTGCGCAGCGGTTTGCGCGCGCGGCGGATCTCCAGCGCGACCCATGAGCTGCACCCTCGACCGGCCAGCGTGCCGGTCGCGGCTTTTATGAGAGTGGCGGCGCGGGGCCGCGCCGTCGATCAGAAAACCCATGACGTACAAAGGAGGACAGGGGGCTAATGCCGACAACACTTCTGACCGATATCGCGGAGGCCAAGATCACCGCCGCCGCCGGATCGGGAACAGCGGTCGCCATCACGCATATTGCGCTTGGTGACGGCAGCGGGGCCAATTACGCCCCGAGCTATTCCCAGACCAGCTTGCAGCGCGAGCTTGCGCGCCAGCCCATCGAGAGCCGCCACATCGTGGGCACAAATGCCTGGCGCGTGAAGGCGGAGTTCGATCCCGACACCCCGGCCTTCGCGGTGCGCGAAATGGGGTTTTTTGATGCGGATGGCGATCTGATCGCGATCTGGGCGGGCAATGACGTGGTGGCGCGCCAGACCGGGGCGATCACCTATCTGGTCGACTATGTCCTGAGCTTCTCGCGGGTCCAGGACGGGTTGGTCATCGTAAATGCGCCCGATGATGCTCTGTTTGATCTGGCGATCAGCACAGCTTCAGCTGTCGCAAACCTTCAACTTCAACAGCTGCGCCAAGCGGACGTGATCCGCAAGGCGCACGGTAACAATTAAGGAGTCTTCAGATGACAAGCACCGAGCAAATCAACAACTTGATCACCTCGTGTACGGAGCTGAAAAGCTATTTCGAGACGGCGCGCGACCGTATCGAGAGTGCAATCGATACGATGTATGACACCGTCCTGTTTTATGTCGACGGAGATGTGGGTGACGACGCCAATGATGGAAGCGTGAGCCATCCGTTCAAGAACTTCGGCAAGGCGATGAGTATGGCGCGCAACGGTGGCAAGACGACTATCCGCCTGCGGCAGGGTCAGTCCTACAATATGGATGGTGCCAACGACGACTTCAATTTTACCGACAATACGGTTGTCGAGGTCGCGCGATGGGATAGTGATTGGTCGGATGTGGACAGCCATCCCGAGATTCATATCGAATGCGATGTCAGCAGTGGGCTGAATAGCGTCAAGCGTATGGTTTATGCCTATGCACCGTTTTCTTTTATCGCACGCGGCGTTCGGCTCGTCTGCGATACGCCCATAGATACTGGCCTGGGATGGCTGGCGTTTCGGCGCAATTTCATCCGCGTTGGTAATAACATCGCTGGAACGACGATCGACGTGCGGTTCTACAGGTCGCACCTGACAATCCCTGCTGACGCAGCGCATTTTGCAGGGCCTAATTATCGCGAGACAATTCTTCTCGGATTGGAGTTTTGTACGATCACGGGCGATGGAGCGCTTATTTGCGATGTCTCTAAGGGGTGCGCCATCGTCTCGGTGGGCAACCTGACATCTGAGGGCACAACAAAGCTTCTCGATGGTGGGACGGTCGGTCAGAACGTTCTTACAAACAGCCCTGGCGTTACTGTCTAAGGAGAGACCAAAATGCTTATAAACATCAAGCGCGACAGTGCCACGATCTACAATGTCGATTCCGACAATGCGCTCGGTCTGGGGTTCTCGGCCGATGAAATCGCGAATGGCCTTTCTGTAGCACGCAGCGCGGAGGCCAAAGCGGAATGCCGCCGTCGCATCTACGCCGTGGCCTCCGCCGAAGCACAGATGAACATCTCGGCCTCGGTCGCGGTTATCTCCGGCAAAGCGGCCTCGGCGCGCTCCGAGGACGAAAAGGCGACGCTCGCAGGCGCCACCTCGATGACCGAATGGATCGCCGCCATGCGCGCGACCTGTGCTGATCTCTCGCAAGCTGGCGAGGCGGATTTCAGGGCGGATGCCGCTTGGCCCGAGGTGCCGGAAGACGTGGTCACGCTGGTCGCGCGTTTCTAACGCGCGGCCCTCACTCCTCAATCGGGCACTGAGCCCAAACCCTGACCCCGGTGGATGCCGGGATACGCCCGGCAGATCCTGCCGGGTTTTCTTTTGGCAAAGGAGAACGCCATGAGCTTTGCAAGTTTCCACCACGGCACGCGCCTGCAGGAATCCAATGAAACGCCCGTTTTGGTACAGATCGCGCAGACCGCTGTTGTCGGCCTTCTGGGCACAGCGCCCGATGCGGATCCCAATCAGTTTCCGCTCAACACGCCGGTTTTGCTCAAAGGCACGCCCACGGAGGCGGCGGGCCTCGGCGAGACCGGCACGTTGAAAGACGCGGTCGATGACGTGTTCGACCAGGTCGGCGCCTATACCATCGTCATCCGTGTGGAAGAGGGCGAAGATACGGCGGCCACCCTGTCCAATCTGGTGGGTGATGCCACGACCCTGACCGGCGTGCATGCGCTCAAAAAGGCCGAGGCCCAGCTCGGCATCAAGCCGCGGCTGATCGCCATTCCCGGCTTTACCTCCGGCGATGGTGCGACCACCAACCCAGTCGTGGCCGAGCTGATCGGTGTGCTCGACCAGCTCAAGGCTGTGGCCTTTGTCGATGGGCCCGACACCACCGATGAAGATGCCATTGCCTATCGTGAGTTGATCGGCTCGCAGCGGATCTACGTCGTCGACCCGAAAGTCTTGGTCTGGGATACCACGGCCAGCGCCTATGTGGCCCGCCCGGCCTCGGCGCGCTTTGCCGGGGTACAGGCGCGGGTCGATACCAATCTGGGCTTCTGGCACTCGCTGTCGAACAAAGCGATCAACGGCATTGGCGGGGCCTCGCGCACGGTGACCTATGGGTCGCAGGCCGACTATCTCAATGAGGCCCATGTTGGCACGATCATCAATATGGGCTCGGGCTTCATCACCTGGGGCAACCGCTCTGCAACCGACGAGGATCTCTGGGTGTTCCTCGCGGTGCGCCGCACGGCGGATTTTATCAATGAGGCGATGGAAAAGGCCTATCTGGAATTCGTCGACAAGCCGTTCTCGGCGGCCAATTTGAAGTTCATGTTGGAGAGCGGCAACGCGGCGATGCGGACGTTCAAGGCCTCGGGCGCGATCATCGGCGGGCGGGTCTGGATCGATGAGACGCTCAACGAGCCCACGCAAATGGCGGCGGGCAAAATCACCTTGTCGATGGAGTTCGAGCCGCCCGCACCGATGGAAGACATCCGCTTCATCGCGCATCGCAACATCCAGTATTACCTTGATCTGACTGCGACGGCGCTGCAGGCGGCCTCGTAAGCTCCCCCTCGATCCCTTTGCCTATGCCCCCCGTGAAGGCGCGCGCTGCGCCTTCGCGTCCATTCTCTCGTGCTGACAAGGAGTGACAGCTATGAAATCCACCCCCGCCTATATCCTGCGCAATTGCGCGCTCTGGGCCAATGAAGACGTGAAGGTCGGACAGTTTTCTGAAGTCTCGATCGCGCTGCCCAAGGAAAAGAACGAAGGCTTCCGCAATGGCGGTATGATCAAAGAGCGCAAGGCCAGCATGGGCTATGAGCATGATGATCTCGAATTCACCATGACGGCCTTTGATCCGGCCACCCTCAAGCTGATGACCGGCAAGCCCGGCACGGAGCATGTCTTCATGGTGACCGGCGCACATGTCGATGAAGACGGCGTGACCCATAGCGCGGTCTATTACGTGCGCGGACGCCTCGTTGCGCCCGATGCGGGCAACTGGAAGCCTGGCGACAAGGCCGAGATGAAATGCACCGTGGTGCAGAACTACGCCAAGCTGGAAATCGACGGGGCGGAGATCTTCGAGATCGACGATTTCGACTTCTCGGTGGGCGGTGTCAGCCAGACCGGCGACATCCGCTCCGCACTCATGCTATAAGGGGGAGCCATGGAGTATCCGATTGAAGTGGCGCTCAAGCGCCCGCTCACCGTGGGCGAGACCAGGATCGACAAGCTGGTCTTTGATGAGCCCGATCTTGGCACGGCGATTGCGGTGGAAGAGGCGGGCTCGGCGGTCGAGCAGCGGATCGCTTTGCTCACGGGCATGGCTGGGGTGGACCGCGCGGTGCTGCTCAAGGTGAAGGAAAGCGATTATCGCGAAATCACCCGGCGCGTTCTCGATCCCTATCAGGCCCAAGTTGCGGCAGAGCAGGGGGCGGATTCGGGAAACGGCGGGGCGGCGGAGTAGCAAAGGATCTGCGCTTTGCCGCCGGCTTCGTGGCCCGGGTGCTGGCCACGCCGCTCTCCGAGATCTTGGCGATGAAGATCAGCGCCTTTGAGCTCTGGCAAGAGAGTGCGCGCGAGATCTGGGAGGCAACCCAGGCCGGGTGATCTCAACCGTCTGAGAGCGGGCGCTGGAACGCGTTGAGCTGATCGCGCCGCATCGGGCCCAACGGCGCGCTGCGATGCGTGACGGCTCGGTAGAGCAGGATCAGAAGACCTGCGAAGGCCAGCGCGCCCCAAAGCCCGACTGCAAAAAGCCCAATCAGGATCGTCGCCGCGAGCGCGGCGGCGATCATCAGAGCGGTGAAGATCATCGCAAGGCTTTCCATGCCTTGAATGTAGTTCAATGAGAGGGCGAGAGCCATGGCCACCAAGCGTATTCAGACCCAGCTGTCGATCAAGGCCGTCGATCAGTATTCCGGCAAGCTGCGCGAGATGCGGACCGTCACCGGGCGCTTTGCCGATGGCGTGCGCACGGAAATGGGCCGTCTGCAAAAGATGCGCGGGCCGCTCAAGCTGATCGAGGATTTCCGCAAGCAACAGCAGGTGGTCGGTAAATCCGGGCAGGCCCTTGAGCAGGCGCGTGAGCGCGTGCGCCAGCTCAAGCACGCGATCACCACGACGCGTCAGCCCTCAGCCCAGATGCGCCGTGAGTTTGATCGGGCGCGGGCGGCGGCAGGGCGGCTTGAGGCGCAACACCAGCGTAACCGCCGCACCTTGTCTGGATTGCGCGGGCAGCTGCGCGAGACGGGCGTGAACATGGGCGATCTGTCGGGCGAGGAGCGCAGGCTCGCCGGATCGATTGATCGCGTCACCACCGCCTTTGGGCGACAGGTTGAGCGCATGCAGCGCGTGGAAACCATGCAAAAGCGCATCGCGGAGGGCCGCGCGCGCATGGATCGCTCGCTTGCGACGGCGGCCAATCTGACGATCGCGGGTCATGCCTCCATGCAATCGGGGCGTCGGATCCTCACGGGGCTGTCGGGGGTGGTTCAGGAGGCCGTGGCGTTTGAAAGCTCCATGTCGGATGTGCGCAAGGTGGTGAACTTTGAGGCGCCCGATGGGTTTGCGAAGATGTCCGACGATATTTTGACGATGTCGACGCATATCCCGGTTGCAGCCGATGGTCTGGCGGAGATCGTGGCCGCGGGCGGGCAGTCGGGGATTGCCACCAAAGATCTCTCCAAATTCGCCGAGATGGCGGCGAAGATCGGGGTCGCGTTTGATATCTCTGCCGATCAATCAGGCGAGTCGATGGCGAAGATCAAAACAGCCCTCGGTCTGTCCCTCGATGAGACGGCGTCGTTGTTCGATGCGATGAACCATCTGTCGAACAATATGGCGGCAACCGCGCCCGATGTGTTGAACTTTACCAAGCGGGTTGCGGTGGATGGCGCTGTCAAAGGGTTCTCGCCGACCCAAACGATGGCGTTCGGGACGGCGATGATTGCTGCGGGCGCTGAGGCAGATGTCGCGGCCACCTCGTTTCGGAATATGGGCAAGGCGCTGGCCCGGGGCGAGAGTGCGACGGATCGCCAACAGGCAGCTTTTGCGAAGCTCGGCTTGAGCTCTGCCAAGGTCGCCAAGTCCATGCAAAAGGATGCGGTCGGCACGACGATTGACGTGATGGAGAAGATCAACGCGCTGCCCAAACACCTGCAGGCATCCGTCACCTCTGATCTCTTTGGCGATGAGGCGCGCGCCCTGGCCCCGCTGATCAATAATCTCGATCTCGTGCGCGAATCTGTCGGCTTGGTCTCGGATCAGCAAAACTACGCGGGCAGTGCGGAGAAAGAATATGCCGCCCGCGCCCAGACCACGGCGAACAATCTCCAGCTGATGCGCAATCAGATGAGCCGCCTCGGGATCACCATCGGTGACGCGGTCCTGCCGCCCTTGAACGATCTGCTCAAGGCGGCCACCCCGATTGTCGAGAGCTTCACGGCTTGGGCAAAGGAGCACAAGCCCTTGGTCAAATGGCTTCTGGTCGGCGCAGCGGCGGTGGGTGGTCTGGCCGTAGCTGGCGGGGCGCTCTTAACGGCTGCGGGTGGGCTGATCGGCACGATGGCGATCCTGCGCTTTGGCCTTGTCGGTTTTGGCGCGCGTGCGGCCTTTGCGGCAGGGGATCTGCTGGGCTTGGGCGGCGCGTTTCGAGGTTTGCTGCGCCTGCCGAAGCTCGCGCTCTCAACGCTCATCACGCCGCTGCGCTGGACGTCGCGGCTCTTGCCGAATTTTGCGCCGGCCTTGGCGCGCTTCGTGGGGTTCCGCGCGGCGGCGAGCGCCGAGATGGCGGGGCTCGCAACCTCGGTGGGGATGCAGTCGAAGCTCATCGAGCGGAGCCTGTCTGGCATTCGCTGGAAAGCGTTTTCTGCGGGCACAATGGCCTTCCTGGCCATGAAGAGCCTGCCGAAGGACCCCAAAGATCTGGCCGGGTTCCAGGCCAAGAACCGGGAGGGCATGGAGGGCCTGTTCCGGTCCCTGCCGGGGCTGGGCTCGGTGATGGGCGGATATGACTGGCTGTTCAAAAAGGTGCACGGAACAGCGCCGCCGGTTGAAACGGGGATGAACTGGACGCGTCCGCCTGCGAATGAGGGCGGCGCGCCTGAGGCATCCTCGGGCCGGATCACGCAGCTTAAGAGTGAAGCGGAAGATCTTCGCGCGCAAATCGCCGGGATCGAAGGGCAGATCGCAAATCTGGGCGATGGGCCGATGACGGCAGCCATGGCGGCCCCGTTCCGCGATCAGCTGGAGGCGCGCAAATCCGATCTGGCCGATGTCGAGGCCGAGCTGAAGACCGCCAGCGCTGCGGCGGAAGATACCGGGCAGGCGATCAGCGGGCTGGATGACATTGCCGTCTCACCAGAGATCGACACGACGCAGCTCGATCGAGCCTTGGATAAGGTCGATCAGCTGGGGGCGGGGCTGCTGGCTTTGCCCTTTGCGGGGACGGGGCCGCGTCCCGTACCAAAGCCTGCGGGTGCGCGCGCAACGGGTGGGCCCGTGCGCACGGGGCTGCCGTACCTGGTGAACGAGAACACGCCGCGTTCGGAATGGTTCGTGCCCTCGCAATCGGGCGGCATCTTGAATGTCTCGCAGGCGAAAGACGCGATGCGCACGTCGTTGTCGTCTGCGGTGCAGCGGCCTGTCGGACGCAGCCCAGGTCTGTCGCGCCTGCACCAGGGTGTGCAGGGGCTGCGGGCGGCCAGCCTTGCGATGGTGGCGGCAGCGCCCGTCGCGGCCCAACCTGCGGCGACCTCTGGGGCGGTGAGCGTCCAGATCGAGAACTTCACCGTGCAAGTGCCGTCTGGCGTCTCGGATCCGGAGGCAATTGCGGATCTTGTCTCTGAGCGGCTCGGGCAGCGGGTCGCGGCCACGATCTCGGCCAGTTTTTCTGATTAAGGGGGTGATATGGCGGGACCAGTCACGATGGCCCTTGGGCCGTTCATGTTCCATGCGCATGGCTTTGGCTATACGGGCGTCGGGCGCAAGCTCGATACCAGCTGGGCCGAAATTGAAACGGCGGGGCGGTTTAACGCCCTGCAATGGACCGGGCCGCGCAGCGAGGTGGTCACGATCACGGGCGTGCTGTTTCCCAAAGAGTTTGGCGGGGCAGGGACGCTGGAGAGTGTCCGGCTTGCGGCCACCTCGGGCGTGCCGCTGATGCTGGTGTCGCTGGGCGGCAAGGTCTTTGGAAGCCATGCCATCCAGAAGATCGATGAAGATCGCGCATTCCATGACCGCTTCGGCGCGCCGGGGCGCAATGCCTACACGATTGAGGTGAAGCGTCTCGGCGCAGGGTTCTCGCTGCTCTCACTGTTGGGGGTGATCTGATGGCCAGTACCTATATCACCGCCACGGGCGATGCGTTGGATCTGATCTGCCTGCGCGCTTATGGCGTGCAGGCGGGGGCGGTCGCGCAGGTGCTCGAGGCCAATCCGGAGATCGCAGACATCGCGCATCGTCTGCCTGCGGGGGTCGAGATCATCCTGCCCGATTTGGCGGTGCAGGATCAGGCGCGCCAGCCAGTGAGGTTGTGGGACTGATGACGCATCCAAGCATTCAGGTCACGGTGGATGGCGTCCCGGTCTCGGGGCCGTTCTTCAATAGGCTGGTCAGCCTGACCATCACCGATCGCGAGGGGATCCGCTCGGACACTCTCGAGCTGGTCTTTGAGGATAGCGCCCCGCATATCCAATCGCCCCGGCGGGGCGCGGTGGTCCGCGTGTCGCTGAGCAATGGGGCAGGGGGCGGCTTTGTCGGGGCCTATATCATCGACCGGGTTGCGTTCTCTTGTCTGCCCTACACGATCTCGGTGCGCGGGCATTCCGCCGATCTGCGCTCTGAGATGAAGGCGAGCAAGACCAAGTATTGGGATAACGCCTCGGTCAAGGCCATCGTGGAAGAGAAGGCCAAGGCGTACGGGCTGAAGGTGAAGATCGCGGCGGCGGTCTCAGGCCATGTCTATCATTGGATCGGGCAGCAAGACGAATCCGATCTGAACTTCCTCGAGCGTCTTGCACGCCGACACGGTGCGCTCTTCACGATCAAGAACGGCGTGCTGCTCTGGTTGGAGCGCGGGACAGGCAAAACGGCGGAGGGTGCTGCGATTGCACCTGCGGTGGTGCTGCCGCCCTCCATCATTGAGGGCTCATGCCGCATGTCGGAGACCGATGTGGATCGCTTCGCCACGGTCAAAGCCTATTGGCAGGATCGGCGCGGGGCAAAGCGGCAGGAGATCATCGTGCCCGCCGATCCGGACGGTGTCGGCGAGCACGTCCTGCGCGATCCTTACAGCTCGCAGGCAGAGGCCGAGGCCGCCGCGAAAGCTGCGGCGCGCGAGATCGTGCGGGGCTTGATTGAGGTGAGCTGCGCGATTGTCGGTCGCCCCGGGCTGATGGCGGGGCAGCCTGTTCTGTTCTCGGGCGTGCGCCCGGTGCTCGACGGCCGGACATTCATCGTCGATCTCGTGACGCATAGCTTTGCCAAGTCGAGCGGATTGCGCACGAGCTTCAGGGGCAAGCTGAAGGCCGAGAGCTGAGCAAACAACACTAGAACGACCACGACCCGCCGCAGGCGGGCTTTTTTATGCGCGATTGGAGGGGGCATGACGGCCATGCGAAAGGAAACCAAAGAGGGGTGGGTCGCATTCGCCCGAAACATTACGGCGGTTGTCACCGCCTCGACGCTACTGGTGACCGGGTTTTGGTATCTTGCCGGTCCGCGCATCAAGGCCGATCTCGGGGAGCTGA
>NZ_JHEH01000013.1 GCF_000715505.1 Thioclava dalianensis
CTTCCAGCGCTGACTTCTGCAACAACGCCCAACAGATGCAACCTCACAAAATGTTACACTATAACACGTTTCGTGATCATCCGGTCGAAACGCCTCTCACACCGCATTGGAGCCAATCTAGAAACGGTTTTGTGATGCGCAACATGTTGAAAAGACTCGTGAATCATGCATCGGAAGCCGTATAAAGATCACAACGAACGTTGACGATTTTGAAAGGCTCTCAACATGGTCCGGAAGTATGTGATTTACCGCCGCGTCAGCACCCAATCTCAGGGCGAAAGTGGCCTCGGGCTAGAAGCTCAGGACCGCGATATTGCCCTCTTCCTCGATAACTACAGCGACACCCCCTTTGAGGTGCTGGACACCTTCACGGAAGTCCTGAGCGGCAAGCAGGACGACCGCCCGGAGCTGCAAAAAGCGATTGCTCTGGCCCGCTCTGAGGGCGCGGAATTGCTCGTGGCGAAGCTGGACAGACTGTCTCGCAAGGTCAGCTTCATCGCGGCTCTGATGGACAATTCAGCCTTGAAAATAAGGGTCGCGAGCATGCCTCACGCGGATAAGTTCCAGCTTCATATCTACGCGGCTCTAGCCGAGCAAGAGCGCGACTTCATCAGCAAAAGAACGAAGGCCGCGCTGCAAGAAGCCAAGGCCAGAGGCGTCCAGCTCGGCGGTCTTCGCGATGCAACGATGAAGCGCAACGAGGCTGCCCGCGAGGCGGCTGACGCCGCCGCCCAGCGTGTCGCCCAGATCATCCTCCCGATGCGCAACTCCGGCTCGACATTGGCGCAGATCGCGGATGCCTTGAACGCTGCCGCGCTGCCCACTCCCAGAGGCAAGCGCTGGGCACCGATGACCGTTTCGAACGCTCTTAAGCGGCTCGCTGCCTGATCGTCCGTCACCCCCGCTGAGCGCGTCGAGACTGGTGGAATCGTCATAACATAAGCTCGCTGGCTCTCAGGCTCGGTGAAGGCCCGCGTCAGCGGGCTTGAACGCGCAGTCGCGACCTTGCCCAAAACACTATTTTATCATTATTTTTCAATGCATTAGGGACCCGCAAGGGGGGTATGGGGGAGGATCCCAAACGCGCCTCGGTAACTGCGAGCGAGTTGCTCTGCAAAAAAGGGTTTACATGATTCAGCAACAAAATGCCCCGCACACCCCGATTTGGCCCGTATGGCGCAACAGTGAGGCGCTTTTCGACCGGGGGACCCAGCCGGAAATGACCCGGCCCCCTTCCAGAAAGGGCGACACCCCGAATTTGGGAAAATTTTTTCGCCGGAATTGGTGCACATGCCCGAAACCGCCCCCGGAAACCCGTTGCATTGCCCTCATCACGCGACAACCGTTTTGGCGCATCCCTATGAAATCTAGCCATTTTCGGCTATAGTGGCTTTTTGGGTAGTTGTCGGCCCGGCGCGGCTCTCCTCGGTCGCGCCGGGATACCCGAACCGACCGTGCCCAGCCTCCTTGCCATCATCGCGCCTTGATTCAGTGGATAACAGCACAGCCGTGACAGGCCTTTGCCCATTTACCGGGTCAGGCGACGCCATCGTGCATTTTCACTAGTCCTGTCTTTCGCTGCGATTGCGAGGTCGATGAGCCATTGGAGGTCAGGAGAGCGTCTTCCGCTGGCATCGTACGTTGCCGTTAGAAATGGTGACCTGAAGGAAACCGAACTCGGGTACCGCGCAACGACCACACAGATGTGTTAATCTGTAGGTCATCGCCGCCGGTTCATCCGCTTGCTCCGGTTGCGCCCCTTAGACGAAGCGGGATAAGTTGAAAATTGGTAGTGGCCGTGTGATGCTCAACGCACAATATGTAGATTTTGGGATCCTTGGGGGTGATTCTGTATCCAAGGAAGCAAGCGGGCGCCGGATGAATAAGCACAACCTTAACGAAGAAATTAGCCAAGAATTACTTTTCGAGGTCCTTGAAAACCAAGCGACCTTAGACGCTGTACGGGTCTTCCTACGAGACAAGAAATTGTCCCATTCTGCTTCAAGTTGGAAGCAAATGATCGAGGATCGGATTGAACCAGCGCTGTCGAGTGGAGCGATAACGCGGAACGACCTGATTGGGATCATTCGTGAAGCTGAAGAGCATGGCAACAAGCATGTGCGCCTGTTCCATTTTGGCACAGACTACCTAGATAGTATTCGTGGTGCAATAAAGCTAGAAGCAGTCAGTGCTTGGGCAAAGGACAAGGGTTTCCCTGGGACAGGCGAGTACCTCTTTGCAGCCTACCCAACCCACCCGGTTGTAACCGAGGTTAGAATCGGCGACGGCGGAGATACCGACGCGCTCGTCGTCAAAACCGCTAGAACGGAGTATCGGCGGAAACGAGGCGTACTGACGGAGGTCGCTGGTCAGGAAGTATATCTAGCACCTAGGGTCCGGTTTCGCGCCGTTGACGTCTTGAAAATTCGCCGAGATGGCCTCGTAGAAGTGCGCCTAAGTCCTCGAGCAGAGCATCCAATCTCCTATTCAGGCACGGCAAACGCGATGCTCAAGCAGGTGAACGGACTGGTCGAAACAACCTTGATAAGCGAACTCAGCCTATCGACGGCGAAGAACTCATTCTCGGACCTTCAGAAAAAGCAGGAAGTCTCCGAAAACTTCGACCTTTATGAGGCGCAGCACAGAAATGACCGAGGTGACCGAATACAATCCAGCTCACAGGCGGAACAAGGTGGTATACTTAAATCTAGCGTAATGACAGAAGTCATTAAGCAGTTCACCGTCGGTGATCCGGAGGCATACTGCGAAAAGGTCCGCGTTTCTTACTACTTCGGTAAGGTTAAGAGAATAAACGCAATTCTGTCCGAGGACATTAACGAGATAATCTTCACTGCCGGGCTATCTCGAGATGAATACGACGAAGTGCTTGACGCAATCATCAAGGTGAACAGCGAGGAATGATGTTCCAGAGACGTCAAAATGCAGATTGGGAGAACCGCCTCGACACCGAGGTCGGCAAGCTTCGCAATGCGCTGACGTACCGGGAGGTGACGCTGAACCGCTTCAAGGATTTGGTCGGTGCTCCAAGCGAAGCCGAACTAATGCGCGCGCTAGCGAAGCGAGTGTCCGAGGGCAACCTGCGAGTTGTCTACCGCGTAGTGTCACCGTCTACGAAGGCCTCACTTGCCACGTTCAAGAGCCCATGGGACGTGCCTGAGACGATGCTCGATGAGAGCACAGGTGAAGAGATCGACATTGACCGCTATCGGAACGTCGAGCCAGTGTACGTTTCCGAGGCCGTCCGTGCGCAGTGAAAACACCCGCAAAGAGTGGTTAAAAAAGGCCGAGAAGATCCACCGATCAGTGAAGAATCTTAACGGCTTGGAACAGGCAGAAGCGATAAGACAAAAGCTCGACGCAATAGTGGACGAGAGCGAACGTTCTGGCGTCGAAATGTTGGTTTGGTACTGGCTGGGTCACGGGAAGGAGCCCGTTCGATCAGGAGAGTGGCTGAATACGAACCGGATACTGGCGGCGACGTTCGCGGCCGTCTTTCTCATAGGCTGGTTTGAGCTCGGGATATCCTTCATCTGGTCCGGGACTGCCGCGTTGGTCACGACCGTCTTCGTGAGGATCGTCTTCCGCATGCTCGACCGTGGCTTCATGTTCAGGCGGCTCTTCACGGCTTGCATAAGCTCCGGGCTTATCCTGATAGTCCCCGCGCAATTTGCATTCGCATTCGAAACGCCGTTTGGCCCGATCTCTTGGGGTGGGGCTCCGAGTGGTGCGCTCGTCTTGATCTGGGTGATGTGCACGCTCCTAACCTTCTGCGGAGCCGTGTGGGAGCACTACGTTTCCGATAGAACGTAAGTCCATGCTAACGAGTTTTCTTCATCCCGCCATCGGATGCCACCCGGCCAAGTGCCTCTACACCCTAGTCCACAGTGGAGCTTGCCGTTCTTCTATTAGCTGACGTACTTATTGAGGCTGCCGCGAATGAATGTAAGCCGACTGCCTTGGGTACGATGCCCATGCTGAGTCGGCGAGGTTCATGTCCGTTTTGGGCTGATTTTGTTGAAAAACTCTGTGTTTGAGCGGCTGCTGTCAGTTTTCAGAATATTCGTCTGCCAAACAGCTCTCTACAAAACTGTGTTTCCCAACCTTCGGTTTTGGCGAACGGAATTCCAAGTCTTCCGCGCAAATTTCTGATCGAAGAGTTTTTCAACAAAATCGGCTGTGACCGGGCCTTCGCTGCGCCTAGAACATGCGTCCGCTGAGGGCCGAGGCTGTGTGAAAACTCAGATTCCCTGAATCCGACACGAACAGAATTCCGTGGGGAGGGTCAGTATCGTCGATAAGCGGAACGATCACGCGGGTTCCCGGCCTGACGAGAACCTCGTTCCGGCAGTCGTAGACCAGGGGCGAGTTTTTACACAGCCTCGGCCGATTGCACCTCTAAACGAGATGGCGGAGAGCGGGCGCTCGCTGCCTCGAGCACGACCATCCATAACATCGGGTATGCCCTTATCGACTGCGCGCCACAACAGGGGCGATACGACGCCATGCTTTCTCTGCGTCATGACGGCAGAACAATTTAGCAATAGGCTCCCGCTGACGCGGGCCAAGAGCCTGCCCCCGAATGAGCCGCTGAGGCCTATCGGAAAAAAAATTCGATCACGATGTTTAAAAAGTCCGAATTTAGGACGCTATACATAGATGGGGGTGCGGGATTACCTGCGCCCCCATATTTTCAAACAAATATTGAGGACCCACGATGAGTCATTTTGATGACCTAGAAAACGCACGCGTGCGCTACGAGATGGCAGAGCACCTCGAACACCTTTTTCAGGCAGGCATCATCAGAGAGTGCGATCAGCCTGTCTATGGCATCGCGCGGCTTGTGCAAGACAAGGGGCAAGAAATCCTGACGCCCAAGCAGAGCTGGCATTTCCGCACCAAGGTGGAAGAGCCCTATTGTCGGCCAGAGTGTTGGCGATGCGGGTTTACCATCTCCGTCGACCAAGCTTGGGACGTCGAATCTGGCGACCTAAACGACCTGTGCCCCAGTTGCCGCCACGACTGGGATCGAATGTAGTGAAACGCGGAGGGGCGGCGTCAGCCGCCCCGAATCTCATTCATTTTTCTTGTGTCAACTTTTGTGTTAATTGCCTCGATATACCCACCTAGCACGCGCTATAAAAAATCGTTCAATAACAGATACTTATGATGGACTCTGGAGAAATCCTAGACAATTCAAATCTCTCCAGCAGCACCACTTCACCCCCCATCGATGCGACAGATAGCCTTGGCCCTGCGGGGTCTTTTGTCATTTCTGACATCAGATTCGGTGCCCTTACGCGGGTATCGGCGGCATGTCGGCGGGCGGTCGATATTTGTCCCCGCCAAGTTCCGAGGCAGGCCTACCCCGTTCGCAACGCAAGCCCCGTCGAGACATCTCGACAGGTTTCACCAGATCCGTCATGGATTTGACCTCTTTAGGGATTTGAGGAGCAGACGTGATGCGTTGGGCGGTTTGATGACGGTGGAGGTGATTGGCCTGTGCATTGCCGCATGTGCGACGGCATGTGTCATCCTGCGTCCTTTTGGCTGGCATGACTGGATCTTCGCGGTGACGGGCGCTGTGGCGATCGTTGTGCTGGGTGCGCTGCCGCTTTCGGATGCTTTGCATGCGATCGGCGAGGGGCGGGAGGTCTACGCCTTTTTGATCGGGATGATGCTACTGGCCGAGGTCGCGGGGCGCGAAGGTCTCTTCGATCATCTTGCCGCTCGCGCCGTACAGGCAGCCGCAGGTTCGGCGCGGCGTCTCTTCCTGATCCTCTATCTCGTGGGCACAGGCGTGACCGTCTTTTTGTCGAACGACACCACGGTCGTCGTGCTGACACCGGCTGTTCTGGCCGTGACCCGCCATGCGCGCGTGCCACCGCTGCCCTATCTCTTCACCTGCGCCATCATCGCCAATGCGGCGAGTTTCGTCCTGCCGATCTCGAACCCGGCGAATCTTGTGCTCTATCATGGCGTCCTGCCGTCGCTGGGAGATTGGCTCGCGCGGCTCGGACCTTCTGCCGTGGTGGCCGTGCTCGTCAGCTATCTCTCTCTGCGCTGGGTGATGCGGCATGAGCTGGGCACGCAGCCCGCAAGCTGCGACGTGCCGGTGCTGTCAACGGGCGGTTGGGTCGCGGCGGCGGGGCTCGGGATTTCCGCTGTGCTGCTCGTCACGGTCTCGGCTTTGGGCGGCGATCTGGGGCTAGCGACGCTCGGCGCCGGGATAAGCGTCGCCTTGGCGGTGAGCCTGAGCACGCGCCGATCCCCTTTGCCGCTGTTGCGCCAGCTCACTTGGGGCGTGCTGCCCTTGGTGGCCGGACTGTTCGTGCTGGTCAATCTGTTGGAGCAGCAAGGGCTCTTGACCGATCTGGGGCGATGGCTCGGGCAGATGGCTGAGATCTCCCCGCGCCTGACCGCCGGGCTGAGCGGGCTTGGGGTCGGCATCGCGAGCAACCTTGCCAATAACCTGCCCGTCGGGCTGGCCGCGGCGGCTGCGGCCACGGCCGGAGATTTGGGGCATCTCATGCGCGATTGCCTGATGATCGGCGTGGATCTTGGGCCGAACCTTTCGGTGACCGGGTCGCTCGCCACGCTGTTGTGGCTTGCGACCCTGCGCCTCGCGGGGCTGCATGTCTCGGCGCTCCAGTTTCTTTGGGTGGGGCTCAGGGTGATGCCGCCTGCGCTGATCCTCGCGCTTCTCGTCCGTTTGTGCGTGCCTGGATAGGGCGCGCGACCCGCCAACGCGAAAGCGCCGCCTTTACCCTTCCCTCTCAAGCACACGCGTATCGGGCAGAAAGGCGGCGAGTATGCCGATCACCGGCAGCACGGAGCACAGGTCGAACACGAATGTGATGCCCTTCCAATCCGCCAGAGCGCCCAACATCGCCGCACCAATCCCCCCGATCCCGAAGGCGAGGCCGAAAAAGAGCCCCGAGACCATGCCCACCCGCCCGGGCATCAGATCCTGACCGTAGACCAGGATGGTCGGGAAGGCCGAAGCGATGGTGAAACCGATGACCGCGCTGAGCAGAACCGTCGGCGTCAAACCGACATGCGGCAAGATCAACGTGAACGGCAGCACGCCCAGGATCGACGCCCAGATCACCGGCTTGCGCCCGATCTTGTCGCCGATCGGACCGCCTGCAACCGTGCCCGCCGCGACCGCTCCGAAGAACACGAATTGACAGATTTGCGCCTGCTGCGTGCCGATCCCGAACTTCGCGATCAGGAAAAAGATGTAATAGCTCGTGAAGGAGGCCAGATAGATATATTTGGAAAACAGCAGCGCGATCAGCACGCAGATCGCCATGCGAACCTTGCGCCGCGACAGCACCGCATGCCGGATCGGCGCCTTCGCGGATGGGCGTTTCGCATGGCCGTTGACCTTATACCAGCGGCCCAGAGCGCTCAGAATGATCATCCCGGTCAGTGCCGCCAAGGCAAACCACGCAAGCCCCTGCTGCCCGCGCGGCAGCACGATGAAGGCTGCGGCAAGCGGACCGATGGCCGTGCCGAAATTGCCGCCCACCTGAAAGATCGACTGTGCCATGCCATGTGAGCCCCCCGAGGCGAGCCGGGCGATGCGCGAGGATTCGGGATGAAAGATCGAGGAGCCGACGCCCAGCAGGACCCCGCCCGCAAGCAGCACCGCATAGCTTGGCGCATAGGCCAGCGTCAGCAAGCCCAGCATCGAGGACGCCATGCCGAAGGGCAGCGAATAGGGCAACGGTCTGCGATCCGTATAGGCGCCGATAAAGGGCTGAAGGATCGAAGCCGTGATCTGGTAGACAAGCGTCAGACAGCCCACCTGTACAAAGGACAGCGCAAAGTGGCCCTGCAGGATGGGATACACGGCAGGCAGCAGCGACTGAATCATGTCATTGAGGAAATGGCACAGGCTGGCTGCGCCGAGCACAGAATAGCTCGCCCGCCCTCTGGGTGTCGGGGCGGCTGTGATGGTCAGGGACATAGGATCAGCCTTGGTCGGAGAAGAAGCGAGGGTCACTTGCCAAAGAGGCACCTCCGTTCTACGGATCGTGCGATTGGCCTGCCACCTTGAGCGGGCCTCGCTCTTACGCAACTGGGCCAGAGATGCGAGATATTCCTATCGACGCGGTGGATCACATTCGCCGCCCCATCGTCGCGATCACCCGCGATCACCCCGACGGCCGTCAGATCGCGCCGCATTCCCACAGGCGCGGACAGCTGATCTCTGGTGCGACCGGTCTTATCGTGCTGTCCACGCCCTATGGCACTTGGGTCATGCCGCCACAGCGGGGTGTCTGGATTCCGCCCGGCGTGATCCACAATGTCCAGATGGTCGGCGCGGTCCGAGTACAAAGCCTCTATATCGAGCCCGATGCGGCGCGCGGCATGCCCGATCATTGTCAGGTTCTAGAAATCTCCAGCTTCATGCGCGGCCTGATTGTCGAAGCCCTCGATCTTCCGCTCGAATATGATCTGGGTGGTCGGGCGGGAGCGCTGATGACGCTTTTGGGCTATGAGATCGCGCGGCTCCCCACCCTGCCCCTGTCGCTGCCCTATCCGCGAGATGATCGCTTGGCCGCGATCTGCAGACGCTTCATGCAACGCCCGAATATTCACGAGACGATCGACGACTGGAGCGGACGGCTTGGCATGAGCAGGCGTGCCTTCACACGGTTCTTTCGCAAGGAAACCGGGCTGAGCTTCGTGGCGTGGCGGCAGCAAGCCTGTCTGCTGTCAGCGCTGCCACAACTGGCAACAGGACGGCCTGTCACAGCGGTTGCCCTCGATCTCGGATACGAGAACCCAGCCGCCTTCACCATCATGTTCAAGAAAGCCTTCGGGGCACCACCGCTCGCCTATCTCGGGCGGCGGGCGAGCGCCCGGGTCTGAGCGGAAATCGCTCCGATGGAAGGGAAATATTAAGGTTGATCGCGCATCTGTAGGGGACGCCGGCGGAACGGAATGGCGCCGGGATTATCCTTCCCTGATGGCGGAGCAAGGCCATGGTGCCGAGTGACAGCGCGCAACCCACTGATATCTTGCCCCGCGCGCTGGCGGGTGCCCGTCCCGCGCTGATCGGAGTCGGGCTGTTCAGCGCGGTGATCAATCTTCTGATGCTGACCGGGCCGCTGTTCATGTTGCAGGTCTATGACCGGGTGCTGGCCAGTCGCTCGACCAGCTCGCTCTTGGTGCTTTTTGCAATCACGGTGTTTCTCTTCGCGATCATGGGCCTGCTCGATCATCTGCGGGGGCGGGTTCTCGCGCGCGTGGGCGCGCAACTCCAGTCCCGGCTTGATGACGCGGCCATTGCAGCGACGCTGCGCGATGCCGAGCGGCCCGCGATGCGCGACCGTCCGAGCCTCGCGCTCGCCGATCTGCGCGCCTTGCAAGAGCTGTTTGCCTCCGCCGCGCCAGGCGCGCTGTTCGACCTGCCATGGACCCCGCTTTTCATCGGCATTCTCTTTCTCTTTCATCCGCTGATGGGCAGCTTTGCGCTCGGCGGGGCGGTGCTCATCTTTGCGCTTGCCGCACTCAACCAGCGTGTCAGCCGGACCGGGCTGCACAAAGCGGCGCGGATCTCGGCACAGGCCGATCACATGGGCGAAGCTGCGCGCCGCGACATCGAGACGATCCGCGCCCTTGGGATGCGTCAGGTCCAATCGGACAGGTGGCGCGCGCTGCGCGACCGGGCGCTGAGCGCACGCATGCAGGCTTCAGATCGAAGCGGCGCGATTGCGGCGGCAACCCGCGCCAGCCGGATCTTGTTGCAATCCGCGATCCTTGCGCTCGGGGCGTGGCTGGTCTTACGCGACCAACTCACCGCAGGGGCGATGATCGCGGGCTCTGTCCTGCTGGGACGCGCTTTCGCTCCGGTGGAGCAGACCCTCGCTCACTGGCCTCAGATCCAGCGCGCCCTTCAGGCCCGCGCCAGCCTGAATGCGCTTCTATCGGCTCATCTCCCAGACGTCCCGATGCCCCTGCCCCGCCCGCAACCGCCGCACCTTACTGTCGAGGGGCTGGCCGTCATACCGCCCGGCAGCGAGGCCCCGAGCCTGCGCAATATCAGCCTCCGGGCCTCTGCCGGAGATGCGGTTGCGGTGATCGGCCCCTCGGCCAGCGGGAAGTCTTCGCTTGCCCGCGCCCTCACCGGGCTTTGGCCGCCAATCCGCGGCGCGATCCGCCTCAACGGCGCGGACCTCGCGCAATATGACCCCGACCGTCTGGGCGGGTTCCTCGGCTACTTGCCCCAGAAGGTCGTGCTGCTTCCCGGCACCGTGGCTGAAAACATCGCGCGCTTCGCGCCCGATGCCAAGCCTCAGGCGATCATTGACGCCGCGCGCGCCGCCTGCGTCCACGATCTGATCCTCGCCCTCCCGCAAGGCTATGACACGGTGCTGCATGATGACGGGGCCGCGCTTTCGGGCGGGCAGCGCCAACGCATCGGGCTGGCCCGCGCCTTTTTCGGCGAGCCAGAAATGCTCATTCTAGACGAGCCCAATGCCCATCTCGACGATCAGGGCGTCCATGCGCTCAATCTCGCGATCGCACAGGCACGCGCGTCCGGCAAGCTGGTCTTCGTGATGTCGCACAGGCCGTCGGCGTTGGCGCAATGCAACCTTGTCTTACTGCTTGATGGCGGGGTCGCGCGCGATTTCGGGCCGCGCGATACGGTGCTCGCGCGGCTGAACCAGACCGAACCACAGGTGTTCACCTCGCAACGCGGGGCCGTACCATGACGCAAGACTGGTCTGCGCGCCCCTATCTCGCGGCGGGCTCCTTGGTCCTCGGGCTCGGGCTGGGCGGCTTTGTGCTCTGGGCGGTCCTGTGCCAGATTTCCGGCGCGGTGGTGGTGCAGGGACGGGTTGCCTTCGAGATGCAACGCCAGATCGTGCAACATCCCGATGGCGGGGTAATCTCGCAGATCCATGTCCGCGATGGCGATCATGTCAAGGCCGGGGATGCCCTGATCACGCTCGACGATACCGAACTGCGCACCCAACGCACGCTGCTGATCCAGGCGCTCTCAAAGACCACCGCGCGGATTGTTCAGCTGACAGCCCGCATCGCGGAAGACACAGCGCTGCGCTTCCCGCCTGAGCTTACGCAGGCGGGACGCGACGATCCGGGGGTGGCCCGCATCATCGGCGCAGAACGTGCCGCCTTCACCGCGTTCCACGACACGCGCGCGCTGGCCGAGCGCCAATTCACGCAGCGCAAGACCCAGATCGAGGCTCAGATCGCGGGATACACCCGGCAGCGGGCCGCCCAGACACGCCAGCGAGCCTTCATCGCGCAGGAGCTTGCCGTGCAAAGCGCCTTGCTCAATCAAGGCCTGTCGCAAGCGCCTCGCGTGCTGGCCCTGCAAAGGCAAGATGCGGAATTCGACGGTCGGATCGGCCAGCTCACCGCACAGATCGCCGAGGCCCGAAGTCGAATGGCGAGCGATCAGCTTGAGATGCTGGGCCAGCAAACCGCGCAGCGCGCCGCAGCCCAAGAGGAACTGCGCGAGCTTTTGCCTGCCGAGACCGATCTGCGCGAACGGCTTGCCTTGATCGAGACCCGGATCGGTCGCCGCGTGCTGCGCGCCCCGATCACAGGCGAGATCATCGATATGCAGCTCCACACGCTCGGCGGGGTCATGCCCGCGGGCCGCGATGTGCTCTCGATCGTGCCCGCCGGATCGCCCCTGACATTCACCGCGCAGATCGATCCCCGAGAGATCGACAGGGTCACGGCGGGGCAACCTGCCACGCTCCAGTTTCCAAGCTTCAATCGCCGCACCACGCCCAGCTTTCCCGCGATTGTGCGCGACGTCTCGGCCGACGTCATGCGCGATCCACAGACGGGCCGGACCTATTTTCTCGCCCAGCTTACCGTGACAGGACCGGGCCTGCCTGTGCCTGTGGCGCAGGGGCTGAAGCCCGGCACACCTTTTGAGGGTTTCATCGGCACCGGGGCCCGCAGCGTTGCCTCTTATCTCATAAAGCCCTTGGGTGACTACCTTTCCTACGCCCTGCGCGAGGACTAGCCTTCTGCGGCCCGTTCACAGATCGTTGATGAGATGGCACACCGCCGCACTGCGGCGAATTTTTCGGTGTGAACCGTCGCATTTCGTGGTTAATAAGGCGTGATTCAGACGAGACCGGCGGAGAGACGCAACTTGCCCCACAAGCTTTTTCGAGTGTGCCTGACGTTGGCCTGTATCGTCGCGCTGAGCGCATGTACGCTGCCGCGCGGCGTCGGTATGACGAACGAGATCATCGGGCATGGACAGAGCAACAACAAGGATGCTCCCTTCGAGATCGTCCGCGTCAAACGCGATAATGTCGTAGCGCTTGATGCTTGGCCCACCACGGGGTGGTCGGGCACCTATCACTGGTTGCCCAAGACCACCGGCTCCAACGCGCCGCTGATCCAGACCGGGGATATGATCACGCTGAAAGTCTGGGACAACAGCGAAAATTCCCTGCTGACCAATGCCGACCAGAAGGTCGTTCCGATCAGCAAGGTGACCGTGGCTCCGGATGGCACGATTTTCGTGCCCTATGTTGGAGATATCATGGTGCGTGGCATGCGCCCGAATACCGCGCGCAAAAAGGTTGAGGATGCGTTGCAGCCCTTCATCCCCTCCGCGCAGGTTCAACTTGACTATGAGCCCGGCGAGAGCAGCTCTGTCGATCTTGTCTCGGGCGTCGCCAAGCCCGGCACCTACCCGCTGCTCGACCGCAACAGCACCGTCTTGTCGATCATCGCGCGTGGCGGCGGCATTTCACCGACGCTCAACAACCCGCTGGTGCGGCTGATGCGCAATGGGCGGACCTATGACATCCGGTCCAAAAAGCTGTTCTCTGATGCGCGCTATGACACAACCGTCAGCGGCGGGGACAAGGTCGTCGTGCAGGAAGATCAGCGCTACTTCACCGCCTTCGGTGCGAGCGGCAAAGAGAACATCGTGACCTTCCCGAAAGAGACGCTGACCGCGCTTGAAGCCATGTCACTGGTGGGCGGCCTCGACGATACCCGCGCGAACCCGAAAGGTGTGCTGGTGCTGCGCGAATATACGCCCGATCAGCTCCGTCAGGACGGCAAGGGGCCGAACCGCGCGGACGTGGCCTTTGTCTTCGATCTGACCAGCGGCGAGGGGCTGTTCGCTGCCCGCAAGTTCGAGATCAATCCGCAAGATACGGTGATCGTGACGGAGTCCCCGGTGGTGAGCGTGCGCACGGTCTTCGGCTTGCTCAACACCTTGCTAATCACAGGCAACAGGCTGAAATAGGCCGCGCGCCAGTGCGACAAGAAAGGCCCCACGCAACTGCGCGGGGCCTTTTCTATTATGGCAGATGCGCGGCGATCTGGCGCGTCGTTCGGCGGCGGTTCGATCAAATCAAAACCTGACGCGCGCAATCAAGCGTGCATGTCACTCCCTTACGTCACACCATGCAACCGGCTCAGATCACACCATTCGCGGCGAACAGGGTTTTGAGATCGACCTCGGGACGCGCGCCGTAATGGCTGATCACTTCAGCGGCAGCGATACAGCCCATGCGACCGGACACCTCGAGGCTTTGCCCCGTGGCCATCCCGTAGATGAATCCGGCCGCGAACTGGTCGCCCGCGCCTGTCGCATCAAGCGGCACCACACGTTTGACCGGCACATCGACCCGTTCGCTGCCACGGATCACAACCACGTCCGAGCCCGAGCGCGTGCACACGACCGTGCCGCATTCCTGCGCGGCCTGCTGCAAGGCCGGTTCAAGCTCGGTCTGATAGAGCGCCTGCCATTCGTGCTCATTGCCGATCACGTAATCCATCTGATCGCGCACGAGGCGCCGAAAATCGTCGCGGTGACGGTTGACGCAGAACGGATCGCTCAGCGCGATGCCAGCGCGCCCCCCGCCCCGGTGACAGCCCTCAGCGGCCTTGTGAAACGCCGTCTTGCCGTGGTCCTTGTCAAACAGATAGCCCTCGAGAAAGAGCCATTCGCAATTTTCCACGACCTCAAGGGCGACATCCTCGGTGCCAAGATCGGCACCCGCGCCCAGATAGGTGTTCATCGAACGCTCGCCATCAGGCGTGACAAAGATCATCGAGCGCGAGGTCGGAAGCTCAACCGTCGGCACCGGCGCGTTCGGGAAATCGGTGCCCTCAGCGGCAAGCGAGGCGGCATAGAATCGCCCCAGCACATCGTCTTTCACACGACCGATAAAGGCGGTTCCAAGCCCCATATTGCCCAGCCCCGCCAAAGTATTGCCGACCGAGCCGCCCGGCGCCTGCGTACGATCTTTCATCGCGCCGTAAAGCGTCTCTGCGCGCTCGCGCTCGATGAGCTGCATGATGCCTTTCTCGATCCCCATATGATCCAGAAAGCTGTCGTCGCATTGCGCGATCACATCGACAATGGCGTTTCCGATGCCGACGACCTGATAGTTTTTCAAAGCGTTTTCTCCTCGAACTGGCACAGGTCCCGGATCGGACAGGCGCCACATTTCGGTTTGCGTGCCACGCAGATATAGCGCCCGTGCAGGATCAGCCAGTGATGCGCGTGATGTTGAAATTCGACCGGCACATTGTCCTCGATCGCCCGTTCGACCGCGTCGACATCCTTGCCCGGACAGATCCCCGAGCGGTTGCCGACCCGGAAGATATGCGTGTCCACCGCCTGCGCGGGATGCCCGAACCACATGTTGAGCACGACATTGGCGGTCTTGCGCCCGACGCCGGGCAGCGATTGCAGCGCCGCGCGCGAGCTGGGCACCTCGCCGCCATAGTGATCGACGAGGATCTGGCTGAGCTTGATGACATTCTTGGCCTTTTGCCGAAACAGCCCGATCGTCTTGATATGCTCGGTCACGCCATCGAGGCCCAGCTCCAGCATCTTCTCGGGGCTGTCGGCGCGCGCAAAGAGCCCGCGCGTGGCTTTGTTCACGCCCGCATCCGTCGCCTGCGCCGAAAGCGCCACTGCGACCACTAGCGTATAGGCATTCACATGCTCGAGCTCCCCTTGGGGATGGGGCTCGGAAGTCTGGAAGCGGGAAAAAACCTCTTTCATAGAGGCATAGTCGAACTGTTTGGCCATATCCCCTAATGCCTTCCTCCCCGCGCAAGGGCAAGTCTGCGCGGCAATTGGTGAGGATTTTGCGAAAACTGTCGCGATCGGACGCGAGGGTTTTTGCCAGCGCTTAACCCGATATTTGCGCCAACGCGCGACACTCCCCCCAACAGCAGCACCGTCCGGGGACGAAAATGGAATATGGCTATCCCGAAGGCAGCGTCTTCCACGACAGGCGCACAAATCGTTGGTATCTGGCACCCGATTTCGTTCAGTCGGGGGGCCTGTGGTCTCTGGCCCCGGCTCCGGGGGAGAGCGGCACATATGTCTGCCTCTATGACGCGCAGGGCCGGAGTGTCGCGCGCGGAAAGCTGAGCGCTGATCTGCCGTTGTTTCTGGACGGCCCTGACGCGGTCCTGCGTCTCGACCGGATCGAGATCGACGGGGTGTTGTCTCTCTATATCCCCTCGGAACCGCTGGTCCCTGGCCATGCCTATGCGCTGGCCCCGCCCGATTGGGAGGGCAGCCGCCCAGCCTCTCCGGAGCAGATCGCGACGCTGCCAGCGCTTGGGGCGGGCACGCTGATTGCGACACAGTCGGGCGAGGTGCCGATTGATTGGCTGCGGCCCGGCGACATGATCCACACGCGCGATCATGGCTATCAGCCGCTATTATGGCTTGGTCAGCATGTCATGCCGCGCCTCTCCCCGCCCGAATGCAGACCGATCCAGCTTGCCCCGGATCAGTTCGGCGAAGCGCAGCCCGCTCAGGCGATGACGCTTAGTCCCGATTGCCCGATACTGCTTGCGGGCTATGAGCTGGAGCTGTGGTTCGGAGAGCGGGAGATGTTCGCTCATGCGGGCGATTTGACTGTGCCCCCAAAACCCGCGACGGGGCCTCAGGTGCTATACACACTGCTTTTCGATGCGCCCGAGATCGTGCTGGCGGGACAGCTCTGGGTCGGGTCGGTTCACGCCGATGCCGCCTATCTTGCCTTGCTGCCCGATGGCATACGTCACACGATTGCAGCGCAGGTGATCGAAAGCCACCGCACCGCCGCGCGCGGGGTTCTGGCCGACTGGGAGACCGCGCTCTTCACACAGGACGGGATACGCAGCGAGGCAAGTTTTGCCGCCTGATTGCGCAGCTTCCGGGTCGCAGACCGCAGCGTCTCAGGGTACTCTGAGCGCCAAGGAAAGGCTCGCAGATGACCCAGCAGACCGCGCTCGACGACCGTTACCACTACCGCCTGATCGCACGCGCCCTGCGCGAGATCGATGCCGCGGATGCCGCAGGCGAAATGCCCTCGCTTCAAGGGCTCGCGGATCGGCTGGGCATGAGCCCGGCGCATTTCCAGCGCGTCTTCTCGGCTTGGGTTGGCGTCTCTCCCAAGCGCTACCAGCAATATCTCCGGCTCGACCTCGCGCGCGATCTGCTGGCCCGCCAGATGCCGCTTGACGAGGTCGCTGATCTTGCGGGGCTGTCGGGCAGCGGACGGCTGCATGATCTCATCCTGCGTTGGGAGGCGATGACGCCAGGCGCTTTCGCGGCAGGCGGTGCCGAAATCACGATTCGCTGGGGCCTATTCGACAGCCCCTTTGGTCCGTTGATCGCGATGGGCACGGATCAGGGGCTCTGCGGCATCGGCTTTTACGCCGAGACGGGCCAGCAGGCGGCGTTCGAAGACCTTGCCCGACGCTGGCCCGCAGCCCGCTATGTCGAAGACCCCGCGCCCCTGCGCGCTTGGGTCACGGCGGCGCTGTCGGGTCGGGGCCAGGCGCAGATGACGCTGATCGGCGCCCCGTTCCAGATCAAGGTCTGGGAGGCGCTGCTCGCGATCCCCTCGGGACATGTCACGACCTATTCCGATATCGCCACGGCCATCGGCCACCCAAAAGCCGTGCGCGCGGTGGGCACGGCGGTCGGGCGCAATCCAATTTCGTTTCTGATTCCCTGCCACCGGGCCTTGCGCAAATCGGGTGGGCTGGGCGGCTATCACTGGGGATTGGGCGTCAAGCGCGCCATGCTGGGCTGGGAAGCCGCGCGCGCCGATGCCGCGGCCCCACAATAAGGCCCCTTACGTTGCGAAACTGTGATGGGCGGAAAGCTGCCAGTCCGCAAATCTCGATGGAACCTTCCGCGAGATTGAGCGTAAGATTTCAGCCAAGCCTCGAATTTGAGGCGCAGAACAAGGCAGACGAGCGACATGACCACTTATATCAAGACCAAGACCCTTCTTCTGGGCGCCGCCGCCTCGATGGCGTTGGCCGCCTGCGTGCCCGGCGGCTACACCGGCGCAAATAACCCCGATCAGGGCCCCAATGCGAACCGCAATGCAGGCGCCATCACCGGCGCGCTTATCGGTGGCGCGCTGGGCGCGACCAGCGGCGGCGATGAGCGGCTGACCAAAGCGGCCGCGGGTGCCGTGGTTGGCGGGCTGATCGGTGGCGGGATCGGATCGGCCCTCGACCGGCAGGCACAAGAGCTGCGCCGCGATCTGACGACCAACGGCGTGAGCGTCGTGCGTCAGGGCGACCAGCTGATCGTGACGATGCCGCAAGACGTGCTGTTTGCAACCGACAGCGCGAGCCTGCGCCCCGATCTCCAGCGCGATCTCTACACGCTCGCGGGCAGCCTCAACCGCTACCCCGACACCACCGTCGAAGTGGTTGGCAATACCGACAATACCGGCAGCGCCGATTACAACCTGAACCTCTCGCGCAAGCGCGCTCAATCGGTGGCATCGGTTCTGCAAGCCGGTGGCGTGGCACCGGGCCGCATCATCGTGAGCGGCCGTGGCGAGAGCGATCCGGTTGCGAGCAACCTCACCGCCGAAGGGCGTCAGGCCAACCGCCGCGTCGAGTTCATCATTCGCTCGATTCGCTAAGGCCAGCGCGCCTCCAACGGCAGGACAGATCGAAGGGCCGGGGCAACCCGGCCTTTCTTATTGCCCGCCGCCCCCTGCGGTCATATATTTTGACCAATCGGAGGACACATGCCGTTTCAGAAAATCCAAGCCGAAAAGCTCGCCACTGCGGTGGTGCGCCAGATCGAAGGTCTCATCTTGCAGGGCATCTTGCGCCCCGGCGAACGCTTGCCCTCCGAACGCGAGCTGGCAGAACGCCTTGATGTGTCGCGCCCATCGCTGCGCGAGGCGGTGGCGCAACTTCAAGAGTCCGGCCTGCTCTGCGCCCGCGCGGGTGCGGGAATTTTTGTAGCGGATGTTCTGGGCTCGGCCTTCTCACCCGCGCTGATCCGGCTTTTCGCCAGCAATGAACAGGCACTCTTTGATTATATCTCCTTCCGGCGCGATCTGGAGGGGCTGGCGGCGGAACGTGCGGCTCTCTGCGGGTCGGACACTGATCTGCAAGTGGTCAACACGCTGTTCGAGCAGATGGAGGCCGCGCATTCCAAGCGCAATCCGACCCAAGAGGCCCAACTCGACGCGCAGTTTCACATGGCCATCATCGAGGCCAGCCATAACGTCGTGATGATCCACATGATGCGTGCGATGTTCGACCTGCTGGCCGAGGGGGTCTTCTTCAACCGCGCGGTGCTGTTTCGCAATCGGTCTACGCGCGGGCAATTGCTAGAACAACACCGGGCGATGAACGCGGCCATTCAAGCCCGCGACCCGAAAGCAGCGCGCGCCGCCATCGCCGCCCATATGGATTTCGTCGATCATGAGATGACGGCAATGCGCCAGGCCGAGCGCAACGAGGCCACGGCGCGCCTTCGGCTGGCCAATAGCACGCCCGGCTGACGGCCCTTGCCCGGACACGAAAAAACCCGGCCAAGCAGGGCCGGGTTCATCCAAATTCCGTGGCGCGCTCAGGCGCTCAGTTCATGCGCGCTTCGACTTCCGAGATCGACGAGTCGATCATCGCGGCGCGGTCCGCAGCGCTCAACTGCTTGGACAGCACATCGCCCGCAGCCGCAATCGCAACGCTTGCCGCCCGATCCTTGACCTCGCGCAGCGCCTTGACCTCGGCGGAAGCGATCTGCTCGTCTGCCGCTTTCAGGCGCCGTTCGATCGACACTTTGAGATCGGCCTTGGCCTTTTCGGCGGCCGCCTCTGCGTCGCGCTTGGCGGCAGCGACGATCTGATCCGCCTGTGCCTGAACCTCACGCGATTTGCGCTCATAGCTGGCCAGAACCGATTGTGCTTCTTCGCGCAGGCGGCGGGCCTCTTCAAGATCCGAGCGGATATGCCCCGAGCGCTTGTCGAGCATCTTGCCCAGCGTGCTTGGTACTTTCGCGTAGATCACCAACCCGACGAAGAGCAGGAAGGCGATCATCACGATGAAGTTCGTGTTCGAAAGCGAGAAGAACGGACCGCTCGCAGCAAAAGCCGGTTGCGCAACGATCAGAAACAGAAGCGAAAGTCTCTTCATCATCTTATCCTTTCAGCCGCGCATCGACCGCGCGGTTGAGCGCCGCCTTGTCTGCTTTGCCGCCAAGGGCCGTGACGATTTCGCCCGCGGTGTCCTTTGCGACCTCGTCGATGGCAGCCAGCGCGCCATCGCGAATTTCCGCGATCCGCTGCTCGGATTGCGCCGAACGGGCAGCAATCTCTGTATCTGCCTTGGCGATCGCGGCATCGAGGTCCTTCTGGATCTCAGCCTTGGTTTCGCCTGCAATCTTTTGCGCATTCTTGCGAGCCTCGGCCAATGCCTTTTCATAGGCGGCCTCAGCCTCTTCAGCCTTGCGCTTGAAATCTTCCGCAGCCGCAATGTCGCCGGCAATCGTGCCCTGGCGATCCGCCAGAACCGCCGCGATGCGGGGTAGCGCGATCCGCGACAGCAGCCAATAGATCACACCAAGCGTGACCAAAAGCCAGAAGATCTGGTTCGGAAAGCTGCTGAAATCAAGCTGCGGCATGCCACCGGCGTCGGCGGTATGCATATGCTCGGCGCTTGTGGCAGCGCTTGCCATATCGTGCGTTTCGCTTGCCATGTCGTCCCTCGACCCTGCTACACGGTTCCCCTGAAAGGTCACGGGATGGGCCCCGTATGAGCCCACCCGCCTCAAGGAAAGGAGTGCCGGATCAGACGGCGAACATCAGCAGCAGAGCGACGAGGAACGAGAAGATCCCCAGTGCTTCTGCGAATGCGATGCCGATGAACAGCGTTGCGGTTTGGCCTGCGGCAGCCGAAGGGTTGCGCAGTGCGCCCGACAGGAAGTTGCCAGCAACATTACCCACACCGATGGCCGAGCCGCCCATGCCCATGCATGCGAGACCAGCGCCGATGTAAGCACCCATTTGAACGATATCGCCTTCCATTGTACGTCACTCCTTGAGGTTGGAATTGGCAGAATTAGTGTGAAACGGTTTGATCCTCTTGCCCCTTAGTGAGCCGGGTGCAGCGCGTCCTTGAGATAGACACAGGTGAGGATCGTAAAGACATAGGCCTGAATGAAGGCCACGAGCACTTCGAGCCCGTACATCGCCGTGATGGCGACGATCGAAAGCGGCGTCACCGCGATGCCAACGCCAGAGAACAGGATCAGCGGCGCGAAGGCTGCGAACACTTTCATAACGGCGTGGCCCGCCATCATGTTGCCCGCAAGACGAATGGAATGGCTGACGGGGCGCACGAAATACGAGATGACCTCGATCAGCGCGAGCACCGGGCGCAGCGCCAGCGGTGCCGATTGAACCCAGAACAGCCCAAGGAACCCGGCCCCGTTCTTGACGAAGCCCACAACCGTCACCGTCACAAAGACCAGCAGCGCAAGCACGCCGGTTACGGCGATATGCGAGGTCGTGGTGAAGGCGCGCGGCAGAAGCCCGAGGAAGTTCGAGAACACGATGAACATGAACAGCGTGAAGATATAGGGGAAGAACTTGAGACCGTCCTTGCCTGCCACATCCTCGACCATCTTGTGGATGAACCCGTAGGCCAGCTCTGCAATCGACTGAGCGCGGCTCGGGATCACGGCGCGACCGCGCGTGCCGATGACCATCATGAAGAAGATCGCGGCAACGGTGATAGCCATCCAGAGCGTCACGTTGGTCGGCGTGTACCAATGCACCGGGCCGTCTCCGAAGAGCGGCTTAACGATGAACTGGTCCATCGGGTGGAACACCAGCTCGCCTTCGACTCCATGCTCAACTTCAGCCACGTTCGTCATCCTCTTCAGGCTCTGCCAGCAGCGTATCAGCCTGCTCGGCAGCACGATCCTCGTTCATCTCTCTGGCGGAGCGCAGCATGACCCGCACCCCAGCCGCGAAGCCCAGCATCGTGAACAGCACCATGAACCAGGGCAATGTGCCAAGAAGCGCATCCAGCCCGTATCCGATGCCGAAGCCGATACCCAGCCCCGAAACCATTTCGATCACCATCCGCCACGCCATATTGCTTTGGCTCAGGTGATGATCGATGCGTTGCGGAGGCGGCGTCTGCGCCTTCCTCACCGCCGCAAGCTTTTTCTCCAACGCCGCGAGGCGTTCGGGATCCGGCTCTGACGGGTGTTCGGACATTGGACTTGGCCCCGCTCAACTTGGTAGTTTGATAGACGGCGCCCGCGCCTGAGTCAATCGCGATAGCCCTCTGAAGGGCTAGGCTCAACATATTGATAAATAATGATAATGCTGATCGGCGTGAATCGTCGTACACCGCGATGTCACGAAAATGCGAGCGACGGCATATTCAACCGATAGGTTGACGATTGCGCGCGGTCGGGTCATCAAACTCAAATGCTCCCGGTGACTCCGCCCTCTCTCGACGTGATTTTCGCAGCGCTTGCCGATCCGACACGGCGCGCGATCCTGACGATGTTGCTGGAAGACGACATGGCGGTCACGGATGTGGCCGAGCCTTTCGCGATGTCTCTGGCGGCGATCTCAAAACACCTTGGCATCCTGACCAGTGCCGGGCTGATCAGCCAAGAAAAACGCGGGCGGGTGAAGTGGTGCAAACTCGAGCCGCACGCGATGACCGGGGCGATCACCTGGATTCAAGGGTTCGGCCAGTTCGAGCCGCTCGATTTCGATGCGTTCGAGCGGTTTCTGGAGGGCGAGTTGAACGCCTCCGACGCAAGCGAGCCCCTGCCCGAGCCTGCGCAAAAAGAAACCCCGGACGCAATGCCGGGGTCAGGGTCGCCACGATAGAAAGCATTGGCGATCAAATCACCAACAGCCTCAGGCCGCGGTGAAATATTCATACATCAGCTCAACGCCTTCGAGGCCCTGCCCAACAGCAGGCTCGGTCTTGGGCGTCACAGCTTCGGGAGCCGGGGCCTGATCGGCCGTGTAGTAAGCCAGATGCTCTTCGAACAGCCCAGCTTTGCGGGCCTGTTCGGGAAATTCGACGATGGGTGCCATGGAACATGTCTCCAGTCCGGTATCTCTCCCTGACCCTTCATCTAGAGACTCCGGCCCCCGGTTTCAGCCCACAATGGTGCAAACGCGCTATGCGCTTTCTGCAATGCAGCAAAAAGGGCAGCCGAAGCCGCCCTTTTGTGTCTTTGATCTGCTTTCGGAGGCCAAATAACAGCCCGCCGCGCCTCACACCGTGCGGCCGACCATCATCTTCTTGATCTCTGCGATCGACTTGGCCGGGTTCAGCCCCTTCGGGCAGGTCTTGGTGCAGTTCATGATCGTGTGGCAGCGATACAGTTTGAAGGGGTCTTCAAGCTGATCGAGGCGCTCTGCCGTGGCTTCGTCGCGCGAGTCGACGATCCAGCGATAGGCGTGCAGCAGCGCCGCCGGGCCGAGATATTTATCGCTGTTCCACCAGTAGGACGGGCAGGAGGTCGAGCAGGATGCGCACATCACGCATTCATAAAGACCATCGAGCTTCTTGCGATCCTCGATCGACTGGCGCCATTCCTTCTCGGGACGGTTCGTCTTGGTCTCAAGCCACGGCATGATCGAGGCATGCTGCGCATAGAAATGCGTGAGGTCCGGGATAAGATCCTTGACCACCGGCATATGCGGCAGCGGGTAAATCTTGACGTCGCCCTTCACCTCATCCAGCCCGTAGATACAGGCCAGCGTGTTGATCCCGCCGATATTCATCGCGCAGGACCCGCAGATCCCTTCGCGGCACGAGCGGCGGAAGGTCAGGGTCGGGTCGACCTCATTCTTGATCTTGATCAGTGCGTCGAGCACCATCGGACCGCATTTGTCCATATCAAGGAAATAGGTATCAAGCCGCGGGTTCTCACCCGTGTCCGGATCCCAGCGATAGATTTGAAACTTGCGGATATTCTTGCCATCCGGCTTCGGCCAGGTCTTGCCGACGCGGATCTTGGAATTCTTCGGAAGCGTGAACTGAACCATATTGGTCCCCTTTTCCGTCAGTACGAATAGAACGGCCGCGAGGGCATTCGGCCGGATTTACGATAGACACAGGCGTCATAATTGGCCGAGGGGTCACCCTGCACGTTCGCGCCAAGATTGACGTTCACACGCGTGCGCGACTCGAAACCGCCATCGCTGCTCACCCCGATCCGCGCATCGCCCGATAGCGGGCGCACGGGCGCGAATTGGGTGTAGCACTGGCGCTCGGCCAAAGACACCGGCACGGGCGCACAGGCAGCAAGGGAAAGCCCTGCCGCCACAAGCGCATATGCCGGTGCAAAACGCATCAATAGACCCGCTTCTTGGGCGCGATCTTCTTGATCTCGATGCCGCCTTGATCTTCAGGCGTCAGCGGATCCATGTGCACCGGACGGAAGGTCAGATCGACCTTGTTGCCGTTCACATGCATGATCGAGTGCTTGCGCCATTCCTTGTCGTCGCGGTCGGGATAGTCCTCATGGGCATGCGCCCCGCGGCTTTCCTTGCGCGCCTCGGCCCCGGTGATGGTGGCCAGAGCGTTCGGCATCAGGTTTTCCAGCTCGAGCGTCTCCATCAGGTCCGAGTTCCAGACCAGCGAGCGGTCGGTGACCTTGATATCATCGAGCTTGGCGGCCACGGCCGTCATCTTCTCGACGCCTTCCGCCAGCGTCTTGTCGGTGCGGAACACCGCCGCGTCGGCCTGCATCGTGCGCTGCATCTCATCGCGCAGCTCTGCCGTGGGCGTTGCGCCATCGGCGTAACGGATCTTGTCGAACCGCTCGAACACCGCGTCGATCTTGGACTTGGCGATCACCGGGTTGGGGGCCTCCGGATCGACGATCTGACCGGCGCGGATTGCGGCGGCGCGACCAAAGACCACGAGGTCGATCAGCGAGTTCGACCCCAGACGGTTGGCACCGTGCACCGAGGCAGAGCCTGCCTCACCCACAGCCATCAGGCCGGGGACAAGCGCATCGGGCTCACCCGGTTTCGGGTTGATCACTTCGCCATGATAGTTCGTGGGAATACCGCCCATGTTGTAATGCACCGTCGGCAGAACCGGGATCGGTTCTTTGGTGACATCGACACCGGCGAAGATCTTGGCGCTTTCCGAGATTCCCGGCAGACGCTCGTGCAGCGCTTCGGGCGGAAGGTGCGAGAGGTTGAGGAAGATGTGATCTTTCTGATCGCCAACCCCCCGGCCCTCACGGATTTCCATCGTCATGCAGCGCGACACAACATCGCGCGAGGCCAGATCTTTATAGGTCGGCGCGTAACGCTCCATGAAGCGCTCGCCCTCCGAGTTGGTCAGATAACCACCCTCGCCGCGTGCGCCTTCGGTGATCAGGCAGCCCGAGCCGTAGATACCGGTCGGGTGGAACTGAACGAATTCCATGTCCTGAAGCGCAAGCCCCGCGCGGGCCACCATGCCGCCACCGTCGCCGGTGCAGGTATGGGCCGAGGTCGCCGAGAAATAGGCGCGCCCGTAGCCGCCGGTGGCCAACACGACCATCTTGGCGTTGAACACATGCATCGTGCCATCGTCGAGCTTCCAGCAAACCACGCCCTGACACTGCCCATCATCGGACATGATCAGATCGATCGCGAAATACTCGATGTAGAATTCTGCGTTGTGCTTGAGCGACTGGCCATACAGCGTGTGCAGGATCGCGTGACCGGTCCGGTCGGCGGCGGCACAGGTCCGCTGCACGGGCGGGCCTTCGCCATATTCGGTGGTGTGACCGCCGAAGGGACGCTGGTAGATCTTGCCCTCTTCGGTGCGCGAGAACGGCACGCCGTAATGCTCAAGCTCGTAGACGGCCTTGGGGGCCTCACGAGCAAGATATTCCATCGCGTCGTTATCGCCCAGCCAGTCCGACCCTTTGATGGTGTCGTACATGTGCCATTGCCAGCTATCGGGACCCATATTGCCCAAGCTCGCGGCGATGCCACCCTGTGCGGCCACGGTGTGCGAGCGAGTCGGGAACACCTTGGTCACGCAGGCGGTGCGCAGACCTTGTTCCGCCATGCCGAGCGTCGCGCGCAGACCCGATCCACCAGCGCCGATCACGACGACATCGTAATTGTGCGTTTCGTATTCGTATGCAGCCATTCGTCTCGTCCGATCTATCAGTTCGCGCCCAGCAGAAGGCCGATGAAGACCATCTTGCCGAGGGCATAAAGCGCTGTCGCTATGATGACATAGGCCAGCGAGTGCATTGCGATCTTGGTAGCCTTAGCGGCGGTGCCGTGAAGGTAGTCCTCGATCCAGATTTCGGCCCCTTTGGCAAAGTGCCTCATGCCGACCACGACGATCAGTGCCGTGAGGATGGCCGGAAAGGGGTTCGAGAAGGTGGTGATGACCGTCTGCTGGTCAGTCCCCAGCGTGGTGCCCACGATATACAGCCAGATCGGGATCATGAAGGCGAGGGCCACGCCCGAGGCGGACATCCACCAGTGATGTTCGGTGCCGGTGCCCGAAGCCCCGTTGCCCACGGCCCGCTTGCGATCAGTCAGGTAACGCATGTCGGCCTCCGTTACAGATGAATAATGATAAGGGTGAGCAGCGTCAGCACGACCGAGCCGATCACGCAAACCCAACCGAGCATCTCGGCGGTCTCGATCTCGAGGCACCGACCGGTGTCGAAGATCAGGTGCCGGATCCCGGCAAGGTAGTGATACCACACGCCCAGCAGGCACAGCGTGAACACCAGATCCCCGAACCAAGACGTCGCGATCGCATTCACGAAGTTGAAGTAGTCGGGGCTCGTCGCAGCGGCGAGAAGCCACCAGACCAGCAGTATCACACCCACGACGATCCCGTTGCCGGTGATCCGCGTCATGATCGACGAAAAGCTCGTCATCTGCGGGCGATAAATTTGGAGATGGGGGGAAAGCGGGCGCTCAACCGGTTTCGCTTCAGCCATATTCGGTCCCTTCGTGCTATGCCCCGTGGCTCACACGAAACGGTTCGTGCGGCGAGGCTGGCCGGAATTATAGTTTGGTGTAGCGCAATTTCGCCCGGAGTCACGAGACCAGAAACACGAAACTGCGCAAAATTTGGCAAATTGAGGCGAAAAAAACGCTTTGTGATCACATAAAATCCGTGCGTGATCACACAGCTGGCACCTGACAGACATCTGACGCATTCGCAACGCGCAAGACATTCGGCGCCCGCCCGATCTGCGGGGCGGGTTCAGCCTCAGATCGGCATCAAGGCCCAATAGTCGAGATCAAGGAGCACCTCGGGGGCGTATTTTCCGGCCTCGGTTTTGAGCGCGAACGGCTCGGCGCCTTGCTTCACCGCCACCAGCCGCAACCGGATCGCGCCGATCCCGGGCACCGACGTCTCGGCACGATCCAGCACCTCGGACCACGCCCGCACGGTGTCGCCTGCGAAACACGGATTCGCATGCGCACCGCCATTGAGCGCCACGATCATCTGCGCATTGGCAAGCCCATTGAAGCTCAGCGCGCGCGCCATCGAGATCACGTGACCGCCATAGATCAGCCGCTTGCCGTCTTCGCGAAACGTCGCATCGAAATGGACCTTGGCGGTGTTTTGCCAAAGCCGCGTGGCCAGCATGTGCTCGGCCTCCTCGATGGTCACACCATCCACATGGTCGATCTTCTCGCCGATCTCGTAATCGCCCCAACGATGCGGCGCGCCAGCCAGCTCAAAATCGTAATCCTCAAAACTCAGACCTTCGGGGATGACCAGCTCCGACGCAGGCACGACCGCGGGCAGATCGGGGATCACCGTCTCGGGTGCGGGCGCGTCGAGATCGCCTTTGCGCACCATCACCCAACGCACATAGTCCAGCACGATCTCGCCGACCTGATTGAAGCCGCGCGTCTGCACCCAGACGACACCGGATTTCCCGTTCGAGTTCTGCTTGAGACCGATCACCTGGCTCTCCGCGCGCAGCGTATCGCCCGGATAGACCGGCTTGAGCCAGCGCCCCTGCGCGTAGCCCAGATTGGCCACCGCGTTGAGCGAGATATCCGGCACCGTCTTGCCGAACACCACATGAAACGCCATGAGATCGTCGAGCGGCGAGCCCTCAAGTCCGCAAGCCGCTGCAAACTCATCGCTGGAATAAAGCGCGTGACGTGCCGGGTAGAGCGCGTGATACAACGCGCGCTCCCCCTCCGCGACCGTCCGGGGCACGGCATGGCGGATCACATCGCCCACCTCGTAATCTTCGAAGAAACGCCCCGGATTGGTCTTGCCCATTACTGCTCTCCCAGCTTCATCTCAGGATAATAGGTTTCGGTCGCCTGCTTGGTGACAGCCTGCGCGCAGCGCATCACGCCACGCGCCGCGTCGAAAGCGTATTGCGGATCGCCATGCAGCTCCCAGCCCTTCGAGATGGCCAGCGACACCTTGTGGCAAAACGCAGACGTGTCATCTTCGGTCAGCAATCTATAAAGCCGCATATCAGCCTCCAAACGGGTTGTGGCCGAACCAAATATGGATCATCGCGATCACGCCATAGACCACGATCGTGCCCACGATGCCGCCGATTTCCTTACCGACATTGACCGGCCCCGAGGGACGAACCCAGTCGCGGTTCTGACGGTTGATCACGATCACTTCGACCACTGCCCAGATCAGCAGACCGCCGAACAACACGAAGCCCGGCACATCGCCATTCACCAGCAAATGCGCAATCGCCCATGTCTTAACGGCAGTCAGTTGCGGATGGCGGATCTTGCGCGTGATCCAAAGCTTCATGCCCGAAGCTGCAAAGAGATAGACCGCGAACAGCATCAGCAGGTTGTTGATGCCCTTGAGCGGCGCCGAGGGAGCCCAGAAATAGACCGGCTCACTGACGCGCCAGCCGATGAACATCAGCACGACCGAAATCACGACGAGAGCGGCCACCATCGGTCGTTCAGCCCCTTTCATCATGCGGTGAAAGCCCGGAAAAATGCGTGGTGCGAGATGTGCGAACGCCCAGAGAAGAACGCCGAGGATTAGTAATGCCATAGTGGTTGCCCTTTAGCTGCCGATCGCGGCAATCGCCTCGGCCTTGGCGAGGATTTGCCGCGCGGTCACGATATGCAGATTTTCCACGATCTTACCATCCACCACGGCCACGCCCTGCCCGGCGGCCTTTGCGGCCTCAAACGCTTCGATCTGGCGTTGGGCGAGCGCAATTTCATCCTCGGACGGCGCGAAGGCTGCGTTGCAGACCTCGAGCTGAGCCGGATGAATGAGCGTTTTGCCGTCGAAGCCCATATCGCGGCCCTGTTCGCATTCCTGCGCCAGCCCCTCGTCATCCTTGAACGCATTATACACGCCGTCGATGATGATCTTGCCCTGCGCCTTGGCCGCCAGAAGGCAAAGCCCAAGCCCCGCCTGCATCGGCAAGCGATCTGGCCGAAACCGCGATCCCAGCTCTTTTGCGAGGTCATTGGTGCCCATCACCATCCCCTCAAGGCGCGGATGTGCGGCAATTGCGCCCGCATTGAGCATGCCTTGCGCCGTTTCCATCATCGCCCAGAGCGGCACGCCCTGAATAAGATCGCCCGCCCGGTCGAGATCGGCCGGGGCCGAGACCTTCGGGATCAAGATGGCATCGACGCGCGCGCCCGCCCGAATCGCCTCGGCAAAGGCCAGCAGATCCGCGCGGCCCCATTCAGTATCCAGCCCGTTCACGCGGACGATGGTCATGCGCGGGCCGTAATCGACCTCACGCAGCGTCTTGGCCAGCAGCGCACGCGCGGCCAGTTTCTCGTCTATGGCGACCGCATCCTCGAGATCGAAGATGATTGCATCACAGGCAAGCCCGGTGGCTTTTTCCAAAGCACGGGCCTTGGAGCCGGGAATGTAGAGCACAGAGCGGGTCGGGCGGGCCATTTGATTCTCCATCTCGCAACTTTCTTTCGTCAAGTCGCACAAAATGGACACAATCAGCAAGAAAAGAAATGCCGCATTGCAGAATTTTCGCCTCTGCGGCCTGCGCGCCCGGCCCTTTAACTCTATTTTCGGACCTTGAGCGCCACTCTGGGCACCTTCTTTCGTGAAAGGCTGTTCTCATGTCACACAAGATGATTGCCCTGTCGCTGGGCTTTGGCGCCCTGATCCTTCTGAGCGGGCGCAGCTATGCGCAGCCGACCACCTGCGGGCTGCGCGAGGAAATCGTTAATCAGTTGCACAGCCGCTACACCGAAACGCGCCGCGCCGTCGCACTTGCCGACACCAACGCGGTGCTTGAGGTGTTCGCCGCCGAGTCGGGAAGCTGGACCATCCTGATCACCCGCACCAATGGCGTCAGCTGTATGATCGCCTCGGGTCAGGCGTTCGAGGCCGTGCAAGAGCCGCTTCCCGCCAGCGGCACCACGCTTTGAGGCGCGGCGCCAGTGCCTAGCCCATCAACGATTGCTGGATCAGCTTGAGCGAGATCAGCAAAAGCGTCCAGATGACGATCTTGAAGAAGAGCTCGGTCGGCAGGCGCTTGACCAGCCAAACCCCGAGAAAGACCGAGGCCGACGCAGGAATCGCCAACAAAACGGCCGTTCCGAAACTGTGTAGATTGACCTCGCCCAAAGCGATGAACGGACCCAGCTTGGCGAGATTGACATAGCTGAACAAGACCGTCGCCGTGCCCGCAAAGATCCGCTTGGGCAAGTTCAACGGGAGCGTGTAGGCCTGAAAGGGCGGCGCACCAGAATGGCTGACAAAGCTGGTGAACCCGGCAATCGTGCCCCAGAATACCCCCGGCACCACCTTCGCGGTGCGGCGCTCGCCCAGACGCCGCCGCAACAGCGCGTTGAGCGCGAAGACAACGCCGATCACCCCGACCATCAGCGTCACATAGCGCTCCGTGATAATCTCCGCGGTCGCCCAGCCAATCGCGATTCCGAGCGTGGTGGCCGGGATCATGATCGCCAGCACCCGTTTGTCGAAATGCTTCCGATAGGCCCAGAGCCCAAACATATCGGCGATGATATAGACCGGCAGCAACAGCCCCGCCGCCTCGATCGGGTTCATCACCACTGACAACATCGGCACCGAGATCGAAGCAGCCATCGGAATGCCGCCCTTCGACAATCCGACCATCACCGCCGAAATCAGCGCCAAGCTCCAGCCCAGCGTCCCAAGATCAAGTATCACGCCATCCTCATTCGAAAGCCCCGCCCAGCGGCAGTGCCACTGCTAGTGACACGCCCGCGACGCGTTGAAAAGCCGCGCCATGCCACATAGCCCGTCTCGCGTTGCACGCTTGCGCCTACAAGGGCAAAGAGCTACGTCAACGGCGTCATATTACCCAATCCATCCATTCGGAGGACCCAATGGCCAGACCCAAGATTGCTCTGATCGGCGCAGGCCAGATCGGCGGGACGCTCGCCCATCTCGCCGTCGTCAAAGAGCTCGGCGATATCGTCCTGTTCGATATTACGGATGGCACGCCGCAGGGCAAAGCGCTCGATATTGCGGAATCCGGTCCCTCCGCGGGGTTCGATGCCAAACTCAAGGGCACGACCGATTACGCCGATATCGCGGGGGCCGATATCTGCATCGTGACCGCGGGCGTGCCACGCAAACCGGGAATGAGCCGGGACGACCTGCTGGGCATCAACCTCAAAGTGATGCGCGCCGTGGGCGAGGGCATCGCCACCCATGCGCCCGACGCGTTCGTCATCTGCATCACCAATCCACTCGACGCCATGGTCTGGGCCCTGCAGCGCTTCTCGGGTCTTGCGCCCGCAAAGGTCGTGGGCATGGCAGGCGTGCTCGATTCCGCGCGGTTCCGGCATTTCCTGAGCCTCGAATTCGGCGTCTCGATGCGCGATGTTTCGGCCTTCGTGCTCGGCGGGCATGGCGACACGATGGTGCCGCTCGCGCGCTACTCGACCGTCGGCGGCATCCCCCTGCCCGATCTGATCAAGATGGGCTGGACCACGCAGGAGCGTCTCGACGCGATCATCCAGCGCACCCGCGATGGCGGCGCCGAGATCGTTGGGCTGCTGAAAACCGGCTCTGCCTTCTACGCCCCTGCGACCGCAGCGATCGAGATGGCCGAGGCCTATCTGAAGGATCAAAAGCGCGTGCTGCCCTGCGCGGCTTGGGTCAAAGGCGCGCTTGGGCTCGACGGGATGTATGTCGGCGTGCCCACCGTGATCGGCGCGGGCGGCATCGAGAAAGTCATCAACATCAAGCTCAACAAGGAAGAGCAGGCGATGTTCGACAGCTCGGTCGAGGCCGTCAAAGCCCTTGTCGATGCGTGCAAAAACATCGACTCGTCGCTCGCCTGAGCACCACCGGAGCGATCTACAAGACCAAGGGGCGTAGCGTCAGGCTGCGCCCCGTTTCATTGGCTCATCAGAGGCTCTGGATCGAACCCGAACGTCTCGTGCAGCCGCGCCAGCAGGTCTGCCTCATGCGCAATCAGTGCACGGTCAAAGGCGGCGGGGCTCAGATCGACGCGCTCCCCGAAAAGCGCTGATACCTCGGACGTGATCGCGATCTCGGGCCGGGTGAGCAAGCCATGCTCGGCCAATTCCTCCGCCTCATAGGGCCGCAACGCCTGAACGTCGCGCCAGAGGCCACGCAAAATCTCCGGGTCATCGGCGAATTTGGCAGCCTCGGAAAACTGCGCGGTCCGGGGCGCGACAAAGGGGACCGGGTCGCCCTTCACCTTGGTCGTCGCGCGCCGCAACATCTTGAGCAGATAATGCAGCGGCGTCATCCCGTCGAAATGCAGCAACCGCCCGTTATAGCTGGGGCGATAGGGCAAATCGTTAACCTTACTGTCCCAGTTCGACAGCGGGAAATGCACGCCAATGGCATAGCCCTGCCCCGCGCGCACCACCGGCTTGCCCGCGATATGACCGCCCACCCCGCGATTGAGAAAGCGCTTGCGGAAGCCGTAAAACAGCAGCCCTTCCTTTTCGAACCCGTCCCATTTGCGCCGGAAGGCCCCGTCGAAGATGCTCGCCCGTGGTTCGCCATCGACAAAGCAGCGCTCATCGACCTCCAGTCGAATCCAGGCCTTTCCGGGGCCGGTCTTCTGCAGCTCCCATTCCAGCGGGCGCTGGAGATTGACATATTCATCCGCATCGCAATGCACGATCCAGTCGAGTTTGGTCTCGTCGAGGATGCGTGTGGCGTTGTATTTCTGGCGTCCCTCATGGCGGGCGGGCCGCTTGTTGCGCCAACCGCGCGCCCAGCCATCCTCTCCGCAATGATGGACGAAGGCCCCCTCGACACCGTCCAGCAAGGCCTCAGCCTCGGGGTTCGGGCGGTCCAGAAAGACATGCACCTCCCGGGCGCCGACGGCCAGATGATGCGCGACAAAGGCGGCGACCAGCGGGGAGGGCTCATCGATTGTTGAAACAACACCCCATGTGGGCATCTGAGGGTCTTGCGTCATATAGTCGTCATGTCCTTGATATTTCATCGATGTGCAGATCACTCGATTTCACCGAGTCGCGCCAGTGCAGCAGCGCCACAGAGTAGGAATTTGGTTTTGTGATCACACCCAATCAGCCCGTGATCACAAATGTCGGATTTTCGGCGGGTAACAGCCTACTCAAGCGGATTTCTATTTATGCAGCGGCACGAACGCCCTAGAACCCCGTGCAAATCGCACCCGCAACCAGCATGGGGATCTGAGGATGAACATCCACGAATATCAGGCCAAACAGCTACTCAAGAGCTATGGCGCGCCCGTCTCTGACGGCCGTGTCGTTCTCAAAGCAGAAGACGCCAAGACCGCTGCAGGCGAGCTTGACGGACCGCTCTGGGTCGTCAAGGCGCAAATTCACGCCGGCGGCCGTGGCAAAGGCCACTTCAAGGAATCCGAAGCCGGTGAAAAAGGCGGCGTGCGCCTTGCGAAATCGGTTGAAGAGGCCGAGATGCTGACCAAGCAGATGCTTGGCAAGACGCTCGTCACGCACCAGACCGGCCCGGCCGGCAAGCAAGTCAACCGCATCTATATCGAAGACGGCTCAGACATTGAGCGCGAGCTGTATCTCGCCCTGCTCGTCGACCGCGTGACCTCGCGCGTCTCGATCGTGTCCTCCACCGAGGGCGGCATGGATATCGAGGAAGTCGCAGCTTCGACCCCCGAGAAAATCCTCAGCTTCTCCGTCGATCCGGCCACCGGCTACCAAGCCTTCCACGGTCGCCGCGTTGCGTTCTCGCTGGGCCTCCAAGGCCCGCAGGTCAAGCAGATGGTGAACCTGCTGGGCCTTCTCTACAAAGCCTTCATCGAGAAGGATATGGAGATGCTCGAGATCAACCCGTTGATCGTGATGACCGACGGCAATCTCAAAGTGCTCGACGCCAAGCTCGGCTTCGACGGCAACGCGATGTATCGCCAGCATGACGTGGCGAACCTGCGCGACGAGACCGAGGAAGATTCCAAGGAACTCGAAGCCTCGAAATACGACCTCAACTACATCGCGCTCGATGGTGAGATCGGCTGCATGGTGAACGGCGCTGGCCTCGCAATGGCCACGATGGACATCATCAAACTCTACGGTGCCGAGCCCGCCAACTTCCTCGATGTCGGCGGCGGCGCCACGAAAGAGAAAGTCACCGAGGCGTTCAAGATCATCACCTCGGACAAGAACGTCAAAGGGATCCTCGTCAACATCTTCGGCGGCATCATGCGCTGCGACATCATCGCCGAAGGCGTGATCGCTGCCGTGAAAGAAGTGGGTCTCAAAGTTCCGCTCGTCGTGCGCCTTGAAGGCACCAACGTCGAGAAAGGCAAGGAAATCATCGCGAATTCCGGCCTGAACGTGATCGCTGCCGACAACCTGTCGGACGGCGCAGAGAAAATCGTCAAAGCGGTGAAAGGTTAATTCCATGGCAGTGCTCGTTAACGAAAACACCAAAGTCATCTGCCAGGGCTTCACGGGCTCGCAGGGGACTTTCCATTCCGAGCAGGCGATCGCCTACGGCACCAAGATGGTCGGCGGCGTGACCCCCGGCAAAGGCGGCCAAGAGCATCTCGGCCTGCCGGTCTTCAACTCGGTCCATGAGGCCAAGGCGAAAACCGAAGCCAACGCGTCGGTGATCTACGTGCCGCCGCCCTTCGCAGCCGACTCGATCCTCGAGGCAATCGATGCCGAGATGGAGCTGATCGTGTGCATCACCGAGGGCATCCCGGTGCTCGATATGATGAAGGTCAAGCGCGCGCTGATCGACAGCAAATCGCGCCTGATCGGCCCGAACTGCCCCGGTGTCATCACCCCCGACGCCTGCAAGATCGGCATCATGCCCGGCCACATCCACAAGCGTGGCTCCGTGGGCGTCGTGTCGCGCTCGGGCACGCTGACCTATGAGGCGGTCAAGCAGACCACCGATATGGGTCTGGGCCAGTCGACCGCAGTCGGCATCGGCGGCGACCCGATCAAAGGGACCGAGCATATCGACGTGCTCAACATGTTCCTCGACGATCCGGAAACGACCTCGATGATCATGATCGGTGAAATCGGTGGCTCGGCGGAAGAAGAAGCCGCAGAGTTCCTCGCCGCTGAGCGCAAAAAAGGCCGTTGGAAGCCCACCGCTGGCTTTATCGCTGGCCGCACGGCCCCTCCCGGCCGCCGCATGGGCCATGCCGGTGCCATCGTGGCAGGCGGCAAAGGCGACGCTGAGTCCAAGATCGAAGCCATGAAATCAGCGGGTATCGTGGTCGCGGACAGCCCGGCGACGCTGGGCGAGGCCGTCATGAAAGCGATCAAAGGCTGATCGCGCAGACACGCTGCCGCCCCTCACATATCTGAGGGGCGGCGCATCCCGATGGAGAGTGAACCGATGCTGATGCACACCGCCGCGCGCACCGCCACCCCCGCTCTGGGGTTGGGCCGTTGCGCGCTCTATGCGGTCGGAGCCTGCACGCCACATCTCTTCCCTGTGATGAAACCGCGCGCATTCAGCTTCACTGCACGCCGTGGAATTCGCAGGAAAAGTACCTACATGACAAGTCGTGTTGACAAGACTGCCCGCAAAACTGTTTTGCTGGTAGAAGTTAGACATGACGATACGGCATCCGAGCGCCCGGCGCGGCGCGGACAACCCCGGGAACGGCTCTATGACGACACAACGTCCCAAGCCCAGATACCTGCCAGCCCCCGCAAGGCTGGCCACCCGAAGTCGGTGTCCCCTGACCGCTCCCTGCTCAATACCGACCAAACATCGATGACGACCTTCGCTGCATTCCAACCGTGACCGGCCGCCGCTCCTGATCCAACCACACCCTTGAGGTGAGACACATGACCGAACAATCCCCCAATGACGAATTCAACGCCTCGCAATTTCTGCAAGGTGCGAATGCCGATTACGTGGAGCAGCTTTATGCGCGCTTCGCCGAGGATCCCTCCTCGGTCGATACCGCTTGGGCCGCCTTCTTTGCCTCGCTGGGCGATCCCGCGCAGGACGTGAAGAAATCCGCAGCCGGCGCAAGCTGGGAGCGCAGCGACTGGCCGCAAACGGCCGCCGACGACCTGACCGCCGCGCTGACCGGCGAATGGCCGGTGGCAGAGGTCAAGGGGGCTGCTGACAAGATCAAGGCGAAGGCCGCAGATGCGGGCGTCAAGCTTGATGAAGGCGCGATCAAGCGCGCCGTGCTCGATTCCATCCGCGCGTTGATGATCATCCGCGCCTACCGGATCCGCGGCCACCTCGCCGCCGATCTCGACCCGCTGGGCATGCGCGAAGAACGCGACCATCCCGAGCTGGACCCGAAAAGCTACGGCTTCACTGAAGCCGACATGGATCGTCCGATCTTCATCGACAACGTGCTGGGGCTGGAAGTCGCCTCGATGCGTCAGATCATGGATATCGTGAAGCGCACCTATTGCGGCACGTTCGCGCTGCAATACATGCATATCTCGGACCCCGAGCAATCGGCTTGGCTCAAGGAGCGGATCGAGGGCTACGGCAAGGAAATCACCTTCACCAAGAACGGGCGCCGCGCGATCCTCAACAAGCTGGTCGAGGCCGAGGGCTTCGAAAAATTCCTGCATGTGAAATACATGGGCACCAAGCGCTTTGGCCTTGATGGCGGCGAAGCGCTGATCCCGGCGATGGAGCAGATCATCAAGCGCGGTGGTCAGCTTGGCCTGGAAGATATCGTCATCGGCATGCCCCACCGGGGCCGCCTCTCGGTGCTGGCCAACGTGCTGAGCAAACCGTTCCGCGCGATCTTCCACGAATTCCAGGGCGGCTCGTTCAAACCCGAGGATGTCGACGGCTCGGGCGATGTGAAATACCACCTCGGTGCCTCTGCCGACCGTGAGTTTGACGGCAACACCGTCCACTTGTCGCTGACCGCCAACCCCAGCCACCTTGAGGCTGTGAACCCGGTGGCGCTCGGCAAGGTCCGCGCCAAACAGGACCAGCTTGGCGATCAGGCCGATCGCAGCAAGGTCATGTCGATCCTGCTGCACGGCGACGCGGCCTTTGCCGGTCAGGGCGTTGTGGCCGAGTGCTTCCAGCTTTCGGGCATTCGCGGGCACCGCACGGGCGGCACGATCCATATCGTGGTGAACAACCAGATCGGCTTCACCACCGCGCCGCATTTCTCGCGTACCTCGCCCTACCCGACCGATATCGCCCTGATGGTCGAAGCTCCGATCTTCCATGTGAACGGCGATGACCCGGAAGCCGTGGTGCATGCCGCTCGCGTGGCCACCGAGTTCCGCCAAAAATTCCACAAGGATGTTGTGCTCGACATCTTCTGCTATCGCCGCTTCGGTCACAACGAAGGCGATGAGCCGATGTTCACCAACCCGGTGATGTACAAGTCGATCAAGACGCATAAAACCACGCTGCAACTCTATACCGAGCGTCTCGTGGCCGACGGGCTGATCCCCGAGGGCGAAATCGAGGACATGAAAGCGGCCTTCCAGTCGCATCTCAACGACGAGTTCGAAGCGGGCAAGACCTTCAAACCAAACAAGGCCGACTGGCTGGATGGCCGTTGGTCGGGTTTTGAGCAGGAGAAGGGCGAATACACCCCCGGCTCCACCGCGATCTCGCCCGACACGATGGCCGAGGTCGGCAAGGCGCTCGTCACGGCCCCCGACGATTTCTCGATCCACAAGACGGTCACCCGTCTGCTCGAGAACAAAAAGCAGATGTTCGAGACCGGTGAAGGTTTTGACTGGGCCACGGCCGAGGCTCTGGCCTTCGGTTCGCTCGTGACCGAGGGCTTCCCGGTGCGCCTGTCGGGTCAGGATGCCACGCGCGGCACCTTCTCGCAGCGCCATTCGGCCTTCATCAATCAGGATAATGAGGATCGCTACTACCCGATCAACAATATCCGCGAGGGTCAGGCCCGCTACGAAGCCATCGACTCGATGCTCTCGGAATATGCGGTGCTCGGCTTCGAATATGGCTACTCGCTGGCCGAGCCCAACACGCTCACCCTGTGGGAAGCCCAGTTCGGCGACTTCGCCAACGGCGCGCAGATCATGTTCGACCAGTTCATCAACTCGGGCGAGCGCAAATGGCTGCGCATGTCGGGCCTCGTCTGTCTGCTGCCGCATGGCTATGAGGGTCAGGGTCCCGAGCACAGCTCGGCCCGTCTTGAGCGCTACCTGCAGAACTCGGCGGAAGACAACTGGATCGTCGCGAACGTCTCGACGCCTGCGAACTACTTCCACATTCTGCGCCGTCAGATCCATCGCGACTTCCGCAAGCCGCTGATCCTAATGACGCCGAAATCGCTACTGCGGCATCCCAAATGTGTGTCCAAGACCGATGATTTCGTCACCGGCTCGACCTTCCACCGCGTGTTGTGGGATGATGCGGAACGCGGAAATTCCGACACCAAGCTGGTGTCCGATGACAAGATCAAGCGCGTCGTGATCTCGTCGGGCAAGGTTTATTACGACCTGCTCGCACAGCGCGACGAGCGCGGCCTTGATGACGTCTACCTGCTCCGTCTGGAGCAGTTCTATCCCTTCCCCGCTCAGGCGATGACCAAGGAGCTGACGCGCTTCAAGGATGCCGAGATCGTCTGGTGTCAGGAAGAACCGAAAAACCAAGGCGGCTGGAGTTTTGTCGAACCCTATATCGAATGGGTTCTCGCCAAGATCGACGCCAAACACGGGCGCCCGCGCTATGCCGGTCGCGCAGCCTCGGCCTCCCCCGCGACGGGTTTGGCCAGCCGCCACAAGTCCGAGCAAGCCGCGCTCGTCAATGATGCACTGGAGGGTTAATTAATGTCCACTGAAGTCCGCGTCCCCACGCTCGGCGAGAGCGTAACGGAAGCCACCGTCGCAACCTGGTTCAAGAAGCCGGGCGACACCGTCACCGCAGACGAGATGCTGTGCGAGCTGGAAACCGACAAGGTCACCGTGGAAGTCCCCGCGCCCGCCTCTGGCACGATGGGCGACATCGTCGCCGCCGAAGGCGAGACGGTCGGCGTCGATGCGCTCTTGGCGACGATCGAAGAGGCAGGCGCCGCCGCCAAGCCGAAGGCCGAGAAATCCGAGGAAAAACCGGCGGAAAAACCCGCCGCAGCCCAGTCGAATGAGGGAAAGATGGTCGATGTAATGGTGCCGTCCCTCGGTGAGTCCGTCACCGAAGCGACAGTTTCAACCTGGTTCAAGAAAGTCGGCGACAAGGTCGAGGCCGACGAGATGCTCTGCGAGCTGGAAACCGACAAGGTCTCCGTCGAAGTTCCCGCACCCGCCGCAGGCGTGTTGCAGGAAATCGTGGCCGAGGAAGGCGCAACCGTCGATGCCTCCGCCAAGCTCGCCGTGATCGCCGAGGGCGCCAGCGCTGGCAGCAGCACGAGCAGCGCCAAATCCGACGCGCCCGCGAAATCCGAAGCCCCTTCGTCGGGCGGCAAGGATGTCGAGGACGCCCCGTCGGCCAAGAAGCTGATGGCGGAAAAAGGCATCGATCCTTCCGACGTCAAAGGCTCGGGCAAAGATGGCCGGATCATGAAAGAAGACGTGGCCAATGCCAGCACGTCGTCGAAATCCGCTTCCGTCTCCGTGGCCCCGACCCCGTCGGCCGCCCCGCGCGGCCCGGTCAATGCCGATGATGCCTCGCGCGAGGAACGGGTGAAGATGACCCGCCTGCGCGCCACCATCGCCAAGCGCCTTAAGGACAGCCAGAACACCGCCGCCATGCTCACCACCTATAACGAGGTGGACATGTCGGGCGTCATGGGCCTGCGCAACGAGTACAAGGACCTGTTCCAGAAGAAACACGGCGTGAAGCTCGGCTTCATGTCCTTCTTCGTGAAGGCCTGCTGCCACGCGCTCAAGGAAGTCCCCGAGGTCAATGCCGAGATCGACGGCAATGAGGTGGTCTACAAAAACTACGTCCATATGGGCGTGGCCGTGGGCACCCCGAACGGGCTCGTCGTGCCAGTGCTGCGCGATTCCGACCAGATGGGCTTTGCCGAGATCGAGAAGACGATCGCCGAGATGGGCACCCGCGCCCGCGACGGCAAGCTTTCGATGGCCGATATGCAGGGCGGCTCGTTCACGATCTCGAACGGCGGCGTCTATGGCTCGCTGATGTCCTCGCCGATCCTCAACCCGCCGCAATCGGGTATCCTCGGCATGCACAAGATCCAGGATCGCCCGATGGTCGAAAACGGCCAGATCGTCATCAAGCCGATGATGTATCTCGCGCTGAGCTACGACCACCGCATCGTCGACGGCAAAGGTGCTGTGACCTTCCTCGTGCGCGTCAAGGAAGCGCTGGAAGACCCGCGCCGCCTGCTGATGGATCTGTAATCACAACGGGAAGGCGGCAGCCCCTGCCCCCTTCCTCTTGATGGAAATATCCTCGGGCGGTCCGGGGGGCAGACAGCCCCCCGGTCTTCCCTAACCAGAAAGCGCCCCGATGACCCCTGAATTGACCGCACTCGCCCTCGCAGGCCTGCTTCACATCGTGCAATTCGTCGTGGCCTCCTACATGGCCAATGTCGATCTGGGCCCGGGCTATACCACCAGCCCGCGCGACCGCGCGCCAAGCCGTGAGCCGCGCAAGATCACCGCGCGGATGCTGCGTGCCTATGACAACCATGTTCAGATGTTTCCCTTCTTCGCCGCAGGTGTCGGGATCATCGCGATCACCCAGCAATCGAGCCTAATCACCGTCCTGGCCGCTTGGGTCTATCTTGGCGCGCGCATTCTCTACGTGCCGGCCTATGCTTTGGGCTGGCAGCCGTGGCGCAGCTACATCTGGATCTTGGCGCTGCTTTGCTGCGCCGTTCTTTTCATCGCCGCTCTGGTCTGATCCCGCGCGGCGCCCGTCTCTTGGCACATCCCGTGCCACCCCGAATGACCCCTCGCAGCACGGCTGCAGGCTCCCTGCAAAGGACGAAGGAGAAAACCACATGGCATCCTATGACGTGATCGTAATCGGCTCGGGCCCCGGTGGCTATGTTTGCGCAATCCGCTGCGCTCAGCTCGGCCTGAAAACCGCCTGCGTGGAGGGGCGCGACACCCTCGGCGGCACCTGCCTCAATGTCGGCTGCATCCCCTCCAAAGCGCTGCTGCACGCAACCCATTCGCTGCACGAGGCCGAGCACAACTTCGCCAAGATGGGCCTGAAAGGCAAAAGCCCGTCGGTCGATTGGAAGCAGATGCTGACCTACAAGCAGGACACCATCGACACCAACACTAAGGGCATCGAGTTTCTGTTCAAGAAGAACAAGATCGACTGGCTCAAAGGCTGGGGCTCGGTCCCCGAGGCCGGTAAGGTCAAGGTCGGCGACGAGGTCCATGAGGCGAAATCCATCGTGATCGCTACCGGCTCCGAGCCGTCCTCTCTGCCGGGCATCGAGATCGACGAGAAAACCGTCGTGACCTCGACCGGCGCGCTCACCCTCAACAAGATCCCGAAATCCATGGTCGTGATCGGCGCAGGCGTGATCGGGCTCGAGATGGGTTCAGTCTATGCGCGTCTGGGTGCAGAGGTGACGGTCGTCGAGTATCTCGACGCGATCACCCCCGGCATGGATGGCGAGGTTGCGCGCAACTTCCAAAAGATCCTCACCAAGCAGGGCCTGAAATTCGTGCTGGGCGCTGCGGTGAAAGGCGTGGAAACCAAGAACGGCAAGGCCACGGTCAAATATCAGCTCCGCAAGGATGACAGCGAAGCCACGATCGAGGCTGATACCGTTTTGGTGGCCACCGGTCGCAAACCCTTTACCGACGGGCTGGGCCTTGAAGGCGCAGGTGTCGAACTGCTGCCGCGCGGCCAGATCAAGACAGACGCGCATTGGCAGACCACGGCCAAGGGCATCTTTGCCATCGGCGATGCGATCGTGGGTCCGATGCTGGCCCACAAAGCCGAGGATGAGGGCATGGCGGTGGCCGAGGTCATCGCAGGCAAGCATGGCCATGTGAATTACGACGTGATCCCCGGCGTGATCTACACCACCCCCGAAGTCGCCTCCGTGGGCCTGACCGAAGAGGCGCTCAAGCAAGAAGGCCGCGCCTATAAGGTCGGCAAGTTCTCCTTCATGGGCAACGCCCGCGCCAAGGCAGTCTTCCAAGGTGAGGGCTTCGTCAAGCTCATCGCCGACAAGGAAACCGACCGCATTCTGGGCTGCCACATCATCGGCCCGGGCGCAGGCGATCTGATCCATGAGATCTGCGTCGCGATGGAGTTCGGCGCCTCGGCGCAGGACGTGGCGCTGACCTGCCACGCCCACCCGACTTTCTCCGAGGCCGTGCGCGAAGCCGCACTTGCCTGTGGCGATGGCGCGATCCACGCCTGAGTTCAGGACATTTGACGCAATCGAAAGGGCGGCCCCGCTGGGGTCGCCCTTTTTTTGTCAGGCGCGCCTGCGCTGCTCGACCTGCCATTCTGGCTCAGCCAAGGTCCAAGCCCGCTCAGAGGTGGCCTCGCGCCGTGCCTGCGTTACCTGCGCCATATGGTCGGGATCGTAGAGTGTTCCCAGCTTCGCGGGCAGCTCGTAATCGAAAGGGATGTCGTTGAGCTGCGGCGCGAAACGTTCGACAATATCGTGCACCGGATGGCTGCCCCGGCGATATTCCTCATCCATTGCGAGCACGATGCCCAACTGTTGACGTCCGTTGAACGGAGACATCAGGAAGGTGCGCTGCCAAGCCGGAAAGATCGCGCCGACGGAGGAGGGGTAGAAGATCTCCAGCATCATCAGATCGGTCGAGTTGGCCTCGGCGCAAGGCGGCAAGGCGTTGAGCCACGCCCAATAGCGCCCTCGAAAGCGCCTATGCACCGATGAGTCGAATTCCGGGCGCGGAACAGCCAAGAGGCGCCGCACCTGCCAGGGCAGACGTCTGCGCGCCTGAGCGCCGATGCGCTCTGAAAAAACAGCCCGCAACAAACCTGTCTGATGGCCGCGAAAGATCACAGCCCCTGCGGGCAGTTTCAAATGAAGCCCGTTGTCCAGTTCCGAAGGCGCTTTCATCGGAAACCCGAGACCGGCGTGGAAATTCGCGACATCCACCTCGGCCCGGCGCTTCTTTGTCTTATGGTCCCGATAATCGTGCCGCTCGAAAGCAAACCCCATGCGGGCCGCTAGGCGCTCGCCAATGGCCGCATCCCGCCGATTGGCGTAGTTCGAGACATGCGCAAAGCCGCTCTCGATCTTCTCAAGCGCGCGCCCGGCCATCGCCAGCAGCAACCGGCTGTCCTGTCCCCCGGTCAAAGGCAGCCAAGCCCGGCGACGATGCGCGATGGCGGTCATCACCTTCTCTGTGCGCTCCTGAAGCAAGTCATAGCTGTCCGCGAGCCGTCCATTATGCAGCGCAATGCTCTCGGGGCGCGGCCAGTAGCGGGTCTCGGAGAAGTCGCTCAGGTCGAGATAGCAGTTTGGATTCATCCGGCGCGCCGTCGCATCGCGCGTATCAAAGAGGGTGTAGCGCCCGCCCCGCTCTTCGACAGCGGAATGATCGTAATCGGGATGATCGACGACCTCTCTGGTCAGGCACAGCCCAAGCGAGGCGGCAAGACTACGGCTGTTGCGATCATAGACCGCCCCGATTGACCCGCTTGGATCGGTATAAAACCGCGTCGCGCCCTGATCGGTAACAAGCGCGCCCCAACGTCCGGTCAAGGACTCGATCCACTGCTCGAACGCAGGCCACCCGGCGCGCTCAGGCGAGGGAGCATCATGATAGCCCCCCTCAAGAAACTCGCCATCCGAGTCGACCGCAATTCCGAACACATAGCCGAAGGTCGAACGATCCGGGTTGAGGAGACGCGCCACGGATAGGCTCTGCCCGAGATAAAGTGACCAGCGCCCGAAAGTGACATCTGCATCGGGAAAGTCCGGGCGCTTGGTATCGCATATCAAAAACTGGTTTTGCAGATAGCCCCGCAACGACATCTTTTTCAAAGCCATAACCGTTCAATCCATCAAATTATCAATTGCGCGAAAAAGGCGATGGGTTCGCCCCGTCTCAAGAAGGATGCGCAGAAAAATCACGCACGATCACATCTGAGCACGCAGCCGTGATTGGCGCAAACTGCGATCAGAGGAGAAGGGTGCTAAGGTGTTCAATGCATTGAAATTTGTTGCGAGAGGGCAACAAATTCAGCACATTGTGGCGCTCATGTGGCGGCTCTTGGGGGCATAAAGGATCGGGCGCGCCGTGTCCTTGAGAGGGCAGTGAGACACTCACCCCCCGCGGCTGGCCTCGGCAACAGGCGCGCCCTTGCCGAGGCCAGCTGCGGGCTATGTCCTGCGCGACCTGTATTCCCAAACCCGTCACGCCGCACGGCACAGCGCGCTTGGCATGTTCAAGGAGCGCGGCCTACCCCTCGCCGTGATCCGCCGCTGCCTCCATCTTGGCTGCGAATTCGCGACGAAGCTCGCGGCGCAGTTCCGAGGCGCGCCAGCGGTGCTTTTCCTCTGGCGTCTCTGGCACCAGCTTGGGCACGGCGACCGGTTTGCCGTCATCATCCACGGCCACCATTGTAAAGTAGCAGCTATTGGTGTGGCGGAAGGTGCCCGCGCGGATATTCTCGGCCTCAACCTTGATCCCGATCTCCATCGAGGACCGCCCGGTATGGTTCACGCTTGCGCGAAACCGCACCAGCTCGCCCACGTTGATCGGTTGCTGGAAGGTCACCTGATCGACCGACAGCGTCACTGCATATTGCTGCGAGTAGCGCGAAGCGAGCGAGAAAGCCACGCGGTCGAGCCATGCCAGAAGCGCGCCGCCATGCACCTTGCCCGAGAAATTCGCCATCTCAGGCGTCATCAGCACCGACATCTCAAGCCGCTTGCGTTCTTCGTCCTTCAGGGGGGTGGTCATGGCGATCCTTTCGCTGGGCCCGGGAGGGCGGGGCTACACGGCAATATTATCGATTAAGCGCACATCGCCCAGCCAGAGCGCGGCAAGCAGCCGGACGGGCTGAGACAGATCGGAGGCAGGACGGAGGCCGTCGACGCTGCGCAGTTCGAAATAGTCGATATCGCGAAACCCGGCCGCCAGCAGCGTGGCTTTCGCCTCATCCAGCACCGGCTGGGCCTGCGCACCTGCGCGCAGCTGCGTTGCCGCCGCCTGCATTTCTCGGTGCAACAGCGGCGCCAGCGCCCGGTCTGTGGGGCCGAGCAGCAGATTGCGCGACGACATCGCCAAGCCATCCTCTTCGCGGATCGTCGGGCAGCCGATGATCCGCACGGGGATATTGAGATCGCGCACGAAGCGCTGGACGACCTGCAATTGCTGCCAGTCTTTTTCGCCAAAGAAAGCACGCCCCGCCTGCGTCATCCCAAAGAGCTTGGTGCAGACCGTGGCCATCCCGTCGAAATGGCCGGGACGAAACGCGCCCTCCAGCGGCTCGGTGATGCCGCTGACCGACACGGTGGTCGCAAACCCCTCCGGATAGACCTCATCGACGCCGGGCGCGAAGAGCACATCGACCCCCTCCGCCTCCAGAAGCGCCAGATCCTGCGCTTCGCTGCGCGGATAGGTCTCAAGATCGGACGCATTGTTGAACTGCATCGGGTTGACGAAAACCGTCACGATCACCCGATCCGACTGCGCGCGGGCGGCCCGGGCAAGGCTCAGATGGCCCTCGTGCAGCGCCCCCATCGTGGGCACGACCCCCACCAGCATCCCCGAGCGTTTCCAGCCCGCGACCTTCTCGCGCAGCGCCTCCGCCGTGCGGATAATCTCGGTCATTTTTTCACCTCATCGGCAAAGACATGTTCGGGGCCGGGGAAACTGCGGGCGCGCACTTCGCGGGCATAATCGGCAACCGCCGCTTCCGCATCCACGCCCAGCTCCCCGAAGCGTTTGACGAATTTGGGTTTGAACTCGGTGAACAGGCCCAGCATGTCATCGACGACCAAGACCTGACCATCGCAGCCCGCGCCCGCGCCGATGCCCACGGTCGGGATCGACAGCGCATCCGTGATATCGCGAGCCAGCCCCTGCGGGACTTTCTCAAGCACGACCGAGAAGGCACCCGCCTCTTCGATGGCGCGCGCATCCGCGATCATGCGGCGCGCACCCTCGGCACCGCGCCCCTGCACCTTGTAGCCGCCCAGCGTGTTGACCGATTGCGGCGTGAGGCCAATATGCGCCATTACCGGCACGCCGCGCGCGACGAGAAAGGCAATCGTCTCGGCCATGTGGCGGCCGCCTTCCAGCTTCACCGCAGCGGCCCCGGTCTCGGCCATCAGCCGGGCTGCATTGGCAAAGGCCTGCTGCGGGCTTTGCTCATAAGAGCCGAAAGGCATGTCGATCACCATCAGCGCTTGGCTCAGCCCGCGCGCCACCGCCTGCCCGTGCATCACCATCATCTCCAGGGTGACGCCCAGCGTCGAGGGCAGGCCATGCAGCACCATCCCTACCGAGTCTCCGACCAGAACGAGATCGCAATGCGCATCCACCAGCTTGGCCACGGGCGTCGTGTAGGCGGTCAGACAGACGACCGGCTCGCCCCCTTTCATCGCGGCGATATCAGCGGGCATCAATTGCCGGGTTTGTCCTGTGGCGCTCATCTGTCGTCCTCCCTGCTTGCCGACAAATACCTAGCGGGCACAAAGGCACATGGAAAGACACCTTTGGGGCAAAGCGGCGTCCCACCTGACACATCCCGAAACGCTTTGTGCCACAAGACTTGATGCGCCGCGCGATCACGGTGATCATCGCGGGGTCACGGAAATCGGAGCGCATATCATGATGCCACGCCTTCTCACCGCTGTTGCGGCCCTTCTGCTCTCGACCGCCAGCGCTTGGGCTGCGCGCGATACGATCACGATTGGCATGGTGCTCGAGCCACCGAACCTCGACCCGACCGCAGGTGCAGCCGCCGCCATCGACGAGGTCGTCTATGCCAATGTCTTTCAGGGGCTGACCCGATTTGGGCCAGATGGATCGATCCGGCCTGATCTGGCGAAAAGCTGGGATGTCTCGGAGGATGGCACGCGCTACACCTTCCATCTGCAGGAGGGCGTGACCTTTCAGGATGGCTCGCGCTTTGATGCAAAGGACGTGAAATTCTCGCTCGACCGGGCGCGTGCGGATGACAGCGTCAATGCGCAAAAGCAACTTTTCGCGGGGATCGAGCAAGTCACGGTGATTGACCCGCTAACGGTTGAGGTCACGCTCAAGGCGCCCGACGGCGCACTGCCTTTCAAGCTCGCTTGGGGCGATGCGGTCATGGTCGCGCCCGAAAGCGCGGCAGATAACGCAACCCATCCCATCGGGACCGGCCCGTTCATGTTCAAGGACTGGGCAAAGGGTGATCATGTGACGCTATCGGCCTATGAGGGGTATTGGGGCCAGCCGCCAAAACTGCGCGAGGCGACATTCCGGTTCATCTCGGATCCAACGGCTGCGTTTTCCGCTCTGATGGCGGGCGATGTGGATGCCTTTCCGAACTATCCCGCGCCCGAGACGGCCGCGCAGTTCAAGGCCGATCCGCGCTTCAAGCTGATCATCGGCTCGACCGAGGGCGAGACGATCCTCGCGATGAACGAGCGCAATCCGCCGCTCAACGACACGCGCGTGCGCGCGGCAATCGCCCATGCGCTCAATCGCGCCGACATCATCAATGGCGCGATGTTTGGCTATGGCACCCCGATTGGCACCCATTTCGCGCCGCATAACCCGGCCTATGTCGATCTGACGGCGCTCTCGAACTATGACCCCGCGGAATCGAAAGCTTTGCTGAAAGAGGCCGGGGTGAGCGATCTCACCTTGCGGATGGCCTTGCCGCCGCCCTCCTATGCGCGCCGCTCGGGCGAAATCATTCAGGCCGAGCTGGCTGCTGTCGGCATCCAGACGAAAATCACCAACATGGAATGGGCCGATTGGCTGGAACGAGTGTTCAAGGGGCACGATTTCGACCTCACCGTGGTCAGCCATACCGAGCCCATGGATATCGGCATCTACGCCCGCCCGGACTATTATTTCGGCTACAACAGCCCGAAATTCGATGCGGTGATGCAAGAGCTGGAGGGCACAAGCGACCCGGACAAACGCACCGAGCTTTTGCAACAGGCCCAACGCATCCTCGCCGAGGACTATGCCAACGCCTTTCTGTTCCAATTGCCCAAGATCGGGGTCGCGAATGCCAAGATCGAAGGGCTCTGGAAAAACGCCCCCACGCAGGCGAATGATCTGACACAGGTCTACTGGGACGAGTGACCCCCCTCAACGGGCACAGCCGCAATGCAAACCGCCCGGAGGCCTCAGGCCATCCGGGCGGTTTTTTTGTGGCGACGTGGTTGAGCGCGCTCAGTTGTTCATCGTACCGATGTCAGAGCAGGTGCCAGTGCCATCATAGCTGCAATCGACGGAGGACCGAGCGTTCTCGCCCGACCCACCAACCTGCTCGGCCAGCGCGACCGAAGCCTGATGCTGCTCTTGCTCGACCTTGCTCTGATCGGGGATCCGACCAGCCTTATAGGCCTCTTCGTCGGCATTGATCGCAACTTGATTATAGGCCGAAACCACATAGCCCGAGTGAAGCTGCACGACCGGCCCCTCCATCTCGAGGCTTTCCTCGCGGTTGCGCACTTTCACCGGCGTATCCAGCGGGACCTTGTTGAAAAGGTCGATGATGTCTTGGTTGAACAGGCGGATACAGCCAGCCGAAGTGGCCCGCCCGATGGAGGACGGGTCCATCGTGCCGTGGATCCGGTAATAGGTATCCTTGCCGTTCTTATAAAGATAGAGCGCGCGGGCGCCCAGCGGGTTGTCCAGACCGCCCGGCAGACCGTCCTTGAGCGGACCATAGAGATCAGGATCTTCCTTGATCATGTTCTGCGTCGGCGTCCAGCTCGGGTATTCCTGCTTGCGCTTGATCTCGGCCGTACCGGCAAAGCCCTTGCCCTCACGCCCAACGGCCACGCCATAGCGCTCTGCCTTGCCCGGTGCGGTGATATAGTAAAGGAACCGCGCATAGGGGTCGATTACGATCGTCCCGACGGCTTCGGGGCCGTGATAGGGCACGATCTGGCGACGGTTACGCTCGACGAGATATGCGGGATTGATCGCCTTGATCTCTTTCCCATCATCTTCGCGCGCTTGATAAATTGCGGGGACCGTTTTACTCGACTGCGTCGGCGGCGCGTATTGCTGCGGCTGCCCGGCACAGGCAGAGAGCGCACCAAGTGCGGCAATCATCAAAATGGAACGGGTTACACGCTTCGGCGTCGTTAAACTCGCGATCACTTGGCATTCCTGTTCTGTCTGCGGGTGTGTTTCGACACCCCATATCCTCTGCGCAATGCTTGAGATAGAGCAAAGTTCCCTACACTCACACTAACATGAATGTGATCGGCCCATTGTTGCGCACCCCGCCCCTTGACGAAAGGGTCGCCCCGACGGACCTTGACACCCATGCGCCAATATCTGATCCGCCGCTTTTTCGTGCTATTGGCCAGCCTCTGGGTGGCAAGCGTCGTGATCTTCACGCTGGTCGAAGGCGTACCCGGCGATCCTGCAAGTTTCATGCTGGGGGTCAATGCAGCCCCCGATACACTGGCCGCCTTGCGCACACAAATGGGGCTCGATCAACCACTTATCTGGCGCTACCTGCATTGGGCGGGCGGCATGCTTACGGGAGATTTTGGCCAATCCTTCACCTATAAGGTGCCGGTCGCATCGCTCATCGCCGAGCGGCTGAGTGTTTCGCTGCCTCTGGCCGTGATCGCGCTGGCCTTGTCTGTGGCCTTGGCACTACCGATGGGACTTTTTGCCGCATCCCGGCGCGGACGATTCAGCGACGGGACGGTTATGGCGGGCACGCAACTGGGAATCGCCGTGCCCAATTTCTGGTTCGCGATGCTGCTGGTGCTGCTGCTGGCCGTGCATTGGCAAATCTTCCCCGCCGGAGGCTTTCCCGGATGGAGCCATCCCTTGGGGGCCCTGCGCGCACTGACCCTGCCCGCGATCTCGCTGGCCCTGCCGCAAGCAGCGATCCTGACGCGGGTGCTGCGTTCTGCCCTGATCGAGACGCTGGATCAGGACTATATCCGCAGTGCACGCGCCAAGGGGCTCAGCCGGTCGCGCGCCCTCACCCGGCACGCGCTGCGCAATGCGCTGATCCCGGTGCTGACCATTCTGGGGCTGCAATTCTCGTTCCTGCTGGCGGGCGCGATCATCATCGAAAACGTGTTCTACCTGCCGGGTCTGGGGCGGCTGATCTTTCAGGCGATCACCCAACGCGACCTGATCGTTGTCGAATCCGTGGTGATGGTGCTTGTCTTCGCGGTGATTGTCGTCAATTTCCTGACCGATCTCGCCTATGCGGCGGTCGATCCGAGGCTCAGGAGACGCGCATGAAATTCTCGCTGTGGATCGGCGCGCTGCTCAGCGGCGGCGCAGTTCTGGCCGCCTTGATCTCGCTGGTCTGGACGCCCTATGACGTCACGGCCCTCGACATCGCGCATAAGCTGCAATCGCCCTCGGCTGCACATTGGCTCGGGACGGATCATTTCGGGCGCGACATTGCCTCGATGCTGATGGCGGGTGCCCGGACCTCGCTGGCCGTGGCGCTGGTGGCCGTGGTGATCGGTGCCGGGCTGGGTGTGCCGCTGGGATTGGCGGCAGCCGCGATGCGTGGGCGTTGGATCGATGAGCTGATCATGCGCGCCAATGATCTGATCTTTGCCTTCCCGGCCCTCGTGATTGCGATCCTGATCACCGCAACCTTCGGACCGTCGGCCACCAATGCGATCATCGCCATCGGGATCTTCAACATCCCCGTCTTTGCCCGGGTCGCGCGCGCAGGCGCGCTATCGCTCTGGCAGCTCGACTATATTCGCGCAGCCCAAGTGTCGGGCAAGGGCCGCGCCCGGATCTCGGCGGAGCATATCGCGCCCAATATCGCCAATCTGCTGATCGTTCAGGGCACGATCCAGTTCAGCCTTGGCATTCTGGCCGAAGCCGGGCTCAGCTATGTCGGCCTTGGCGCGCAGCCGCCCACGCCAAGCTGGGGCCGGATGCTGGCCGAGGCCCAGACGATGGTCACCATCGCCCCCCATGTCGCGATCATGCCGGGGCTTGCCATCGTGCTCACCGTGCTGGGGCTCAACCTTCTGGGCGACGGGCTGCGCGATGCGCTTGATCCGCGGCTGAAAGGTCGGTCCGCATGAGCCTGCTATCGCTTGACCACCTCACATTGCAGATCGGCAAGGCGCAGATCTTGCGCGACGTCACGCTCTCGGTGAAACCCGGCGAGATTCTCGGGCTTGTCGGCGAAAGCGGCTCTGGCAAGTCGATGACGGCGCTGGCAGCAATGCGGCTGTTGCCGCCGCGCGCGCGGATCTCGGGCGATATCCTTCTGGGCGGGCTGAACCTGCGCCACCGCTCGGAGCGCCAGATGTGCCGGTTGCGCGGACGCGACATCGCGATGATCTTTCAAGAACCGATGAGCGCGCTCAACCCGATGATGACCATCGGCGATCAGGTGGCCGAGACGCTTACTCTGCATGAAAAGATGCCCCGCGCGGCAGCCCTAGAGGTGGCCCGCGACACGCTTGCGCGGGTGGGGCTGCCCGCATCCCGCTTCCCGCTGACGCTCTATCCGCATGAGCTGTCGGGCGGGCAGCGTCAGCGCGTGGCCATCGCGATGGCGATTGCGCTGCATCCCAAGCTGCTGATCGCAGATGAGCCCACCACGGCGCTTGATGTCACCACGCAGGACGAGGTGCTGGGCCTGCTCTATGATCTCGCGCGCGAGGAAGGGATGGCGCTGATCCTGATCACCCATGATCTTGCCGTTGTGGCCGCGATGGCCGACCGGGTCGCGGTGCTGCAGGCGGGCGAAATCGTCGAGAGCGGCCCAACGGAGACACTGTTTCGCGCGCCGAAATCCCCCTATACGGGCGCCCTTCTGGCGGCTTCCACGCATCGCCCGGCGCAGGCCCGCCGCCCGCTGGCCAGCGATCTTTTGCGGGTCGAGAATGTCACCCGCAGCTATCGGCTGCCGCGCCCCCAACCCTTCTCCCCGGCGCCGCTTTTGAACGCCGTCGACGGCGTGAGCTTCACCCTTCGCAGCGGGGAATCGCTGGGGTTGGTCGGCGAATCGGGCTGCGGGAAATCGACCCTGACGCGCGCGATCCTCGGCCTCGACCCGCTGCAATCGGGCGCAATCACGCTGAACGGCCAGCCGGTTCATCCAAAGATGCCCGCCGCGCGCCGCGCCGATATGCAGGTGGTGTTTCAAGATCCCTACGGCTCGTTCAACCCCCGTCAGAAAGTGGAACGGCTGGTGGCCGAGCCCTTCCACCTCACCGGCCGCCCCGAGGATTGGCGCGACCGCGTGGCCGAAGCGCTGCGCGAGGTCGGCCTGTCGCCCAATGATGGCGCCCGCTTCATCCACGAGTTTTCCGGCGGCCAGCGTCAGCGCATCGCGATCGCCCGTGCGCTGATCATCCGGCCCAAGCTGATCGTGCTCGACGAGGCGGTCTCGGCGCTTGATGTGCAGGTCCGCGCGCAGGTGCTCGACCTGCTCAGCCATCTGCAGGCAGTGCATGATCTGGCCTATCTCTTCATCTCGCATGACCTCTCGGTGGTCCGCGCGGTCACCTCGCGCTGCATGGTCATGCGGGCGGGCCAGATCGTCGAAGAGGGGCGGACCGAAGATCTCTTCTCCGCCCCACAGCACCCCTATACGCGCCAGCTGATCGCCGCGACGCCACGCATTCCCGCGCATTGGCTGCAGGGTTGAGCGCCTCGGGTTGGGGCTTGCCTTCAGGCGCGATTGCGGGTGCTCTGGGCGTGGTATGCCGCCCCGATCCTGACAGCTGAGGACAGATGAAACCCGGAGCAAGAAACCTGATTACCGATGTGGCCGGTCTGCGCGTGGGCAATGCCCATGATTCTGCGCTGCGCTCGGGTGTAAGCGTGCTGACCGGCGCGCGCCCCTTCACCGCCGCCGTGCATGTGATGGGCGGCGCGCCCGGCACGCGCGAGACCGATCTGCTGGCCCCGGACCGGCTGGTGCAAGAGGTCGATGCGCTGGTTCTCTCAGGCGGCTCGGCCTTTGGTCTGGGCGCCTGTGACGGGGTTATGGCGGGGCTGCGCGCGCAGGGCCGGGGCTTTGCGGTGGGCGCGCAGCGCGTCCCGATCGTGCCCGGCGCAATCCTCTTCGATCTCGCCAATGGCGGCGCCAAGGACTGGCAAGACAGCCCCTACCCCGCGCTCGGGCGTCAGGCGCTCGACGCCGCGCACACGCGGTTCGATCTTGGCAGCGCCGGCGCCGGGTTTGGTGCGATGACCGGCACGCTCAAGGGCGGGCTCGGATCGGCCTCGGCGGTGCTTGAGAGCGGCTATACGATTGGCGCATTGGTCGCCGTGAATGCGCTCGGCTCGGTCACGGCTGATGCGCAGGGTCATTTCTGGGCCGCCCCGTGGGAGCTGGAGGCGGAATTTGGCGGGCGCGGTGCTGCGCAGCACTTCGCCCCCGAGTTTGAGCCCGAACCCACCAAGCGAATGGGCGAGGCCACCACCATCGCCATTATCGCAACCGATGCCGCACTGAACCAGCCGCAGGCCACCCGAATGGCGACGGCGGCCCATGACGGGATGGCGCGCGCGATCCACCCCTCGCACACGCCGCTCGATGGCGATCTGATCTTTGCCGCAGCCACCGGAGACAGGCCGCTGGCCGATCCGCTGCGCGACACGTTCCAGCTGGGCCATGCAGCGGCCTGCGTGCTTGCCCGCGCGATTGCGCGCGCCATCTATGAGGCAAGCGCGAGCCCGGGTGATCTGCAACCGAGCTGGCAAAAGCTTTATGGAACATGAAGGACGGGCGGGACTTGACCCGGTAACACGTCGATCTTCACGGAGGACCCTATGCTTGACGACAAAACCGATCTGAATTCGATGCTCAAAGACCCGTCGCTGCTGGTGACCAAAGCCTATGTCGCGGGCGAATGGGTCGATGCCGATGACAAGACCACCTTCGAGGTCCGCAACCCCGCGCGCGGCGACGTGATCTGCACCGTCCCCGATATGGGCCGCGCCGAGACCGCCCGCGCAATCGAGGCTGCCCGCATCGCGATGAAGGCCTGGGCGGCGCGCACCGCCAAGGAGCGTGCGCAGGTGATGCGCAAATGGTTCGACCTGATGATGGAGAACCAAGACGATCTGGGCGCTATCTTGACCGCCGAGATGGGCAAACCGCTGGCCGAGGCCAAGGGCGAGATCGCCTATGGCGCAAGCTTCATCGAATGGTTTGGCGAAGAGGCCAAGCGGATCTATGGCGAGACGATCCCCGGCCACCAGCCCGACAAGCGGATCTCGGTGATCAAACAGCCGATTGGCGTCGTGGGCTCGATCACGCCTTGGAATTTCCCCAACGCGATGATCGCCCGCAAGGCGGGACCCGCACTTGCCGTGGGTTGCGGCTTCGTCGCGCGCCCGGCATCCGAGACCCCGCTTTCGGCGCTGGCAATGGCGGTGCTGGCCGAACGTGCAGGCATGCCCAAGGGGCTGTTCTCGGTCGTCACCTCGAACAAGGCCTCTGATATCGGCAAGGAGTTCTGCGAGAATCCGACCGTGCGCAAACTGACCTTCACCGGCTCAACCGAGGTGGGCCGCATCCTGCTGGGTCAGGCCGCCGATCAGGTGATGAAATGCTCGATGGAGCTGGGCGGCAACGCGCCCTTCATCGTATTCGACGACGCCGATCTCGACGAGGCGGTCAAAGGCGCGATGGCGTCGAAATTCCGCAACAACGGCCAGACCTGCGTCTGCGCCAACCGCATCTATGTGCAGGCAGGCGTCTATGATGCCTTCGCCGAGAAACTCGCCGATGCGGTCCGCGCGCTCAAAGTGGGTGACGGTCTGAGCGAGGGCACCGATGCCGGACCGCTGATCTCGGAAAAGGCGGTTGAGAAGGTCGAAAGCCACATCAAGGATGTGCTTGATGGTGGCGGCCAGATCGTGACCGGCGGCCACCGGCATGAAATGGGCGGCACGTTCTTCGAGCCGACGGTGCTGACCGGGGTAACGCAGGAAATGAAAGTCTCGACCGAAGAGACCTTCGGCCCCGTGGCACCGCTCTTCAAATTCGAGAAGGAAGAGGACGCGATCGAGCTGGCCAATGCCACGATCTTCGGTCTTGCGAGCTATTTCTACGCCCGCGATGTGGGCCGGATCACGCGCGTGCAGGAAGGTCTTGAATACGGGATCGTCGGCGTGAACACGGGCCTCATCTCGACCGAGGTCGCACCCTTTGGCGGGGTCAAGCAATCGGGCCTTGGCCGCGAGGGGTCGCATCACGGCGTCGAAGACTTCCTTGAGATGAAATATATCTGCCTGTCCGTGTGACAGGTGCGGGCCGGAGAGACACCCCTCTCCGGCCCGTTTTCTCAAGCGCCGCTCAGAGGCCCTGAGGCAACCGGGCTTTGCGCATCGGTCGGCGGTTTATACCGCTTGATGCCAACCCCTCAGCCAAGCTCTGGCGCAACCGGCACGATCACGCGGCCACGGATCTGCCCATCGAGGAATTTCGGCGCGGTCTCGATGACCTTCTCCATCGGCACTTCCACCGCCATCGCCTCGAGACGGTCGAGATCCAGCTCGGCCTCCAGCAGGCGCCACGCCTCGCGCCGGGTCTGCTGCGGGCACATCACGCTGTCCACGCCCGCAAGCGTGATCCCACGCAGGATGAAGGGTGCAACGCTCGCGGGCAGATCCATACCCGCCGCCAGCCCGCAGGCCGCGACTGTACCGCCATAGCGGATCATCGAGAGCAGATTGGCCAGAGGCGTGCTGCCCGCGACATCGACGGCGCCCGCCCAGCGTTCCTTGTTCAGCGGACGCGGCTTGCCCGCCAACTCGGCCCGGTCGACGATATTCGTAGCGCCCAACCCCTTGAGATACTCGGCCTCATCGGCACGCCCGGTCACAGCGCTCACCGTGTAGCCACGCGCAGCCAGCAGCGCGATTGCCACCGAGCCGACACCGCCTGCCGCCCCGGTCACCGCAATCTCTCCTTGATCCGGCGTCACGCCATTGCGCGCCAAAGCCATCACGCACAGCATCGCCGTATAGCCCGCCGTACCAATCACCATCGCTTGGCGCAGCGAGATCCCCTCGGGCAGCGGCACCAGCCAGTCACCCTTGACGCGCGCCTGCCGGGCAAGACCGCCCCAATGCGTCTCGCCCACGCCCCAGCCATTGAGCACGACCTTGTCGCCCGGCTTATAGTCGGGATGCTCGCTTTCGCGCACGATGCCCGAGAAATCGATCCCCGGAACCATCGGAAAGCTGCGCACGACCGGGGCTTTCCCAGTGATCGCCAGCGCGTCTTTATAGTTGAGAGTCGAGTACGCGATTTCGACCAGCACGTCGCCTTCGGGCAATTGCTCGGGCGAGACCTGGGTCTGCGAAGCGCTTTGGGTGTCGTCGGTTTTCTCAATCAGGATAGCGTCGAACATAGGACCTCCGGTCAGTTTTGAATGAGGGTGAAGAACGTGTCGGCGAACTGGCGCAAAGGCTGGGCGCTGCGTTCCATCTTGGCGCGCAAAACCGCCCCCTCCCAGCCAGTCCAAAACTGTATGGCGAGCGCCTGCGGATCGAGCCCGCCACGCAGTACCCCTTGCGCAAGCGCTGCGTGCAGGCAGGCGGCGGTGCGATCCTGCCACTCAGTCAGAACCGCGATCAACCGGGCACGAAACGGCTCAGGCAGCGCGCCGATCTCTTGGCCAAGGTTTCCGATCAGGCAGCCACGGGTGAAATCATGCCGCGCCATCCCAGCCTCCGCATCGCGGGTGAAGGCGCGCAACCGCTCCAGCGGATCAAGCGTCGGATCGCTTAGCGCACGATCCAGCTTGGCAATGAAATAGCTGTGATAGGCCTCGATCAGGGCCGCGCCGAATTCGGCCTTGGAGCCAAACTGGTGATAAAAGCTGCCGCGCGGCACGCTTGATGCCTTCAGAATCTCATCGACCCCCGTCGCGCCATAGCCGCGCTCGGTCAGATGCACGAGCCCTGCCCGGATCAACCGCGCCCGCGTCTCAGAACGGGCCGGGTCGAGCCGGGGGCGGCCCCGCCGCTTGGGCGATGGCTCAGGCTGGGGCTGTGTGCTCATGGCATTTATTAGACGGATCGGTCTAATAAAGTCAATACGGCCGCATCAGCGCCGCGCAAAAGCGCCGATCAGATCGAGCCAGCCTCGACCATGTAGTTGTTGGCCGTGCACATCGCGGCATCGTCCGAGGCCAAGAACAAAACCATCCGAGCCACATATTCCGGCTGGATCAGGTCGGGCAGGCATTGCCGCGTGCGATGGGCCTCAAGCGCCTCGGGCGAAGCCCAAAGCGTCTTTTGCCGATCGGTCATGATCCATCCCGGCACGACCGTATTGACGCGGATCCGGTTGCCGCCCAGCTCGCGCGCCATCGTCCGCGTCAGACCATGCACGGCGGCCTTGGCTGTGGCATAGGCCGGAAAGCCGCGGCCCGCTTCCCACCAGCTGTTCGAGCCCATATTGATGATCGAGCCCGCGCCTTTCGCGATCATGTCGGGCGCCACGGTCTGGATCGCGAAGAACATGTGGCGCAGGTTGTTCGCCTGCCGCTCGTCCCAATAGGCCGCGTCGATCTCGCGCCAGTCGTGACGATCATCGCGGGCGGCATTGTTCACCAGCACATCCGCCGGGCCGATCTGGTGCTTCAGCTCGACCAACCCCGCCTTGAGCGCATCGATGTCGCGCAGATCGCAGAGCGCGCAATGCACGTTCTCGAACCGCTCCGTGAGCGCCTGCGCGGCCTCGGCATCGCGATCGAGAAACCCCACACGCGCGCCCTGAGCGGCAAAGGCCTCAACGATCAGCGCCCCGATCCCCGAGGCTCCGCCCGTAACAACGACGGACTTCCCCTTAAGGCTTGGGAAAATTGCAAATTCTGGCATTTTGAACTCCTCCGGTTTCGCGCATCCTTACGCTCTGAGACCGGAGAGACAAGCAAAAGGCCGCCCCAATGGGACGGCCTCAAAGCTCAGAACGATCTGGACCGATCAGGCCCGGTTATCGTCCTCATCCTCGTCGTCATCTTCATCCTCGGGGAGGTTGAAGAAGCTGTCAGCATCCGAGAAATCGGCATGCTTGTTGTGATCGTCGTCTTCCGCATCCTGCTTGAGATCGGCGGAAGAGAAATTCTCAAGCCCGGCAATCCCCGAGGGCAGGCGCGGCTCTTCGGTCATGCCAAGGCTTTGCTCGGTCGAGACCAGTTTGCGACGCTCGTCATCGGTCATCACGCCGTCAGCCGCCGATTTCTTGGCCGCTTTTTGCACTTCCAGATCCAGTTCGGTCTGACGGCACAGCCCCAGTGCCACCGGATCGATCGGCGTCATGTTCTGGATGTTCCAGTGGGTGCGCTCACGGATCGTCTGGATCGTGGGTTTGGTGGTGCCCACGAGACGCGCGATTTGCGCATCAGCCAGCTCGGGGTGGAATTTCACCAGCCACAGGATCGCGTTGGGACGGTCCTGACGCTTGGACAGCGGCGTGTAGCGCGGGCCACGACGCTTGTCCTCGCCCACGGCAGCCTTGTTGAACTTCAGCTTGAGCTTGTGGAGCGGATCAGCCTCGCCCTTGTCGATCTCGGCTTGATCGAGCTGGTTCGACGCGACGGGATCAAACCCCTTCACGCCCGAGGCCACATCGCCATCGGCAATGCCCTGCACCTCGAGTTCGTGCATGCCGCAGAAATCTGCAACCTGCTTGAAGGTGAGCGTCGTATTGTCCACCAGCCACACGGCGGTGGCCTTTGCCATGAGGGGCTTGTTCGTCATCGCGGCCATCCTTTACATATATCTCTCCCGGGCCGAGAAACCGGCTGCGGCGAGGATCCTTCCCTGCCGCGGTCCATTTCTGGAAGGGGAATTGAGGCCCATATAGTCGTTCACGCGCCCGGAGAAAAGAGAAAATGAAAGCCCTCCTTGCCGTCATCGCCCTGTGCCTGAGTGCATCCCTGTCTCAAGCCGAGGGGGAGAGGGCCGGAGATTTCGACTATTATGTGCTCTCGCTCAGCTGGTCCCCGACATGGTGTGCCACCACCGGGGATGCGCGCCGGTCCCCGCAATGCGACGGACGACACGATTTCTCTTTCGTCCTGCACGGACTCTGGCCGCAAAACGAGAGCGGTTGGCCCAGCTATTGCCGCACCGGCGCGCGCGATCCCTCAAAACAGGAAACCGCCGCAATGCAGGACATCATGGGGACGCCCGGCGCGGCTTGGTATCAGTGGAAAAAACATGGCCGCTGCGCGGGGCTTCCGGCCAAAACCTATTTTGAAACTGCCCGCAAAGCCTATGACAGCATCACGATTCCCAAGGTTCTGGCGCAGCTCAACCGCGATGTTCGCCTGCCCGCAAGCGTGGTCGAGCAAGCCTTCATCGAGGCCAATCCCGGCCTCAAGCCAGACGAGATCACCATCACCTGCGATCAGGGGCGCATCCAAGAGGCCCGGATCTGCCTGACCAAGGATCTCGCGCCGCGCCGCTGTGGGCACGACACGATCCGCGACTGCAAGATGAGCGATGCGCTGATGGAAAAGGTGCGCTGAGCCGCAACTCAGCCCCCCGCCACCTCCAACACGATCTTGCCGATATGCTGGCTGCTTTCCATCCGCGCATGGGCCTGCGCGGCCTCGGCCAGCGGATAGAGGCTGTCATGCAGCACCCGCAGCTTGCCCGATTCCAGCATCGGCCAGACATGGGTACGCAGCTCGCGCGCGATTGCAGCCTTGGCTGCGACCGATTGCGGGCGCAGCGTCGAGCCGGTGAGCGTCAGCCTGCGCGCCATGATCTGCGCGAAGTTAATCTCGGCCTTGGGGCCTTCGAGGAAGGCGAGAAAAACCATCCGGCCATCATCGGCCAAAGACTTGATATTGCGATCAATATAGCTCCCGCCGACCATGTCGATGATCAGGTTCGCGCCGCCTTCCGCGCGCATCACATCGACGAAATCGCCGGTCTTGTAGTTGATCGCGGTGGCACCCAACTCCTCGCAGGCCGCGCATTTCTCGGCGCTCCCGGCGGTGGTAAAGACGCGCGCGCCAAGCGCCGTCGCGATCTGGATTGCCGTTGTGCCGATCCCAGATGAGCCGCCATGGATGAGAAAGCGCTCACCCGCCTGCAAGCCGCCGCGCATCACCATGTTGGACCAGACCGTGTAGCAGGTCTCGGGCAGGCAAGCAGCGTCGCGCATGGAGATCCCGGCAGGCACCGGTAGGGCATGCGCGGCGGGGCAGGTCACGAATTGCGCATAGCCGCCGCCGGGCAAAAGCGCGCAGACCGCATCGCCCACCGCCCAGTCCGTCACACCCGGCCCGAGTGCGGCGACATGGCCCGAACATTCCAGCCCCGGCAGATCAGAGGCCCCTGCGGGCGGCGCATAGGCTCCGGCGCGCTGCAGGGCATCGGGGCGGTTCACGCCGCTATAGGCGACCTCGATCAGGATCTCCCCATGACCCGGCACGGGGGCTGCGCGTGTCGCCATCTGCAAGACCTCGGGCGCGCCCGGTTCGCTGATCTCGACGCAGTGCATCTCCTTGGGAGCATCCATTATCTCGTCTCCTTTCCGGGCATATCCGCCCGGTCGTTCGGGGCGCGGATCGTCCCCAGAATTTGCGGCAGGAACGGCAATTTCATCGCCGCGCCCTTCACTTTTTCAAATTGCATCACGTTTTCAATGCGACGGTCGAGAAACGCCCAGCTATCGGCATGGTCCTCGCTCTCATCGCCCATCCAATAGAGCACGGTCGCGCTATAGACCCCCGACAGGGTCATCCGCTTGGTGTACCAATTGTAATCCGCGCTCTGATCGCCCAGCACGGTCCAGATCTTGTCACAGGTCTCCCAAACGAGCTTCGAACCGGTCGCGGCGTTTTGCGGCAGGGCAAAGATCGCCGCCCCACGCCGCACCAGTTCGGGATCCGCGGCCTCAAGCCGGAACCGCACCGCAGCCGCAATCCGGTCGCGAAATTTCATCTCCGACAGATCGGTCTCTGACAGCCGCTTCAACATCGCCTCATCGCCCTGCCGGTGATATTCCACCGCAAGATCGACCGCGCCACGCGGGCAAATCACCCGCGCCAGCTGCGCATCCATCCCCAAATCAGAGACGGCGGCCTGAAAGCTAGGCTCGGACCAGCCGTCGAAGGGCACATTTGGTTTGATCGCTTCGAGAAGCTCGGATCTGGCGCGCGCCACATCGAGATGATCATTCTTCATCGCGTACTCTCCGTTCATGACGGTAGACAAACCACCTTTTCCTCCTTATATGGAGCGCTCCTGCAACTGACTTCAACTCAAACTTAGGAAGGTGGTGACACCACATGCAGGTCAGCGTTCGCGACAACAACGTCGAACAGGCGCTTCGTGCTCTGAAGAAAAAACTTCAGCGCGAGGGTGTGTTTCGTGAAATGAAGCTCAAGCAACATTTCGAGAAACCCTCCGTCAAGAAAGCGCGCGAGAAGGCCGAGGCCGTCCGCCGTGCCCGTAAACTGGCACGTAAGAAGGCCCAGCGCGAAGGCGCGCTCTAAGCGCTCCACGCCGCGCAGGCGTCTGAAAATGCTGGCGGGCTTGCCCGCACCGATGACCCCCGTGGCCCGGCCCCGGGGGTTTTTTGGTGCGCTTTGCGATCTCACGGGCCAGATTCGGGGCCCGGTCAGCCCCCGCCCCCCGCGCAACACTTGAGCGCGAAAGCGCAGGGTCGGGCTTTTTCCCTCTCGCCAGACCCTGCAGACGAAGTTTAAGTCTGGGCAATGGCCAAACGGCCGTCACCGTCGCCATCCACTGGACACCAAGGCTGGAACCGCTCTGAATCATGTTCGATGTTCGGCCCGTCTTACATCTTTTCGGCCTGATCCTCATCGTCTTGGGGGGCGCGATGCTGATTCCGATGGGGCTCGACCTGTCGGATGGCAACGCGAACTGGCACAGCTTTTTTGAAAGCGCGATCGCAACGATCCTTGTCGGCGGATTTATGGCGCTGTCCTCGCAGGGCGGCTCGGTCAAAGGGCTCACCGCGCGTCAGGCCTATCTCCTGACGGCTGCGATCTGGCTTGGATTGCCGCTCTTTGCAGCCCTCCCCTTCATGGATGGGGCACCGCATGTCTCTTTCACCGATGCCTATTTCGAGGCGGCCTCTGGGATCACGACGACGGGCTACACGGTGTTTCCCAAACTCGACGCCCTGCCGCGCTCCGTCCTGCTCTGGCGCGGCATGCTCAACTGGTTCGGCGGGCTCGGCATCGCATTTGTCGCGATGATCTTCCTGCCGGTCCTGCGCATCGGCGGCATGCGGTATTTCCAGACCGAAGGGTTCGACACGCTAGGCAAGGTGCTGCCGCGCGCCCGTGACATCGCCCGCTCTCTACTGGGCGTCTATACCACGCTCACAGCGCTTTGCGCGCTCAGCTATGTCACGACGGGGCTCAGCCCGTTCGATGCGCTGTGCTACGCGATGGCCACCTTGGCCACGGGCGGCTTTGGCACGCATGACAGCAGCTTCGCCAGCTTCTCTCCGGCGGCGCAATATGCCGCCTCGCTTTTCATGCTCGCCTCGGCCCTCCCCTTCATCCGCTATGTGCAGCTCTCCCGCGGCGACACCCGTGCCTTCTGGAGTGACCCGCAGGTGCGGGCCTTCTTGCGCTGGTTCTTCGTAGCCCTCGGGGCGCTTTTGATCTGGCGCTACACGCATGGGCATGCCCCGGTCGAGACGATCCTGCGCGACAGTCTTTTCAACCTGTCCTCGATCATGACCGGCACCGGCTTTGGCACCTCCAACATCACCGCTTGGGGCAGCTTTGGTGTTGTCTTGGCCTTTTGGGTCGGGATGATCGGCGGCTGCACCGGCTCCAGTTCGGGCGCGCTCTCGGTATTTCGCTGGCAGGCGCTTGGCGCGGTCGTCCGCACGGCGCTTCGTCGCCTGCATGCGCCTCACCGGGTGATTTTGCCGCGCCTTGCGGGCAAGGTGATCGAAGAAGACGTGCTCTCCTCGCTCACCCTCTATTTCACCGGCTATATCCTGACGCTGGGCCTGATCTCGGTCGGGATCTCGATGACGGGCGCGGATTTCGTCTCGGCGCTGTTTGCCACATGGGGCGCGTTGGGCAATATCGGCTATGCGGTGGGCCCGTTGACCGCCAGTTCGGGAACGATGGCCGAGTTTTCCGGCACTGCGATCTGGCTGATGACGCTTGCGATGCTGCTGGGCCGGATCGGGATGCTAGCGATTCTGGTCCTGCTCTTGCCGCGATTCTGGCGCGGCTAAGCAGGCCTCGCGCACTCAGACCGGAAGCGCCGTCGTCGATTGCACACATTTGAGCGAAAAGCTCGACTGGATCTGCATCACCCCGGGCAGGCAGGCCAGCTTGGCCCGATGCAGCCGCGCGAAATCATCAGCATCCTGCGCGACGACCTTGAGCAGATAATCCGCAGTCCCCGCCATCAGATGACATTCCAGCACCTCGGGAACTTTCTGCACCGCCTGCTCAAACGCATCGAGGATCTCATCCGCCTGCCCCGAAAGCTTGATCTCGACATAGATCACGGTCGTGCGGCCCATCTTGCGCGCATCGAGAAGCGCCACATAATCCCGGATGAACCCCTCTTCCTCAAGCCGTTGGACCCGCCTGTGACAGGCTGAGGGGGACAGGTTCACCCGTTCGCTCAGATCGGCGTTCGAGATTCGCCCCTGCTGTTGCAGCACGGACAGCAAACGGCGATCCGTCGCGTCGAGTTTCCCATCCATGCAAAATCCTGCCGCGTTCGGGGGTGATAATCGAAGATACTGCCCACGCGGCACTGCCACAAGCCAATATTGGCAAAGCTCTTGCGTGGAAAATCTCGCAAAATGGGCGGTAAGACACCATGTCTTTTCGGAGGAGGATCCATCATGAAAATCGGAACCGTACGCGAGATCAAGACACACGAATACCGTGTCGGACTGACGCCCGCCGCAGCACACGAAGCCATCGCCCATGGCCATGACGTGCTGGTCGAAGCAGGCGCCGGCACCGGCGCGGGCTTTCCCGACAGCGATTATACCGATATCGGCGCAGAGATTATCGCGAGCGCAGCCGAGGTCTTTGAAGCCGCCGATATGATCGTCAAGGTCAAAGAACCGCAGGCATCCGAGCGCGCAATGCTGCGCGAAGGACAAATCCTGTTCACCTATCTGCACCTTGCCGCCGACGAGGCTCAGGCCCGCGAGCTGATGGAATCGGGCGCAACCTGCATCGCCTATGAAACCGTCACCGCGCGCGATGGCAGCCTGCCGCTGCTGGCGCCGATGTCGGAAGTGGCCGGGCGTCTTGCCCCGCAAATGGGCGCATGGACGCTGCAAAAGGCCAATGGCGGGCGCGGCGTGCTGCTGGGCGGTGTGCCGGGCGTGACCCCTGCCCGTGTCGTGGTGATCGGTGGCGGCGTGGTCGGCACCCATGCCGCGCGCGTGGCCGCGGGAATGGGCGCGGATGTGACCGTGCTTGACCGCTCACTGCCGCGTCTGCGCTACCTCGATGACATGTTCGCAGGCACATTCCGCACCGCCTATTCGTCGAAAGCCGAGACCGCAGCGCTTGTAGCACAAGCCGATCTGGTGATCGGCGCAGTACTGATCCCCGGCGCGGCGGCCCCCAAGCTAGTGACGCGCGACATGCTCAAGACCATGAAGCCCGGGGCTGCAATCGTTGATGTGGCCATCGATCAGGGCGGCTGCGTGGAGACCTCGCATCCCACGACCCATGACGATCCGATCTATGAGGTCGATGGCGTGATGCATTACTGCGTGGCCAACATGCCCGGCGCGGTTGCGCGCACCGCCACGCTCGCGCTCTCCAACGCCACCCAGCCCTTCATGCTGGCTCTGGCCGACAAGGGCTGGGAGAAGGCCTGCGCCGAGGATCCTCATCTCGCCAACGGGCTCAACGTGCATGCCGGGCAGATCACCTATCCGGCGGTGGCCGAGGCGCTTGGCCTGCCGCTGCATCCGACAGAGGCTGTGCTGCACGCAGCCGAATAACGCAAAAAGCCCGTGCGCGCGTCCCGGGCTTTTTCTTGTCCGCCTGAGCGGCTTATTTCCGAAGTGAATCCCGGATCTCGAGCAATACATCCAACTGGCTCGGCCCGGTGGGCACGTCGGGTGCCACCTCGTTGGGGCGCTCGGCCAGAGACTTCACGCGGTTGACCATCTTGACCAGCATGAAGACGACGAATGCGATGATCAGGAAATTGATGATGGCCATGATAAAGCTGCCATAGGCGAAGACCGAAGCCCCGGCCTCGCGCGCGGCGGCAAGGCTCGCCCCTGCGGGCACCGTGCCCGACAGCACCGCGTAATTATTGGTGAAATCCACGCCACCGGTGAACAAACCGATGATCGGGTTGATGATATCCTTGACCATCGAAGTCACGATCGCAGTGAAGGCCGCGCCGACAATGATGCCGACCGCCATATCCATCACATTGCCTTTCGCGATGAAGTCCTTGAACTCTTTTATCATTCTTTGCCCCCGTTGAGACCTGTCCGAACCCATTTCGAACACTAGTTTATTAACACATTTCCAAATGCCGGGGAATCAGCCCCGCGCCAGAACCGACGGAGCACGCGCCCTTATGACCGACCTGACACAGTTCCCGATCACGAAACGCTGGCCTGCGAAAGATCCGTCTGTCTTGCAACTCTATTCGCTGCCGACGCCGAATGGGGTCAAAGTCTCGATCATGCTCGAGGAGATCGGGCTGCCCTTTGAGGCACATCTGGTCAAATTCGACACCAATGATCAGATGACGCCCGAGTTCCTCTCGCTCAATCCAAACAACAAGATCCCCGCGATTCTCGACCCCAACGGACCAGACGGCCAGCCGCTGGGGCTGTTCGAAAGCGGGGCAATCCTGATCTATCTGGCGGAGAAATCCGGCAAGCTGCTGCCCCAGGCCCAGCGCTACGAAATCCTGCAATGGCTGATGTTCCAGATGGGCGGGATTGGCCCGATGCTTGGCCAGCTTGGGTTCTTTCACAAATTTGCAGGCCGCGAGATCGAGGATCCGCGCCCGAAAAAGCGTTATGTCGACGAGACCGCACGCCTGTTGAAGGTGCTCGATGGTGTGCTAGCGGATCGCGACTGGATCGCTGGCGACTACTCCATCGCCGATATCGCGATCTGCCCGTGGCTGCGCGGCCTGCGTGATTTCTACCAAGCCGGTGATCTTGTCGGCTGGACCGATCTGCGCCACGTGCCGGGCTATCTGGATCGCTTCCTCGAGCGGCCCGCCGTTCAGCGCGGGCTCAACATTCCCGCACGCGACTAGATCCCGAAAGCGCCTCAAGCCGATCCCGCGCGCGGGCCACAAGCAGCACCGCGATGCGGGCCGCGCATTGGGTCGAGGCCGCATCGAGTGGGGCGTCCTCGTCTCCGGCGGAGATTTCATAAAGCCGCGCGCGGGCCTCGAACCGGGCGCGGCGACTCACCTCCTCGGGGGTGAGGGCCAAGGCCTCGCGCACAAGCGCGCGCGCCTCGTCCGGGGCGATGTTGGGATCAAATCCGGGTGCGGCACATCCCGTCGCACAAGACAAATGCAGCCAGCTGCGCAGGCGCCTTTGAGAGGCCCGCATACGCGCCCGCGCAAGATCTTTCTGATCGGCGTGGAAGGCATGCTCAAGCGGTAGGGTCTCGGCCAGTTCGGCGCGCTCTTCACCAAGCGATGCCGCCGCACTCCAAAGGGCTTCCGCCTCTTCGGCCGTGCTTCGCGCCGCATCTGCCTGACAGGCCCGGATCATGCCGTCGAGCATGACCACCCGGTTATCCGAAATCAGATCCGCCGTCTCGGCAATGGCCAGATCATGCGCCGCGCATTGCAATTCGCGCAGCGCCGCCTCAAGCGGGAAGGCGGCATTGGCCGCGCGCGATGAGAGCGGCTGATCCGGTTCAACCTCGTGATAATCTTGGAACATGGCGACCTTCCCTGATGAAGACAGGGGAAGGCTTGCACGCAGAAGGTGAACAGGAAGTGAACACGATCCGTAAAAATCGTATCACCTCACTGTAGAGCACCGATATATCAGGATTTTTCCGTCAAAACTTTCGTCAGCGGATCAAACATCGCCGCGTTGCTGGCAATCACGGAGCCCGATTCGAAGATCGTGCGCCCATCGCGCAACGAGGACACGAAGCCCCCCGCCTCTTTCACCAGAATCAGCCCGGCCGCGATGTCCCAGCTGTTGAGACCGCGCTCCCAATAGCCCTCGTAGCGGCCCGAGGCCACGTAGGCGAGATCGAGCGACGCCGCGCCCCAGCGCCGGACACCGGCACATTGCGGCATCAGGCGCGCCAGATCTTGCAGCGTTGCCGGCAGGGTCGATTTGCCGCCGAACGGCACGCCGGTCGCAAAGACCGACTCGATCATCTTGTGACGGCCAGAAACCCGCAGGCGGGTCTCGTTCATGAACGCGCCCATGCCTTTTTCCGCGTAATACAGCTCGTCCTTAGCGGCGTCGAAGATCACACCGGCAATGACTTCGCCCTTATGCTCCAGCGCGATCGAAACCGCCCAATGCGGCAGGCCGTGCAAGAAGTTGGTCGTGCCGTCGAGCGGATCAACGATCCAGCGGCGCGTCGGATCTTCGCCCGCCTCTTCGCCGGTTTCCTCGCCCACCCAGCCATAGGACGGACGCGCGGCACGCAGGTCTTCCTTGATGATGGCCTCGGCCTCGCGATCGGCCTTGGAGACGAAGTCACCCGGCCCTTTGGACGAAACCTGAAGGTTCTCGACCTCGCGGAAATCCTTGACCAGCGAGCGGCCAGCCTTGCGCGCGGCCTTGATCATCAGGTTGAGATTTGCGCTACCTTGCATGGAACGGGCTCCTTGAATGTCAGGCGCGTGGATTACAGGGGTTGCGCGCAGAATCCAAGCCTCGTTTCACGCCCTTTGCAGCTTAACCGGTTCGGAGCGTGCAAGCTTCAGGAAATGGGCCATGAAAGGCCGGGTCGCATCCTCGACGCGGGTGGCCGCAAAAAGCCGCTTGGTCAGCCCGCCTTCGGTGACCGGGCGGGTGATGTAATCGGGCTGATACTTCACCTCGCGCATCACCCAGTCGGGCAGTACCGCCACCCCGCGCCCCGAGGCCACGAGCATCAAGATCACCGCCGTCAGCTCCACCTGCCGATGCGCCCGAGGCTCGACCCGGGCGGGCGTCAGAAGCTGCGAGAAGATGTCGATCCGCGCCCGGTCCACCGGATAGGTGATCAGCGTCTGATCGGCGAAATCCTCGGCCACGACAAAGGCTTTGGCCGCCAGCGGATTGGAGGATGCGGCCACAAAGGTCGGCTGGTAGTCAAAGAGCGGATTGAACTGCACGTCCTCGATGGTTTCGGGATCGGACGAGATCACCAGATCCACCTCTTCGCGCGACAAGGCAGGCAGCGCGTTGAAGGCGAGCCCCGCGCGAATATCCACGTCGATCTCGGGCCAAGCATGGCGGAATTTCTCAAGGACGGGAAAGAGCCAGTCAAAGCAGGCATGGCACTCGATGGCGATGTGCAGCCGCCCCGCACGCCCCGAGCGCAGCGCCTCGAATTCGGCCTCGGCGGCGGCAATCTCGGGCAGGATCCGCTCGGCCAGCCGAAGCAGTTTCATGCCCGCCGCGGACAGCTTGAGCGGCTTGGAGCGGCGCACGAAAAGCTCCACCCCGGCCTGATCCTCCAGCCCCTTGATTTGATGCGAGAGCGCACTTTGTGTTATAAACAGTTGGTCCGCAGCCCGCGCGAGCCCTCCCGCATCGTGAATGGCCTTGATCGTGCGCAGATGACGGAACTCGAGATGCATAATGTAGTTAGGCTCATAACCATTGTGAGGATTATGAGTTTGTCTCACAAAGCCCGATCTGGCACAAGATACGGAACGAAAAGGAACGCCACCATGATCACGCCGAATGTCAGCTTCGAATTCTTCCCCCCGAAAACGCTCGATGCGTCCTTCCGGCTGTGGGAAACGGCACAACTTCTCGCTCCGCTCAAGCCCAGCTTCACCTCCGTGACCTATGGCGCAGGCGGCACCACGCGTAAGCTGACCCATGAGGCGGTGGGCGCGATCCACAAGAATTACGGGCTCAACGTGGCCGCGCACCTGACCTGTGTTGAGGCCACGAAAGCCGAGACGATGGAGATCGTGGATGCCTATGCCGAGGTTGGCGTAAGCGAGATCGTGGCGCTGCGGGGCGATCCGCCGCAGGGTGCCAAAGGCTTCACACCGCATCCCGAAGGCTTTGCCTCTTCGGTGGAGCTGATCGAGGCGCTGGCCGAAGATGGTCGCTTCACGATCCGCGCAGGCGCCTATCCCGAACCCCATCCCGATGCCGCCGACCCGATGGCCGATGTGCGCTGGCTCAAGCGCAAGGTCGAGGCGGGCGCCACCTCCGCGATCACCCAGTTCTTCTTTGAGGCCGATACGTTCTTCCGCTTCCGCGACGCCTGCGAGAAAGAGGGGATCACGGCCAAAATCATCCCCGGCATCCTGCCGATCCAGTCCTGGAAGGGTGCAAAGAAATTCGCTCAAAGCTGTGGCACCTCCATCCCCGCTTGGGTCGAAGAAGCCTTTGAGGCCGCGCTGCGCGACGACCGCGAGCAGCTTCTGGCGACCGCCATCTGCACCGAGCTGTGCGACAAGCTGATCGAAGGCGGCGTCGAGGATCTGCATTTCTACACGCTCAACCGTCCCGGCCTGACCCGCGACGTGTGCCACGCGCTTGGCGTGATGCCCGATACGGTGCTCGAAAACGTCGCTTGATCCAAGCGTCGGACCCAATCTGAAATCGGGGGGCTCACGGCCCCCCTTTTTCATGACAGCCTGTCAGAGCAGCCCTTTCCTTCGGGCCGGTCGGCCTTAGCCTATAGCGCGACCGCAGAGGAGAGCCGCAATGCCAGAGCCCCGTTACGCCGATGGACCCGATGATTTCCTGAAACCGCAGGACGTGCTGTCGATGTCCGGGCTCGACTATATCCGCAAGATGATCGCCGGAGAGGTACCCTCCCCCACCGTGCAACGCCTGATGTCCTATCGCATCATCGAGGCCGAGCTGGGTCATGTGACGTTGCACGGAACGCCGGAGCATCCCCAAACCAATGGCTATGGCGGCATTCACGGCGGCTGGTACGCGATGGTGCTGGACACGGCGATGACCTGCGCGGTGGTCACCGGCCTGAAACAGGGGCAGACGCAGACCACGCTGGAATTCAAGGTGAACCTGATCCGAGCGATCAAACCGGGGACCGAGGTCATCGCCACGGGCCAGCTCGATCATATCGGGCGCTCAACCGGTGTCGCGCGCGGAGAGATCCGGGGCGCGGAGGACGGACGGCTCTACGCCACCGGCACCGCCACCTGTTTCATCATGACGCCCGAGCTCTGAGCCCTTCGCATCGGACGCCGTGCGATGCCCGCGCAGCAAATGGGGCCGCAAGATCCACCGCCGGTCGCTCGGCGCAGGATCGGGGACAGAACTGTGCACCCGCTCGCTCGGATCGCGCCCGACGATGCGCGGCGCGCGCATCAAGGAATATTTCCCCCAGCCGCGCCAATTGCCGACCGAAGGGGCCGCAGGATCGCAGGGGAACTGCGCACGCCATCCGGGCGGCAGCGGCAGATCCAGCTCCTCGGCCCGCTCCAGCATCCAGACCAGCGGGATATTGGCCAAGGGGCGCGCCTCCGGGAACGCCCCCAACTGGCCGCCGATATCGCCGTGACAGCCGCGAAACCAAACCTGCTCGACGCGCTCGGCGGCCGCATCGGTGCTGTCCCAGATCAACGGCTCATAGGCCGACCGGGTCTCATCAAGTGCCAGCGCCTGATAGCCGTGATGTACGCTGTGCCCAAGAAAGTGGTCATGAAACCGCGTCCGCTTTTCGTTCCAGCCCAGAAAGAACGGCAGCGGCACGCCCAGCGCGCTGACCGTATCGAACACGCCAACCATCTCGATGCGGACATGCGCATGGCACAGCCCAGTGCGAAAGCTCTGCAAGATCGGCGCCGGCGTCTCGCCCTCATAGTGACGCCATGCCAACCGGACATTGCGCTCGATCGCGGCCTCATGGCGCAGCAGGCCGACCCGTTCGATCATCCCCGCCAGAGAGCGCACCGCGAAGGCACCGCGCGAATAGCCGATCAAGAAGATCCGGTCGCCGGGCTGGTAGCGCATCGCCAGCCAGCCATAGGCGCGCAGGATCTGGCGGTTCACGCCCCAGCCGAACCAGACATCCGAGGTGTCATGCCATTCGCGCCATTGCAGCCCCTTGCCGTAATAGACCGACATGCCCGGCGCCGAGCCCCGCAAAAGCCGGTACATCATTCCGATCGAGGTGAGGCGATCCGGGCGCAGGCTGCCAAGCGTGCCATCGAGCAGGATCACGTGGTTAACCGGGCCCCGCCCGCGCAGGCCCGGATGCGCCTCAGCCCGCCGCTTGCCGCGTTGGCGAAATGCCGAAATAACCCTATCGAATAGCCCGCGTATCACAACATTCCCCCCAGCACCGGCAGTGCCCCTCCCTCTTCAATCTAGGGTGATCTGGGTTAAGTTTCATCTAATGAATGCGCACGGTCCAGCCAAACTAGGTCAATCGGTCAGTCGCATTGCGGTGAGCGTCTCAAGCTGACCAAAGCCGTTAAAGCGGGTATTGGTCACGCCGGAATAGGCACCAAGCCCATGAAAAAGAATGTAATCTCCTTCGGCCAGATCCCCCGGTAGCGCCATCTCTCCGGGCAGCCGATCAAGCGAATCGCAGGTCGGACCGAACACGACGCGCGGGTATGCGGGGGCGCGGCGCGGCCGCCCGTCCGGCGCGATGACCTCGATCCGCTCTAGCAAACCGATTTGCGGCAGCTCTGTCAGCGCGCCGTAGACACCATCGTTGAGAAAGACGTCTCGCCCGTCGCGCAGCGCCTTCACGCAGGCGATATGGGTCACGGAATCGGCCACAAGCCCCCGGCCCGGCTCGCAGACCAGCGCCGGGCGCGCGGCTCCGAACGCAGTCTCTACCGCCTGATCGATCCGCGCGAAGATCTCGTCCAGCGCGGGTGCCGGCCCTTGCGCCCGATGGCTCGGAAAGCCCCCGCCCAGATTGAGACGTGCCAGAGTGACCCCCGCCGCGCGCGCGATCGAGGCCGCCGCCCGGATATATGTGTCCCACGCAGCCGGATCGGTGCATTGTGTGCCGGGATGGAACGTCAATGACGGGCGGAACCCGAGCGCAGCCGCCTGCGCCAATAGCTGCACCGCCTGAGCCTCGGTCGCGCCGAATTTCGAGCCGAAATCATAGGCCGCACCGGCAACCGGCAGCTTGAATCGCACAGCGATCTCGGACCCGGGCACGAGCCCCTGCGCGCGCAGCTTGTCCAACTCGCTTTGCGAATCCACCGACCAGCTCGTGACCTCGGCGGCGATGGCGCAGGCGATCTCATCGCGGCTGCGCACCGGATTGTGGTAATGAAGCGCCGACCCCGGCGCGAGGCTTCGGATCAAGGCGATTTCCGCAGGGCTTGCGACGTCAAATCCGGTGATCCCAGCTGCGACAAGGTTTTCGATCACCATCGGCTCGGGATTGGCCTTGACCGCATAGGTCACAAGCCCCGGAAAACCGTGCAGGAAGTGCTGCGCCGTCGCCTGAAGCGCGCTCGGTGCGAAGACCGAGATCGGATGTTGCGGCCTGCGGGCGCGAATGATCTCACGCGGGCTGGCCCAGATTGGGTCGGAAAGTTCCATGCTCTGCCTCCTTGTCGCGGGCGCCCAGCTTGGCCTTCTCGCCCCGATCACCGCGCCGCTCTGCGGAACAGCGATGGGGGTGCCGCCTTGCGCCTATCCTTCCATGATCCGAAAGCGCGCCGTCGATTTCATCGGGCAGATGAACAAATCTGCTGTATATTTTCGTTAAAATGACAAAAATGCCGGTCATACTGCAGGGAGGTCGCCATGGATGAGCTGGATCAGAAGATTGTCGGGTTGCTGGCGGGCGATGCGCGGATGTCGCTGGCGATGCTGGCCCGACGGCTACATATTGCGCGCTCCACGGTGCAGGCGCGCCTTGAAAGGCTCGAAACACAAGGCGTGATCGCGGGCTATACGATCAAGCTGGGAGATGCCGCCGAAGCTGGGCGATTGCGCGCCACGGCGATGCTTGAGATCGACCTGCGGGTCCAACCCGCGATCTTGCAAAAGCTCCGCAGCCTGCCCGAGGTCGAGCGGATCATCACCTGCTCGGGCCGGATCGATTTGATGCTGCAACTCGCCACGCGCTCCACCCAGCAGCTGGACGCCGTGCTGGACCTAATCGGGGAAATCCCGGGCGTTCAGAACACCGAAAGCCTGATCCATTTGACCACCAAGCTCGACCGCGCGATCTGAATGCGCGGATCGCAGTCTGAACCCCGCCCGAAGGATTTAAATCGATCAAACGTCCGGCTTACACCCTGACGGAAAGGGAAAGCCGGACGCCCTGATCTGCGCGCCTTATACGCGGGGTATCGGACCTTCTGGCCTTACCCTCACCACCGTTTTGCAGCGATTCTGGTAAAGAAACTCTTACCGCCTGCACCACGCTCTCAGCCAAGCACAGGGGATCCGATCTCAAACCCGCCGCGGATCAACAGCAGGATCGACAGGATCAGCAGCAGGATCTGAATCACCCGCACATAAAGCGCCTCATCCATCAGCCGTGTCAGCCAGCGCCCGATCACCGTACCGATGATCCCGGAGACAGACAGAGCCACGATCAAACCCCAGTTCAACCCCGACAGCTGACCGATCACCGCATAGGCGGGCAGTTTGGCAAGATTGCCAATCGCGAAAGAGATCGCAATCGTGCCTGCGAATTGCAGCTTTGGCAGCTTTTGCGGCAACAGATAGGCCTGAACCGGCGGCGCGCCGGAATGGGTGATGAAACTCGCAATCCCGGTGAGCGCGCCCCAGAAAATGCCGGGGGCCACCTCTGTGCGGCGCGCCTCAGAGCTTCCCCGCCCAAACCACGCCCGCGAGATATACCAAAGCCCGATCAACCCGGTGAAAATCAGCAGCGCGGATTCCGGCGTATAGGGCGTGATCACCGTAGCGATCACGATGCCCAGCAGGATCGAGGGAACAAGGATCTTCAGATTGGGCAGAGAGAAGTCTCTGCGATACAGCCAAACGCCGATCCAATCCGTGACGATATAGACCGGCAAAAGCGTGGCCGCCGCCTTCACCGGGTTCATGAACAGCGCCAGCATCGGAACCGCGATGGCCGCAGCCGAGGCCAGCCCGCCCTTGGCCAGACCAACAATCAGAGCGGCGATCAGAAACAGGGTCGTATCGAGCATCAGAGAGCCTTCTCGAAATCAGGGCAAGCGCGGCCAGTTTGGCACCGCCCAGCGCTCGCGAGACGTAGCCCGCCAAGCCTCGAGCGCAAGTTGGAGAGGCCCATTTTCGGGGATGGGACAGCCCCGCTGCCGCAACCGTGAGCCAAGCCGCGTCCCCTGCCTGCGCCACGAAGGGTTTTCCTTGTCCCCGGCGCAGGCTAAACAACGGGCAAGCCAGTAAGGATGCCATGACATGACGATGGACAAAACTTTCGACGCAGCCCAAGCCGAGCCGCGGATCTACGCGAAATGGGAAGAGGCCGGAGCCTTCAAGGCGGGCGCGAATGCCAGCCGCTCCGAGACCTTCTGCGTGATGATACCGCCTCCGAACGTGACCGGCGCACTGCATGTCGGGCACGCCTTCAACAACACCGTGCAGGATATGCTTGTGCGCTGGCACCGGATGCGGGGCTTTGACACGCTCTGGCAGCCGGGACAGGACCATGCGGGCATCGCGACCCAGCTGATGGTCGAGAAAGAGCTGGCCAAGACCGGGCAACCCAAGCGCATCGAACTGGGGCGTGAGAAATTCCTTGAGAAGGTCTGGGATTGGAAGGGGCAATACGGCTCCACCATCATCACCCAGCTCAAGCGTCTGGGCGCAAGTGCTGACTGGTCGCGCAACGCCTTCACGATGGCAGGCGCGCCGGGCGATCCGCGCACGGGCCATGAGAACAGCGCGAATTTCCACGATGCGGTGATCAAGGTCTTCGTGGATATGTATGAAAAGGGCCTGATCTATCGCGGCAAGCGGCTGGTGAACTGGGACCCGCATTTCGAAACCGCGATTTCCGATCTCGAGGTCGAGAATATCGAAGTTGCCGGTCACATGTGGCACTTCAAATATCCGCTCGCCGGGGGCGAGACCTATACCTATATCGAGCGCGACGAGGACGGAAACATCACGCTTGAAGAAGAGCGCGATTATATCTCGATTGCGACGACGCGCCCCGAGACGATGCTGGGCGATGGGGCTGTCGCCGTGCACCCCTCCGATGAGCGTTACGCCCCCATCGTGGGCAAGCTCTGCGAAATCCCGGTCGGCCCGAAAGAGCTGCGCCGTCTGATCCCGATCATCACCGATCAATATCCGGACAAGAATTTCGGCTCGGGTGCGGTGAAGATCACCGGCGCGCATGACTTCAACGATTACCAAGTCGCCAAGCGCAACGAGATCCCGCTTTATCGCCTGATGGATACCAAGGGTGCGATGCGCGATGACGGCGCGAGCTATGCCACCTGTGCGGCCCGCGCGATGGAGATCTCGAAAGGGGCGGGCTTCTACGAGGCCGAGATCGACAGCCTCAACCTCGTGCCCGACGAATTGCGCGGGCTCGACCGTTTCGAGGCCCGCGAGGCGGTGATCGCGCAGATCACGCGCGACGGTCTTGCGGTGATGATCCCCGATCCCAATCCCGAAGAGGGCACGGATCCGCAGATGATCCCCTATGTCGAGAACAAGCCGATCATGCAGCCTTTCGGCGATCGCTCGAAAGTGGTGATCGAGCCGATGCTGACCGATCAGTGGTTCGTCGATGCCGAGAAGATCGTTGGCCCCGCGCTCGATGCGGTGCGCAATGGCGAGACCAAGATCATGCCCGAGGCGGGCGAGAAAACCTATTTCCACTGGCTTGAGAATATCGAGCCGTGGTGCATCTCGCGCCAGCTCTGGTGGGGGCATCAGATCCCGGTCTGGTACGGCCTTGATCTTGAAGCGCCCGATTTCCGCGACGACGAGGGCGATGGCGCAATCGATCTCGTCGAGATGGGCCGCCTGCTGGTCGAGACACGCATGGTCCATCGCGACGACCGCTACCATTGCGCGCCCGATATCGACGGCGTCACCGGCTATTTCAAAGCCGGGATCGCCAATCTGCCGACGCCGCTCAACGCGGCGCGGATCGTCGAGGTCGAGGACCGCCATGCCGCCATCGAGGCACTCGCCTCGACACTGGCGCAATACGCCATGACCGAGGATCCCACGCAGCTGATCTACCCGATCTGGCGCGATGCCGATGTGCTCGACACGTGGTTCAGCTCGGGCCTCTGGCCGATTGGCACGCTGGGCTGGCCCGAAGATACCGCGGAGATGGCAAAGTACTTCCCGGGCGATGTGCTCGTCACCGGCTTCGACATCCTGTTCTTCTGGGTGGCGCGGATGATGATGATGCAGCTTGCCGTGACCGATCAGGTGCCGTTCCACACCGTCTATCTGCATCAGCTTGTCCGCGACGAGAAGGGCAAGAAGATGTCGAAGACGACGGGCAATGTGATCGACCCGCTCGAGATCATCGACACTTACGGCGCCGATGCGCTACGCTTCACCAATGCCGCGATGGCGGCGATGGGGGGCGTGCTGAAGCTCAGCGAGGACCGCATCAAGGGCTATCGCAACTTCGGCACCAAGATCTGGAATGCGACGCGCTTTGCCGAGATGAACGGCGTGTTCGAAGGCCCGGTGGTCACCGCCCCACCGCAGCCCGAGCACACAGTGAACCGCTGGATCATCGGCGAGACCGCGAAGATCCGCGAACTGGTCGATGAGGCCTTTGAGAGCTACCGCTTCAACGACGCAGCACTGGGGCTCTATGGCTTTGTCTGGGGCAAGGTCTGCGACTGGTATGTCGAGTTCGCCAAGCCGCTCTTTGATGGCGAGCATGCCGAGGAAACCCGCGCCACGATGCGCTGGGTGCTCGATCAGTGCTACATCCTGCTGCATCCGATCATGCCCTTCATCACCGAAGAGCTTTGGGATCTGACCGCCCCGCAAGGCGATCGCGCCAAGTTGCTGGTCCATACCGACTGGCCGAGCTACCGCGCCTCCGATCTGGTCGATGAGGCTGCGGATCGCGAGATGAACTGGGTGATCGATCTGATCGAGGCGATCCGCTCGTCACGCACGCAGATGGGCGTGCCGGTTGGGCTGAAGCTGCCGATGGTGCTGGCCGAGGCCGATGACGCAGCGCGCACCGCGATGGCCCGCAACGAGGCGCTGATCTTCAAGCTGGCCCGCATCGAAAGCCTGACCGAGGCACCGATCCCGAAAGGCGCGATCTCGCTACCCGCGCAGGGCGCACTCTTTGGGCTGCCGCTCGAAGGGGTGATCGATATCGGCAAGGAGAAGGCCCGGCTCGAAAAAGCTCTGGGCAAGATGGAGAAGGAAATCGGCGGCATGAAGGGCCGTCTGAACAATCCGAAATTCATCGCCAATGCGGACCCGGAGGTTGTGGTGGAGACCCGCGAGAACCTCGCCCGCGCCGAGGAAGAGGCCGAGAAGGTGCGCGCAGCCGTCACCCGCCTCGCCGCTCTGGGCTAAAAGACAGCGCGCCGCGCCCCGATCCAACGGGCGCGGCGCGGATCGCCCTTACTCCGAGCCCGAGCTGGCCTCTTTCATCGTGAAGGCCACACCCGAGGCGAGGATACAAATCACCGCATAGGCGCTGAGCACCGCCTCCGGCCCCGCCAGCGCGACCGCCGAGCTGAACGCCCCGAACACCAGCAGCAGCAAACCAACCGTCGTGTTCGACACCGCCGTGTAGGCTGCGCGGTTATCGGCAGGCGCCATATCGACAAGATAGGTCGAACGCCCCAGCCGCACGCCCTGATAGCCGATCATCAGCCCGAACAGCGACAGCGGTGCGGCCCAGACAGACCCCATCACCCCGGTCAGATCCAGAACCACGGCCAGCGCCAGAAACGCTGCCGCTACAAGGCCGGTAAAGATCAGAACCTTGCGCGACGACCGATCCGCCAACCGCCCCCAGATATAGGCGCTCAGAAGCGAGGCCAGCGCCGAGGCCAGCACCAGCGCGCCCAGCTCACCAAACCGGTTGTCACCGGCTTGCGCGGCCAGCAGCACGATATAGGGCGGGGCCAGAGCGGTGGGCAAAAGCAAGCTCCGCGCGATCACGAACTTGCCCAGATCGCGGTCCTGCCAAAGCAGCTTCATCTCGCCGAGCCCAACCGCATCGCCGCCATCGCCCGGCTGATCCTCTTCCACCAAGGTCGAGAACACCGCAGCGGCGGCCACCCATAGCAACGCCGCCAAAGAGATCGCTCCGATCACCAGCCCCATGCGCGCAAATAATCCCGTCAGCAGGATGATCGCGAAGATGATGACGCCCGCCGAGGAGACGCTGGTGGCAATCCCGGTGGTCGTGCCACGCCGCGTCCGGTCCACCGTCTTGCCCAGCACATCCTTGTAGCTCACCGAGGAAAGGGACCGTGCCACGGCCAGCACCGCCAATGCGGCCAGAATGGCCAGCCCCGCGCCCATGCCCTGCATCAGCACCGCAACCAGCACGATCGCCGCCGCAGCTATCCCCTGCACAAGGCTTCCCAGCGCCCAGGCCCATTTGCGCTGCGCCATCCGGCGCACGCGCGGCGCGATGAACAGTTGCGGCAAGAGCGAGCCTGCCTCGCGCAGCGGCACCAGCCAGCTCACCAGCGAAACCGGCGCGCCCACCGCCTGCATCAGCCAGCTCAGCACAAGCTTCGGATCGATCAGCCCATCGGCAAGCTTGGTCATCGACAGCGAGGCGACATGGCGCAGGAAATTGCCCGGCTCGTGGCGCGCAGCATCTGGGCCGAGCTCCCGAGTGTCGCCGCGCGTGCTGCCCGTGAGGCGCTCAAACAGGGAAGTCGCAAGGTTGGTGTCGCTGGCGCTCATCGGCTGGCTCTCCGGTCGGGTTGTCTTACTCTATCTATACTGAGCAAAGTCCGCGACATATTCCGTGGTTCCCGACTTTCGCTTGCTGCAGATCGGCTTTGCCCTTACGCCTTGAGGCATGACACATCCCCGCTATACCCGATTGATCGACGCCCTTCCCTCCACCGTCCCCTTCGTGGGCCCGGAAGCGCAGGAGCGCGCGGCAGGACGCCCGTTCACTGCAAGGCTCGGGGCGAATGAAAACGGCTTTGGCCCAAGCCCACGCGCCATCGCGGCCATGGCGGCGGCAGCAGGCGATGTCTGGAAATACGGCGACTCGACCAGCTTCGAGCTGCGCGCCGCGCTTGCGGCGCATCACGATGTGAATGTGCCCAATGTGCTGGTGGGCGAAGGGATCGACGGGCTACTGGGCTATCTGTGCCGCCTGCTGATCGAGCCCGGCGATGCGGTTGTCACCTCTGACGGGGCCTATCCGACCTTCAACTACCATGTCGCTGGGTTCGGCGGGGTGCTGCACAAGGTCCCCTACAGCGATGATCACGAGGATCTCGACGCGCTGATCGCCAAGGCCATCGAGACCGGCGCCAAGCTGATATATCTCGCCAATCCTGACAACCCGATGGGCACGTGGCACGGGCGCGAGGCCATCGAGGCGATGATCAAGAAAGTGCCCGATGGCACGCTCTTGCTGCTCGATGAGGCCTATGTCGAATTTGCCCCCGAAGACACCGCGGCCCGGATCGCCGCCGATGATCCGCGCGTGATCCGGATGCGAACCTTCTCGAAGGCGCATGGCATGGCCGGGGCGCGGGTGGGCTATGCGATTGCAGCCCCCGAGTTGATCGCGGCCTTCGACAAGATCCGCAACCATTTCGGGATGTGCCGGATCAGTCAGGCGGGTGCCCTGGCCGCTTTGCAGGACACGACATGGCAGGCCTATATGCGCCTGCTGGTGGCCGGCGCGCGCCAGCGCATTGCGGATATCGCTGCGCAAAACGGCTTGAGCACCCTGCCCTCAGCCACGAATTTCGTCGCCATCGATTGCGGCGGCGATGGGGATTTCGCCCGCGCCGTCCTAACCGCCCTTGGCGATGCGGGCGTCTTCGTGCGCATGCCCTTCGTGGCACCCGAGAATCGCTGCATCCGGGTCTCGGTCGGCCCCGAGCCCGAACTCGACCGATTTGCCGAAGCGCTGCCGCACGCGCTTGAGGCGGCCCGGACGTCGCGCATGAAATAGATCTTTCCGGGGCTCATTTTCGCAAGAAACCGCCATGCGTCAGCGTGACGCGGCGGCTTCACGCCCATCTAGGTCCATTTCGAATCTATATCGCATCAAGGTGAATTGCGACACCAAGACCTCGGCCCCATGTTCGCTCAGCGAGAACAGGAGCCCTGACCATGAGCCGAACCAAACGAAATTCCCGCATTGCGATGCTGAGCCCGCTGGCCTTTGCGCTGGCATTCGGAGCCTATGCCGGTTCCACGAATGTCAGTCGCGAACCCCGGATTTCCTCATCGGCACGCGAGGTTTCACAGATCCGGCCCGAGGATGAGGAAGATGCTGGCTGGCTGATGGAGTGGCTGGAGCGCCACGGCGAGGCCTGAGCGGCCCCGCGCCGTGACTCTGCCTCAGCCCTTCGCGATCTCGGCGGCGGCGGCGTCAAGCGCGCCGCTGCCATGGGGAATTCCCAAAGCCTGCATACCCGCCTCCATCGTCGCCAGCGCGCCAAGCGTCATATGCGCGTTCACATGCCCCATATGAGCCACGCGCAGGAAGTCATTGGCCTCGGGCGTGCCGGGCTCGGCCATACCAAGGCCAATGCCAAGCGTCACACCGGCCTCGGTCTCAAGCCAGCTGCGCAGGCGCTGCGCCCCGCCACCCCCGATCCGTGCGGCCGTGACGGAATGCGCGCGATGGGCGGGATTGGCGAGGTTGAGCTTGATATCGCCCGCCTGCCCCCAGGCATCGAACGCCGCCCAAACGGTGCGCGCCAGCGTCGCGTGACGGGCCCAGATATGCTCCAGCCCTTCCTCGTCGAGGATCATCTTGAGCGATTCATCGAGCCCGAAGAGATGGTGCGTCGGCGAAGTGCCTCCGAAATACTGATAAACCATTTCCGGGAAGGCGCGCGGTTGCCAGTCCCAATAGGGCGTCTTCAGCCCTGCGGATTTGCTCACCTGATTGGCCTTCTCGGAGAACCACACGAAGCCCAGCCCCGGCGGCACCATCAGCCCCTTCTGGCTCGCACCGACCATCACATCGACGCCCCAGTCATCCATGCGGAACACGTCACAACCAAGCGCCGCAATCGAATCCACCATCAGAAGCGCCGGGTGACCTGCCGCATCGATGGCGGCGCGCACGGCGGGGATATCGTTGCACACCGAGGTCGCGGTATCGACATGGGTCAACAGGACCGCCTTGATCTTATGGCCGGTATCTTCGCGCAAGGCCTGCTCGACCTGCGCGGGATCGACCGGCGACTTGATGCCGAAATCGAGCCGCTGCACGTCAATCCCCATCATGCCTGCATTGCGGGCCCAAAGATTGCCGAACCGCCCGGTGACCAATCCCAGCGCCTTGTCTCCGGGCGAGAAGATATTGGTCAGCGCCGCCTCCCAAGCCCCATGCCCGTTGGAGATATAGATCGCCACATGGCTTGTGCTGCATGCCACGCGCCGCAGCCCATCCGTCACCCGCGCCGCTAGCAGCTCGATATCGCCTTCATAGATATTCGGCGCAGGGCGATGCATGGCGGCGAGCACCCGGTCGGGCATCGTCGAGGGGCCGGGAATGGCGAGATAGGCGCGACCTTGGGACAGGCTCATTGGGATCTCCAGAAGACGTAGGCGGTTATCGGTAATCGCGCATGCGAGGGGCGTCAATCGCAACCCGGGCACAGCCCCCTCCGCGCGGCGCGCGATTGCACCCGCCCGGATCGGACGCTAAGCAAAGACTGCGCCCATACAGGGCTGTCGGCGAGAGCAATCAGACCTACATCCCGCTTGAAAGGAGTGCTTCATGTCCCAGCGTCGCCTCTACGAGATCACCGGCCCCGAGCGAGAGCATTTTCTGCAAGGGCTGGTCACCAATGACCTCAAAAAGCTGAAAGACGGCCCGGTTTATGCCGCCCTGCTCACACCACAGGGCAAGTATCTCGCCGATTTCTTCCTCGTCGCGCAGGGGGATGCGATCTTGCTCGATATCGACGCCGAGATCGCGGAGGCCACGATCAAGCGCCTGTCGATGTACAAGCTGCGCTCGGATGTCACGATCACGCCGTCCGAGCAGCAGGTCTATTGCGGAACGGGGCCCGCGCCAGACGGCGCGCTGGCCGATCCGCGTCACCCGGAAATGGGCTGGCGACTTTATGGCGCGCGTTCGGGCGATGATGGCAGCGATTGGGACGCGATCCGCGTGGCGCATTGCATCCCTCAGACCGGGATCGAGCTGACCCCCGACACGTTTATCCTTGAAGCCGGATTTGAGCGCCTCCAGGGCGTCGATTTCCGCAAAGGCTGCTATGTCGGTCAGGAAGTGACCGCCCGCATGAAGCACAAGACCGAGCTGCGCAAAGGCTTCGTCACAGTGCAGATCGAAGGCGCGGCAAGCCCGGGCACCGAGATCACCCAAGACGACCGCAAGCTGGGCCAGATCTTCACGCGCGCAGGCAATCGCGCGATTGCCTATCTGCGCCTCGACCGTGCAGGCGGCGATATGCGCGCCGGATCGGCCCAGATCACGCTTTTATGACCTTGCCGCGAGGGAAGTTTTCGGAAACGTCAAGACCCGAGCCTCGCTTTCCAGAGAGTCGTGTTTTGCCCGAAACGCCCCGCGCGCGGGCAGATAAAGCCCCATGCGGAAAAGTTTTTTAGACGGAAATTTCCGCTGTCAAAAATCTGTAACATTTTGCTTTTTATACATAAAACAAAGGCGCTGATGGGCTGAAAGACGGCTATCTGCGTCCCGGCCATCGCTTGAAACCGCAGCCCCGCTTCCTAGATCAGAGCTTGATATCAACGTGCCCGAAAGAGTTATGCAATCTTTGTAGGGCGTGCTATGCGATAGGCGCATAACTGCCATGAGCCATGGACCGTATCGAATCGGTGTCGTTCGGCAATAGATGGCCTCTACGCCAAGAAACGCAAGAGCAATAACAAAGGACGGAAACATGCGCGATTTTGTTGATGGCTCGGCCTTCAATTATGAGCAGGGTCAACGCGCTCGCAAGCTGTTCGCGGCCGTGGTGTTGGCTGCTCTGGACGATGCGATTGCCGATGACAAGAAATATGGAAACGGCCCCGAGCAGATCGCTCGCTGGGCCCGCTCGCGCGATGGGCGGGAAGTTCTGTCCTGTGCCGGGATCGACCCCAACGAACGGGTTGTGAACGGCCTTATGGAATTTGTCGGAAAAGGGGTTCGGACCTCTGTTGCGCTGTCGCGCGAGGAAAGCGAACGCCGTATGGCCGCCGTTGCGGATGAAGCGGAAGCTGCCTGATCTGCTAAGGGTCTTATAATTGAAAACGGCGCGCCTCAGGTTCAGAGGCGCGCCGTTTTCATATCTCTCTGCGGGTCTTTCGCCGCGACCTATTCGAGATCGCGGCTCAACAATGCGCGCTGCACCTCGCGCCGCACGAGCTTGCGCAGATTGCGCGTGATGCGCGCGCCAAGCTCGCCCTGCAATTCCTGACGGATCAAATCGCGGACAAGCGCTTGCAGCGCGTCTTCGTCGATTGGCAAGGCGAAATCGAGCGCGGCGTCTTGGCGCGCCTCGAAATCCACGACCGTGAAATTGTCCGCCTCGGGGAAACTGACCTCCAGTGCGATCTCCTCGCGCGTCCTCTCGTAGCTCGACGGGCGCTTGGGCGGTGCCTGATGCCATTCTTCCGCATCGCTCAGATGCAGCCGACGCGGCTCGGAGGGCGCAGCTTCAACCGCGTCCAGCCCGGGCCAATCGGGATCGGGCCGCGCCGTCTGCTCCCAATCGGCGCGCAGCAGATCCGGGTCGATCAATTCGTCCTCGGGCGCCGCCTCACGATCGCTGGCGGCCTCTGCCACAGATGCAGACAGCGAGCTCGGATCGAACTCTTCGGGCAGTTCAGCCAAGGGCGAGACACCATCGGGCGAAAACCGATCACCTGTCTCGGATTCGAAATCGGCCTCGCTTTGCGTGACCTCGGCTTCAAGCCGGGCGATCGTGTCTTCCAGACGGCTCAATTCGTCACCGACCTGAAAGCTCGCCTCCAGCCCTGCGCCGTCTTGAGGCCAGTGATCAACGGCGCTGTCGTCGAAATCCGGCTCCCAGTCCTGCGGGGGAGCAATCTTGCTCGGGCGCGTGTCAGAGGCAGCAGGCGTGATATCCACCGCCGCTGAGGGCTGCTCCGTCTCATTCACCAGATGTGCGGGGGTGAGCACCAAAAGACCGGGATCACGGGCGCTGTTGGGCCCGGACACGTCGCCGCGCACGTCCTGCGAAACCAGTCGCCGGATCGAGGACAACACATTTTCGATGTCGCGTTGGCTATCTGCTTTTGTCATATCACAACTATCTTGCGGCTCGAGACCCCGCCTGTCCAGCATCAAACGCGTAAAACTAGACGAAGGCCACTCATCCCACCCGGCGATCCCGGTAAAGTTTGCGGCCGCACAGGGCGACCGCAAAGCCTCTCAGATCAGTTCTTGCCCATCGCCTTGAGAACGCGGTCAAGCTTCTTGCCTTGCGGGCTTAGCGTGATCGGCGCGTTGCGCACGGCGTTGTAATAGGCCGCCGGATCATAGGTCGGGATACCCAGTTTGAGGTTGTTCACCGTCAGCAGACCCATCGCCGAGAGCAGCTGATAGTAGGAGACCTGCAGCGTCGCCGACGCGTTGATCCGCCCGGCCTGTGCGTCCAGCAAATCCTGCTCTGACGACAGCACATCCAGCGTGGTCCGCGCGCCCAAAAGCGCCTCTTCGCGCACGCCTTGATACGCCGTCCGTGCTGCCTTGATCTGCTCGTCAAAGGCCGAGATCTGCGCGCGGGCGATATCGATGGCCGCCCAAGCATTGCTGACATTTTGCGAGACCGTCACGCCAGCTTGGCTGAGCTGAGCTTTGGCGGCTTCGGCATTGGCAATCGCCTGACGCTGCCCTGCCACGAGCCCGCCACCGGCATAGAGCGTCTGGCTCATACCGATCATGGCGGTCGCGCCATGGTCCCCGCCCTCATCCAGATCATAGCCCAGCGTGCCGGTCACTTCGGGCATACGCTGCGCGCGGGCGAGCGAAATGCCCAGATCGAGAACCGCGACGGTGTGCTGAAGCTGCTTGATCGACGGATGGCTGCGCAGCGCAATCGCGCGGGCCGCATCCAGAGATTTCGGCAGGGTCGGCTGGCGCGGGAACGCGGCCAGCTTGCTCGGGTAATGCCCGGTCGCCGCCTTGAACGATTCGCGTGCCGTGCGCAGGCTGCCCTGCGCCGAGGCCAGCGACGCACGCGCCGAGGCCAATTGCGCCTGAGCCAGCGCCACGTCCGTCTTGGTCACTTCGCCCACTTCAAAGCGATCGTTCGAGGCTTTGAGTTCCTCATTGAGGACGCGCACGGAGTTCTGGTTGATCGCCACCTGCTCGGAGGCGCTTTTCACGTCCGAATAGGCCTGAATGGCGCTCAGCAGCACTGCTTGCTCGACCGAGCGCAGCGCCTCGCGGGTTGCCAGCACGGATTCTTTCTTCATCTCGACCGCGATCCGCTCGCGACCAAAGCCCAGAAGCGTCATCGTCGCGCCCAGCGTGGTCGTCGCCGCGCGCGAGGTGAAGGACACGCCCGTCGAATTGAGGCTGTTCGTGTGCGAAACCGTGTAATTGGCGGACCATTGCAGGACCGGGCGCAACGCGGCCACGGCCTGCGCCACATCTTCGTCAGCGGCGCGCAAGGTCGCGCGGTTCTGCTCAAGAAGATTGGAGTTACGATATGCGGAGATCAACGCATCTGCGAGCGTCTCTGCGCTGGCCGCCACCGGTGCCGCCATCAACATCGCCGCCCCGATACCCGACAGGATTACGGTCTTAAACCTATTGCGAAACATGCCTTTTGCCCTCGATCTTTATGCGCGCCAGCACCGTTCTCGCCGGCTTCTTTGCCGCGGAGTTTACCGCTTATCTGCGTTTTTTCAATTGATCCTGCTCATAAGACAGGAAGCTGTGCCTGTCAGAGCACGAAGCCGCGCTCCAGTACGAAACCTGGCAGGACCGGCGCCGTGCCGTTGAAAATATCTCGCCAGCTGATCTGGCCATTGATCTTGTAGCCGATCCGGGCGACGCCAAGGGCGCCTTCCATGAAGATCGCGGCGATCCGCCCGCCCTCTTTGAGCTGATCGAGCACCGCAGACGGAACCGTCTCGACAGCGCCCTCGATCATGATCGCATCATAAGGTCCGTGTTTCGCGGCCCCTTCGGCCAATGGGCCTGCCACAACGGCTGCGTTGTCGACATCCATCTCGGCCAGCAAGGTTTCCGCCTGCCCGGCCATGTCCTCGACCTCAAGAGCGACGACCGCTTCGGCCAGACGCGCAATCACTGCCGAGGAATAGCCCAGCCCGCAGCCGATATCGAGCACCAGATCATCGGGCACGACATCAAGCGCATCGAGCATTTTCGCGAAATTGCGCGGCTCCAGAATAACGCGGCCTGCCGCGATCTCGACATTCTCGCCGATATAGGCCGCCTCGCGGCGTCCCTCAGGCACAAATTCCTCACGCGGCACATGGAGCATGGCTTCGATGATGGGGAACTTGGTCACATCATTGGGACGGACCTGCGTGTCGACCATCATCGTACGGCGCGTCGCGAAATCTTGCATGTCGTGAACTCTTCGGTGTGAACCCTATAAAGAGGTAGTGCCACAGAACCCCAAGCAGAGCAAGAAGCCCCGCGCAAAGCAACCGCGCACATGCCGCGCGCTTGGGGCGCACAATTTCGATCTTGGCTGAACATCCCCCTTGCATGCCTCAATGCGATACCGTATCTGATCGCGCACACCACGGATGGCGAGTTGGCGGAGTGGTGACGCAGCGGATTGCAAATCCGTGTACACCGGTTCGATTCCGGTACTCGCCTCCACACGTTTCAGGCTTCTGCGTTAGCCAGCTTTTCCCTCTCTTTGAAATTTGAGACTGCCTTTAGAACCTTCACGTCCCAGACGTGCTCTGTTCGAGGTTGTTTCTTGCCTCTTCGTTTGTCCCTCCAACGCGCGCAGACGCACTTTAGGCGCACTCGGCGGGGATGCCGGTCTGTGTCCATCGGCTCAAACGCTGATCCGCTGCCCGTGGCGTCGGTGCCGACGGGCAGCTTCAGCTGCTTGGGTCTTGCCTGCTCAGCCCTCAACCCGCTTCGTCGTGATAGACGGGCTTGTAGATCTGGCTTTGGATCGTCACGCCCGCCGTGCCCTGAATGTCGTCGTTATAGATCAGGTAATCGTTCTTGTAGCGATCGAAGAGTCGCAGCGCGTCGGTGCCTTTCCAATCCTCGAAATGGATACAGACGCCGGGGAAGACCTCGTTCGCGGCTCGCATGAACTCATCCATCAGCGCGTCAATCTCATCGCTGCTGGCGACGTCCTCATGCAGGCCGGGATAGAGCGGATCATCGCGCAGATCGCGGTTGGTGGTGCCGATATCCATATGGATCGGCAGCAGCGCATTTGGCGGCACGCCCGCGCAGGCGGTGTAGAGATGCAGCTTGCCGATGGGGATGAACCGCACGGGGTCATGCATCAGAACCGCGAAGAACAGGGGCTCGTTCCGATCGCACAGGCTCATCAGATAAATGTAGCGTTCCAGATCGGTCTGCTTGGCATCAAGATGCGACATGACCCGTGAAATCTGGGTGTCGAGCGTGTCCACATGGGCAGGCAGCAGGCCGGTGATCCCCAATGCCTCGCGCTCTTCCTCGGAATAGGCTGTGCCTTTGTCGAGTATCGGATCGTTGAGAACGGTCAGCGAGGGGTGGGTGCGGCTGGTGGGTTTGGCGCTCATCACTAGACACTTCGCTTTGATGGGAGAGGGGCCGCATACGGCCCCTCCGGCGCGTCTGCGCTGTCAGCGACCCTCCGGGAAAGGATGGTCGATGGCATCGCGGTCGGGGCGGTGGAACAGGAACGTCACCACCACTGAAGAGGCCGCAAGCCCCGCGAGGATGAAGAAGGCCCGCTCGAAGCTGCCGCTGTTGCCCACGACCCAGCCGGTGATCGCGGGGGCTGCAAAGCCAGACACGGCGAAGAAGAAATCCATGATCCCCAGCGCGGTGGCCGAGCGGTCCGGCGCGATGTCGACATTGACGGCATAATAGACCGCGTTCGCCCCCATCGAGGCCGCGACCGCCACGCTGATCAGAAGCAAGGCCACCCAAAGCGTCGAGGTGAAGGCCACCGGCAGGATCACGACGGCGGCGATAAGCTGCGTGATGATGATCTGCCAGCTGCGCGAGATCCGGAAGCTATGGGTCTTCTCCAGCAGACGGTCGGATAGATTGCCCAGAAGCAGCAGGACGAGGGCGGCAAATCCCCAGGGCAGGAACGAGAACCAGCCCACGCTGCCGACCGAGATCGAGAATTTCTGTTCGAGATACCCGGGCAACCAGGTCATGAAGAAGAACAGGAAATAACCGAAGACGAAAAACGCCCAGTAATTGGCCAGAAGCGTGCGGTTCGTGAACAGCCGCTTCCAGGTCGTCTCTGTCGCATTGTCCGATTGGGCAGGCGCGACATCGCCCTCACCGCGCCCCTTGTTGATGCTATCGGTGTCCCGATGCTGGATATGCGCCAGCTCGGCCTCGTTTACATGGGGCGAGTCCTCAGGCTTGTTGCGGAACATAAAGTACCACAGCGGAAACCAAACGAAGCTCGCAGCGCCGAGGATCCAGTAGAGCGTGCGCCAGTCGGTGAAGGACAGGATGCCGCTGACCACGGGGCCGCCGATGGCCAGCGCGAAGGGCACGGCAGCCAGCGAAAGGCCAAGCGCCTTGGCGCGTTCCTTCGGCGACAGCCAGTGGGCCACGACGCCGGTCAGGCCCGGGAACATCGGCCCCTCCGACAGGCCCAGCAACGCGCGCAGGGCTATCAACAGGAAGAAGCTGGAGGCGACGGCGGTCAGAGCGCTCGACACCGCCCAGAGGATGACCGCAACGGTCAGAATGATACGCGGACCGAAGCGGTCAGTTAGAACGCCACCGATGAAAGTGGTGAACATGTAGCCGATCCCGAAGGCACCGAGGATCAAACCTTTTTGTGCGTCCGAAAGGGTCAGCTCTTTCGAAATCGGGTCGATCGCATAGGAGATCGCCGCGCGGTCAACATAGTTGATCACGACAATCGCGAAGAGAAGTGCGATGACGATCCATCGATAATTGGTCGCGGCTGTGCCTGAGTGGGCGGGTGAAGGGCTTGATTTTGCCATGCGGTTCTTTCCTGTTTTAGCTTTGCATTAGCGCAGCATCGCCCGCAGGAACCTCCCTGCGGGTGGCCAGGACATCCCCATTCTGCTCCTCCTCCCAAGTGAGGCCGGCGATTCTACAGTGCTTGTCGTATAGTCACCGGCTCTCGATACTAAAATAAACAAGGGCTTGAACGAAGGGCGCGGTAGCTATCTGAACAGGTTACTCTTGGCCAATTCCATGATTTCGTCACCACGGCTGTTCAGGATGGCCCGCATCCCGTAAAGGCTGAAGCCAACGGCTTCTTTCGCTTTGATTGCTGGCGGCATTGCCAGTTCTTGCCGGTTCGAGACCACATCGATCAGGGCCGGACCGTCATGGGCGAAAGCCTCAGTCAATGCGCCCTTCAACTCTCCGGCATCCTCGACGCGCACCCCCATCAAACCCAACGAACGTGCGACATCGGCGAAGTTGGGGTTCTTCAACGCGACGTTTTCGGGCAGGTATCCGCCCGCTTTTTGCTCCAGTTCGACAAAGCCGAGCGTGCCGTTGTTCAGCACCACGATTTTGACCGGAAGGTTGAGCTGCACGGCGGTCATCAACTCGCCAAACAGCATCGCCAAACCACCATCGCCCGACATCGACACGACCTGCCGATCAGGGAACGCGGCCTGTGCGCCGAGCGCCTGGGGCAACGCGTTGGCCATGGAGCCGTGGTTGAACGAGCCAACGATCCGGCGCTTGCCATTGGTATGGAGATAGCGCGCAGTCCAGATCGCAGGCGTGCCGACATCGACGGTAAAGACCGCATCCTCGGCTGCCACCTCGTTGACGACGGAATAGACATATTGCGGATGCAGGGGTTTGCCCGGCTTGGTGGGAGTCGCCAGAGCGTCCAGATCGCGGCGCGCGTTGGCATAGTGCTTGAGCGCCTTGTCGAGGAAATCGCGCGGCCGTCCGCCATTGATCTGCGGCGTGAGCATCCGGGCAAACTCGACCACATCGGCCTCGATCCCCATCGTCAGGGCCACCCGTTTGCCAAGCGCGCCGGGGTCTCGGTCGACCTGAATGACCTTGGCACCCTCGGGGTAAAAGTTCCGATAGGGAAAGTCGGAGCCCAGCATCAGCAGCGTGTCGCAATCCTTCAGCGCGTGATACCCCGACGAAAAGCCGATCAGCCCCGTCATGCCAACGTCAAAGGGGTTGTCCCATTCCATATATTCCTTGCCGCGGAACGCATGGACGATGGGCGCCTTGAGCGCGTTGGCCAGCGCCACGACCTCGTCATGCGCTCCCGCCGTGCCGGCGCCGGCCAGAATCGTGACATTCTGCGATCCGTTCAGAAGCTCGGCTGCCGCCGTCACATCGCCCTCGCCCGGAACACGGCGCACCGGTCTGGGCGGCACAAAGACCGGGGTAGCCCCATCGAACTTCATCAAGGACACGTCGCCGGGGATCACGATGACCGAGACGGTATTGCGCCCGATGGCCGTGCGCAGCGCGCGGTGCAACACGCCGGGCATCTGCTTGGGCGAGGTGACCAGTTCGCAAAATTCGCTGCATTCTTCGAAGAGCTTGGTCGGGTGGGTTTCCTGGAAATAGCCCAGCCCGATCTCGGTCGAGGGGATATGCGAGGCGATGGCCAGCACCGGCACGCGGTTCCGGTAGCAATCGTAGAGCCCGTTGATCAGGTGCAGGTTGCCCGGCCCGCAGCTGCCTGCACAGACCGAAAGCTCCCCCGTCACCGCCGCCTCTGCACCGCAGGCGAACGCGCCCGCCTCTTCATTGCGCACATGCATGAACTCGATTTTGCCGTTCTCGCGCAGCGCGCCGTCGATGGCGTTCAGACTGTCGCCCGTCACACCCCAAATGCGCTCCACCCCGGCAGAGGCGAGGGTATCGACAAGAAGTCTGGCAAGAGTGGTCATCGGCGGGATCCTTTTCGGAAAGGGGTGACAGACGCGTCCCCCAAAGGAGCAGCCGCCTGTGCGGCAGGAGGGTCAGCTTTGTTTCGGAGCAACGCGATCTGTACCGTGGGGTTCCTCTGCCTTGGAACCATCGCACGGATCGCACACACGAGGTTGCGCCCGAAAATCTGTATCAAATCCAATACAGCAACACTTTGACACGATTACGCAGGTGCAGCATGCCGTATGGGATCCCCTCGATGCCTGATCCGGCGAAGGGAAAAACTTCGTGAGGAGCCGCGCGGGATGAAAAAGAGGCACCGTCTGCCAAACTGAAGGCTGGCAGAGAGGCGCACTGGCGCCCCCGGCACATCTCAGACACGCGCCAGCCAGCCGCCGGTTTTGCAAGCCGATTTGTTTGCGTGCGCATGGCCGTCGGCGGCGATGAAAAATACCGCAATGGATACCGACCCACCACCATCACGCGTTTGTGATTGAATCTATACGTATAGATATGATCAACATGACGGATACAAAAAACGCGACAGGGAAATACCATGATCACAAGACGCAAGTTTCTGGCGACCTCCGCGCTCGCCTCTGGAGCCCTCGCAATGCCCGGGCTGTCAGGACAAGTTCTGGCTCAGGACAAGGCCATCACCTTGGCCGTGCCGGTGCCGATTTCAGGGGCCTTTGCCGCCAACGGCAAATATGCCGTGATCGGTGCGCAGCTGGCGGCCGACGAAATCGCGGCTGCCAAGGGCATCAAGATCAACACGCTCGATCTCGACACCGAGGGCAAGCCCGCCACCGCCGTGCGCAAGGTTCAGGACGCAGCCGAGCAGGATGGCGCACGCCTCTTCGCAGGGGGTATCCTGTCCTCCGTCTCGCTTGCGATGGGCAAGGAGGCCGAGCGCGCAGGCGGCGTCTTCATGACCACAGCCGGTGCCGATGAGATCACAGGCAAGGACTGCAACAGCGCGACCTTCCGCTGGTCGGTGCCCACCTATGGTGCGATCAACGAGACCGTGCGCCCGCTGATCGACATGCTGCCCGACGCCAAGAAATGGTACACGATCACCCCGCAATATGTCTTTGGCGAAGGGCTTCTGAGCGCGGCCAAGGACGTGTTCAAGGAAAAGGGCATCGATCATGTCGGCAACAGCTACCATTCGCTGAGCGAGCGCGAATTCTCGGGCTACCTCACCAACGCAATGGCCGCGCAACCCGACGTGCTGCTGCTGCTCAATTTCGGCTCGCAATCATCGGCCACGCTGCGTCAGGCGATCTCCTTCGGGATGAAACAGCGTATGACGATCGTCATCGCCTGGGCCTCGGGGCTCGAGCAGTTCGAAGAGCTGGGCGCGGATACCTGCGAGGGCGTCTATTTCGGTGCGCAATATTGGCATGAGGCCGATGCGCCCGCCAACAAGGCGCTCGTAAAGGCCGTGCAAGAGAAATACGGCTACAACCCGAACTACTCGCTCGCGGGCTCCTACATCATCTCGAAGCTGCTGCTTGAAGCCGCAGTCGAGGCGGGCAGCACCGATGGTCCGGCTGTCGCCAAAGCACTCGCGGGCAAGAAATATGACGGCCTGACCGGACCTGAAGAGGTGCGCGCCGCCGATCACCAAGTGCTCAAGGACTACTACCTGCTCAAAGGAAAATCGAAGGCGGACATGAAGGACAAGGATGATTACGCCGAGATCATCCATTCCGGCCAGTCGTTCCTCGACCCCCAAGCTGCGGGTTGCACCATGCCGTCCTAACCGGCACGCACACCGTAGCCGATCCGCCGGAGTGTCCCCAAGGCCGGCGGATCACCAATCCCCCCTACTGGGAGCATGCGCCCGTGATCTACCTGTTCCAGATCCTCAACGGCATCGGACTGGGGATGCTGTATTTCCTGCTCGCGGCTGGCCTGAGCATCATTTTCGGCCTGCTGCAATTCGTGAACTTCGCCCACGGAGCTTTCTATCTGCTGGGCGCCTATCTGACCTATGATCTGGTCGAGCGGGGCGTGAGCTTCTGGATCGCGCTTCCGGTGGCGACGCTGATCGTGGCGATCGTGGCAGGCGCCATCGAGGCGCTGCTTCTGCACCGGATCTACAAGCTGCCCCACACATTCCACATCCTCGTGACGGTCGGCATAGCACTGGTGTTTCAGGAACTCGCGATCATCATCTGGGGGCCCATCGGCGGCTCTGTCCCCACGCCCGACGGGCTGGGCGGCGTGGTTATGCTGGGCAATTTCGTCTACCCGCAATATCGGCTCTTCACCATCGCGGTGACCGCTGTGCTGGCCGGGGGGCTGTGGTGGCTGCTTGAAGGCACACGGGTCGGGGCGATCGTCCGGGCGGGCTCTGAATCCGCGTCGAACATGGCGCTTCTGGGCTATAACACGATGCGCATCAACACCGCCGTCTTTGCCTTCGGCGCGGGCTTGGCCGGGCTTGCGGGTGCGCTTGCCGCCCCGATCCGTGGCGTGGAGCCCTTCATGGGGGCCGAGGCACTTTCGGTGGCCTTCGTCGTCGTCGTGATCGGCGGCATGGGCAGTTATACCGGCGCGCTCGCGGCGGGTCTGATGATCGGGATCATCCAAAGCCTGATGACGACGATCTGGCCGCAGGGCGCTCAGCTTTTCATCTATATCGCGATGGCAGCGGTGATCGCGATCCGCCCGCGCGGTCTGTTGGGGAGGGTCTGAGCGATGCATATCCTCGACACAGCAAAAGTACAGATCTGCCTCGCCTTGGCGACCGTTTTGCTCCTGCCCTTCGTTCTCAACTCCGGCATCCTTGCAACCGAGATCCTGATCTACGCGATGGTCGTGGCCGCCTGCAATCTGCTGCTGGGCTATACCGGGCTTTTATCCTTCGGGCAGGGCATCTTCTTTGGGCTTGGCACCTATGTCGCGGGGGTTCTGACCACCCGCTGGGCCGTGCCGATCCCGCTTGTTCTGCTGGTCGCGGTGGTGCTGGGCGGGCTTGTTGCGACCGCGGTGGGCTGGTTCTCGATCCGGCGGCAGGGCGTCTATTTCGTGATGCTGACGCTGGCCTTCGCGCAGATGTTCTACTTCCTCGCCTATACGTTCAGCGACATCACCGGGGGCGATAACGGGCTGTTGGGCGTGCCGCGTCCGCAGATCATGGGGCATGTGCTGGATGGGCCATGGGGCTATTACAGCTTTGTGGCGATCTTCTTTCTTGTGATCTTCGCGGTCCTGTTGGTGGTTACGCGCTCGACCTTCGGGCGCACGCTTCTGGCGATCCGCGAGAACGAGGGGCGCGCTGCCGCCATCGGCTTTCCGGTGCGACTGTTCAAGATCGAGGCCTTCGCGATCTCGGGTGCAATCACCGCCTTGGGCGGCGCGCTGCATGCGCTCTTGATCGGCATCGCCCCGCTTGAAAGCATCAACTACCACACCAGCGAGATGATCCTCGTGATGACGATCATCGGCGGCTCCACCAGCCTCTTCGGCTCGGTCATGGGGGCGGGGTTCTACCTGCTGCTCTCTGACACGCTCTCGGTGATCTGGCCGCGTTGGTTGCTGCTTCTGGGCCTCGTGCTGGTCACCGTCGCGCTATTTTTCCAGCGCGGGCTGTGGGGGCTCGTCGAGCGCGGCTGGGACGCCTTTGCCGAGCGCCGCAAAGGACCGCAGAAGGAGGCTGGCGATGTCTGATATTGCCCTGCAAACCCACGGGCTGGGCGTGCGCTACGGCACGTTCGACGCGCTGAGCGATGTCAATCTCAGTGTCCGGTGCAACTCTGTGCATTCGATCATCGGGCCGAATGGCGCGGGCAAGACGACGATGTTCCACGCGCTCACCGGCACGGTTGCCGCCAGCAGCGGACGGATCGAACTGGAAGGCCGCGATGTCACGCGCGCCTCTGACGACGACCGGGTGCGGCTTGGCATCGCGCGCTCGTTTCAGGTCACGAGCCTCTTTCCCGAACTGAGCCTGCGCGAGAACCTGCGGCTGGCCGCCCAAGGCCGCACGCCGTGGCAGGCGCTCATCCCGTGGCGCCGCGCGGAGGCCAGCAAGAGCGTCCTCGACATGGCCGATGCGGTGATCGAGCGGCTCTCGCTTGGCCATGTCGCGACCCGGGCGGCTGGAGAGCTGTCGCATGGCCAGCAGCGCAGGTTGGAAGTCGGCATGGCAATCGCCGCACGTCCACGCGTGATCCTGCTCGATGAGCCGACGTCCGGGATGGGGATCGACGATATTGAGGGGATGAAGACCCTGATCCGCGATCTGGGCCGTGACCACACCGTTTTGTTCATCGAACATAACATGGGCATCGTCATGAACATCTCGGACACGATCACGGTCATGCGGCTGGGGCGCACGCTTGTCGAAGGCCCACCCGCCGAGGTGCGCGACAATCCCGAGGTAAAGGCCGCCTATCTGGGCAACATGATCACGGGGGACATCGCATGACAGCGACGCTTCGACTGACCGATCTGCACAGCTATTACGGCAAGAGCCACATTCTTCAGGGCGTCTCGCTCGAGCTGAGCGAAGGCGAGATCGTAACCCTTCTGGGCCGCAACGGGGCGGGCAAAAGCACGACGCTGAAAACCGCCGTGGGCGCGGTCACGCCGCGTTCGGGGCGTGTGGAGCTGGCCGGGCGCGATGTCACGGGCCAGCCCGCCCACCGGATCGCCAAGGCCGGGCTTTCGCTCGTCCCCGAAGATCGCGGCATCTTCCAATTGCTGAGCGTCGAGGAAAATCTGCGTATCGCTGTGAAACGCGGCTCGCCTTGGGCAATCTCGGATATCTACAAAATCTTCCCCCGCCTTGAAGAGCGCAGGCGCAACGGCGGCGGGCAATTGTCGGGCGGCGAGCAGCAGATGCTCTCCATCGCGCGGGCCTTGCTGGGGGGGCCGAAAGTTCTCATGCTCGACGAACCGGTCGAGGGTCTCGCCCCGATCATCGTCGAAGAGATTGTCTCGCAGATCGGGCTGATCCGCGATGCGGGCGTGCCAATCCTTCTGGTCGAGCAGAACCTCGCTGTCTGCCGTGCGCTTGCCAATCGCCATTACATCCTTGAAATGGGCCGGATCGTCCATGAGGCCAGTGCGACGGAATTCGCCAGTGATTCCGAGACGATCGACCGCTATCTTGGGGTGAAGGCCTGAGACGGGTGACACATATTAGGATACGGTGCGGCACGGCTATCGGCAGGCGGCGCAACGTTCGACAGGAAGCGGATGGACAAGGCAAACACTCAACGCCCAAGCGGCAGGCTGGCGCGGATCAAGCTTTCGGACCAGATCACCGAGGATATCCGCCGCCGCATCTCGCGCGAGGGGCTGCACCCGGGAGATCGGTTGCCCAACGAGCGCAGCCTGATGGAGCATTACGGCTGCTCGAAAGGCACGATCCGCGAGGCGCTCAAGGCGCTCGAGGTCGAGGGATTGTTGCGTATGGTGTCGGGGCCCAATGGCGGGCCGGAGGTGCAAGCTGCCTCCATCGACATCGTCACCCAGCAATTGCGCCGCTACCTGCATTTCCAAAAGCTCGACTTCGCGCAGGTCTACGAACTGCGTCAGACCCTCGAGGTCGTGCTTGCACGCAATGTGACCGAGCGGCTCGACGACGCGCTTCTGTCCCGGCTCGAGCAGAATATTGCGGATTGCGATGCGGCCAACGAGATGCAGGACCGCGAGCGGGTGCGCACCTTGGAAACCGAGTTCCACGACATTCTGTGCGAGGCCTCGGACAATGTGATGCTGATCTTCATGTGCCGGTTTTTGAACTCGATGCTGCGCGATCTGGTGAGCTACCGCTCCGAAGCGATGGCCGAGCACGAGGATTTCGGCGCGCACAATGTCGATGCCCATCGCAATCTGCTTGCTGCGTTTCGCGCGCGCGACGCCGACACCGCCGCGCGTCTGATGAGCGAGCATATGGCCTGCGCGGCCTCCTTCATGACGACGCTCGACGCATCCTTTCACATGGACCGCATGCTCTCGCGCTGAGCACTGCCCCCGCGCTGCAATCCGGCAGGCCCGCCCCTTTGGCGCGGCCCGTGATACCTGTATTTCAAGAACGGAGATTTCCCGATGAGTGACCCGGCTGATACGGCCCTCTGGGCTTTGGGCGCGACCGAAGTGGCGGCCCTCGTGCGCGCGCGCAAGATCAGCGCGCGCGAGATCGCACAGGCCGGGCTCGACCGGCTCGACGCTGTGAACCCAGAGATCAACGCGGTGGTCGAATGCCGCCCCGAAGAGACCCTCGCCGCCGCGGATGCAATTGATGCCAAGATTGCCCGCGGCGAAGATCCCGGCCCGCTCGCAGGCGTGCCGGTCACGATCAAGGTCATCGCGGATCAGCGCGGCTATGCCACGACAAACGGCTTGCGGCTGCAAAAGGATCTCATCGCGCGATCCGACAATCCGGTGGTCGTCAATCTGCTGGGCGCAGGCGCGGTCAGCCTTGGGCGCACCAACACCCCGGCCTTCAGCTATCGCTGGTTCACCAATAACCAATTGCACGGCCACACCTACAATCCGCGCCGCAAGGATCTGACGCCCGGTGGCTCATCGGGCGGCGCAGGATCGGCGGTTGCCGCAGGCATCGGTGCAATCGCGCATGGCACCGATATCGCGGGCTCCATCCGCTATCCGGCCTATGCCTGCGGCGTGCACGGGCTACGGCCCAGCTTCGGTCGGATCGCGGCGCATAACGCAAGCGGGGCGGAGCGCGATATCGGCGGGCAACTCATGGCGACCTCGGGGCCGCTGGCGCGCTCGGTCGGGGATCTGCGGCTGGCTTTTGCCGCGATGGCGAAACCCGACCCGCTGGATATCTGGTCCGTTCCAGCGCGACTGACGGGCCCCGCCGTTGATCGGCGCGCAGCGCTCTGCCTGCGCCCCGACGGCGCGCAAAGTGATCCCGCACTCGAACGGGCGCTTCTTGGGGCTGCGGGAAAACTGCGGGCCGCCGGCTGGGTGGTCGATGAGATCGACGCGCTGCCCCCCATCGCAGAGGCCGCGAAGCTGCAGATTACGCTCTGGCTTGGCCATGATCATCCGGGCAAACTCGCCGCCGCCAAAGCAGAGGGCGACCCGGGCGCGCTGCGCGCGCTCGAAGGTCAGGCGGAGTTCGTCCAGTCGCTGAGCGCCGACGCGATCCCGCGCGCGCTCATCCGGCGTGCAGAGATCACCCGCGAATGGGCGCTGTTCATGGTACGCTATCCGCTCGTCCTGCTGCCTCCGGGGTCGGAATTGCCCTTCCCGGACAATCTCGATCTGGGCAGCGACGCCGATTTCCGAAGGGTCTGGGACGCGCAGATGTCGATGGTCGGGCTACCGGTCACGGGCCTTCCCGCATTGGCGCTGGCCACCGGGGCCACAGCCGATGGCGCGCCGCTCGGCATCCAGATGGTCGCGGGCCGGTTCCGCGAAGATGTGTTGTTCGATGCCGCGACCGAGATCGAGGCGCGCTCGCCCCCCGTAGAAATCGCGTTGCTCTAGCCCGATTGGGGGCGCGGTCGCCTCGGCTACCGTCCCACTGGGCAAACGCCACCGCATGAAAAAGGCCCGGCCGCCCCTCGGGCGCCGGGCCTCTCTCATTCCGATCGAGAACGCTTACTTGCCCAGAGCGGCCTGACGTTCCTCTTTGAGTTCTTCAACCGAGAGGTCGATCATCTTGCGCGCATAGTCATCAATCTCGATGCCTTCCACGAGCTTGTACTTGCCGCCCTCGCAGGTGACCGGCATGCCGCAGATCAGACCCTCAGGGATCCCATAAGCGGTGCCATCGGTCGGGATCCCCATCGAGACCCATTTGCCATCGGTGCCGTTGATCCAGTCATGCATGTGATCGATCGCGGCGGAGGCCGCAGACGCCGCGGAGGACGCACCGCGGGCTTCGATGATCGCCGCGCCGCGCTTGCCGACCGTCGGGATCAGCGTGTCGCGATACCAGGTCTCGTCATCGACGATATCGGCAACTTTCTTGCCGTTGGCGACGGTGTTGGACCAGTCGGGGAACATGGTGGGCGAGTGGTTGCCCCAGACGACGGCCTTTTCGATATCGCGCACCGCGATCCCGGCTTTGGCCGCCATTTGCGACAGGAAGCGGTTATGATCGAGGCGCAGCATCGCGGTGATATTCTCGCGCGGGAAATCAGGCGCGTGCTCGGCCAGCGTCAGTGCGTTGGTATTGGCGGGGTTACCCACCACGATGACCTTCGCATCACGCTTGGCGGCATCGTTGAGCGCCTTGCCCTGAACCTTGAAGATCTCGGCATTGACGGCGAGCAGATCGGCGCGCTCCATCCCTTTCGAGCGCGGGCGCGAGCCCACGAGGAACAGCGCATCAGCGTCCTTGAACGCCTCAACGGGATCATCCGTCGCGATGATTTCTTCGACCAGCGGGAAGGCACAATCTTCCAGCTCCATCAGAACACCTTTGAGCGCACCCATGGCCTGCGGGATGTCGAGAAGCTGAAGGATAACCGGCTGATCGGGCCCATAGACATCGCCCTTCGCGATGCGAAACAACAACGAGTAGCAGATCTGTCCGGCCGCCCCGGTAATAGCAATACGTTTTGCGGGAAGTGTCATCTGGGCCTCCTAAGTCCCGGTTGCGTTGCATGGCAATTAGCATGCCCGCCGCCGGGGTCCAATGAGCTTTGTGTAAATGGGAGATTTTGGGCTAGACGGTGCGTCGGATCGCGGCGCGTCCTGGCC
>NZ_JHEH01000014.1 GCF_000715505.1 Thioclava dalianensis
CGACAGCGGCGGGCGGGACGAACCTGACCTTTTGGTCAGGTGCGCCGCACCCGTCCCGGTGGTTTTCCGCCATCGACCGGGAAATCTGCTTGGTGAAACGCCTTCCGCAGCGTCAATGTGAGCATGTGGTAAAGGTGTGGGGATCGGGCATGTCGGGCCTTCTTGGATATGGGTTTTGTCTTCTTGCGGTGCTTGGGGTGATCGCAAGTCAGGCAGCCTGGGCCCCGGCGCTTGCTCGACGCGGGTCGCTCCCCGGAGCGGCGATCGCCCTTGGTGCCGCCATCCTCGCTGCCATCGCGGCAGGATCGGGCCTGGCCCTGTATCAGGCGTCTTCGGGACAGGACGCGGGTACAGCATCTCTTTTCACGCTGCTGGCGCTCGTCAGCGTCGGTGTTCTTCTGTTCGGCGGCAAACCCGCCTTGCAGGAAGCGCTCGGAATCGCATTGGCCTTGGGATCCATGCTTTTGATGGCGCGCATCGTGTGAGTGTCAGTTACCCGTGGGGTTAGGGCCTACGGTTTTCAGGGGCGGTTGGGGTGTTCTTGCCCCGCCGCCCCTACCTGCTGTATCTGTTGTGTAACCAACCACAAGAGGATGAGCAGCATGGCCGACGATCTCCTGACGCCCAAAACCGACAGCTACGATGCCTCCTCGATCGAGGTGCTCGAAGGGCTGGAGCCCGTGCGCAAGCGCCCCGGCATGTATATCGGCGGCACCGATGAGCGCGCGCTGCACCATCTTGTCGCCGAAGTCCTTGATAACTCGATGGATGAAGCCGTGGCCGGTCACGCCTCGCGCATCGAGGTCGAGTTGCTGGCCGATTATTCCGTCGTGATCCGCGACAACGGGCGCGGCATCCCGATCGACCCGCATCCCAAGTTTCCCGGCAAATCCGCGCTCGAAGTGATTCTGTGCACGCTCCATGCGGGCGGCAAATTCTCGGGCGATGCCTATGAGACTTCGGGCGGTCTGCACGGGGTCGGCGCCTCGGTCGTCAACGCGCTTTCGGACCTGATGGTCGTTCAGGTCGCCAAGAACAAAGAACTCTACGAGCAACGCTTCTCGCGCGGCATCCCCGAAGGCCCGGTGGCCAAGATCGGGGCCGCCCCCAATCGCCGCGGCACGACCGTGACCTTCCACCCCGACGAGCAGATCTTCGGCCATCACCGCTTCAAGCCCGCGCGCCTGATGAAAATGGTGCGCTCCAAGGCCTATCTCTTCTCGGGCGTCGAGATCCGCTGGAAATCCGAGATCGACGATGGCGAGACCCCCACCGAGGCCACCTTCCACTTCCCCGGCGGTTTGTCCGATTACCTGACCGAGACCCTCGGCGGGGCGACCACCTATTCCGAGCGCCCCTTTGCAGGCAAGGTGATGTTCAAAGAGAAATTTGGCGTGCCGGGGCAAGTCGAATGGGCGATCAACTGGACGCCGTCGCGCGACGGCTTCATCCAGTCCTACTGTAACACCGTGCCCACGCCCGAGGGCGGCACGCATGAGGCGGGTTTCTGGGCCGCGATCCTCAAAGGCATCCGGGCCTATGGCGAGCTGGTGAATAACAAGAAGGCCGCCCAGATCACCCGCGACGACCTGATCACCGGCGGCTGCGCGCTGGTCAGCTGTTTCATCCGCGAGCCGGAATTCGTGGGGCAGACCAAGGATCGGCTGGCCACCGTCGAGGCGCAGCGGCTCGTCGAAGGCGCGGTGCGCGACCATTTCGACAACTGGCTAGCGGCGGATACGAAATCGGCCGGCGCCATCCTCGATTTCCTGATCCTGCGCGCCGAAGAACGGCTCAAGCGGCGTCAGGAAAAGGAAACCGCGCGCAAGACGGCCACGAAAAAGCTGCGCCTGCCCGGCAAGCTGGTCGATTGCTCGGCCACCAACCGTGCCGGCACCGAGCTGTTCATCGTCGAGGGCGACTCGGCAGGTGGCTCGGCCAAGATGGCGCGCGACCGCAAGACCCAAGCGCTGCTGCCCCTGCGCGGCAAGATCCTCAACGTGCTGGGGGCGGCCAGCTCCAAGCTCGGCTCGAACCAAGAGATCAGCGATCTGACGCAGGCGCTGGGTGTGGGGCTTGGCACGCGGTTCAATGTCGATGACCTGCGCTACGACAAGATCATCATCATGACCGATGCAGATGTCGACGGCGCGCATATCGCCTCGCTCTTGATGACGTTCTTCTTCACCCAGATGCGCCCGATGATCGATCACGGGCATCTCTACCTCGCCTGCCCGCCGCTCTATCGGCTGACCCAAGGGGCCAAGCGGCTCTACGTCTCGGACGATGCCGAGAAAGACGAGATGATGGCGAAAGGTCTGGGCGGCAAAGGCAAGATCGACATGCAGCGCTTTAAGGGTCTGGGCGAGATGGATGCCAAGGATCTGAAAGACACGACGATGAACCCCGAGACCCGCAAGCTGATCCGGGTCACGATCCACGACGATATGCCAAATGAGACCGGCGATTTGGTGGAGCGCCTGATGGGCAAGAAGCCCGAACTGCGGTTCCAATATATCACGGAGAACGCGCAGTTCGTGGAGGAGCTGGATGTGTAGATAACCCCACCAATACTTGGAGAGAGCATGAATTTTAAACTGATTTTTGCGGCAATTATCGCCGCTTGCGCTGGTCCCGCTCTGGCACAAGAAAACTGCAAAGCCATCAAAGACGATCCCGCACGTTTGGCGTGCTACGATCTAGCCAATGGCGTATCTGAAACGACTAAACTCAGCGGCGCTGGTCTAGGAAAATGGCAAAAGGCAGTAGATACCTCCAAGCTGACAGATGAAAAAAATGTTTTTCTCCATTTGGAAAGTGAAGATCCTCTGCCTGGGCGTTTCGGCGCTGCTGGAACCGCAGAGCTTTGGCTACGCTGTCAAGAAAACAAGACCTCAGCCTTTTTTACATTTAACGACAATTTCATGTCCGATATCCAAGGTTATGGCACGATTGATTATCGAATTGACGATCACCCGATGCAAAAACTTCGGACAAGTGCCAGCACGGACAACAAAGCCTTGGGGTTATGGTCGGGCGGCACCGCAATACCCTTCATCAAGTCTTTGACCAACAGCCAAGAATTGGTTGTACGCGCTACTCCGTTTAACGCCTCTGCGCTGACGATGACGTTCAATACAAGTGGTCTTGATAGCGCATTAAAAGAGCTTCGTGAACCCTGCCACTGGTAAACATTGGCTCGACTTGCCCGGTGTGACCAACACCGGGCCTCAAACCTGCGCTGCATTTTGGCCGATGGCCCCAAGTCGCGCCTCTTCTCAGCCTCGCGCCCTCGCGCTAACCTGCCGCCCATGACCCTGCCCTATTTCGCCTATGGCTCGAACCTGCTCACGGCGCGGCTTGCTGCGCGCTGTCCCTCGGTGCGCGTCATAGGGACGGGGCGCCTGCCCGGTCATCGGCTCGATTTCTCGAAATACGGGCGCGACGGATCGGGCAAGGCCACGATCACGCAAGGCGCAGGCACGGTGCCGGGGGTGCTGTTCGCGATTGCCGCCGAGGATATCCCGGCGCTCGATGCGGCGGAGGGCGCGGGGACGCATTACGACAAGATCGACGTTGTGTTGGAAGATGGCCGCCGCGCCTTCACCTATCGCGCGCTCATGCGGCGCGAGGGGATTGCGCCCTTCGCGTGGTATCTCGCGCTGATCCGGGCGGGGCGGGCCGAGCATGGGCTGGGCGCGCAAGACCTCTGCGCGATCACGGCAGAGCCAGATCCCGAGCCCAATCGCCCCGGCTTTATCGCCGCGCGCACAGCCCTCCAGCAGGCCGGTTACCGCGACTGGCGCGCGGCGCTATAGCCCAAGGGGCGGGTGAGCATTGGCGTCCCGGTCAGCACCGCACGCCCCAGCCCAATCAGCGCACGCAGCTCTGGCCCGTCGCAATCAAGTCCGCCGGTATAGGTCCCGAAAGCGGGCAGGATGAGATGCGTCTGCCCCACGGCAAAGGCCGGACGCGCACGCCGCGCCAGCCGGGCCTTGGGGTGGTAGTGCCCTGAGATATCGGGCCCCTCGGCCTCCGCGATATGGCGCAGCGTGACGGGCCCGATGGGCAGGGCCTCGCAGCTTTGGCCCAAGCCCTGCGGATCGTGATTGCCCGCGATCCAGATCAGCTCCAACCGCCCCGCCAAAGCGGCCAGACGCTCCGCGACCTCGGGCGGCAGCTCGCGCGCGGCGGTGTCATCATCAAACGCATCGCCCAGACTGATCAGACGCGCAGGCGCAAGCCGGGCCACCTCTGCCTCCAGCCGGTGCAGCGTGTCGAGGCTCTCGAAAGGCGGCAACAGCGCCCCGCCGCGTCGCGCGATCCGGCCCGATTTGCCAAGATGCAGATCGGCCACGATCAGCATATCCTGCGCAGGCCAGTAAAGCGCGCCCGAGGGCTGCGCGTGAAACAACGCCCCCGCGAATTGGATCGGTGTCATTCCAGCCCCGCCTCGCGCATCATCGCCTCTGCCTCTTGCTCCATCAGCCGCGCCTCACCCTGCCCGCCGCGAATGCCAACCTGACCGTGTTCCAGCAGCAAGGGCGCGGCCAGAGGCGTGACATGCGGGGCGCGGATATGCACGATCTCATGTCCCTGCGCCAGCATCTCCTCGATCCGGTCGAAATCGACCAGCCCGCGCTGCGCCTCGTGCCGGGTGATGCGCAACAGCAGGTGATCGGGATCGTAGCGCCGCAGCGTGTCATAAAGGATATCCGAGGAAAACGTCGCCTGCCGCCCCGATTTGCGCTGACCCGGCAGGTTGCGCTGAATGAGCCCCGCGATGGTCGCAATCGCACGAAACGCGCGCTTCATCACCGCATTGCCGCCCAGCCAGTCGCGCAAGCCATCGCGCAGCCCCTCGGGAGAGAGCAGCGCGGCGGCATCCTCCACCGGATCGAGCGACCAGATCAGCAGCGCGTAATCGGTGGCCACAAAGCCAAGCGGCCCCAGCCCCGCCTGCTCCATCCGATGGGTCAGCAGCAGGCCCAGCGTCTGATGCGCATTGCGGCCCGCAAAGCCGTAGAGGCAGAAATACCAGCGATCCCCACGCGCGAATGTCTCGCAGGTCAGCGTGTCGGGGCGCGGCAGCGTCGAGATCCGGTCCTGCAGCGCCATCCAGTCGCGGGTCGCGGGCGGCAGCTGATCCCAATCGGCAGGCGTCGAGATCAGCCGCTGCACCCGCTGCGACAGCTCCAGCGAGGTCGCCATCTTGAGCCCTGAGAACACCGCGATGCGCGGCTCGCGCCCGCGTGCATCCGACACTTCGACCACCATCTCGCGCAGCCCCTCATAGCGCACGACCTGCCCGCCGATCAGGAACGTATCGCCTTGGGTGAGCGAGGCGGCAAAGCCCTCCTCGACCTCGCCCAGAGGCGTGCCGCCCCGCCGGGCCTTGCGCCGGACCTTGAGCTTCTCGGTATCGGTGATCGTGCCGATATTCATCCGCAGATCGCGCGCCGTGCGCGGATCGCGCAACTGCCAAAGACCGTCGCGCTCCAGCAGCCGCTGCCAGCGGTCATAGGCGCGCAACGCGTAACCTCCCGTGGCGCAAAAGCTCAGACAGGCATCGAAATCGGCGCGCGGCAGATCGGCATAGGGACCGGCGCGCGCCACCTCGGCATAAAGCGCATCCGCCGCAAAGGGCGCCGCGCAGGCCGTGAGCAAGATATGCTGGCACAGCACATCAAGCGGCCCCGCCCAGCGTCGCCCGCCGCCATCGAGATCGCCTTCGCGCACGGCGGCCAGTGCTGCGGCACATTCCACCACCTCAAAGCGATTGGCCGCCACGATGCGCGCTTTCGAGGGCTGATCGTAGCGGTGATTGGCCCGCCCGATCCGCTGCACCAGCCGCTTGACGTTCTTGGGCGCGCCGACCTGCAGCACAAGATCCACATCGCCCCAGTCGAGCCCAAGATCGAGCGAGCCCGTGCAGACCACCGCGCGCAATGTCCCCGCCACCATCGCCTCTTCGACCCGGTGCCGGGCCTCGCGCGCGAGCGAGCCGTGATGCAGCCCGATGGGCAGGGCCTTGTCATTCACCTCCCAGAGCGCCTGAAAGAACAGCTCGGCCTGCGCGCGGGTGTTGAGAAAGATCAGGCTCAGCCGCGCCCGCTCAATCGCCGCCATCACATCGCGCGCCGCATAGCGCCCGCCGCCCCCGGCCCATGGCGGCGGGCTGGCCGTGGGCAGCATCGCGATATCGGGTGCCGGGCCGGGATCGGCCTCGATCACGCGCGCACCGCCCATGAAGGCGGCCAGCGCCTCGGGGGCCTCCACCGTCGCAGACAGCCCCGCCACCGACAGATCCGGGGCAAGCGCGCGCAGCCGCGACAGCCCCAGCATCAGCTGATCCCCGCGCTTGCTTTCGGCCAGAGCGTGGATCTCGTCGAGAATGACCCGCTTGAGGGTGCCAAAGATCTTCGGTGCCTCGGGGTAGGACAGCAGCAGCGCAAGGCTTTCGGGCGTGGTCAGCAGGATCTGCGGCGGATCGACCCTTTGACGTTTGCGCATCGTGGCGGAGGTATCGCCGGTGCGGTCCTCGATCCGGATCTCCAGCCCGATCTCGTCCACCGGCTGCGAGAGGTTGCGCGCGATATCCTTGCTCAGCGCCTTGAGCGGCGAGACATAAAGCGTGTGCAGCCCGGTATGGCCCTGCGCCAGATCCACCAGCGAGGGCAAAAACCCCGCCAGCGTCTTGCCCCCGCCCGTGGGCGCAATCAGCAGCGTATCGCCCCGCGTCTCGAGCAGCGCGAGCTGATGGGCATGCGGCTGCCAGCCCCGGTCTTTGAACCACTGAGCGAAGCGGGGCGGCAACAGGCCGGGGGGGTGCAGATTATCGGGCATCACCGCAAAGGTATGTGATCGGCGCGCCGGGACAAGCGCGACACAGCGCGCAGACGCGCGCATTTCTGCCTTTCAGTCAATCCATGCACAGCCCGGACGCGGTCCGGCCCCTGTTCAAGGCGCTTTCCATGCGGTATTGAGACGCGACAGGAAATTGCCCGAGTCCCCTCGGGCGCGACAGAAACGGAATACTCCATGGCCTTTTATCGTTCCCGCAGATCCACCCATGGGCGCAACATGGCAGGCGCGCGGGGCCTGTGGCGCGCAACCGGTATGACCGACGATGATTTCGGCAAGCCGATCATTGCGGTCGTGAACTCGTTCACGCAGTTCGTCCCCGGCCACGTCCACCTGAAGGATCTGGGCCAGATGGTCTGCCGCGAAATCGAGAACGCAGGCGGTGTTGCCAAGGAATTCAACACCATCGCAGTCGATGACGGCATCGCGATGGGCCATGACGGCATGCTCTATTCGCTGCCCTCGCGCGAGGTGATCGCGGATTCGGTCGAATATATGGTCAACGCCCATTGCGCCGATGCGATGGTCTGCATCTCGAATTGCGACAAGATCACCCCCGGCATGCTGATGGCCGCGATGCGGCTCAACATCCCGGTGATCTTCGTCTCGGGCGGGCCGATGGAAGCGGGCAAGGTTACGATCGACGATCTGGAGCGCGCCGTCGATCTGGTCGATGCAATGGTGATCGCCGCCGATGACAAATACACCGATGCGCAAGTGGCCGAGATGGAGGCAAATGCCTGCCCGACCTGCGGCTCTTGCTCGGGGATGTTCACGGCCAACTCGATGAACTGTCTGGCCGAAGCGCTGGGGCTTGCACTGCCGGGCAACGGCTCGATGCTGGCCACCCATGCCGACCGCAAGGAGCTGTTCCTTGAGGCGGGCCGCAAGATCGTCGAGATCACGCGCCGTCATTACGAGCTGGAGGACAAGGGCCTGCTGCCGCGCGAGATCGCGACCTTTGAGGCCTTCGAGAACGCGATGAGCCTTGATATCGCGATGGGCGGCTCGACCAATACCGTGCTGCACCTGCTCGCGATTGCCCATGAGGGCGAGGTCAATTTCACCATGGACGACATCGACCGGCTCTCGCGCAAGGTGCCGGTGCTGTGCAAGGTCGCGCCGGCCAAGCAAGACGTGCATATGGAAGACGTCCACCGCGCGGGCGGCATCATGGGCATTCTGGGCGAGATGAACCGGGGCGGGCTGATCCATCAGGACGCGCGCACGGTGCATTCCGACACGATGGGCGAGGCGCTGGCGAAATGGGACGTGATGAGTTCCAATGAAGAGGCCGTCGATCAGTTCTATCGGGCAGCCCCCGGCGGCGTGCGCACCACGCAGGCCTTCTCGACCGAAAACCGCTACAAAGAGCTGGACCGCGACCGGGAGAACGGCGTGATCCGCACGGTCGAGCATGCGTTCTCGCAAGATGGCGGGCTTGCCGTGCTGTTTGGCAACATCGCCGAGCAGGGCTGCATCGTGAAGACCGCAGGGGTCGACGACTCGATCCTGAAATTCACCGGCACCGCCAAGGTCTATGAAAGTCAGGACGACGCCGTGTCGGGCATCCTGACCGGCAAGGTCGAAAAAGGCGAAGTGGTCATCATCCGCTACGAGGGACCGCGCGGCGGACCCGGCATGCAAGAAATGCTCTACCCGACCTCCTATCTGAAATCCAAAGGTCTGGGCAAAGACTGCGCGCTGCTGACCGACGGGCGGTTCTCGGGCGGCACTTCGGGCCTCTCCATCGGGCATGTCAGCCCCGAGGCCGAAGAGGGCGGGCTGATCGGTCTGGTCGAGACCGGCGACACGATCGAGATCGATATCCCGAACCGCACGATCAACCTTGCCGTGGCCGATAACGTGCTGGCCGCGCGCCGCGAAGCCAAGGGCCCGTTGCCGTGGAAACCGGCAGCGCCGCGCAAACGCGCCGTCTCGACCGCGCTCAAAGCCTATGCGCTGCTGGCCTCGTCGGCAGCCAAAGGCGGCGTCCGGGTGCTGCCCGACTAAAGCGCGCGCCGCTGACTGAAACGCGAAAAGCCCTCGGCTCAGGCCGGGGGCTTTTTCATAGCGGCTGGCAGCTGGCCCTCCGGCGCGATTTAGGATGGCAGCGAGCTGCCCATCCCAAGCGCCTCGCGGATCCGATGCGCGAGATAGGAGACCACGAGGGCCGCCCCACCGCCCAGCAAGGTGCCCACGATCCGCCCCCACGCATTCACGACAGGCTCGGCATTGCCCATCGTCACCATGACCACGATCAGAGCCGTCAGGAAGGCCACGAAGCTTGGGAAATGGCGCCCGATGAACAGGATCGAGATCATCCCGAACAGCACGTAGAACACTGGCAGCACCGGATTGGCTGGACCCAGTACAAGCACAAGCACGCTGGCCCCCACCGCCCCTGCCACGGTCGCGCCGGTGCGCAACGCAACCCGCTCCCATGTCAGCCCCGGTCGCGGCCCCAGCATCAAAAGCGCCGAGAGCGGCGCCCAATAGGGATGGTTGATCGCAAGGATCAGCGCGATGCCATAGGACATGCCCACGGCCAGAATGGCCTGCAGCCCCTGCCCGATCACCGCATCGAGCGGTGCAGCCCCCTCCGGTGGCGCCTGCCCGTCGAGCGGCGCGCGATGGTCGGGGCCGAGCCAGCCCCAAGCCACGCGAAGCCCCTCTTCGATGGCAATCACCCAGATCATGGCCAAGGCGACCGTGACCAGCACCACCGCCGGGCTGTCGACATAATGCACGAGAAAGCCTGCAAGCGAGAAGAACAGCCAGCTTTGCAACAAGACCCACCACAGGCTCATGTCGCGCCGGGACAGAGCCCCCACGACAAAGGCCCCGATCAACATGCCCGGAACGGTGAGCGCTACGCCTCCGACATGGAATTGCGCCGCAGCCATGCCCGCCGCAATCCCGAGCATCTTGCCCGCGATATCCATCAGCGTGATCGGCCAGCGGCGGTCGCGAAACCCCTTGCCCTGTCCCGTCGAGGTGGCAAAGCCCACGCCAAGTGCCGCCAGTTCCTGCGCGCGCGGCAAATCGAGCCAGAGCACGCCCATCAAGAGCCCGCTCAGGGCCACGACCGCAGGCAGCGCCCTTGGCCAGTTCAGATCCGCCACGCGGCGCAGAAGATCGATCATCATCGCCCCCGAAAGAGCCAACAACGGCGGGAATGGCGCCTTCGCACCCTCCCCGAGACTATCATGGCACCCGCGCGCGGCCTAGCGCAGGAAGTTGTTGCGCATCAGCTGGACGACCTCATTGGCGCGCCCGTTGAGCACGGCCTTCACGCCAAAGAGCGCGGTCGAGGTGACCTGTGACATCTCGATCTTGGGCGGCATCACCAACTCCAGCCGGTTCACCTTCACATCCAAAAGCGCGGGCCCCGGTGTGGCAAGCCATTGCGCCATCGCGCCTTCCAGATCGCCCATCACCTCAACCTTGGTCCCCGCCATGCCAATCGCCCGCGCCATCGCCCCGAAATCGGGGTTTTTCAGCTCGGTATAGGCATCGAGCATCCCCTCGACGCGCTGCTCCATCTCGACAAAGCCCAGCGAGGAATTGTTGAACACCAACAACTTCACCGGCAAGTTTTCCTGCACCAATGTCAGCAGATCGCCCATCAACATGCTCATCCCGCCATCGCCACATAGCGCGATCACCTGCCGGTCGGGATAGGCCTTTTGCATACCAAGCGCCTGCGGATAGGCATTGGCCATCGTCCCGTGCAACAGGCTGGTGAGGAAGCGTCGCTGGCCATTGGCACTCAGGTGGCGCAGAAGCCATACCATCGGCGAGCCGCCATCTGCGGTGAACACCGCATCGGGGGCCGCGTGACGGTCGAGCAGCTCGGTCAGCGCCTGCGGGTGGATCAGCGTCGGGTCAGGCTCGTTCGTGCTGTCGAGATAGCCTTTGAGATCCTCGGCATATTGCTTGAGCGCCTTATTGAGATGCTTGCCGGACTCGCGCGGCTCAAGCCGGGGTAGCAGCGCGTCAATCGTGCAGCCGACATCGCCCACCAGACCCAGATCGATCGGCGAGCGCCGCCCCAGATGGCTCGCATCGATATCGACCTGCGCGATCTTGGCCTTCGCCGGGTAGAACTGCGTGTAAGCGAAATCCGACCCCAGACAGAGCAGCAGATCGCAATCGCCCACGGCTTCCATCCCGGCGCGATTGCCCAGAATACCTGTCATGCCCACGTTGTTGGGCTGATCGGGTTCGATGAATTCCTTGGAGCGCGTGGTATGCACGACCGGCACGCCCAGATGCTCTGACAATTGCCGGATCTTGGCCTGCGACCCGCGCGCGCCGATCCCGGCATAGATCGTGATCCGGTCGGCCTCTTTGATCATCGCGGCCAGCGCGTTCAGCTCGGCATCCGAGGGGCGCGTGACCGGGGCGGGGCGATGCACGCTCCAATGCAGCGCGTCCGCCGTCTTTTCCTTGAACATATCGCCATTCACGATCACCACCGCGACACCCCCCTTGTTGAGCGCGGCTTGAGCGGCCTGCACAACGATGCGGCGCGCCTGATCGGGGTGGTTGATGCGCTCGCAGAACACCGAGGTCTGCTCATAGACCTTCTTCTGATCGACCTCTTGGGGAAAGCCTAACCCCTCCTCGTGGCGATCAATATTAGACGCAATGAGCACCACAGGCGCCCCGTTGCGATGGCTCTCGAAGATCCCGTTGACGAAATGCAGGCTGCCGGGTCCGGCGGTGCCCGCGCAGACCGACAGCTCGCCGGTCATGTAGCTCTCGCCGCCCGCCGCAAGCGCACCCACTTCCTCGTGGCGCACATGCACCCATTCAAGTGGCCCCTGACGTACAGCGTCTGTGAAATGGTTGATCGTATCGCCCACGATTCCATAGACCCGTTTGGCCCCCGCCTCGACAAGGGTCTCGGCGACAACCTGGGATACTGTCTTGCTCATATTATGCCTCTTTTGCGTGGGAGTTGTGCGTGAGGCTGGCGCGGCGTCGAACCAGATCCGTCCGCGGCTTGAAGCTGTGCGGATCTGCGGCGTGCCACCAGTCGGCGTAGTCTGTGCTGTCGGGATCGTCGTTCAGAATGCCCTCGGGCAGGAACGGATAGACCCGGTCGATCGTGTGGCCCTGCGTGACGCCGATACGGTGCACGATGTGATGGGGTTGCAGATCGGTCGGATGCTTGAGCCCGGCGGAGGCGACGATGTCGGACAGGGCCTCAAGCGTCTTTTTGTGGAACCGCGCGGCGCGTTCGCCCTGCACCTGCGGGATCAGACCGCGCTGACGCGCCTTGTCTTGGGTGGTGATCCCGGTGGGACAGGTGCCCAGATGGCACCGCTGGGCCTGAATGCAGCCAATCGAGAACATGAAGGCGCGCGCGGCATTGCACCAATCCACCCCCATCGCCATCGAATGCGCAAGCCCATAGCCGGAATAGACCTTGCCCGAGGCCGCAAGACGCACCTTGTCCTTGATCCCGGCCCCGACCAGCGCATTGCGCATCAAGATCACCCCGTCGACCATCGGCATGCCGACGTGATCGGACAGCTCCAGCGGAGCTGCCCCCGTGCCGCCCTCCGCGCCATCCACGACAATGAAATCCGGGTAAATGCCAGAGGTCTGCATCGCCTTGACCAAGGCAAAGGCCTCATGCGGCTGGCCGATACACAGCTTGAGCCCCACCGGCTTGCCGCCGGATAGATCGCGCATCCGGGCGGCGAATTCCATCATCTCAACGGGTGTGGAGAAGGCCGAATGACCGCGCGGGCTGAGGCAATCCTGATGCGCGGGAACCTTGCGGGTCTGCGCGATCTCTTCGGTCACCTTGGCGGCAGGCAGCAGCCCGCCATGGCCGGGTTTGGCCCCTTGGCTCAGCTTGATTTCGGTCATCTTGACCTGATCGCGGCTCGCCTGCTCGGCGAAAAGATCGGCATCGAAGCGGCCCGACTTGTCGCGCGCCCCGAAATAGCCAGAGCCCAGCTCCCAGACGATGTCGCCACCATGTTTCGCGTGATAGGGCGAATAGCCGCCCTCTCCCGTGTCATGATAAAATCCGCCGAGCTTGGCCCCGATATTGAGCGCCTCGACCGCATTGCCGGACAAAGCGCCGAAGCTCATGGCGGAAATGTTGAGCACAGAGGCGGAATAGGGCTTGGCGCATTGCGCATTGCCGACGCTCACACGCGGTGAGGTGTCGGGATCGTCGTTCGGGGCAATGGAATGATTGATCCATGCATATTCTTCGCTCTCGACGTCCAACTCGGTCCCGAAAGGATGCGTGTCGGTCTCGCCACGGGCGCGGGCATGAACCAGATTGCGAGCCTCATAGGAAAACGGCTTCCCCTCAAGATCGCCCTCAACAATATAGGCGCGCAGGAAGGGACGAAGGTCATAAAAGAGCCAGCGGAAGCGGGCTGCGACCGGATAGTTTCGCGTGATCGTCCAGCGGGTCTGGAAATAGTCGTAAAGACCAAGCGCGAAAAGCCCGAGACCGACCGCCGCAAGCAGGAGCCACCACAGACTAACAAACGCAAGCCCGAGCCCGATAACTCCCAAGATCAAGGCTCCGAGCGGAAGAATTGTGCGTCTCAACATTTGGACAAATCCTTCCGCTCGAATTGCTTTAGTTCATTTACAGTGCCGCTAGACGACCGCCTGTCCGCCCTTGGGTCCGGCCACCAGCCAGATGATGAAGCCAAGGATCGGCAAGATGATAATCAGCAAGATCCACAGCACCTTGGCGCCCGTCGAGGCACCAGAGCCGATGATCGACACGATGGCCCAGATATCGAGGACGAGGACAACGAGCCCTCCAATCATACTCAGCATTTCTTATCTCCCATGAAATACACTCTTGCACGACTAACCCCCGAGTCTCGTGACTGGTTCCTCACTGACCTTTGCACAGCCCCGTGAACGCGCCTCGCCGGCGCGCCCTTCGCCCATCTGTCTGGCGTGATGGCCTATTTCTGCACAGGTCCGCCGCCCGGTGTGATCTTGCGGATCAGCACGTAGAAGGCAGGCACCATGAACACGCCGATAAAAGTTGCTGCGGCCATCCCGCCCAGCACCCCGATCCCGATCGCGTTCTGTGCAGCCGCCCCTGCCCCGCTTGCGATGGCCAGTGGCACGACCCCCAGCATGAAGGCCAGCGAGGTCATCAGGATCGGTCGCAGGCGCAGGCGCGCGGCCTCCAGCGTCGCCTCGATCAGCCCTTTGCCCTGCGCCTCAAGATTGCGCGCAAATTCGACGATCAGAATGGCGTTTTTCGCCGCAAGCCCAATCGTGGTGAGAATGCCCACCTTGAAATAGACGTCATTGGCCTGCCCGAAGGCCCAGGCAGCCCCCAACGCCCCCAGCAGGCCGACCGGCACGGCCAGCATCACCGAAAGCGGGATCGACCAACTCTCATAGAGCGCCGCGAGACAGAGGAAGACCACAAGCGCCGAGAGCGCATAAAGATAGGGCGCCTGATTGCCCGACTGGCGCTCCTGATAGCTCAGCCCCGTCCATGCGAGGCCATAGCCGCCCGGCAGCTTGCTCACCAGTTCCTGCATCGCATCCATCGCCGCCCCGGAACTGGCGCTGTCCGAGGCTTGGCCCGAAATCTCGATGGCATTGGTCGCATCGTAGCGCGACAGGCGCGGCGCGACGGCGACCCATTTCGTCGATGTGAAGGCCGAGAACGGCACCATCTCGCCCGAGCTGTTGCGCGCATACCAATCGTCGATATTGCCCGGCTGCATGCGATAGGGCGCATCGGCCTGCACATAGACCGGGCGCAGATTGCCGTTGAGATCGAAATCATTGACGTCCTTGCCCGAGAAGATCACCGACAGCATCGAATTGAGACTGCTCAGCGAGAGCCCGTAGCTCTCCGCCTTTTGCTGATCGATATCGAGCTGCAGCGCGGCCTTATCCTCATCCCCATTGACGCGCAGGTTGGTCAGGCGGCTATCGGCCTCCGCCTCTTTAATCAGCGTGTCGGCAGCCTCTGCAAGCGCCTGCGGGCCATTGCCGGCCTGATCGACAAGATACATCTGGAAGCCCGAACTGTTGCCCAGCCCGCGAATTGCGGGCGGTTGCACGAAAAATACCTGCCCGGCACGCAGGCCCGCGAAATGGGCATTGGCACGCGCCGCAATCGCCGCCACATTCTGCCCCGCGCCGGTGCGTTGGTCGAAATCCTTGAGCTTGGCAAAGACCATCGCCGTATTTTGCCCCGACCCGCCAAAGGAAAAGCCCAGAGTGGCGAAGACCGAGGCGACATTGTCCTTCTCGCTGGTCATCAGATATTTGGTGATCTGATCAACGACATCCGAGGTCTGCGCGGTCGTGGCCCCTTCCGAGAGGTTCACAATCGACATCAGAACGCCCTGGTCCTCCTTGGGCAGGAACGAGCTGGGCAAGCGCTGGGACACCCCCCATGCAGCGGCGATCACCAGCACCAGCACCAGCGCCATCAGGAACGGTTTGCGCAAGATCCGCGCGACCGCCGCGCCATAGCCCGACTGGATCTTGCCAAAGCCGGTGTTGAACATGCGCGCGGGCGCAATCGGGGCGCCCTTGGAGGGGCGCAGAAGCTTGGCTGCGAGTGCGGGCGTCAGGATCAGCGCCACAATAGCCGACAGTACCATCGCGGTAATGATCGTGACCGAGAACTGCCGATAGATCACCCCGGTCGAGCCCGGAAAGAAGGCCATCGGTAAGAACACCGCCGAGAGCACCAGCGCCACCCCCACCAGCGCGCCGGTGATCTGCGACATGCTTTTCTCGGTGGCGGCCATCGGGCTCAGGCCCTCTTCCTCCATCACCCGCTCGACGTTTTCGACCACGACGATCGCGTCATCGACCAGCAGACCAATCGCAAGCACCATCGCAAACATCGTCAGCGTGTTGATCGAATAGCCCGAGACCAGCAGCACCGCGAATGTGCCCATCAGCACCACCGGAACCGCAACAATCGGGATCAGCGTCGCGCGCCATTTCTGCAAGAAAACGAGGATCACGATGAGCACGAGAACGATTGCCTCGGCCAGCGTGTGATAGACTTTCTCAATCGACAGCTCGACGAAGGGCGAGGTGTCATAGGCGATCTTGAAGCTCACCCCTTCAGGCAGCGAGGGGGCCAGCCGGTCCAGCGTCGCACGCACCGCCCGCGCCGTGTCGACCGCATTGGCCCCATTGGCGAGGTTGACGCCGAACCCGGAGGCATTCTCGCCGTTGAACTTCGAGTTCGTGCCGTAATTCTCTTGCCCGATCTCGACCCGCGCGACATCGCCCAGATAGACCGCTGAGCCGTTGCTTTCGGTCTTGAGCAGGATCTTCTCGAATTGCTCCACCGTGTTGAGCTGGCTTTGCGCGGTGATCGTCGCGGTGAACTGCTGACCGGGCGTGGTCGGCAGATCGCCCAGCGCCCCCACCGACACGGTGGTGTTTTGCGCCTGCACGGCCGCGGTCACATCGGTCGGGGTCAGCTGGAACTGCTCGAGCTTATAGGGATCGAGCCAGACGCGCATCGCATAGCCCGAGCCAAAGACATTGAGCCCGCCCACGCCCTGCGTGCGCTCCACCGCGCCCTTGACCTCGGTATCGAGCAGGTTGCCGAGCTCAACGGTCGAATATTTGCCATCGCTCGACACCAGAGCGCCGACCAGCAAGATATCGGAGGACGAGCGCGAGACGCTGACGCCTGAGGTTTGTACCGCATCGGGAAGCTGGCTTTCGACCTTGCGGATCTTGGTCTGCACCTCGTTCTCGGCATCAATCGGATCGATTGAGCCATCAAAGGTCAGCGTCACTCGCGCGGAGCCCTGATTGGACGTGCTCTCCATGTAGATCATGCCGTCGAGCCCGGTCAGCGCATCCTCGATCGGGGTTGTCACCGAGTTCTCGACCGCCTGCGCCGTGGCGCCCGAATAGCTGGCCGAGATACGGATCGTCGTGGGCGCGACTTCGGGATATTGCGACACCGGCAATTGCGTATAGGCATAGCCCCCCGCAAGCATCGTCACGAGCGCCAGCACGATGGCAAAAACGGGGCGGTGAATAAAGAAACGGATCATGTGCGCTTCACTCGCTCTTCTGCGGCTTGGCGGCACTGGCGGCCTGCCCGCCCCCGGCTGCGGCATCCGCCTGCGGCTTCACGTCTTCGACGACGCCCTGATCGTTGATCGTCACCGGAACGGTCTTGATATCGGCGTCATCGCGCAAATCCTTCAACCCATCGAGGATCAGCGCATCGCCGCTTTGGATTCCATCGGTCACGATCCATGCATTCTTATAGGTGCCCGCCGAGGTCAGCACGACCTGGTGCGCCTTGCCATCGGTTGCGACAAAGGCCGTGAGCGCGCCATCGCCGCCGCGCGAGGTCGCGCCTTGCGGCACCAAAATCGCCTGCGTCTCTCCCAGCGTCAGGGTCACGCGCAGGAATTGACCGGGCAGGATCATCCGGTTGGGATTGTCGAACTGAAAGCGGAAATCGACCGAACCGGTCGTTGCCGACACCGTCGCGCCGGGGCTGATCAGGGTGCCGGTGCCATCATATTGCTCCCCGGTCTCCAGCTGCACGGAGGCCTTGATCTGCGAGCCCGGTTTCAGCGTGCCCTGACGGATGCGCTGGCGGACCTTCATGATCCGGGCCGCACTTTCGCTGACATCGACATAGATTGGGTCAAGCCGCGTCACCGTGGTCAGCGCATCGGCCTGATTTGAGGTGACCAGCGAGCCCACCGAAACCGTCGCGACATCGGGAATCCCGTCAATCGGCGAGCGGATGACGGTGCGGTCGAGATTGAGCTGGGCGGTCTGCAAATCGGCCTTGGCGGTCAGAAGCGAGGCCTTGGCTTTCGCAAGCGTCACCTCTGCCGTCTCCAGATCGCTGATCGACACAGAGGTGGACTCGAGCTTCTTGTAGCGGTCGACCTGCGCCTGCGCGGCCTCGACATTGGCCTGCGCGCTGGCCTGCTCGGCCTCGGCGGCACTCAGCGAGGCCTGATAGGTGTCATCATCGATGTGAAACAGCGGATCGCCCGTCGCGACCTTATGGCCCGCCCGATAGTCGATCGACTTGATCAGACCATCGACGCGAGGGCGGATATCGGTCTGCTCAAACGCCACGGCACGCCCCGGCAAGGTGACCTCATAGGGCACGGCCTCGGTCTTGACCGTCATCACGCCCACTTCGGTCGGGCCGCCGCGCGCGCCGCCACGCATGCCCTGCGCCTGCGCCTGAGCCCCAAACAGTCCCAGCGCCAGCAGCAGCGCGAGAACGCGCCCTTGTCCCAACTCCGACATCATCCCTGAAATCCTCTGTCCCGATAGTCCTGCCGGACGGGACGACCCGTTCCGGACACCGTAAGGTCTTTCTACGCGGAAAGACGCGTTTTCCGACGGCGAAAATTATCTGCAGGCCGCGCGCCGTCTCGCCCGAAAGCCGCAGGCGCATCATGCAAAAAGAAGGGGCGCAAAGCACCCCTTCTTTTATTGTTTTACGGCCTCTTAGAGCGAAATACGGTAGCGCGCAAAGCCGCCCTCGCCGCCTGTGACCGGCTCAATATCGAGCCCGCGCGACTTCACGTCTTCGAGATAGGTCTGCGCCTTGGGCCCGGTCTCGAACAAGACCGTCGTGCCCTTCGCGGGCGCAAAGCTCCAATTCGCATCGGCCTGCGGGCTGACCGTGCCTTTGTCGTGGATGTAGCGCACGATCACGTCGCGGTTGGTGTCGGGGGCGCGGTAGAGCACAGTCGATCCATCGGCACCGGGGAAATTCCCGCCGCCCCCTGCGCGGTAATTGTTCGTAGCAATCACGAACTCGGCCTTGGGGTCGATCGGCTTGCCCTCGAATTGCAGATCGACAATCCGGTTCGTCTCGGGGTTCACAACGGCCCCGTCCTTGTCGAATTTCGCAGGCTGCGTGATGTCGATCTTATAGGTCACCCCGTCGATCACATCGAAATTGTAGCTCGGGAAATCCGGATTGAGCAGGAGCGCATCGCTTGATCCGGCAGGAACATGGTTGAACATGCCCGCCGAACGCTCCAACCAGTCTTTGACCTGCGCGCCCGTCACCTTCACCGCCTGAAGCGTGTTGGGATAAAGGTAGAGATCGGCCACGTTCTTGATCGCCAAAGGCCCTTTGGGCACATCGGTATAGTAATCCGGGCCGCCGCGCCCGCCCGCCTTGAACGGCGCCGCCGCCGACAGAAGCGGCAGCTTGCCCTCGGGCGTATCCTCAAGCAGCTTCTTCACATACCAAAGCTGCGCATTCGACACGATCTGCACGGACGGGTCATCAGCCACCAGCGCGAAATAGGAATACAGCGGGGCGGAGGTCTCACCGACTTTCGCGCGCACATATTTCAGCGTCGCCTCATGGACCTGATCGCTCGAATGCAGGACCGGTGCGTAATCGGTGGTCAGCGCGGTGATCGAGCGATCCTCGCCGCGCTTGAAGATCGGACGAATCTCGGAGCTGTGGGTCGCGATTTTCCAGGCGTTGCCGTCATGCTCGAGCATCAGGTCGATCAGGCCCATATGGTTGCCCCAGAACCCGGCCTGCACGGCGGGCTTGCCCATCAAAGTGCCCTTGTCATTGTCGATGCCGGGGCCTTCGAAATCCTTGCCGGGGAAGTTCAGGTGCTGGTGGCCGGTGATCACGACATCGATCCCCTCCACGCCCGCAAGATAGAGGGCTGCATTCTCCATGCCCTCGCTTTGGCCGCCCGCGTCGATCCCGGTATGGGCGAGCGCCACGACGATATCGGCCCCCTCTTCGCGCATCTGCGGCACCCAAGCCGCGCCGGCCTGCACGATATCACGGGTGTTGTACTTGCCCTCCAGATGACCTCGGTCCCATTCCATGATCTGCGGCGGCACAAAGCCGATCACGCCGACCTTGATGGGCAGCTTGTTGCCCGCGCCATCGGTCAACTCGCGGTCGAGAATGATATAAGGGTCGAGATAGAGATCATCCTCGCGCGGGCTGGCGCCCAGCTTATGGGCGAAGTTGGCGCAAACCAGCGGGTAGCCCGCCTTCGCATTGACCAGCCCGAGGAAATCCATGCCGTAGTTAAACTCGTGGTTGCCCAGCGTCCCGCAATCATAGCCCAGCACGTTCATCGCCGCGATCACCGGATGGGTATCGCCCTCTTTCATCCCCTTGGAATAGGCGATGTAATCGGCCATCGGATTGCCCTGCATGTAATCGCCATTGTCGAATGTCATGGTGTTCGTGGCCTCGGCCCGCACCCCCTCGATCAAATTGGCGGTGCGCGAGAGACCCACCGTGTCGACGGGCTTGTCGGCATAGTAGTCATAGGGCCGGATATGGCAGTGAAGATCGGTCGTGCACAGCAGACGCAAATGCGCCTGACCAGCGGCTGCGCTGGCGGAAAACGGATGAACCATCACCAGCCCACTTGCGGCGGTGCTGGTCAGTAGAAACTGACGACGGGACAAAATCGACATGGGAAAACCTCCGAGAGACTGGCGCCTTGCTCAGGCGCTCTATCGGAGGAACGTAACAGCGTTTTGACTCTTTGGACAAACCACGTCTGAGCCAGATGCGCACATCCGCGTGAGCGGGCGATGTGGCCACCGCCCGCGCCGCAATTTTCAGCTTTCCGCCAGCACCGCTTGCAGCTCTGGCGCGGGTCCGGGATGGTGGCAGAACACGGCGCGCCCCTCGACCTGCTCGGTGGGCGGCGTGCTGGCACATAGCTCGGTCGCACGCGGGCAACGGTTGCGCAGCGGGCAACCCGATGGCGGGTTGAGTGGGCTGGGCAGATCGCCCTCAAGCGCGATGAGCTTCTTGCGCCGCTCGACTTCCGGATCGGGGATCGGGACCGCCGACAGCAGGGCCTGCGTATAGGGATGCTGGGGCGCTGCAAACAGCTTCTCAGTCGGGCCCGCCTCCATCATCCGGCCAAGATACAGCACCATCACCTCGTCGCAGACATGGCGCACGACGCTGAGATCGTGGGCGATGAAGATGATCGTCAGACCCAGATCGCGGCGCAGATCTTCCAGCAGGGCAATCACCTGAGCCTGAATCGACACATCGAGCGCCGAGACCGGCTCGTCGCAGATCAGAAGCTTCGGCTCGACAACCAGCGCGCGGGCAATGCCGATGCGCTGACATTGGCCCCCCGAGAACTCATGCGGGTAGCGATTGATCTGGTTGGGCAGCAAGCCCACCTTCTGCATCACCTCGCGCACTTTCTCCTTGCGCTCGCGCCCGCCCATTTTCGGGCGATGCGTGCGCAAGGGCTCGGCGATGATCTCGCCGACCGTCATGCGCGGATCGAGCGAGGCCAGCGGATCTTGGAAGATCATCTGAATATCCGAGCGGTATTTCAGCATCTGGCGCGGGTTGAGCGGCAAGAGATCGGTCTGCCCCTGCCAGATCACCTCGCCCTCGGCGGGCAGCATCCGGATCAGCGCGCGCGCCAGTGTGGACTTCCCGCACCCGGATTCGCCCACGATCCCCAGCGTCTTGCCCTGCTCCAGCGCGAAACTCACACCATTGACCGCGCGCAGCTTCGGCGGCTCCTGCCATGGCAGATCCGAGCCGCGGCGGATTTCGAAAGTCACCCGCAGGTCGCGGGCTTCGATCAGAGCGGTGCCCATCATGCAGCCTCCTCGATGAAATCGACCGAACGGTGACAGGCCCGCAGCCGGCCATCGGCAAACCCTTCGAGCGGCGGCATCGTCCTGTGGCAGATATCCTCGACGAAATCGCAGCGCGGGCAGAACGGGCAGCCCGTGGGCGCGCCGGTCATGTTGGGCGGATTGCCCCGGATCGGGGTCATCTTGCTGTCGTGGTCAAGCCGCGGCAGCGCGGCCAGAAGTCCGCGCGTATAGGGATGGGTGGGCTGCGCAAAAAGCGGATCGATGGGCGATTGCTCCATCACCTGCCCGCCATACATGACGATTGCGCGCTCGCAAAAGCCCGCCACAACACCCAGATCATGGGTGATCAGCACCGTGGCCATGCCCAGTTCGCGGCGCAGATCGCCCAGCAGATCCATGATCTGCGCCTGCACCGTCACATCGAGCGCGGTGGTGGGCTCATCCGCGATCAGCACATCGGGTTTGCACAACAGCGCCATCGCGATCATCACGCGCTGGCGCATCCCGCCCGAAAACTCATGCGGGAAAAGCCGCACCCGGTTTTTCGCGTCGGGGATCTTCACCGCATCCAGCATGCTCACCGCTTGCGCAATCGCGTCACGCTTGGAGAGCCCCTTATGCAGCATCAGCGTCTCGGCCATCTGATCCGAGATCCGCATATAGGGATTGAGCGCAGTCATCGGATCTTGAAACACCATCGCGATCCGGTCGGCGCGGATCTTGTTGAGCGCGCTCTCGGGCAGGTTGAGGATCTCGCGCCCATCAAAGCGGACCGATCCCGACGCCTTGCCGTTCGGCGCCAGCAGGCCGAGGATCGAGAAGCTGAGCTGGGATTTGCCCGAGCCAGACTCCCCCACGATGCCCAGTGCCTCGCCCTTTTCCAGCGCGAAGCTCACCCCGTTGACGGCATGCACCTCGCCCTCTTGCGTGTCAAAGCGCACATTCAGGTCTGTTACGTCCAGCAATGCCATATCAGCGCTCCTTCGGGTCGAGCGCATCGCGCAGCCCGTCCCCTACGAAATAGAAACCAAACAAGGTGATGATGAAGAAGAAGAGCGGAAACGCCAATTGCCAAAGCGTGCCGTAATTCATCGTCCCCGCCCCTTCCGAGATCAGCGCGCCAAGCGACGTCATGGGTTCTTGCACGCCCAGCCCGAGGAAAGAGATGAAGCTCTCGGTCAGGATCATCAGCGGCACCAGCAGCGTCGCAAAGACGACCACGACTCCCACGAGGTTGGGCAGGATATGGCGGCGGATGATCGTGGCGCTCGGCACCCCGATGGCGCGTGCGGCCTCGACATATTCGCGGTTCTTCAGCGTGAGCGTCTGGCCCCGCACGATCCGCGCCATCTCAAGCCACGAGATCAGCCCGACCCCTACGAACAGCATCCCGATCGAGCGCCCGTAGATCACCAGCAGCAAGATCAGAACGAACATGTAGGGGATCGCCAGAAGGATATCGACCAGTCGCATCATGAAGCCGTCGATCCGGCCGCCGAAATAGCCCGCAATCGCGCCGTAAAGCGTGCCCACGGTGACGGCGATCATCGTCCCGATCACCCCGACCAGCAGCGAGATCTGCGTGCCCTGCACCGTGCGCGCGAAGAGATCGCGGCCCAGATCGTCAGCGCCGAAATAGTGCCCGTCGGCAAAGGACGGCGCAGAGGCCACCCGGTCGCCCATCACGTTGTAATCGATGTCGGAATTGTTCCAAGCCGCCAGCCAGTTGCCAAACAGCGCAAACGCCACGACGAAGATCAACAGGCACAACCCGAAGATCGCCGCCTTGTTCTGGAAGAACCGCCGCCGCGCATTTGCCCAAAGCGACCGGCCCGCCACGTCTTCGCGCGATGTTGCTTCGGCCAGAGAGGCCATCTTGCGTTCATCTATGACCATGATCAGTACCGGATTTTTGGGTCGATCCATCCGTAGATGATATCGACGACAAGGTTGAAGAAGATGGTCAGCGTGCCCAGCAGGATCGTGATCCCCATCATCACCGCGTAGTCGCGATTGAGCGCGCTATCGACAAAGCTTTTGCCGATGCCGCCGGTGGTGAAATAGACATCCACGATCACCGAGCCGGTGATCATCGAGACAAAGGCCGGTCCAAGATAGGAGATCACCGGCAACAGCGCAGGCTTGAGCGCGTGGCGCAGGATGATCTTGCGCGACGGCAGCCCCTTGGCGCGTGCGGTGCGGATATGGTTCGAGCTGAGCACTTCGAGCATCGAGGAGCGCGTGATCCGCGCAATCGACGCCATATACGAGGTCGAGAGAGCCACGACCGGCATGATCCAGAACCGCGGATCGTCAAAGCTCCAGCCGCCACCGGGCAACCAGTGCAGCGTCAGTGTGAAGATCAACACGAGGATCGGCGCCATCACGAAATTCGGCAGCACCTGCGCGCCAATCGAGATCCCGACGGCGATATAGTCAAGCAGCGTGTTGCGCTTGATCGCGGCGGTCACGCCCAGCGAAACCCCCACCAGCACTGCGGCGATGAAGCTGAGAAACCCGTAGGTCAGCGTCACGGGGAAGCCTTGGGCGATGATGTCATTGACCGAGCGGTCCTTATAGGTGAACGACGGCCCGAAATCGAAATGGGCAATGATGCCCCAGAGATAGGTCACGATCTGGCGCCAGAGCGGCTGATCGAGCCCGTATTTCGCATTAAGATTGGCAAGAACTTCCGGCGGCACCTGGCGCTCGGATGTGAAAGGGCCACCGGGCGCTGCATGCATAAGCATGAAACTCGCGACGATGAGCACCAGCAGCGTCGGAATGGCAATCGCCAGACGCTTGAGAATATAAACGATCATGCGGATATCCCGAAATGGCTTAGGCGGGCCACCAAAGGTGACCCGCCCGGGCTGTCAGCGCAGCTTATTGCGCCGTGCGGTACATGTTCTTCGCGTACCAATTGAGCTGAACGTTATCGAAGGGATAGCCCTTGATATGCGCGTTCAGAAGCATCGGCAGCGAATAGGCATAGATCGGCGCGAGCGGCATGTCCTGTGCGAGGATCTGCTCGGCCTTGGTGTAATCCGCTTCCGGATCTGCCGCCGTTTTGGAGTCTTTCATCAGCTTGTCATACTCGGCGTTCTTCCACTGACCCGAGTTCTGATCGGACCACGAGGTGTTCACGTCGAGATAGGTCGAGGCCTCGTTATAGTCGGCACACCAAGCGGTACGGGCCACGTCGAAGTCATGCTGCGTGTTGAGCTTGTCGAGATAGACCTTCCACTCGAAATTCTCGAGCGTCGCATCCACACCGATCTGTTTCCAGAACTGCTGCACCGCAATCGCGATCTTCTTGTGATCGGAAGAGGTGTTGTACATGATCCGCAGCTTGAGCGGGTGATCGGGGCCGTAGCCTGCCTCTTTGAGAAGCTCCTTGGCCTTGTCGGTCCGCTCTTTGTCGGTCCAATCCGCATAGGCGATATTGGGGGCTTTGAAGCCAGCGGTCGCCCAATGGGTCCAGCTATAGGCCGGTTTCTGACCGCCCTTGAGGATCTTGTCGATGATCACGTTGCGATTGATCGCATAGGACAGCGCCTGTCGCACTTTCACGTCCTTGAGCGCTTCGGGGCCGTTCGGCCCGACATTGAAGCGATAGGCGTAAACGCAGGAGCGCGGCGGAGCATGCGCCTGATCAGGATACTCTTTCTTGAGGCGCGGATACTGCCCGGCCGGGGTCTGAACGAAGTCCAGCTCGCCCGCCTGATAGCGCGTCAGAGCTTGGTTGAGATCCTGAATCGGGATGAACTTCAGATCGGTCAGCGTCGTGTTCGCCGCATCCCAATACTTGTCGTTCTTAGTCATCTCGATGCTTTCACCGATCTTCCAGCTTTTCAGCGTGTAAGCCCCGTTCGACACCATGTTTTCCGGCTTGGTCCAGTCGGAACCGTATTTCTCCACCACCTTCTCGGGCACCGGGAAGGTCGAGGACAGCACCAGCATCTGGCGGAAGTACGGGATCGGCGTTTCCAGCGTGACCTGCAAGGTGTGGTCATCCAGCGCCTTCACACCCAGATCGGTGACCGGCTTGTCGCCTTGGATCACGTCATGGGCGTTCTTGACCTGCATCAGCTCGATATACCAAGCGTATTCCGAGGCGGTCTTGGGATCGGCTAGGCGACGCCACGCATAGACGAAGTCCTGCGCCGTGACCGGATCGCCGTTCGACCAGTTCTCGTCGCGCAGATGGAACGTATAGGTCAGCTTGTCGTCGGAGACCTCAAAGCTCTTGGCCATCGCGGGCACGAGATTGCCGTGATCGTCTTGCTGATAAAGCCCGTCGAACATCTGCTGGAGGACGTCATTGCCGTCCTTGGACGTGCTCAGATCGGGATCGAGCGTTTTGAGGTCGTCCTGCAACCAGTAGGTGAATGTCTGGTTGGCGGCCAGTTTCGTACCGGGCGGCACATGGTCGGATTGAGCGAGCGCGGGCGCTGCACTGCTCAGGCAAAGCGCCAAGGCAGAAATGGTGGCAAAATACTTCAAGGATAGACCTCCGTGTTTCCGGGTTCACATCCGCATCTTTTTCGGCAGTTTCGCACGGCGCGGATGGCCCTGTTTCTTGTTTGAAGCCGCAATCAAAGGCAACGCGGCACGCGAGCGCAAGAATGACGCAGCGGTGGTCACGACGATGTGAGAGGCGATTGCCAAAACGCCATGGACTTTTCGCGAAACTTGCGCAAAAGCCGCGCCCACCGCAACGAACGAACGCAGGGAACATCCGCAGCCCATCTCGCCTCTCCGGCACGCCGCAAGAGAGCCCCCAAGATTCGACGAATGCCCCGCAATCCTGCCCTCGACGTCAAGCAGGCTGCCCCGGACCGCCCGGTCTCCTTAAAGTAGATCGAGGGCCACCGAGCGGACGCGTCAGGCGATCCTCCGACTTGCCACAGCGGATCGCCGAGAGTCTCTCTCCCTACGTTGAACACGGCAAAGACCAGATGAAATCTGCAGACCGAACTCTCTGAATACAGCCCCGCGCCAAAGCTCGGGGCATCCGCGTGCCGCCCATCTGCGGTCACGCCCAGTTTGTAGATCCGCAGACATCCCGATCATTCAGAGGTTTCGTCCCGCCGGGGACACGGTCATCGGACATGATGTCTGGATTGGGTCGGAAGCCATCATCATGCCGGGCGTGAAAGTCGGGGATGGTGCCATCCTCGGGACGCGCGCCTTGGTGACGCGCGATGCCGATATTGACCAGCGGCGATATCGAAGCGCTACACACGCATTGGCGCACGCAGATCCGCACAGCCTGAACCCAAGCGCTCGCCATCCGGCTTTTGGCGCCCGCCCAATCAAGGCGGGGTGGGCGCGCGAGGTGCAGGCCGAGGCTGCATGACCCGGACGCCGGATCACAACCGATCCGGCACGCCAAACGCTCCGCGCCGTGGCGTCACCGCCCGCGCTTTATGGTCGTTTTGAGCGCGGGCGGCCCTATCTGAGAGCGCAGCAGCCATCGGGTCAAAAGTGCGCTCGCACCCGGCCCCGATGGCAGAGCTTCACAGCGATACCGAGATCAGGAGATCGACATGGCAACCACCGGCAAACAACTGTTCACGACGCTGGAGGCAGACGGCACGCTCACCGTCGCCCTTGAGGACGTCAGCTTCCCCGACCCGACTGGCAATCAGGTGCTGGTGAAAATGGAAGCGGCGCCGATCAACCCGTCGGATCTCGCCATCCTCGTGGGGGCCGCCGACATGGAGAACGCGACCTATTCGCCCGGCAAATTCGTGGCCACTGTGCCCGAACCCTACAATGCGGGCTCAAAGGCGCGTCATGGGCTCAAGCTGCCCGCAGGCAATGAGGGCGCGGGCACGGTGATTGCGACCGGCGACAGCGACGCGGCCAAAGCTTTGATGGGCCAGCGCGTCTCTTGCGTGCCGGGCAATGCCTATAGCCAATATTGCACCGCCGATGCGGGCATGTGCCTGCCGCTGGGCGATCATAGCACTGAAGAAGGGGCGAGCAGTTTCGTCAACCCAATGACCGCGCTGGGATTTGCCGAGAATGCGAAAATGGACGGGCAGGACGCGATCCTGCACACGGTCGGGGCATCGAACCTTGGCCAGATGCTGACCCGCATCTGCCAAGAAGACGGCCTCGGTCTGGTGAATATCGTGCGCAAGGACGATCAGGTCGAACTGCTCAAGAAGATCGGCGCCACTCATGTCGTCAACTCGTCGCAGGATGACTTCATGGCGCAACTCACTGCTGCGATTGACGATACCGGCGCGTTCTACGGCTTCGATCCGATCGGCGGCGGCACCTCGGTCGACACGGCCTTCAAGGCGATGGAGCGCGTCGCCGTGAGCCGGATGTCCGAGTATTCGCGCTACGGCTCAAACCAGCCCAAGCGGATGTTCATCTACGGACGGCTCGACACTGGCGCGACCACGCTCTCTCCGAGCTACGGATTTGGCTGGACGCTTTCGGGCTGGCTGCTGTTCCCGTTCCTGCAATCGGCCGGGGCAGAAACTGTCGCGCGGATGCGCAAGCGCGTGCGCGACAATCTCACGACCACCTTCGCCAGCCACTATAAGAAACGCGTCAATCTTGAAGAGATGCTGACCAAAGAGGCCGTGAGTGATTACCGGACCATGAAGACGGGCGAGAAATACCTCGTCACGCCTTGGTCGTGATCGCCACGCCGAGGCGGCCCTGATCGGATCAGGGCTGCTTCGGTTTTGGATAGACCGGCAGATGCGGGATCAACACGTATTCGGGCTGCTCGATCGCGAAGAGGAACGCCCGCGCCACATCTTCAGGGCGCAGCGCATCGGGTTTCGCCTCATCAAAGAAGGGCGTGTCGACCATGCCCGGATGCAGACAGGTGACGCGCCCCCCGGCTGCGCCCAGTTCCTCGCCAAGATTGTCGGCATAGCCCCGGATGAACCATTTGGTTGCCGAATAGACCGAGCCCCACATCGGGCCTTGCGAGGCTTTGGAACCGGTCAGCACCATATGCCCTTTTGACGCGCGCAGATGCGGCAGGGTGAATTTCGCGGTATAGGTCACCGCAAGGCAATTCAGCTCGATCATCTCGCGCAGGCTCTCGACCGGGGCGGCCTCGGTCCCGCGCGCCGATGCGCCGACACCTGCATTGGCCAGCACCACGTCGAGCCGACCGTAATGTGCAACCGCACGCGCCACCATGCGCTCCTGCGCCTCGGGATCGGTCACATCGGTCGGCAGCGCCAGCGCGTTCTCAGCGCCCAGCTCCGTGACGAGCGCCTCCAGCTTATCGCTCGACCGCGCGGCCAAGGCGACCTTGTGGCCCGCCGCGACCGCATGGCGCGCGCAGCTCTCGCCGATGCCAGAGGAGGCACCGGTGATAAGAATGATTTTCGACATCTCAGCCTCTTTGAAAACAGTGTGAACGAAAAAAGCGCCCCCCGATCCGGGAGGCGCCCTGTGTCGTCAGCTCAGCAGAGCCAGCACTTTTTCCGCTGCCGCCTCAGAAGAGGCCGGGTTCTGGCCCGTCACCAGCCGCCCGTCGACCACCGCATGGGGCTGCCAGTCGCCCACGCTTTCAAACTGCGCGCCCAGCTCGCGCAGGCGGGTTTCCAGCAGGAAGGGCACGGCATCGGCAAGGCCCACGCCACGCTCCTCGCTGTCGGTGAAGGCCGAGACCTTGCGCCCTTTCACGATGGACACGCCATCTTTGTCCACGACCTTCGCGAAGGCCGCCGGACCGTGACAAACCGAGGCAACCACCTTGCCGCCATCCCAAGCAGCGCCAATCGCCTTGGCGGCGACATCGCTCTCGGCGAGGTCGTACATCGCGCCGTGACCGCCCGGAATATAAAGCGCGTCATAAGCGGTCACGTCCTCATCCTCGAGGCGGCCAGGGTTTGCCAAAAGCGCCGAGGCCACCGGATCTTCGCGGAAACGGGTGACAGATGCGGGCGCGTCATCGCCCGTCACATCCGAGTTCGGATCAATCGGGACCGGTTTGCCCGCGAGCGTGACGAGTTTGACCTCATGCCCGGCGTCAAGGAAGGCGTAATACGGAGTCGCCAGTTCCTCATACCAGACGCCTGTGGATTTGCCGGTGTCGCCGAGGGCCTGTGCCGCGGTCGAGAGAATAAGAATGCGTGCCATTTTTTGGCCTCCTTCATGTCTGCGGTTCAAGGCGTCTCCGGCCCTGTCTGTCTCGGGCCATCAACGCGTCTAGGCAAAGATAGGTTGCATTTAACAAACGAGAAATTGATGCAGGCCACGTCAGAAATCGATATATTGGATATATGACACCCGATATCTCGCTTCTGCGCGTGTTCCATGCCGTCATGGAAGAACGCAATGTCACCGCCGCAGCCCAGAGGCTCGGTCAATCCCAAAGTACCGTGAGCGCGGCGCTGTCGCGGCTGCGCGCGGTGCTGGGCGATGAGCTGTTTCTGCGCGCGCGCTACGGCGTGGAGCCGACCGAGAAGGCCCTTGAGATCGCGCCCGACATCGCCGCCGGGCTGGAGCGGCTGGAACAGGCCTTCCGCGCCGCCGAACCCTTTGACCCGGCACGCACCACGCGCCGCTTCCGGCTGTTGCTTGGCCCCTATGCCGAAATCGTGCTGGCCCCGGAACTGGCCGCCGCCTTCGCACAAGAGGCCCCGTCGGCACGCCTCGAAATCTCTCCCATCGGCCCGGATCTCGACCCGCGCGTCCTTGCGGGGCATGCGTTTGATCTGGCCGTCGGGCGGTTTCACGCACCGCCCGAAGATCTCGTGGTCTCAGAGCTGATCAATGACGGGTTTCGCTGCATCGTCGCGCCGCAGGCCTTGGCCGATGGCGCGCCGCTCGACCGCGCGCTCTATGAGACGCTCCCCCATGTCGTCATCGCCCCGCCCGGCAAATGGCGCACGGGGGTTTACAAGCGCACCGAGGCGACCGGGCTGCGCCGCAACACCACGGTCGAGGTCACGCATTTCCTGACAGCCGCCCCCACGGTCGCGCGTCTGGGCGGGATTGCCACGGTGCCCGCCCGGGTGGCCGCCATGACCGCAGGCCCCTATGGGCTGCGCAACCTGCCCGTTCCGATCGATCTTGGCACGTTTCCCAGCCAGATCGCGTGGCACCCCCATCTGCGCCGTGATCCGGGCCATGCTTGGCTGCGCGGGCTGATCGCAGGGCTCGCGGCCAGATTCACGGCAGCGGGCTAAGGCGGGCGGAGGCCCTCTCAAGGCGAGACGCGCGGTCTCAATTCTTCAGCTTGGCCTGTTCGAGCGACCAATATTCCATATCGAACAGCTCGCCCTCGGAGATCGGCGCGAACCGGCCGTAATCCTCCGCGGCATTCACGATGCGCGCCGTTTGCTCCAGCAGATCGCCCGCGATCCGCGACGCCTTGTCATTTGCGCCCAAACCGAACAGCCCCACCCCCGGCATAAGCACCACGCGCGGCGCGGGATCGAGCATGGTTTTCGGCTCCGAAGCATTGGGCGCGTTGCGCGCGAAATAGGCGGCGTAACGATCGGCATATTCGGCCAGCTTCCGCGTGATCGCGGCGGCATCATCGCCGGCCTCAAGGATCATCGGAAACGGCTTGATGCGGATCACATGGTCCGGGGTCGCAGTGCCGCGCATCGCCAGTTCCGCCAGATTTTCGCGCCCAAGATAGCGCCGGATTGCAGGCGTCGAGCGGAAATCGACCGCAGGCGCGGTGCCCAGCGCCCCTTGCGCGGCCAGTGCCTCGATCAGAGCTGCGGCAAGTTCTTCGGGCATCGGCGCGTCATTGGTCTGCGGGGCCTCGACCTCGATCCCTTTCGCCGCCAGAAACTCTTCGGCGGCGGTGACGAACTCAATCATCAGCTCATAGCTGTCGCGCGCGGTCTCCGCAAAGGTGAAAAGCCCGTGTTTCTCCAGCCAAAGCCCCTCGACCTTCGGATCGCGCGCGAGCGCATCATTACAGGCATGGCTGAGCGCGTAGCCGGGCATGACATAGGGCACGAAGCCGACCCGACCGCGATAGATCTCGCGCACCACCGGCTCCATATCCTCCTGATCGGCCAGCGCGAGGATGGCCGTGGCGTGGCTGTGATCGACGAAAGCCTGCGGCATATAGGCGTGCAGCAGCGCCTCAACAGAGGGGTTTGGCGCGGTCGGATCAAGAAGATGGCGGCGCAAAAAGGCGACCATCTCTTCGTCCGACATATGCGCAATCGCGCGGGTCTCCAGCAGCGGCTCCAGCCACATCGCAGGCAGCCCGGGCGCCTCGATATCGCCCAGATCCCAGCCCGAACCCTTCACATGGATGATCTGCTTGCCCGGCGCATCGGGGATCTTGACCGAGGTATTGCCCCCCCCGTGCAGCACCAGATCGGGATCCTGTCCGATCAGGCGCGAGCTATAGACCCGCAGGCCCAGCGCTGCGGGTTGTCCCGCCGCTTCGGCGGCCTCGGCGAATTTGCGGGCGTCGGCGTCATTCCAGCGCGATTGCATCAGCGGCTCCTCTCTCAACATATTTGCGAGGGCGCATCTCCACGCCCTCGCCAGATCACGTCACCAGAGATCAGAAATCGAAGTTGTCGATATTGTCCTTGGTGAAAACGGCACGCTCGGGCAGCAGGACGATGCCATTATCCTTGGCCTCGTAGTTGTAGCCCTGCACCGAGTTGGGCGAGACCTTCACCTCACCCACGCCGGGCACGTTCATCGTATCGCCAACCTGAAGCGGGCCGTCTTTCAGCACGTGATCGGCCACGGCCACCGAAATCGCGCCTTGCTTGGTCACGTCCCACAGGCCGAACCGCTTGACCGTGCCGCGCTTGACATAAGGGCGCATCACGTTGGGCGTCGAGAAGCCGACAATCGTCACCTTGCCCGCCTTACCAAGGTTTTCGGCGGCCTGAGCAGCTGCGGGCAGCGCATTGGCATCGGGCGCGATGATCGCATCGAGATCGGGATAGGCGCTCAGGATACCCTCAGCGGTCTGAAGCGATTTCTGCGCGTCATTATAGCCGTATTGCGTGGTCACGATCTCCCAGCCGGGATGCTCCTTGGCGATCTTTTCCTTGGCCGCCGCGACCCATGCATTCTGATCGGTCACCGTGGGCGAAGAATAGAAGAAGGCGACCTTGGCCTTATCCTTGCCCTTCAGACCATCCGAGGCCATGTCCACCAGCATGCCGCCCAGCTGCGCCGGCGTGCCTTGGTTGATGTAGTAGGAGCGACATTCCGGGTTCACATCCGAGTCCCAAGTCATCACCAGAACGCCGCGTGCCATTGCCTGCTTGAGCGCCGGGCAGAGACCATCAGGCGAGACTGCGGCAACGATCACGGCCTTATAGCCCTGATTAACGAAGTTATTCACGAACTGAACCTGCCCCGAAACGCTGGGCTCGGTCGGGCCGTCATAGGTGACTTTGTCGCCAAGCTTCTTGCCCATCTCGACGGCCCCCTTGCCGCCCGATGTGAAGTAGCCCACCCCGACAAGCTTCGGAATGAAGGCGATATCCGCGGCCGAGGCCGAATTGGCCATCAGCATCCCCGCCGCAAGGGTGCTCATCATCCATTTGGTCGTTTTACGCATTTCAGTTCTCCTCCTCTGAACTCTTTGGGCGCGCGTCATTCTGACGGACGCGGCCGCACCGGAATGAACTCGCGCAGCAAGGGCGCCCCGTGGCGCATTGCGACGACGACAACCAGCAGCGCTCCGGACAACGCGCTGGAAACCTGACTGGGAACTCCGCTCATCTGCAGGCCCTGCTGCAGATAGCCGATGATAAACGTGGCGATGATGGTGCCGATCACCGAGCCCTGACCGCCATAGATCGACGCCCCACCAAGGACGGCTGCCGTGATCGCGGGCAAAAGCGTGGCCTTGCCCAGATCCACCCGTGCCGAGCCGAAATAGGCCGAGAGCAGAAGCCCTGCCAGTGCAGCGGCGAGCCCGGTGATCACATAGGTCAGCATCTGAACCCGCGCGACGGGCATCCCCGCATGGCGGGCGGCGGATTCGTTCTGGCCGATCTGGAACACCAGCCGCCCGAAGCGCGTGACATGCAACAAAACCAGCATCACCAGTGAGAAGGAGAGGAACACGAAAAGCGGCATCGGCAGGCCGAAGATCATCTGATAGCCAAGCCCGGTGAACGCAGCCGGAAAGCCGCCGATCCCGTCAAAGCCATTCGCGCCGACCACGCCCGAGAGCACAGTTGCCGCCCCCGAGAACATGTAAAGCCCGCCCAGCGTGACCACGAGCGGTTGCAACCGCGTCAGCCGGATAATCGTTGCGTTGAGCAGCCCCGCCAGCGCGCCCGTCGCAAACCCGACGCCCAGCGAGACGGCCAGCGGCATGCCGAAGAAATTCGCGATCCCGAACGTGATTGCGCAAAGACCAACCGTGGAGGCAAAGCTCACATCGATCCCGCCTGCGATGATCACCAGCGTGAGCGGCACTGCCACGATACCCACCTGGACGAAATCCGAGGTGCCATAGAGCAGTGAGCCGAGATTGAGAAAGCGCGGGTTAATTGCTCCGAAGACCGCCAGTTCAAGAACCAGAATGCCGAGCAAAAGGACTTCCCACCGCATCATGAGACGCTTCATGCCGCTTCCTCCAGATCACGGGATTTCGATGGCTGCGTTCCGCCTCGGCGGTAGCGCGCGGCCCGATCTCGGGCCTCGAGCGCAATCCGTAACCGACCGTCGATCAGCAGCACCGCAAGCAACATCGCGCCGCCGATAAGGTCGTTCCAATAGGCCGGGATCTTGAGGAAGACGAGCGCGGTGTCGATCGAGGTGAAGAAGATCACGCCGATCACCACCCCCGCCACTGAGCCGACCCCGCCCAACAGGCTGATACCGCCTAACACAAGCGCCGCGATCGCTCGCAGTTCCAAGCCAGAGCCCGCCTGATTGGGCACAAACCCGATCTGCGCCGCAAAGGCGATGCCCGCGATTGCATACATCAAACCTGCCCAGACGAAGGCGAAGAACTCGATTCGGCGCACCGGCAGGCCCAGATGGCGCGCGGCCTCCCGGTTGTCGCCCACCGCAAAGATCCAGCGTCCGCGCCGTGTCCGCAGCACCAGCCAGACCACGACGATCACGGCCAATGCCACGATCCCGATTGCCGACAGTCCAAAGAAACCTTTATCCGCGAGGTCTTTGACGCCCTGCGGCAGCTCCTCGATCCACTCGCCGCCCGTGGCGATCAGCATCACGCCCCGGAACAGGCCAAGCGTGCCAAGCGTCGCCACGATAGAGGGCACACCGAGCAACGCCACGAGCCCGCCATTGAGCGCGCCTGCCGCAGCGCCCGCGCCAAGCGCCGCCGCGATCCCGACCGGCAGCGGCGCCCCGGCATTCACCGTCAGCCCAAGCGTCACCGCAGAGAGGCCAAGCACCGACCCGCCCGAGACATCGATATTGCGCGTAAGGATCACCGGGAAGATCCCGAGTGCCACGAGCATGAGCACCAGACCGTTCGACCAGATGATCGACGCCGTGCGCGCCGACAAAAAGCCGGGTGCGGCCATGCCGACCAAAAGCAACACGATCACGGTCACAAGAAACAACGTCGCGACTCGTTCGCGGGCGATCCGTTCAAGCATGGGCGGCCTCCTTGGATTCGAAGGCGAGCTGCGCGATCTCGTCCGTGCTGCTGCCGCCCGCAAGCGCACCAACGAGATGCCCGCCCGCCATCACCGCGATCCGGTCGGACAGGCGCACGACCTCGTCGAAATCGGACGAGATCAGCAACACCGCCGTGCCCGCATCGGCAAGCTGTTCGATCAATTCGTAAATATCGTTGCGCGCGCCGACATCGACACCGCGCGTGGGCTCGTCGAGGATCAAAACCCGTGGCTTGGCCGCGAGACATTTCGACAGCAGCACCTTTTGCTGGTTGCCGCCGGAGAGACTACGCACCGGCTGATCCGCCGTCTCGCATTTGATGCCAAGCGTCTTGCGATAGCCCTCAAACCGCGCCCGCTCCGCGCTGGGACGCAGCACGAAGGGCAACAGGTAATGAACGAGCGACGAGGTATTCCAGAAAAGGGGCGCATCGAGGAACAGCCCGTATTGCTGCCGATCCTCCGACAGGATCACGACATTCTGGCGCACGGCCTCGCGCGGCGTGCGGGCCAGAAAGGGCCGCCCCTCCAGCGCGATCTTTCCGCCAGCGCGCGGCCGCAGCCCGACAAGCGTTTCGGCCAGCTCGGTGCGCCCTGCCCCGACCACACCGGTCAAGCCCAGCACCTCTCCATGATGCAGATCGAAGGAGATATCGACGAAGCCTTCGCCGCAGAGCCCTGTGACCTCAAGCGTCTTGCGCTCGGCCCGGGCGCGGTCGGCGCGCCGCTCACGCAGGGCTCCGACGCCGGGGCTCATCGCGGCCAGGATCTCGGCATCGCCGCTCTCTGACATCTTGGCGCTATGCATCACATAGCCGTCACGCAGCACGGTGATCCGGTCACTGACCGCGCGCAGCTCGTGCAGCTTATGGGAAATGAAGACAAGACCATGGCCCGTTTCGCGCAAGGCCCGCATCCGCTCGAACAGCGTCTCTACCTCATGCGGCGTCAGCGCCGAGGTCGGCTCGTCGAGGATCAACACTTTCGCCTCGCGCACGAGACCCCGCAGAATCTCGACGACCTGACGGTCGGCGATCTCGAGCGTCGAGGCCTTGGCATCAGGCGAGAGCGCCACGCCCAGCTCTGCGATCAGATCACGGATACGGGTGCGATAGGCCTCCGCCCGGCGTGGCAGGCCGATGCAGATATTCTCGAGAACGCTTTGATTTGGGAAGATATGCGCCTCTTGCGGCACCAGATAGAGCCCCATCGCCTGCGCCTGAGCGGGCGTTGCCGGAGACAGCGGCGCCCCGCCAATCGAGACGCGCCCGGCACTGGGCGCGATCAGACCGGCAAGGATCTTCATCAAGGTGGATTTGCCAGCCCCATTGCCGCCCAGAAGCGCATGAACCTCTCCGGCACGCACCTCGAAATCCACGCCCTTGAGCACAGGCACGTTGCCGTAGCTTTTCGAAACCCGGCCAAGCTCTGCGAGCACAGATGTCATAGCGTCTCCTTCGCCCAGCACCCCAAATCCAGATTGTTCATCTGTTTTACGTAAAAACATCTGTTCACCTGGAATGCGTCCTGTCAACATTTTTTAGCTCATTTTTTACGCTGCATCGCGGCAAAATTGAGCGGTTGACTTGTTCAAATGATTTTGTAACGAGTTATTTGAACAGTGACTGACTGCCTCGGAGGATCGATCACCATGGAAGAGCTTGCGTTGAATGAAGCGGACGACGCCCTGCTCGCGCGGGTCGCTTGGCTGTATTACAATGACGGCCTGACGCAGAGCGAAGTCGGCCATCAACTCAACCTCTCGCGGATCAAAGTGTCGCGGCTGCTCGATGCGGGGCGCGCCTCCGGGCTGATCGAGGTGCGGATCAATTCGCGCCAGCAGGGCTGCCTCGAGATCGAGACGCGGCTGCAAGAGCGGTTCCGCCTCAAGGATTGCCGCGTGATCCCCGACAGCACCGGCGCAGATATCGACGCACGGATCGGGCAGGCCGCGGCGACCTTCCTGATGCAGAAACTCAATCCGGGCGACAGCCTCGCGGTTGGCTGGGGCGCGACCGTATCCAACGCGATCCGCGTGCTCGGCCATGTCGTGCATGAGCGCCGCATCGAGCTGTTTTCCCTGACCGGCGGCGTGCAGACCTATGTGCAGGGGATGCGCGAGGCGCATTGGGATCGCACCCCCAACATCATCCCCGCGCCGCTCGTCGTCTCAACCCCGGAACTGGCCGCCGCCCTGCTGCGCGAGCCTGCGATCTCGTCGCTGCTCAATCAGGCGATTGCAGCGGATTACAAGCTCGTAGGGATCGGCGGCATCTCAGAGCAAGCGACCGTCGTGTCGCAAGGCTACATCACCGCGGGCGAGATCGAGCCCTTGCGCCGCAGCGGTGCGCGCGGCGATGTGCTGTGCCGGTTCTACGACCGGACCGGGCAGGACATGGAACTGCCACTGCATGAGCGCGTGATCGGCGTCGACCTCGTCCAATTGCGCGATTGCGAGCAGGTGATCGGCGCGGCGGGCGGGCCGAACAAGGTGACCCCGATCCTCGCCGCGTTGCGCGGCCAAATTCTCGATATTCTGGTGACAGATGAGGCAACTGCGCTGTCCCTTCTCGATGCCGCGGAGGACTGATATGCGCTATTTCCTCGCTTTTGATGCCGGAACCGGGAGCGGACGCGCCGTCCTCTTCGACGAGACCGGCGCCGAGATCGCAACCGCCGGACAGGAATGGTGGCACGCAAGCGATCCACGCTATCCCGGATCGATGGATTTCGACACGCAAGGCAATTGGACAGCCCTGGCGCGCTGCTGCCGCGAAGTGATCACCAAATCGGGTGTCGACCCCAAGGCCATCGTCTCGGTCAGCGCCACTTCGATGCGCGAAGCCTTCGTGCTTCATGATGAGAGCGGTGCGGAAATCTGGGCCTGCGCGAATGTCGATGCGCGCGCCGATGCCGAGGTCCGCGAACTCAAGCGGGACTATCCGGGGCTGGAGGAAGACATCTATGCGCGCTCGGGCCAGACCTACGCGCTTGGCGCCCTGCCCCGGCTGATCTGGCTGCGCCGCCACATGCCGCAGATTCTGGAGCGGACGCGGGCGCTGACGATGCTCTCGGATTGGGTGCTGTATCGGCTCTCGGGAGAGCTGACCTCCGAGCCCTCAAATGCCGGGACAACCGGGCTGATCGGACTTGCCGATCGCCGGGTGCTGGCCGATGCGATGGACAAACTGGGGCTGCGCTCCGATATCTTCCCGCGCAGCGTGGTGACGGGCGAATGCGTGGGCACCGTAACCGAAGCTGCAGCCGAGCAGACCGGACTTGCGCCGGGCACGCTGGTTGTGGCGGGTGGTGGGGATTGCCAGATCGGCGGGCTGGGGCTGGGCATCGTTGAGGATGGCGATTGCGCGGTGCTGGGCGGGACGTTCTGGCAGCAGGTGGTCAATGTGCCGCTGACCCTCACCGATCCCAGCATGAAGCTGCGGATCAACCCGCATGTGGTCCCTCACCTCAATCAGGCCGAGGCGATCAGCTTTTTCACCGGAGCCGCGATGCGCTGGTTCCGCGATGCCTTCGGGCAAGGCCGGGGCTATTCCGAGCTGGAAGCCGCTTCGAAAGACATACCGCCCGGCGCGCATGGGATCATCCCGATCCTGTCCGATGTGATGCGCTACAACGAGTGGATTCACGCAGCACCGTCGCTGCTGAATCTCTCGCTCGATCCCGAGAAATCCGGCCCCGCCGCGATCTTCCGCGCGCTTCAGGAAAACGCGGCAATCGTTGCGCATCGCAACCTTGAGGCCGTGTTTGACCTGACCGGCCAGCGCCCGGCGCGCATCGTCTTTGCCGGGGGCGCGTCGAAATCCCCGCATTGGTCGCAGATCCTTGCGGATGTGACAGGCCTTCCGGTCGTGACCTCCAAGGTCAAGGAAGCCACCGCATTGGGTTGTGCTGCAGCCGCTGCCACCGGAGCGGGCCAATTCGGCTCGCTGATGGAAGCGGGGGCTGCATGGTCTTGCATCGAGGATAAATACGAACCGAACCGCGCCTTGCGCGATCTCTACGACGCAGCAGGCACACGCTGGGCGCGCGCCTATGCCGCGCAACGCGAATTGGTTGCCGAGAGCGTGACCCAATCCATGTGGCGTGCACCGGGCACGTAAGACAAAATGAGAGGATTTCTGAATGCTGATTCAACTGGTGAATATCAAAGTGCAGCCGGGCACCCGCGAGACGTTTCTCGAAGCCTTCAAGATCAATTGCGACGGCACCCGCGAAGAGCCGGGCAATCTGCGCTTCGACCTGCTGCACGACCCCGAGGACGCGAATAATTTCTTCGTCTATGAAATCTTCAAAAGCGATGACGCGCTCGAAGATCATCGCAAGACCGCCCATTATCAGAAATGCGTGGCCATGATCGATCCGATCACCATCGGCGGTCGCTCGAAGACCTATTTCGAGCCGGTCCTGGTGCAGGGCGTCGCGCAGGACTAACTCCGAGACCCGACGGCCAAGCCACGCGAAGCGCCGCGACGATGTCAAACCCGATATCGTCGCGCAAGCGCGCGCGCATCTCCCCTCACGCCGCTTCTGCGGGCCGCTCGACGCACAGCCGCGAGACGGCCCTTGTCGCGTTGGATAATGGCAGGGCGGCGCAAAACGTAGGGGGAGCTGAGGCGCGACCAGTCCGCCCTTTGCGACCTTTCACAGCTGCGTCCGGCGCGCTGTCGCAATCACGACTGACCCAAACAGATCAACGCTGTCCGCCGCATCATAGAAAGAAGGAAATGGCGGACCCGGAGCGATTCGAACGCCCGACCCCTTGATTCGTAGTCAAGTGCTCTATCCAGCTGAGCTACGGGTCCGTTGGGGGCGATTTAGCGGGCGTGGCGGGGCGTTGCAAGGGCAAAAACCCGCGAATTCCGAAAATCGTCGGGAAATGTCGCTCTGGGCGCGGCGCGCTCAATCCTCGTGGGGGGGATGCTTGTCCGTGCTGCACAGCAGACCCTCGGCGGAGGGCAGAAACAGCCGGAACTCGGTCCCCGTCTCATCGGTCCGCACAAGATCCAGACGACCTCCGTGACCGCGGATCAGCTCGGCGGCGATGGCCAGACCCAGCCCGGTCCCACCGCGCCGCACACCGCCGGAGAAAGGCTTGAAGAGATGCTCGCGAGCCCGCTCGGGCAGGCCCGGCCCTGTGTCCTGCACCCGGATCCACCAGCCTTCTACGGTTTCCCCCGCTCCGACCTCGATCGTGCCGGGCTTGCCGGTGGCCTCGATCGCCTGACGCGCATTGCGCACAAGATTGTTGAGTACGCGGTAGAGCTGCTCGCGATCCGCCCGAATCACGAGATTCGGCGGTACATCGGCGAGCAGATCGACCAGCGGGTTCTCTGCCGGGTGCTCCTCATTCTCAAGCACCTCCTGCGCCAGCTCCGCCAGCATGAAGCGTGACAGCGTCGGCGGCGGCTCCTCGGCCTTGCCGAAGGCGAGCGTGGTCTCACACAGGTTGATCGCGCGCTCGATGGAGCCGGTCAGCTTGGGCGCCGCCCGTTTCACGCCGGGATCGTCCGAGCTTTCCATGCGATCCGCGAAAAGCTGCGCGGTCGTGAGGATATTACGCAGATCGTGGCTGATCTTGGCCACCGCTTGCCCAAGCTGGGCCAAGCGCTCTTTCTGGCGCAGCGAGGCAGTGAGCTGCTTTTGCATCGAGGCCAGCGCCTCTTCGGCCACGCGCAACTCTTCCACGCTCGCCTCGGGCGAAATGATGCGCCGCGCATCCTCGGGCGCCTCGGCGTAAGACGCCATATGCGCCACCAGCCGCTTGATCGGCACCACCATCAGGCGGCGCACCAAGAAGAACAACAATAGCGCCGTGATCACCGAGAACACCGCCGAGATCGACAGCAGCCGCAGCCCGTATTCGACCATCGCAATGCGCATCGGCTCTGTGGCCAGCGTCACCTCGATCACGATCCCACCCTGCTGCACGGGTTCGCCCAAAACCCGGATCACATTGTTATCCGAATCAAAGAGCGCATGGACTGCGTCTCGTATCCGAGTCCACTCGGTCGAATTGCGCAGATCATAGGTTTCGGTGACCGGCGAGGGAATCGGGGAGGACAGAACAAGCTGGCGCACGGCATTGCGCCGCAACACAACGTTGAACACACCTGCGTTCGACAGCAGTTCTTTTTCCAGATTGGGCTCGATCGTGGTGTTGGTGGTCAGCAGCGCAAGCGACGCGATCTGCGCACGCTCAAGGCGCGTGAGCAGGTAATCCTCGCGGAAATTTGCCAAGCCGGGCAGCAGAATCAATGCCTCCGCCAGCACGACAAACACCGTCGTCAGGATGAGAAAACGCCCGGAAAGTGTATTTACCGCCATCCGCCTATCACTTGTACAAGCCCCCAAGGCCACCAGTTCTATGCATCTTTACGCCTCACACTGCCGGTGACGCAACCGCAAGCGCCCGGAGGCGAAATTAAGCGCCTCTCGCAAAACGCAAAACCCCGTGACGCATCACGTTTTGACCCGCAGACGCAAAAAGGCAAAAAAAAGCATCCGCAGAATTGACTTGCAGGGACCGGGTCGCTAGAGACCGGGCTTCGAATAACAGCAGGTCTCGAATCCACGCATTCAGGGGCCGCAACCGGAGTGACCAGGATGAAACGCACGTTCCAGCCGTCGAACCTCGTTCGCGCACGCCGTCACGGGTTCCGTTCCCGTATGGCGACCAAGGCCGGCCGCAAGGTTCTTAACGCCCGCCGCGCCAAGGGCCGTAAATCTCTGTCGGCATAAGCCGACGAGAGCTTTAAACTGGCTCGATGACGCCGCCGGAGGCGCTCGTGGCCGATCTTCAGGATCGGTATGCGGGTCGCATCCCGGCGGTTTGCTCATGTCGGGGTGTCGAATGTCTTGCGTTGCGCTGCTGAGGATCTGAACCGATGGCCGCAATCCGCTCGCATCTCCCGGACCGTCCAATCGCGGTTCTGCGCCAGCGCAGTGAATTCTTGCGCGCGGCCGTGACCCAGCGCAAGGGCATGCCGGGCTTTTTGCTGCAGGCGCGCCTGCGCGATCCCGCGGAACCGGTCCCGCCCGGCCTGATCCGCATTGGCTTTACCTGTTCGAAGAAGCTCGGCAACGCTGTGGCCCGCAACCGGGCGAAGCGGCGGCTTCGCGAGATTGCGCGCGCCGTCTTGCCAGAGGCTGGTCGCCCGGGCTGGGATTACGTACTCATCGGACGCCCCGAAGCCACTGCCACCCGCGATTTCGCAGCGCTCTGCACCGATCTGGGGGAAGCGCTGAACGTGATCCACGACCTGCCCATCGAGCCGCGCCGTCCCCGAGGCCGCAAACCGGGCGCCAAACCGCGCAAGGTGGCCTCATGAGCCCTCTCGCCCATATCCTATCGCTGCCCGTGCAGGCCTATCGCCTGTTGCTGAGCCCTTGGATCGGACATGGTTGCCGCTTCCAACCGACCTGCTCGGCCTATACGCTGGAGGCGCTCGAGCGCCATGGCGGGCTGCGCGGCAGTGCGCTTGCCCTGCGGCGCATCGCCCGCTGCAACCCTTGGGGCGGGCATGGCTATGACCCGGTGCCCGGCGCCGACCCGCAATTCGACGCGACCCATCGTTGCGACGCTCACCGCAAGGACGACCCCGATGCTTGACGACGAAGACAGCCCGATCCACCCGCTCTTCGCAGGCGCCCCCGCGAGCACGGAGTTCAAGAAGCTGCGCAAGCGCATCGTGCGCGAGACCCGCGAGGCGATTGAGCAATACGGGATGATCGAGCGCGGCGCGAAATGGCTCGTCTGCCTGTCGGGCGGCAAGGACAGCTACACGTTGCTCGCGGTGCTGCACGAGCTGCAATGGCGCGGGCTTTTGCCGGTCGAGCTGCTGGCGTGCAACCTCGACCAGGGCCAGCCGGGCTTTCCTGCGACCGTGCTGCCCGAGTTTCTGGACAAGATGGGCGTGCCGCACCGGATCGAGTATCAAGACACCTATTCGATCGTGATGGACAAGGTGCCTGCCGGCCGCACCTATTGCGCGCTCTGCTCGCGGCTGCGGCGCGGCAATCTCTATCGGATCGCGCGCGAAGAAGGCTGCTCTGCGGTCGTGCTGGGTCATCACCGCGACGACATCCTTGAGACCTTCATGATGAACCTCTTCCACGGCGGCAGGCTGGCGACAATGCCGCCCAAGCTGGTGAACGAAGAGGGCGATCTGTTCGTCTATCGCCCGCTCTCTTTCGTGGCCGAGGCCGATTGCGAGAAATTCGCCCGTGCGCTGAATTATCCGATCATTCCCTGCGATCTGTGCGGCAGTCAGGACGGGCTGCAGCGCCAACAGGTCAAGCAGATCCTCGACGGCTGGGAAAAATCCGCTCCGGGCCGCAGACAAAAGATGTTCCGGGCGCTGATGAACACCCGTCCCTCGCATCTCTGCGATACCGGGCTGTTCGATTTCGCAGGGCTGACCCGCCGCACCGCCGAACCCGAAGACCTTAGCGACAAATGTCCGGATTTACGCCAGCTGGATTAACCGCTCACTGACATATTCCCTTTAGCCTGCAGCGCAATCGGCCCCTTGGGGCCAGTCTGTGCGAGGTGGGAACGATGGCGATGAACCAAGGAATGCGGCTGTCTGGGCGCGGCGCATCGTCCAAGCCTGCGGCGGGGCCCGTGCTGCTCCGCCGGGAATTGGTGGTATTCCTGCCCGCCGTGGCGCTCGCGGGGCTTTGGTTCGGGCTTGAGGGCCTGCTGCTGCTGGGCCTGACCGCGCTGCTTGTGGCGTGGATGACGCGGCCCTTGCCCCCGCCCGCGCTGACGCCAGAGGCCGCGCGCGATCCCGTCACCGGGCTGCCTCTGCGCGCAGAGGCCGAGGCGATCATGGAAAGCTATCTCACTGAGGCCATGGTCACTGAGCGCCGCACGGCCTGCATCGTTGTGGGCTTCGATGCGCCAGAGCTGCTGTTGCGCCAAATGCCCCGATCCAGCTTCGAGGACGTCATGCAACGCAGTGCCGAACGGCTCTCAGGCATGCTGCGCGACTCCGACCGGCTGGCCTGGCTGGAGGAAGCCCGCTTTGCGGTGATGCTGCGCCCCTCGCCCGCGCTGGATCAAGAAGCACTGATCCAGCTTTCCGCCAAGCTACAGACCGCGTTCGAGACACCGATTTCGCTGGGCTCCCATGCGGTACAGCCGACCTGCCACATTGGCTTTTGCCGAATGGATCTCGCCCCTTCCGCAGGCGGATCCGCCCTGATCCGTGCCGCCTGCACCGCTGCGAGCGAAGCTGCGCGCAACGGCCACAGCGCCATCCGCTCCTACTCGCGCGCGATCCAAGACGCTGCAAAACGACGCTCAGAGCTGGAGCGAGAGGTGATCGGTGCGCTGGAAAACGGTCAGATCCGCGCGTTCTTCCAGCCCCAACTCTCGACCGATACAGGCGCAATCTCGGGGCTGCAGGCGATCCCCCGCTGGCTGCACCGAAAACGTGGGATGCTGACCGAAAACGACATTCTGTCCGCCGTCAAAGCTGCGGATCTGGAGACCCGCTTCGCCGAGGTGATGCTGTTGCAGGCCCTCAGCGCGCTGCGCGATTTCGACAGTGCAGATGTCGATTACGGCCCGGTTTCGCTGCCGCTTTGCACCGGGCTGCTGCGCAATCCGAAACTCGTCGATCGCTTGAAATGGGAGTTCGACAGGTTCGAAATCGGTGCCCAGCGGATCTGCTTGATCGTGCATCAGGACGCTTTGGCGCAGCACGACGACGCCACAATCGCCGACAACCTTGCCCGGATCGACGCCCTGGGCTGCCGCATCGAGCTGGCGATGGGCTGCGACGGCCCGATCTCCGCGCCCATGATTCGGCGCGCCAAGGCGCATCGCCTGTGCATCCACCGTGCCTTCATTGCCCGGATCGATCAGGACCCCGAACAACAACGCATCGTCGCCGCTATAATCGCGCTCAGCGAAGGGCTGGGGGTGCAAACCGTGGGTGATGGCACGAAAAGCCTTGGCGAACATGCGCTGCTCGGTCAGCTCGGCTGCAATCTTGTCCAAGGACCGGCCGTTGCCCCGCCAATCCCGCTTGAAGAGCTCGGTGACTGGTCCCGGCAGCACCGCACCAAGCTCGATGCGACTCCCCGCATCGACAGCTCGGGACGGATCTGATCGCACCCGCCCCAGCGCCGCTCCCGACGCCGCGGGCGCCATCCACCCCGCCAAACGACAGAAGAAAAGGACCTCAAAGCGCCTCATTCGGCCCTCGCCCTGCGAATTGACCGGAAAATGGCTTGACCTTTGGCCCCCCCTTCTGTTGAACCTCCCCATCTTTGGGCAGGCTGGTGGATTCCGTCTTCATGGACAATCAGAATAAGAACCTTCTTCTAACTCTCGTGCTTTCGGCAGTCGTGATTGCGGCTTGGGCTTTCTTCTTCCCGCCCGAGCAACAGCAGCCGGCACCGAATGCCGGACAGACGACGCAACAGGCCAATGCGCCCGGTGCAGCGTCTACCTCGGCAAGCGCGCCGCAGGCCAGCCCGGGTACCGCGCCCGCAACAGCCGCCGCCACGCTGGGCAGCAACGTGCAGAACGCACCGCGCATTCGGATCGAGACGCCCGAAGTCGAAGGGTCGATCTCGCTCGCAGGGGGCCGGCTCGATAACCTGTCGCTCAAGAAATACAAAGAAACGCTGGCCAAAGATTCGCCCGATGTCCGCCTTCTGACCCCGATCGGTGGCGTCGACGGCAGCACGACCAAGCCCTATTACGTCGTCTATGGCTGGTCGCCCGCAGGCGACCTGCCCGCCAATCAGGTGCCCGGCCCAGACACGCTCTGGAGTCAGGTTGGCACCGGCGAGCTGACGCCCTCGACCCCGATTACGCTGCAATGGGACAACGGCCATGGCCTGACCTTCCAGCGCGAGATCTCGGTCGATGACAAATATCTCTTCACCATCAAGCAATCGGTGAAAAACGGCACCGACAAGCCGGTGAAGTTGGCGCCTTACGGCATTATCGCGCGGCACGGCATCCCCGAGGAACGTCGCGTCTACGTCCTCTTCGAGGGCGCTGTGCGGATGACCGATGGCGAGCTGGAAGAGGTGAAGTACAAAAACATCACCAAGCTCGACAATCAGGGCGCCGAAGGTCAGGCGCAGGTGCTTCAGGCCCAGAAAGCGGGCTGGATCGGCTTCACCGATAAATACTGGCAGACGATCCTCGCGCCGGTCTCGGGGCCCTTCACCTCGGTCGTGAAATATTCGGGTGAAGCGTCCAATATCTACCAGACCGAGTCGCGCCTGCCCGTAATCGACGTGGCCCCCGGCGCAACGGGCGATGCCTCGACGCATCTCTTTGCGGGTGCCAAGGAATGGGAAACCCTGCGCGACTATCAAGACAATGTTCCAATCCAGAACTTCGTCGACTCGATCGACTGGGGCTGGTTCTTCTTCCTGACCAAGCCGATGTTCCGCCTGCTGCATTTCCTGCATGACGCGATCGGCAACATGGGCTGGGCGATCATCGCGCTGACCTTCATCATCAAGCTGATCGTCTTCCCGCTGGCCCGCAAATCCTACATCTCGATGGCGCGCATGAAAGAGCTGCAGCCCGAAATGGAGAAGATGAAGGAAGCCGCAGGCGGCGACCGCCAAAAGATGCAGCAAGGGATGATGGAGCTCTACAAGAAGCATAAGGTGAACCCCGCTGCGGGCTGTTTGCCGATGCTGATCCAGATCCCGATCTTCTTCTCTCTCTACAAGGTGATCTACGTCACGATCGAGCTTTACCACGCCCCGTGGCTGGGCTGGATCCATGACCTCTCAGCGCCCGATCCCAGCTCGATCCTGAACCTGTTCGGCCTGCTGCCCTACGCAGCTCCCGCCATCACCTCGCCGCTGCACATCATCTCGCTCGGCATCCTGCCGATCCTGCTGGGCGTGTCGATGTGGTTCCAGCAAAAGCTCAACCCCGCGCCGACCGATGCGACGCAGGCGATGATCTTTGCATGGATGCCGTGGGTCTTCATGTTCATGCTGGGCAGCTTTGCCAGCGGTCTCGTGCTGTACTGGATCACCAACAACACGATCACCTTCATGCAGCAGTACACGATCATGTCGATGCATGGAAAACGGCCAGATCTGTTTGGCAACATCAGGTCGAGTTTCAAACGTAAGAAAACGGCTACCGACGGGAAATGACCGGTCACCTGGCCCATATCTTTCGCCACCCGATCAAAGCCATCGGATGGGAAGAAATCAAAAGCGCGCCCCTCGAAAGGGGGCGCGCCTTGCCTTTTGACAGGGTCTGGGCCGTGGCCCATGCGAAGTCCAAACTCGTACAGGACGGCCAGGGGGGCGCTGCCGAATGGGCGCGCAAGATCAACTTCCTGACCGGAGCCTCCTGCCCTGCCCTGATGGCCGTCACTCTGCACAGCCGCGAGGATGGGCGGCTGATGCTCGAACATCCTGACCTGTGGCATATCGAAATCGACCCGACCCGCCCGGAAGATGCCGACAAGCTCTTCGAATGGCTGCGCCCGATCTGGCCGTTCGACAAGCCACAGCCAACCGCCCTGCTGCGAGCACCCGACGACCAGCCGCTGATGGACCAGTCCCGCCCGCTGATCTCGCTGATCGGCGCGGCCTCTCTTGAGGATCTCGGCGCCAAACTCGGCCAGCCGCTGGCACGCCCGCGGTTTCGCGCCAACCTGTGGGTCGATGGCTGGGCGCCTTTCGCCGAGTTCGACCTGATCGGAAAGCATCTGCGCATCGGCGAGGCCGTGCTGGAACCGGTCGCACGGATCGGTCGCTGCCGGGCCACGGATGCCAACCCATCGACGGGCCTGCGCGATATCGACATGCTCAAAGCTCTTGAGACCCATTATGGCCACACAGATCTTGGGGTGTTCTGCTCCGTGATCGAGGCTGGCGACATTGCCCGGGGTGACCCGGTGGAGGTGATCTGATGGCACTGCCATTCCCGCTGGCTGAAGAACCCGACGAGTTCTCCCGCGAGGCCGGGCGCATGATGTTCGCCAACCCGGTCGAATTCCTCAAAGGCGTGGTTGCGATGTCAGGCCTGCCGCCTGCCGACCGGCTGGAGGTCTGCTTTGCGGGCCGCTCCAATGTCGGCAAGTCGAGCCTTATCAATGCGCTGACAAACCGCAAGAACCTCGCACGGGCCTCCAATACCCCGGGGCGGACGCAGGAGATCAACTATTTCACGACGCAAGACGGCCCCTATCTGGTCGACCTTCCGGGCTATGGCTTTGCGCAGGCCCCGGTGGCCGTGGTCGCGAAATGGCAAGCGCTTCTGAAAGAATATCTCTCGGGCCGCGCCACGCTGCGCCGGGCCTTCGTGCTGATCGACACGCGGCACGGCGTGAAAGCCGTCGACGAAGAGATCCTCACCCTTCTCGACCGTGCCGCCGTGACCTTTCAGGTCGTCATGACCAAGGCCGACAAGGTGGGCGTGAAAGACCGTGAAAAGGCGATCGAACAGGTGCGCGGGGCACTCGCGGCGCACCCGGCCGCCTATCCCGAGATCATCGTTACCTCTTCCGAGAAAGGCGACGGCATCGCCACGCTACGCGCCATCATCGCAGGACTTGCATAAACTCCCGAACCCAAAAGCTTGGAGGCTCTGCCCCCGCAGCCAAACCCTGCGGCTTTGACTACTCCCCCGGGATATTTGGATCAAGCGGAAGAGAGGCGTGGCTGTTCTCTTCATCTTGGCCAAAATACCTCAGGGGTGAATTCGGCACAGCCGAAGAGGGGGCAGCGCCCCCTGCCCGCTCTCAGTAGCTATAATCTTCGTAGATCCGGCTCAGGTCGCCTTGCCATGCACCGTGATATTTCTCCAACAGCTCGTCTGCCGGGGTGCGGCCCGATTCAACCGTCTCCTCAAGCGTATTGAGGAAATGGGTCTCGTCGGGGATCAGGCCACCGGCGCCGGGACGGGCGCGTGCGGCGAGGCCTGCCTTAGAGATCGCCACGGTTTCACGTGCCAGATCATGCAGGCGGATCCCGTTGAACTCGCCTTGCAGCGCATCGCGGGCCGCAGCCACGCGTAGCCCGTCGCGGGTCTCGGCATCCCAGCCCCGGATCAGATCATGGGCCGCGTCTAGCGCGGTCTCGTCATACAAGAGGCCCACCCAATAGGCCGGGAGCGCGCAGAGGCGGCGCCACGGTCCGCCATCGGCGCCACGCATCTCGATATATTTCTTTGCGCGCGCTTCGGGGAAGACCGTCGTGAGGTGATCCGCCCAATCACTCAGCGTCGGCTTTTCGCCGGGCAACGCAGGCAGTTCGCCCTTCAGGAAATCGCGGAACGATTGGCCCAGAGCGTTGATATATTTCCCATCGCGGTAGACGAAATACATCGGCACATCGAGCACGTAATCCACATAGGCATCATAGCCCGCGCCGTCCTCGAACATGAAAGGCAGCATGCCGGTGCGCGCGTCATCAAGGTTTTGCCAGATATGCGCACGCCAGCTTTTCATGCCATTGGGCTTGCCGTCCAGAAACGGCGAATTGGCGAACAGCGCGGTGGCAACGGGCTGAAGCGCCAGCGCGACACGCATCTTGCGCACCATGTCCTGCTCGGAGGAGAAATCGAGATTCACCTGAACGGTGCAGGTGCGATACATCATCTGGGTGCCGAGCGTGCCCACATCTTTCATGTAATCCGTCATCAGCCGGTAGCGCCCTTTGGGCATCATCGGCATCTGCTCTTGGCTCCAGATCGGGGCCGCACCGAGGCCGATGAAGCGCGCGCCGATATCATCGGCCACGCTTTGCACTTCGCGCAGATGGGCGTTCACCTCGTCGCAGGTCTGGTGTATCGTCTCGAGCGGTGCGCCCGAGAGTTCCAACTGGCCGCCCGGCTCAAGGCTGACATTGGCACCCTCGCGTTCCAGACCGATCAGCTTGCCCTGCTCTTCGACCGGGCTCCAGCCGAAACGGTCGCGCAGCCCTGTGAGCATCGCCTCGATCGAGCGCGGGCCTTCATAGGGCAGCGGGAGTTGCGCATCGGCGCAATAGCCGAATTTCTCGTGCTCGGTCCCGATGCGCCACGCCTCGCGCGGCTTCTCGCCAGCGGCGAGATATTCTGCCAGCTGCTCGAACTTTTCGATCGGGCCGCCGCCCTCTTGCGGAATGGACATCAAACCCTCACACGCTCGTTTTCCGGGGGGAAACAGGTGGCGCGGCAGGCGCGCCAAGTCAAGCGCGAAACCGTTGTGCTTATTTGCGACGCCAAAGGGCTTGCATCGCAAGCGCGCGGCCCGGTGCGGCCGAGAGCTCACCCATATCGATGCCGGGCAGGCTTGCGAACGCGTCATAGAGCGCCTCGGCCCCTGCCGCATCGAGCGGGATCATGATCGCCTCGCCCTCGCGCGTGCGCAGCCGCCAATATTGGCGGCCCGACAGCCGCAAAAGCCGGATCTCGACCAGCTCGCGCAGCGCGACCTCTCCGCCAAGCCCCTGCGGTGCCCCGCCCCCCGGAGCGGGCAGAGCTTGGGCGCGCGAGGCGGCGAAATAGGAAATGCGCCCTTCCACGACATCGACCAGCCCCGGCGCGCTGATCGCGCGGGCAAAGCGCAGCCTGCGCCAGCCGATCACCGCCCAGCCAAGACCGATGGCAATGACAAGCGCGCCCAGTGGCATCAGAAACCAGCCACCCAACCAGATCAGCCACAGGCCGAAGACGCAGACGCCGCCCGCCGCGATCACCTCACGCCAACGTGAGAGCACAGCGCTGATCTCGGGACGGATCACGTCCAGTCCCCGATCGCCGACTGCCACAGGGTGATCGCCGCGCACACAGCCGTGTCGGCCCGCAAGATCCGGGGACCAAGGCTGATCGGGGTCACGAAGGGGAGCGCACGCAAGCTGGCGCGTTCGGCGGGGGAAAAGCCCCCCTCGGGGCCGATCAGGATGGCCCAAGGTCCGGGTGGCAGGTCCGCCAGCGTCTGAGCCGGGCCAACCAGCGCCTCATCGGCCCAGAGGATCCGGCGCGACGGATCCCACCCCTCAAGCAGCTTTGCGAGCGGTTGCAGATCCTCGACCGGTGGCACGAAGGTGCCAAGGCATTGCTCGGCGGCCTCTTTGGCATGGGCTTGCAGCCGGTCCTGACGGATCCGCGCGGAATTGGTAAAGGCGCTTTGCACCGGGAGCACCCGCGCGCAGCCCAGCTCGCAGGCTTTCTCGACGATGAAGTCGGTGCGCTCCTTCTTGATCGGCGAAAACAGGAGCCACAGATCGGGCGGGTCGAGCTGAGGGGCCGCCTGCTCGACACAGGCAAGGATGCCCCGCTTTTTATGGGCCTCGACGACCTCTGCGGTCCATTCACCATCGCGCCCATTGAACAGCGCGACACGGGCGCCGACTTCGAGTCGCATCACCGCAAAAAGATAGTGGGCCTGATCGGGTTCAAGCGGCACCGCTTGCCCCGGACCCAGTGGGTGCTCTATTGAGAGCCTGATCTTGGCACGTTCCATGAGGCGGACTTTATGAGCGGACATCCCGAAATGCCAGAGGCTCAAACCTCCGATGATGGCGGCACTGTGGCCGATGCTTATGACGGCAACTGGGTGGACCGGATCGCCCCGCCATGGGCGCGCCCCTATCTGCGGCTGAGCCGGGCGGATCGGCCCATCGGGACGTGGCTGCTGTTGCTGCCCTGCTGGTGGGGCGTGGCGCTGGCGGCGGCCTCAACCGGCGGCTTTCGCTGGTTCGACCTGTGGATCGCTGCGGGCTGCGGGATTGGCGCAATCTTGATGCGCGGCGCGGGCTGCACATGGAACGACATCACCGATCGCGATATCGACGGCGAGGTGGCACGGACCCGCTCACGCCCGATCCCCTCGGGGCAGGTCACCACCCGGCAGGCCTTGGCCTGGGCTGTGATCCAATCGCTGATCTCATTCGCGATCCTGCTGACCTTCAACCTGCCCGCGATTGTCCTTGGGATCGTCGCTCTGGCCCCCGTCGCCGTCTACCCATTTGCCAAGCGCTTCACGTGGTGGCCGCAGATCTTTCTTGGCATCGCATTCAACTGGGGCGCGCTTCTGGCGTGGGTTGCCCATACCGGGAGCCTCGCTTGGCCGCCGGTGCTTTTGTATTTCGCAGGGTTGGTCTGGACGCTGTTTTACGACACGATCTATGCCCATCAGGACAAAGAGGACGACGCGCTGATCGGGGTGAAATCAACCGCGCGTCTGTTTGGCGATGATAGCGCGAAATGGCTGGGCGGTTTCCTCATCGCCTCGGTCGGGCTGATGAGCCTTGCGGTGCTGGCGGCGCTTTTGCCCGGTGCATCGCCGTTGCGCCTTGCCGTGGCGCTGTGTGCGCCCGTGGCCATGGCCCTTCACATGCTGCGCCAGATGCGCAGGCTCGATATCGACAACCCCGATATCTGCCTCTCGCTGTTCCGCTCAAACCGCGACACGGGGCTTCTGGCCGCGCTGTTTCTTGCCATTGGCGCATTCGTGTAGAGCCGTGACGATTGATCCCCGGGCCCCCGCACCGTAAGGAAGGGCTGCCGAGTCCACCGGGGAGGATCCCAGACCCATGCGCGCGCGCAGCACACTCATAACCATCGCAGCCTTCGTCCTTGCCCTGATCCTGTCGGTGGTGATCGCGGGAGGGGCCGCCACTGTAATCGAGAAACGCTCGCGCAGCGAAGTCCGCGTGGCGATGGAGACGCAGGGCCATGACTGGGTTCAGGTGCAGACCGACGGGTTGCAGGTGATCCTCAACGGCACCGCGCCCACCGAGGCCGAGCGCTTCCGTGCCGTCTCGCTGGCCGACAAATATGTCGACAGCTCGCGCGTCGTCGACAACACCGATGTGGAGCAGGCCAAGGATATCAGCCCGCCGCCCTTCTCGATGCAAATGCTGCGCAACGAAAACGGGATCTCGCTGATCGGGCTGGTTCCGGCTGCGGTCGACCGCGACGCGATTGTCGCCGAGCTGAAGAAATCGGTCTCTGACGAAAGCATCACGGATATGCTTGATACCGCCGATTACCCCACGCCAGCGGGCTGGGATGAAGCGATGAAATTCGGCCTGACGACGCTTGAGACGCTGCCGCGCTCCAAGGTCTCGGTCGTGCCGGGCAAGGTCTCGGTGCAGGCGATCACCGACAGCCGCGCCGAGAAGGGCCGCGTGGAGACGTCTCTCACGCGCCGCCGGCCCTCCGATCTCAAGCTCGATTTCGACATCTCCGCACCGCGCCCCGTGATCACGCCCTTCACGCTTCGCTTCCTTGTGGGCACGGATGACGATGGCGAAGGACCGCATTTCGATGCCTGCTCTGCCGATACCGAGAAAGCCCGTAACGAGATCCTCGCCGCCGCGCGCGCCGCAGGCGCCAAGGGCACTCTGAGCTGCACGATCGGGATGGGGGTGCCCTCCCCCGACTGGTCGAAAGCCGCCGTGATGGCGATCAAGGCGGTGGGTACTCTGGGGGCGGCGTCGGTCACCTTCTCGGATGCCGATATCGTACTGAACGCGAAATCGAGCGTGCCGCAGAAAACCTTCGACGACGTGGTGGGCGAACTGGAATCGAACCTGCCGCAGGTCTTCTCGCTCAAATCGACTTTGGAGCCCAAGGCAAATGCCAAGGCCGAAGAGGCCGTCTTTACCGCAACGCGCGACGGCAAGGGCTCGGTCGATCTTAAGGGGCGTGTGCTTGATGCCCGGCAGCGCGAAGCGGTCGAGAGCTATGCCCGCGCGCAGTTTGGCCATGATAAGGTGCATGGCGCCACCCGGATCGACAAGACGCTTCCGGCGGGCTGGACGGTGCGCACGCTGGCAGGCCTCGAGGCGCTAGCATTGCTGCATGACGGAACGCTGACGGTGACGCCCAAGGATATCACCGTGACGGGCAATACCGGGGATCCGCAGGCTTCTGACGCAATTTCGCGCATCCTAACCGGTAAAATCGGCGAGGACGTGAAAATGGATCTCGAGGTGAAATACGACAAGCGTCTGGATGCCTCGCTTGCCCTGCCCGATGGCAAGGAATGCGTGGCACGGCTCAATGGCTCACTCAAGACCGCCAAAGTCAATTTCGATCCCGGCTCCGCGCAGGTCTCCTCGGACAGCCTCAAGGCGCTCGACGCGCTGGCAGCTGCCATGAAGAACTGCACCGATTTCCGCATGGAGGTGGACGGCTACACCGACAATCAGGGCCGCGCCGAAATGAACCTGCAGCTCTCGCAAGAGCGCGCGCAGGCCGTCATCTCGGGGCTTTTGTCGCGCGGCGTTCTGATCGGGAACCTCGTGGCCAAGGGCTATGGCGAGGCACAGCCGATCGCGACCAATTCCACGGAAGACGGTCGCGAGCAAAACCGCAGGATCGAGTTCGTTCTGCTCGACGAAACCCCGGTCGGGGATGACAGCGACTCCAGCGCGGAGGGCACGCCCAACTGGACCGGCCCGATCACCGATGATGGCGCTGCGGCAAGCGATGATGGCGCGGCCACGGATAGCGATACCCAAGCGGCCCCCGATGCGGATAGCGCGCCGCAATCCGACGCGATCCCGGTGGAAACGCCCAAGGACGGCACGCCACGTCCAGCCGACCGCCCGCAAGATCTTCAGACCAAAGGCTAAGAGGACAGGCCATGAACAGAACCGAATTCGTCATCGCCACCGCGATCATCCTCTTCGTCGCTTTCGCCCTTGGCTGGTTTGCCTCTTGGCTGATCCACCGCCTGACCCGCGTCAGCCGCGCCGATATGGGCGAGCTGGAGCAGATGGCGCAGGCGCTGCATGAGGCCGAGGAAAACCGCGATCAAACACTGAGCTATTTCGAGCAGCGCGAAGCCGAGCTGACCAACCAGCTCAGCCAGTCCGAGGCCGAGCTGCGCGCCGCGATGGAGGGGCTGCGTGATGCCCGCCACGAGGCCGAGGAACTGCGCGCCTATATCGACCGGATGCAGCAAAGCTGAGTTTCACGCCCGGTGAGCCGCCTCACCACCGCGATCCCGATGCCCATTTTGCGCCAATCGCGGCGCAAAACGCCCCGCCTGTTGCCAAAACACAGTGTTTCCTCCTGTCGTGGCATGCGGCCCTTTACATAGTCTTCCACCGTGTCTTGTGACAATCTATAGTGTCTGCCAAGGGACGAAACACAAGACAGGGCGGGGATTGGAACGTGGCGCATATCATCGTGATGGGCAATGAAAAGGGTGGCTCGGGGAAATCCACCACTTCGATGCACGTGGCCACCGCGCTGGCTCGGATGGGCTGGCGCGTCGGTGCGCTCGATCTCGACCTGCGCCAGCGCAGTTTCGGGCGCTATATCGAGAACCGGCTGGCCTTTTGCGCCCGCGAGTCCCTCGATCTGCCGACCCCCGATTACCGCGAGCTGCCCGAGGTCGACACGGCCAGCCTCGATCCCGGCGAGAACCCCTTCGATCACCGCCTGTCCACCGCGGTCGCCGAGATGGAGCAAAGCTGCGATTTCATCCTGATCGACTGCCCCGGCTCGCATACCCGGCTGAGCCAGGTCGCCCATTCGCTGGCCGATACGCTGGTCACGCCGCTCAATGACAGCTTCATCGATTTCGACCTGCTCGCGCGGATTGATCCGGTGACCTCGAAGGTGATCGGCCCCTCGATCTATTCCGAGATGGTCTGGTCGGCGCGTCAGTTGCGCGCCAAGGCCGGGCTCAAGCCGATTGACTGGATCGTGCTGCGCAATCGCGTGGGCGCCCAGCAGATGCACAACAAGCGCAAGGTCGGCGCGGCGCTCGAACAGCTCTCCAAGCGGATCGGTTTCCGCGTCGCTCCGGGCTTTGCCGAGCGGGTGATCTTCCGCGAATTGTTCCCGCGCGGGCTGACGCTGCTCGACCTCAAGGATCTGGGGATCGAGAACCTCAATATCTCCAATGTCGCCGCACGGCAGGAATTGCGCGATCTTCTGAAGGAACTCGATCTGCCGGGCGTCTCCGTCGACTTCTAAGGCGCGCCCGCCGCGTCTTCCCGACGCGACCGCATGCCGCCCGCGCTGGCCAATTGCACAGGTGTCAGCCAAGCGCTAAGAACGACGGGAGCAAGAGGGGGAGGAAAACCCATGCCCGTGATCACCTGCATCGACGATCTCAAGCGGCTGCACAAACGCCGCACCCCCAAGATGTTCTACGATTACGCCGAGAGCGGTTCGTATACCGAGCAGACCTTTCGCGAGAACACGACCGATTTCGCACAGATCCGGCTGAACCAGAAAGTCGCTGTGGATTTGACGGGCCGCTCGACCGCAGGGCCGATGCTGGGCGAGAACCGCGCGATGCCGGTGGCACTCGCGCCGGTTGGGCTCACCGGGATGCAGCGTGCCGATGGCGAGATCAAGGCTGCGAAAGCCGCCGAGAAATTCGGCGTGCCCTACACCCTGTCCACGATGTCGGTCTGCTCCATCGAAGATGTGGCCGAACACACAAGCGCGCCGTTCTGGTTCCAGATCTACACGCTGACCGATGACGATTATAACCGGCGGGTGCTGGAGCGCGCGCGGGCGGCAGGCTGCTCGGCGCTGGTGATCACCGTCGATCTGCAACTGCTGGGGCAACGCCACAAGGACCTCAAGAACGGGCTGACGACGCCGCCCAAGCTAACCCCGGCAGTCCTAGCCGATCTCGCGACGAAATGGCGCTGGGGCCTTGAGATGCTGCAAACCAAGCGGCGGTTCTTTGGCAATATCGTCGGCCATGTCGAGATGGAGGGCGATACTTCCTCGCTGGCGGCTTGGACAGCGGCGAAATTCGATCAAAGGCTCGATTGGGACCGGATCAAGCACTTGATGGATATGTGGGGCGGCAAGGTGATCTTGAAGGGTATCCTCAACCCCGAAGACGCCGAGCTGGCCGCCGCGACGGGCGCTGATGCGATCGTGGTCTCGAACCATGGCGGGCGCCAGTTGGACGGGGCTTTGTCCTCGCTGCGCGTGCTGCCCTCCATCGTGCAGGCTGTCGGCAACAAGACCGAGGTCTGGATGGATAGCGGCATCCGCTCGGGGCAGGATGTGCTCAAGGCGCTGGCGCTGGGGGCGAAAGGCGTGATGATCGGACGGGCTTATATCCACGGGCTGGGCGCGATGGGCGAGCCGGGCGTGACCCGCGCGCTCGAGGTGATCCAGAAAGAGCTCGACACGACGATGGCGCTGTGTGGCGAGACAACCCCCGCAGCGCTCGGCCGTCACAACCTTCTGGTGCCCAAGGACTTCTTCGACAGCTATTCCTGAGGCGCTTTCAGCAAGCGGAGCAATCCCGGCACGATGGCCGCCATGATCACGGCCACGACCCCAAAGGCCCAGCGAAGCCCCACGCCTTCGGCAATCGCGCCCATCGCGACCGGCCCGATGAAAAAGCCGGTGAACCCGATCAGCCAGGCCCGCGACAGGGCCAGCGGTCGGGCGCGGGGCTTTACTCTGCGCCCCAAGAGCGAATTGGTCGAGGGCACGACCACCGCCGCCCCGATCCCGATCAGCGCGATGCCCAAAATCGCCAGCAGCTTGATCGGAGCGAGCGCCGTCAAAAGCGCGCCAAACGCGCCGATACAGGCCGACAGCACGATCAGACGCCGCTCGCCCAGACGTGCCGCCACGATCTGACCAAAGAGCCGCCCCATCCCCATCGTCAGCCCCAGCATCATCGGGCCGAACGCCCCCTCGCCCGCCGCGGCGTGGAAATTGCGCTCGATATGCAAAGCCGACCAGCTTTCGGTGGAGTTCTCGGCCACGAAGGCGAAAAACAACATCGCGCCCGCCGGGATGACCACCAGCCACGGCGTCTTGGCGCGCGCAGCCCCCGGCTCGGAGCCTTCGCGCGGCTGAGCCGGCGGTTCATAGGTCGCGAGCGCCGCGCAGATCACGAGCGCGCCGACCAGCGCCATGATCCAGCCCGGCTCAGCACCTGCGCGCCGCGCAACGCCGCTCAGGCCCGCACTCGCCGCGAAGCAAAAGGAAAACAGCGCATGGTTCCAGTTCATCAAGGAGAGCCCGATCTGCGCCTCGCGATGCGAAATCTCGACATTGCTCGCAATATCAAGCCCCGACATCGACCAGCCCAGCCACAGCAGCACCAAACCCAATGCCAGCGGCGAACCAATCGCCCAAGCCACCATCCCGACAAGCCCCAGTTGGAGCGTGAGAACCGGCAGCGCCACGCGCCCCAGCCCGGATTGCACCCGCGGCCCCGCAGCCATCCCGCTCATTCCGCCCACGGCCGAGAGCAGCAGCAAGAGCCCCAAAACCCCGTCCGAGACACCGGCGCGCGCCTGCCAGTCGGGCATCAAAGCGGCAAACCCGCCCCAGAAGAACCCAAGCGCGCCGAGCCCCACCCCGGTTGCACGGCTCGTCGCTATCACTGTCTTGAGCCCCATTGCGCGCCCCCATATTTCCGATACCCGCTAGCGCTATCATCGCGCCCCGGCCACGCCAAGTGGTCCTTGAGGCGCCGCATAGGTACGAATCCCCTTGCTTTCAGCCCCGATGCCAAGTATCCGCGCGGACTTGTGGGCCCGACACCCTTGGAGGCAGCCCACCATTTTGACAAATTGGAGACCAGCAATGGCAAAAGAGATCGAAACTCTCGACGCCGTGGCGCGCTCGGGGACAGGCAAGGGGGCCGCCCGCAAAGCTCGCCGCGAGGGCCTCGTACCCGGCGTCGTCTACGGTGACGGCCGCGACCCGATCGCGATCAACCTCGACTACAACAAGCTTCTGACGCGCCTGCGCAAGGGCCGCTTCATGTCGACCCTCTTCAACCTGAAGATGGCTGGCGAAGAAGATGTCCGCGTGATCTGCCGCGGCGTGCAGAAAGACGTGGTCAAGGATCTGCCGACCCACGTTGATTTCATGCGTACGCACCGCAACTCGCGGATCTCGCTTTTCGTGCATGTTGAGTTCATCAACCACGAGAAGGCCCCCGGTCTCAAGCGTGGCGGCACCCTCGTGGCCGTGCGTCCGGAAGTCGAACTGAACGTGCTGGCAGGCGATATTCCTGATCAGATCGTTGTCGACCTCGAAGGCAAAGACATCGGCGACACCATCCACATCTCGGACGTGACGCTGCCCAAAGGCGCCAAGCCCACGATCGACCGTGACTTTGTCATCGCCAATGTCGCACAGCCCAAAGGCTTCGGCGGCGGCTCCTCTGACGACGATGCGGATGCCGAAGGCGAAGAGGCCAACGCCGAGGAGTAATCCTCGCAAGCCTCACGATACGCTTCAAATTAAGGCGGCACCCTCTGGGTTGCCGCCTTTTCTCATGGCTCCGCCGCCCCTCAATACCACTCTCAAAACACCTATCCGCATGATCGAAATGCAACTTTTTGGCGACCCTCACGTGAATGTGAGAATATTTCCGTCGCAATTCGCAATGATTGCGATAGGGTGATTGCAACCTATAGATGAGTCTCGCGAAAGAGAGCGCCATGAAAAAAGTAACGACTTCAGATGTGCTGGCATATATCCACCAGCAGAAATCTGCGCTTTTTCAGGCGGCTGCAGCCTGCGTCCCAACAAGCTTTCGCCCTGGAACGCGCATGCAAAAGCGCGCTGAGCGCAACAGCGAACTGCTCAGGACTCGAGAAGCTCGCAAAACGCAACGTTCGCAGCCTGCACCGAACTGGTCCAAGCAGCAACCGATAGTTGATCGCCTGCTCGCAGAAACAGAGGTCCGCATTCATCAGCAAGATGCCTGCCGGACTCATGAAACAACGCTGCAACTGCGCGCGGCCCTCGCGGCACGTCGCGCCGAGACCCGGGCCTTCAAAGACGAGATGCTCCTGCCCTGATCGCCTGCGCCCCCTTTCCTCCCCGGTCCGCTTGAAATACCCCTAAAGCGGAAGGGCGCGCGATCAGGGCGACGCCCCGGGTCGAAGCGGACGGAGGCATGTCGCGATGCTACTTTGGGTTGGTCTGGGAAATCCCGGCGCGAAATACGCCCGGAACCGCCATAATATCGGCTTCATGGCGCTGGACCGGATTGCACAAGATCATCATTTCGGACCGTGGCGCGCGAAATTCCAAGGTCAGGTCAGCGAAGGCCGCCTCGGCTCGGAGCGCATCGTCCTTCTCAAACCCGAAACCTTCATGAACCTTTCGGGCCAATCCGTGCGGGCAGCCGCCGATTTCTACAAAACCGACACCAGCGAGATCACCGTCTTTCACGATGAGCTCGACCTTGCCCCCGGAAAATGCCGCGTGAAGCAAGGTGGCGGCCATGCGGGCCATAACGGGCTGCGCTCCATCCATCAGCATTTCGGCCCTGAATATGCGCGGGTGCGCCTTGGTATTGGTCATCCAGGCCATAAAGACCGGGTGGCAGGCTATGTGCTCAGCGATTTTGCCAAATCCGAGCAGGACATGCTCGATGATCTTTTGCGCGGAATCTCGGATGGGGCGGTCGAGCTGGCTGCGGGCAATGGGCCGAAATTCCTCAATGCCGTGGCCCTGCGCGTCAGCCCCCCGCGCCCCTCAACCGGAACACAAGGCAAGCCCACACCCGCCAGCGATGCCCCCGGCGCAGCTCCGGCCCCGGTACAAAAAAGGGCTGCTGAGTCCCCCCGCAGCCCCTTTGAAAAACTTAAAGATCACTTTCGGAAATAGCCGTCTGCGGCCCCTTCCTCTTGATCCAAATATCCCCGCGGTGAGGCGCGAAGCGCCGAGGGGCAGAGCCCCTCCTCCGGGCCGCTTACCAGCTCCCGGAATTCTCCATGCTCGACCACGGCTCCTGGATCGGCAGGGGCTCTCCCATCTGCAGCAGCTCGACCGACACATTGTCGGGGGAACGCACGAAGGCCATATGGCCATCGCGCGGCGGCCGATTGATCGTCACGCCGTTATCCATCAGCGACTGGCACAGCTCGTAGATATTCTCGACCCGGTAGGCGAGATGGCCGAAATGGCGGCTGTCAGAGGGCAGACCGCTATCGCCGTCCCAGTTCCAGGTCAGCTCGACATCTGCGCGCCCATCCTCTTGGCCGGGCGGGCACAGGAAGACCAGCGTGAAGCGGCCTTTGTCATTCTCGATGCGCCGCCGCTCCTTGAGCCCCAGCATCTCGTAAAACGCGATCGATTTCTCAAGATCGAGAACACGCACCATCGTGTGCAGGTATTCGATTTTCATCAGGGTCCTCCGGTCAGATTTGAGCCCTGACGATAGCCCTATGAGGCGGCGCGACAAGGCGCAAAGAGCCGATTGAGACACGTGCCCTGAGAGAGACAAACCGCGCCCCAAGACGGGCACCACATCATCTGGCGGTTCACCCGCCACGTCTTCGAAGATATAGTCAGTGCGATTCGACATGGAGGACTGACAGATGGCGCTTACCCCCGAACAAGAGGCCGAGATCGCCGCCCAGCGCGGCGCGCCCCAGCAAACCCTGCGCGCGGTCTCCCCGGGGATGGAGGCGCGGCTCTACAGCGCCCATAACGTGCTCGATCACGGGCTGGTCCGCGTCATCGACTATATGGGCGATGATTCCGCGATCTGTCAGGCCGCGCGGGTCTCTTATGGGCGCGGCACCAAGACGGTGAACACGGACGCAGGGCTGATCCGCTATCTGATGCGGCACTGGCACTCGACCCCGTTCGAGATGTGCGAAGTGAAGTTCCACGTCAAACTTCCGGTCTTTGTCGCCCGCCAGTGGATTCGTCACCGCACCGCCAATGTCAACGAATACTCCGCGCGCTACTCGATCCTCGACCGTGAATTCTACATCCCCGAGGCGGGACAGCTGGCTGCACAATCGAGCCAGAACCATCAGGGCCGGGGCGCGGTTCTCGAAGGTGCAGAGGCCGCCCGCGTGCTCGACATTCTGCGCGAAGATGCGATGCGCAGCTATGACCATTACGAGGACATGCTGACCCCCGACGAGGAAAGCGGCAAGCAGGGCCTCGCCCGCGAGCTGGCGCGAATGAACCTGCCCACCAATATCTACACCCAATGGTATTGGAAGGTGGATCTGCACAACCTCTTCCACTTCCTGCGCCTGCGCGCCGACAGCCATGCCCAATACGAAATCCGCGTCTATGCCGAGACGATGTGCGATATCGTGCGCGACTGGGTGCCCGCAGCCTATTCAGCCTTTGAGGATTACCGCCTTGGCGGGGTGAACCTGTCTGGCAAGGCGGTCGAGATCCTCAAGCGGCGCTTGGCGGGCGAAGAGGTCACGCAGGAGAACTCGGGCATGAGCAAGGGCGAATGGCGCGAGTTTGAAAGCGTTTGGGGCTGAGAGTGGCTGCGCGCCACTGACCCTGCCGACCGCGATCGGGTGACCGCTCAAACGCAGCTCAAAAACAAAGACCGGGCCACCCTTGGGCAGCCCGGTCTTTTTTTCGTCTTAGCGCATCCTCGCGCGATCAGATATTGCCCTTCGACATCTCATTGGAGATGAAATCGGCCTGCCGGATCGCCAAGGCCACAATGGTGAGCGTCGGGTTTTCCGACGCGCCGGTGGTGAATTGCGAGCCGTCCGAGACGAAGAGATTGGGCACGTCATGGGCCTGACCGTGCATGTTCACGACGCCATCGCGCGGGCGCTCGGACATCCGGTTGGTGCCGAGGTTATGCGTCGAGGGATAGGGAGGCGTCGGCAAGGTGCGGGTTGCGCCCACAGCCTCGTAGATCGCCTTGCCGCGCGCATAGGCATGATCGCGCATCGCCCGGTCATTCGGGTGATCAGTGTAGTTCACATTCGCGACCGGCAGCCCGTAGGCGTCTTTGACCCCGTGGTTGAGCGTGATCCGGTTCGTTTCCTGCGGCATATCCTCGCCCACGATCCACATCCCGGCCATGTTCTCGTAGTCATCCAGCGCCGAGGTAAACTCGCGCCCCCAGCTTCCCGGATCGAGGAACGCTGCCATGAAGGGCAGACCGAGGCTGAGCGTCTCCAGCTCATACCCGCCCACAAAGCCCCGCGAGGGATCATGGCGAGACTCGTCGCGGATGATGCCCGCCATCGTCGTGCCGCGCCACATTCTGACCGGTTTATCGAAGACGCCATAGACCGAGCCCGTCGTGTGGCGCATGTAGTTGCGTCCCACCTGCCCCGAGCTGTTCGCAAGGCCGTCGGGGAACATCGACGAATGCGAATTCAACAGCACGCGCGGGCTTTCGATGGAATTACCCGCGACGCAGACGATCTTGGCCTTTTGCATCTGCAGATTGCCATCCTGATCGAAATACTCGACCCCGGATGCACGGCCCTTATCGTCATGCACGATGCGCGCGACGTGGCTGTGATCGCGCACCTCAAGATTGCCCGTCGCCTCGCCGCGCGGAATGTCGGTGTAGGCAGAGGACCACTTGGCGCCCCATTTGCAGCCCTGAAAACAAAAACCCGTCTGCTGGCACGCCATCCGGTCATCATATTCGACCGAATTGATCGCCATATGGCCTGTGTTCACTTCCTTATAGCCCAGCGCCTTGGCCCCTTTCTCGAGCACCTTGAAGTTATTGCTGCCCGGCAGCCCCGGACGCCCCCCGGTGCGCGTGACCCCAAGCTTGGCTTCGGCCTTGTCGTAGTAAGGCGCAAGCTCGGCGGGATCGATCGGCCAGTCGAGCAGGTTCGCCCCGTCGACATCGCCGTAATGGGTCTTCGCCTTGAACTCGTGCTCTTGGAACCGAAGGCTCGCCCCCGCCCAGTGGATCGAGGTGCCGCCGACCGCCTTCACGATCCATGCGGGCAGACCGGAGAAATCCTTGGACACGCGCCAATCGCCACTGGTCGTGCGTGGCTCGGTCCAGGCGAGCTGGCCGAAACTGTCCCATTCGTCATTGATGTAATCCTCGGGCAGATAGCGACCGCCCGCTTCCAGCGCCACAACCTTGACGCCCTTTTGTGCCAGTTCATTGGCCAAGACGCCGCCGCCTGCCCCGGTGCCGATGATGACAACGACGCTGTCGTCGCTCAGTTCAAATTTCGCAACCATGTCTGCCTCCCTTACAGCCAGTCGATGTCGTCAAAACCGCGATTGATGTAGCCGCCCTTGGAATAGGACTCGCCCTCATAGCCAAAGACCGGCCAGATCGCTTTCTGGTTATAGAGACCCGTCACCAGACCGCCGCGGACCTTTTGAAAGAAGGGGCTCTCCTCCATGCCCCTCAGGATCCGCACCCGATCATCCTCCCAACTGGTGTAGAGATAGCTTGCAAAGCCCTTGCCACGCGCGGCCGCATCGAGGGCCGAGACGCCCATCGCGATCTCGGGCGCAGTCTCGGCGGTATCGTAGCCTTTCACCGCGATGACATAATACTGGTCTTCGATCTTATCGTGCGGATAGATATCGCGCGCCATCTGCACGAGCGTCGCGAAGGCCGTAGGCGAGATCGCCGTAAGCTCGGTCGCCCATGCGGCATTGCGCGCCGCCACGAACCCCGAGCCCACGACGAAGCTGGCCCCGGCGACGGTTGCCCGCGCCAAAAGCTGCCGTCTGGTCATCCCTTTCGGGCTTACCTTGGTTGCCATTGTCATCTCCTCCCTGATGTCTCCCTTAGGAAAAACTCACTTGAAGCGACCTTCCCGCCCGAGCACCTCGATCTGGTAGCCATCGGGATCAGCCACAAAAAAGAATTTCGCGACGGTCTCCCCAGCCGGCGCGAATTCCACGAGTTTGCGGGGCGCGAGGCCCTCGGCCTCAAAGCGCTTATGTTCGGCTTCGAGATCATCGACCGACACCGCGAAATGACCGTAGCCATCGCCAAGGTCATAGGGTTCGGTCCGGTCCTTGTTGATCGTCAGCTCAAGCTCGAAATCGCTCTCGGCATTGCTCAGATAGACGAGCGTAAAATCCGGAAAGTCGAGCCGGTCCGCCACTTCAAGGCCAAAGGCCTTGTTGTAGAACGCAATCGAGCGGTCCTCGTCGAGGACACGGATCATGGAATGGATGGATTTTGCCACCGGTTACTCCCGCTATGTTGCTGTCAGTTGTCCTGAAAGCTTAGCGGCGTGCGAAGGTGGCGCGGGTAGTAGGTCTATACTACCCTTGCAGAATGTTTGACGTCAGACTTGCGCCTATTCAGCTGCGACAGAAAGCGCCGGGCGCTCGTTTGAAATCTGTAAGAATTTCAGGCAAGAGCAGCGCAGCAGCGACGTGAAATTCGACGGTTCTCCGCGCAGTTCAAGCACTTCAGAATGCAGCGTCGAGATGAAAGTGGGCGTCGACACCCCATCGCGCGCGGCGATCTCGTCGAGAATATCCCAAAACGCATTCTCAAGCCGGATGCTCGTGCTCTGCCCGTTCAGCCGCAGCCTGCGGGTTTCACAAGAATAGCGCTCCGGGTCCTGACCGGTGAAAACATGGCACATATCGTCTCTCCTCCCCTAGATCCGATTGCCGAAGCGAACCGAAGCTCACCCGAGATTTAAGAATATGAGCAAACCAGATTGGGTCAATCCTGTTGTGCAGGCGGATACGCGCGTGGCCTGCCCTGCATGCCCATGCAAAAGCGGTCTCTCCTGAGCTCTCGCGACGCCCTGCGGAAGTTGCTTTCGCGCGCATCCGACACAGCTATGAGCGGACAGATACGACCCGGGCGTCCCATATCCGTTGGAAATCGCCCCCCATCCAGGAGATAGGTCCATGAAAGCCGCCATCATCCGCGACTACGACACCGAAATTGAGATCGCCGACATCGATCCGCCTGCGATCAGCGCCGATTCCGTCTTGATTGCCGTGCATGCATCCAGCGTGAACCCCATCGATTACATCCTGCAATCGGGCGTGATGAAAGAGAACATGCCGCTGGATTTTCCCCATGTCATGGGGTTCGACGTCTCGGGAGTGATCACGCAACTCGGCGCGGATGTCACCGGCTTCAATGTGAGCGACGCGGTCTTTGCCCGCCCCAATCAGCAAGACGCAGGCGCGATTGCGCAGATCGCCCGCGTCAAAGCAAATGAACTGGCCTTGAAGCCCGCCAATCTCAGCCACGAAGAGGCCGCCTCGGTGCCGCTCGCCGGGCTGACCGCGTGGCAGGCGCTGATCTCGACGGCGGGAATGAAATCGGGCGACAAGGTCCTGATCCATGCCGGATCGGGCGGGGTCGGCACGCTGGCGATCCAGATCGCGAAACATGTCGGGGCCCATGTCGCCACGACCTGCAGCCCCCGCAACGCGGATCTGGTGCGCGAGATCGGCGCGGATATCGTGATCGACTATCACAGCCAAGCCTTCGACGAGGAGCTGTCAGATTACGACATCGTCTTTGACATGCTGGGCGGCGAGACGCTGAACCGCTCGTTCAAGGTTCTCAAGAAGGGTGGCACCCTCGTCTCGATCAAGGGACAGGACACGGACAATCTGGCCGCAAAGCACGGTGTTCGGTTCGAATGGTTTCTCATGGAGCCCGACGGCGCAATGCTCACAGAGATCGCCAAGTTGATGGAAGACGGGATCATTCGCCCCATCATCGACCGCGTCTACCCGATGGGCGAGACGACTGAAGCCTATGCCGCGCTCAAGGACGGGCACGCTGTCGGCAAGATCGTGATCTCCATCGATCAAGAGTGACGAGGCGCCGGTCAGGCTTTGAAACCTGACCGGCGGGTTCTCGGGATTCAGGCGATATCCGCAGGCAGCACGCCCTCCGGGATATTCTGGTAGCAGACCGGACGCAGAAAGCGCCGGATCGAGAGCGTGCCGACGCTGGTCGCGCCGAAATTGGTCGATGCCGGATAGGGCCCGCCATGGACCATCGCTTCACTGACCTCTACGCCGGTCGGAAAGCCATTCGCCAGCACGCGGCCCGCCTTGCGCTCAAGCACCGGCAACAGCTTGCGCGCAAGCGCGGCATCGCCGTCCTCAAGATGCATGGTCGCGGTCAGCTGGCCTTCAAAACCCTTCGCCAGCTCGACCATCTGGCCCGGGTCCGAAACCCGCACGACAAGGCCGAGCGGCCCGAAGACTTCTTCGCCAAGCGCGTGGTCCTGCAGGTAATTCTCCGCGCTCGTCTCATAGAGGTTCGGCGCGGCGTTGCGGCCGTCCTGCTCGGTCGTCAGCACCGGGGTCACGGAATTGCGGGTGTCGAAGCGCTCTTTGCCATCGCGGTAGGCCTGCGCGATCCCTTCGGTCAGCATGACCTGCGGGCCGGAGGCCGACAGCGCCTCTTTCGCGGCGCGCACGAAAGCATCGCCTGCCGGGCCTTCTTCGACCACAGCAATGCCGGGATTGGTGCAGAACTGACCCGCGCCCATCGTCAGCGAGCCTGCCCAGCCGGTGCCGATTTCGGCCCCGCGCGCCTTCGCGGCCTCGGGCAGCAGGAACATCGGATTGACCGAGCCCAGCTCACCAAAGAACGGGATCGGCTCGGGGCGCTGCGCGCAAAGATCAAAGAGCGCGCGGCCACCGCCCAAGCTACCGGTGAAGCCCACCGCCTTGATCAGCGGATGCTGGACCAGTGCCTGCCCCACATCGCGCCGCCCGCCCTGGATCAGGCTGAACACGCCCTTGGGCATGCCGCATTTTTCAACCGCCGCCTTGATCGCCTCGGCCACGATTTCGCCGGTGCCGGGATGGGCGGAATGGCCCTTCACCACAACCGGGCAGCCCGCAGCCAGAGCGGCAGCGGTGTCGCCGCCTGCTGTTGAGAACGCCAGCGGGAAGTTCGACGCGCCGAACACCGCAACCGGGCCGATCGGACGCTGGATCATCCGCATGTCGGGACGCGGCAGCGGCTGGCGGTCGGGGAGCGCCTCGTCGTGACGACGGTCGAGATAGTCACCCTTGCGAATATGCTCGGCAAAGAGGCGCAACTGGCCCACGGTGCGGCCCCGCTCGCCCTGCAGCCGGGCCTCGGGCAACCCGCTTTCCTGCGTGCCGATCTCGGTGATCGCTTCGCCCCGCGCGTCGATCTCATCGGCGATGGTCTCGAGGAAATTCGCGCGGGTCTCACGGCTCGTATAGCCGTAGTCCCAGAACGCCTCTTCCGCCGCCGCGCAAGCCGCGTTCACCATCTCGACCGTGCCGGCGCAGAACTCATGGCTCGGCCCATGCGCGGGATCGGATGCAAACGTTTTGTCGGTGCCCACCCAGTCGCCAGCGATCAGGTGTTTTCCGTGCGGGGTGAAGGTCATGATGTCTCCTTTTGGGTTTGTCGCGGGCCAGATGCGCGGTAGGCGAAGGTTAAAGAACCGCCGTCATGCCGCCGTCGATATAGAGGATCTGCCCGTTGACGAAATCTGACGCGGCAGAGGCGAGAAACACGACCGCGCCCTGCAGCTCCTCGGGCCGTCCCCAGCGCCCGGCGGGCGTGCGGCCACGGACCCAGCTGTCAAATTTGACGTCGTCCTGAAGCGGTTGCGTCATATCGGTCATCATATAGCCGGGGCCGATGGCGTTGGCTTGGATGTTCGAGCCCGCCCATTCTGCCGCCATCGAGCGTGTCAGCATCTTGATGCCGCCCTTGGCGACCGTATAAGGCGCGACCGTCGCGCGGGCGAGATCGCTCATCAGAGAGCCGATATTGATGATCTTTCCGCCGCCTTTCGCGATCATCCGCGAAGCCGCCTCGCGACCGCACAGGAAGGCAGAGGTCAGGTTGGTATCCATCACGCGCTGCCAATCCGCTGCGCTCAGCTCCAGCATCGGGCGGCGCAGCTGAATGCCTGCATTATTCACAAGAATGTCCGGGCTGTGGCCTTGCGCGTCGAGCCGGTCGAATGCCCCGCGCACGGCGGCCTCGTCAGAGACATCGAAGGCCGCGGCGCTCACCGCATAACCTTGGGCGGCCATCTCATCGCGCGTCTGCGCAAGCCGGTCGGCATTCACACCGTTGAGCACCACATGCGCGCCTGCAGCGCATAGGGCTTCGGCGAAGGTTCGGCCCAGGCCGCGTGATGACCCCGTCACCAATGCGGTTTTACCTGTGAGATCAAATGTGCTCATCGGCCTCTCCTTGGATTTCTGTCTCAATAATGTTGGCGAGGCGGGCCGGAGGAAATGGCCCGCCTCAAGATCCGCCGAATATGTCAGGCGGACGGGGGTCTGGCTACGGCGTGCGGCGTCAGTTGCTGCTGGCGTGCTGGTCGGCGCGCAGACCGTCGAGCGTCTTTTGCACGCGGTCGATCACGTCGCCGCCGATCTCGTCGCGGTGCTTGTCATAGACGACCTGCGATTTCTCACGCATCCGGGTCAGTTCTTCGGGCGAGACCTTGTTGAACTTGATCCCGGCCTTTTCCATTTTCTCAAGCGAGGCCTTGTTGAGATCCTGAATCACCTTGCGCTCGACCGTGCCACCCTCAACCGCGCAGGTCCGCAGCGCGTCCTGCTCGTCGGGATCGAGCGTGTCGAAGATCGGCTTGGAGAACAGGAAGAGGAAAGGCGTGTAGGCGTGCTTCGTCTCGCTGATATATTTCTGCACCTCGTAGAATTTCGAGGTATCGATCGTGACATAGGGGTTTTCCTGTGCGTCGATCGCGCCGGTCTCAAGCGCCGAGAAAACCTCGCCGAAGGCCATCGGCGTTGCGTTGGCCCCGAGATTGTCGAACGTATCCAAGAAGATGTTGTTTTGCATCACGCGGATCTTGAGGCCCTTGAGGTCTTCCCATTTGGTAATCGGACGCTTGGAGTTCGACACGTTGCGGAAGCCGTTCTCCCAATAGGCGAGGTTCACAAGCCCTTTGCCTTCGAGTTTCTTATTGAGGAACGTGCCGAAATCGCCATCCATGACGGTGTAGGCTTCCTGATTGGTCTGGAACAGGAACGGCAGATCGAAGACGCCAAGCGCAGGTTCGATGCCGACGAGCGGCGAGGACGAGGTCACAACCGCATCCAGCGTGCCCGAGCGCAGCGCCTGAGTTGCCTGAAGATCGCCGCCAAGCGCGCCGCTCCAATAGGCCTGCAGCTTCATCTTGCCGCCGGTCTTTTTATCAAGACACTGCTGCATGGCGTCGATGCCATTATGCACGGGATGGTTCTCGGCGACGCCGTTCGAGATCCGGATCGTGCGATTGTGGAATTCGGCAGCGGCCGGGCTTGCGACCGCCATCATCGTGCCAAGCAGAAGCGCTGCTTTGATTGCCTTGGATTTCATAGTTTCCTCCCTTTAGAAATTAGCGTTGGCAAGAGTTGAGCCGTGACTGGTCAGTAGAACCAATGCGCTGGAACCAGCACAATTTGTGGAAAGGCCACGAGAACGAAGAGCACGAGGATCTCGGCCACAAGAAACGGCCAGACGCCCATGACGACACGGCCCAGCGGGATCCTCCCAACCCCGCTGACCACATTGAGGACAACACCCACGGGCGGCGTCAGCAGCCCGATGCAGCAATTCATGATGAACATCACACCGAAATAGATCGGATCGATCCCCGCCTTGAGCACCAGCGGCAAGAGCACCGGGGTCAGGATCAGGATCGTCGGCGTCAGATCGAGCGCGGTGCCGACGAGGATGACGAGGACCATGATGAAGGCCATCAAAAGCTTCGGATGCTCGATCAGCGGCTCGATGATGCTGCCAAGCTCCGCCGGGATATTCGCCATGGTGATGAGCCATGCCGACACCAGCGCGGCGCAGACCAGAAACATGATCGCAGCCGTCGTACGTCCCGCCGCGATGAACACGCCCGGCAACGATTTCAGGCTGAGCTCGCGATAGACGAAGAGCCCCACGAAAAGCGCATAGAAGGTCGCGATCACCGCAGCCTCGGTCGGGGTGACGACGCCGAACTTGATGCCGCCCAGAATGATCACCGGCATGCCGAGCGCCCAGATCGCGCGCAGACCGGCCCGGCCCCGCTCGCTCCAACTGGCGCGCGCGAGGGTCTCCGCATTGTCCTTTCGGGCCACGAATAGCCAGGTCACGATCAGCACCGTCCCCATCAGGACACCGGGTACGATCCCGGCCATGAACAGCTTGGAGATCGACAGGTTGCTTGCGACCCCAAAGATGATGAAAGCCATCGAGGGTGGGATTACCGGCGCGATCACGCCGCCTGCGGCGATCAGGCCTGCAGAGCGCGGCACGTTGTAGCCCGCGCGGCGCATCATCGGCAGCAAGATCGCGGCCAGCGCGGCGCTGTCTGCCGCAGCAGAGCCCGAGATCGAGGCCAAGATCACTGCCGCCATGATCGCAACGATGCCAAGGCCGCCCCGGATATGCCCGACGCAGGCAATCGCGAAGTCGATGATCCGGCGCGACAGCCCGCCTGCATTCATCAACTCGCCCGCGAGGATGAAGAACGGGATCGCGAGAAGGGTGAAGGTATTGGCACCAATCGCCATGTTCTGGGCGATGATCTGGGTGTTGAACATGCCCAGATATTCCATCAGCACGATGCCGCAGAAGATCAGAGCGAAGGCGACCGGAACGCCAATGGCCATGGCGCCGATCAGCGAGACGAGAAAGACAACAAGAGTCATGATGCGCGCCCCTCAGTCTCATCTGCATCGTGGTGCTGACCTGCGAAACGGTCGAATTCGGCATCGCTCATCCGGCCAGTCAGCAATCTGAACAACCGCTCGAGCGAGATCGCGATGATCCCCGCGGCCGTGAACAGGCCGGAGCCGTAGACGAAGCCCATCGGCATCATCGTCACTGGCGCGGCCATCGTCATGTTGATCGGGAGCTGCTTCCATGTGCCAATCAGCAATACCGCCGAACAGCCGATGATCACGACCTCGCTCAGCCCCATCAGGACCTTGCGCCCGCGCCGACCAAAGGCTGCGACCACGGTCTCCATGCCCATATGCATGTGATGGTGATGCGCCACGACCGCGCCGATGAAGGTCAGCCAGACAAAGAAGAAGCGCGACAGCTCTTCGGAGACGACGATACCGCTGTCGAACGCGTAGCGCAGGATGACATTGAGAAAGACCATCAGAGCCATGCCCGCAAGCAAGAGCGCCAGCACGATATCGAGGGTACGAAAGAAGAATTTGGTGAATTTCTGCATGCGCTTACACCCTGTCGCCAAGGCCGCGCGCGACCAGATTGGCGATCAAGGCCCGGCTGCCGAAAACCCATTCGGGACAGGCGTCGCAGCGCGCGACCCGGTTGACCAAGGCCCCCAGTCGCGGCGAGGCAATCTCGACCTCGTCGCCGGTCTCATGGGTAAAGCCCTGCCCCGGCGCGCGGCGATCCTGCACAGGCGCGAAAAGCGTCCCGAGGAACAGCACCGCCCCGTCGGGATATTGATGGCTGCGATTGAGCATCTGCCGGGTCAGCTCTGAGGGGGAGCGGCTGATCGCCTCCATCCGGCTTTCGCCCGACATCTCGAACCCGTCCGCGCCGCGCACATGCAGGCTGACGACCGCCGTTTCGACATCGGAGAGGGTGAAGTGCTCATCGAAGATCCGCAGGAACGGGCCGAGCGCGCAGGAGGCGTTGTTGTCCTTCGCCTTGCCCAGAAGCAGCGCCGAGCGCCCCTCGACATCGCGCAGGTTCACGTCATTGCCGAGCGTCGCGCCAAGGATCGTGCCGTCAGAGCGGATCGCAAGCACGATCTCGGGCTCGGGATTGTTCCAATCCGAAATCGGGTGAATGCCGATCTCGGCGCCGCAGCCGACAGAGGACATGGGCTGCGCTTTGGTGAAGATCTCGGCATCCGGGCCGATGCCAACTTCGAGATATTGCGACCACAGGCCCATCTCTTGCAGCAGCGTTTTCACTTTCGCGGCCGCCTCCGATCCAGCGGCGATATCGCGCAGGCTCTCGCCGATCACCGGGGCAAGGCGGGCGCGGATCTCATGGGCCGCCTGAAGATCGCCACCTGCGCGCTCTTCGATCACGCGCTCAAGCATGCTTTCAGCGAATGTGACGCCCGCGGCCTTGACGGCCTGCAGGTCGATCGGTGCCAAGAGCTGCCCCGCCTCACCCGACAGGAATTCCGCAAGCGACCCGAGCACCGGCAGATCCTCGCGCCGAAGACAGGTATGCAGATCGTCACGCTCCAGCAGCCCCGACACCGTCGCCGCGATCTGCGTCAGGTCGTGCAAAGCCCCACTGCGCAGAACGCACACACAGGGGCCGCCCTGAGCCTTCGACCAAACCCGGCCGATCAGCAGGGCGCGTGCTTCATCCTCGGGCACAATGCGGCCCGGTTCCAAATTGAGCATAGCTGCCAATTCTCCCTCCTTGAGACCCGATGCGGCAACTCCTCATGCCGTACGGACATATGATGTCAGACAACACTACAACTCAAAATACAACCCCTAATTTGTGAGGCTGCGGCGACTCAAATTTATGTGATGCGGGCTTAGCCCAGAAACTCGAACTTCAGGCCAACCCGCTCTGCCGAATGGACCATATGGTTCTGCATGGCCGCGCGCGCCGCCGCCGGGTCACGCGCCCGGATGGCTTCGCAAATCGCTGCGTGCTCTTCGATCGTCCAAGCGATCACGTCGTCAAGTTGTCCCTCAGCGCGGGCGATTGTGATTGCATGACTGATGCGTTCCGAGATCGCGGTGACGAATTGGACGAAATAGTCATTGCCCGTCGCCTCTGCGATAATTCGGTGAAAATCGAGGTCCGCAGTCACCCCCGACTTGCCCCAATCGGTTGCGCCTGACAGCCCGCCCATCGCGGCATCCAGCTCGGCCATCTGCGCCTCGCTGCGATGGGCCGCCGCGAGGGCTGCGGCCTCCATCTCCAGAGGCACGCGCAGCTGATAGAGATCGTTGAATGCGTATTTGTTCATCTTCTTGCCGTCTTCGAGACGGATCTGGCGCGCGGTGCGCTCCACCACGAAAGCGCCGACGCCCTGACGGGTCTCGACAAGCCCCTCGTTGCGGAGCTGCGCAATCGCCTCACGGACAACGGTGCGGCTCACGCCGAAGGTTTTGGACATAGCATGTTCGGTAGGCAACTTGTCGCCCGGCTTGAGCACGCCATCATAGATCCGCTTTGCGAATTGCGTGGCGATCCGCGTCGGCAGGTGGTCTGCGCGGGCGATCTGCTCAAAGTCGTTTTCCATCACCTATTCCTTCATTCGGCCCCAGTCCGGTCGACCCTCAGATCAAACTGACAACCGGGGTTCATCGTCGAGGCCGGATCAATCGCCCGCTTTATCCGCTCAAGCAGCTCAGAATGAACCGAAGACGCGCGCGCGGCGAAATCGGCCTTTTTGAGACGCCCCAGCCCGTGCTCTGCACTGATCGACCCGTCATAACGATCCAGCACCTCATTGAGAACTGTTTTCGCGCGATCGATCTGCTGATCCACGGTCTCGGCAGCCGCAGCGTTGGGCAGTACGTTGAGATGCACGTTCCCGTCGCCCACATGACCGTAAGAGACACAAACCGCACCGGGCAAGGCTCTTTCGACGGCAGCCTCGGCCTCGGCGACGAAAGCGGCGAGCTCCGACAGCGGCACCGACAGGTCTGTGCGCAGATGTTTTCCGCGTCGCGCCTGCCCCTCGTTCATCCCCTCACGCACCAGCCAGATATTGCGCGCCTGCGCTTTTGACTGCGCCACGACACCATCGCGGACAAGCCCCTCTTCCATCGCAAGCTCAAGGAATTGCGCCAGCAGCGCCTCGATATCGACAAGCCCGGAGCCCGACAGCTCGACCAGCGCATAGGCGCGATGCGCAGGGTCCAGCGGCAGCGCGAGATCGGGAATGCCCTCGCGCGCAAGCGCGAAAGCGGAGGCGGGCATGAACTCGAAGGCCGACATCAGGTCACAGCACTGACGCCGCGCCACCCGGTAAAGTTCGATCACGTCGTCCAGCGTATCGAGCGCCAGCAAGGCCGTCGCGACCTGATCGGGCGCAGGCATCAGCTTGAAGGACACCGCAGTCACGACGCCCAGAACCCCTTCGGCTCCGATGAAAAGCTGCTTGAGATCGAGGCTGCGATTGTCCTTGCGCAACCGGCTGAGCAGATCGAGGACGCGCCCATCCGGCAAAACGACCTCAAGCCCCAACACCAACTCGCGCGTCATCCCATAGCGCAGCACGTTGACCCCGCCCGCATTGGTCGAGACATTGCCGCCGATCTGGCACGTGCCCTGCGCGCCCAGCGCCACCGGGAAGTAAAGTCCGGCCTCGGACACCTTCGTCTTGAACGCCTCAAGCACGACTCCCGCTTCGACAGTGGCCGTGAAATCGCGGGCATTCAGGCTGCGGATCCGGTCCATACGCTCCAGAGACAGCGCGACCTGAGCCTCAGGCGCATCGGGCACCGCACCCAGCGCCAGACCGCTGCGTCCGCCTTGGGGCACGACACCAAGGCCAAGCTCAGCGCAAAGACGCACCGCCTGCGAGACCTCTTGCGTGGAGCGTGGCCGCAGCAGCGCGAGCGCCGAGCTGGTCACATCGCCATGCCAGTCTTGGCAATAGCGCGCGATCACTGCGGCATCCGTCGAGACCATGTCATCGCCCAATGCCGCGCGCAGCTGCTCTGCCGCTCCAAGCCCCTGCCTGCCCATTTCTCCCGCCATGTCGCGCTCCGATCCCTCGTTTCGTCCTCTGCCCTTGGGGCAAAAAAGATTTGCATCCGGGATATATCTGGTTATCAGACAACAATACAACATCCTTTGGAGGATGGCTGCGAATTTCTCAGGGAGGAGACACGCGATGCACGCACTCATTATTGGCGCGGCTGGAATGGTGGGCCGGAAACTCACCGATCGACTCACGGGCGGGGCCCGCCTGCAGGGGGCTGCGGTCGACCGCCTGTCGCTTGTCGACGTGATCACCCCGGATGCGCCAGAGGGCTTTTCTGGCAGCGTTCAGTGCCTTCAGGCCGATCTGTCCGACGCGGGCACGGCGGACAAGCTGGTCGCCAAGCGCCCAGACGTGATCTTTCATTTCGCCGCCATCGTCTCTGGCGAGGCCGAAAAGGATTTCGAGAAGGGCTACCGGATCAATCTCGACGGCACCCGGGCGCTGTTCGAGGCGATCCGCCACGCCAATCTGGCCGATGGCTACCGCCCCCGCGTGGTCTTCGCCTCTTCCATCGCGGTGGTAGGCGCACCCCTGCCCTACCCGATCCCCGACGACTTCCACACAACGCCGCTCACCAGCTACGGCACCCAAAAGGCGATCTGCGAATTGCTGCTGTCGGATTATTCACGTCACGGCTTTTTCGATGGCATCGGCATCCGCCTGCCCACGATCTGCATCCGCCCGGGCAAACCTAACGCGGCCGCCTCGGGCTTTTTCTCGAACATCCTGCGCGAGCCCTTGGTGGGTCAGGAAGCCGTGCTTCCGGTGCCCGAGACGATCCGGCACTGGCACACCTCGCCGCGCTCTGCGGTGGGTTTCATGCTGCACGCCGCGGATATCGATCTGGATCTGGTCGGGCCGCGCCGGAACCTCTCGATGCCCGGTCTCAGCGCCACGGTTGGCGAGCAGATCGAGGCGCTGCGCCGCGTCGCAGGCGAAAAGGCCGTCGCTTTGATCCGGCGCGAGCCCGATGCGATGATTACCAAAATGTGCGAGGGCTGGGCCCCGGGTTTTGAGGCCAATCGCGCGCGCAGCCTTGGCTTTACCACGGAAGACAGTTTCGATGCGATCATCCAAGCGCATATCGAAGATGAACTGGAAGGTGTATCTTGACGCAGTCTCTCCCCCCCATCGCATTTCTCGGCACAGGGCTGATGGGAGCGCCGATGGTTCGGCGCCTTCTGGGTGCGGGCTATTCCGTCACCGTCTGGAACCGTGCCGCCGAAAAGGCGCGCGCGCTGGTTGAGGCCGGGGCGCGCCAAGCCCTGACCCCCGCCGAAGCTGTCACCGATGCAGATATCACTTTCACGATGCTCTCGGACGGGGCAGCGGTGGCCGATGTGCTCTTCGCGCGCGGCGCCGCGCAGGCTTTGCGCGAGGGCAGCGTTCTGATCGACACTTCATCGATCTCGCCCGATATGGCACGCGATCATGCCGCCCGGCTCAATGCGCTCGGGATCACGCAGATCGACTGCCCGGTCTCGGGCGGCACCGCCGGGGCCGAAGCTGGAACGCTCGCGCTTATGGCAGGCGGACCGGCAGAGACCATCACGCGGATCGCGCCCGTGTTTGAGCCACTCGGACGTCTGACCCATGTCGGGCCTGCAGGCGCCGGGCAGGTCTGCAAACTGGCCAATCAGCAGATCGTCGCGATCACCATCGGCGCAGTGGCCGAGGCGATGATCTTGGTGAAGGCCGGAGGCGCGGATCCGGCAAAATTTCGCGACGCGATCCGGGGCGGCTTTGCCGAAAGCCGCATCCTCGAGCTGCATGGCGCACGCATGATCGAGCGGGATTTCACCCCCGGCGGCCCGTCACGCCTGCATCTGAAGGATCTCAACGGGGTCGCCGCGCTTGCCGAGGCAAACCAGCTTGAACTCCCGCTGACTGAGACCGTGCGCACGGCCTATGAAACCTTCGTCGCCGCAGGCAATGGCGACGTCGATCACTCCGGCCTTCTTCTATTTCTCGAAACGCTCAACGGCGCAACGACGCGCGAGGACCAGACATGACCACACCCAAACGCCGTTTGCGCTCGCAGGACTGGTTCGACAATCCAGACCATGCCGATCTGACCGCTCTCTATCTGGAGCGCTTCATGAATTACGGCACCACGCCTGAAGAACTCCGCTCGGGCAAGCCGATCATCGGCATCGCCCAATCGGGCAGCGATCTGAACCCATGCAACCGCCACCATCTGGATCTGGCCAAGCGCGTGCGCGACGGTATCCGCGATGCGGGCGGTATCCCGATCGAATTTCCCACCCATACGCTTTTTGAGAACTGCAAGCGCCCGACGGCGGCGCTGGATCGCAACCTCGCCTATCTGAGCCTTGTGGAGCTGCTATACGGCTATCCGTTCGACGGCGTCGTCCTCACCACCGGCTGCGACAAGACCACCCCTTCGGCCCTGATGGCAGCCGCAACCGTCGATCTGCCCGCCATCGTGCTGTCTGGCGGCCCGATGCTGGATGGCTGGCACGAAGGCGAGCTTGTCGGCTCGGGCACGGTGATCTGGCGCTCGCGCCGCAAATATGCGGCAGGCGAGATCACCCGCGACGAATTTCTTGATACCGCGCTCGACAGTGCCCCCTCCATCGGTCACTGCAACACGATGGGCACGGCCTCGACGATGAACGCCATCGCGGAAGCCTTGGGCATGTCGCTAACTGGCTGCGCGGCGATCCCGGCGGCCTATCGGGCCCGTGGTCAGATGGCCTATCGCACCGGGGTGCGTGCGGTCGAGCTAGTGCATGAGGATATCCGGCCCTCAGACATCCTCACCCGCGCGGCGTTCCTGAACGCGATCAAGCTGAACGCAGCCATCGGCGGCTCGACCAATGCGCAGCCGCATATCATGGCGATGGCCAAACATGCGGGCGTGGCGCTCGACCCCAGCGATTGGCAGACCCATGGCTATGACATTCCGCTTTTGGCCAATGTGCAGCCCGCCGGGAAGTATCTGGGCGAGCGCTTCCATCGCGCGGGCGGCGTGCCTGCGATCTTGTGGGAATTGCTGCAGGCAGGACAGCTTGACGGGACATGCCCCACGGTGACCGGGCGCAGCATGGCGGAGAACCTTGAGGGGCGCGAAAGCTCTGACCGCGAGGTGATCTACCGCTTTGACGCACCGATGATGGAGCGCGCGGGCTTCTATGTCTTGTCGGGAAATCTTTTCGATTTCGCGATCCTGAAGACCTCGGTGATCTCGCCTGAGTTCCGTGCACGCTATCTGAGCGAGCCCGGACGCGAGGGGATTTTCGAGGGCACGGCCTTTGTCTTTGACGGCTCGGAAGATTATCACGCGCGTATCAACGATCCCTCCCTCGAGATCGACGAAACGTCAATATTGGTCATCCGGGGGGCCGGTCCGCTGGGCTGGCCAGGCTCGGCCGAAGTGGTGAATATGCAACCGCCGGATCGCCTGCTCAAACGCGGTATCACCAGCCTGCCGACGATTGGCGACGGACGGCAATCGGGCACGGCGGACAGCCCCTCGATCCTCAACGCTTCACCTGAGAGCGCGGCAGGCGGCGGGCTCGCATGGCTGCGCACAGGCGACACGATCCGCATCGATCTCAACACCGGGCGCTGCGATATGCTCGTCTCCGATGACGAACTGGCTGCGCGCGAAGCCAATGGCCTGCCGCCAATCCCCGAGGCCGCCACGCCTTGGCAAAAGCTCTATCGCGAGACGGTCACCCAGATGGCAGATGGCGCGACGATCCGCGATGCCGAGCAATTCCGCCAGCTCGCAAAGCGACTGCCGCGCCACAATCACTGAGACCAAACAGAACAGGGGCCGCTCGGAACATATGAGCGGCCCCTCTTTTACCAAGATGCACCGGGCGTAGCCGATCATCTGAGCAAAACTCCAGCGGGTCTTGATCTGCCCCTTTGGACCTGACGTCTGGCAAAGGCATCAATGCCGAAAAGCGCACGCGCCGGATCACAGAGACAGAAGCAAGCAATATAGCGACATTGGGTGCCCACGTTCTGGAATACGAGACGCGGTTCGCACCCTCTAAAAAGATCTGGCAAAAGCGCGGTCCACGCTCAACTGCTGGTGCCGCCCGGATGGTCATTGAGCGTGTTTATAGCGACCAACTCGGTCACCCGGTCACGGAAATTGCCGAAGACGATTTCGCACATGCGACGTCGACCTACAAACGCGCCTGTTCTCGACTGGGCTGAGGGCCGCAAGGCCTATGGCAAGATTGGCGCATCTCGCGCAGAGCGGTGGAGCGTCGCGAGCCTCGACAACACACATGCCCCTGCAACAAATGATCCGTCGATCACCGGCAAGCGCCTGCATGTCCCGACGCAAAATGATCTAAGCCGTATCCTTCCCCTTCTGACCTTCCCTGCCCCGCAACTTGGAAAGCTAAAACTAGACCCCGCCCTGGACTATCGCCCCATCGCCCAGACCCTCAGCCACAGCGATCCGCTCAAACATGACGGCGTCGGCGGCGCCGCCTCACACTACCTGCAGTTCACCAAGGTGCTAACCGACACACGCGACCCACAGGAGGAGGCACGGGCAATGCTCGCGACGGCGCTGGAGACGGTAGAGCGGGGAGTTGATGGGCATAGAGAGGTACTGCCTGAGGGCGGGTTTCAGGTTGCCTTGGCTAGTCTCAGTCAAATGCCACAACATTAGTAGGCTCGCTGATTAGCGACCGACATACGCTAGAAGTATGAAGCGAATTTAGCCCTTCCTGAGTTCGACCCTAATCGTGCCTTCAGGCCAGCCGAGAAATTTCACCTCTTAACGGACGCTATCCTCAACCCGATGCTCGGCAGGCAATTTGGCCAAGCCAGATTTGCCTAGAGGGGGCCATCGGTCCAAGGATGATTTGCACCTTTCGGCCATGATCATGTTTAGTGGCCTTGCGCGACATCAGCCCCGCCTTGGCTGTCAGCTCGCGCTTTGAGCACGAGTGCTGCCCCGGCGCGCCGCGTGCGGATGGACTGGCCAATATCTGCGCTGGCATTTGAGGCGCCTCCCCCCGCAGGACGCCCCAAGGTCACTGCGCACGCCCCCCGACATCTCCGTGCATAAACGACGCTAGAGACCTCGGGACAGATCGGTATAGATTGCCCAAAGACTGTCCGATTAAGGAACCCTGTGATGATGCCTTCCGATGACGAGCGCGATGTGATGCCAGCCCCCTCACCGCGGGCTGCTGCTGAATCTGTGGCCGCAGTATTGCGCGCGCGCATCATCAAGGGCTCTTTGGCCCCCGGTGCACGTATTGTCGAGCGCAAGCTTTCGGCGGAGTTGGATGTGTCGCGCACCCCGGTCCGCGAAGCGCTCAAACTGCTGCAACTGGACGGGTTGGTCGACATCTCGCGCAACAGTGGGGCGCGGGTGATGCAATATTCGCCCGATCAGCTGATTGCCCTGTTCGAGGTGATTGCCGCGCTTGAAAGCCTAGCCGCGCAACGCTTCGCCGCGCGCATCACCCCCGAGGAGCTTGACGATCTGGAAGAACTGCATGACACCATGCTGGCCTATTACAAGATCGGCAATACGGAAGATTATTTCGAATGCAACTCGGCCATTCATGATGCGGTGATCGCAGGCAGCCACAATCCGATCATCCATGAGGCCCATCAACGGCTGATCGCACGCACCCGGCAGGGGCGGTTTACCGCGATCATGGATCCGCAACGCTGGGCGCAATCCGTGGCCGAGCATGAGGGGTTGATGGAAGCCTTGCGCAACCGCGATGGTGAGGCGGCCGGCGCGATCTGGCGCACCCATCTGCTCAATACCGGAAAATCCAGCGCACAGGTTTTGCGAAACAGCGCATCGTGACCAAATGCCAGCGTGGGCAAACTGATCAGTTACAAAATGGCATTCCATTTTGTCCTATTCGCGCCATTCCTGTGCGCAGGCGCCTCTCTGTAGCGCTCAAATTTCACGCACCCACTAAAAAATACATGTTTTTGAGGTAATCCGTCCCAGCTTCAGTTGCTTCGGCACAGATCAAAATGGCATTCCATTTGAAAGATGCCCAAGTTGAACGGAAGAAACCTGTATGCGCCTGCTTCTTGTGAACCCCAATATGACGGTGGCGATGACCGAGCGGATGACCGGCCTCGCCACAGATTTGGCGGACGGGCGAGCGCAGATCGTCCCGCTGACGGCACCGCGCGGTTTTCCCTACATCGCAAGCCGGGCCGAAGCGCAGATCGCAGGCGCCTTGGCGCTGGAGATGATCGCCGAGCACAGCGCGGGAGCGGATGGCGCGATCATCGCCGCTTTCGGGGATCCGGGGCTTGTGGCCGCGCGGGAGCTGTTCGATTTTCCTGTGGTCGGCATGTCTGAAGCGGCCATGATGACAGCGGCGCTTCTGGGGGATCGGTTCTCTGTGATCACCTTCAGCCCGGAAATGACGCGGTGGTATGAAGATTCCATTGCCACCAGCGGCTTGCAATCGCGCAGCTGTGGCGTGCGCGCAGCCCAGCTGTCCTCGGGCAATGTGGCGACCGCCCGCGAGGAGACCCGTGCCCAGCTCATCGCCTTGGCCCGCGCCAGCTGCGAGGAAGACGGGGCGGATGTAATCATACTGGGCGGGGCCCCTTTGGCTGGTCTGGCTGCGGAAATTGCCGCCGAGGTGCCCGCACTGGTGGTCGATCCGATCTCGGCGGCCACCGCTCAGGTCATGGCTTTGGCCACGCTGAAGAGCGGTCTCAACTATACCGAACGGCGCAACCGGCCCTGCGCGAAACCCTCAGTCGGTCTGAGTGCGCCACTGCGCGCGATCATCGCACAGGGGGCCATATGATAACATTTGACACCGTGATCCGAGGCGCGCGCGTGGTGACGGCTGCCGATACAGGCGTTGCAGATGTTGGCATTCGCGACGGCCAGATTGCAGCCCTTGGGATGCAGCTGCCCGCTGGCCGTGAGGAAATCGACGCCCATGGGTTGATCGCCCTGCCCGGCGGCGTCGACAGCCATGTGCATATCGCACAACCCTCTGGCGAGGGGATCGAGATGGCGGATGATTTCGCGTCGGCCACCGCCTCGGCAGCCTGTGGCGGCAACACGACGGTACTGCCCTTCTGCCTGCCCAAGCCGGGCATGTCGCTGCGCGAAGCGGTGCAAGACTACCACGCACAGGCCAAGGATCAGTGTCACACCGATGTCTCCTTTCATCTGATCGTCAAGGATGTGGATCCCCAGACACTTGGGCAGGATCTGCCCGCGCTGATCGAGGCCGGTCACAGCAGCCTGAAAGTCTTCATGACCTATAAGGGTCTCGCGCTGAGCGATCGGCAGATCCTTGATGTATTTGAGGTGGCCAAACGTCATGACGCGCTGGTGATGGTGCATGCCGAGAATGAAGATGCGATCGAATATCTGCGCGACCGCGCCGAGGCGCAGGGGAACACCGCGCCGCTATACCACGCGCGCACCCGCCCCTTGGCGGTCGAGCGTGAAGCCACCCATCGCGCCATTGCGTTGGCCGAAATCGCGGGCGTACCGCTGACAATCGTCCATGTGTCCAATGGCGAGTCGATGGAAGAAATTCGACATGCCCGCGCGCGCGGCAGCCTCGTTTTTGCCGAGACCTGCCCGCAATATATCACGCTGAGCGCTGCGGATCTGGATCAGGCGGGATTTGAGGGAGCGAAATATGTCTGCTCGCCACCGCCCCGCGACACAACCGAACAGGCCCGCATCTGGGCGGGGCTGGAACAGGGCGTGTTCGATCTGTTCTCCTCGGATCATTGCCCGTTTCGTTTTGCCGACAGCGCAGGCAAGGATGCCCCCGGCGCGCGCGCCTCGTTTCGCAACATCCCCAACGGAATACCCGGCGTTGAGACCCGCTTGCCAATCTTATTTTCTGAAGGTGTGGTGAAGGGGCGTATCTCGTTGCAGCGCTTTGCGGCGCTCAGTGCCACGAACCATGCCCGTCTTTATGGGCTGGCGCCGCGCAAGGGCTCTATCGCCGTGGGCGCAGATGCCGATATCGCGCTTTGGGATCCGACCTTGCGCCGCACCATCCGACAGGCTGATCTGCACCACGGGTCCGATTACACCCCGTGGGAGGGCTTTGAAGTCACCGGATGGCCCGTGCGGACCTTATTGCGCGGGGTCTCGGTGATGATTGACGGCGCCCTGACCGGTACGCGCGCGGGTGGCACCCATATCGCGCGCGGCAAACCGGAGATCCGGCTATGAGCTTGTCGCGCACGAAACCGGTCCGGCTGGGCATGTTGACGCCCTCTTCCAACACCGTGCTGGAGCCCTATACCTCCGCCATGCTGAGTGCGTTAGGCGATCAGGTCACCGCGCATTTCGGACGCTTTCGCGTGGTCGAGATTTCGCTGTCGCGCGCCAGCCAAGACCAATTCCACACCGCCCCGATCCTAGAGGCGGCCGAGCGTCTGGCCGAGGCGCAGGTTGATGTGATCGCGTGGAATGGCACCTCGGCGAGTTGGCTGGGACTTGAGCAGGATCGCAACCTTTGTGCCCAGATCGAGGCCAAAACAGGGGTGCGTGCCAGTTCAACGATCCTGGCCTATGACGCCTTGCTGCGCGGCATGGGTGTGACCCGCCTGGGCTTGGTGACGCCCTATCTAAGCGAGATACAAGACCGCATTATCGCCAATTTCGATCAAGGCGGCATTCAAGTCGTAGCGGATGAACGCCTTGAAGATAAGGGGAATTTCTCGTTCGCAACCTATGGCCCCGCGCAGATTGAGGGCTTGTGTGACACTGTAGCCCTAGCACAGCCCGAAGCCATCGCCGTTTTGTGCACGAACTTCCGTGGTGCGCCGATTGCCCAAACATTCGAGACGCGGACCGGCATCCCACTTCTGGATTCGGTATCCGTGACGGCCGCGCATTGCCTTGCGCTGGCCGGGCGTGACCCCGCTGACATCACCGGTTGGGGCAAGGTCTTTGCCCTCACCTCGGACCTGCACGGTTCCAATAACAAGACATAAACCGACATCCTTCCAACACGGAGACCTCCACGCATGACTATCTCCTCCCTTTTGACCCCCCGCCGCATCGCGGTGGGCGCCCTGTGCGCCCTTATGCTGAGCACCGCAGCCCCCACGCTGGCCAAAACCCCGAAAGACGTGCTCGTCGAAGTGGGCGAACATGGCCCCAATTCGCTCGATCCGATGGCGCCTGCCGCCAATGAGTTGAGCCAGATGGTCGCCTGGCAAATTTACGACCGGCTGGTGACACATGGGCTCAAGACATTGCCCGACGGCAAGACTGTATATGACGCGACCAAGATCAAACCAGAGTTGGCCACCAGTTGGAACATCAACGCAGACGGCACGGAAATGACCTTCCATCTGCGCAAAGACGCCACCTTCCATGATGGCAGCCCGGTGACGGCTGAGGATGTGAAATGGTCTTTCGACCGGGCTGTGGCTGCGGGCGGCTTCCCGACGGTCCAGATGGCGGCGGGCTCGCTGACCGACCCCAACATGTTCACCGCGGTGGATAAATATACCTTCAAGATCACCTTGCCCAAAGCCAACAAGCTGACCTTGCCCGATCTGGTCGTGCCGGTGCCCAATATCGTGAACAAAAAGCTCGCGCTTGAACATGCAACCAAGGATGACCCCTGGGCGCTGGATTGGACGCGCAAGAATGACGCAGGCGGCGGCCCGTTTGAAGTCACCAGCTGGAAGCCCGGCAACCAGATCGTCTTCACCCGGTTTGACGATTGGAAATCGGGCGACATGCCGCAGATGAAGCGGGTCGTCTATCGTGAAGTCGGCTCTGCCGGGACGCGCCGCGCCTTGCTGGAAAAAGGCGATGTCGATGTCTCGGTCGGTCTGCCGCCCAAGGACTATGCCGAGATGGCCGAGGCCGGTAAGGTCAAGGTGATCGGCACGTTGATGCAAAATGAGATGTTCTACGTGGATCTCAACGTGACGATGAAGCCGTTCGACAACAAGAAAGTGCGTCAGGCGCTGGCCTATGCCCTGCCCTATGACGCGATCATGTCGCAGGCGCTGTATAACCGGGCCGAGCCGATGTATGGCGCGGATGCCGCCAAAGGCTACGCCCCCAAATGGCCGGTTGCCTCGCCCTATGATACCGATCTGGACAAGGCCAAGGCGCTGCTGGCCGAGGCGGGCCTGAGCGATGGCTTCAAGACCGATCTATACATCGACATGAGCCAGACCACCGTGCAGGAGCCGATGGCTTTGCTGATCAAAGAGCAGCTTGCGAAGCTGAATATCGATGTCACGATCCATAAAGTGCCCGGCTCGGACTGGTTCGCCAAGATGGGGTCGAAATCCATGCCGATGGATATCAACTACTTCTATGGCTGGCTCGATTATCCGGAATATTTCTACTTCTGGACCTATGACGGCAAGAACAACGCAGTGTTCAATACGCCCAATTACAACAATCCCAAGCTGGACGCCTTGACCGAAAAAGCCCGCTTTCTGGATGGGGGCCCAGAATATGACAAGACGATCTCGGCGATGAATGCGATCGTGATGGAGGACGTGCCGCGGATCCCGGTAGCCCATCTCTATTCCGACATTGCGATGCAGCCAAATGTGGACGGCTATGTCTATTGGTTCCACACCAATTTGGATTATCGCTTTATCACCAAGCACTAGCCGCCAAGGCGGGGGGCCGGGTTTCGACCGGCTTCCCGCCCCTACCCGTACTTCTCTCCCCTCCTCCCTGTTCCCGAGAGGCCCGCCATGCCATTGCTACTCACGCTTTTGCGCCGGATCGGTTCTGCTATCCCCAGCGTATTCGGGGTTATCCTTGTCACCTTCGTGCTGGCGCGCGCCTTGCCCGGAGACCCGGCGGCCTATTATGCCGGGGCGTCGGCCACGCCCGACAGTATCGCGCAGATCCGCAGCCAGCTTGGGCTGGATCAGCCCCTTATCGTGCAGTTCTTCGGCTATTTGGGCCAGCTTGCGCATGGCAATCTGGGACAATCGACCTCAAGCGGGCAAGCCGTGCTCAGCGATCTGATCGAGCGCCTGCCCGCCTCGATCGAGCTGACACTCACGGCGCTGATGTTTGCCCTGATCGTGGCCATTCCCCTTGGCATTTGGGCGGCAACGCGCCCCGGCTCCTGGGTGGATCACCTGTGCCGGTTGCTGGTCACGCTCGGGGCGGCCTTCCCAACCTTTTTCACCGCGCTGACCTTCGTTTATATCTTCTATTTCCAGCTTGACGTCGCGCCTGAGCCGCTTGGCCGTCTGAGCGAGATTTACTACACGATGCCGCCGCGCGTGACGGGATTGCTGCTGATCGACACGCTTCTTGCAGGCGACCCGGAGGCCTTTCGCGCAGCCTTCGCGCAGCTCATCTTGCCCGCCATATCGCTTGGCCTTTTCGCCTTGGCGCCCATTGCGCGCGTCACCCGCGCCGCGATGCTAGAGGCCTTGGGCAGCGACTATTGCCGGACCGCCCGCGCAATGGGGCTCAGCCGAGGGCGCATCTTGTTCGTGATCGCGCTGCGCAACGCGGCGTTGCCGATCCTGAATGTGCTGGGAATGGTATTTTCCTTCCTGCTGGGTGCCAATGTGCTGATCGAGAAGGTTTTTGCGTGGCCCGGCATCGGGGCCTACGCGGTCAACGCCGTGATCGCGTCGGATTATGCGGCCGTGCAGGGCTTCGTGCTGATGATGGCACTGTTGTTCATTGTCCTCAACCTCGTGGTCGATCTGTTTGCGTCCATGGCAGATCCGCGGGTGCGCTACGATGACTGATCAAACCCAATCCCCACAGACAGCTCTCGCCCCTGCCACGCCGGATCGGTGGGCCGAGTTTGCCCATCTGCTGCGCGGCAATAAAATCACCTTTGCTGCCGTTCTGCTGCTTTTGCTGCTGGTGCTGCTGGCGCTCATCGGGCCTGCGATTGCCCCTTATGGCGCGACCACGACGGATGCCACCGCATCGCTAGAGCCCCCTTCGGCGGCGCATTTCTTTGGGACCGATGCCTTGGGGCGCGATGTCTTCAGCCGGGTGGTGATCGCCACGCGCCTTGATCTGGCAATGGCCTTTGGCGCCGTCGTTTTGTCCTTTGCAGTCGGGCTGATCCTTGGGCCGATTGCGGGCTATTTCGGCGGCTGGGCCGATACGGTGATCGGGCGTTTTGTCGATACACTGATGGCGTTTCCGCTCTTTGTGCTGGCGATGGGGATTGTGGCAGCCCTTGGCAACAGCGTTGGCAATATCGTGCTGGCAACCGCCATCATCAACCTGCCCTTCTACATCCGTACCGCGCGCGCCGAGGTGAACATGCGCCGCGACCTGACCTATGTCGAGGCCGCCCGAATGGCTGGCAACTCCCCGTGGCGGATCTTGGCCGTGCATATCGTCCCCAACATTTTGCCCGCGATGGTGGTGCAAGCCTCGCTCAATCTTGGCTGGGCGATCCTGAACGCGGCGGGCTTGTCGTTCATCGGGCTGGGAGTGCGCCCGCCTACGCCTGAATGGGGGATCATGGTCTCCGAGGGCGCGGGATACATCTTTTCGGGCGAGTGGTGGACCTTCACCTTCCCTGGCCTTGCGCTTGTCCTTGCCGTGCTGTGCTTCAACTTGCTGGGTGACGGGCTGCGTGATCTGCTTGACCCAAGGAGCCGCACATGACCGCCCCGCCGTTACTGACAATCGACAAGCTGTCCTTGGATTTCGACACCCGCAGCGGGACGGTCAAGGCGCTTGAAGATATTGATCTGACGCTGAACAAGGGCGAGATTCTTGGCATCGTGGGCGAAAGCGGCTCTGGCAAGTCGGTGCTGTCTTTCGCGATCATGGGCCTGCTGGATGAGGCCGCGAAACTGCGCGCCGACAAGATAAGCTTTGGCGGCATGGCGCTGAACGCGAAAAGCGTGGCCGAGATGCGCGGACGCGAGCTGTCGATGATCTTTCAAAGCCCGCGTACCGCGCTCAATCCGATCCGCAAAGTGGGCAAACAGATTGAGGATGTGCTGGTCCGTCATGCACCGCTGCCGCGCAAGGCCGCCAAATCCGCAGCGATTGCGGCCCTGCGCCAGGTCCGCATTCCCGACCCGGAGCGGCGCTACAACGCCTATCCGTTCGAGCTGTCGGGCGGGATGTGTCAGCGGGTGATGATCGCGATGGCGCTGGCCTGCGACCCGACATTGCTGATCGCGGATGAGCCGACGACCGGGCTTGATGTCACAACGCAGGCCGTGGTGATGGATCTGATCCGTGACATCGCGGCGGAACGCAACATGGCCGTCATCTTGATCACCCATGACCTGGCGCTGGCGGGCGAGTATTGCGACCGGGTCGCGGTGATGCATGCGGGCCATATCGTCGAAGTCGCACCGGCGGCACAGGTGGCCCAAAACGCGCTGCGTCATCCCTATGCGCGACGCCTGTTTGCCGCGACGCCGGCCGCAAGCGCAGAGTTGGAGGATCTGGCCGCGATCCCCGGCAGCCTGCCCGATCTGCGCGGCACCTTGCCCGCCTGCCGCTATATGGCGCGCTGCGAGATCGCGCGCCCGGACTGCGCGCAGGCTCCTCTGCCCGCGCATGACATCTCACCGTCCCACCTCGTTCGTTGCAGGTATTGCCCATGACCCCGCTTCTTCAGGCCACCGCTTTGCGCAAGCTCTATCCCGTCAAACAGGGGTGGAGCCGGGCGCAGCTGCACGCGGTCGATGATGTCGATCTAACGCTTGCGCCCGGTGAATGTCTGGGGCTCGTGGGGGAATCGGGATGTGGAAAATCAACCCTTGCGAGGCTGATCGCACGGCTGATTGCGCCCAGTGACGGCGGGATCCGCTTTGACGGCCAAGAGATCGCCGAGACCGATCTGCGCACCTTTGCCCGCAGTCCCGAACGCGCGCAAATTCAAGTCGTGTTCCAAGACCCGCATGAATCGCTCAACCCGGGCTTCACCGCCATGCGCATCGTCAGCGATCATATTCGCAGCCTGATCCCCGGTCTCACCCCGATCCAGGTCACAGCCCGCGCCGAGGCCGCCTTTGAGGATGTCGGCCTGCCGCTGAGCTTGGCACGGCGCTATCCGCATCAACTGTCCGGGGGGCAAAAAGCCCGCGTTGGCATCGCACGCGCCATTGCGGTCGAGCCCAAACTTCTGATCCTGGACGAACCGACCTCGGCGCTGGATGTTTCGGTACAGGCGGTGATCTTGAAGCTTCTGGGGGTGCTGCGGGCCAAACGCGGCATCAGCTATATCTTCGTCTCGCATGATCTGGAGGTGATCCGGCTGATCTGCGACCGTGTGGCGGTGATGTATCTGGGCAAGATCGTGGAATGCGCGCCCACCGCACAGCTTTTCGCCCATCCCGCCCATCCCTATACCCGCGCCTTGATTGCGGGCAGTCCCGACCCGGCACGGCGCGGGCTCAAAACCGAGCGGTTGCAAGGCTCGGCCACAAGCCCGATCAACCCCGATCCCAATCGCTGCCGCTTTGCGGGGCGCTGCCCGCTGACCGCCCCCGAATGCACCGCCCAGATGCCACAGCTGCGCGCGGTGGGTCCCGATCAAAGCGCGGCGTGCCATTTCGCCCAAAGCGCCCCCGCCAAAACAGAAAGCTAATTATGGATATCGCCACCTATACCACCCTCACCGCCACGGACATTGCCCAAGGGGTGCGCGATCGACGCTTCACGGCCCGCGCCGTAACCGAGGCCGCATTGGCGCGCATGGAGGAGGTGGATCCCCAAATTCACGCCTTTGCCACTCCCGATCCCGAAGGAGCACGCCGCGCCGCAGAGGAGGTGGATCGCAAGATCGCCGCAGGCGAGGAGCCTGGCGCATTGGCTGGCGTTCCGGTCGCGATCAAGGAGCTGGTAATGACCAAGGGGCTGCGCACGACTTTCGGGTCGCGCCTCTATGAGGATTTCATCCCTGAAGACGATGACGTCTGCGTGGCCCGTTTGCGGGCGGCCGGCGCAATCATCTTGGGCAAAAGCAACGCGTCGGAATTTGGCTTTGGCGCACATGGCTGTAACCTGATCTTCGCACCCACGCGCAACCCTTGGGATCAAAGCCGCACGCCCGGTGGCTCCAGCGCGGGCTCTGCTGCAGCCGTTGCCGCGCGGATCTGCCCGTTGGCGATTGGCAGTGACGGGGGCGGCTCGATCCGCATTCCGGCGGCGTTTTGCAATCTGTTCGGTTTCAAGGCGTCGATGGGGCGCGTACCGGTCTGGCCCGGCTGCCGCGATGAGCGCTATCCCGGTGTCTCGGGCTGGGAATCGGTCGAGCATATCGGGCCAATCACCCGCACCGTCGCCGATGCCGCGCTGATGATGTCCGCTCTCGCAGGCCCTGATCCGCGCGACCGGCTGTCTGTGCCTGCCGATACCGACTGGATGGCGGCGCTTGGCACCGATCTGCCGAAAGGGTTGAAGATCGCCTATTGGCCGCGCTGGCACGATCAACCCGTCGATCCGGAGGTGGCCGCGACACAGCGCGCGGCGCTAGATCGGCTGGCGGCCGCTTTTGACCTCGATGTGACAATCGAAGCCCCGCCCGAGGCAGATCTGGAAACGGCTTTTCCCGCGATTGTGGCGCTTGAGACAGACCTGACAGGCCTGCGCACGTTGATTGCGCGCACCGGCCTCCCTGTGACCGAGGCCGTGAGCGGCCTGCTGGCCCAGCCGCGCACCTTTGAAGAGGCCACCGACGCAATTACCACACGCAAAGCTCTGACCAACGAGATTGCGCGGCGGATGCAATCCTATGATCTCATCCTCACGCCCACCGTGCCCATCGTGGCCTTTGCCTTTGATCAGACGGGCCCAGGTTCGATTGATGGCACACCGGTGGGTGCCGATGGCTGGAGCCCGTTCACCTCGCCGTTCAACCTGACGGGCCAGCCCGCAGCGAGCCTGCCTTGTGGCTTCGCTTCCGGCTTGCCGGTGGGCTTACAGGTCGTCGCAGGCCATCTGAAAGACCGTCAGGTGTTGCAAGCCTGCGCCGCCTTCGAACGAGCGCTTGCACCCGACGCGGCGTTCCCGTCTTTGAGCGCGACGTCATGACCTGTACGAGACTGCGCATGCGAAGTCCTCGGCCCGAAACCTGCATCAGGCGGCAAAAACGGGCGCATGGCGGATCTCCAAGATACTCTGCGATGAACTGAAATCTTAGTGCTTTTGATCTGCGAAGAAGACCGCCGCCTTTTTAGCGTTTCCCTCATCCCAAGACACTCCCGACTACAGCTCAGCTTCCTTTCTTCAAGTCCCAATTAACACCGTTGCAATTGCCTCACCGCGTTCACCCGCTCAAAAACAAGCAACGGCGCCTTGAGCGCAGGTTCGTCCTCGTTCCTGCGCTTGGCCTGAACTCGCACCGCTTTCACGCGGTCTGCGATTGGATATCTTTTAGGATGTACTTCAGTCGGCCAATCTGGTCACGATCTCATCAATCCACAGAGCGCTTGTAAACACCTTCGGCCAAGCCCGCAGCGCGCACGTAACGGGCCTTGAAGTCAGTCTTGACCTACCCGCGAGAACCGAGTGATAGCGCCCGCGCGACCCTTTTGGGCGCGCTACAGCGTACGATCTGGACCGACCGCGACATCTGGTCGAACGCGTACAGACGGCCTCGCTCAACACTTGGTCGAGGCGCAGAAGCAACGAGAAAACGCTCCAAGGCACCGGAGCAGGTCAGATCCTTGCCGCTCAAATGAGAGATCGTCGCTTGGCACTTCAATAGTAAGCGCAGATTCTAAAAGATCAGTCTGCTTGAACGAACGAAATAGCGTGACCGTTTTGTAGCCCAGCACGCAAAATCACCGAGAGCGAACAGAAGCCGCTCAGCCATGGTCATCACGTCTTATCGGGAATTTAAGTGGTGCCCGGAGACGGATTTGAACCGCCGACACGCGGATTTTCAATCCGGCGCTATTCCAGAGAAATCAACCGCTTACAGATCGAAGGCGCGTCAAACCGCTGACGGAACGTCAAACACTTACACCCCAATTGTCAAACCCGGCCTTGCCAGACTGACAAACGAAAACGCCGCGACCTCGGCAAAGGT
>NZ_JHEH01000015.1 GCF_000715505.1 Thioclava dalianensis
GAGCCTAGTAATTCCATTGCCAGAAAGATATATATTTAGAGAGTAATATTAAAGTGTCTAATAACTGCCGGGGATTTCGTTTCCTGAAGGGCGCTGTGTAGGGTCAGCTCTGCTGCAGCGAATAGGGCCAGAAGCTGAGGACGGGTCCAGCCTTCCTTCAGATACTCGATGACGACCGGCTCCTCGCTCGAACGATCGCTTCGACATTGCGGGAGGTCCCGCAATCCGGATTGTGATGGATGACGATGCTCATGTCGCATGCTGGGGAAAACGTGCGCGGGTGCGGTTGGCGAAGGCCACGAGCGACAGCATGACGGGCACCTCGACCAGGACGCCCACCACCGTGGCCAGCGCTGCGCCGGAATTCAGGCCGAAAAGGGAGATGGCAACGGCAACCGCCAGCTCGAAGAAATTCGACGTCCCGATCAGGGCACAGGGCGCGGCGATCCTGTGCGGCACCTTTAGGGCAAAGGCTGCGCCATAGGCCAGGGCGAAGATGCCGTAGCTCTGGATGATGATCGGCACCGCGATCAGCAGGATCACCGTCGGCTTGGCGAGGATCGTTTCTCCCTGAAGCCCGAAAAGAATGGCGACGGTTGCGATCAGCCCGACCACGGACCACGGCTTCACGCGGGCCGAGAACGCATCGACGGCTGCTCTGGAGCCAAGCTTGCGACGGGTGATCATACCGGCAGCAAGCGGCAGGACGACATAGAGCACCGTCGCCAGCACAAGCGTTTCCCACGGCACCGACAACTCCGTCACGCCCAAAAGGAATGCCACGATCGGCGCGAAGGCCACGACCATGATCAGATCGTTCACCGAGACCTGCACCAGCGTGTAGGTGGCGTCGCCCTTGGTCAACTGCGACCAGACGAAGACCATCGCCGTGCAGGGGGCCGCGCCGAGCAAGATCAGCCCGGCCGTATATTGAGCTGCATCCTCGGGGGAGATCAGCGGCGCGAAGACATGGTCGAAGAAGATCACGGCCAGAAGCGCCATGGTGAAGGGCTTGATCAGCCAGTTGATGACCAGCGTCACCAGAAGCCCCTTGGGCTGGCGCGCGACACCGGCGACTGCGCCAAAATCCACGCCCACCATCATCGGGTAGACCATGGCCCAGATCAGCACGGCCACGACAAGGTTCACGCTCGCGACCTCGGTCGCGGCAATCGCCTGCACAAGCCACGGCGCGCCCTGGCCGATCAGGACACCGGCAATCATCGCGAGCCCGACCCAGACGGTCAGGTAGCGTTCGAAAATACTCATGCAGACACCTCGTTCGTCTGATCGGTCAGACGTCCCGAGGTCAGGGCCGCCAGCACGACCATGACGGCTGCCGTGCCCATGACGAGGGTCAATCCGCCGATCTGGTATGTCAGGCCGGATAGGAGCGTGCCGATCAGCCGACCGCCCGCGTTGGCCATGTAGTAAAAACCCACATCCATCGTGACCCGCTCGGATTTCGAGAAGGCGAGGATCAGGTAGGAGTGGAGCGAAGAGTTCACGGCAAACAGCGCGCCGAAAGCCAGCAGGCCCAGGACCAGCGTTATCGTCAGCCAAGTCTGCGGCCCAGGCGAAAGTGCCACGGCCACTGTCAACGCGGCTGGCACGACGAAGAGCGCAAGAGCCCAACCGCGAGCTGCACGGATCAGCTCGCCCTCCGGGCGGCTCGCCGCGCGCAGGATCTTCGGTGCGCTGACCTGCACCATCCCATAGAGAATGACCCAGACCGCCATGAAGGTGCCGATCATGAAGAAAGCAGCGCGGTTGCCGCCCTCCGTGCCGTTCGAGAGCACCGCATAGAAGTAGATCGGGATGCCCACGACGAACCAGACGTCGCGCGCACCGAACAGGAACACGCGCGCCGCCGACAGCCAGTTGACGTTCGCCGATTTCGAGAAGACCTCGGAAAACTTGGTGCCCTTCTTGCCCTTAGGCAGGCCCGAAGGCATGAACAGCACGACCGCGACGAGGATCACGCCGAGGACGATTGACATGCCCAGCACCGCCCAATCGAACCCAAGGACCGCCAGCAGCGCGGCGCCGAGCAGGAATCCCAGCCCCTTCACCGCGTTTTTCGAGCCCGTCAGAACCGCGACCCAGCGAAACAGCCCGCCATCGCCCGAAGGGGCGAGCAGTTTCACCGCCGATTTCGAGGACATCTTGGCGAGATCCTTGGCCACCCCCGAAAGCCCCTGGACGCACATAACGAAGGCCACCGAGGCCGCGATGCTCCAGCCCGGATCGAGCTGCGCAAGCGCAAGCAGCGCGACCACCTGCAACCCAAGACCAGCATAAAGAGTCGAGGTCAGCCCAAACCGCAGGGCGATCCAGCCCGCAGCAAGATTGGTGATCATCCCTGCGACTTCGTAGAGGATGAACAAATATGCCAACTGCACCGCGCTGAAACCCAGCGTGTGGAAATGCAGCAGCACCAGCATTCTGAGCGCGCCATCGGTCAGCATGAAGGCCCAATAGGCCGCAGTGACCGCGATATAGGCAGACATCCCGTCAGGTCGGGCTTGCGCGGCATTGCTCACAGCGAAGACCCGACCATCAGTGCCACGTCCACCAGCCGGTTGGCATAGCCCCATTCGTTGTCATACCAGGCGTAGACCTTCAGCTGCGTGCCATTGATCACCATGGTCGACGGCGCGTCGATGATCGAGGAACGCGGATCGTTGGTGTAATCGGTTGAGACGAGCGGCCGCGTCTCGTAGCCGAGAATACCTTTCAGCGGGCCATTGGCCGCAGCCTCGAAGGCGGCGTTGACCTCTTCCGCCGTGACCTCGCGCTCCAGCTCGAAGACGCAGTCGGTCAGCGAGGCGTTGAGCAGCGGCACGCGCACCGCATGGCCGTTCAGACGGCCCTTCAGTTCCGGATAGATCAAGGTGATCGCGGTGGCCGAGCCGGTCGTCGTCGGGATCAGCGCGTTCAGCGCAGACCGCGCCCGACGCAGGTCCTTTGCCGGGCGATCGACGATGGTCTGGGTGTTGGTCACATCATGGATCGTGGTGATCGAGCCGTGCTTGATGCCGAATGTCTCGTGAACCACCTTCACCACTGGCGCGAGGCAGTTGGTCGTGCAGGAAGCCGCAGTGACGATCCGGTGCTCTGCTGGATCATAAGTCTCGTTGTTGACGCCGTAGACGATGTTGGCCGCGTTGCCGTCCTTGACCGGAGCAGAGACCACGACCTTCTTCACCCCCGCATCGAAGTAGGGGGCGATCTTGGCCTCGGTCTTGAAAACGCCGGTGCAGTCGATCACCACATCAACGCCTTCGAGCGGCAGATCCGCAATCGCCTGAGTGCCGATGAACGGCAGGCGCGTGCCGTTGATCGTGACGCTCTCGGCGTCATACGAGAACGCGGCATCCCAACGGCCGTGGACCGTATCGAACTCCAGCAGATGCGCGTGCATCTCGGGGTCGCCCACAGCGTCATTGATCCATGCGATTTTGGCGCCGCTTTCGATTAGGGGCTTCAGGGCAAGCTTGCCCATGCGGCCAAGGCCATTCAGCGCGTAGGTGGTCATGCCAGTGTCTCGGGGCTGGTGCGGCCGATGTCGTCCACGGCGTTTTGCAATGCAATGCGGTCGAGGGTGTCGATCGGCAGGGCGACAAAGGCTTCGATCCGGTGCCTGAGCGCCCCGTAAGCCTGCTGGAAGGCCAGCGCCTTTTCAGCATTGGTGCCTTCAACCTTGACCGGGTCCGGCATACCCCAATGACCACTGACCGGTTGTCCTTCCCAAGCGGGGCACTCTTCATTCGCAGCCTGATCACAGACCGTGAAGACGAAATCAAAATGCGGCGCGTCGGGGCGGGAAAATTCGGACACGTCCTTCGAGCGCAGGACGGAAACGTCATGTCCCTTGTCCTGCAGGACCTGCACTGCAAAGGGGTTGAGCTGCGAACCGGTGCGGGTTCCCGCCGAGTAAACCTCGAAACGGTCGCCCGCAGCCTTGCGCAGGATCGACTCGGCAAAAATGGACCGCGCGGAATTGCCCACGCAGATGAAGAGAACATTGTATTTGCGGTCAGACATGGGGGTGGTTCCTGTGCTGAAAGGCATGCAGATATCGGGACGGCCACGGCAGCAATCGCTGAATAGATATCCAAACAGCCGTTTCACCGTGGTCATATTGATCGCGTAGAGAAGCGACGTGCCCGCCCGCTGCTGGTCCACCAACTGGTCCCGCGTCAGCGCGGACAGGTATGTGGACATGGTGCTCGCCTTGACGCCGAGCGCGGAAGCGATCTCCCCGGCCGGAACGCGATCGGGGTATCGGCGCATCAGCAACCGGAAAATCGCCAGTCGCTGCGGATGGCCGAGGGTGGACAGTTGGTCGGGAATCTCTTTTTCCATATTTCATGTAATAGTAAAATATAAGACGCCCGCCAAGTGAAAGTTTCGTAACGATCCATTTCCATCAAGGCAGCGCTCTGTTTCTTGCCCCACTTCAAGCTAAGCGTATTGTGCCGTGCCCCGCGATGACCAAAGGTGAGATCGGCGGGCCGCATTTCGAGATCGGAGCGGTTATGGCGAAGGGAATTGAACGAAAATTCCTGCTCAGCGCGGAGACTTGGCGCGGGCTCGCCATGCAGAAGGTTGAGATCCATGACGGCCTCCTGGCATTCCGAGATAGACGAAAAATCCGGGTACGCTTCTGCGACGACAAGGCAACTCTAAGCGTCAAAGGGCCCAAGAAGGGCGTGACCCGGGACGAAATTGAATACGAGAGTCCTGCCAGCGACGGCCTTGCCCTCTTGGAAGACCATTGCGATGGCAAATTCTGAAGAAGACTCGATACTTCGTCCCCCACGACGGGTATGTCTGGACAGTCGACGAGTTTCAGGGTGTTCACGCAGGCCGCGTGTTTCCCGAGATTGAACGACCAAGCGAAGATGCTGAATTCGAGGAACCGACATGATTGGGGCGCGAAGTGTCGGGAAAGAGCCAGTATAGGCAGCTGACCCAAGTCACCAATGCAATCCGGGCGCATCTGGCAGAGTTCGGCATCGTGGTGCCGATAGGCGTCCATAATGTCGGGCGTCTGCTATGTCACACCGATTTGACGCACCGCCGCGGCATTCGTTGCGCCTTGTCCTTGCAGACCTTCAACCTGCCGAAGCTTCGATACAATCTCCTCGGGCTTCTCTCGTATTCCAGCCATCGCTGATCCTCCAATTTGCGGGATGAGCCTATCCCGGTTGGTGGACCACTTTCAGGGGGCTACTCTAGGTGGCGGTGCTGGACCCGGATACGCTCGGCCTTGGCCTGACGGTCTTCGTCATGCTGGAGGCGATGGAGCCGACGCCGGAATGGCGCGCGGCCTTCCTCTCAACGCTCGCCACGCTCGACCCGGTGCGCGATGTCTATCGGCTGGCGGGGAGCTAGGATTTCCCCCTGCGCGTCGTCATCTCGGATACGGCGGGTTTCGATGCGCTCTAGGAAGAGCTCGCCGCCCGAGTCCGGCTGAAATCCGTCAAATCGCTCTTTGCGCTCGAACGCGTCGCGATGAGGTCCGCCCTGCCCCTGTCAAAGATGGCCGCCGCGCGGTTGTGACCTGACGGCACGGCCTATCGGCGGTTCAAGGCGCTCGACCATGCCGCCGCGCGATGACGAAATTGTCAAAAAACTTTCATTGGTGTTCACGTATTCGTTTGGGCGATGATCCCACGCAAGGCTGGCCTGGTAGAGATATTCCAGCCCGAAAACATCCCGCAAGATCTGCAACGGGTGACCGCCCGGCGCTTTGTCGCGCCGAGGCTATGATCTGTTGCGCAGTACAAGGAAGACACCGATGCGCGATATCCCTCCCCACAAGATCGACGCCGATGAATGGGACGAGCTGCACTCGCCCCGCCCCGAAACTCAGGACTTCGACGCCGTGGTCGAACGCGCGATCTCGCGGCGCGGCTTTCTGGGCGGCGCGGTTGCCTTCGGCTCGGGCGCGATGGCCATGGGCACGGGTCTGCTCAGCAGCACTTCGGCCAAGGCCCAAAGCGCATCGCGCTTTGCCTTCACCCCGATCGGCATCCAGACCGATTACCAAATTCACGTGCCCGACGGCTATCAGCACGGCCTGCTCGTGAGCTGGGGCGACCCGCTTTTCGACGGCGTGCCCGCCTTCGATCACGCAACCGGTGGCGCTGTGGCCGACAGTGACAAGGTCTTCGGCGAAAACACCGACGGCATGGAAACCTATGTGATGGGCGACAGCACCATCATGGCGGTGAACAATGAATACGTGAACCCCGACATCAACCTGCCTCATACCGAAGACGGTACCCCGCAATCGGCGGACGATGTGCTGAAACTGCAAAACCTGCAGGGCGTCACGGTGATGGAAATCGCCGAAGGCGCGAATGGCTGGGCACCGGTCGTGGGATCGCGCTTCAACCGCCGCCTGCACCACAATGCGCCGATGGCCATTGAGGGCCCGGCCGCGGGTCACGCCTTGATGCAGACCGCCGACGACCCCGAAGGCACCCGTGTTCTGGGCACGATGGGCAATTGCGGCGCAGGCAAAACGCCCTGGGGCACCTATCTGACCTGCGAAGAGAACTTCAACGGCTATTTCGGCGCCACAGATGGCATCAAGGTCGATGAGATCACGCAGGCAGGCTATGACCGCTACGGCGTCATCGCAGAGGGTCGCTACGGCTATGAGCGCTTCGACCCCCGCTTCGATATCAGCCGGAACCCCAACGAGCCGCACCGCTTTGGCTGGGTGGTCGAGATCGACCCGACCAATCCCGACAGCACCCCGGTGAAGCGCACCGCCTTGGGCCGGTTCAAGCATGAGAATGCAGAAGTCACCCTCGCCCCCGATGGCCGTGTGGTGGTCTATCTGGGCGATGACGAGCGCGGCGAGTTCCTCTACCGCTTCGTCTCGGACGCCCCCTATGTGCCCGGTGAGGACACGTCGGATCTGTTGAACGACGGCACGCTTTATGTCGCGAAGTTCCACGATGACCAGACCGGCGAATGGCTGGCCCTGACGCCCGAGACCACCGGCATGGACCCGGCGGAGATGCTGATCTTCGTGCGTCAGGCTGCCTCGAAACTGGGGGCAACCACGATGGACCGCCCCGAATGGATCGCGGTGAACCCCTATGCGGTTGAGGCCTATTGCTGCCTGACCAACAACAAGAACCGCGGCCTCAAGGCCAATGCGGGCGGCGACGAGACACCGGTGGGCGGCCCCAATCCGCGCGAAGCCAATAAGTTCGGGCAAATCGTCCGCTGGTATCCCAGCGACGACGATCACGCGGCCGACGGCTTCAGCTGGGATCTCTACGTCATGGCGGGCAATCCCGAGACGCAGGACGGCGCCTATCGCGGCTCGGCCAATGTCACGAAGGGGAACATGTTCAACTCGCCCGATGGCATGGCCTTCGACAGCTCGGGACTGCTCTGGATCCAGACCGATGGCGATTACAGCAACGAGGGCGAGTTCGCGGGCATGGGCAACAACCAGCAGCTGGCCGGGGACCCGGTCACCGGTGAGATCGCGCGCTTCCTGACCGCGCCCTACGGCGCAGAGGTCACGGGGCTTTGCTGGTCGGCCGACCGCCGGACCATGTTCGTAGGCATCCAGCACCCCGGCGGCCATTGGCCGGGCAAAGAGGGCGATCTGCCGCGCTCCTCGGTGATCACGGTCAAGCGTCAGGACGGCGGCCTCGTCGGCTGATCACTACACGCACCGAAAGGGCCCCGGATCTCACCGGGGCCATTTTCTTTGGCCTCAGATGCGCCCGGCCTGTCGCGTGCAAAGCGTGCACCGGACCTTATACGCAACTCCCACGCGATGGCCTGTCTCACCAACCCGTTAATTTACGTCGCAACCGGATGCGCTAGCTCTGAGATACAGACTGCGCGCAAGGGATGCCAAAATCATGTGTGAACTCTTTGCCTTATCCTCCAATGCCCCGGTGAACATCCGTTACGATCTCGACCGGTTTGCCGCCGAGGGCGGAGAGCTGCATCAAAACCGGGATGGCTGGGGCATCGTCTTTACCGAAGGGCGCGATGCGCATTGCTTTCGCGAGGCGAATGCCGCCAGCCAAAGCCCGCTGGATCGGTTCTTGCGCGAGCATTCCAGACCGCAGTCCAATGTGATTGCCCATGTCCGGCGCGCATCGCGTGGCGCAGGCGCGCTGGAGAACACCCATCCGTTTCGGCGTATCCGCGCGGGCCGCGCTCAGCATTTCGCCCATAACGGCACGCTCAACGGGCTGGAAGACAGTCCCGGCGTCGCACCCTATCTCACCCAAAGAGTTGGCGAGACCGACAGTGAGCTGGCCTTTCTCCTATTGCTCGACCGGCTGGAGCGCGCGGCCCCCGATCACGAAAATATCGCCGCGCGGTTCGAGGTGTTTCGCGCTTTTTGCGGCGAGATGGCGGGGTTTGGCTCGGCAAATTTCCTATGGCTTGATGGCACGGTGCTTTATGTGCACGCCGATCAGCGGGTTTTCGAAACGCCGGAGGGGCTGTCAAAGCCGCAACCGCCCGGTCTGCATCTGCTGACCCCCGCGCCCGGCGCTGTGGACCGGGCGCATGAGTTCACCGGAGCAACGCTGTCGCACCTGCCTGAGCACCTCGCGGTTTTCGCAAGCCTCCCGCTCAGTGACGCGGATTGGGAACCCCTGCCCCGCGGCACGGTCATGGCCGTGGCTCAGGGCAAAATTCTACATCGCGATTGTGTGGCGCAGGGCTGAGCCGCGGCTCCGGCGCTCACACGCGCCGTCACGCTGCGCTCTTGCCACCATAGATCCGCAGATTGATGAGCTGAAAGACGATGGCAAACGCCACGACCCCGGCAAACACCCACAGTTCCAGATTATGACCGCCAAACAGGTGGTAGACGAAGAAGGCCAACAAGCCGCCATTCCCGATCACAGCCAACCAGAGAATGAACGCACTCGCCCCGCTTTCCTTGCGCTTGTTCAGAACATGGCCGAGGGGAATGAACGTATGGACCAGCAGGAATGTGAGGCTCGCCACATCGCCGATCTGGTTGAGGTTCAGCGTCAGGAGCATCCCGATGACGATCACCACGGTCAAAATCATCGCAATCGAGCCCTGCTTGAGAAACAGACGCTTCGAGAGGGCCGGGCTCAGCTGGTTCTCGTCGCCCATATAGCCAATCGTATTGGCCGCCGAAAACGTGTTGGCGTTGATATTCGTCATCGTCGAGACAATCGCCGTGATCCCCAGAAGCAGAAAGCCGAACTGGCCCAAAACGGGTTGTGCGGCCTGTGCCAGCGCATAGTCCTTGGCCTGTTCGATGGTCTGGATCGGAATCGCCCCGAAGACCGCGATATCGAGCGCGATATAGACGAGCGCCACGATGAGAATGGCGATGAAGATCGACTTGCCGATAATGCCCTCGCCGCGTTTGACGCTACCACCGGCATTGGCGATGACGGCAAAGCCCGCAAAAGACAGGTTGGCCAGCGCGACGGCATTTACGAACTTGCCGAAATCAAAGCTCACCGCGCCTTGGTTTTGCGCGTAGGTCTGCGCACCGAAATGGCTGAACGCGACGATTGTGAAGCCGATCAGCACCGCCAGCTTGCTCACCACCAAGATCTTCTCGGCGATGCCCATGAACTTGATCCCGGCCGCATTGACGAACAAAAAGAGGATCATCACCGCGATCCCGAAGCCATTGATCCAACCCGGATCAAGCCCAAGCACTTTGGCCGAGTAATGGCCGAAACTATCGGCCACGAGCCCCAAGACGATGGCGATCGACAGAAAGTAGCACAACGATACGACGGATCCGATAAGCCCGCCATTCCATCCCAAATTCAGATATTCAGCGATCCCGCCATTGGTATGCGCCAAGGGGGCGAGCTTGAAATATGAGTATCCCGCGAGGGCCGATATGATCCCGGCAAGAAGAAACGCAGCCCATGCCCATCCGCCCGCCAAGGTGGAGATCTGCCCGAAAAGTGCAAATATCCCGGCCCCCACCATCGTCCCGACGCCCAGCGAAATCACTTCGATCTTCGAGAGGTGGTGTTGGCTTTCGTCAGACATGGGGATCTCCTTGGGATGCGCGCAGGCCTGCGACGGCGGCGTGAGACGAGACGTTGAAATAATGTCCTCGAACATAGCCGGAAGCCTGTAGTGAGAACCACGCCCGGTCCCGGTTAGTTCCGTGAGCCGCAGTCGATTTGCACGCGCGCCGCACCTGCGAGGCCGTAGATCGATCTCGGGCAAGACCTTGCCAAGCCGTGTGTTTTCCGCAATCTTGCGCGCAAACTCAGGCTTTGTGCCAAGATGACACCGGGGAGGTTTCACCATGATCATGTCACGCCGCGCAGCCCTTTTGGGCGCAGCCGCCATCTCGCTCTGCAAACCCGCAATGGCGCAGGATGCCAGCTGGCCGAGCCAGCCACAGCATGTCTTCGTGGGCTTTCCTGCCGGGTCCTCGCCCGACCTTCTGGCCCGGATCGTGACCGAGCCTTTGGCCGACAAGCTGGGCCAGCCGATCGTGATTGAGAACAAACCCGGCGCGGGCGGCGTGATCGGCGTGCAGCAGATGCTCAACGCCAAGGATCAGCAAAACACTTTCGCCACCACGATCAATGGCCCTTTGACGACTGCGCCGCGTCTGACGCCGAACCTTGGCTATGATGTCGCCAAGGACATCGCGCCCGTCGCCCTGCTCGCGACCTCGCCGCTGGTGCTGGTCGTGGCCGCCGACTTCCCCGCAGACGATCTTGCGGGCTTCATCAAGGCCGCCGGCAAAGAGCCTGACGCGCTCGCCTATGGCTCGGTCGGCAAGGGGTCTGGCGCGCATCTGACGGCAGAGCTGTTTTCCGATCGCGCGGGCGTCGAGATGCTGCATATTCCCTTCACCTCCTATGCCGAGGTGACCACCGCGATCATTGGCAACGAAATTGATTGCGGTTTCATGGCACCCTCGGCTGCGATGCAATATGTGCAGGCGGGCAAGCTCAAGATCCTCGGCATCACCTCGGAGAAGCCCTTCGCCAAGGCGCCGGGCGTGCCGGTCATGGCGGGCCAAGCGGGCCTTCCGGATGATTTCCGCGCCGAGCTGTGGAATGCCTTCATCGCGCCCGCCGCGACCGATCCGGCGGTCATCAAGACGCTCAACACCGACATCAACGCGATCCTCGCCGATGACGCGGTGCAAAAGCGGATGCTCGACATGGGCTGGCAGGCGGCAGGCGGCTCACCGGAGGATCTGCAAAAGCGTATCGCGCAGGACACCAAGGTCTGGGGCGCGGTGCTCGACCGGATCAACGCGAAACAATAACCGATGAAGCGCGACATTCCGGATCTGGCGGGGGGCGTCATTCTGGCGGGCATCGGCCTTTTCGTCAGTCTCTACGCTGTGGATCACTACGAGATCGGCTCGCTCCGCCGCATGGGCCCCGGGTTCTTCCCGGCCGTCCTTGGCGGAGTGCTGGCATGTCTTGGGGTGGTGATCGCCCTGCCCGCACTTGTCCGCCAAGGCCCGGCGATCCGCATCGCGTGGAAGGAATGCCTCGCGGTGCTGGGCGCGATCCTTGTCTTCGCGGCGGGGCTGGATCGGTTGGGACTGGCGCTGGTGACGCTGATCAGCGTGCTGATTGCCTCGGTGGCCGCCCCCGACCGCCGGATCGGTTGGCGGATCGTGCTTGCGCTCACGGTCACGGCCCTGTCGGTCGCGGTGTTCTCCTTTGGCTTGAAAATGACCGTCCCGCTTTGGCCGGGACGATGAGAGGCGACCTGATATGAGCGGTTGGGACGGGTTCCTGCACGGGTTGAGCGTTGCAACACAGCCCGGCGTGCTGATCTATTGCGCCTTCGGCGTCGTGCTGGGCACCTTCGTGGGCGTTTTGCCCGGGATCGGGGCGATGGCCACGATTTCGCTTTTGCTGCCGATCACCTATTACCTCTCGCCTGAGGCCGCGCTCGTGATGCTGGCCGGGGTCTATTACGGCTCGCAATATGGCGGTGCGGTGGCCTCGATCCTGCTGCGTCTGCCGGGCACGCCGCAATCGGCGGTGACCACGCTTGACGGCTATCCGCTGGCGCAACAGGGCCGTGCGGGTGTCGCGCTTTTCACCTCGATGATCTCAAGTTTCTCAGGCTCGATGATCGGGATTTTCGTGCTGATCGTGCTTTCGGGCGCGCTCGCACGGGCCGCGATTGCGTTTGGTGCCGCGGAATATGCCGCGATGATGATCCTCGGCCTTGTCGCGGCCTCGACGGTCGGGGCGAAAGATCCGGCCAAGTCTTTGGCGATGGTGGTGCTGGGGCTGATCTTGGGCTGCGTGGGCACGGATGTGAATTCCGGGGTGCAGCGGTTCACCTTCGGGCAGACCGAGCTGATGGACGGGATCAACCTCGTCGCGCTCGCGATGGGGCTGTTTGGCGTGGCCGAGGTGATCGCCAATATCCATGCCGCCGAGCGCACAGGCGTGCCGCCCCGCGTCGCCCTGCGAGAGCTATTGCCCAGCCGGGCAGAGCTGCGCCGCATCCCCTTCCCGGCCCTGCGCGGCGCGAGCCTCGGCAGCTTCTTCGGCGCGCTTCCGGGCACCGGCTCGACGATCTCCTCTTTCCTCGCCTATGCCGCAGAGCGCCGGATCTCGCGCCATCCCGACCGCTTCGGCAAGGGCGCGATCGAGGGCGTCGCGGGACCGGAGGCGGCCAACAACGCCGCCGCGATCAGCGCCTTTGTCCCGACACTCGCCCTCGGCATCCCCGGCGATCCGATCATGGCGCTGATGCTGGGTGCGCTGGTCATTCACGGCGTGCAGCCGGGCCCCTTGATGCTCGAGGCGCGCCCCGACATGTTCTGGGGGCTGATTGCGAGTTTCGGGATCGGCAATCTGCTGCTTTTGATCCTGAACCTGCCACTGATCGGCATCTGGGTGTCGATGCTGCGCATCCCGTTTCGCTGGCTCTACCCCGCGATCCTGATCTTCGTCTGCCTCGGCGTCTATTCGGTGCGCGGATCAAGTTTCGATATGTTCGCGGTCGCGCTGATTGGCCTCGTGGGCTACGCGCTCTCGCTGGCCCGGTTCAACCCGGCGCTGTTGCTGCTGGGCTTCGTTCTGGGCCCGCTGATCGAGACCAACCTGCGCCGCGCCCTGCTGATCGCGCGTGGAGATCCGATGGTCTTCTTGCAGCGCCCGCTCGCCGCGGCCTTCATGATCGCCGCAGCCGGGCTGATCGTGATGTCACTGGTGCAGGTGATCCGGCGTCGGATGCGCGCCTAAAGCGCGCGCCGCGATTTCGGGATATAGGTCCAGGCAAGGAACCGGCTGGTCTTTTGCCCCTGCGCCATCTCGATGGTTCTGACCTCGGCCACGCGCGCTTTCCTCAACAAGCGCCCGAGCGGTCGCAGATTGTCCTTCTTCGACACCAGAGAAGTGAACCACAGGCATTGATCGTCGAAGTCCCGGCTCTGCTCGATCATTCTGGCGATGAAACCGATCTCGCCGCCGGGGCACCACAGCTCGGCATTCTGGCCCCCGAAATTGAGCCGCTTTGATTGGCCTTTCCCGAGGTTCCGCCACTTACGCTGAGTGCCTTTGTCGGCCTGTTCGAGCGAGGCATGAAACGGCGGATTGCACATCGTGAGATGGAAAATGTCCTGCGGCGCGATCACTCCTGCGAAAATGTCTTCGGGGTTGCTCTGATGTCGAAGCGCGATATCCAGCCCGTTGCGCGCGCAAATCTGCCGCGCCGATTGGATCGAGGCCGGATCAATATCGACGCCGGTGAAGCTCCAGCCATATTCGCGAAAGCCCGTCAGCGGATAGACGAGGCTCGCCCCGGTCCCGATGTCGAGCACCTGAATATCGGGCCCGCGCGGGATCTCTTGGCCGTTACACTCGGCAAGCAGATCCGCCAGATAGTGGATGTAATCGACCCGGCCGGGGATCGGGGGACAGAGATAGCCCTCCGGGATATCCCAGAAATCGACACCGTAATGCGCGCTCAGAAGCGCTCGGTTGAGCGCACGGACCGCCCTAACATTCTGGAAATCAATCGTCCTGCGACCCAGCGGGTTTCTGATCGTGAAGGCCTCCAGTTCGGGGGAATGCGCGATCAGGCGGTCAAAATCATAGCCCTCGCGGTGTTGATTGCGGGGGTGCAACATCGGTTTGATGGCCATGAGACGCCTTCGTGCAGAATGGGGACGACCGCGCGTCCGCGAGAGGCGCGATCTTAAAGCGTCATGGCGGCGTGAGAAATGGCGGAATGGCCCGCAAGTGACATTCGCGGGACATTCCTTTGCGAAGCTCCGGCTTGTCCAGATTGCCGGTATCAAACGCCCCGTCAGGCGGCGGCCATGCCGATGAAAGCACGCAGCTCGGGCGTCTTCGGGTTGGCGAAGATCTCGGACGGAGGGCCCGCCTCATGGACGCGCCCCTGATGCATGAACACCACCCGAGAGCAGACGTCGCGCGCAAAAGCCATCTCATGCGTCACCATCAACAGGGTCATCCCGTCGGCGGCCAGCGCGCGCACGACCTGCAACACCTCACCCACCAACTCGGGATCGAGCGCCGAGGTGACCTCGTCGCATAAAAGCGCCATCGGCTCCATCGCAAGCGCCCGCGCGATTGCCACGCGCTGCTGCTGACCGCCCGAAAGCTGATCGGGATAGCTGTCGAACTTATCGCCCAAGCCCACCCGGTCCATCACCTCGCGCGCCTTTGTCTCCGCCTCGGCCTTGCGGCGTTTCTTGACCACCTGCTGGGCCAGCATCACGTTCTGCCCGGCGGTCTTATGGGGAAACAGATTGAACTGCTGAAAGATCATCCCGACCTTGAGGCGCAGCTTGCGCAGATGCAACTCGTCCTCCACCAGTTGCTCCCCGCCCACGCTGATCGCACCGGAATTGATGGTCTCAAGCCCGTTGATGCAGCGCAGGAGCGTGGATTTCCCGGACCCCGACTTGCCGATGATCGCGATCACTTCGCCCGCCTCGACATGCAGGTCGATCCCCTTGAGCACTTCGGTCTCGCCGTAACTTTTATGCAAGGCGTCAATGTCGATGAGCGGCATTCATTTTCCTTTCCAAGATGCGTGCGCTCAGCGACAGCGGATAGCACAGCACGAAATAGATCAGCGCCACGAGCCCGTAGACGGTGAAGGATTCATAGGTGGCATTGGCCAGCGATGTCCCGGCCTTGGTCAGCTCGACAAAGCCGATGATCGAGGTCAGCGCGGTGCCCTTGACCACCTGCACCGAGAAGCCGACCGTGGGCGGGATCGAGATCCGCAGCGCCTGCGGCAAAACCACGTGGCGCATCTGCTCGATATAGCTCATCCCGAGCGAGGCCGAGGCTTCCCACTGGCCCTTTGGCACCGCATCCACACAGCCGCGCCAGATCTCGACCAGAAAGGCCGCCGTCCAAAGAATGAGCGCGACCGCCGCCGCGGCCCAAGGCGAGACATTGATGCCCAAAAGCCCAAGCCCGAAAAACGCCAGAAACAGCTGCATCAAAAGCGGCGTGCCCTGAAAGAGTTCGGTATAGCCCTGCACGATCCGGCGCAGCCACCACGTCTTGCCGATCCGCACGAATAGCAAAATCAGCCCCAGCACACCGCCGCCCACAAAGGCAACAAGCGACAGCAAGATCGTCCAGCGCGTGGCCAGCAACAGGTTCGAGAAGATATCCCAAAAGGTGAACTGGGTCATCGCGCGGCCCTCCGCCTGGTGGAAAAGATGAGCGTGCCAAGCCACATCAGCGCAAAGCGCAAGAGGATCGCCAAAGCCAGATAGATCAGCGTCGAGACGAAATAGGCCTCAAAGGCGCGGAAGGTGCGCGATTGGGCAAAATTCGCCGCATAGGTCAGATCCTCGACCGCGATCTGGCTGACCACCGATGAGCCCAGCATCACGATCACCACCTGGCTGGCCAGCGCAGGCCAGATCTTTTGCAAGGCGGGAACCAGAACGATGTGGCGGAAGGTCTGAACCGGGGTCATCGCCAGCGACGATCCCGCCTCGAACTGGCCCTTGGGTGTGGCCTGAATCCCGGCGCGGATGATCTCGGCGCTATAGGCCCCCAAATTGATCACCATGGCCAGCATCGCGGCCTCCACCTCGTTCATGCGCAGCCCCAAGGAGGGCAGACCGAAGAAGATGAAAAACAGCTGGATCAGGAAGGGTGTGTTGCGGATCAGCTCGACATAGACCGCAACCGGATAGCCCAAGATCTTGGGCCCAAGCGCGCGCGCCCATGCGCAGTAGATCCCAAGGGTGATGCCCAACACACCGCCCACAAAGATCAGTCGAACCGTCATCCACGCGCCATCCACAAAGACCGGCCAATAGGTGGCCAGCCACGTGAAGTCGAAATGATATTGCATCGGGTATTCCTTTGCGCCCAAGCGCGCGACCCTTCCCCAAGCGGCGCTGGAGAAAGGTCGCTATTTGCGTCAGGTCACATCTCGGCGGGCAGCTTCATACCCAGCCATTTCTCGCTGATCTGATCGAGCGCACCATCGGCTTTCGCGCCTGCGATGATCTCATTGACCTTCGCCGTCAGCGCGGGCTCGTTCTTGTTCATCCCGACATAGCAGGGCGAGTTCTTGATCAGGAACTTCATCTCGGGCTTGCGCGGCGGGTTGCGCGCGATGATCGAGGCGGCCACGACGTTGCCCGTGGCAATCGCTTCGACCTGATCGGACAGGAAGGCCGAGATCGTGCCCGCATTGTCCTCATAGCGTTTGATCGTGGCATCCTTGGGCGCGATCTTGGACAGTTCCAGATCCTCGATCGCCCCGCGCGTGACCCCGATGGTCTTGCCCGAGAGATCCGCCACATCTGCGATCTTCACATCAGCCGGGGCAAATACCCCGTTATAGAAAGGCGCATAGGCTTCAGAGAAATCGATGGCCTTCTCGCGCTCGGGGTTCTTGCCCATCGACGAGATCACAAGATCCACCTTATCGGTCTGCAGATAGGGAATGCGGTTGGCGCTGGTCACCGGCACCATTTGCAGCTTCACCCCCATTTTATCCGCGATCAGATTGGCCATGTCGATATCATAGCCCTGCGGCTTCATATCGGTCCCGACCGAGCCAAAGGGCGGGAAATCCTGCGGCACGGCGATGCGGATCACGCCCGCGGCAGTGATATCGCTGAGCGCATCGGCCTGCGCCACCGGTGCGGCGATGGCAAAACTCAAAGCCGCGCAGGCGGCGGTCAAGAAACTGCGTTTGGTGATCATCGGATTTCCCCCGTGTTGTCGTTTGTCATGGCGCGTGAACAAAAGACACTCGGGGGCCGCGCTTCGCGGGCGGTTTGCCGTGTTCCACTGACACCCGGCCTTCGTCACCTGCGCCAGCACAATGGGAACTGCGGCGGGATCACAAGCATGGGGCCGGCTTTCGCAGCGCTCCGCCGCCACGAATCTCGCATTGCCCGACTTAACATCACCAGAAATCGCAACTGCCTGCGGATTACGCGCCCTTCGCGCGCTCTTCGGGCTCAAGCGCGGGCGGGACGTCCTTGATCACGAGATTCTGGTAGCCATAGGGAATCTCGATCCCGGCGGCATCGAAGCGCTTCTTCACGGCTTCGAGCATGTCATTTTTGACGCCCGCAGCCACACCGGAATCCGCGCACCAGACACGCAGGCTGAAATCGACGCTCGAGGCGCCCAGATTGGTGACCGGACAGCCCACGATCTCCTCGATCCCCGCCATGCCCTGAGCGATCTCAAGGATCAGCGCGCGGGCCGCATCAATGTCGGAGTCATACCCAATCGAGAGCGGAATGATCGCCATCGTCCGCAACTCCCGCGCCGAGAGGTTGACCATCGTCGTGCTCGAGATCGAGGAATTCGAGATGATCACCCGGCGATTGTCGTAAGTTTTCAATACCGTATAGCCCAGAGACACATCTTCGACAATGCCCGTCTCGACGCCGGTGGGCGCACTGATCTGCAATTTGTCGCCAAGGCGAAACGGGCGATAGAAGATCAGACTGAACCCCGCCACGAAATTCGACAGCGTCGATTGCGCGGCCAGACCGAAGACCACGGACGCGACCGAGACGCTCGCCAGCAGCGCAGTTGCAAGCCGGTCGAGCGCCGGGATCATGTGGGCATAAAGCATGAGGATCAGCAGCCAGACAAAGGCGCTTGCGACCTTCGACAGGAACGAAATCGCCATGCGGTCGAGGCGATTGTCGTGATCGCGCGCGACAACCAGACGGATCATCCGCTTGAGCATGCGAGACAGCAACGCGCCTGCGATCAGGAAAATCCCGAGGATGATCAGAGCGCCCGACCACCTGTCAGGATGCAGATGCGTCGCCCAGTCCTGCAGGGTTGTCCAGCTCATCGGTGCCTCCTTTGGCGCTCGGGGCCTCTCCCCTCGGAGCGATTTATGCAAAAGCCGCCGATGACTGCCAGCCCTTGCGCGCCCCGCTACTGCATCCAGATCAGAAGATATTGCGTCAGTTCAGGCCAAAGCGACACAATGACAACCCCCAGCAGACTGGTGAGCAGAAATGGCAGCGCCGCGCCTGCGATCTTTTCCAGCGACAACCCGGTGATATTTGCGGCCACAAACAGGTTGATCCCGACAGGCGGCGTGAACAGGCCTATCGCGAGCATGATGGAGAGGAAAATGCCAAACCAGATCGGATCCCAGCCCATCTCGCGCACGACCGGCAAAAAGATCGGCAAGGTGATGAACATGATGGTGATCGCATCCATGAACATCCCCGCAATCAGCAAGACCAAGCCAATCACCAGCAAGATCACGAAGGGAGAATCCGACAGCGCCAGAAGCGCCTTGGAGTAATGCCCCACCACATCATCGACGGTGACGACCCAGCCAAAGAGGCTCGCGAAGGTCACGACCATCATCACCACAGCCGAGGAGCGCGCGGCCTCATATAGCGCATCGAGAAGCCGCGAGATCGTCAGCGTGCGATAGACGAAAAACCCCAGCACAATCGCATAGACCGCCGCGACAATCGCCGCCTCGGTGGGCGTGAACACCCCCGAATAGATACCGCCCAAGATCACGACCGGCGTCAAAAGCCCCCAGAAGGCCTGTAAGAAGCTGCGCCAAACCTGTGTCAGCCACGGCAGGTCCGGATCAATCAGCGCGCCGCCCTGCATCTGGCTCAACGCCTCGGGCATCGTCTTGGGGCCGCGCTTGGCGAAGGGAAGTGTGAGCAACATCATCAACCCCATGATGACGCCCGGCAAGATCGCAGCGATGAAAAGGCTCCCGATCGAGACCTCGGCAATCACGCCATAGATCACCAGACCAATCGAGGGCGGTATGACGATCGACAGCGCAGCCCCGGTGCAGACGAGCGCTGCCGAATAGGCGCGCGAATAGCCGTCCTCCGTCATGCCACGCATGATCATCGGGCCAATCGCTGCGACAGAGGCCGGCCCCGAGCCCGAGACCGCGCCCCAGAACAGCCCGACCACCACGCCGACCACCCCCATGCCGCCGGGCAGCGCGCCCATCAGCACCCGGAAAAACCGGATCATCCGGTCGGCCAACCCCGCCATGCCCATCAAGATCCCGGCGAGAATGAAGAACGGGATTGCCAGCAGCGAGAATTTCGCGATCCCCGAGGAGATCAAATCGCCCACGAGATCCAACCCAAAGCCCATCCGCCACATCGCATAGATCGCAGACAGGCCGAGCGCGAAGGCGACCGGGATGCGCACGACCAGCAACACGCCAAACAAGATCAGCATCTGCGTGCCCGCCGAGATATCAAGCATCGATGATATCCTCGAGCTGCGGGTCGATCTGGGGATCGTGGAAATCGTGGATCGCATATTGCACGGTGCGCAGGGCGATCAGAACAAAGCCCAGCGGGAGGGCTGCCGTATAATACCACGCCGGCAGTTGCAGCCCCGCCGTCGTCACGCCCGAGGCGATCTGGTTGCGCACCAGCTCGACGCAAAACCACGCAGCCAGCAGCAACAGCCCGACGCTGACGGCGGCTGCGAACACGCGCAGCCAGCGCTCCAGATAGGCGGGCAGCAGGCTCGCAAAGAAGGTCACCGCCAGATGCTGCCCCCTTTGGGCGGCAAGCGACGCACCAAACACGGTCAGCAACAGGAAACCGGCCAAAAGCAGCTCTTGCGTTGAGGCAAAGGAATAACTCGTGAGGTAGCGCACAACCACATTGGCAAAGCCCACCGCCGTCATGCTGAGAAAGATCGCAGCACAGACATAGGCCTCAAAATTATTGAGAAGCTTCTTCATTGGGCCCTCCCGGCCAGCAACACCGATTTTGTCTGATCCGTTGGGTCGGGGGCCGCCGGGCAACCGACCAGGGGCCGCCCCGCGATGCGCCGGGCGGCCCTTTATCGAGACGGCTTAGTTGGTCGCCGAGGCCGGGACCTCATCGATCGTCGTCTGGAAGAGGGAAACCAGATCCGGTCCCACTTTCTTCGACCACATCTCGAACGGCTTCTTGGTCGCGTCGCGGAACGCTTGGATCTGATCATCGCTCAGCGTCGTGACCGTCATGCCTTTGCCCTTGAGGAACTCCAGCCCGGTGGCGGTATCTTCGCGGGTGATTTTCTTCTGATAGGCCATCGCCTCTTGCGCGGCGTTTTTCATCATCGCCTTGGTTTTGTCATCCCAGCTGTTCCAACGCTTCTCGCTGACGGCAAGGAAGATCGGATCGTAGGAATAGTGCCACGGCGTGATATATTTCTGCACCTCATAGACGCGCTGCGGGATGATCACCGCACCAATCGGGTTTTCCTGCCCGTCCACCACGCCTTGCTGCAGCGCCGAGAAAGTCTCGGTCCATTGCATCTGCTGGGGGTTCGCACCGAGCGCGTCCATCACGTCGATATACATCGGCCCCGCCACGCGCATTTTCAGACCCTTGAGGTCGGCAGGCGATTTGATCGGGTGGACGTTATTGGTGACTTCGCGAAAGCCGTTCTCGCCCCATGCGAGAATTTCCAGACCATGCTCGCGCATGATCTCGGTCATCTTCTCGCCCGGCGCGCCCGCCGTGGTCGCATCGACCTGAGCGTAATTGGAATAGAGATAGGGCAGCGAGAACACGCCCATCTGCGGCACGAGCGTCGTCACGTTGATCGCAGAGGTCACCACGAAATCAATCGAGCCGCGCCCAACCATTTCGGATTGCTTCATCTGATCGCCGCCGGTCAGCTGGGCATTGGGGAACACGCGCACGGTGGTTTTGCCATCGGTGGCTTTGCTCACCAGATCCGCAAAGCGATCGGCCCCTTTTTGCCACGTGGTGGTGTCGCCGGTATTATGCGTCAGGCGCAGGGTCTCGGCGCTGGCCAGTGATGCGAATTGCGTCAGCGCAACCACCCCAATCGCGGCGAGCGACTTGTGAAATAGCTTCATGACATTCCTCCCTCTGTCTCCAAATGCACCGTCCTCCAACGGGCGAGATACATATGTCCATAAAGTGGATCTTCGATCAACCCCGCAAGCTGGCATTTCTACCGCGCCCGGTCGAGCAACCTATGAATTCCTTATTTTTATGAAGCCAACATTTCGATTGACGGCCCTATCGCAAATGAACCATCATTATTTACATCCATAATATGGACATTGTTTTCAAACTTGGCGCTCGGATCGCCAGTGACCTGACAGTCCCCGCAGGCTGCGCAAGGATACGGAGTTTCGATGAAGCAGCCCAAGACCATCCTGCCCAGCTCGGCCGAGAAAAGCGCGCTCGGGGCGCAGAGCGTGGACCGCGCGCTCAGCCTGTTGCCGCTGATCGGGAGCAGCCCGCAGGTGGGGCTTGGGCTCGGGACCATCGTCGAGGAAACCGGGCTCAGCCGCCCGACCGCGCGGCGCTTGCTGCTGTCGCTGATGCGCTCGGGCCTGATCGAGCAAGACCCGCGCAGCAAGGCTTATCGTCTGGGCGAGGAGGCATTCATTCTGGGCACGCTGGCCGCCCCGCGCTTTGGACTGGTCGATATCGCCGCCGAAAGCGTCACGCGGCTGGCGGATGTGACGGGCGACACGGCCTATCTGTCGATGCGGCGCGATACGTTTTCGATCTGCATGCTCAAACAGGACGGGAATTTTCCGATTCGTGTTCAGGCGCTGCAGGTCGGGTTTCGCCATCCGCTCGGGATCGGCGCGGGCTCCTTGGCGATCCTCTCGGCCCTGCCCGATCCTGAGGTCGAGGAAATCCTGACGCAGAACACCGCGATCATCGAGGCGGAATATCCCCGCAGCTCAATCGCGATTTTGCGCGACGCCGTGGCGCAAACGCGCGCGCGGGGCTGGTCGCTCAACCCCGGCATGGTGTTGGCCAATAGCTGGGCGGTCGGGCATGCGGTCACCCTGCCCGATGGCCGGATCGGCGGCGCACTCAGCGTGGCTGCCATCGACAGCCGCATGACGCCGGACCGCCAAGCCGAGATCGCAGCCCACCTTGGGGCCGCCGTACACCGGGTGGAGGCCCGGCTGGCCCGAATGTTTTCGCATGTAATGCCGCCCGACGCAGCGCGAGTCGCGTCGAGATAATGCAGGCATATGCTTTAGACGGAGGAGAGAAAGATGACACAAGGACAGATCGTCGGCTGGGCGCATAGCCATTTCGGCAAGTCCGAGGCCCCCGACACCGAAGCGCTGATGGCCGAGGTGATCGGCCCCGCGCTCGAACATGCAGGAGTGAGCGCGCAGGAGATTGACGGGATCTTCGTCGGCTGCATGAATAACGGCTTCTCGCGTCAGGATTTTCAGGCAGCGCTGCCCGGAATGGTCGCGCAGGAACTGGCCATGAAACCCGCCGTGCGGCTGGAAAATGCCTGCGCCACGGGCTCAGCCGCGCTCTACACCGCGCTTGATTTCATCGCCGCTGGTCGCGGTGAGATTGCCCTTGTGGTGGGCGTCGAGAAGATGACCGCTCTGCCCACGGTCGAGGTGGGCGACATCCTTCTGGGTGCAAGCTACCGCGCCGAGGAGGCAGATGTCTCAGGCGGTTTTGCGGGGCTCTTTGGGCGCATCGCGCAGAGCTATTTCCAGACCTATGGCGACCAGTCCGAAGCGCTCGCGATGATCGCCTCGAAGAACCACACCAACGGCGCGGGCAACCCCTTTGCGCATATGCAAAAAGCCTTCAGCGTCGAGCAATGCAACACGGTGAGCGAGAAAAACCCCTATGTCGCAGATCCGCTGCGCCGCACCGATTGCTCGCTGATCTCGGATGGCGCGGCGGCACTGGTCGTGGCAAGCCCCCGCGTCGCCGCCGAACTCAAGCGCGCCATCGCCTTCCGCGCGCGGGTCCATGCCAATGATGTGCTCGCGATGTCGCGCCGCGATCCCACCGCGTTTGACGGGGCGCGCCGCGCTTGGGCAGGTGCCTTGGAAGGCGCGGGCCTGGGTCTCGACGATCTCGATCTGGTGGAGACCCATGACTGTTTCACCATCGCCGAGCTGATCGAATATGAGGCCATGGGGCTCGCCCCGCGCGGGCGCGGTGCCGATGTGATCCGCGATGGCACCGTGGCCCGCGACGGACGCCTGCCGGTCAATCTCTCGGGCGGGCTGAAATCCAAGGGCCACCCGATTGGCGCCACTGGCGTTTCGATGCATGTGATGGCCGCGATGCAATTGGCCGGTGAGGCCCCGCCCGCGATTCAAGCGAAATCCGCCAATCTGGCGGGCGTGTTCAACATGGGCGGCGTGGCGGTGGCCAATTACTGCTCGATCTTGGAGCGCGTGAAATGAGCGAGGCCGACCCCAAGGGCGGGTTGGCGCCGCGCAGCACCCGCGTCTCGAACCTTGCGCATTTCCTGACCCGCAACGCGCGCCGCCTGCCCGAGCAACCGGGCATCCTCTGGGGGGAGCAGAGCTGGAGCTGGGCGGCACTGGACGCCCGTGTCTCGGCCTTTGCCACAGCCCTGCGCGCCCGCTACGGCGTGACCAAGGGCGACCGCGTTCTGGTGCAATCGCAAAACTGCAACCAGATGTTTGAATCCATGCTCGCCTGCTTCCGGCTCGGCGCAGTCTGGGTGCCGACCAACTTCCGCCAGAGCCCGGATGAGGTCGCGTGGCTTGCGCAATCCAGCGGCGCGCAGGTGATGATCTGCGGTGCGGAGTTTCCCGATCACGCCGCCGCCTGTGACGGGATCGCGCATCACATCTCCATCGGCGGCGGTGCGGGCGCGCATGATTTCGAAACGCTGGTGGCCGCGCATAGCGGCGCGCATGTCGCGAATGTCGGCGTTGATCGCGACGATCCCTGCTGGTTCTTCTTCACCTCCGGCACGACGGGACGGCCCAAAGCGGCAGTGCTCACCCATGGGCAGATGGCTTTTGTGATCACCAATCACCTCAATGACCTGATGCCGGGAACCGGACCGAGCGATGCCTCGCTTGTGGTGGCCCCGCTCTCGCATGGCGCGGGGATCCATCAGCTTGTCCAGCTGGCCGCCGGAGCGACCACCGTGCTCATGCCGAAGGGCAAGTTCGAGGTCGATACGGCGTGGTCGCTGGTGGCCCGGCACAAGATCACCAACATGTTCACCGTGCCCACCATCGTGAAAATGCTGACCGAGGATCCGTCGGTGGATCGCCATGACCGCACTTCGCTGAAACATGTGATCTATGCCGGCGCGCCGATGTATCGCGCCGATCAGAAGGTCGCGCTGGCCAAGTTGGGGCCGGTGCTGGTGCAATATTTCGGGCTGGGTGAGGTCACGGGCAATATCACCGTCCTGCCGCCCTCCGAGCACTCCCCCGACGACGCCGTGATGCGCCTTGGAAGCTGCGGGTTTGAGCGCACGGGGATGGAGATTTCCATTCAGTCCGAGGATGGCCGCGAGCTTGCCCCCTTTGAGACCGGCGAGATCTGCGTTTGCGGCCCGGCCGTGTTCGCAGGCTATTACAACAACCCCGAGGCCAATGCGAAATCCTTCCGCAACGGCTGGTTTCGCACCGGCGATCTGGGCCATCTCGACGAGGCGGGCTATCTCTACATCACGGGGCGCTCCTCAGATATGTATATCTCGGGCGGCTCCAACGTCTATCCGCGCGAGATCGAAGAGAAGATCCTGGCCCATCCGGCACTTAGCGAGGCCGCCGTACTGGGCATTCCCGATCCGAAATGGGGAGAGATCGGTGTCGCGGTCTGCGTTTTGAAACCGGGCATGCAGGCCAGCGCCGAGGAGATCTCAAGCTATCTCAAGGGCAAGCTCAGCAGCTACAAACTGCCGCGCCAGATCTTCTTCTTCGATGAGATGCCGAAATCGAGCTATGGCAAGATCACCAAGAAACTGATCCGAGAAACCCTGCTCGAACGTGGCTTGATCGAGATCACGGAGCCCGCGTGATGGCGCAGCCCGAAGCCTCAGGCAATCCGCCCTTGATCCATCCCGGCCCCCAGCTTGAGCCCCGCGTTCAGGCCGTGCGGACCCGGACGCAGACGTTCGAGATCGCGCTGAAGGCCGGGGAGAGCCTGGAGGCGGACATTCTGGCGGGCTTTGCGCGCGCGGGGCTCACCAGCGGCTTCGTTGAGCTGAGCGATCTCGACTGCGCGCGGATCGACTTTGTTTTCCCCGCGCATTCGCCCAGCCCGGACCGTCTGGCGTGGTATTCCAGCCCGCAAGAACCCGAAGGTCCGGCCCGCATCCATCAGGGCTACATGTCGGTCGGGCGCTATCAGGGCGCGGGCTTCACCCATTGTCACGGCACTTGGGCCTTGGCGGATGGCACCGAGACGATGGGGCATTTGCTGTCGCATCAAACCGTTGTGGCGCAGGATTTCACTTTGCGCGCAACAGGCTTTGTCAGCGCGCTTTTTGAGCGCCTGCCCGATGCCGAAACGCGCTTTGAAATTTTCGCAGCCACCGGAGACGATTGTGGCGCGGGCGCAGATGCAATCGTGCTCACGCTGCGCCCCAATACCGACATTCCCACCGCCTGCGCGCAGCTCTGCGACGCCCATGGGATCACACGCGCACGGATCGTGGGCCTCGGCAGCCTGAACGGCGCAGTCTTTCACGATGCGACGCGGATGCGCGATCACGCGAGCGAATTTCTGATCCGCGAGGGGCGCTTTGAGGCTGGCCAAGCCACGCTCGATATCTGCGTCATCGACAGTGAGGCCAAGCAGTTCATGGGCCAGATCATCGCTGGTGGCGGCGGCGTATCGGTCACAGCTGAGCTGGTCATCCTTCCAATTTAGAGCACGCGACGCGATACGACCTGCGGGAGACGATTGATATGCAAGAGGCCAAAACAGTTTTGATCACCGGCGGCGCCTCCGGCATCGGGTTTGCCGTGGCGCAGGGCTGTCTTGCGCAAGGGTTCAACGTGGCCTTGCTCGACCTCAACGAGACCGCTTTGGCGCAGGCCGCGCGGGCGCGGGACAATCTTCAATATCACCTCCGTATCGGGCCTCACGGGCAATGTCGGGCGCACCGCCTATGGGGCGACCAAGGCCGGGGTGATCTCGATGACGCAGGTCATGGCCGCCGAGCTGGGCGCGCTTGGGCTGCGCGTGAATGCCGTAGCGCCGGGGCCGATCGAGACGCCGATGGTGCGCGAGATGCATACCGATCAGATGCGACAAAGTTGGATCGAGACCGTGCCGCAACGGCGCTACGGCACACCTGACGAAATCGCACAGGCGGTGGTGTTCCTGCTTGATGAGAGGCGCGCGAGCTATATCAACAGGCAGGTTCTGGCGGTGGATGGTGGCTTTACGACCAGCCGCATCCTGTCGGGCGTGGCCTTGAAAAATAGCCCCCCGCAAACCGGCGCGTGACAGGTCGCGTCAGGGATCTCAGCGCAAAATCGGCGCGATCTGCGCGGCGATCAGGGCCGAGCCCTTCGGTGAGGGATGAATGCGGTCGGAGGCGAATAGCGACGGATCCTCTGGGCTGAACGCCTCATCGAGATCTACCAGCGTCACCCCCGCATCGGCGCCCGCCATCCGAGACAGCCGGTCTTCCAGCACCTGATAGGGCGCCTCGCAGGCAGTCCCGGCATAACGCGGCGCGGTATAGTAATCGGCCCAGATGACGCGCGCGCCCCGTGCGCGCAGATCGGCCACGAGGCTCGGGATAGCACCACGCTTGCCATCCTCAGAGATCAGCCGATCCAGCACCGGCCCGCAATCGGAACACTCACACTGGCCACTCAAATCATTCGCGCCGCCGTCAAGCACGACCCATTGCGCGCGCACGCTCTCAAGCTGGTTCGGGATATTGAACGCCCCGCGCCCAGAGGTGATCCGGGCCAGCGACAGGGACACATCGCCGACCGGCTCGCGCAGCTCTTGCTGCAAGACATCCGCAACCGAGCCTCCGCTGCCCCGGTTCCACGCCATGATGGAATCCCCGGCCACGACGACACGCGCGCCATCGGGCACGCCGCGTCCGCAGGCCGAAAGCAGTCCAAGGCTGAGGGCAAGACACATCCACCGGGTCATGATCTTGATGTATAGCTCACGCGCCCGAGATCAATGTTTGACCGCGTTGTGAGGGCTGAATTTCATGCAGCGCTTAAAGCGTGAATGCCGCGCGGAAAGCCGCAAGCGCGGCCTCTTCATTCCCTTGCGCAAAGGCCTCCATCGCCACCGGACCGCGATAGCCCATCCGCTGCAAGGCGCGTGCGACACCGGCGAAATTGATCTCGCCCGTGCCCGGCTCAAACCGGCCCGGATTGTCGGCGACCTGAATTTCGCCGATCCAAGGCAGGCAAGCCTCGCACCAGCGGATCAGATCTCCCTCGCCGATCTGCGTGTGATAAAGGTCCAGATTGATCCGCAGCTCGGGGCGGTCCACCGAAGAGACCAGCGCCAGCACCTCCGATGTCGAGCCAAACGGACAGCCCGGATGATCGAAGGGGTTGAGGTTTTCGAGCACGAATTGCACCCCCTCCGCCTCGGCCAGATCGCAAATCCGGTGCAGCGTATCGCGCGCGCGCTCCACCATGCCGGGCGCGAAGGCCCCGTTATGAGGGATCGGCAACCCGCCCTCGCCCAACCCCGTGCCATGCAGGTTGAGCCGCGACACACCCAGACGCTTGCCGATCTGCACGGTCTCGCGGGCCGAGCGCAGCAGCGTCTCGGCACCCTCCGGATCGCTGAGCCGCCCCTGCAGATAGCCGTTCATGATCGTGTAATCCGCGCCCACCGCCTCAAGCTTTTGAAGGTCGTGCGCGGGCCAGTTCCAAAGCCCCACGCCAAAGCCCATCTCGGTCAGGCGGGCTGCGCGCCACTCAATCGGGCGGTCGCGCCAGAGCATCTCGGCGCAGGCCGCAAGTTGAAACGGTTGTTCCATCACATTCCTCCCTCAGCGCGGCCTCTCAGGCGTCGCGATCCATGATCCATTGCACCGCCGGATCGGCCTGAAACCGCCAGTTGCGGCGCGGGCCTGCCATGACGTTGAGGTAATACATCTCAAAGCCGTAAGGCGCGCCGCAGGGGTGGTGTCCGCGCGGCACCAAAACCACATCGCCGTCGCTCACGGCCATCGTCTCATCAAGCGCACCATCCTCGGTATAGACCCGCTGGATACCAAAGCCCTGCGCGGGGTTCAGGCGGTGATAATAGGTCTCTTCGAGATAGGTGATGCGCGGGAAATCATCCTCGTCATGGCGGTGGCTCGGATAGGAAGACCAATTGCCATCGGGCGTGAAGACCTCTGTGACCAGCAGGCTGTCGCAGTAATCCTCACCCTCCATCGCGATATTGTTGATGTAGCGCGTGTTATTCCCCTTGCCGCGCTGGGTGAGCGTGATCCCATCGGGCCCGATCCGGCGCGCCGGATGCCCGCCTTGGCCCGGTGCGCTGCAGACCGCGATGGTGCAATCGGTCTCGGCCACGGCCTCCCAATCCTGATCATTGGGCACATAGAGGCAATGCGGTGCTGTCTTTTCAAAGACACTCATCCGCTCGCCCAAAACCCCCCAATCCTGCCCGGCGGCCCTTATGGCGGCCTTGCCCTCGACCATCACGAGGATCACCTCACGCGAGCCTGTGGCCTCATGCGTCCGCTCGCCCGCCCGCAAGCGGTAAAGCGAGAACCCCACATAGCGCCAGCCCGCCGAATGCGGCGTGATCTCATGCACCTTGCCAGTCTGTCCGAAGGGTTTGCGAAGCAGGTCAGTCATGGGTTTTCTCTCGGGTTGAAGGTCACGAAGAGCCGATAGGCGGCGTATCCGCCTAGCGCGAGAAACAGGATGGCGAATAGCGGATCGCCCGCGAAAATCTCGAACACCCCCCAACCGAGGGCCACCACGGTCACCAAGATGCGCCGCCAAAGCGGACGGAACCACGGGTTGTCGAAATCGAAGATCCGGTTGAGGGACATCGCGTTCACACCTGTGCCGGGGCAATCAGCCCGGCCTCGCGCGCTGCCGATTTGAGCGTCTTGAGCCCAAGCGACTGGTATTCATGCGGGTTGCGCTGATCTGGGTCCTGCTCGGCCTCGATCACGATCCAGCCGTCATACCCGGCCTCTTTGAGGAGTTGCAGGAGCGGTGCGAACTCGACCCCGCCTTCGGGATCGCCCGGCACGGTGAAGACGCCCGCACGCACGCCATCCATGAACGAGAGCCCCTCCTTGCGCACTCGCCCCATCACCTCGGGGCGCACATTCTTGGCGTGGAAATGGCGCACCCGATCGACATATTTGCGCAAGATCCGGGCCGGGTCCGCGCCGTGCCCGCCGAAGTAACAATGGCCCGCGTCGAACAATAGCTTGGTGGCCGGTCCCGTCGCTGCCATGAACGCGTCGATCTCGGCAGGCGTCTCGACCACCGTGCCCATGTGGTGGTGATAGACCAGATCGATGCCCTGCGCCGCGGTGAAGGTCGCAAGCGCCTCGATCTTGGCCCCGAACTCCGCCATCGCAGCCGCGCTCAGCACTGCCTTTTCGCTCAGCGGCACGTCCAGCCCTTGCACCGAATTCGACGTCTCGCAGGCGATGCAAACGGTGCAGCCATTGTGTTTGAGCTTGTCGAGATGCGGCTGGATCGCTGCCATCTCGGCCTCGACCGACTGGGTCAGAAGGTTGAGCGAATACCAGCCCGACACGAAAGCCAGCCCGTAGCCGCCCAGCAATTGGCGCAGCGCCTCCGGGTCGTCCTGTGGCCAGCGATGGCCGTTCTCGATCCCCTCGAAACCGATCTCGGCGGCCTCGCGCAGGATCTGCTCGGTCGGAATATGCGCGCCCAGCGAATGGTCATCATCATTGGCCCAGGCGATCGGATTGGTGCCGAAACGGATCATCTCAGGTCTCCTCAATTCACCAGTTGCGCATTGGCGATCTGGCTCAGGTATTGTGCGAAGCGGTCGCGTTGTTTTTGGCGATCTGACACCTCGGGTACCGCAACCTCCCAAAAGGCACCATGCGCGCCTGCACTGGTCTCAAGCCCGGTGCCGGGGAAATCACGCGCATCGGTCTCGATCACGATCACGGTCGGGATCTCGCGCCCCCGCGCCGCCCTGATCTCGGCCTCAAGCGCATCCGTGCCCGCGACCTTCACCGCATGCGCGCCCATCGCCGCTGCATGGGCCGCGTAGTCGATCTCGGGCTGAGCCTCGATGGCGCAATCGACATACATGTTGTTGAACGCCTCGCCGCCGCAGCCCAAGGTCTGCAAACGGTTGATGCAGCCATAGCCATGGTTGTCGGTCAACACGACCGTGAACGGCACGCGCCGCATCACCGCCGTCGCCAGCTCCGAATTGGCCATCATGTAGCTGCCATCGCCCACGAAACAGATCACCTCGCGCTCGGGCTGCGCAAGCTTGAGCCCCATCGCGCCCGCGATCTCATAACCCATGCAGCTAAAGCCATATTCCATGTGATAGCCGCCCTGAGAGGGCTTCCACAAAAGCTTGAGCGCGCCCGGCATCGTGCCTGCGGCACACATCGCCACCGCATCCACGCCCGTGGCCCGCTGAACCGCGCCGATCACCTGACCATCGGTGGGTTTGGCCGCCTGATCCTCGGGACGCGCGCAATAGGCATCGACCGCGCGCAGCCAGTCTTTGCGGGCCTCCGCATCGGGGGCCTCGGCCTGATAATCGCCAAGCGCCGCGCTCAGCATCTCCAGCGCGACCTTGGCATCGGCCACAAGACTTTCCGCCCCGTGCTTGGCCGCGTCATAGCCGTGGATATTGATCGAGACGAGCTTGGCCCCATCGCTCAGCAACGTGCGCGAGCCGGTGGTGAAATCCTGCAACCGCGTGCCGACCCCGATCACCAGATCGGCGGCCTGCAATGCTGCGTTTGCGGCAGCCGAGCCATCCACGCCCGCCGCGCCAAAGCTCATCGGGTGGTCCTGATCCAGCGCCGATTTGCCGGCCTGCGTCTCTGCGACCGCGATCTGATGCGCGGTGGCGAAATCTGCCAGCGAAGCCTCGGCCTGCGCATAGATCACGCCGCCGCCCGCAATAATAACCGGACGCTTGGCCGCCGTCACCATCTCGGCCACGCGGGCCAGCTCCCCCGCATCGGGGGCCGGACGGCGCATGCGCCAGACGCGCGGCTCGAAGAACGCCACCGGGTAGTCAAAGGCTTCCGCCTGCGTATCTTGGCAAAACGCCAGCACGGCGGGGCCGCAATTGGCCGGGTCGGTCATCGCCCGCAGCGCGCGCGGCAAAGCGCTCAGAAGCTGTTCGGGCCGCGCGATCCGGTCGAAATAGCGCGACACCGGGCGGAAACAGTCATTGGCCGATACGGTGCCATCATCGAAATCCTCGACCTGCTGCAGCACCGGATCGGGACGCCGCGTGGCAAACACATCCCCTGCCACGATCAGCATCGGCAGCCGGTTCACATGCGCAAGCGCCGCCGCCGTCACAAGGTTCGTAGCCCCCGGCCCAATGCTCGAAGTCACAGCCATCGCGCGCCTGCGCTTATGGCCTTTCGCATAGGCAATCGCGGCATGGCCCATCGTCTGCTCATTCTGCCCGCGCCACGTCGGAAACACGTCCCTGTAGGCATGCAGCGCCTCGCCGATCCCCGCCACATTGCCATGACCGAAAATCGCCCACATCCCGTCGATGAACCGCACACCCTCCTCGGTCATCTGCACCGAGAGCCACTTCACCATCGCCTGTGCGGCGGTCAGCCGGATCGTCTCGCTCATCTTACGTACCTCCAAAGGACCCAAGCCCTTAAATTCGACTTCGTTCAAATATCCCGGGGGGCGGCCACGCCGCGGGGGCAGAGCCCCCTCCCCGCGCGCATCTCACGCAGAGGCCGCAGCCCGCGCCTTATCCCATATCTCGCACAGCCGCGCGAAGCGGCTGGCCATCTGAGCCACGGCATCGGCATCGCTGATCTCTCCCTGCATCCAGCCCCGTGCCGCATCGCCAAAGATCGTGCGGCCCACGGCAAAGCCTTTGACCAGATCAAAGCCCGCCGCCACCTCGAAACTTGCGGCCAGTTCGGCCTCGGGCGCATCGAGCCCCAAAACCACGATCCCGCGCGTGTGGCGGTCATACGCTTCGATAGCGGCCACGGCCTTCGCCCAGGCTTTCGCATCCGCCATCGGTTCCAGCTTCCACCAGTCCGGATAGACGCCGATCTCATAGAATTGCCGGATCAGCGTGGCGGTTGTGTCAGCATCTGTCGGAGCCACCTTGGAGGGGATCACTTCGAGCAAAAACTCCAGCCCGTTGCGCCGCGCGGCTGTGAACAGCCGCTTGACCTCCGCCTCTTGGCGCGCCCGGGTTTCGGCATCGTCATCCGGATGGCAAAAGACCAAAAGCTTCACCACCTCTTCGCGTGCCCATTGGGCGAGGCCGCCGCAATCGGGGCCGAGCTCACGCTCAAGCGCGATCGGGCGCGAACCGGGCAGCTCGGTCGGACGCCCGATCCACAGGCCCGAGCCCGAGGCCGCGTGCAGCGCTTTGCGCCCGATCCGGTCGTCGCACAAAATCCCGTAGCCAGCGCGCCCGGCTTGCACCTGCTGCGCGGCCTTGAGGCACAGTTCCTTGAAGGCGCCGCCCTTCTCAAGACTGTAGCCCGGCATCTCTTCAAGCTGCATCCGATGATCGAAGGCAAAGATGCGATACTCGTCCCAATCGGGCCGCGAGCGGGTGTGGCGCGTCGTCGACCAATGGATCTGCTCCAACTCTGGATCGTTGCGCAGATCGGGCTGTGTCACACCGCGCTTGAGGAAAAATTCCAGCTCGCTCAGCGACGGATAGGCAGGCGTGCAGCCATGGCGCGAGACCGCAAACGCCCCGCAGGCGTTCGCGTATTCCAGTGCCTTCGGCCATCTCTCGCCATCGAGCCAGCCCTTCATCAGCCCCGAGAAGAACCCGTCGCCCGCGCCCAGCACGTTGAACACCTCAATCGGGAAGCCCGGACCGGTTTGCCCGTCATCGAGATTTTCGGGAATGTCGCCCTCGAAGGCCACCGCGCCGGCGGCCCCGCGTTTGCAGACCAGCGTCGCGCCCGAGACCTCGCGCACCGCGCGCAGCGCCGCCAGCGTGTCCGTCGAGCCGCCCGCGATGTGAAACTCCTCCTCGGTGCCCACGATCAGATCGAAATGATGCAGCACCTCTTGCAGCTTGGCCGTCACCTCGGCGCTCTCGACAAACCGGCTCTCGCCATCGCCATGACCCGCCACGCCCCAGAGGTTCGGGCGATAGTCGATATCGAGCGCGGTCTTGGCACCCTGCGCCCGCGCCAGCTCCAGCGCGCGGACCACCGCCGCCCGCGTGCGCGGATGGCTCAGATGGGTACCTGTGACCAGCACGCTGCGCGTCCGCGCGAGCAGCGCCTCATCGATATCCTCTTCGCTCAGCGCCATATCGGCGCAGTTCTCGCGGTAGAAGATCAACGGAAACTGCTCTTCGTCGCGAATGCCGAGGATCACCAGCGCGGTCAGCCGCTCCGGGTCGGTTTTCACACCGCTCACATCCACACCCTCGCGCAGCAATTGCTCGCGGATGAAGCGGCCCATATGTTCGTCGCCGACCCGCGTGATCAGCCCCGATTTCAGCCCCAGCCGGGCCGTCCCGCAGGCGATATTTGTGGGCGAGCCACCGATATATTTCTCGAACGAGCCCATATCTTCCAGCCGCCCGCCGATCTGCGCGCCATATAAATCCACGCCGGCCCGGCCAATCGTGATCACGTCGAGGTCTTTCATGCCATATCTCCGATGCGGATCGGGCGTCCGTTTGAGCGTGCCATCGCGTGGATCACCTTCTCGATCTCCAGACCGGCTGCGAAATCCGGGCCCGGATTGGCCCCGCCCGCAATGGCCGCACTCAGGTCGCGCGCCTCGATCACTTTCTGTTCGTTAAAGCCAAAATTATGCCCCGGTGCCGGGCAGAAGGCGGCGAAATCGGGTTGATCGGGGCCGGTCAAATGCCGGGTGAACCCCGCCTCGCCCACGCGATGCAGCCAAAGCTCGTTCATGCTCTCCTGATCGAAAACGAGAGTGCCTTCAGAGCCGTGAATCTCCCATTGCAGGCGGCATTTGCGGCCCCGTGCCACGCGCGACGTGGCAAAAGAGCCTTGCGCGCCGCTGGCAAAGCGAATGAGCGCCATCGCGCTATCCTCGTTCTCGACGGGCTTGGGACCGTCGGGAGAGCTGCGCTCGGGGATCGCGATCTGCGTCATCGCGGTCAGCTCCTCCACCGGTCCCATCAGCGCGACCATCTGAGAGACGAGGTGGCAGCCCAGATCGCCCAAGGCGCCAAGGCCGCCAGCCTCGCTCGTCATCCGCCAAGACCACGGGAGGAGCGGGTCGGCGGAATAGTCTTCATCATAGACGCCCCGAAAGGCGCGCGGCGTCCCAATCACACCCTCCGAGACAAGCTTGCGCGCCATCTGGAAGGCAGGCGAGCGCAGATAATTATAGCCCAGCATCGTCACCTGCCCCGGATGGGCGCCTGCCAGATCAGCCATCGCCTGCGCATCCGCAAGCGTCAGCGCCATCGGCTTTTCCAGCCAGACATGCTTGCCCGCGCGCAAGGCGGCCTCTGCCATCGGGCGATGCAAGCCGTTGGGCGCGGTGATCGAAACCACATCCACCGCAGGATCGGCACAGCTCGCCTGCCAGTCGGAACTTGCACGCGCAAAGCCAAACTGCGCGGCGTAACGCTCCGCCTGCTCGGCGGGCAGATCGCACAGGATCTCAAGGCGTGGATGGGCGCCGCCGAACACGGTGGCCAGATTGCGCCACGCCATCGCGTGACATTTCCCCATAAAGCCCGTGCCGATCAGCGCGATCCCGAGCGATTTTGCGGGCAATGGACGCGACATGTCGCTCTCCGTCTTTGAAAGTCCAGTGGATCGGACGCGACCTTGCCGCCGCGCCCGGCAATATCAGACCGTGCCGCCGAGCGAGCCCTCAAGCTGCGCCATCTCTTGGCCCCCCGCCATCAGGTCCTGCAGCGCGTTGGGCGTGATCTCGCCTTTGCCCGCCGTGCCCAGTGTCTTGCCGCGATTGAGCACGGTGAACCGGTCACCCACCGCCAGCGCGTGGCGCACGTTATGGCTGATGAAGACAACGCCAATGCCCTGCCTGCGCACCTTGTCGATCGTGGCCAGCACGTTCGAGGTCTGACGCACGCCAAGCGCCGAGGTCGGCTCATCGAGGATCAGCACTTTCGCGCCGAAATAGACCGCGCGTGCAATGGCGACCGTCTGGCGCTCGCCGCCCGACAATGTCCCCACCGCCTGATCGGGGCCGCGCAGATTGATGCCCATCTTGCGCATCTCCTCGATGCAGACCTCATTGGCATGTTTCACATCGAAGCGCTTGAAGGGCCCTGCCCCTTTCGTGGGCTCGCGGCCCATGAAGAAATTGCGGGTCACGCTCATCAGCGGGATCATCGCGAGATCCTGAAACACCGTGGCGATCCCGGCCTCCATCGCGTCGCGCGGACTGGCGAAATTCATCGGCCTGTCCTCGAACAGGATCTCTCCCTCGGTCGGTTTGTGCACGCCCGACATCGTCTTGATGAAGGTCGATTTGCCCGCGCCGTTATCGCCCAGCAGGCAATGGCACTCGCCGGGGCGGATGTCGAAACTGACGCCCGCCAGCGCGATCACATTGCCAAAGTGCTTCTTGATGCCGCGCATCTCGAGGATGGGCTTGGTGGTGGCGGGATCGCCGCTGTGGATTGCGGTTGCCTGTTCCATTTCAGCGTTCCCCCGTCACGCGCTTGCGGATCACGTTGTTGAAGATCACCGCGAGCAACAGCATTCCGCCCAGGAAAACCTGGAACCAGTCTTGATCAATCGTCGTATAGGTCAGCCCGATCACGACCATGCCGAAGATGATCGACCCGAAGAACGCACCAATGGCCGAGCCATAGCCCCCCGTCAGCAAGGTGCCGCCGATCACCGCCGCGATGATCGCCTCGAACTCCTTCTGGAAACCGCGCCGCGCATCGGTGGAACCCGCATCGATCACGGTCATGATCGCAACGAGGGCCGCGCAGCAGGCGGTCACGACGAAAAGCGTGGTCTTTACCCGATTGACCGGCACGCCCGAATTGGAGGCCGCGTTGCGATCACCACCGGCTGCGAAAATCCAGTTGCCCGCAGGGGTGCGCAGCAAGACCCAGGTCGCCACAAGCGCAATGCCGATGAACCACAAGATCTCGACCGGCACGCCCGGCACTTTCGGGGCACCCGATTTGAACGTGTCGATCCAGCCCCATTTGGCGAGCGTCGAGAACAATCCGGTGAAGGCATCGCCCGAGAAGAACGGCGCGAGCCAGTCATCGCCCACCGCATCGCGCACGCCGCGCAGCTGGGTCGAGCCGCCGGTGATGTATTTCAGCCCGACCAGCGAAAGGCCGCGCAAAATAAAGAGAAAGGCAAGTGTCACGATGAATGAGGGCAGCCCGGTGCGGATCACCAACTGGCCGTTCACCACGCCCATCAGCCCCGCAAAGACCAGCGTGCCGGGAATGGCCACGATCAGCGGCAGGCCGAGATTGACCACGAGCGCGCCAAAGATCATGCCCGCAAAGGCCACCATCGAGCCGATCGAGAGGTCGAACTCGCCGCCGATCATCAAAAGCGATGCGCCGATGGCCAGAATGCCAAGCTGGGCGGCGGGAGTAAGGAAGTTCATGACCCCCGAGAGGGTGAACATCGCCCCGTTCGCGGTGAACATAAAGAAGATCGTCACAAGAACGAGCCCCGCAATCGCGCCCAGTTCGGGCCGCTTCATAAGACGCGCAAGGACGGTCTCTTGTCGCACGCGTTCATCGGTAACCGTGGAGTCGGCTGGCATCTTACACTCCCTGAGAAATCTGCAGCGCGGCGCATCGCTCTGTAACGCTTTGTGGCGGCGCCGGTCGGGATGCGCGCGGCTCGCATAAGCAGCGCGCATCCCTGTGTCGCCTTTGATCCTGTGCGGATCAGCGAATGCCCTTGGCGGACAGATCGACCACCTGAGCGGCTTTGTCCTTGGTGATCAGGTTCGGACCCGAAGCGACATTCGACGCCGGGATCAGGCCGTATTTCGCGTCGAGTGCGAGGAACGAGACCGGCAGGTAGCCCTGAAGATATTGCTGCTGGTCGATTGCGAAGGCCGCATCGCCATCTTCAACTGCCTTGAGGAAGCCCGGCGAAAGATCGAAGCTTGCGACCTTGATCTTGCCGCCCCCATCGCCAAGCGCCTTGACCGCTTTGACCGAAGGCTCACCTGCAGTGGCAGCCCCAAGCGCCAAGACGGTGTCGATGGAGGTGTCAGATTGCAGAGCGGCCCGCACCTTGGCCTCGATATCGGCCGGATCATTGGTCGTCGGCAGCACTTTCACCTGACCGCCAAAGCCCTTGGCAAAGCCCGCGCAGCGCTGGTCGAGCGAGACATTGCCGACCTCTTGGTTGACGCAGATGGCGTTCGTGCCGCCCATCTCTTTGAGCTTTTCGCCCGCGCGCTCACCTGCCGTGAACTCGTCCTGACCGACATGCAGCAGCGCCCCCAAGGATTTCGACACATCCGAGCCCGCATTCATCGAGATCACCGGAATGCCTGCCGCAACCGCGCGCTTGATCGATGGCCCGAGCGCATCGGCATCGGGGATCGAGACGACAAGCCCGTCGGGATCTTGGTTGACCGCCGCATCGATCAGCTGGCTCATCGCGACCATGTCGAAGGTCTCGGGCGAGCGGTACTCGACATTGACGCCGGTATCCTTGGCTGCCTGCTCAACGCCGTTCTTCACGACCGACCAGAACGGGTCATTTGCCTGACCGTGGCTGACGACGATGATGTCGGTCGCAAAGGCCGGTGCCGCGAAGGCCACCGTGGTTGCCGCAATCGCGGCACGCAGAAAATGTTTCATTCAAACCTCCCAGTTTTTCTCTCCGTTTGACACCGCATGACGCTCCTCCATGATCCGTGCATGCGGCCTGACCGATTGGCTCGGCCTTACATCTCGGGCGCATTGCACGCGCCCGCGATTTCGTTGCGCTCCGGGGCCTGCGCCCTCAGAACTGCGCCAAATCGACGGCCTCTCCCGTCTTGGCGGATCTCGTTGCAGCCTCGGCCATCGCAAGCGCGGCCACGCCATCTTCCAGCGTCACCGGCATTGGGCGTCCCTCGACCAGCGCGCGCACGAAAGCGTCCCATTCCGCCGCATAGGCGGGCATGTAGCGTTCAAGGAAGAAATAGGTGGGCTTGGCCGAACTGACCCCGGCGACGGTCGATTTCGACACCGTGTTCTCCAGCATGTTGGCGGCGTTCAAAAGCCCTTCCGAGCCCAGAAGCTCCACGCGCTGATCGTAGCCATAGACCGCACGGCGCGAGTTCTTGATCACCGCGATCCGCCCATCGGCATAGCTCAGCGTGACGACCGCCGTATCCACATCGCCAGCAGCGCCAATCTCGGGGTCGACAATCGACGAGCCCACCGCGCGCACGGCGACCGGGGCTTCTCCCATCAGGAAATTCGCCATATCGAAATCGTGGATCATCATGTCGCGAAACAGACCGCCCGAGACCTTGATATAAGAGACTGGCGGCGGCGCGGGATCGAAAGACGTGACCGAAAGCAGCTCGGGCTTGCCGATTTCGCCCGCAAGAGCAGCCGCCCGCAGAGCCCCGAAATTCGGGTCAAACCGACGGTTAAAGCCGACCATCACCGGCTGCCCGGTCTTTGAGACCGCCGCAAGACAGACTTTCGCGCGCTCCAGCGACAGATCGACGGGCTTTTCGCATAGCACTGCCTTGCCCGCAGCGGTAGCCTTCTCCATCAACTCGGAATGCGTATCGGTCGAGGTCGCAATCAGCACGGCGTCAATCTCGGGATCGGCGATGATGTCTTCGGACGCCGCCGCTTTCGCCCCGTATTTGACGGCCACGGCCTGCGCCGCCTCCGCGTTCACATCCGAAACCGCGACCAGCGTGCTCCCCGCGTGTGCGGCAATGTTCACCGCATGGACCTGACCGATACGGCCAGCGCCCAGCAACCCGACTTTTAACATGCGTTCCTCCCAGAATCGGCCCGACTCGACCGATGACTGACGTTAACATCCGGCCTTTTGCACGCGCGTGCAATATATTTTTGCACCCGTGTGCAAAATCACATAACTCCCGCGTGTTTCTGTGTGTATGTTGAGAAGAAAGCTGCTAAATCGGTTCGGAAGGAGAGCCCGATGCCTGACGTCCGCCGCCCTAATCTCGCAAGCAACATCACCGCGGATGACGTGGCCGAGGCGATTGGCGTGTCGCGCTGGACGGTCAACCGGGCCTTCAAGAAAGACGCCTCGATCTCGCCCAAGACCCGCAGCAAGGTCATGGAGGCGGCCAACAAGCTTGGCTACGTGCCCGATCTGCGTGCCGCAGCGCTGGCCTCGGATCGCTCGAACCTTGTGGCGCTGCTGGTCGATGATTTCGCCAATCCGCATAAGCTGGTGATGATGGAGCGCCTGACCCGCATCCTGCGCAAACATGGTTGGGACACGCTTTTGGTCAACACGCTCGATCGCGCCGATGCGGGCCATGCAATCCTGAACGCGAGCCAACGCCGGGTCGATGCCGCGATCCTGATCGGCATCCAGTTCGATGACGAAGTGCTCGAAACCGCGCTCCACGCCCGGCGGTTTCACAAGCTCATCATCTTCGCGCGCACCTCGCGCCATCCCAACACGATCTCAATCGCGGTCGATGATGCCTCCGCGATGCAGGAAATAACCGGATACGTCGCCGAACATGGCTATCGCCGCCCGCTTTTTCTGGCAGGACCGCGCACCTATTCCGCGCATCTTCTGCGCAAAGAGACCTTTCTGGGCTGCTGGGAGGCCCGCTTCGGCACGATCCCTGAATCGGCAGAGGTGCCCGCCTATGACCCGATCCTCGCCGAGCAGGTCGTTACCCGCGTGCTCACCGGACGCCCGCGCGCCGAGATGCCCGATATTCTTGTGTGCGAAAACGATGCGCTGGCGATCGGCGCGATTGACGTGATCCGCCATAAGCTTGGCCTGCGCATTCCCGAGGATATTGCGGTGACCGGCTTCGATGACGTGCCCCAGTGCCAGAGCCCGAATTACGCGCTGACCACCTATCGCCAGCCCCTGACCGAGATGGCCGAATATCTGGTCGATGTTCTGGAAAGCAGCGAAGACCGCGATTTCGACCGCGCCTTCAAGGGCAAGCTCATCGCACGAACGAGCGCCTGACGGGCCAGCCGCCCCGCCACTCTTCCTCCGAAAAGAAACAGGCGGAACGCATCAGCGCCCCGCCTGTCATGTCTGTTTGATCCGTCAAACCACAGTTTAGAAATGGATCGCGCGGCCGTAAGCGTCGAGCACCGACTCGTGCATCATCTCGCTCAGCGTCGGATGCGGGAAGACGGTCTGCATCAGGTCTTCCTCGGTGGTCTCAAGCTGACGCCCGACGACATAGCCCTGGATCAACTCGGTCACCTCGGCACCGACCATGTGGGCCCCCAGCAGCTCGCCGGTCTTGGCGTCGAACACAGTCTTGACCAAACCCTCGGGCTCGCCCAGAGCAATCGCCTTGCCATTGCCGATGAAGGGGAAGCGACCGACCTTGACGTCGTAGCCCGCCTCTTTCGCCTTCGCCTCGGTCATGCCGACAGAGGCCACTTGCGGCTGGCAATAGGTGCAGCCGGCAATCGAGCCCGGCTTGACCGGATGGGCATGCTCGCCCGCGATCAGCTCGGCCACCATCACACCTTCATGGCTCGCTTTATGGGCCAGCCACGGCGCACCGGCGATGTCGCCGATGGCATAGAGCCCGTCCACGCCGGTCCGGCAATATTCATCCACCACGACATGGGTGCGGTCGATCTTCACGCCCAGATCCTCAAGGCCCAGATCCTCGACATTGCCGACGATGCCCACGGCAGAGATCACGGTGTCGACCTCGAGCGTCTCGGTCTTGCCGCCCGCCTCAAGCGTCGCGATCACCTTGTCGGCCTTGCGGTCGAGCTTGGTCACGGTCGTCTTCTCGCGGATCTTCATGCCCTGCTTCTCGAACTGCTTCCTGGCGAATTTCGAGATTTCTTCATCCTCGACGGGCAACACGCGATCCATCACCTCGACGACGGTGGTCTCTGCGCCCAGCGTGTTGAAGAAGCTGGCAAATTCGATGCCAATCGCGCCCGAGCCGATGACGAGCAATTTCTTGGGCTCATGCGGCGGTTGCAGCGCGTGCTTGTAGGACCAGACCCGCTTGCCATCGGCCTCAAGACCCGGAAGGTTGCGCGCGCGCGCACCGGTCGCGAGCACGATATTCTTGGCACTCAACTCTTCGGTGCCTTTGTCGGTCTTGACCGAAACCTTGCCTTTACCGGCAAGCTTGCCCGCGCCCATCACGACGTCGATCTTGTTCTTCTTCATCAGATGCGAGACGCCCGAGGACAGCTGCTTGGCCACCCCGCGCGAGCGTTTGACCACCGCGTCCAGATCGTAGCCGATCTTCTCAGCGCTCAGGCCAAAGTCCTTGGCGCGCTCCATCAGATGGAAAACTTCGGCCGAACGTAGAAGCGCCTTGGTCGGGATGCAGCCCCAGTTGAGGCAGATACCGCCAATGTGCTCACGTTCGACGATCGCGACTTTGAGGCCCAGTTGCGCGCCGCGGATGGCGCTGACATAGCCTCCCGGGCCTGAGCCGATCACGATCATATCGTAGGTTTTCGATGCCATGTCTTCCCTCCGGTCAGAAACTGGTTTGGCATTAAACTATTTTACAGCTGCGTTCAACTGGTCAAGCTCTTGCAAGGCCTGACGATAGCCGCCTTGCTCAATATATCTAGCCTCTTCGGGCGTTGTATCACGTCCAAGTGCTTCATTGCGCCACGGAAAACGGCCAAATCGCTCGATCACGGATCGATGGGCGCGCGCATGGCGCAGGTTGTCTTCCGACGGCCAACGGTCGCGGAAACACGCGATGGCCCGGTCCTGATCGGCAAGATCCTCGGAATGCATAAAGGGGAGGTAGAAGAACTGCCGCAGCGGCGGGTCGATTTTCAGATCGAGATCCGCCGAAATCGCGCGATCCGCATGGCGGCGTGCGAGCGGATCGGTTGCGAAGCTGCGCGGATCGTCGCGAAACATGTTGCGCGGGAACTGATCGAGCAGCAGCAAGAGCGCAAGCGCGCCACGCGGCTCAGTGCTCCAGTCGGTCAGGGAATTGCCGCTTGCGACCTGCCAGAGCGGCGCATAGCGCCTGCGGATCGCCGCATCGATCTCTTCGCTCGATTGATACCAGTTCTTCTCACCCACCTCATGGGTCCAGAAACTGATGATTTCGTCGATACGTTCCATGATGCAGGCCTCCTCCACCCAGTGCACTCACTAGATGGTAGGGCAAGCCGCGCTCCCGGCAAAGACACAATCAGGCGGCGTTCTGATTGCTCTCCGCTTCCAACAACTCTTCCTGTGCCACTTCCAGCGATGCCTCGACGGCCACCGCGGTCGCCGTGGGCGAGAGCATCTGGTAGGAGCCAGTATCCGAGGGCGCCTCGCGCCGTGTCATCCGCCAGCCTGCATAGCCTGCGATGCCCGCAAACAGCACGCCGATATAGACGAAGAACCCGTTCGGCCCAAGCACCCCCATCAGCCAGCCGGTCACGATCGGGCCGGTCACCGCCCCCACACCGTTGACGAACATCAGCCCCGCCGAGGCCGCCGCCATATCAGAGTAATCGAGATAGTCATTGGTATAGGCGATGATGAGCGAATAGAGCGGATTGGCCACGCCTCCGATCAGCGCCGCGGCAATCAGCAATGCCCAGAACGGCGGATCGAAGACAAAGATCAGCACAGTCACAATGGCACCCAGAAGGGCTGCGCCAGAGATCAGCACACGCCGGTCCATTCGGTCGGAAAACCAGCCGATGGGATATTGCAGAACCATACCGCCGACATAGATCGCGGCCACGAACATCGAAATCTGTTTGACGTCGAGCCCGGCCGCCGTGCCCCAGACCGAGGCCATGCCGAACATCGCCGAGAACACGCCACCCAGCAGGAAGATCCCGACCATGCCCAGCGGCGAGGCCTGCCAGAGACGCAAGAAGGTCATGCGCTGGATCGTCTCGAAGCTCGGCGCCGGCGAGGCCGACAGAAGGATCGGCGTAAAGGACAGCGACACCAGCACCGAGGGGATCACGAACAGGAAATAGCCCGACGGATCGCCCACGTTCAAAAGCCCCTGAGCCGCGACGATGCCAAACATCTGCATGATCATGTAAAGCGACAGCGCCTGCCCGCGCGTCTCATTGGTCGAGCCCGCGTTGAGCCAGCTCTCGGCGGTGATATAGACGCCCGAGAACGAAAACCCGATCAAGATCCGCATCACGACCCAAGCGGGCCAGTTCGGAAAGGCCGCATAGAGTACGAGCACTGCCGAGATCAGCGAACCGAGTGCGGCAAACACCCGCACATGGCCCACGCGTGCGATCATCTCGGGCACCATGCGCGAGCCAAACAGGAACCCCGCGAAATAGGCCGACATCACCAGCGACATCGAGAAGGTATCGATCCCCTCGATACGCCCACGGATACCCAACAGCGTGCCTTGCATGCCGTTGCCGACCATCAAAAGCATGATCCCCAACAAAAGGGGCCAGGTCTGGCGAAGAACCGTAAGCATTTTGGCACCTATTGGGCTGGCATGGAGATCGCTCCGAATGAGGCGGCACTTAGGCCTGTGCCGAGTTCGATACAAGCCCCGATTGCGACGCTAGGGTATCAGAAGCGACGCATCGCCGTATGAGAAGAAGCGATAGTCGTTTTTGACCGCATGATCGTAAATATTTTGTATCCGTTCGCGGCCCATCAGCCCCGAAACCAGCATCAGAAGCGTCGATTTCGGCAAATGAAAATTCGTCATCAGCGCATCGGTGATCCGAAATTCGAATCCCGGATAGATGAAAATATCGGTGGCATCGCGAAACGGCACGATATGACCGGGCGCTCCACCCTCGGATCGCGCCGCCGATTCGATCAGGCGCAGAGCCGTCGTGCCCACCGGAATGACCCGCCCCCCCGCCTCTTTCGTGGCGTTGATCTCGGCTGCGGCCTGCGCGCTCACCTCGCCCCATTCGGCATGCATCTTATGGGTCGTGACATCCTCGACCTTCACCGGCAGGAAGGTGCCCGCGCCGACATGCAGCGTCACTTCGGTGAAACTGACACCCTTGGCGGCCAGCCCCTCAAGCAACTCGCGGGTAAAATGCAAGCTGGCGGTCGGTGCGGCCACAGCCCCCGAATGGCGGGCAAAGACCGTCTGGTAATCGGATTTGTCGGCATCGTCAGGCGCGCGCAATGCGGCAATATAGGGTGGGAGCGGCATTGCGCCGGCCTCGGCCAGAGCGGCATCGAAATCATCGCCCGTCAGGTTAAACGCGATGCGCATCTGGCCCGCCTCGATCGCCGTGACCTTGGCCGAGAGCGCGTCGGAGAAGATAATCTCCTCCCCGGCTTTCACCTTGCGCAAAGGTTTGGCCAGCGCGCTCCAATCGCCGTTTGCAGCGGGCTCGAGAAGCGTCACCTCGATCTTTGCACTCACAGCACCTTGCGCGCTGTCGCGATGGCGCAAGCCGCTCAGCCGCGCCGGGATCACCTTGGTATTGTTGAGCACCAGCCGGTCGCCCGGACCAAAGAGATCGATCAGATCGCGCACATGCAGATCCCGGATCGCATCGCCCTGCGCCACAAGCAGGCGCGCGGAATCGCGCGGGCGCGCGGGTCGGGTCGCGATCAGCCCCTCGGGCAGATCGAAATCGAAATCGTCCAGTTTCATTGTCTCTACTCGCTCAGAACCGGCGGGGGCGCTGCGCGGAATAGCTCGCGCGCGGCACCGGGCGCAAGGATCGACAGCGGATTGACGGAGACTTTGGGGGCCGAAGCAGGGCCGCGGAGCGAATAGGAGAAGCCAAACAGCCCCTCGCCCTTCTTGGAAAAGAGCTGCCCGATCCCGTTGATCAGGTAAAATGGCGAGATCACGCCCTTCATCTCCACCTGCTTGCGCTTGGGATAATAATTGCCGACCAGCGTCACGCCCATCGAGGCCCCAACAGCCGAGCCTTTTGTGACGCTCACCCCGTTGGGCGTCAAGCGGAAGTCCGCATCCACCGTACCGAACAAGATCCCATCGCCATTGAGCTGCTCAAGCAACCCGATACCGGAGGCCGCGGAGAGCAGATTGGCCAGAACCGGCGCGTTCTTGACCCGCAGATTGGTGATCTGCGCCTGCCCCAGATAGCTTTTTTGATCGAAGGGCGTGAGCACCATAACGCCTTGCCCGCCACGCGCCTTGTCAAAGAGCCCGGTGGCGGCAAGCGTCGCCCCGGCATCGTTGGACAGCACGCGCACCGCAGGGCGCCCGCCTGCGCCCGGAATCACCGTGCCCGACACCGGGCTTTGCCCGTTCACCCGGCCCTGAAACTGGCCCGAGAGAGAGCCGCCGCGCGCGGTGAAATTCCCCCGAAACCCGGTGAGCGCGATCCCGTCTGCGACCTGCACCTTATCGAGCGCCGCCGTGATCTTGGAGCCGCTCACAGCACTGCCACCACCGGCACCGCCCCCGCCCGCCTTACCGACGCTCGCCTTGGAGATATCCAGCACGCCGGAATTGATCTGCACATCGAGCGGCTTGCCCGGCCCGTTGCCCAGAAGATCGGCGCTGCCGTTGAACCAATCGCCAATCGTCAGGCTTGAGAAGGACGCCCGCGTCAGCGCGCCCGAGGGGCTCAGATCGAGCGCCCCTTTCGCGCTCAGCCCCGGCGCATCGAGGCTCAGCTCAGAGATTTTCGGCGGCTTGCCCAGCTCGCCCGAAATCACCAGCTTGCCCGTGCTGGCGGCAGGTTTGGACCAGTTGATCTGCGGGATCGACAGGCGCAGCCCCTTGAGATCGCTGGTCAATGTGAACCGCGTTGGGCCATCCTTTTGCAGCTCCAGCGCCAGCTGCCCCGTGCCCGCGCCTGCGACCATCCCGTCTGGCAGTTCGACGCCAAATTCCTTGAGCGATGCGGGAGAGAGCGCGATCGTGCCCGCGACGCGCGAGCGGCCCTTGGCCTCGGGGCCGAAGCGCTGGGTCCAGGCGGCATCGAAGGCCACCCCAGACAGCGTGCCCTTGCCCGAGATCTCCATTCCCGACGTATCGGCATGCAGGTTGAGCAGATCGGAGGTCAGGGTGCGATCCGGCACGAGCGTGTCGCTTTTCACATCCGTGAGCCGGGCATTCACATCAAAGCCGATCTCCTCGGCAGGCACTTTGGGCTTGAGCGGCAATTCAATCACCGCGCGCGCCACCGCCCAGCCCTTGGCGATATCGGTGGACATGCCCGCTTTCCTGAGAAATTCAAAGGGCGGCTGATCGAGCAGCGAGAGCACAGCCGGGATCGGCGAGCGCGCGATCAGCGTGATCACTGCGGGCGCGGGCTTGATGCGAATATCGGGCACCACCAGCTGGGTGTCAGCCACCTCGATCTGCCCGCCCGAGGGCGCGGTGATATGCCCCTCCTCGACCTTGAGCGCCTGCCGTGTGCCGATGATCGTGGCATAGCCGCTGCCTTGCTGGACCGGCGGCAGCGTCGGCATTACCTGCACGTCCGCACCGCGGAACTCGTAGCCCAGAGCAAGCCGCGGTTTCGTGCCGGGCTTGAGCCGCAGGGCTGAGCGCACATTGCGCAACTGACCCGTGGTGACGTTCTTGTCGACCCAGTCGCGGGTCTCGGGCACCAGCGCCGGGGGCCATAGCGCCAGAAGCGATTTCTGGTTGATCTGATCGATCCCCGCATCGATCCCGATTTTCCAGCCATCGGGTTCGGCGGCGAGGGAGCCTTTGGCGCTGATCTTGGTCTGCCCATCGGTCATCTCAAGTTGCCCCAGATCCAGCGTGAACGGATCGAGCGACAGTTTGAAATCGGCCGCCCCTTGGGAGAATTTCGCGGGCGCCTCGAACAGGCCCTGCGGATCGAGCTGCAGATCCGAGATTGCGATCTGACCCAGCAAGGTCTGCGGCAGCCCGTTCTTGATGTCACGCAGATAGGCCTGCCCGCTGGCCCGCATCCGTACCGCGCGGCTGTCGATTTCCAGTTGCGAGAGCGCCAGCCGCCGCATCGCGCGATCATAGTTGAGATAGAGCTTGCCAGAGCGGATCGGCACCGGCGTCACACCCTGACCGGGCTGGAACACACCCTGCCCGATCTCAAGCATCGCGTTGAGCCCGGTCAGCTTGCCTGCCCCATCCAGACCCGAACGCAGCGCCCCGGAGATCGGCGCATCGAGAAGCCCGAGCGCTGCCAGCGCAGGCGATTGCACGGCAAGATCGCGGGCGGGCAGATGGGTCACGGCGGCCCCGAAGCTGGCCTTGCGCCCCTGCTTCTGCGCCGTCATCGTCACCGCGACCCGGGCCGGGCGCTCGCCCGCCTCCCCCAGATCGAGCCCCATCGTGACCGAAATTTCCTGATCGCTCTGCACGAGCTTGATCCGGCCTTGCGAGACGCGCCACACCCGGTCCAACCGCTCATCCATCAGCCGCAGCCGGACATCCTCGGCGCTGATCGTGCGCAGGTTGCGCAAGGCAGGCACATCAAAGACCGATTTGAACGCCTCTACACCATCCGACACGCTGGTCGAGGACAGGTTGCCCAGCAATTCGCCACTGCCCAGATTGAGATCGAGCCGCCCATCGGGCAGCCGGTGCAGCGACAGGCTCGCGCCCTGCACGGTGAACGAGCGCGGCTCGACCTTGCCGCGCAGCAAGGGCTTGGGCCAGAGCGTTGCGCGCAGCTCCGGCAGCACTGCGATGGGCAGCCCCGAAGGGCGCTCCAACTCGACCATCCGCGCCCGGATCCGCGGTCGCAGCCCATCGACCACAAGCACGTCGATCCCGCCCGAGATCGAGATCTTCATCCGGCCTTCCAGCGCATCATTGGCCCGCGCCTCGATCCGCGCGACCAGCCAACCCGGTGCCGGAATCGCCACATGCGTCAGCGCCATCACCGCGAAAAGCCCGCCCGCAGCAACCACGGGCACGACAAGGACCAGCAACAGCCCGAACTTCCCCCGGGATCTGGATTTTACTTTCATATCAGAATTTTGCGGGGCGTTATTCATGTCAGAATCAGGCCCATCCGAGCCCTGTGCGCGCCCAGTGGACGCACGATTATTCTCCCGCTCACGGGGTTGGGGCGTCTCTTGCTCCATGACCACTCTTTGGGGTGGATCCTCGTTACGCGCGCGGATGCAGTTTTACATCCGGTTGTCGCGGGATCGACTTGCCCCACCTTGCTGCCTCGTGATTAATCATCTCGCAACATTGGATCAAAAGTAAGCCCTTACCTGCATCGGAGGAGAAGACGTGATTGAACTTGGCGAAAATGCGCCCGATTTCACATTGCCCGCCACCGGAGGCAGCCGTTTCGGCGGCGCGCTGATCACGGAGGGCGGAGAGATGACGCTCTCGGAGGCCCGCCCCGCGCCGGTCGTTCTGTATTTCTACCCCAAGGACAATACGCCAGGCTGCACCACCGAGGCGCTCGACTTCACCCGTCTTGCGGAAGACTTCGCGACAGCCGGCGCCGTGGTGATCGGGATTTCCAAGGACAGCCTGAAGAAGCATGAGAACTTCTGCGCCAAGCATGATCTGGGCATCTATCTGGCCTCGGATGACACTGGCGACACCTGCGAGCGCTATGGCGTCTGGGCCGAAAAATCGATGTACGGCAAGACCTTCTGGGGCATTCTTCGCACGACCGTCCTGATCGATCACGCGGGCCGGGTCGCGCAAATCTGGCCGAAGGTCAAAGTGAAGGGCCATGCTGAAGAGGTGCTGGAAGCGGTGCGCGCGCTCAGCTGAGCGCCCCACCGCCAACAGCACCCCTTCACGCCCCGCTCGCGCCTTCGTGACCCCGCGACGGGGCGAGCGGTGCTTATCTGCCGGTCACAGGGGCTTGATGGGCGAAAAGCTGCCGATCCCGCAGGTGTGAGGGAACTGCGACACAATGGTCCGGAAAATTAGGTTGCCGGAACACTTTCCCCTTGCTACTCCCGATGACAGATTGGCGACGCGTGTTATCCACAGGATGAAAACGCCCACAAAGCCGCCCCCGTTCGCAGCCCACTGATGGGCTTCAATGCACCTGACAAGACAGGACCTTCGGCTTGCACAGACGCATTCTCGACCGCCTGAATTCACGCCTCGAGCGTGTGCTGCCTGAACAGCGGCTATTCATGAAATCGAATACCGAGACCCGGTTCGTCCGGCTTCGACCGCTGACCCAGGCGAGCGTGCTGGCAATCGGTGCGGGGCTGTTTGGCTGGTCGATGGTGGCGACTTCGATGCTGTTTATCGACGGGATTTCCTCGGGCGGGGCTGCCCAGAACGAGCGGATCGCCAAGGCCGCCTTCGAGCGGCGTCTCGATGCGCTCTCGAAAGAACGTGACGTGCGCGCCGCCGAAGCGCTGGCTGCGCAGGACCGTTTCCAGACCGCGATGGCGCAGGTCTCGCAGATGCAATCGGCGCTGCTGGCCTCGGAAGAGCGCAAGCGCGAGCTGGAGACCGGGATCGGCGTGATCCAGTCGACCCTGCGCCGCACCATGGACGAGCGCGACGCCGCCCGCACGAAACTGGCGAAAGCCGAGGGCGTGGATACACCCAATGGCGCAACGCAGGCCGCGCGCAACGAGGATATGGCCAAGACGGTCGATTTCCTGACCGCAGCTCTGGGCCAGACCGCGCAGCAGCGCGACGATGCTGATAGCGACGCCAAATCGGCGCAGCTCGAAGTCGACCGGATCGCGATGCAAAAGCGGTTGATGGAAGAGCGCAACGATCAGATCTTCACCACGCTGGAAGGTGCCGTGAAGATCTCGATGGCGCCGCTCGACAAAGTCTTTAAGCAAGCAGGCATGGATCCCGACCACGTGCTGGCCGAGATCAAGAAGGGCTATTCGGGCACAGGCGGTCCGCTCATGCCCGTGTCGCTCTCGACCAAGGGCACAGCCGATCTGGGCGGAGACACCGCGCGCGCCGAAGGCATCCTGCGCCAGCTCGACGATATGAACATGTACCGGATCGCGGTCGACAAGCTGCCCTTCGCAATGCCTGTGAAGGCTAATTTCCGCTTTTCCTCGCCCTTTGGCATGCGCTGGGGCAAGATGCATGAGGGCGTCGACATGGCCGCGCCCATCGGGACCAAGATCTACGCCCCGGCCGATGGGGTCGTGATCGCCGCCGAATGGGAGCGCGGCTACGGCAATATCGTCAAGATCCGCCATGACTTCGGGATCACGACGCGCTACGGCCATCTGTCCAAAATCCTTGTGAAGAAGGGGCAAAAAGTGTCGCAAGGCGAGCTCATTGCTGATATGGGATCAACCGGACACTCCACCGGGCCGCACCTTCACTACGAGATCCGGATCAGTGGCAAACCAATCAATCCGATGACCTTCATTAAGGCTGGCAAGAATGTTTTCTAAAAGCAAAATCCATGAGCCGGGGCCGAAAGCTGGCGGCGAAACCGACAAACCTGCAACGGATGGCACCCTGCCGTCGGGGCGCTCGGGCAACGATCTGCCTCCGAGCAGTTCGACGCCGCGCGTGAAGCCGGCACCGTCGGTTCTGTCCTCCGATCTGACGATCACCGGGAATATCAAGACCTCGGGCGACATCCAGATCGAGGGCGTGGTCGAAGGCGATATCCGTGCGCATCTGCTGACGGTCGGCGAGAGCGCCACGATCAAAGGTGAGATCATCGCCGATGACGTCGTGGTCAATGGCCGCGTCGTGGGCCGTGTCCGGGGTTTGAAGGTTCGCCTCACCTCGAGCGCCCGTGTCGAGGGCGACATCATCCACAAGACCATCGCCATCGAGAGCGGCGCGCATTTCGAAGGTTCGGTTCAGCGTCAGGACGATCCGCTCCAGACCGGTCAGGGCACGCCCAAGCTTGCGCCCCCGACCCCGAAGGAAGCCGACGCGCCGAAATAAGCGCGGGTTTTCAGTCGAATGTTCAAAGGGCGGTCCATCGGGCCGCCCTTTTCATTTCGTGGTGCAGAGGATTGCGAGCAGTTGTGGCAGCATAGAGTATATCCGCAATGAGCCCTTATGGCACCACAACTATAAGTATTTCGAGAGCAGCAGCGCATCACCGCCTTCTGACCGGAAGCCGCAGCTTTCGTAGAATGATCGAGCCGTCACAGTGCTTTCCAAACGGCAGTGCCGGATGCCATGCGCGCGTAAGACGTTCTCCAAGCCCGAGAGCATAGCTTTGCTGACGCCATCAAAGCGGGCATCAGGATGGACATAGTTCAAGAGGATGTCGCCGCTCAGACTGGCCATCCCGACCCCTATGATCTCCCTGTCCCGCTCGGCCACCAGCACCACGGAATCATTTCGCGCGATCCACTGTCGCCAAGTCTCGACTGTCTTATTGCTGAGCCAGCTTTCGATCTCGACCGGATCGTTCCGATGATCTGCAACGCAGAGTTCGGTGATTGAGCGGCGCAGGGTGTTTACCGCTTCATCAACATCAGCATCCGTCGCGTCCCTAATCTCAATCATGTTTCCTCACTCTCGCCAACGGTAGCTTACCGATGCCGCGTTTGCCCGCAACAGCAGCTTTGTCCCGCCGAACTGACCTCCGGCGTAGAAGCCTCCCGTCAGTTTCTTCAGGGGCCTTCGCAGGACGTTGCGTCATGCTCGCACGAGACTTGGATATGAGTTGCGCCAAGACATGCAAAGGGCGGCCTGCGGGGCCGCCCTCTCGCGTTACGATGGCTCTTATGCGGTCCGCGTCACATGGCGATACATGTGCCAGCTCGCATGGCCCAGCACCGGCATCACGACCAGAAGCCCCAAGAAAAGCGGCACCATCGCGGCAAACAGTCCCAGCGCAATCGTCAGCGCCCAAAGCGCCATTGCCATAGCGTTGCGCCGGACGGCGGCAACCGAGGCAATCATCGCGGTCACGATGTCGATCTCACGATCCAGCAACAGCGGCAGGCCGATCACCGTCACCGAAAACAACACCACCGCAAAGCCCGCCCCGATCACTCCGCCCACAGCCAGCATCATCAGGCCATTGACCGTGAACAGGATCTCGGGCGAGGAGCTGACATTGGTGAAGGCCGACAGCCCCATGAAAAGCGCAAAGACGGTATGGGCCACGAAGACCCAGAACATGAACATCATCAGGATCAGCATCGCCATCGAGGGGATCTGCCGATCCTTCTGGCTCAGACAGCACGAGATTACCGGCTTCCAAAGCAGCGGCGTGCCCTGCTCGATGCGGCGGCTGACCTCGTAAAGACCGATGGCTGCGAACGGGGCCAGCAGCGGAAAGCCCAGCACGAAGGGGAACAGCCACCATTCCTGCCCATCCGCCGACAGCACCAGCCACAAAACCAACCCGCCCAGCACGTAAAAGCCCGAGAAGAACAACCCAAATGCCGGGGCTCTGCGGAAATCCTCCCAACCGAGGCGCAGGATGCGGGGAATGTCCGACACCGCCAGATCCTGAAATTCCGGTAGCTCGGATGGCTCGGTCATCACGCTTTGCATGGCTCTCTCCCTGATCACGCAGGGCCCTGTTCAGCCCTCATCCCCAGGGTGCTCACGAATCCGTGACATGTCGAGAGAAAATGTAGCGCTGCGGTGCGCTTACATCCGCCCGGTGAGCCAAAGCGAGATCGCGTAGGGCAACCGCCGCAGCAGTTTGAGCCCCCATGTCAGGCGGCGCGGGAAATGCGTCTCGAAACTCCGTCCCGCCATGCCATCGGCGATCCGGCGCGCCGCGGCATCGGCCTCCATCACGAAGGGCATATCGAAATCGTTTTTTTCGGTAAGGCGCGTTTTCACAAAGCCCGGCGAGATCAGCCGCACATCGATCTGCGGCGCATATTCCACCCGCAGGCTCTCCACCAGATTGATCACCGCCGCTTTCGAGGCCGAATAGAGCTGTCCCTTGGGCAAACCGAAATAGCCCGCGACCGAGCCGAAGATCACAAGCTGCCCGCCCTCGCGCAGCAGACCGGGGGCGGCCTGCGCAAACCACAGCGTGCCCAGCAGATTTACATCGATCAACTGGCGGGCCTTGTCGCGCGTGATCTCGCTGACATAGCCGGGATCGTAAAGCGCGGCCGTGGTGATCATCGCATCGAGCGGGCCTGCGCCCAAGATCTCGCCGCGCGCATCATCGAGGCTTTCGGGATCGGAGACATCAAGCTGCACGACCTCGCCCAGACCCAACTCGGCGGCGAGATCGTTGAGCGGCTCGACCGAACGGGCCGAGAGCACCAGTCGTGCCCCGCGCGCATGCAATTCGCGCGCCAGCGCCTGTCCGATGCCAGAGCTCGCCCCGACAATCCAGATCCGCTTATCCTTGAAGTCCATCGCCCTCACCTCCGCCGTGCTTTTGAAGACTACGCGCCGCGGGCCGGTTCGGTTTCATCCAAGCGCGGCCAAGACCTCTGCCGTCAGCTCCTCCAAGGGGCGCGTGCCCGACAGCTCGAGGATCGGTTCTGACCGGCCCGCCAGCCACTCGCGGTGCCGTGCCAGCGACCGGCCCGAGAAATAGGGCTCGTCATAGCTCGCCGCCCATTTCAGAAATGCTATGTGGTTGTAATGCATATCGCCGTCCGGCTTGATCCGGTCGCCGAACAAGGCCCCCTCGCGTCGCCGCAGCCGCGCCAGTCGCACAGGGGTCGGCGCATGCAGGAACACGATCAGATCGGTGCCGCCAAGCGCCACCTCACCCCAGCCGTCAAGCGAGCCCGACAAGATCCAGCCCGCATCCTGCCCTTGGGCGACCTGATCGGCGGCGATCAGGGCCAGCCGCTCGCGCGCGGGGCGTTTGTTGGTAAAGGGCGGATCGGTGGGCGCCCAGTAATAGTCATCCGTGTCGAGATGGATGAGACCCAGCGTCTGCGCCAGCATCCGCCCGAGCGAAGATGTCCCCGATCCTGCGGCGCCGGTCAGATACACCCGCGCCGCCATGGTCTCAGTCCTCGGTCTGTGCGTCAGCGCGGCTCTTGCCCTCGACGCCCATCGCGAGCGTCGCCGCCATCAGCCCATCGAGATCGCCATCCAGCACCCCCGCGCTGTCGGAGGTCTCGTAATTCGTCCGCAGGTCTTTCACCATCTGATAGGGCTGCAACACATAGGAGCGGATCTGGTTGCCCCAGCCCGCATCGCCTTTATTCTCATGCGCCTCGTTGATCGCGGCGTTCCGACGATCCAACTCCATCTGATAAAGCCTTGATTTCAGGGCCTTCATCGCGATGTCCCGGTTTTGGTGCTGCGACTTCTCAGAGCTGGTCACGACGATGCCGGTGGGCATGTGCGTGATCCGCACCGCCGAGTCGGTCGTGTTGACGTGCTGACCGCCCGCGCCCGAGGAGCGATAGGTGTCGATCCGGATCTCATTGGGCTGCACTTCGATCTCGATATTGTCGTCGACCACCGGATAGACCCAGACCGAGCTGAACGAAGTATGCCGCCGCGCCGCCGAGTCGTAGGGCGAGATCCGCACCAAGCGGTGCACGCCCGATTCCGATTTCAGCCAGCCATAGGCATTGGGCCCGGAGATCTTGTAGCTCGCCGATTTAATGCCCGCCTCGTCGCCTGCGGTCTCGGATTGCAGCTCGACCTCGTAGCCCTTCTTCTCGGCCCAGCGGACATACATCCGCGCCAGCATCGAGGCCCAGTCGCAGCTTTCCGTGCCGCCCGCGCCGGAATGGATCTCAAGGAAGGTGTCATTGCCGTCGGCCTCGCCATCGAGCAGCGCTTCAAGCTCCTTGCCCGCCGCATCGTCACGCAGCGCCTTGAGCGCGGCCTCCGCCTCCGAGACGACCTCGGCATCGTCTTCCATCTCGCCCAGCTCGATCAATTCCATATTGTCGGCCAGATCCTGTTTGATGCGCGAATAGGTCTCGTATTTATCCAGCAATTGCTGGCGGTCGCGCATGAGTTTCTGCGCGCGCGCCTGATCGTCCCACAAGGTGGGATCCTCGATCATCGCGTTGAATTCCTCGATCCGGTGCGGCGCGGTCTCCAGATCCATCCGCTGGCCCAGAAGGCTCAGGGATTTGCGGATCGCGTCCACGATGTTTTGCGTCTCGGCGCGCATGGGTCATCCTTTAAGAAGTCTAGGCCCGGGTTTACGAAATCGCGCGCCGCGCCGCAAGCGGTGCAGCAGCGTCGCGGGCAGGCTTAGGCGCGCCGCGCAAACCCCGCGCGCAGATAGCCCCAGAGATTGGCGAAAGGGTTGGCGCCCCGGTAGTGATCGCGCAGGTAATAGAGGATATCGGCACGGATCTCGCGCTCGGCCCGCGCGGTGAGCAGATCAAGCAGCTCGGGCACCTCGGGCAGCGGCTGGCGCAGACCGATCCAACCGGGCATCTCGTGCGCCCGATCGCGCAGCAGTGCCGCCTGCCAAACCGCTTGCGCGGCAGCGTCGTCGTGACGCGATTGATGATAAAGGATCATCCGCCAAGTCGCACGGGCAAAGACAGTGCCGTCATCGCCGTGTTCGGGGCGAAGCCGACCTTGGGCAATCGCCTGCAGATCCTCCAGCACCGCGCCCGTCCCCGGCCCCCGTGCCAGCACCAACACCCGCTCGCATTCGAAACGCTGCGCATCCGCGCCAAGCTTAGCGGCCAGATCGCGGGCCTGCGCATAAAGCGCAGCCGAGCGCTCCGGATCCTGCACCCGCCAGTGACGCGCTTCGGCCTCTAGATCCGCAAGCGACTGCTCGGAGCTGCTCAATAGAGCCCGCCTGCGCTGAGCGTGCCGAAATTGGCCTTGTTCGGAATGACCCGTTTCTTGCCCGAAGAGGTGGTGACCGCCTGCCCCGAATCGTCCGCCTGTCCTTGCTCGAAGAGCGGCAGATCCGAGCCCATAGCAAAACCGCCATCGACGACCAGTGCGCCCAGCCCCGACATGTCCTGACCGGGGCGCAGATATTCCGCCTGAACGAAATCGCCCGTCGCATCATCCGACAGACGCGCGCCGGTGAAGCGGTTGAACTTGACCCAGGTGCCGCCCGGCGGAACCTTGAAATTCGTGCCGCCGAACTCCTTGACCGCCTCTTTCATGAACTCGTTGAACACCGGCACACAGAGCGTGCCGCCATAGGCGTGGCGCCCCAGCGAGCGCGGATTGTCATAGCCCATGTAGCACGATGCCACGATGTTCGAGGTGAACCCGGTGAACCAGACATCCTTGGCATCGTTCGTCGTCCCGGTCTTACCCGCCACCGGCACCGGCAGATCGACGCCCGTGCCGGAGCCGCGCTTGATCACGCCCTGCATCAGCGAGATCATCTGATAGGCGGTGATCGGGTCAATCATCTGCTCGCGATGCGAGGTGATCTTGGGCGCCTCGCCCGCAGGCAGGTTCGGATCGGTGCAGCTATCGCATTGGCGCTGATCGTGGCGGTAGATCGTGCGGCCATAGCGGTCCTGCACCCGGTCGACCAGCGTGGGCTCCACCCGCTCGCCACCATTGGCAAACATCGCATAGGCCGAGATCAGGCGGAACATTGTGGTTTCCTGCGCGCCAAGCGCGTTTGCAAGGAATTTGCGCATGTGATCGTAGACGCCGAATTTCTCGGCATAGCCTGCAATCGTATCCATCCCGACTTCCTGCGCGATCCGCACGGTCATCAGGTTGCGCGAATGCTCCAGCCCGGTGCGCATCGGCGTTGGGCCGTAATAGCGGTTCGAGGCGTTCTTGGGCCGCCACAGACCCTGCGGCGTGTTCACCTCAATCGGCGCGTCGATCACGATGGTCTCGGGGCTAAAGCCCGAATCCAGAGCCGCCGCGTAGACGAAGGGCTTGAAGTTGGAGCCCGGCTGACGCTCGGCCTGCGTGGCGCGGTTGAACACCGAGGACTGGTAGGAGAACCCGCCCTGCATCGCGAGCACCCGGCCCGTGTTCACGTCCATCGCCATGAAGGCGCCCTCGACCTTGGGAACCTGCCGCAAGGTCCAGCGAATGAAGGAGCCGTCGGAATCCTTGGTCATCGCACGGACTTCAACCACGTCGCCCAGATCGAGCAGATCCTCGGCCTTGCGCGCCCGCGACCCTAGCTTGCCATTATCGCCCAGCTTGCGTGCCCAGGTCACGTCCTCGGGCGGGATCCAATGGCCATCGGCATCTTCCTCGATGCCCTCGATCCCGATCCGGGCAGAGCCGCCCTCAAAGCCCAGCACGACCGCCGGATACCAGCCATCGACGTCGCGCGGTGCCTTGGAGGTCGGCACGGCATCGAGCGCGGCCCGCCAGCTTGCCTCATCCTTGAGCTGGTCGGTGGGGATCTTAGCCCCCGTACCCCGCCAGATGCCAAGCCCGCGATCATAGGTCTCCAGAGCGTTTTGCAGCGCCTTGGCCGCGCGGGCCTGCAGGTCGGGATTTACGGTCGCGCGGATCGTCAGACCACCGCCGAAGAATTCCTCGCGGCCAAAGCTTTTAGACAGCTGGCGACGGATCTCGTCGGTGAAGTAATCGCGCGGCGGCAGGCGATCGCGGAAGGGTGCGTAATCGCCATTCTGCACCGTTTTGAGCGGCGATGCCTGTTCCTTCTCGAACGTAGCCTTGTCGATCCGGCCATCCTCGAACATCCGACGCAGCACGTAGTTGCGCCGATCCGTCGCCTTCTTGAGATCGCGCACCGGATGCAGCGCGGCGGGCGCTTTGGGGAGCGCGGCCAGATAGGCGGCCTCGCCCGCGGTCAGTTCTGAGAGCGGTTTGTTGAAATAGGTCTGCGCGGCTGCCGCCACCCCGTAGGAGTTCTGGCCCAAATAAATCTCGTTGAGATAAAGCTCGAGAATGCGATCCTTGCTCAGCACATGCTCGATCCGCGAGGACAAGATCAACTCCTTGATCTTACGCTCGATCTTGCGATCCGAGGAGAGCAGAAGGTTCTTGGTCACCTGCTGGGTGATCGTCGAGGCCCCGCGCACATCGCGCCCGCCCGTTTTCACAGCCGTGATCACGGCCGCCGCTATCCCGCGCGGATCGAAACCCGGATGATAATAGAAATTCTTGTCCTCGGCAGAGATGAACGCGCCTTTGACAAGATCGGGAATGTCTTGGCTCGGCACAAAGAGCCGCCGCTGCTCGGCAAACTCGTCGATCAAGCGCCCATTGCCGTTATAGATCCGCGAAATCGTCTTGGGGCGGTACTGCGCGAGCTGATCGTAGCTGGGCAGATCGCGCGAATAGATCCAGAAAATCGCCCCCACCGTCAGCGCGGCAAAGAACACCCCGGTCACGAGCCAGGAAAACACACCGCCAATGCTGCCAAGGATGAAACGGATCACGTCACGCACCTCCAGGGGGCGCCGATCGCCCCGTTTGCGCCAGCCTATACATCGCGCCTTCGTGAGGGTCAAAGTAATGCGCGATAACGCAAACGGGAAGTGTTGCATTGATCACGTCTTGTGTCGACGGCGGTGAACCGCGTGTTTTCGTTGGGTGCGAGCGACAGCGCGACGCGGATTTGATGCGCCTATTGGCGCAGCAATTTTGCCTCCGCCGCATCCGATTGCGCCCAGGTGAGCACCCCTTGCGTGATCGCATCAGCCATCCGCGCGCGCCAGTCGGGATCATTGAGCCGCTTGCGATCCGCAGGCGAGGACAAAAACCCAAGCTCGATCAGTACCGAGGGAATATCGGGCGATTTGAGCACCGAGAAATTGGCGCCCTGCACCGGATGTTTGTGCATCCGGAGCCCCGCCGTCTTGATCGCGCCCGCCAGCACCTGCGCCACCCGCACCGAGCGCGGCTGGGTCTCGCGCCGCGCCATCTGGATCAGGATATCGGCCACCTCATCGCCCTGCCCGTGCAGATCGACACCCGCCAGAATATCGTCGCGGTCATGGCGCGTGACCAGCTTGCGGGTGGCCTCGCTCTCGGCGTCATTGCCCAACCGGTAGATCGTGGCGCCGGTGGCCACGCCCTGTGTGATCGAATCCGCATGCAGCGAAATAAAGAGATCCGCGCCTGCTGCGCGCGCGACCGTCACCCGCGTCTCAAGAGGTACGAAGACATCCTGATTGCGCGTCATCACCACCTCGATGCCCGCACGTCGCATCCGGTCGCGCAAAAGCCGCGCAAATTGCAAAACGATATCGGCCTCATGCATGCCGCCATCCTCGGCGCCCGGATCGATGCCGCCATGGCCCGGATCAAGCACCACCCGCAACGGTCGCGTGCCGTCCTGCCGCCTGTGGGTCGGCGCAACCTCGGCGGGCTGCGGCAGGCCCCACATCGCACTATCCGCAGCACCCGAATGGGCCTTGAAGCTGGAGGGCGAGACCGGGCGCAGCGCCAAATTGATCTGAGGTGTATCGCCCGTGGTCTCTTCGGCGGAGGCCAGCGTCATCGGACGGGCAAGCTCGGCCACAAGGCGCGACCAGCCGGGCCGGAACCGGCCCCAGCGCAGCGCTGTGATCGCGCCCGGCACGCCCAGCAAGATTTTCGGATCATGACCGTCGAAATTCACCTCACGGAAATCGACGACAAGCCGGTAGGGATCGGCCAGAAGATAGGCGCGGTACGGCACCGGCTGGCTCAGCCCCAGCTTGATATCGGTCTGCCCGCCGCTCTGAACAATCGCGCTGCGCTTGAGATCAAGCTGGGCCAATGCGGAGAGCGCATCGCGCGCGCCTGCGCCGGACTGATCCTGCGCCATCGCCTGCCCCGATCCTGCGACCACCATAAGCGTCGCAAGAAGCGTCAAAATCTGCCTGATCATGCCTGTCCGCCCCGGTCCCTTTTGGCCGGACTATAGCGAAACCGGACCTGTGTGGCAAAGCCTCAGCGCGCCGCCATGAACTGGGCCAGACGCCGCAACCCTTCGGCGATCCGCTCGGGGCTCCCCGCATAGGACAGCCGCAAGCTGCGCGCGCCCCGATCCGCGTCGAAATCGCGCCCCGGCGTGACCGCGACCCCGACCTCTTCAAGGATTTCAGCGGCAAACCGGGCACTGTCATTGGTCAGATCCGAGACATCCGCGTAGATGTAGAAAGCGCCATCGGGCGGCGCGATGCTGGCAAATCCCATCTTCGGCAAAGCCTCGAGCATCATCGCCCGGTTGCGCGCATAATTGGCAACATGGCCGTCCAGCTCCTCGGTGGAGCCAAGCGCCCCGAGCGCCGCGATCTGGCTCGCATGCGAGGGGCAGATGAACATGTGCTGACCCAACCGCTCGACCGTGCGCAGATGGCTTTCCGGCACCACCATCCAGCCGATGCGCCAGCCCGTCATCGAGAAATATTTCGAGAAGGAATTGATCACGAACACATCGTCGCTGATCTCAAGCGCCGAGACTGCGGGGCGTTCATAATGCAGCCCGTGATAGATCTCGTCAGAGACGAAGGCGATATCATGTGCGGCGCAATGCTCGATCAGCGCGCGCAGCGCAGGCGCATCAAGCATCGTACCAGACGGGTTGCCCGGCGAGGCGACGATCAAACCGTCGAGATCGCCCGGTACATCCGCCGGCACCGGCTGATAGCGGTTCTGCACCTCCGTCGGAATCCCCACAGGTTCGACCGACAAGCCCTTGAGAATCTGGCGATAACTCGGATAGCCCGGTTCTCCCAGACCAACCCGCGCACCCGCATCGAACAGCGCCGTGAAGGCCAGCAGGAACGCCCCCGAGGCGCCCGACGTGATCACCACGCGCCGGGGATCGAGATCGATCCCGTACCAGCGCTTGTAAAGATCGGCGATGCCTTGGCGCAGCTCTGGCAGGCCGAGCGCGACCGTGTAGCCCAAGGGCTGGGTCTCAAGCGCCTGTGCGACCGCGGCGCGGGCCCCTGCAGGTGCGGGCGTGGCGGGTTGGCCCACCTCCATATGCACGATATCGCGCCCGGCGGCTTCGGCCTCGGCGGCGGCGCGCATCACATCCATCGCAAGAAACGGATCGACCTGCCCGCGTTTCGACTGGCGCATGGGGCCCTCCTGCACTCATTCCCGTGGTTGAGCGGGGTTAGGCCGATCGCGCCACAAGGTCAATGCAACACCCCGCCCACCCGCTCACAAGCCCTTGAACCCGCGTGTGCAAAACGTCAAGTTAAGCCCCAACAGCACCGATCAAAGGACTCCCCACGATGCTCCGCACCCTTCTGGCCGCGACCGCCCTTGCCGCGATCGCCAGTGCCGCACCCGCACAGGATTTCGACTTCTCGAACATGAGCGACACCCAGAAAAGCCAGTTCGGCGAGGCGGTGCGCAGCTATCTGATGGAAAATCCGCAAGTGCTCGTCGATGCGATCAACGCGCTTGAGACCCAGCAGCAGGCACAGCAAGCGCAAAACGATACGCAGCTTGTGCAGGCCAATGCCAAGGATCTTTTTGAGGATGGTGCGAGCTGGGTCGGCGGCAATCCGGACGGCGATGTGACCATTGTCGAGTTCATGGATTACAAATGCGGCTATTGCAAAAAGGCGCTGCCCGAGGTCAACAACCTGCTCGAACGCGATGGCAATATTCGCTTTATCGTCAAGGAATTCCCGATCCTCGGTCCGCAATCTGAGCTGGGCGCACGCTTTGCGGTGGCTGTGAAGCAGATCGATGGCGATGACGCCTATGCCAAGGTGCATGATGCGCTGATGAAATTCCGGGGCGATATCACCGAGGCGAGCCTCACGAAACTCGCGCAGGATCAGGGGCTGGACCCGAAACCCCTGCTCGCGCGAATGAATGCCGATGAGGTCACAACCGTGCTGCGCGACAATTATGCGCTGGCCCAACGTCTTCAGCTTTCGGGCACGCCGGGCTTCGTGATCGGGGATCAGATGCTGCGGGGCTACGCGCCCGAAGAGGCGATGGCCGAAATGGTGGCGGAAGTCCGCGAGACCAACTGACACACGTCGCGCGAATGGCAAAAGCCGGCCCCTTTAAAGGGCCGGCTTTCTTAGATCGGATCAGCGCCTGAGCGCGTGGCATGTCAGCCCGGACTTAACTACCGGGGATGATATAGACCACCGCGCGGCTGTCGGGATCGACCAGAACCGGCTGGTCGTTCACATTGATATAGGCGTATTTGCTCTCCGGAACCGGCGTCAGATCGACGCCCGGCGGGATCTGCACGCCAGTCTTGAGGTCGCCCGAAAGATAGACCGGTGCAACCGGGTGCTTCTCAACCCAAGTCACGGTCGAGGGTTCGGGCTTGGCGGCCGCGCCGATACCGGCGGCACCGATCAGCGCGCCCACGACACCGCCGACCGGACCGCCCACGGCTGCACCAGCGGCGCCGCCTGCCACGGCACCCGCCATGGCCCCTGCGCCCTGCGCATCTTTGTTTGCGGTATCCGAAGGCACCGAGATCTGCTTGACCGTGACGGTTTGCGGATTGCTCGACAGCAAGACCGTCTCACCTTCGACGTTCACGCCAAGCTGGTTCGACGGCGCCCAGCCGGTCTTGCCGTCATAGGTGACCTGACACATGATCCCGTCTTCCCAGCAACCATTCACCAGAACCTCGGTACCCGATGCGACCGTCCCGGTCGTGGCCGATTGGGGGGCGGCCCCCGAGTGCAGCTTGAAATCGCCTTGGGTGACGGCGGTCAGCGCCGACGCGGACCCTGCGATAAGCGTCGTGGCGGCAGCAGCCGCGATGAACGTCTTGAGTTTATGGGTCATTGGATGTCCTCCTTATAGCCCCAAGCTACGGTCTACGTAGCCTCTCTCTCATGTGGGGGGATAAGTGAGGTCGGATGAAATTCGTTCCTCAAATGAGACATCACCAATCTGTGATATCCCATTTTTAGAACGATATTTCAGAACCTTACAGAGGAATTACTCTGCCGCATCCTGCGCCGCGTCCAGCTCTGCCGCGCGCTTTTCGACCAGCTCGACGATCTCATCAACCATCTGTTCGTTGGACAGTTTGTGGCTTTGCTTGCCCGCCATATAGATCATGCCAGAGCCCGCACCGCCGCCTGTGAAGCCCAGATCGGTCATCAGCGCCTCGCCGGGTCCGTTGACCACACAGCCGATGATCGAGAGGCTCATCGGTTGCTTGATATGCTCCAGACGCTGCTCAAGGATCTCGACCGTCTTGATCACGTCAAAGCCCTGACGCGCGCAGGACGGGCAGGAGATGATCTGCACACCGCGGGTGCGCAGACCCAGCGATTTGAGGATCTCAAAGCCGACTTTCACCTCTTCGACCGGATCGGCGGAGAGAGAGACGCGCAGCGTGTCGCCAATGCCCATCCAAAGCAGGTTGCCCAGACCGATGGCCGATTTCACGGTGCCCGAGACAAGCCCGCCCGCTTCGGTGATGCCAAGATGGATCGGCGCATCGGTGGCCTCGGCCAGACCCTGATAAGCCGCCGCCGCCAGAAATACGTCCGAGGCTTTCACCGAAATCTTGAACTCGTGGAAATCGTTGTCCTCAAGCAGCTTGATGTGATCAAGCCCGCTTTCGACCATCGCCTCGGGGCACGGCTCGCCGTATTTCTCGAGCAGATGTTTCTCAAGGCTCCCGGCATTGACGCCGATCCGGATCGAACAGCCGTGATCCTTGGCCGCTTTCACTACTTCGCGCACGCGGCTCGCATCGCCGATATTGCCCGGATTGATGCGCAGACAGGCGGCCCCCGCCTCGGCAGCCTCGATGGCGCGTTTGTAGTGGAAATGAATGTCGGCCACGATCGGCACCGGGCTTTCGCGGCATATCTCGCGCAGCGCTTGCGTGCTTGACTGATCGGGTGTGGAGACCCGCACGATATCGGCGCCCACGTCATGCGCGCGAATGATCTGATCGAGCGTCGCGCGCACATCCGAGCTGTCGGTGTTGGTCATCGTCTGCACGGAAATCGGCGCATCGCCGCCCACCGGCACCGAGCCAACCATGATCTGACGGGATTTGCGGCGGTAGACATTGCGCCACGGACGAACCGGGTTGAGAGACATCGCACCCTCCTTCACGGAATTTGACCCACACATAGGCCATGCTCCGCGCGGGCGCAACGCATGGGCTGTGAATTATGAGAGATGTTAAGGCTGACTGCTTTGGGGCTGACCGGCAGCCGGGCCTGCATCGGCCACGGCAATCATCTTGGCCAGATCCTTGTCCTGCCCGAGATCGGCCACCGGATAGCTGTCATCGAGATTGCTGGGCGAGAGGGTGATGTTCTTGGTCACCTGACCGCGCTTCCCGACCGGACCATGGGCCACGCCGTTCACCGAGAAATAGATCGCGCCCGATTCGCCGGTGCGCATGGTCGGCGCCTCGGCGAGTTTCGGCAGATCGTATTTCTCGCCCGCATCCATGACCTTCTCGAAGATCGTCGCCCCATCGGCGGATTTGATCCGCACCCAAGACGGGCGCACGGCCATCACGACCACCTGCGGCGCATCCGCGCCAAGGGCTTTGGCGACAGCCGATTGAATGCTGGTCTCCGAGCCATCGGCTGCGGGCGTCGTGCCGAGGCTCGCGCTGGCCAGTTGCGGCACCCCGCTCAGGTTCGGCGTCAGGTCAGGCGCAATCGCACCTGCGGCGCGCTGCGACAGCGTGCTCGTGGCGTTGGGATCGATCGACGCAATCGGCCCGTCGCGCGAAATCAGCACCGGCGCATCCAGAGCCGCCGGGCGATAGATCCGGTCATTTGCCTCGGGCTGCGGTGTGTCGGGCAGCGTGTCGCTTTGCGCCATGTCGCTGTTTTGCGTCACGGAATCGAGCGGATCGAGATCCGCCGTGACACCCGGCGTTTGATCGACGGGCGAGAGCTGAACGCGCTGGACTTCCTGCAATACGGTCCAGCCACCATAGCCGATGCCGCCCGCAATCAACGCAAGCACGGCCAGCGAGCCAATGGCGCGCGGCTCGATCTGCGACCAGAGCGTGCGCTTCTTGGGGATGAACGTGGCATTGGGATTGGCCAGCGCTTCGGCCACATCATTGGGATGCCGCTGCGGCTTGGGACCAGAGGCAGCCGCCGCCATGCCGTGGGTCGGCGCATAGCCCGATTCCGCACAAAAGCGCTGAAACGACCATTCCGGATCAAGACCGAGATAGCGCGCGTAGGAACGCACATAGCCCGCGATGAACGAGGGCGTGTCGAAAGCCTCGATGTCACAGCTCTCAATGGCGGCGATATGAGCAGCCTTGATGCGCAATTCACGCTGCACATCCAGCAAAGACTTGGCCAGCGTCGCACGCTCGCCTCGCATAACATCGCCCAAACGCAACTCGAAATCGTCAAAGCCCTTTGGCTTATCCGAATCCTGCGTCGAAGGTTGACCCCTTCGCCCGATCATGCCGCCTGCCCCTGCCTCAGTTTTTCTCGCCAGTGTCGATTCGCGGCTTATAGCCGGAACGATTAATATTTACTTATCACAGCCGAGAGAGCCGCGCACCTGCAGAAATGGGTCAAGCACTTGCTTCGGCGCGATTTAGCTCACATCTGGACCACAATTTGTCGACACCTTTCACTAGCTCATCGATCATCCCCAGATCATGCACCGGCGAGGGCGTGAAGCGCAGACGCTCTGTGCCGCGCGGCACGGTGGGGAAATTGATCGGCTGAACATAGACGCCAAACTCTTCGAGCAGCATGTCCGAGAGAAGCTTGGTGTGCTTGGCGTCACCGATGATCACCGGCACGATATGGCTGCCATGATCGATGATCGGCATGCCCATGCCCTTGAGGCGCATCTTGAGCACGCGCGCGTGCAGTTGCTGGGCATCGCGCAGCGCCTGCCCGTCCTCGGTCTTGAGATAGGCAATTGCAGCTGCGGCACCGGCGGCGACAGCGGGTGGGAGCGAGGTGGTGAAGATGAAGCCCGGCGCGTAGGAGCGCACGGCATCGACCATTTTCGCGCTCGTCGCGATATAGCCGCCAAACACGCCAAATGCCTTGCCGAGCGTGCCGTTGAAGATGTCGATCCGGTCCATCAGGCCCAGTTTCTCGGCGATGCCTGCCCCGCGCGGCCCGTACATGCCCACCGCATGCACCTCGTCGAGATAGGTAAGCGCGCCAAACTCATCCGCCAGATCGCAGATCTCCGCGATGGGCCCGAAATCCCCATCCATCGAATAGATCGACTCAAAGGCGATCAGCTTGGGGGCCGCCGGGTCATCCGCCGCCATCAGCTCGCGCAGATGCGCCACGTCGTTATGCCGAAAGATCCGCTTGGCCCCGCCATTGCGCCGAATACCCTCGATCATCGAGGCATGGTTGAGCGCATCCGAATAGATGATCAGGCCGGGGAACAGTTTCGGCAGCGTCGAGAGCGTCGCGTCATTGGCGATATAGGCCGAGGAGAAGACAAGCGCCGCCTCTTTGCCATGCAGATCGGCAATCTCGGCCTCGAGGCGCTTGTGATAAAGCGTCGTGCCCGAGATGTTGCGCGTCCCGCCAGAGCCCGCGCCGACGGCGTCGAGCGCTTCATGCATCGCGCTCAGGACCACCGGATGCTGGCCCATCCCGAGATAATCGTTGCCGCACCAGATGGTGATATCGCGGCGCGTCCCGTCGGCCTGCGTCCAGACCGCTTTCGGAAAGGCGCCCTTTTCGCGCTCGATGTCGATAAAGACGCGGTAACGCCCCTCGGCATGCAGGTTGCCGATCGCGTCATCGAGTGCGGTATCGTAATCCATCTCTTCGTATCCCTTGCTGGTCCGTTCGCTGGGTATCGTGCTATCAGCGGCGTTCAAGCCCGACATTGACCGATGTCAAAAAGCTTCGGGACCACTAGATGGGCCACGCGCCTTCTGGAATCAAATAAACGATCCGACACAAATTGTCACACCCTCCCGACGGCGGGTCTGGACAGTGCCGCGCGACGCCCTAGGCTTGGACAAAACAAAAGGAGGTCCAGATGGGACTGAACGAGGTGCTTTCCGAAATCGATAACGGTCTTGAGGACGCGATGACGCGGCTCTTCGATCTGCTCAAGATCCGCTCGATCTCGACCGATCCCGCCTATAAGGCAGAAACCCGCGACGCCGCCGAATGGATGGTCAAAGAGCTGCAATCGCTGGGCTTTGAAGCCGAGCTGCGTCCGACGCCTGGCCATCCGATGGTTGTGGCCCATCACCGCGGCGAGGGTCCGCGCTTGCTGTTTTACGGCCATTACGATGTTCAGCCGGTCGATCCGCTGGAGCTGTGGACGACCCCGCCCTTTGAGCCGCAGATCGAAGACACCCCGAAAGGCCGCGTGATCCGTGGACGCGGGGCGTCCGATGACAAGGGCCAGTTGATGACCTTCATCGAGGCCTGCCGCGCCTATAAGGCGGTCAATGGCACCCTGCCCGGCAATCTCACGATCTTCCTTGAGGGTGAGGAAGAGTCGGGCTCGCCCTCGCTCATCCCTTTCATGAAGGAAAATGCCGAGGAGCTGACCTGCGATCTCGCGCTGATCTGCGACACCTCGATGGTGGCGCCGGGCGTTCCCTCCATCGCGGGCAGCCTGCGCGGCATGCTCAAGGATGAGTTCACGCTGCACGGCCCGCGCATTGATCTGCATTCGGGGCATTACGGCGGCCCCGCGCTCAACCCGCTGCGCGAAATCTCGAAACTTGTGGCCAGCCTGCATGACGATCAGGGCCGGGTCGCGGTCGAGGGCTTTTACGAGGGCGTCCATGAAGTCCCGCAAGAGCAGATCGAGGCATGGAAGACCTGCGGCTTTGACGAGGAAGAGTATCTTTCTTCGGTCGGCATGAGCGAGCCGCATGGCGAGGCGGGCTATTCCGCGCTTGTGCAGCAATGGGCGCGCCCGACGCTGGAGATCAACGGGCTTTGGGGCGGCTATCAGGGCGCGGGCTCGAAAACCGTGATCCCCGCCGAGGCGCATTGCAAGATCACCTGCCGCCTTGTCGGCGATATGGACCCCGCCCATGTGCGCAAGGTTCTGCGCAAACATATCGAGGACCGTCTGCCCACCGATGCCCGCATCACTTGGGACAATGACCTTGATGGCGCACCGGCGGCTGTCATGAATACCGACCGCCCCGAGTTTGAGGCCGCGCGTCTGGCGCTGTCCGATGAGTGGGACCGCGAGGCGGTGATCACCGGCATGGGCGGCTCGATCCCGATCGCCTATTACTTCAAATCGATCCTCGGGATGGATGCGATGCTTATCGGCTTTGCCAATGATGACGACGCGATCCACTCGCCCAACGAGAAATACGATGTGAAGAGCTTCCACAAAGGCATTCGCTCCTGGGCGCGCATCCTTGATCGGATCGCCAAATAAAACGGGCCCCCGGTGGGAAATCCCACCGGGGTGCCTCATCCGTCCAGCCCACAAATGGGGCGTGCAATTTAATGCGGGCCGGCGGTCTTTGGCCCATTAAGATTAATGCACACTCAATTCGGGGACGGTTGCTTCGAAGACATCGTGGTGAATGCCCGAGAATTCCCGGATCTGCGCGATCCGCTGCTCGGAGCAATCCATCAATGCTGCAAGTGCGGTGACCTTGCCCATCGGATGGGGCGAGCCCAGATAGTCGTAAGGCGCGTTGCCCGAGCGCTTCATCACCCGGTTCATCACCGGATCAATCACCGCGACCGCATCGGTAATGCCTGCGGACATGCCATATTCGAACGCCCCGATCATCACTTCGCTGGTGATATAAGAGATCGAGTTGCGCGCCGTACCACGGGTGGCGAGGTTCATATCCACGCAAAAGCGGGTGGCTTCCCAGACCCGCGCGCTGCGGATCGGCGGCTCGCCATCCAGCAGGCAGCTGAACACGTCAGAGAGCATATGCGGGCCTGTGGTCTGCAGCAGGCGCATGCAGCCAACAACACGCCCAGCATCATCAGTGCTGATGACATGCGCCGGATCGAGGTCGTCAAAGACGTCGCGCTCCATCCCGTCGTCGACGTCGACTTCCCAGCCCAGTCTGTCGCAGAAAACGCGCGCCCGGAGACGGAACATCTCAAGCAGAAGATCGGAATGTTCGTGAGCATTAAGTGAATCTACGATGGTGATCATTGTCTTAGCCCCATTGGAATGCACTCTTTTTTATACGACCATTCGATTAACCTTGAAAATAAGGGAAAACCCTAGGTTGTGGTCGGCGCGCTCAATTTCGACGCCAAAAAAATTAGTATTTATCAAATTTTATCAGGCACTTAAAATGCCAAACGGCACATAGGGCCATAATCCGGACCCAAGGCAAGCCCCGGTCTGGCTATCTGCGCTAACAAACGCGCGGGTTGCACTCGTGAGGTCGCGCATCCACACCAGTGGACAGGCCTCAGGAAAGTGCGACCTGTTTATCAGATGTCACGCATGGCCCCGCCTGTCTAGCCGGGATGGATCAGCCCCATGCCAATCGCGCGCCCCACAGCCTGCACGGTGGTGAACGCGCCCAGCTTCTCGCGCGCCGATTTCAGATGCAGCTCAACCGTGCGGTGCGAGATGCCCAGAATGTCGCCGATCTCTTGCTGAAGCTTGCCGACAGCGGTCCATTGCAAGACCTCGCGCTCGCGATTGGAGAGTGCCGAATAGCCCATCGGCCCGATGATGCCGCTCGAGCGCATGATCGAGTCGTGCAGATGCACCGCCGCCGTTTGCAGATTGCCAATGATATGGCGCTTCAGCTTGTCCCATTCGGCCTGCGAGCAGGACCGCGTCACCGAAAACAACCCGCGATCTCCGAAAGGCCCGCGGATCGGCACGGTCAGCCCGCGCGGGGTGATCCCGAAATCCGCCGCCGTCTGGAACACCGAGTTGAATTTCTCATCGCGCTCAAAACGCTGCCAGTCGACGGGAGCGATGCTCAGGCTCGCCTTGTGCAGCGTCGGATCGACCCGATGCAGATTGCGCTTCATGTAGAATTGCTTCCACGGATCGGGGTAATTCGCATAGCCGACAACCGCCCCGGTCACAGGGTTTATCGAGGCGTAAGAGCCAAAATCGAGATCGAGCTGGTCGCACATCTGATCGATGTAGCTGACGTAATTCTCCGATTTCGACGGCAATGTACCGAGGTCAATGATATCCATACCAACATCCCGCCAAGGAAGGAGACAGCCCGGCCGCTCCCATGCCAAAGGCCGCATAAGGCGCGTGCGCGCGCCCTATCTGACAACCATTCTTGCCTATACGTCAAGCGCATTGCAAAATGCAAACAGCTTAAAGGAGCCCTCGGCTCGCGGCGACATGGGCGGCCTCGCGGAGCGTCTTCCCCCCCAGCCGGTCGGCAGCCCCCCGCAGGCGCCCCTTCACAGCCGTCACCGAGATCTGCAGCTCATACGCGATCTGCTTTTGCAAGATCCCGCGCGAATAAAGCCGCAGCGCTGCGATCTGCGGCTCGGTCAGTGCCTGGGGCACAAAACTGTGGATCTTGCGCAGGGTCGCGTCCAGCTCCGCCAGCTCAGCATCGGTAAACTCGCGATCATTGCGCGCAAAGACACCCAGGCTGCGCTTGGGCATCTTCGGCGTTCCCTGGACCGAGATGACGCCGCCATAGCTGTGGCCGAACCGGTGGTAATCGAGCAGCACTTTTGACAGGCCGAGGCTTTCAAAAGCACTCCATCGGACATGGCCTTCGCTTTTTTGGCACCAGAGCAGAAACGGGTCTGCAAGCGCATAGCCAGACAGGGTGTAATGGTCGATCCATTCGGCGGAGAACAAATTCAATTCCGCTTCAGGCGCGTAAAAGCCGAGCCGCAGCGCGATGTAACAACCGGCTGGGGCGAGCTCTGCAAAGCGGTCTTGAAAATCTGTCAGGTTCATAACCTTCGGCACTTCCATTCTGACTGATCGAGCCGTAGGGTCGTGTACAAAAGCTCGGCCCCTACTCTAATAGGCTTTCTTCGTATAAAATCAAAGGCAGACGTATGATCAACTTGCACACAATCGAGAAAGCTCTTCAACGCTTGATTGAACTTGCTGATTGGAAATTCGCGCTGGGGCTGCATATTCGCTTCGCCAATCCGACGCTGCTCTACCAGACTTATCCGCAAAAATGGATCGATTATTACAGCGAAAACGGCCTCGTCTTTGCCGATCCGACGGTGCATTGGGCGATCGCCAATACCGGAATCTGCGACTGGGCGGATCTCAAAAGCATGGATGATGGCAACGTGCTGGGTCAGGCAGCCGAGTTTGGGCTCCGTTACGGCAAGGTCGTCTCGATCGGCAAGGAAAGCCGCACGTTTGGCTTTTTCACCCATTCCAGCCGCCCGATCACCGACGAAGAGATCGAGACGGCACGGGCGATCCTTGAAGAGGCGCATGAGACCACGCTGGGCGTCACCAAGCTCTCCGAAGAAGAACTGGCACCGCTGCGCGAGCTCAACAAGTCACTGCCGCGCAGCTGAGCGCGGACGCAGCGCCCCGTCCTCCGCTTGGATGCGGATCGTGAGGACCACCGCGTTGAGCGCGCTGAAGACCAGCGCGACCCAGCCCAGCCCGAGCACGAGCGGCGCAACCGCTATTTCGGCGATGACCAGCACATAATTCGGGTGGCGCAGCCAGCGATAGGGGCCGCGCAGCACCAGCGGCTCATCAAGCACGATGATGCGCGTCGTCCAGCGCCGCCCCAGTGAGGCGAGGATCCAGATCCGCAGCCCCTGAAGCGCGGCAAAGACCACAAGCCACTCCCAGCGGATCTGCGCATCATGCCCCCACCACAGGAGCGCTGCGATCCATGCGCTATGCATCGCCACGATCAGCGGATAATGCCCGGGCGCCACCTCGCGCGCGCCACGTTCCAGAAGCGCGCGCGTATTGCGCTTGGCGATCACCAACTCAGAGAGCCGCTGCACGATCAGAAACGCCAGAAACAGCGCAGCCCCCGGCGCGATCATGCCGCCACCTCAAAGGGCAGGAAGGCTGCAGAGAAGCCCGGACCAAGCGCTGTCGCCATCATCTGACCAGTGCTGCCCTCGCGCAGCACCCGCTCCAGCACGAAGAGAACCGTGGGGGCGGACATATTGCCGGCCGCGCGCAAGACATCGCGCTCCGCCTGCAGGGCGCCCTGCTCGAGATGCAGCGCGGTCTCAATCGCGGTAATCACCTTGGCGCCGCCCGGATGGCACACGAAGCGGTCGATCTGGTCGGACGACAGATTTGCAGCCGTAAGTGCCTCGGTCGCCGCTTCCTCCAAGGTTTCGAGGACGAAATTCGGGATCGAGCGGTCGAAGACGACGCCAAGCCCGGTATCGTCGACCTCCCAGCCCATGATGTCGAGCGTATCGGGCCACGTCTTCTGCGTGCCCTGCCCCAGCCGAACCATGCGCGATGCCTCGGGCGCGCGCCCCTGCAGACAGGCCGCCGCCGCCCCGTCGCCAAACAGCACGGTTGCGATGATATCAGCCTTTTGGGCGCGATCCGAGCGGAAGGCAGGCGTGCAGGCCTCCACCACCACCAAAAGCACTTTGTCATCGGGCCGCGCCGCGCTCATCGATTGCGCGATCGACAGGCCCGATACACCGCCAGCACAGCCCAGACCGAAGACCGGCATGCGGCGGATATCGGGGCGAAATCCCATCTCGCCCATTGCGCGCGCCTCAAGGCTGGGCGTGGCGATGCCGGTAGAGGAGACGGTGACGATGCAATCGACCTCATGGGCCTCCCATTGCGCAGTGCCAAGCGCCCGGCGCGCGGCCTCGACAAACAGCGCCTGCGCGCCCTCAAGATAAGCGGCATTGCGGTCATGCCAGCCGTGCGCACCTTCGAACCATGCGGGTGGCACCACGCTATAGCGCATATCAATCCCTGCGCTGTCGAAACTCGCAGAGAGCCTTTTGAAGGCAGGGTATTTCGGGCCAAGAATCTCGGCTGCGATCTGACGCACAAGCGTTTGCGGCAATTCATGGGGCGGAAGGGCTGTCGCCAGGCCGTGCAGGTAGACGGGCAAATCGGGTCTCCAGTCGGTCAGACGCGCCGGCCCACCCGAATGACCCGAGTGTCCAACCAGACGCACCGGAGGCTCAACACTAGGCGACCGCGCCCGGTTCCCACGGTCCGGGCGCTAGCCGATCACCATATCGTCACGATGGATCAAAGCCGCGCGGCCCGGATAGCCCAGCAGCGCCTCGATCTCGCCCGAGCGATGCCCGGCGATCTCGCGCGCCTCCTCGGCCGTGTAGCGCACCAGACCCTTGCCGAGCGTCGCCCCACCCGGCCCTGCAATGCTGACGGGATCACCGCGCCCGAACCGGCCCACGACCTTGCGCACCCCGGCGGGCAGAAGCGATTTGCCCGAATGCAAAGCGGTCACAGCGCCCGCATCGACGATCAGCTCACCACGCGGCTTCATCGCCCCGATCCAACGCTTGCGCGCGGCCTGCGGATCGCCCTCGGGCAAGAACCAAGTGCTGCGTGCGCCCGATTGCAGCGCGCTCAGCGGACGGTGCACCGAACCCTCAGTGATGGCCAACGCACAGCCCGCCGCCACAACGGTCTTGGCCGCCATCAGCTTGGTCTTCATCCCGCCCTTCGAGAGGCTCGAGACCGGACCGCCCGCCATCGCCTCGATCTCATGGGTGATATGTTCAATCATCGGGAAATGCTGCGCGCTCGGATCGGTCTTAGGATTGGCGGAATAGAGCCCGTCGACATCGGACAGAAGCACAAGCTGATCGGCCCCGATGGTCACGGCGATCTGCGCAGCCAACCGGTCATTGTCGCCAAACCGGATCTCATCGGTCGCGACTGTGTCGTTTTCGTTGACAATCGGCACCGTGCCAAGCGCCATCAAAGTCGCCAGCGTCGCGCGCGAATTGAGATAGCGGCGGCGATCGGCCGTGTCCTCCAGCGTGACCAGCACCTGCGCGGTGGTCACCCCATGCGGGCGCAAAGCCTCTTCATAGGCGCGCGCCAGACGAATCTGACCCACGGCAGCGGCGGCCTGCGATTGCTCCAGCGGCAGCGCGGCCTCCGGCAGGCCTAACACCCGACGCCCCAGCGCAATCGAGCCCGACGAGACCAGCACAACGCCGATGCCCCGCGCACGCAGAGCCGCGACATCCTCGGCCAGCCCGCGCAACCAACCCTCGCGCAGCCCTTCCGCATCGACCAGCAAAGCCGATCCGATCTTCACGACAAGGCATTTCGCCTTGCTCGGATCGGGCAGGCTCAGGGGCGCCACGGCGTGTCATCCTCGGTGCTGGGACGCGCCGCCGCGATCTGCGCCCAAAGCGCGCGTAGCACCAACGAGACACCCTCATTCGAGACGCCCGACATCTCGAACACCCGGGTGCCGGTTTCCGCCTGCAAGGCGGCCAGTCGCTCGGCCCGGGTCTCGGGATCGAGCGCATCGACCTTGTTGAGCACGGTCACGCGCGGGCGCTCGGCCAGCTCCGGCGAATAGGCGGCCAACTCGTCCGAGATGACCCGCCAATCCTCGGCCACCGTCTCGGAGGTGCCATCGACCAGATGCAGCAGCACAGAGCAGCGCTCGACATGGCCCAAGAACTGATCGCCCAAGCCCCTGCCCTCAGAGGCCCCCTCGATCAGCCCCGGAATATCGGCGATGACGAATTCGCGCCCGTCGATCCCCACGACGCCAAGATTGGGCACAAGCGTGGTAAAAGGATAATCCGCGATCTTCGGCTTGGCATTGGAAACCGCCGCCAGAAAAGTCGATTTGCCCGCATTGGGCAGGCCCAGAAGACCTGCATCCGCAATCAGCTTGAGGCGCAACCAGATCGTGCGCTCGACGCCTTCCTGACCGGGATTGGCGCGCTGCGGGGCACGGTTGGTCGAGGATTTGAAATGCAGGTTGCCCCAGCCGCCATTGCCGCCCTTGGCCAGAAGCACGCGCTGACCAACCTCGGTGAGATCGGCGATCAGCGTTTCCTCATCCTCATCAAGGATCTCGGTGCCCACCGGCACTTTGAGCGTGATGCTCTCGCCATCATGCCCGGTGCGCTGCGCGCCCATGCCGTGCTGGCCGGTCTTGGCGAAGAAGTGCTGCTGGTAGCGGAAATCGATCAGCGTGTTGAGCCCGTCGACCGCCTCGACCCAGACAGATCCCCCCTTGCCGCCATCGCCGCCATCCGGGCCGCCGAATTCGATATATTTCTCGCGCCGGAACGAGACACAGCCCGCACCGCCGCCGCCCGAACGGATATAGACCTTGGCGAGATCGAGAAACTTCATCACTTTGCCCCTTGGCTTTGGCTAAGGCGCGGGGATACGCCGAGCCGCGCGCGGTTTCAAGCCTTGCGTGAGGGGGCTCTGCCCCCAACGGACAAAACCGCTGGTTTTGCCCGTCTCCCCCGGGATATTTCGATCAAGAGGAAGTGCAGAGGCGCGCTACATTTTGCGCAGATAGGTCCAGGTAGGAACATGGCGGCCCCGAGCGAGCGACCAGCTTTCCGCATCCCCCAGATAGTCGAAGCCCGCATGGGTCAGCACGCGAGCCGAAGCCGCGTCATCCTGAAAAACTTCCGCCAGAAGCGTGCGCGACTTATGCGGATTGGCCTCAACCAAGGCGGTCACGGCCTCCGAGGCGATGCCGGTGTTCCAAAACCCCGGCCCCACCCAATAGCCCACTTCAGATTGCTCGCCCTCGAGATGGGTCAGAGAGACCACGCCCAAAAGCTCCGCCAGACCATGGCTCGACCCGTCAATCGCCCAGACATCCTCGACGCGGTCGTCTTTCTGCGCACGGCTGACGAAATTCTCCGCAGTGCCCGGCGGCAGCGGGTGCGGGATCGCGCGGGTGCCTTCGGCCACGCGCCTGTCACCGCTGTAAAACGCAATAAGCCCGGCATCCGAGCGCCGCAGAGGCCGCAGCACGAAACGATCCGTTTCAATCACGGGCTGGCTGGAAATCATATTTTGGTACATCGGCGCTCCTCCTCGAAACGCAGGGGCTTTGGGCCTCCTCTCCCGCAGCTCCCTAAACCTTAAATAGGGCGTTTGAATGACAATTTCACCCACCAGCCGCGTTTCATCGCAACAAATGTCGGGGTCGTGCCTGAAACGAGAAAGGGGACCGGCCTTTCAGCCGATCCCCTATTCGTTGCCGGGACAGTCGGCTTATTCAGCGGCCTCTTGCGTGGGAAGCACCGAAATGAAGGTGCGGCCCTTGAGGCCCTTGCGGAAGTTCACCTTGCCTTCGCAGGTCGCGAAGATCGTGTGATCCTTACCCATACCGACGCCCTCGCCCGGCCACCACTTGGTGCCGCGCTGACGTGCGATGATGTTGCCCGGAATCGCTTCCTGACCGCCGTAGAGCTTGACGCCGAGGCGGCGACCCGCTGAGTCGCGACCGTTACGGGAGGAACCGCCTGCTTTTTTGTGTGCCATGAGGTCTTCTCCTTATTTCGCGAGGTCTTTGGCCTGCGCGACCCAGTCTTCCTTGACCTTGACGGCCTCGAAAGTTTCGGGATCGAGCGCAGCGAGCTGAGCGAAGGTCGAGATACCGGCCTCGTTCAGTTTCTTCTCGGCCGCAGGGCCCAGACCGTTGATCACCTTGAGATCATCAGCCTCGGCAACAGCAGCCTCGGCCTTCGGTGCAGCTTTGGCCGCAGCCTTGGGAGCCGCTTTCTTGGCAGCCGGAGCCGTACCTTCGGTGCCATGTGCTGCGCGCCGCGCGATCGCGGTGCCGACAGCTTCCTTGACGCCCGACTTGTCCGCGCCCGAGGCGAGAACATCGGTCACCCGCAGCAGCGTGAGCTGCTGGCGGTGGCCACGGGTACGCTGCGAGGAGTGCTTCCGGCGGCGCTTGTGGTAGGTGATGACCTTGTCGGCCTTGATGTTGTCGATGACTTCCGCCTGAACAGCCGCACCTTCCACGAAGGGCGTGCCAAGCTGAGGTGCGTCGCCGCCGACCATCAGAATCTCGTTGAACTGGACTTTATCGCCAGCTTCGGCTGCAAGCAGTTCCACGCGCAGCGTATCGCCCGCCTGAACCTTATATTGCTTGCCACCAGTCTTGAGGACCGCAAACATGGGTCTTTCCTTTTCATTCATCCGCGCCCTGTGGCACCCGCATGCGGGGTTTCGTGGGCACCTCTCGCCCGCCGTCGAACTGCGCGTCCCACTTGGGGACGAATTGCAAAAACGAGGCCCGGCGGAAAGAAACCTTCCCGCCGGGTCGTGCCCATATCGAGGATCAGGCCCTGTGTGTCAAGCGTAAATCACGATATCGCGCCGCCCCGCGCGCCCAAATCTGCACGCCCCACAGCACAGTTTCAGCCGCCGTGGCACAGCTGCCCATTCACCTGGCGCAAAATACCTCCGCCGGAGGCATCCGCCGCCCGCCAAAGGGCCGCACGCTCAGCCCGCCTTAAGCGCGCTCTTCCAGCGAAAGCCACTCTTCTTCAGCGGCGGCAAGTGCCGCCTGACGCTCGACCAGCGCCTCAGTGGCCTTGTTGAATTTCACCGGCTGGGTGTGAAAGAGATCGGGCTGGGCCAAGAACTCTTCGAGCTTTGCGATCTCGGCCTCGTAGCGCTCGATCACGCCCGGCAGGGCCTCAAGGCGGTGGCGCTCGGTAAAGCTCAGACCGGATTTCGCGGGCGCAACGGGTGCCGGTTTCGCGCCCGCCTTCGCGGTGGATTTCGCCGCCGTCGCCTCAGAGGCCGCTTTCACCTGCGGCTCGGGCGCAGGCTCGGCCATCGCCTTTTGCGCCTGATAATCGCTCCAGCCACCGGCATAGACGGTCGCGCGCCCATTGCCCTCCATCGCGATCGTGGTCGAGGCCACGCGGTCGATGAAATCCCGGTCGTGGCTCACCAGCAGAACGGTGCCGTCATACTCGCCCAGCAGATCTTGCAGCAGATCGAGCGTCTCGACATCGAGATCGTTGGTCGGCTCATCGAGGATCAGCAGGTTCGAGGGCCGCGCCATGATCCGCGCCAGCAGCAGCCGCGCCCGCTCGCCGCCAGACAGCGCGCGGATCGGGCTGCGGGCTTGTTGTTCGTCAAACAGGAAATCCTTCAGATAGGCCACGACATGTTTGGGCGTGCCGCGCACCATCACCTGATCGGAATTGCCCTTCACGGCCATCCCCGGATCGTTGACGAGCCCGTTCCACAGGGTCTGCTCGGGATCGAGCGTGGCGCGGGCCTGATCGAACACCGCGACATCGAGATTGGTGCCCAGCTTGACGGATCCTGCATCCGGCGCGATCTCGCCGGTAAGCATCTTCAAAAGCGTCGTTTTGCCCACGCCGTTGGGCCCGACAAAGGCCACCCGGTCGCCACGCAGCACGCGCAGATCAAAATCCTGGACGATCTGCTTATCGCCAAACCCTTTGCTGAGCCCCGTGGCCTCGATCACCCGCTTACCCGAGGATTGCCCCGAATCCAGCTCCAGCGCGGCCACGCCTTGCCGCTTGATCTGGCTTGCCCGCTCGGCGCGCAGCGCTTGCAGCGCGCGCACCCGGCCCTGATTGCGTTTGCGCCGCGCCGAGATCCCCTCGACGGCCCATTTCGCCTCGGCCTTGATCTTGCGGTTGAGCTTGTGGCGGGCCTCGTCTTCCTCGGCCCACACGGTCTCGCGCCACTCCTCGAACGTCTCAAACCCCTGCTCGTTGCGCTTTACCTGCCCGCGATCCACCCAGAGCGTAGCGCGGGTGAGCGCGCGCAGGAAGGCGCGGTCGTGGCTGATCAGCACGAACGCCCGGCGGGTCTCGCGCAATTGCTGCTCGAGCCAGCCAATCGCCTCGATATCAAGATGGTTCGTGGGCTCGTCGAGCAACATCAGCTCGGGCGCCTCGGCCAGCAGCTTGGCCAGCGCCGCGCGCCTGCGCTCCCCGCCCGAGGCGGTCGCAACCGGCGTCTCGGGGCGGAATTTCAGCCCCTCTGCGGCCATCTCGACCTTATATTCCTCGGCCGGATCCAGACCGGAGGCGGCAAACTCGCCCAGCGTCTCGAAGCCCGACAGATCGGGTTCCTGTTCCATATAGCCCACGGATGTGCCCGGCGGCACGGTGCGCGCGCCCTGATCGGCCTCGATCAGACCGGCCATCACTTTCATCAAGGTGGACTTGCCAGAGCCATTGCGCCCGACCAGCGCGACGCGGTCGCCTTGCTGAATATTGAGCGTGAGCCCGTCGAAAACGGGATTGCCGCCGAAGGTCAGCGAGATATCGGACAGCTGGAGAAGGGGTGCACGTGCCATGACCGCGCAGCTAATGAGGGGCGCGGGAAAGGTCAATGGGGCGCGGTGATCGGGCGGTGTAAATCACGCGAAGGACGGCGCGCGGACCCGTCTCAGCCCGCAAGCGCGCGCAGCGCCTTGAGCCGCGCAGGCGGAATCCGCGTGGGGTCCAGCGCGGTGAAGACGTGACAGGTGTCGAGATCGCGGTCGATCACCGCATGATCCGAGGTCCACCCCCCCATCCCAAGATAAGAGCGCAAGAGCGGCGGCAGGGAAGCGGGTTGCGCGTCGGGCATCGGGGCGGCCTCAGCCGCCGCCTGCACAAGCGTGACGGTTTCGGGTGCGCGCGGGCGCGGGCGCAACCCGTCAGGTCCGAGCGCATGGGCCGCGAGATGGGCGAAGGCCCCCGCATGGTCGCGCCACTGTGCGCCGTGAAATGAGCTTGCGCCGAACAGCAGCCGCACCCCGTGCCGCTCGGCCAACCGCGTGATCGCCGCCCAACCCAGCCGCAGCACATCGGGATCGCGCAGCCCGGGGCGCGTGCAGAACCGCCCCAATTCAAGATGCGGCCCGGCGCGGCCCATCAGCGGGGCAAGATCATAGCTTTGCGCGCAATAGCATTGGGACAGCGCCCGGTCATCGTCGAGCAGGTTCAGCCGGAACCCCGCGAGAAGCGTGCCATCCGTCTCTTCGACCAAAACATGGCGGGCCTGCGAATCAAATGCATCCAGATCGCTGCGCCCGGCGCGGAAACTTTGCGCGCGCAGACGCAAAACGGCATCGAGATCGGCGGCGCCCTGCGCCTGCCGAACCCGGTAGTTTCCTTTGGAAATGGACAGATCCATCTCCGCCCCCGCACAGCACCCATATCTTCAGGAGGAAATCCTAGACCAAGGCGCTGCGCGTGCAAAGCGAAGTTAGTTGTCGCTGAGCACCTGTCCCGGTGTGATGCGTCCGATCGAGCCCATCAGCTGGCGGATCACGCCAATGCCCTTGACGTTGCTTTGCGTGACACGGCGCGACAGCGGCACGACCTCGCCGCGATTGAGCCCGAACCGCTCCACATTGCTCACAACGCCAGCCTTGTTGAACGAAATCGCGACAACCTCGCGCTGGATCTCTTTGGGCGCATGCCATGTCACCGTCTTCCAACGCGACCCGACATAGTACCAGCCCGAGCCCTCCAAGAGCCCGGTCGAGCTGGGACGACCGATATCGGCGGCCACATCGTCGCGCGTGCTCTTGCCGACCTCGATCTTGGCGAGGTTTTCTTCGAGCGGCACATAGCCATGATTGCGATAAATCGGCGAACACGCACCCAGAACGAGTGTCGCACCTACCGCCGCACAAACCAGCATTTTCCGCATCATCGAACCGATCCCCACCTGCACCCCCTCTTGCCTCTGAGCCTTCGGGCTTTTATCGACGCTTACAACATGACTGCGCCGCTCTCAAGCGCTCAACCGCCCTGCCCGCGCGCGCAGTCCGAAAAGAAAGGTGCGACATGACGTCTTCAGAGCCGCAAGCCCCCGAGGCCGTTTGGTCCAAGCCGATGCGGCTGGCCGATTTGCCCGCCCGAAAGCCCACACGCTTTGATCTTGAGGCCGATGCGCCCACCCGCGCGGCGATTGCGGCATGGGCCGAGATCGTCGGGCTGGACGGGCTCCGCTTCAAGGGACAGCTTCGTCCCGCAGGGCGCAATGACTGGATTCTTGAGGCCAAACTGGACGCGACCGTCGTTCAGGAATGCGTGATCTCGCTGGCACCGGTTACCACAGAGATCTCGGAATCGGTCACCCGGCGCTATCTCGCGCATATGGAAATGCCGACCGAAGAAGAGGTCGAGATGCCCGAGGATGACACCGCAGAGCCCCTGCCCTCGGTGGTCGATCTCGCAGCCGTGGCCCTTGAGGCGCTGGAACTGGCGCTGCCGCTTTATCCGCGTGCACCCGATGCCGAGCTGGGCGAGACCCGCGTGACCGAGCCCGGTATCGACCCGCTCGACGAAGAGCAGATGAAGCCCTTTGCCAACCTGCGCACGCTGCTTGACGGCGACAAGGGGAAGGACAAATAAGGGTGAAATAGCACGGTTTTGGCCGTCGCTGTCACAGTCCGGGAAAACGCCTCAGAAAGGGGCTTGCACGCCAACAGAATCCGAGTATGTTCCCGGCCTCGTTCGAAGTTACGTTTCGCATCCAAAACGCGACCGCGCGTCGATGACGAAACCGCTGAATTATCAAGGCTTTTTGCCGCTCACACGGGCCTATCCGCCCCATTATACCGAGGTTGAGACATGGCTGTCCCTCAGAACCGAGTCACGCGCTCCCGCCGCAACATGCGCCGTGCGCATGACTCTCTCGTCGCTGCAAACCCGGCAGAATGCCCGAGCTGCGGCGAACTCAAGCGCCCGCATCACGTCTGCGCGTCCTGCGGCCATTACGATGATCGCGAGATCGTTGCGATGACCGAAGAGGTCGATCTCGACGACGACGCGGCGTAAGATCGTTTGACCCGCGCCGCACATGTCATGCCAAACGCGCAAGACCAGCAGCAGCCGGGCGCCAGCGACAAGGCCGCTCAGACGCAGGCCAGCCTGAATGGCATGGCGCCGGCATCCGCCGGCGCTGTTGTCATTTCCGTCGACGCGATGGGCGGCGATCTTGGTCCCGAAGCCACGATTGCCGGCGTTGCGAAGGCGGCGCGCACAGCCCCCGAGTTGCAATTCATCGTTCACGGGCCCCAAGAGGTGCTCGCCCCGTTGATCGCCCAGCACAATCTGGGGGACAAAGTGGAGCTGCATCATGCCGAAGGCGTGGTGACGATGGAGGACAAACCCGCGCAGGTCATGCGCTCGGGCAAGAATACCTCTATGTGGTCGGCCATTGAGTCGGTGCGCGAAGGAGCCGCCGACGTCGCCGTGTCTTGCGGCAATACCGGGGCGCTGATGGCGGTCTCGATGATCCGCCTGCGCAAGATCCCCGGTGTGAACCGCCCTGCCATCGCCTCCTTCTGGCCCTCGCGCAATGCGGCGGGCTGGAATGTGATGCTCGATATGGGCGCCGACGTGAAGGCCGATGCCTCTGACTTGCTGACCTATGCGCTGATGGGCTCGTCCTATGCGCGCAACGCGCTGGGGATCACCCGGCCCCGGGTCGGGCTTTTGAATGTCGGCACCGAAGAGCACAAAGGCCGCGCCGAGCTGAAAGAGGCCTATGGGCTGATCGAGCAGACGCAGGACGCGGGCGCGTTTGATTTCGCAGGCTTCGTCGAGGGCAGCCATCTGGCCGCCGACCGGGCCGATGTGATCGTGACCGACGGGTTTACGGGCAATGTGGCGCTCAAGACAGGCGAAGGCACGGCCAAGCTGGTGTCAGAGCTGCTGCGCGAGGCGCTGACCTCGACGCTGCTGGCCAAGCTGGGCGCCTTGCTGGCGATGGGCGCACTCAAGCGCCTGCAAGCCAAGGTCGATCCACGCCGGGCAAATGGCGGCGTCTTCCTCGGGCTCAATGGCACGGTGGTGAAATCGCATGGCTCGGCCGACGCGACAAGCTTCGCCGCCGCGATAGCCCTGGCCGCGCGCTTGTCGAAATCGGGCTTTGCGGCACGGCTTGCCGCCCGGGTTGCCTCTGCCCTCCCCGAGATGCACGATGGCCCGACAAACGGCGCAGAAGCGTCCGAGAAAAGCGAGAGCAGCCAATGACGATCAGAGCCGTTGTGCGGGGCGTGGGACATTACCTGCCCGAGCGCGTGGTCGAAAATGCCGAATTCGAGAAGACCCTCGATACGACGGATGAATGGATTCGCACCCGCACGGGCATCGAGCGACGTCATTTCGCAGCCGAGGGCGAAACCACCTCGCATCTCGCGATCAAAGCCGCCGAGGCCGCGCTGGCCGATGCGGGCATGCAGGCCAGCGATATCGACGCGATTGTCGTGGCCACCTCGACGCCCGATCACACCTTCCCGTCTGTCGCCACGATGGTGCAGGCCGGGCTCGGCTCGACCACCGGTTTTGCTTATGACGTGCAGGCGGTCTGCGCAGGCTTCATCTTTGCACTGACCAATGCCAACGGGCTGATCTTGTCGGGACAGGCCGAGCGCGTGCTTGTGATCGGCGCGGAGACCTTCTCGCGGATCATGGACTGGACCGACCGGGGCACCTGCGTGCTCTTCGGCGATGGCGCAGGCGCGCTGATCCTTGAGGCCGAGGACGGCACCGGCACCAATGCCGATCGCGGCATCCTGTCGTCCGATCTGCATTCCGACGGGCGCTATCGCGAATTGCTCTATGTCGATGGTGGTGTGTCGACCACAGGCGGCGCGGGCGTGCTGAAGATGCAAGGCAATCAGGTCTTCAAGCATGCGGTGACGAAGCTCGCGCAAACTGCTGAAAAGGCTCTGGAAAAAGCAGGCATGAGCGCCTCGGATGTGGACTGGATCGTGCCCCATCAAGCCAATTTGCGGATCATCAAGGCGACCTCTGAAAAGCTCGGTCTGACCCTTGATAACGTGGTGGTGACGGTGGCCGATCACGGCAACACCTCTGCCGCCTCGATCCCGCTTGCGATGTCCGTGGGCAAGGCGCGCGGCCAGATCAAACAAGGTCAGGTCATCGTTGCAGAGGCCATCGGCGGCGGTCTCGCTTGGGGCTCGGTCGTTCTGCGCTGGTAGGCGCAGACGGCAATCTCCCGCGCATCAAAAGCACTCCACAAGCCCTTGATATTGACTCGGGATTTGCTCTCGGTCACTGTAACTCGAAATTGCTGGTCCCCAGGGGGGTTGTTATGTCGAAAACGCTGACACGCATGGATCTGAGCGAAGCGGTGTTCCGCGAAGTCGGTCTGTCGCGCAATGAATCCGCCCAACTGGTCGAGACGGTGCTCCAGCACATGTCCGACGCGCTTGTTGAGGGCGAAACGGTCAAGATCAGCTCCTTCGGGACATTCTCGGTGCGCGACAAGGCCCCGCGCATGGGGCGCAATCCCAAAACCGGTGAGGAAGTGCCGATCAGCCCGCGCCGCGTGCTCTCGTTCCGCCCCTCTCACCTGATGAAGGACCGCGTGGCTTCGGGCAACGCGAAATAACGGATCGGGCCGCATGGGCAAATCCGCCGACGCATTCAAGACCATCTCGGAAGTCTCTGAACTGCTTGCCACGCCCACGCATGTTTTGCGGTTCTGGGAAAGCAAGTTCACGCAGGTCAAACCCGTCAAGCGGGCCGGCGGTCGGCGCTATTACCGACCCAATGACGTGGCCCTTCTGGGCGGGATTCGCCAGCTTCTTCATGATGACGGGATGACGATCCGGGGCGTGCAGAAATTACTGCGCGAAAACGGCGTGCGTCATGTCAGCGATCTGTTCGACCCCGAGAGCGACGCGGTGAGCGCGCCCACAGATCCGGCCCCGAAGACCGAAGTGCCGCAGTTCGAAGATCAGCAGGTTGAGGACCAGCACGAGGACGAGGCGACCGCGCCCGCAGCCTCTGTCACGCCCTTTCCGCAGCGCCCGCAAGCCCCGCCCGCCGAGCCCGCGCCACCGCCCGAGCCGCAGGCCTCTCTGCGCGATCAAGGTGGCGAAGAGGCCCCGATGGCGCTTGATGTCGAGCCTGAGCCTGAGGCCGAACCCGAGCAGCAGGTCTACAGCCTGCAGATCAAAACCGCACGCGAGCGGTCGCGCGAGCAAAGCGATGCGCTCAGGCTTTCGCGCGTGGGCTTACGCACGCGACTCGCCTCAATCGATCTGGCGCGGCTCTCGGAGATTGAGCGTGCAGGCCTTCGCGAACTGGCGCAACAGGCCACCGTGCTGCGCGCAAAGCTCCTCCAGCCTGCCCATGCAGGCGCGGATACGCAGGCCGCATCCTCCCTCGATCACACCGATTGAACGCGCGAAAGCAGGCATTTTCGATGACCGAGAAATTTCTTCGTAATTCGACTTGCACAGCCCGCCCGGTTCGATCTATATGCCCCTCGTCGGGCTGTGGCGCAGCCTGGTTAGCGCGTCCGTCTGGGGGACGGAAGGTCGTGAGTTCGAATCTCGCCAGCCCGACCATTTTGACTAACGCCCATCCCTTCGCGGGGGTGGGCGTTCGTGTATCGCGGGGAGAGATGTGATGACGATTGGCGTGCTGTCCGACAGCCTGTTGCGCGCAATGATCGAGCGCGGCGAGATCGCCGCCGATCCCGCAATCACCCCTGCCCAGATCCAACCTGCCAGCATCGACCTGCGCCTTGGCCGCATCGCCTACCGTGTGCGCGCCTCCTTCCTTGCAGGCAAAGGCAAGCGCGTAAGCGAGCGGCTGCGCGAGTTCGAAATGCACCGCATGGTGCTCAACGAAGATGGCGCGGTGCTCGAAAAGGGCTGCGTCTATCTCGTGCCGCTGATGGAAAGCCTGGCCCTTCCCGACGGCATCACCGCGGTGGCCAATGCCAAAAGCTCCACCGGGCGGCTCGACCTGCTCACCCGCCTGATCACCGATGAAGGTGTGGAATTCGACCGAATCCCCGAAGGCTATCACGGCCCGCTTTATGCCGAGATTTGCCCGCGCTCGTTTTCCGTGCTGGTGCGCCCCGGCATGCGGCTCAACCAGATCCGCTTTCGCGCCGGCCAAGCCACGCTCACCGATGCCGAGCTGAAGATCCTGCACCAGCAAGAGCCTCTTGTGGATGGCCCGGCGGTGATCGATCACGGCCTTGGCTTCTCGGTCGATCTGCGCCCCTCTGAGGGCGATCTGGTGGGCTACCGCGCCAAGCCCCATACTGGGGTGATCGATCTCGACCGGATCGGCTATTACCCCGTGGGAGAGTTCTGGGAAGAGGTCCGCACCCGCGATGGCCGCATCATCCTCGATCCCGGCGCGTTCTACATTCTCGTCTCGCGCGAGGCGGTGACGATCCCGCCCGATCATGCAGCCGAGATGGCACCCTATTTGGCGATGGTGGGCGAATTCCGCGTGCATTACGCGGGCTTCTTCGATCCGGGCTTTGGCCATGGCGCCTCGGGCGGCAGCGGCTCGCGCGGGGTGCTGGAGGTGCGCTGCCACGAAGCCCCCTTTGCGCTCGAACACGGACAGGTCGTGGGCCGCCTTGTCTATGAGCGCATGGCGCAAGAGCCCGGCCAGCTTTACGGCAAGGACATCGCGTCGAACTATCAGGGCCAAGGCCTCAAGCTCGCCAAGCATTTCCAAAGCGTCTGAGCGCGGCGCTCAGCCCGCCGTCACGTCATGCCCGTAGATCCAGTCGAACCGCCCCACCAGACGCTCGGGCGCAAACCGCGAGGCCGTGCGCAGCGCCAGATGGGCGGCGGCGCGCTGTGCGCCCTTGAGATGGTAGTTGCGCGCATTGCGGCTTGAGGCGGTGACGATCTTGTCGCAGCGCGTGCGCCGGGCCTCTTGATAGGCGGCAAAGGCGCTCTCGTCACTGTCATGGCGCGCCAAAGCCTCGGAGAGCACCCAGGCATCCTCCAGGGCCATCACCGCGCCCTGCGCCAGAAACGGCAAGGTCGGATGAGCCGCATCGCCCAGGATCGCCGAATTCACCCCGTGCCAGTGATCGGCCACCGGATGCCGGAACAGCCCCCAAAGATTGACCTGCTCGATCTGCTCCAGCCAGCCGCGCACCTGCGGGCAGAATTCCTCGAAGGCCACGCGCAGGTTCATCGGATCGTCTTCAAGCGACCAGCTTTCCTCGACCCAGGAATGACGCTCCTCGACGGCCACGATATTGCGCAGCCCGCGGCCCAGGGGGTAGCTCACCAGATGCTTGCCCGCCCCCATGAAGACCTGCGCACAGAGCGGCTCATCAGGCGCGCAGGGCACAAGCGCACGCCATGCCACCTGATGGGTAAAGAATGGCGCGACCCGCCCGTTGAGTGCCTCACGCAGCTTCGAATGCAACCCATCCGCACCGATCAGCAGATCCGCTTGCAGATCCGCGCCCTCGGCCATCTCCAGCCGTGCGCCCGTCCCGCTCAGATCAACCCGCTCGACGCGGCGGCCAAGCGTCACCTCGACACCCGCATCGCGCGCGCCTTGCGCGAGCAGATCGATCAGCCGCGCGCGATGGACAAAATGGTAATCCTGATCGGGCCGCAGCCGCGCCATATCAAGGCGCGCGACTTGCTGGCCGGTCTCGCCATCCACGAGCTGCACAGCCTCGGCACGCGGCCCGGCCTGCTCAAGCGCCTCGCCCAGCCCCAGCGCGCGCAGGACCCGCGCCCCGTTGGGCGAGACCTGCAGACCTGCACCGACTTCCCGGATCGCATCAGCCTGCTCGATCACCTCGACCTGCGCGCCCCGCAACGCCAATGCGCGGGCCGCGGCGAGCCCTCCGATCCCGGCCCCGAGAACCGTTACCTTGCGTTCTATCAGCACGTTGCACCCCTGTTCGACCCGTTGAAACGAAAACACCGGCACCTATACGGCACCGGTGAGAGCTTGTCCTTGCGCGAGATCACATGCGCGCCGTCACCGGCCAGAGATCAGTCGTCGCGATGCACGCGCTCGCGGCGCTCGTGCTTTTCCTGCGCCTCGAGCGTCATCGTGGCGATCGGGCGGGCATCCAGCCGCTTGAGAGAAATCGGCTCGCCGGTCTTCTCGCAATAACCGTATTCGCCATTGTCGATGCGGCGCAGCGCGGAATCGATCTTGCTGACCAGCTTGCGCTGACGGTCCCGCGTGCGCAGTTCAAGCGCGCGATCCGTCTCTTCCGAGGCACGGTCGGCGATATCGGGTACATTGCGCGCGGATTCCGCCAATCCCTCAAGCGTCTCCGCAGATTGTTCCAGCAGCTCGGCCTTCCAGGTCAATAATTTCCGGCGGAAATACTCAAGCTGGCGATCATTCATAAAGGGTTCGTCATCGGCCGGACGATAGTCATCCGGCAGGAAGGTTTCTGCTTTCATCCCTGCCCTCGCTTCGGTGCCGGACGTGTCACTGTGATTAGTATTCGCCATCGAGCACACTCCTCGCGCGACCCAATACCCCAAGAAACTGTGGTTGTCACGCGCCCATTCGCCCCAATTGGGCTATTTGTTCTCTCAATCCTACACGATGGTTGCGGCAAGAATTGGGCACGGATAGCGTGCGAGACGACCCGCGCGCGTCGCACGCATCTCCCACAAGACAAAGGACCGCAACCCCGTGCAGTTCCAATCCACCCAGACCTACATCGCCCCGCCCGATCTGAGCGTGGCCGTCAACGCAGCCGTCACGCTGGAACGCCCGCTTCTGGTCAAGGGAGAGCCCGGCACCGGCAAAACCGAACTCGCCCGACAGGTGGCGCAGAGCCTCGGGATGGAGATGATCGAGTGGAACATCAAATCCACCACCCGCGCCCAGCAGGGGCTTTATGAATATGATGCCGTCTCGCGGCTGCGCGACAGCCAGCTTGGCCCCGGCCTTGGCGGCGAGCGGGTCGAGGATGTCTCCAACTACATCCGGCGCGGCAAACTGTGGCAGGCTTTTGAGGCAGAGCGCCGCGTCGTGCTTTTGATCGACGAGATCGACAAGGCTGATATCGAGTTTCCCAACGACCTGCTGCAAGAGCTCGACCGCATGGAGTTCCATGTCTACGAGACCGGCGAGACGATCCGCGCGCGCCACCGCCCAGTCGTGATCATCACTTCGAATAATGAAAAAGAGCTGCCCGACGCGTTCCTGCGGCGGTGCTTTTTCCACTATATCCGCTTTCCGGACCCCGAGGTCATGCGCCAGATCGTGGCGGTGCATTTTCCCGATCTCAAGCCGCGCCTGCTCAGCGAGGCGCTGAGCCAGTTCTATGAGATCCGCGAGACGCCGGGGCTGAAGAAAAAGCCCTCGACCTCGGAGGTGCTCGACTGGCTCAAGCTGCTGCTGGCCGAGGATCTGGCACCCGAAGACCTCAAGCGCGAGGGCGCAAATCTACTGCCCAAGCTGCATGGGGCGCTGTTGAAGAACGAACAAGACGTGCATCTTTTCGAACGTCTGGCCTTCATGGCGCGCAGACAGGGGCGCTGAGCCCCCTCGATTATGCCTCGATTATGCGGGCGAGCGGAACACGCTCACCCGCGAAAGGCCTATTTGCCCTTCTTCTCGCCAAGAGAGAGCGGCTTTACCACGCCGGAATTGGCGGTCGCGAGAACCTTCGGCTTTTCCTGCTTAGGTTTCTTCACTTCCTTATTTCCGCGCTTGTTGTTGCCTTTTCCCATCACGACCTCACAGGTTGAACTACCGCACCGGCGGCATGCCGGGCAGATCGACCCTCAGCAAGATCAAGGTTGCCTGCATATGCGGCAGGGCGATGATGTCGATGAGTGCGCATGTCCCCTCTCGGGGGCCACTGCGCCGCTTATAGGTAGGTCTTCACACCCAGACTCGCAAGCGGCGCGGGCACCAATCTATGATGGGTCGCGCGCAATCGCAAAGGCTCGGCGGAAGGCTCGGCGCCTACATCCGCCGGGTCAGCCGGGCCGATTTTCGGGCGCGTTTGGCGGCAAGTTTCATCTCTTGCTGCTGTTGGCGCTCCTGCGCCGTCATCTCTTGCGGGGCCTTGTCCTTCCGGCCCCGGTTCGAGGCCATGCCGATGCCCTTACTGATTCCCCAATTCATGCCACGACGCAGAAGCATGCGCAGAATCATATTCAAAATCTGGTTGAGGTTCATGGGATAAGCCCCTTTCAGTCCTCGAAAAGTTCGGATTGACCCACCTGCGGGCCATCTTCGTCATCCTCATCCGAGGATGCACCCGGAAGCGGGCGGCTGTCCAGTAGCCCCGCCGCGCGCAACTCCTTAAGCCCCGGCAGATCGCGTGCGCTCTCAAGGCTGAAATGGTCCAGAAACCCTTGCGTCACCACAAAGGTCACGGGGCGGCCCGGCGTCATACGTCGGCGGCCAAAGCGGATCCACTCCATTTCCAGCAACTGATCGATCGTGCCGCGCGACACAGCAACCCCCCGGATTTCCTCGATTTCCGCGCGAGTGACCGGCTGGTGATAGGCGATGATCGCGAGCGTCTCGATGGCGGCGCGGCTCAGCTTGCGTTCCTCCACCGTCTCTTTTTGCATCAGGAAAGACAGATCGGGCGCCGTGCGCATCGCCCAGGCATCGCCGACTTTCACCACCTGCACGCCGCGCCCCGCATAGCGCTTGCGCAGATGAACCAGCGCCTCCGCCGGATCGCATCCATGCGGCATGCGCTCCTCCATCTCGCGGATACGCACGGGCTCTGCCGAGGCAAAGAGGATCGCCTCGACCATCCGTTCCTGCTCTGCGACAGGCGGAGCCGCAAACAGAGATTGATCTTTTTCTTCAGTCGGTTCCGGCGCGTCGTTCATGTTATTTTTCGGATTGATATGGGTTGGAACGTGTCGGATTGGCGCAGCTCGATCTGGCCCTGCTTGGCCATCTCCAGACTGGCGGCAAAGGTGGCGGCTGTGGCCGAGCGGCGGCGCTTGGGATCGGCGGTCCAGCCATCGGGCAAGAACGTGGTCAGCTCGGACCATTCGCCCGCGAAGCCGATCAGCCCGCGCAGTCGGTCCAGCGCCTCCTCCATCGTGAAAACATTCGTGCGATCAAAGGCATAGGGGCGGAACTCATCGCGCGTGCGGATCCGCGAATAGGCCTGCATCAGATCCATCAAGGACGCGGTATAGGTCACCTTGCGCAGCCGCGCGACCTCTTCGCTCACGCCGCGCGCAAACACATCGCGCCCCAGCCGATGCCGCGCCATAAGCTGGGCCGAGCATTCGCGCATCGCCTGCAGGCGCTCAAGCTGGAAGGCCAGATGCTCGGCCATCTCTTCGGCCGAGGGCCCTTCGGCGGCCGGATCGGGCGGCAAGAGCAGGCGCGATTTGAGGAAAGCCAGCCAAGCTGCCATCACAAGATAATCGGCGGCCAGCTCGATGCGCAGCGCCTTAGCGTGATCCACGAAGGCCAGATACTGCTCGGCCAGTTGCAGCACCGAGATCTTGCGCAGATCCACCTTTTGCGTGCGCGAGAGGTTCAGCAGCAGATCGAGCGGGCCCTCAAAGCCATCCACATCGACGATCAGAGCCTCGGCCTGAAGCCGCTCTGCCACATCGCTCGCCTGAAAGAGGTTGTCGCTCTCAGCCATTCCCACCGCCGCTTATCAATGCTTCAAACTCAGCATCGAAAGCCGCCATGTCAACTCTATCGGGCAGGATCCGCCGATCAAGCGCCGCCTCCGCCCGGTTTTGCGCAGCCCCCTCCAGCGGCGGCACGGCAAGCGCTACCTCTTCCATCGCGGCCATCTCGCCATTGCAATGCAGTACCAGATCGCAGCCCGCCGCCATCGTGGCCCGCGCCCGTGCGCCTGGCCCGCCCGAGAGCGCCTCCATCCCGATATCATCGCTCATCAGCAAGCCATCAAAGCCGATCTCATCGCGGATCAGCCCGATCATGCGCGGGCTTTGGGTGGCTGGCAGGTGATCGAGCGCGGTGTAGCGGATATGCGCGGTCATCGCCATCGGCAGGTCGGCCAGCGCCTTGAAGGGGACGAAATCGCTCTCGCGCAGCGCCTCGAGAGAGGCATCGACCGAAGGCAGATCCTTGTGGCTGTCGGCCACCGCACGGCCATGGCCCGGAATGTGCTTAAGCACCGGAAGCACGCCGCCCGCCATCAGCCCTTCTGCAGTGGCGCGCGCCAGTTCAATGACCCGCGCGGGGTCGGACCCGAGGCAGCGGTTGCGCAGGAACGGATGGGTGCTGGCCGCGGCCAGATCGCAGGTCGGTGCGCAATTCACATCGATGCCAAGCGCGCGCAGCTCGGCGGCCATGATCCGCGAGCGCAGCCAGAAGCTTCGCGCTGCCGTCTCGCCCGTGATCGCCGCCTGATCCAGCGGCGGCCCCC
>NZ_JHEH01000016.1 GCF_000715505.1 Thioclava dalianensis
GGGCCCTACCACTTTTTTGAAACCAGATCCTTCATCGCAGCCAGATCCAACATCTGCTCGGCCAGCAGCTTTTTGAGCCTGGCGTTCTCATCCTCGAGCGCCTTCAGCCGCTTCGCCTCCGACACCGTCATTCCGCCGAACTTGGCTTTCCAGTTGTAGAAGGTGCCTTCCGACATGCCATGCTTGCGACACAGGTCCGCGCACTTCGCGCCCGCCTCATGCTCGGCCAGGATGCCGATGATCTGCTCGTCCGTGAATCTCGTTCGCTTCATTGTCCGTCCTCAAGTTGGGTCGGGCTCTAATCGATGGTGGAGGAAAAATCCCGTGGCAGGTCATGCCCACACCAGCGTCAAAGTTGTGCCAATTTCTTAGTGATAGATCAGTTCAATAGCGTTGACCGAGCCACCTCTCTGGATCACCATGCTATGTGTTGATCGGAGGTTGAGAATTGCGCCGTATTTTAGTTGCTCTGCTTTTTGGTCTCATGTTTTCCAGTGCCGCCCAGGCTTGGACCCGTGCTGAACTTGCCGATCCCTTTGACGCGAGTGATCTGACCCCGAACGAGATACGGTTCCTGCAGGCCGCACTCGCGCTCAAGGGCGACTATATCGGTATGATTGATGGCAAGTGGGGGGCCGGTAGCACGAGGGGACTAAAGGCTTACATTCGCGAGAGTGGCATCGACCTTGGGTCAGGCGAGTTACCCAACCTCGCACCGGTGGCGCTGGTTTCCGACACAATCGTGACGATCTCGAAACAAGGGTGGTCGCGCTACTATTTCGACTTTGCCGATCTTTCGTTTCTGTCGCCGCAGAAAACGATGACCTCGAAGGTCAGCGACAACGGTCTCAGCCTTGATTTCAACGACAGCGTCTCTTCGCTCGCCATTTCGCTGACATCGGGCAACGCAAGCCAAACCTCAGCCTTTCATCAATATGCGCTCTCTAATGCCGTATCCAAACCCTACACTGTGCGCAAAGACCGCCTTGTTATTACCTCTGCGAAAGTGTTCGGGGGAAAGACGCTTTATATCCGTTCCGATCTGATGAGTGACGGCAACTGGTCCACGATACTGATCTCTTCGCTGGGCCGGGATGCTGGGCGGCTGGCGCTTGTGACTGGCTCGATCCTTCCCCACCGCGGATCGGATTTGGAACTGCCCGAAAACGGAGAACTGGCCACCGGCGTTCTCGCCTTCCTCGCTGCGGCCAATGATGATGAAGGGGTGACAGCCAACGCGCCAAATCCGGGAGAAAGTGAGGGCATGGTTGCAGCCAAGCCACCTTCGGCTCAAGAGGGCGATGAAAGTAGTTCGGGAACAGGCTTTGCGGTTGCCCCTGAAGGCCTGATCCTAACAAACAACCATGTTGCAGGAAGCTGTCACAAGATTTTGGTGGATGGCACCCCCGCCACATTGATCGGCGCTGACGAGGCTTTCGACTTGGCGCTTGTGCGCGTGACAGGCGTGACCAATCTCGTGACCGCCACATTCGCCGATGCACCTGCGCCGCTCAATTCTGACGTTACAGTCGCCGGCTATCCGTTGGCTGGGCTGTTGAGCGGTCTCAACGTGACACGCGGATCAGTCACCAGCATTAAGGGGCTTGGCGGCGATGGTAGCCGTATGCAGATCTCGGCACCGGTCCAACCCGGAAACTCTGGCGGTCCGGTGGTCGATGCATATGGTCATGTGGTGGGAGTTGTGGTCTCCAAGCTCGACGCGAAACTGGTGCAGGATGAGATCGGTGATATCCCGCAAAACGTCAATTTTGCCATCCGAGGCGAGATCGCCAAACTCTTCCTTTACCAGAACGGCGTGACGCCCCGGACTTCGGATGAAAAAGGCCGACTAGCACCTGAAATGCTAGCGAAGCAGCTTCAGGCGGCGACACATTTCATAACCTGCGACTGAATCGTGGGCACCGGATGTGTTTCATCGCTTCGCTGTTCAAGGACTTTCAGAAGGTCAACTGCGAAAACTGTATTGCTGCAGTTGACCTTGGACAGAATAAGGCACTTCCGGGCCATATGGCCTAGGCTCCAAACCCATTAAATTGGTTGAGGACTGGTGGCACGCGTAATTCAATTCCCCTGAACTTGGGGGAATTTATGAGCAATCTTTTCTGGCTGCCAGAATGCGGCGTCGGGTGTCTGGCGATCAAGTGCGCAATGGACCATTTGAAGCCGCGCTTTGTGTTCAGACGACACATGCCGGCCCCATCAGGGCCAGCATGCCTTCACTGGTATAGAGGCGCGATTGGGCCATGCAACGCATCCACGAGTTTCCCGATCTGGCGCAAGCTGATCCCTTCGGGGCGCCTGGACATGCGCTCGATGAAGATGCGGCAGCGGTCGCGCTCGGTCTCCCATCCGCACCCCACCGTCAGCCGGTCAAAATGCGCAATCGCATCTGTCGCCGAAAGGTTGGGCAGGATGAACAGCCGCGCGCGATCACGCAGCGGCGCGGGGATGCCCGCCAGATTATTCGCCGTCATGATCCAGATCACCCGCGACATGTCGACAGGAATGCGCAGATAGGGGCATTCAAAATGGCGTGCCGTGCCGGGCTCCAGCATCTGCAGCAGCGAGGTCGTGAGGCTGGTCGAGGTGCCTCGCGTGCTATGGGCCGTTCCCGCCTTATCGACCTCATCCACGATCATCAGCGGATTGGCGACCCGCGTCGCAAGCATGGTCTCCACAGGCAGACCAGACTGCGCGGTTGCCCACCCCTTTTCCGTGCCAGAGATCCGGAAGCCTGCGCTGCCAGCACCGACATCAATCATGCGCACCGGCAGGCCGGCAAGCTCGGCCAGCTTGCGCGCATAATGCGATTTCCCGATGCCGGGCGGCCCCACAAGAATGACCGGAGGCAATGTAAGGCCGCGCCCACCGGACGCCACATGCTGCAGCATCTGGTGCATGATCCAGGTCGAGACCTCGCGCATCCAGCCGCTCTCGGCATGCAGCGCGGCGACCAAGTGATGAACGTCATCCGGCGTTGTCGGGCCCGACAGCTTGCCCCCCTCCCGCGCAAGCACGATCACGCCCGGGCGCGCTTCGGTTTTGACCGTTGCCAACCCGGACTGGCTCAGGCGGCGCTGAAGGGCCACCTCGGCCAGGTCCTTTGCTTTGCGCTCCATTGCGTAATCAAGCTGCGCCTTGCGGCCGCGCCCGTGCATGGTGCGCCGCATTGCGCGCCAAAATGCCAGAAAGCGGGCTTCCATGTCTTCGACACGCGGCACATCCAGCGTGGGCGACAGCACGGCCATGCGGTCATTTGAGAGGCTAGCCATGACGATACCGCTCCTGATCGAATTGCGCAAAACAGCGTGCGATGGTGCGGCAGGGGGCGAGCGTTTGGGGGGATGTGATGATAGACATGGAGGTCTCCTATGGTTGGAAAACCCTAGGGGACCGCGGGCAAAGGCCCGGCATGATTGCGTCAAAGCTGCTGGATTTAGACAGTCGTGACCGGCCCCCAAGATGGGGTTCAGATGGCGCGTATTGCGCGCTGAATATGCCGGATACTGAGTGTCATAGTGGTCGCTGAATAGTTCGGGCGCGGATTGGAGTCAATTCAGGATTTGCACGGGCAGCCGTCAAGTTGTTGTTCCGCTGCGATAAAAAGCGAATTTTTATGCGGGTGTAATGGCTGGTTGCATAGGAGGTGCCCACCTGAGCAGTAGCGGAATTTCAGATCACAGAATCTTGGCTGAGATGGCTCACGGGGCACCGGAAGACTATGATCTTAGCCATAGATGCTCACTTTTGGCCCAGCGGATTGCTCTGGCTCAATGTTCGCGCTATGTTCTCATCCATGCCAGTCTCACACCCGTCCGCCAATCGCTTTCGCACACAGCGTCTCAGGCAGGCCGCCATGATGGGCATGCTGATCACGGTGCGCTGCCCCGGATGCAACAGGAAGGTCCACTATTGGGCTGCGGATCTCTTGCAGGTTTTGGGCGACCGCAGGCTTGATGAGCCACCCTTTCCCTGCTCACGCTGCTATAGCCGCGAACTGGATGTTCGATGGCGTATCCCCGCCCCATCCGAGCTGAGCGACTTGACCGTCCGTCGTCCAGTCCGGCAGGTTGTGCGCTGGATCTGGCGCAATGAGAAGGCCTGAAGCCATGTGCAACCTCTACAGCAACACCACGACACAGGAAGCGATGCGCGGGCTCTTCAAGGGGCTCTCGGATCGTGTGGGCAACCTCGGGCCGGGCAAGTTTTACCCCGATCAATTGGCCCCCATCATCCGACACGCAGATGACGGATTAGAGTTGGTGACGGCGCGCTGGGGGATGCCTTCGCCGCCCTCAGTGCTCAAGACCCAGCGTGATCCGGGCGTGACAAACGTGCGCAACCTGAAATCGCCGCATTGGCGGCGCTGGCTCGGGCCTGAGCATCGTTGCCTTGTCCCCGTTACGGCTTTTGCCGAGCCAGTCAAAGGCGGCAACCAGTGGTTCGGCCTGGATGATCCGGGTATCACGATGTTCTTTGCCGGGATCGAAATCCGCGCCTGGCGATCCGTGCGCAAGGTGAAACATGGTGAGACCGAAGACGACCTCTTTGCCTTCTTAACCTGCCCACCCAATGCCGAGGTGGCCGCCGTGCATCCCAAAGCGATGCCGGTGATCCTGACAAAGCCCGACGAGTGGCACGCTTGGCTAAGTGCGCCAATCGAGACTGCGCATAGGCTGCAGAGACCTTTGCCCGATGGCGATCTGGTGCTAATCGAGGATCAGTAGTGCATCGGCTTTGTCTGCAAACGGCCGAGGCTGTGTGTAAACGCTCCGCCACGGGTAGTCGGCTGCTGGTTGGCCGCGCTGCTCGCTTTCATCGGGCTCCGACCCTCTTTGCGCGCGTGGCGGCGTGGTGATCCCTTTCAGGCAAGGCGTGGCGTCTGCGCTTGGGCCCGCATCAGGCCCCGAATGCCGATCAACGCGACCACCCGCTTGATGTTGTAGCCGCGCCCTGCGGAACGATCTTTCCGAACTCCCCCAGATGCCCGCGTCACGCCGAATGCGTGCTTTCAGCACGACGCATTGATGGCCTGGGTTCGCTGCCGGATCAGCAACTCGCGGATGCGAAAGACCATCGCAGCACCCTGGGTCTCCTCGCTCTTCACCGGCACGAAGCGCGTTCTGCGCCTTTGAACGATCCCCCGGATCGTTCAATCCGCTGGCGCGGACCAGCTTGAACTCGGGCGCGTCGCCGCCTCGCAGATCGCCTCGGCATCAGCCATATCATTCTTCTGGCGCTTCACGAATGGCTTCACATAGGCGGGCGGGATCAACCGCACGTCATGCCCGATCTTCCCGATCTCGCGCCCCCAGAAATGGGCGCCACCGCAGGCTTCCATCGCGACAACGCAGGCCGGCAGCTGTCCGAAGAATGCCAGGACCTGGTCTCTTCTCAGCTTCTTGCGCAGCACCGCCCGGCCCGTAGCGTCGGCCCCGTGGACCTGAGACACATTCTTCGCCAGATCGAGCCCGACCGTGATAATCTCCGACATGACCGCTCTCCTTTGTGGATCGTTGCAGACCCACCTTGGCACACAGATGCCGTCGGGGGGCGGTCACAGCATCAAAGCCCTATGTGGGACATTCGCTTCGTATCCTGCTCCACTGAGGCCTACCAGCTGGCGCACTCTGCCATCGGTAGCTTGCCTTACGATCTCAACTTCGCTATGGTCTTGGTATTAAAGAAAAACATAGAATGAGCACGTATCATGAACGCGTCGAAGCCGTCCGCTTTCGTAGCCTACACTGGCCGAGACAAAGAACTATCCAAGCTTATTTTTAACGGAATTAGCAAGGCGAATGCGGTTGACGCTTGCCCCACGCGATATGAGCCCTGGGAATACAATGACATTGCGGGAAATAACCTATTGTCGCCCATTCTTGAAGGAATTGATGCATCCCCTTTCGTCGTTGCCGACATTACCTATTTGAACCCGAATGTGGTTTACGAAATTGGCTTTGCGATCGGTCGGAAGAAGAAGGTTCTTCTGATCAGAAATAGCGACTACGAAGGAGACCGAAATCTCTCAAAGACCGTGGGTATCTTCGATACAATAGGGTATTCGAGCTACCGGACGGAGGATGATCTTCGCAATAAATTGACCAGCCATATTTCCATCGATGCTTTGCCATTTGAAATTACAGTTAACAGCAAGGCTCCTGTTTATGTAATGCCGAGCAATGAAAAATCGGTGGCTTCCACACATTTGATTAGCCGCGTAAAGAAAGCGCGGTATCGTTACAGATCATTCTCGTCGACAGAGGACGTGCGACTCTCTGCAACTGACGCTATTGCGCAAGTAGCTCAATCGGCCGGCATAATTTCGATGCTGGATGGCGATAATCGCGAGCAGACAGTGCGCGCATTATTCATAGCCGGTCTAGCCGATGGTATGAACAAACCATCCCTTCTTCTTTCGCCGTATATGGCAGAGACACCTCTGGACGTTAGGGATAGGGCGAGACCATATAAAGATCAGAACGAAATCGCAGATATTGTTGCCGACTTTTGTCCCGAAATTAATGCCAAGCTCCAAGAGTCATCGCCCCCGCCAATCATCGCCCCGAACTTGCTAGGGCGGATTTCCGTCGGCGATCCCACAGCCGAGAATGAGATGACAACTCTGGAGAACTATTATCTGCAAACAGATCAATACCTTAGGGCCTCCAGAGGTGAGGTGAATCTCGTGGTTGGACGAAAAGGTGCTGGAAAAACTGCACTTTTTATTCGTTTGCGTGATACGACCCGGGCAGACAAGAGGAATATTGTCGTTGACTTGAAACCCGAAAGCTACCAGCTCCTCAAGCTTAAAGATGAGATCTTAGAGCATTTAGCCGAAGGGTCAAAACAGCATCTAATAACTGCATTTTGGGAATACCTAATCCTCTTGGAAGTCACCCATAAACTTCTGGAAAAGGATCGAAATACTCATAGATTTAACCACAACATCCATGATCTATACGAGAAGCTAGAGGACATTTATGCGGGTGGCGAGGGGATTGCAGAAGGGGATTTTTCCGAGCGTATTATGCAGCTTTCCCAACGTTTGTCTGAAAATTACTCCACTAAGGTTAACGAGAACGCGACCAAGATTACCGGCCAAAACCTGACCGAGTTGCTATACTCCCATGATCTGAAATCACTCAAGGAAGTCTTGTCGCAGTATTTGGAACACAAACACAACGTTCTGGTTCTATTCGATAACTTGGACAAGAGCTGGTCCACAATCGGGGTAGATAGGACTGATGCGACTACGCTTAGGTGTTTGATTGACGCCAGCCGGAAGGTTGAGCGAGACATGCAAAAGCGGGGCCACACGTTCCGATGCATCGTGTTTGTTAGAAACGATGTTTATCAGCATTTGATGGCAAATTCGCCAGACTATGGGAAGGAAATGCGGGCGACTCTTGATTGGAGTGACGCCGATCTACTAAGAGAGTTGTTGCGACTAAGATTGATTTCAAGCTTGGGCGAAAAATTTGAAGAGGCTAACTTCCAAGATATTTGGGCTGGAATATCGGAATCTCACGTCTTTGGCGAAGAATCCTCTAGTTTTGTCATTGATCGTTCACTTATGCGGCCTCGCAACGTCCTGAAATTGTTTAGTCACGCTCGGGCATTTGCTGTGAATTTACGAAAAGAAAAGATCGATCAAGAAGACTTTTATAAGGGGCTGAAGGCCTATTCGCAGGATTTGCTCGTTGAATTGGATAGAGAGTTGAGTGACGTTTTCCCAGATGCACAGGATCTGCTCTACTACTTTATAGACAGCCCATCCGTCGTCACTTTGGATCAACTTTATAGGGTCATGTCGGAGGCCGCCATTCCAGAAAGCAGACAGGAAACTTTACGGGACTTCTTACTTTACCACGGGGTTATTGGCCTACACATGGACGATAAGGATCAGTATATTTTTGATGTCGGGTATGACTTGAAGCAAATACTTATTAGGGTAAAACGTCTTGGAGCGGAGGCGAATTTCGTATTGAATCCCGCCTTCGCACCTGCCCTTGAAACAAAAGATCAACTGATCGAAAAGCAGTCATCTTTTACTCTAAAATAGCGAACACTGTTACATATTGGCCTCCAAGGGTTATTCGTTGAATTTAGACTCAACTTTTGAGCCGAAACAAACCTACCTTAGAGAGGACACCTTAATTTTTTGTTGTAGCTGTGCTCGCTGATTTGGAACGTCCGGCTCCATCTTTGTTGCTGGTCTTTTCGCGCATGGAGCGAAGGTCGGCTCTCCGCCCTTTTATCTTCGGATCCGAGGCGAACGCTGGGCTGCGAATGACGCACAGCGCACTAGCCCCAGTTTTATGTAGGGGCGTCGGAAAATCATAAGACAAGGAGGAGAGGATTTCGAAGCTTCTCTAGGATACACGCGGTAATTGCCAACAAAAGTTGGGGGCGCCCGCATGTTGCAGACGCCCACTATCATAAACGGCAGTTTTTTCAGCTTTCGTGTCTACGCGTGGGGAGGTTTTTGGTCGTCGGAACGACGGTCACTGTCACAGTGTCAGTCGGCTTTAGATTTGCCCGATGCAGATCCTTGGGGGAATAAACCGTGCTCGCTGGAGCGCTCGCCGTGTCAGTGGCGGTAACGCCATTCGGGAAAGGGGCGTGACGTTCGTGCATCTGAGAGTTGGCGGCGGAAGCGGAACTTGCGAGAAGCGCGAGGACGGCAGATGCAGCGATGATGTGTGTCATGGTAGTCTCACTCTTTAATTTAGGGGCGAGGGTTCTTCCCTCTCGTTACCTCATATGGCGCGCCCTATTGCAGATTAAATGGCATATTGAGGCCCATTATGTGCATTGGCGAACGCTTTATTGGTCCGACATTGATGGTTGAAAATTGCAGCAACCTCCCCATTCACCGATCTCGTGATCCAGATCTGCCTGATGATGAAAGTGCTGTTCGGCCGGCCAATCCGGTAAGCGACAGGCTTAGTGTCTAGCATTTTGCACATGGCCGGACTGAATTGGCCGGTTCACGGCTTTTTCACCCTGAGCCGCAGGAAAAAGAACTTCACCGTCGGGATCCCGAGCTGCCGGTCGCCGGGGGCACGCAACCTGTTGGTGGACAGCACGGAGATCAAGCCCCTAGTGCATAGCTCAATTGACCGATGCACCTTGTCTTGAGTTAAAACCGATAGGTCTGCAGCCCCGACCAAAACCAAGCTAGGCACAAAAGCAAAGACGACAGAACCAAAAGTTCTGCCGTCTTCACAACTCGAGCAAGAAATCTCAGAACTTCTAAGGGCGCTCAGAGTCGAAGAAGTATCTTGACACCCTTTGCGCAGGCTTATGCTTTCTTTTGCGCACTCATCTGCTTTTTCTGACTTCTACTTCGCCCCAGCAACTCACCCGCATTTCGAATGGCCGCAATCGGCGCAGGTCATGCAGCCCTCGACCATGCGAAGGGCATAGGCGCCGCAGGATGGGCAGGCTTTGCCGCGCGGGGCCTCGCCCACGAGCATTTTCTCAGCTTCCGGATCGGCCTTCAGCCCCATGCCCTCGCCTGCGATGAAACCGGTGGCGATCAGGTGGCGCTCGATCACGCCGCCGATGGCCGCCAAGATCGAGGGGACGTATTTGCCCGACATCCACGCGCCGCCGCGCGGGTCAAACACCGCCTTGAGTTCTTCGACCACGAAACTCACATCCCCACCGCGCCGGAACACCGCCGAGATCATCCGCGTCAGTGCCACGGTCCAGGCGAAATGCTCCATGTTCTTGGAGTTTATGAAGACCTCGAAGGGGCGCCGGTGCCCCCCTTGAACGATGTCGTTGATAGTAATGTAGATCGCATGCTCCGAGCCCGGCCACTTGATCTTATAGGTCGAGCCTTCCAGCTCGGCAGGCCGGTCGAGCGGCGTCGTCAGATAGACCACATCGGCGCCTTCATCGACTTCCGGGGCCGCCTCAGAGGTTTCGGAGACCGACAGAACCGAGCCCGTCACGTCATTGGGGCGATAGGTGGTGCAGCCTTTGCAGCCGGAATCCCACGCCTCCATATAGACGGATTTGAAGCTTTCGAAATCAATATCCTCAGGGCAGTTGATGGTTTTTGAGATGCTGGAATCGATCCATTTCTGCGCCGCCGCCTGCATGCGCACGTGATCGAGCGGTGCGAGCGTCTGGGCGTTGACGAAATAGTCGGGCAGAGGCGCGTCGCCCTTGAGATCGCGCCACATTTGAACGGCGTAATCGACCACCTCTTCTTCGGTGCGTGAGCCATCGGGCTGAAGCACCTTGCGCTTATAGGCATAGGCAAAGACCGGCTCGATCCCTGAACTCACATTGCCCGCGTAAAGCGAGATCGTCCCCGTCGGCGCAATCGAGGTCAATAGCGCGTTGCGGATACCATGGGTGCGGATGGCCTCGCGCACATCGTCATCCATCTGCATCATATTGCCCGAGGCGAGGTAGTTCTCGGCCTCAAATAGCGGGAAGGGGCCCTTCTCCTTGGCAAGCTCCACAGAGGCCAGATAGGAGGCCCGCGCGATCTGCTTCATCCACGCTTCGGTCTGCGCGGCAGCTTCGGGCGAGCCATAGCGCAGGCCCAGCATCAGAAGCGCGTCGGCCAGACCGGTCACACCCAGACCGATACGGCGCTTGTTGCGGGCCTCTTCGGCCTGTTGCGGCAGCGGGAAGCGCGAGGCATCGACCACATTATCCATCATACGGACCGCAAGCGCCACGATCTCATCGAGCTTGGCCGGATCGAGCGCCGCACCCGCCTCGAATGGGTCGGTGACCATGCGCGCCAGATTGACCGAGCCCAGAAGACAAGCGCCATAGGGCGGGAGGGGCTGCTCGCCACAGGGGTTCGTGGCCGCGATCTGCTCAACGTAGTTGAGGTTGTTCATCTGATTGATGCGGTCGATGAAGATCACGCCCGGCTCGGCATAATCATAGGTCGCGCGCATGATCGCATTCCACAGATCGCGGGCATTGAGCGTGCGGTAGACCTTGCCGTCAAAGCGCAGATCCCACGGGCCATCGGCCTTCACGGCCTCCATGAACGGGTCGGTGACCAGAACGGAAAGGTTGAACATCCGCAGGCGCGCGGCGTCTTGCTTGGCGGTGATGAACTGCTCGATATCGGGGTGATCGCAGCGCATCGTTGCCATCATCGCGCCGCGCCGCGAGCCCGCCGACATGATCGTGCGGCACATCGCATCCCAGACATCCATGAAGGAGAGCGGCCCCGACGCATCGGCGGCCACCCCTTTCACCACAGCGCCCTTGGGCCGGATGGTCGAGAAATCATAGCCGATTCCCCCGCCCTGTTGCATCGTGAGCGCAGCTTCCTTGAGCATATCGAAAATGCCCGACATCGTATCGGGGATCGTGCCCATGACGAAGCAGTTGAACAGGGTCACCTCGCGCCCGGTCCCTGCCCCTGCGGCGATCCGGCCTGCGGGCAGATATTTGAAATCTTCCAGCGCGTTGTAGAATTTCTCTTCCCACTCGGCCGGGGTGGTCTCGACGCTTGCCAGAGACCGCGCGATCCGGCGCCAGCTCTCTTCGACCGTTGCATCTATCGGGGTGCCGTCCTGCTCTTTGAGACGGTATTTCATGTCCCAGATCTGTTCGGCGATCGGCGCTGCAAAACGGCTCATCGGGGCGTCCTTTTGGGTGGTCTTGATGTATCAGGAAGGGCAATTAAGATACGTCACAGCCCGCCCAGCGTCAACGTTGCGCCCGGCGCTTTGCGCATTATATTGAGGGCACACAGGGGGTGACATGGCCGATATGGTACATCTGATCAAGCTATGCGTGGGCGCCGAGAAGGTCGAGGATCTGATCGACCGGCAAGCCCTGCACGCCAATACCGGACCTGCCGCGCATGTCACGCGCATGTGGCCCAAGCGCGAAGCTGAGCTTTTGAACGGCGGCTCGCTCTATTGGGTGTTCAAGGGGGCCGTGCTGGCGCGTCAGAAGGTGATCGGGCTCGAAGAACGGATCGGGGCGGACGGAATTTCGCGCTGTGCGATCTTGCTGGATCGCGAGGTGATCCGCACCGAGGCGATGATGCGCCGCCCGTTTCAGGGCTGGCGCTATCTTGCCGCGCAGGATGCGCCGCGCGATCTGCCCAAAGGCCGCAGCCGCGAAGAGGCCCTGCCCCGCGCGCTGTCGGTCGCCTTGTCAGAGATCGGCCTGCGCTAAGCGCGCAAGCCCTGCACTTTTGCGACAAGCTGGCGGGTCGAGCCATCTTTGTCGGCCCCATCCTTCTCACCCGAAAGAACCGGCGAGAGCGCAAGCGCCAATTCCTTGCCCAGCTCCACGCCCCATTGATCAAAGCTGTTGATCCCGAGGATCGCACCTTCGACGAAAACCCGGTGCTCATAGAGCGCAATGATGCCGCCAAACACCTCCGGGGTGAGTTTGGGATAAAGCAGCGTGGTCGAGGGGCGCGACCCCGGGAAGACGCGATGGCGCGCCTGCCGATCCAGCTCTGCGCCCTCAAGCCCTTTGTCGCGCATGATCTGCGTGGCCTCGGCCAGCGAGCGACCGCGCATCAAAGCCTCCGACTGGGCCAAACAATTCGCCACAAGCAGCATATGCTGATGCGCCAGATCGGGCTCATGCCCCTGCGCGCCGACCATGAATTCGCAAGGAATCACTCGCGTGCCCTGATGGATCAGCTGATAGAAGGCATGCTGGCCGTTCGTGCCCGGCTCCCCCCAGACCACGGGGCCGGAATGAACGGGCAGATCCTTGCCATCCATCGACACACGCTTGCCGTTGCTCTCCATCTCGAGCTGCTGGAGATAGGCGGGCAGACGCAGCAGGCGCTGCTCGTAGGGCAGCACCGCGCGCGTCGCATAATCGCAAAACTGGTTGTGCCAGAGGCCCACCAGCGCCAAAAGCACGGGAAGGTTTTCGGCCAGCGGCGCTTCGCGGAAATGTGCATCCATCTGCGCCGCCCCTTTGAGGAACTGCGCGAAATCATCGGGTCCGACCGCGATCATCACGGACAGGCCAATCGGCCCCCACATCGAGTAGCGCCCGCCGACCCAATCGGCAAAGCCAAAAACGCGGGCCGGGTCGATCCCGAAATCAGCCGTCTTATCCGCCGCCGTCGAGAGCGCCGCGAACTGAGCGGCCGGCTCGCGGACGCTCTGCCCCATCCAACGCTTGGCGGTCTCGGCATTGGTCATCGTCTCGATCGTTGTGAAGGTCTTGGAGGCCACGATCACCAGCGTCGTCTCAGGATCGAGCCCCGCCAGCGTGTCATGAATATGTGCGCCATCGACATTCGAGACGAAATGACAGCGCGGCCCGTCGTGATAGGGCGCAAGCGCAAGCGTGGCCATCGCGGGCCCAAGATCCGAGCCGCCGATGCCGATATTGACGACATCGGTGATCTTGCCGCCCTGCCCGGCAAAGGCCCCGCTGCGCACCGCGCTCGCGAACTCGACCATCCTTGCATAGGTCGCGCGGACCTCCGGCATCACGTCGCGGCCATCCACCTCGACCGAGGCGTCGAGATTGCGCAACGCCGTATGCAGCACCGCACGGCCTTCGGTCTCATTGATCGGAGCGCCGGTGAACATCGCCTCTGCCTTGCCTGCGACATCGCGCTCCTGAGCCAGTTTCAGCAACAGATCGAGCGTCTCATCGTCGATATTGGTCTTGGAGAAATCGAACGTAAACGGCCCGAATTCACGGGTAAACCCTGCGGCACGCTTGTCATTTTCGAACAAATCCGAGATGTGGCGCGCGGCCACGGCGTCGGATTTCCTGCGCAGATCTTGCCAAGTGCTCATGTCTTATTCAGCCCAATGTACAGTCGCATTTTTCAGCACCGCGCGCACCGGCGCCTGTGCCACGGGAAGGGAGTCCGCCGCCTCGATCGCCGCGCGCTTCTCAGCGCCGGTGATCAGGATATGAGTTTGCATCGCATCTCTCAAAACCCGAGCCGAGAGCGTGATCCGCGGCTCTCCGGCCGCCTCGGCGCGCATCGGCAACAGGATCGGCGCGTCATCCGAGAGCGCTTCTTCGAGGCGATCAGCGCCCGGGAACAGCGAAGCCGTGTGCATATCGCCCCCCATCCCGAGCAACAGCACCGAGATCGGCAGATGCGGCGCAATCCCCTCGGCCAGCGCGTCCATCTTGTCCTCGGGCTGGGGTGCATCGGCATAAAGTGGCACGAGCGTCGCAGCGGCGGCGCGCCCGGTCAGCAGACGCTCGCGAATCAGACGGGTATTCGAGCGCTCCGAACCCTCATCGACCCAGCGCTCGTCATTGAGCAGCACCGCGACCTTATCCCATTCAAGATCAATATCGCTGAGCGCGTCGAAAACCGGCCCCGGCGTAGAGCCGCCGGGGACAGAAAACGTGGCCCGACCGTCGGTGCGGATGGCCGAGCGCAACTGCGTCGCGATCTTGTCGGCCAGCCCCATCATCAACAGGTCCCGATCCGGGTAAGTTAGGAAATTCATTCGCGAATCTCCCTCCAACGCCGACCATCGCGATGCATCAGCATCAACGCGTCATCGGGGCCAGATGTGCCGCTGTCATAGGGTTGGGGCCGCTCTCCACGCGCCTCCCAGCCCTCGATGATCGGGTCGGTCCAGGCCCAGGCTGCCTCAACCTCGTCGCCGCGCATGAACAGCGTCTGGTTGCCCCGGATCACGTCCATGATCAGCCGCTCATAGGCGTCGGTGATATCGGCCTCCTCGCCCAGAGCCTCGGCGAAGGACATATCGAGCGGAACCTGCACAAGGCGCATCCCGCCCGGCCCCGGCTCTTTGATCATCATCTTGAGATTCATGCCCTCATTGGGCTGAAGCCGGATCACTAGCACGTTCTCGCGCCACTCGCCCTCGGCCTCGTCGAAGATCGAATGCGGCGGCTCCTTGAAGGTGATCGCGATCTCTGAGGTCCGGGCGCGCAGCCGCTTGCCGGTGCGCAGATAGAAAGGCGTGTTCGTCCAGCGCCAGTTCGCGACATGCGCCTTGAGCGCGATATAGCTCTCGGTCTTGGAGTTCGGATCTTCCGAGTCCTCTAGATACCCCGCCTCGTCGCCCCGCGCGAGGTATTGACCGCGCACGATATCCTGTGGTGCGACCGGCTGCAGTGCGCGGATCACCTTGAGCTTCTCGTCGCGCACGGCGTCGGGATCAAAGTGATAGGGCGGCTCCATCGCGATCAGGCACAAAAGCTGCATCATGTGGTTTTGAACCATGTCGCGCATAGCGCCCGACTTGTCATAATACGATCCGCGACCGCCCACACCGACAGTTTCGGCCACTGTAATTTGCACATGATCAACAAATTGCGCATTCCAGACCGGCTCGAAAAGGATATTTGCAAACCGCACCGCCATCAGGTTCTGGACGGTTTCTTTGCCGAGGTAATGGTCGATCCGGTAGATCTGCGCCTCGTCGAAATGGGCGGCAAGCTCGCGGTTGAGCGCCTTGGCCGACTTGAGATCGCGCCCGAAGGGCTTTTCCACCACAATCCGCGCATCCGGCCCGGCAATGCCGCGTGAATGCAGACGTTCCGCCAAATCCCCGAAGAGCGCAGGCGCAACTGAGAAATAGAAGGCGTTCACAGCATCGGGGCGCACCTTGGTCTTGAGCTCGTCCCAGCCGCCATCGCCCTTCGCATCGATCGCGACATAGTCCAGCATCGCAAGGAAATCCTTGACGGCAGAGGCCTCGATCTTGGCGGGCTCAACATGCTCGCGTATGGCGGCTTTGACCTGCGCGCGAAACTCCTCAGCGCCCATCTCAGTGCGGGCGGCCCCGATGATTTTCGAGCCATCGGGAATCTGTCCGGCCAACGCCCGGCGATACAGCCCGGGCAAAATCTTGCGATTGGCCAAATCGCCTGTTGCCCCAAAAATCACCAGATCAAAGCGATCGACGGGAATGACGCGCGAAACCATAGTTTGCTCCCTTTTTGAGGACCGTTAGCGCTAACGACCCTCTTCTAGTCGCTATATTTGTTCGAGTCTAGCACTGGCCTAAACCGAGGCAAAGGATTGGCTGCAATCAATCGCCCCAAGAGGTCAGAAAAGCGGTAAGTGCATTGAGATTGGGCGCTATTTCTTGCGCCTCGCCGCCAGAGAACTGCGCGAAGGCCGCGCGGGTTTCGCGCGGCACCGACAGCACCACGGGCATCCCCGCGCCCAGCGCGCTTGCGATCAGCCCACGGCAGCCACGGCCCGCCGCCTCCTGCTTGCCAAACTTGTTGAAGAGCGCAACCGTCCCGGGCTGAGCCGCCGCCAGATCGCGCTCGACCCGCGCCACGACAGCCTCCAGCGCGCCCGCATCGAGCACGCAGGCCCCCGCGCCCCGCCCCAGCCGCTGCGAGATCGCGTGCACCTCGCCGCCGGGCAAAAGGCGCAAATGCATATCGCCCTCGAACCGGCTTACCACATCGGCGCGCACCATACCGATCACGGCCCGCCCTTCGGACAGCATCCGGTCGGCAAAATCGGCGAGCAGCAGGTCCGCCGCGCCACGGGTGTCACAGGTGATATAGCCAAGCATGGAGATCGGTTTGATGCGATGGCGCGGCGAGGTCAAGCGCCCTCAGCCCGCAAGCGCCTTGCCAAGACGCGGCAAGCGCGCCCGCTTCATCAGCGCCCGAAGCGGTTGTGGCACGCCCGAAAGCCGCTCGGCCTCAAGGCGGACAGCCTCGACGATCCGGGTCATGGGCTCAGGCTGCTCGGACAGGAGCTGCCAGAGAAACCCGTCGGGATCGCGGCGCTCGAGCCCTTCCCCGGCCAGCGTTCCGCGCGGAAAATCCTGTGCGTTGAGCGTAACGATCGCATCGGCACTGCCCGCAATCGCCACGGCGAGCACGTGAATGTCGTTCTCATCGGGCAGATGCAGGCGCGCCTCCAACCCCGGTTGAGCGGCGATCTCGGCCTTTGGGAACCGCGCGCGCAGAAGGGCAATTTCGCCGCGCGCGAAAGCCTCGTCGGCGGGGTTGCGGCGGGCTGCCGCCCGCGCCCATTCCTCGAGGATACGCGCCGACCAGAGCGGTTGGTAGAGGCCCTCGCGCGCAGCCCCGATCAGGATCTCGCGCAGAACCGTTGGGTAAAGCACGCAGGCATCGAGGACCGCCTTCATCCGTCGAGCCTGTAGAACAGCGCCTTGAGATAGCCCGATTCGGCCAGTTGCGGCTGCATCGGGTGATCGGGACCGGCATAGCCCGTGTGCAACAACTGGCCCGAGCGCGCCGCTTTGCCGATGCCGCGCGTGCATGCGCTGCGGAAGGCCTGCAGATCGGCGGCGTGCGAGCAGGAGCACAGCACAAGATAGCCACCCGGTGCGACCAGCGGGGCGGCCATCCGCGCGATCCGGTCATAAGCGCGCAGACCGGCCTGAAGCGCAGGCTTTGCGGGCGCAAAGGCAGGCGGATCGCAGATCACCAGATCGAACTGCGCGCCCTCGCCCGACAGCGCCTCGAGCGTGTCGAACGCATCGCCCTGCCGCGTCGTGAACCGCTCGGAGGCGCCCATCGCCGCGGCGCCTTGCTCGGCCAGCGCAAGGGCTGGTGCAGAGCCATCAACCGCCAGCGCGCTCTCAGCCCCCGCCGCCAATGCGGCAAGCCCGAAGCCGCCCACATGCGAGAACACATCGAGCACTCGGGCGCCGTGTGCGAGCCGTGCGGCAAAGGCATGGTTCGGACGCTGATCGTAGAACAACCCGGTTTTCTGACCGCCCAGAAGGTCGGCCATATAGGTTGCACCATTCATCGGCACCTGGATCGGCGCATCGAGCGTGCCGCGCAAAAGCGTGGTCTCCTCGGGCAGCCCCTCAAGCGTACGCGCCCGGCCCGAGCCGTTCTTGAGCACGATGCTCACCCCGGTGACCTCAACCAGCGCCGCTTCGAGATCGGCCAGCATCACATCGGACCATGCCGCATTGGGCTGGATCACGGCGGCATCGCCAAACCGGTCGATGATGACACCGGGCAGCCCGTCGGCCTCGGCATGGACCAAACGGTAGAAGGGCTGCTCGAAGAGCCGTGCGCGCAGGGCCAGCGCCCGCTCAAGCCGCGCCGCGATCCAGGCGCGGTCGATCTGCGCCTCGGGGTCGCGATCCATCATCCGCGCGATGATCTTGGAATTCGGGTTGACCGTCACCGTGCCAAGCGGGCGACGCTCGCCATCTTCCAGCACAGCGATGGTGCCGGGCGCGATGGCCTTGGTGCGGCGGTCGACGACCAGCTCATCGGCATAGACCCACGGAAAGCCGTGACGGATCGCCCGGGCCTCGGCTTTGGGACGCAAACGAACGACGGGGCGCGTATCGGACATGATCTCTCCTTGATTTGCGCCTATCTACGCTCTGCGCGGCGCGCGCGAAAGGCCCTCCTTGCCGCGCCACAGGCCTGCCCCAAATAAGATGTGACCCTACGGGTTGCGCTGTTAGCGCTAACGGAGTACATAGTGGCAAAGGCCAAATGGCCGCAAGCAACCTCTGCCAGCTTGGAAAGGGCCCCCTGAAATGACGCTCAATTCCACCATCGACCGTGTCACAGACCGGATTCGCGCACGCTCCGAGGCGTCGCGCGGCGCGTATCTCGCCCGGATCCGGGAGGCCTCTGACAAGGGGCCCACGCGCGCGCATCTCTCATGCGGCAATCAGGCCCATGCCTATGCCGCGATGGGCGATGACAAGGCCTCGCTAGCCGAAGGCCGCGCGCCCAATGTGGGCATCGTGACCGCCTATAACGACATGCTCTCGGCCCACCAGCCCTATGAGACCTACCCCCAGATCATCAAAGCCGCGCTGCGCGAGGTCGGGGCCACGGCGCAGGTCGCAGGCGGTGTGCCCGCGATGTGCGATGGCGTCACGCAGGGCCAACCCGGCATGGAGCTGTCTCTGTTCTCGCGCGATGTAATCGCGCTGGCCGCCGGGGTTTCGCTGAGCCACAACACCTTTGACGCGGCCCTCTACATGGGCGTGTGCGACAAGATCGTCCCCGGTCTGATCATGGCGGCCGCGACCTTCGGCCACATTCCGGCGGTGTTCCTGCCCGCAGGTCCGATGACCTCCGGCCTGCCCAATGACGAGAAGGCCAAGGTGCGCCAGCAATTCGCCACCGGCGAGGTCGACCGCAAAGCCCTTATGGCCGCCGAGATGGCCTCTTATCATGGGCCGGGCACCTGCACGTTCTACGGCACCGCCAATACCAACCAGATGCTGATGGAATTCATGGGGCTTCACCTGCCGGGCAGCTCTTTCGTGAATCCCAACACGCCCCTGCGCGAAGCGCTGACGGTTGCGGGCGCGAAACGGGCCGCCGCGATCACGGCGCTTGGGAATGATTACCGCCCCGCGGGCGAAGTTCTGGACGAGAAGGCCTTCGTGAACGGGCTCGTCGGACTGATGGCCACGGGCGGCTCGACCAACCACATCCTGCATCTGCCCGCGATGGCGCGGGCCGCCGGGATCATTCTGGATCTCGAGGATTTCGACGAGATCTCCTCGGTCACCCCTCTGATGGCCAAGGTCTATCCCAACGGTCTGGCCGATGTGAACCACTTCCACGCGGCTGGCGGTCTGCAATTTATGATCCGTCACCTGTTGCAAGACGGGCTGCTGCACGAAGACGCCAAGACCGTCTCGGGCGAGAGCATGCGGCATTACATGCAAGAACCCAAACTGACCGAAGAGGGGCTGATCTGGGTCGATGGTCCCGAAGACAGCCAGAACGAGAAAGTCCTGCGCACCAGCGCTGATCCGTTCCAGAAGACTGGCGGGCTCAAGCAGCTGGACGGCAATCTGGGTCGCGGCGTGATCAAGGTCTCGGCGGTTGCCGAAGAGCGCCGTCACATCGAGGCCAAGGCCCGTGTGTTCCACGATCAGGACGATGTGAAAGCCGCCTTCAAACGCGGCGAATTCACCGAAGACATCGTGGTTGTCGTGCGCTTCCAAGGCCCCAAGGCCAATGGCATGCCCGAGCTGCACTCGCTCACCCCCACGCTCTCGGTGCTGCAAGATCGCGGCCTGAAGGTGGCGCTGGTCACTGATGGCCGGATGTCGGGCGCGAGCGGCAAGGTGCCCGCCGCGATCCATGTCAGCCCGGAGGCCGCCGATGGTGGACCGCTGGCGAAACTCCAGGATGGCGATATCGTTCGCCTCGATGCGCTCACCGGCGAGCTGACCTGCCTGACCGAAGGTTTCGAAGACCGCAGCCCGGTCGAGCCCGATCTGAGCGGCAACCAATTCGGCATTGGCCGCGAGCTGTTCGCCGCCTTCCGCACCCATGTCGGCCCCTCGACCAAGGGCGCCTCGGTGGTGGTTTGATCTTTCGCCGGTAACGGCGCTATTCATGCAGGGAGCGTGGCTTGGCGCCCCCTGCGCCCTTATTCTTGCCCCCTGAATCATGCGCCCGGCACAGGCGCTGGAAACTGGAGAACGACATGACCCCTAGCGAACAATCCGCCGCCGCCCGCAAGGTCTGCGCCTTGGCCCCGATCGTGCCGGTGATCGTCGTGCGCGAGGTCGCCCATGCCCGTCCGCTGGCCGAGGCGCTGGTGAAAGGCGGCCTGCCCGCGCTGGAAGTGACGCTGCGCACGCCCTGTGCGCTCGATGCGATCCGCGCGATGGCCGATGTGGATGGCGGCATGGTGGGTGCGGGCACGCTGCTCACGCCGGCCGATGTCAAAGCGGCTAAGGCGGCTGGTGCGAAATTCGGCGTCTCGCCGGGGGCGACCGAGCGTCTCGTGAAAGCCTGCGAAGACGAAGGCCTGCCGCTCTTGCCTGGGGCTGCGACCGCGTCCGAGGTGATGAAGCTCTACGAAATGGGGTTTGACGTGCTCAAGTTCTTCCCCGCCGAAGCCTCGGGCGGTGCCCCTGCGATCAAAGCCATCGGCGCGCCGATCCCGCAGGTCTCGTTCTGCCCAACCGGCGGGGTGAGCCTGAAAAATGCCAATGATTACCTAAGCCTGCCGAACGTGCTATGCGCCGGTGGTTCTTGGGTCGCCCCCGACAAGCTGGTTCAGGCCGGTGATTGGGCGGGCATCGAGGCGCTTGCCGCCGAGGCCGCAGCCCTGCCCCGCTGAACGGCTCAAACGCGCCGCCCGCGCCAGCCTCCTCGGCGCGCGGGCGTGCCGCCCTCACGTGTCAGCCCCTGCGCCAGAACCACACTCATCGGATGATCGGTCGCGCCCTCATAGGCCAGCAAGACCGTTCGGATCGCATCCTGCGCATCCACGCCCACGGGCAGGCTGAGCGCCCAGTCGACGAAAATCGAACGGCATTCGGCCTCGGTGATCGCGTCGATCCGGTAGCTTTCGCGGATCAAGCCCTTCGGGTCGGCCTCACCGACACTCATCACGACACGCCCCATTCAGCCCTCCAATACCTGATCCACGACAGCGCCTGCCGCCTTTGTCACCTCGCTCAGCCGCGCCTCGAGGGCCTTGAGGCTCTCCGCACCGGTCTCGCGCAGGATGAAGGCGCGTCCACCCTCGCCAATGGCCTCCATATCGAGCCGTTTCTCCGACAGCAAGCGCGCCGCTGCCTGCACCTGCCAGAGCAACCGATAGGCCTGCGCCAACGCATCCGCCTGCGGCCCCGTCACAAGCCCCACACGCCGCCCCAGCCGCAACTGCGCCGAGACCTTGCGCACTGGCGCCCCGTCACGCAGCGCAAAGCTCTGGGCCAGCAGTTCGATATCTTGCAGCCGTCCGGGGCCGATCTTGGCCTCCCACGGACCATCGACCGGCTTGGCCGCAAAGATCCGCGCCCGCATCTGCGCCAGATCCGCCAGCACCTCAGCGCCGCGCCCTTTTGCCTCCAGAACCTGCAAGCGGATCGCCTCGACATCCTCGGCCAGCGCCCTTGATCCCGCGACCGGACGCGCCCGCGTCAAAGCCAGATGCTCCCAGGTCCAGGCCTCCTCCATCTGATAGCTTGCAAAGCTCTGCAAGGCCGTCGCAACCGGCCCCTGCCGCCCCGAGGGCCGCAGCCGCATATCGACCTCATAAAGCGTGCCTTCCGGCATCGGCGCACTCAGCGCGGTGATCAATGCCTGCGTGAGCTTCGCGTAATAAGACCTTGCGGGTAAAGGTTTCTTACCCTCGGAATACTCCTGCCCATCGGCATCGTAGATCACGATCAAATCCAGATCCGATTGCGCGTTGAGCCGTTCGGCGCCAAGGCTGCCCATCCCCAGGACAACCGCCCCACGCCCCGGGCACGGCCCGTAGCGGCGCGCAAATTCCGCCGTCACCCGCGGCCAGATCTCCGCCAAGATCGCCCCCGCGATATCGCTATATTGCGCGGCGGCCTCCTCGGCCTCGATCAAGCCGCGCAGGTGATGCACGCCCACGCGGAACTTCCACTCCTTCGCCCAACGCCGCGTCGCATCGAGTGCGGTCTCGTAATCCTCCACCCGCTCAAGCAGCGCGGTCAGATCCGCGCGCAGCCCCTCGCCCCCGGGCCATGCCGAAAAGAAGCTGCCGCCCAAGACCGCATCGAGCACGCCTGCATTGCGCGACAGGTAACTTGCGAGCGCAGGCGATGTCGCGCAGATATCCACGATCAGATCGATCAGGCTGGGATTGGCCTCGAAAAGCGAGAAGAGCTGTACCCCGGCGGGCAAATGCTTGAGAAACCCGTCGAACTGCGCCAGCGCCTCGTCGGGATTGGCCGCGCGCTGAAAGCGCCCCAGCAAATCGGGCTCAAGCCGCGCAAACAGCGTGCGCGCGCGCTCCGAGCGCAGGGCCGGATAGCCCGTCCATCCCTCGACCAGCGCCTGCGCGGCCTCGCTCAGCTCGGGCGCAGCCTCTTCGGCGGCATCGGGGGCAAAGAAGTCATCCGTCAGGCTTTCGACCCGCGCCAGACGCGTGCGAAGCCGCTCGCACCACGCCTTGCCATCACTCTCGCCCATCATCGCGGCGATCCGCGCAAGCCCGTCGGGATCAGACGGCAGGATCTGCGTCTGGGTGTCATTGACCATCTGCAACCGGTGCTCGATTTCGCGATGCGCGCGGTAGTGATCGATCAACTCCTCAGAGACAGGCTCGGGCACCCAGCCCTGTGCCGCCAGCGCGCGCAAACCGCCCACGGTGGTGGATTGGCGCAAGCTCTCGTCGCGCCCGCCCGCGATCAACTGCCGGGTCTGGGTGAAAAACTCGATCTCGCGAATGCCGCCCTGACCCAGTTTGATATTATGCCCAGCCGCTGCAATCGGACCATGCAGCCCTTTATGCGCCCGAATGCGCAGCCGCATGTCATGGGCATCCTGAATCGCCGCGAAATCCAGATGCTTGCGCCAGACAAAGGGGCGCAGGGTCTCCAGGAACCGCGCACCGGCCGCAAGATCGCCCGCACAGGGGCGCGCCTTGATATAGGCGGCCCGCTCCCAAGTGCGCCCCTCGGCCTCGTAATAAAGCTCTGCCGATCCCATTGAGATACAGACCGGCGTGACCGAGGCATCGGGGCGCAGCCGCAGATCGGTGCGAAACACATAGCCCTCCGCCGTGCGATCATTGAGCATCGCGGCCATTTTGCGCGTGGCCCGGATCAGCCCCGCCCGTGCCTCCATCCGGTCCGATGGGGCATAGCGGGTCTCATCAAACAGACAGATCAGGTCGATATCGGAGGAGTAGTTCAGCTCCCCCGCCCCCATCTTGCCCATCGCAAGCGCCACCATCCCCGCAGCCGTTCCGACATCCTCCTCAGTCGCGCCGGGGATCTTGCCACGCCGGATCTCCTCGCCCACCAACCGCTTGAGCGCGAGATCAACCGCGAGATCGGCAAAGCGCGTCAGAGCGCCCGTGACCTCCTCCAAACGCCAAACGCCCCCCAGATCGGCAAGCGCCACCAAAACCGCGATCCGACGCTTGGCGCGGCGCAGCTCCACCGGCAACTCGGACAGGGCAATGGGTTCAAGTCGATCCAGCTCCCCAGCCAGCGCGTCTTCGGGCGAAAGCGCCAGCGCCGCGCGCAGCCACGCCTCCTCGATCTCCATCGCGGATTTTAAAAACGGGCTGCACCCGGCGGTGCCTTCCAGCAAATCGCGCAGCTCCGGGGCGCAGTCGTCAAACCGCGCCCGCGCCTCCGCGCCGCGCTCGGGATCGAAAGGAATGGGACAGCGGGTCAGGCGAGATGCAAAGGACATGTCTGCACGTTGGCCTCGCGCGCGCGTCGGGTCAATGGGGCTGGTCTAACCCTTTCACCGGGTTATAAATACCTCCGCCGGAGGCGGCTTTCTCTTCGGCCAGACCTCAAGACGGAAGGCACAGCATGAGCAAATCCCTCAAACGCGTGCGCGCGGCCCTCGAGGCGGCAGGCGCCGAGCATGAGATCCGCGAAGTGGGTGAGGCGCGCACCGCAGACCTCGCCGCGCAATCGGCAGGTTGCACGCTTGATCAGATCGCCAAGTCGATCATCTTTCAGGGCGCGGAGAGCGGCGATGTGATCTTGTTCATCACGGCAGGCGGCAACCGGGTCTGCGATGCCAAGGCCAGCGCGCTCGCAGCCGAACCGCTGGGCAAGGCCGATGCCGCATTGATCCGGGAACGCACGGGGTTCGCGATCGGAGGCGTGGCACCGCTGGGACATCTGCATCCGACACGCTGCTTTTTCGATCCGCGTCTATGTGATTTCGACGTCATCTGGGCGGCCGCCGGGACACCGCGTCATATTTTCCGCATCGCACCGGCAGAGCTGTTGCGCATCAGCGGCGCGGAAAAGGCCGATTTCACGCTTTAAGCCAGCGGCTGACGGCATCTGAGCCAGTGCTCAGAACGGCACGTCATCGGCACTCTCGGCGGGCACGACAAAGCCTGCCAGCAGGTGCTTCTCCCCGGCCTTGTCGAACTCGACCACCAGCTTGTCCCCCTCCGAGCCCATCACCTCGCCATAGCCGAATTTCTTATGAAACACGCGGTCCCCGATCTCGAAATCGCTCTCGCCACTGGCATCGATGATCATGTTGCGCGCCGCTCGGGGCTGGGCCGCGCCGCGGGTGCTGGCCTGTTGCAGCCGCCGCCAGCCGGGGGAGTTGTAGACATCGGCGCGCGCCGCACGGTCCTCCATCGCGGGGCTCGATGACAGGCCCCCGAACCCGCCACCGCCATAAAGACCCGGCGGGGTGAGCACATCGACATGCGCGGCGGGCAACTCGTCGATGAAGCGCGACGGCATCTGGCTTTGCCACTGACCATAGACCCGGCGGTTGCCCGCAAATGAGATCGTGCATAGCCGCTCGGCCCGGGTGATGCCGACATAGGCCAGACGGCGCTCCTCCTCGACCGATTTCAGCCCGCCCTCATCCATCGCACGCTGGCTTGGGAACAGGCCGTCCTCCCAGCCGGGCAGGAACACCACGGGAAATTCCAACCCCTTGGCGCCGTGCAGAGTCATGATCGAGATCTTCTCTTCGGTCTCTTGCTTGTCATTATCCATGATCAGCGCGACATGTTCGAGAAAACCCTGCAGGTTCTCGAACTGCTCAAGCGCCTTGACCAGTTCCTTGAGGTTCTCAAGCCGCCCCGGAGCCTCGGGCGTCTTGTCGTTTTGCCACATCTGGACATAGCCCGATTCCTCAAGAATCTGCTCTGCAAGACGGACATGGCTCAGGTCATTGGCCGGGGCCACACCGCCCGGCTCGGGCTCGATCAGCAGATCGTCATCCTCGGCGGCTGTTCTGGCCGTGGCGGGCGATGCGTCGCGGATCTCTTGGTGCCAGCGCAGGAGATTTTCCACAAAGAGCCGCAGCTGACCAGCGGCCTTGCCCGATAACGCGCCCTCTTGCAGCACCAGCCGCGCGCCCTCGACAAGGCTCAGCCCGTTCTCGCGCGCCGCAATCTGGATTTTCTGAACGGCCTTGTCGCCCAAGCCGCGTTTGGGCGTATTGACCACGCGCTCAAAAGCCAGATCATCCTCGGGCGAGACGGCAAGGCGGAAATAGGCCATCGCATCGCGGATCTCGAGACGCTCATAAAAGCGCGGCCCGCCGATCACACGGTAGGGCAGACCGATCGTCAGGAACCGGTCCTCGAACGCGCGCATCTGATGCGAGGCGCGCACGAGAATCGCCTGATCGTTCAGGCTGACCGGATCATTGCCACGGGTGCCACGCTGCGCGGCCTCGGCCTCTTCGCCGATCCAGCGCGCTTCTTCCTCGCCGTCCCAATGGCCGATCAGGCGCACCTTGTCGCCGCCCTCGGCGGCGGTCCACAGTTCCTTGCCCAGACGGCCCGAATTCTCGGCAATCAGCCCGGAAGCAGCAGCCAGAATATGCTCGGTCGAGCGGTAATTCTGCTCAAGCCGGATCACAGTCGCGCCCGGAAAATCCTTTTCAAAGCGCAGGATGTTGCCGACCTCGGCACCGCGCCAGCCATAGATCGACTGATCGTCATCGCCCACGCAGCAGATATTGCGATGCCCCTGCGCGAGCAGCCGCAGCCAGAGATATTGCGCGACGTTGGTATCTTGATACTCGTCGACGAGAATATATTTGAACCAGCGCTGATATTGCTCAAGCACATCCGGGTGGGTCTGAAAGATCGTCACCACATGCAATAGCAAATCGCCGAAATCCACCGCGTTGAGCGTCTTGAGCCGGGCCTGATAGCTTGCGTAAAGCTCCGAGCCGCGATGATTGAAATCCGCAGCCTCGCGCCCCGAGACCTTTTCAGGCGTCAGCGCGCGGTTCTTCCAGCCATCAATCAGCCCGGCCAATTGCCGCGCGGGCCAGCGTTTTTCGTCGATATCTGCGGCAAGGATCAATTGCTTGAGCAGGCGGATCTGATCATCCGTGTCGAGAATGGTGAAATTCGACTTGAGCCCCACCAGCTCGGCATGACGGCGCAGCAGCTTGACGCAGACCGAATGGAAGGTGCCCAGCCACGGCATCCCCTCGATCCCGGTGCCCAGAAGCGCACCGACCCGCTCTTTCATCTCGCGCGCTGCCTTGTTGGTGAAGGTCACGGCGAGGATCTCATTGGGACGCGCCCGCCCGGTATTGAGCAGATGCGCGATCCGGCAGGTGAGCGCGCGGGTCTTGCCCGTGCCTGCGCCCGCCAGCATCAGGACCGGACCATCAAGCGCTTCGACCGCCGCGCGTTGCTCGGTGTTGAGGCCCTCAAGATAGGGCGCGCCGCGTGCGGTCATTGCACGTTGCGACAGGCTCATCGCCCCTTCATACGGATCGTCGTCATACATCCCACTCATGGCGGCAATCTAGACGCTGCGGGCGCTAAGGAAAAGCCCGTGTTCAGCATCTGTTCGCATTTTTTATTCCTGCGAATGCGGGCATCCGCTCCGCTATGCGTGATTGCAAGGCGCGCGCGGGCAGGCTAAATGCGTGCCATGACAAATCGCCCCGCCCTTCCCGCCGAAATCGCCCGCCGCCGGACCTTTGCGATCATCTCGCACCCGGATGCCGGCAAGACCACGCTGACTGAGAAGTTCCTGCTGTTCGGGGGCGCCATTCAGATGGCGGGTCAGGTGCGCGCCAAGGGTGAGGCGCGGCGCACGCGCTCGGATTTCATGAAGATGGAGCAAGATCGCGGGATCTCGGTCTCGGCCTCGGCCATGTCCTTCGAGTATCGCGACTATCGATACAACCTCGTCGACACGCCCGGCCACAGCGATTTCTCGGAAGATACCTACCGCACGCTGACGGCGGTGGATGCGGCGATCATGGTGATCGACGGGGCCAAAGGCGTCGAAAGCCAGACCCGCAAACTGTTCGAGGTGTGCCGTCTGCGCGATCTGCCGATCTTGACCTTTTGCAACAAAATGGACCGCGAAAGCCGCGATACGTTCGAGATTATTGACGAAATTCAAGAAAACCTCGCAATCGACGTGGCCCCGGCCAGCTGGCCGATCGGCGTCGGGCGCGACTTTATCGGCGCCTATGATCTGATCCACGACCGGCTCGATATAATGGACCGGGCGGATCGCAACAAAGTCGCGCAAAGCATCTCGATCTCAGGTCTGGAAGATCCGAAGCTGAAAGATCACGTCCCCGCCGAGCTGCTCGCGAAGCTGCGCGAAGAGGTCGAGATGGCGCGCGAGTTGCTCCCCACCTTCGACCGGCAGAGCTTTTTGGAAGGGCATATGACGCCGATCTGGTTTGGCTCGGCGATCAACAGCTTTGGCGTCAAGGAATTGATGGACGGGATCGGCGAATACGGCCCCGAGCCGCAGGTTCAGAAAGCCGCCGAACGCGACGTGCCCCCCGAAGAGGCCAAGGTCGCGGGATTCGTCTTCAAGGTGCAGGCCAATATGGACCCCAAGCACCGCGACCGGGTGGCCTTCGTGCGGCTCGTGTCGGGCCATTTCAATCGCGGCATGAAGCTCACCCATGTGCGCACCAAGAAACCGATGTCGATCTCGAACCCGGTGCTGTTTCTGGCCGCCGACCGCGAATTGGCTGAAGAGGCTTGGGGCGGCGACATCATGGGCATTCCGAACCACGGGCAGCTGCGCATCGGTGATGCGCTGACCGAAGGCGAGGTTTTGCATTTCACCGGCATCCCCAGCTTCGCGCCCGAATTGCTGCAATCGGTGCGCGCGACGGACCCGATGAAGGGCAAGCACTTGGAAAAGGCGCTGATGCAATTCGCCGAAGAGGGTGCGGCCAAAGTCTTCAAGCCCGCGATTGGTTCGGGCTTCATCGTGGGCGTCGTGGGCGCGCTGCAATTCGAGGTTCTGGCCTCGCGGATCGAGCTGGAATACGGCATCCCCGTGCGCTTTGAGGCAAGCCAGTTCACCTCTGCCCGCTGGGTGCAGGGCGACAAGGCGGCGGTCGACAAGCTGGTCAATGCCAATAAGCAGCATATCAGCTACGACCATGACGGCGACATCGTGTTCCTGACCCGTCTGCAATGGGATATCGACCGTGTGGCGCGCGACTATGAGGGGGTCACCCTGTCGGCCACCAAGGAGATGATGCAGTGAGCACGCCCCTGCCCCTCGAACTGACCTCGGTGCTGTGCAACGCGGCCAATGCGCCAGAAGATGTGCGTACGATTGAGGATCTGGTGGCGCTCTGGCTTTCGGACAATCGCGAAGAGCCGGAGGGCGAGGATTTCCCGTGGTCGGTAATGTGCGTCTATGAGCTGCGCGCGCATCCCGACGCGCTTTGGGTGTTCATCCGCAAAGCGCTTGAGGGGTCCGAGACGATCTGGCAGGCGGTGATGCTGGCGGCAGGCCCGCTTGAGGACCTGATCGCTGATCACGGCGCGGAGTATATCGACAAGATCGAGCGCGAGGCGCGTCATTCCAAGCGCTTCGCCTATGCGCTCACCGGGGTCTGGCCCGCCGACGAGGCCGATCCCGATCTCTGGGCACGGATTGAGAAGGCACGGGCGAATGCGATGCCCACCGGGCTCGATATGGGCGGCGCGCTGCCGCCGCGCTAAGCCTCAGCCCCCCGCGCCCGCATCATCCTTGGCGCAGGGCGCGAGCCGCACGGGGGCTTCGCGCTCGGCCCCGATCACCCGGCACTGATGGCCCGAGCAAAAGGACCAGCCCGAGACCGTGGCCCCCGAGGCTGCGAGTTCCAGCGCGGGCACGACCGGGCCGTCTGTGGTCCAGACCCACCAGCCTTTCTCGAAATGACCGCCCGGGCCGGGCTCCATCCCCGCGCCCGAGCCCTTGACCGCCGCCCCTTCCAGCCGCAGCCGATGATCGTCGGTGACCTGCCAATGCTCACGCCAGCCCTCTTTCTCGACCGAATGGGTCCATTCCAGCGTGAACTGCCCCGAAGGCGCGAGCGCGACCATCGCCGCGCCAATCATCAGGCACGCGCTCATGCGGGAACCTGAGACCGGCGCATCCACCACAGCGCCGCGAACAGCGCCACCAGCGCAAAGCCGATCTCATCGGTGAGCGGCAGCGCCGCAACCAGCGTAAAGGCCCCCGCCATCGCCAAGCCACGCTCCCACAGCGCCATCGGGCGCCCGAGCCAGCCAATCACCGCCACACCCCAAAGCGCAATCGCGATCACCGCTTTGAGGATCACATAGGCCACCGCGGGCCAGTAGCCGATCGCGGTGGCAAGCGCACCGCCATCTTGCAGCATCAGCGCCGGTGTATAGACCGCCATGAAGGGCACAACGAAGCCCGCCGCCGCGACCTTGATCGCCTCGAAACTGATCTTGAGCCCGCTTTCCTTGGCGATGGGCGCGGCGGCAAAACAGGCCAGCGCCACCGGTGGTGTCAGATCCGCCAGAATGCCGAAATAGAAGACGAACATATGGCTCACGATCAGCGGCACACCGAGCGCCAGCAGCGCAGGCCCCGCGATCGAGGAGGTGATGATGTAGTTCGGGATCGTCGGAATCCCCATCCCAAGCACGATACAGGTGATCATCGTAAGGACGAGCGAGAGAAACAGCGAGGTCTTACCCACGCCCACGATGAACTGCCCGAAGGTCGTGGCAGCCCCGGTTAGCGTCATCACACCGATGATCGTGCCGACCAGCGCACAGGCGATGCCCACCGGCAGCGCGGTTTTCGCGCCATCGGCCAGACTGTCCCGGCACAGCGCCAGCGTCTCGCGCCCGCCTTTGGAGAAGACGTTGATCGCTATCAAAACCGCAACCGCGCCCAGCACCGCCCAGATGCCGACTTCAAAGAAAGCGCCCGCGATCAGCGCGATAATGATCCAGAAGATGATGCGAAGCACCTGATTGGGCAGACCCAGCGCAACCGAGCCGCCAAGGATCAGCAGACCGGTCAGCGACAGGCCCACTGTGCCCGCAAAGAGCGGCGTGTAGCCGGTAAAGAGCAGGTAAACCAGCACGCCCAGCGGCAGCAGCAGATACCACCCCTCGCGCAGCGCCTTGCGCGGGCTGGTCAGCTCGGACTTCGCCAAGCCGCGCAGATTGCGCTTGCCCGCCTCAAGATGCACCATCCAGAAGGCGCCGAGGAAATACAGAATGGCCGGGATCAACGCGGCCTTGACGACCTCGACATAGTCGACGCCCAGCGTCTCGGCCATGATGAAGGCCACAGCGCCCATCACCGGCGGCATGATCTGCCCGCCCATGGAGGCGGTCGCCTCGACCCCGCCCGCAAAGGCCGAGCGGTAGCCGAAGCTTTTCATCAGCGGGATGGTGAACTGACCGGTGGTAACGACATTCGCCACGCCCGAGCCCGAAATCGTGCCCATCAGCCCCGATGACAGCACCGAGACCTTGGCCGCGCCGCCCATCTTATGGCCGACCATACCCAGCGAGACATCGGTGAACAGCTTGATCATCCCGGCTTTCTCAAGAAACGAACCAAAGAGGATGAACAGGAAAATATAGGTGGCCGACACATAGGTCGGGATGCCGTAGATCCCTTCCGTGCCGTAGCTCATCTGCTCGATCACCTGCTCGAACGCGTAGCCGCGGTGATTGAACGGTGAGGGCAGATATTGCCCGAGAAACGCATAGGCGAGGAAAGCGCCGGAGATGATCGGCAATGCGGGGCCCATCAAGAGCCACGCCGCCGAGAAGACGCAGACGATCAGCACCGAGCCTACGATCAGATCGAGCGTCGTCGGATCGCCCGCGCGCAGCAAGAGCGGTGTGTATTCAATCCATTGATAGGCTGCGACCGCAACGCCACAGGCCGCGAGCGCATAGCACAGGGATTTCGCCGCCGTCCCGTAGCCTTTGGCAATCGACAAGAGCGGAAAGCCCAGCGCCAGAAGGAAGCCCACATGGATCGCGCGGGCGACTTGGCTTGACGGGGTGATCACATGCGCGGCAAAGGCGATCTGCCAAAGCGAGAAAGCGACTGCCAGCCAGAACAGAGCACGCCCCTCCGGGCTCGCCGGAAACCCTTCGGCCAAAGGGTCGTGCTGCGTGTCTTCGGCCGGGTGGCCCTGCGTCGTGTCGCTCATGATGTCTGTCCCCCCAAGAGTGTCGAGGGGCGGCCACGCCATGCGCGCCGCCCCCATTTTTTCAGCTTTGCGCTGTCTTACTTCAGCACGCCTTTTTCTTTATAATAGCGCTCTGCACCCGGATGCAGCGGGATCGGCAGACCCTTGACCGCATTCTCCAGCGAGATGCCTTCGGCTGCGGAATGGGCCGCCTTGAGCGTGTCGAGATGCTCAAAGATCAACTTGGTCATCGCATAGGCTTCGTCATCCGAGACACCTTCGCGGGTGACCAGAATATTGGTGATGGCCACGGTCGGCACATCGGCATCCTGTCCCGGATAGGTGCCGGCCGGAATTACACCCGCCTGATAGGGCGCGCCCAGCTTCTCGGAGATCTCTGCCGGGATCGACACGAAGGTCACGTCCTGCGTGGTCGAAAGATCCTTGAGCGCCGCACTCCCCAGCCCCGAGGACTGGAAGGTCGCGTCAAGCTGGCGGTTCTTCATCAGCTCCACCGATTCTGCGAAGGGCAGATACTCGACCTTGCCGAGATCGTCATAGCTCATGCCCGCCGCTTCAAAGATCTTGCGCGCATTCAGTTCGGTGCCCGATTTCGCCGCACCGACCGAGACGGACTTGCCTTTGAGATCGGTGATCGTCGTGGCGTCCGCACCTTTGAGCGCTGCGATCTGAATGTAGTTCGGATAGATCGCGGCGATGGCGCGCAGCTTGCCCAGCTTGGCCTTGAAGCCCGCATCGACATTGCCTTCCCACGCATCTTTCACCGAATCGCCCAGCGCGAAGGCCAGCTCGCCGCGGCCCTGCTGCAGCAGGTTGAGGTTTTCAACCGATGCTTTGGTGGATTGGACCTGAACGCGGGTATCGGGCATATCCTGGCCGTAGATTTCCGAGATCGCCACACCCAGCGGATAGTACACCCCCGAGGTGCCGCCGGTCAGAATGTTGATAAAGGTTTCGGCCTTTGCAACCGGCGCACTCAGCGCAATCGCACCGGCGACAAGCGCGCCGATCTTGATGCTGTGAAACATCGTTTCCCTCCCATATACCTGCCCCACCTCGCGTGTGAGACCTGCGCCCATGGTGAATATTTTTGCCCTCAGATCAATTCAAATCACGGAGCCGAGACGAAATTTATCAAGCACTGCCCGTGCATTGATCCCGCCGACGTCCACCCAGGGCCCGCTTTCCTTCGCCTCTGATCACGCTTTCAGCAGTTGCATAAAAAGAAAACGATTTCAGCGCACTAAGCGGATGATGTAAAAATCATTCACATCACCTCTTGCAAGCCACCCTTTGGCACCCGATCTTGGGTATGTGAAACGCATTTACATCACCCAAACCGGAGGTCTCCAATGTCGGCTTACGCCACCAACACCAACGCTCCCGCCATGCGGGGCAACTGGTTCACCCGCGCCATCGACTGGATGGACGGCAACGGCCCGGGCGCTTGGATCGCGCTGATGGTCGCAGGCTTTATCTTTGCAGGTCCGCTTGGGCTTGTCTTGCTGGCCTTCATCTTGTTCACGGGCCGCTTCGGTCGGCGCTGGCGCGGCGGCGAAGACCGGATGAGCCGCGTTCGGCACCGCTGCGGCGGGCGCAGCTTCCACATGTCGCGCAGCACCGGCAACGCCGCGTTCGACGCCTACCGTACCGACACGATCGAGCGGCTGGAGCGCGAGCAGCAAGAGTTCGAAGACTTCCTGCGCCGTCTGCGCGAAGCCCGCGACAAGGCCGAGTTCGACCAATATATGGAAGATCGGGCCAAGGCTGCCGCAGAAAGCCATGACGAGGATGCGCGCGCCCAGAACTGAGCTCGCTCTCCAGATCTGACAAAAGTCACGTTGCAGCGCCCCGGTTGAACTCGCCGGGGCGCTGATTATGTCGTAGTGACGAAACACTTGGCCCCGACGCGTTGCTTTGCTAGCCTTCAAGTAATGCCCAGCCCGGATTTGCTCGCACCATGCGCCATTCGCTTCCTCTTGCACCGCAGTTCTATGTGACTGCCCCGCAGACCTGCCCCTATCTCGACGGGCGGTCCGAGCGGAAGTTGTTTACCGCCCTGCAAGGTGAGGGCGCGGAAAAGCTCAACAATTCGCTCTCGCGTCAGGGCTTCCGGCGCTCACAAAACGTGCTCTACCGCCCCTCCTGCGCGGAATGCACGGCGTGTCTTTCTGCGCGCATCCGGGTGGCCGATTTCAGCACCACGAAATCGCAGCGCCGTGTACTCAAGCGCAATGGCGATCTCAAGCGTACCGCGACCAGCCCTTGGGCCACCGAGGAACAATACGCCCTGTTCCGCCGCTATCTCGATCTGCGCCACGCCGATGGTGGTATGGCCGATATGGATATTTTCGAGTTTGCCGCGATGATCGAGGAGACGCCGGTGAAATCGCGGGTCATCGAATATCGCGAAAGCGCCGATACGCCAGGATCGATGCGCGCGCTGATCGCGACCTGCCTGACCGATGTGCTCGATGACGGGCTGTCGATGGTCTATTCCTTCTATGAGCCCGACCGGATCAAGGACAGTTTGGGTACGTACCTGATCCTCGATCATATCGAGATCGCGCGCCGCGTGGGGCTGCCCTATGTCTATCTTGGCTATTGGGTGCCCGGCTCGCGCAAGATGGGCTATAAGGCGAATTTCGCAGCGCTCGAGATCTTCAAGGGCGGTCAGTGGATCGATATCGGCAATCCCGCCGATCACGAGGGCGAAACGCATCCCCTCTCGATTGACCCGATCGCCGATCAGGTGGCCCGCATCCAGCTGCCCGATACCCGCGGCGAATAAGCCCCGCTGCGCAAATATCAGAGCAAAGCGCACGGGCTCAAACGCCCGGATTTGAGGCGTACGCTCATCTTCTGCGCAGCCCTCTCCCATAGGTTTATTTGCCCTCTTTACGGACCTCAACTTTTCGTGATATTTGGCGTTAAGTCTTTGCCTTGTCTGGACAGTTTCGTCATCTGGTGAAACTTTCCATACAGGCCTGTGACGGATTGGAGACCGGCATCAGGCGGCGAGACCCGTGTCCCGCACATAACAATCCATGGGAGGATCCAAATGGACCGTCGTTCCTTTTTGACCAAAGCGGCGCTGGGTGGCGCTGCCGCCAGCACGCTGGCCGCGCCTGCCATCGCGCAATCGAACCCGCAGATCACTTGGCGCCTTGCCTCGTCTTTCCCGAAATCGCTCGACACGATCTATGGCGGTGCCGAGGTCATGTCGAAAATGGTCGAAGAGGGATCTGACGGCAACTTCAAGATCCAAGTCTTCGCCGCGGGCGAGATCGTTCCCGGCCTTCAGGTCGCCGATGCCGTGATGAACGGGACGGTGCAGGCCTGTCACACCGTGGGCTACTATTTCTGGGGCAAAGACCCGACTTGGGCGCTTGGCGCAGCCGTGCCCTTCTCGCTCAACGCACGCGGGATGAACGCCTGGCACTACCATGGCGGCGGGATCGAGCTGTATAACGAGTTCCTCGGCAAGCAAGGCCTCTACGGCCTGCCGGGCGGCAACACGGGCACCCAGATGGGCGGCTGGTTCCGCAAGGAGATCAACACCGTCGACGACCTCAAAGGTCTGAAGATGCGGATCGGTGGCTTTGCAGGCAAGGTCATGGAAAAACTGGGCCTCGTGCCGCAGCAGATCGCAGGCGGCGATATCTACCCGGCGCTTGAGAAGGGCACGATCGATGCGACCGAATGGGTCGGCCCCTATGACGATGAAAAGCTCGGCTTCTACAAAGTCGCGCCCTATTACTACTATCCCGGCTGGTGGGAAGGTGGCCCGACGGTCCACTTCATGTTCTCGAAAGAGCAGATGGAAGGCCTGCCCGAGCAGTATAAAAGCCTGCTGCACACCGCCTGTCAGGCGGCCGATGCGGACATGCTGCAGAAATACGACTACAAGAACCCGGCAGCACTCAAGACCCTTGTGGCCAATGGCACGAAGCTGCGCCCGTTCTCGCCCGAGATCATGGACGCTTGTTTCAACGCGGCCAACGAAGTCTATGCGGAGATGGAAGCCAACAACCCCGAATTCGCGAAGATCTGGGGCTCGATCAAGGACTTCCGCAAGGATTGGTTCACCTGGTCGCAGGTCGCCGAGTTCAACTACTCGTACTTCATGATGAGCCAGAACAACAAAGGTCTGCTCTGAGCGAAGCGTCTCACCAATAGAGAGTTCAGCCCCGGCGCCCATCAGCGCCGGGGTTTTTCGTTGGCCTGTGCTGCGACGACCTGCGGGCGGGGCCACGCCCCGCCTGCCCCGAACCGTTCGGCGCGGGAGACCTTGCCCGCAGTCTTACTTGGTCGTGGCCGCACCCGCCGTTGCACCTGCAACCGCGCCAATCGGACCCGCTACAACCAGCCCGCCCACGCCACCGGTGGCCGCGCGCTGCGTGACTGTATGTCCGCAGGCAGAGAGTGAGACAGTCAGACCCGAAACTACTACTAAAGCCAGTACACGCATGGATTTATCCTTTTCTGAGGTCGACGCGTTTCATCGACATAAAGAACAGACGCGCCATCGCCGCTTTGGTTCCCGCCCCAAAAGAAAACGGCGGCCCCGAGGGACCGCCGCTTGGCATCAGTTGCTTGTCGGAGATGGCAAGGGGGGCAATCCGCCGACCCCGCCAGATCCGCCGGAGCTGCTCCCGCCCGACGCCCCTCCGGGCGCACCGAGACTTGGCAAGCCGCCCAGCCCGCCGCCCATACCGGGCATCGCAGGCAGCTTGATCTCGACAGAAGATGGATCAACCTGCTTGCCCTTGTAATGCATCACCATGGCCGGGAAGGCGATCACGATGGCAATCATCGCGACCTGAATGAACACGAAGGGAATGGCGCCCCAATAGATCTGCGAGGTCTTGACCGGAGCCATCTTAATCCCCGTCACCTTATCGATATAGGGCACTTTGGCCGCAACCGATCGCAGGTAGAAGAGCGCAAATCCGAAGGGTGGGTGCATGAAGGAGGTCTGCATATTCACCCCCAAGATCACCCCGAACCAGATCAGATCGATGCCCAAAGCCTGCGCGGCAGGTGCCAGAAGCGGCACGATGATGAAGGCCAGCTCGAAGAAATCGAGGAAGAAGGCGAGGAAGAACACGAGGAACGACACCACGATCAGGAAGCCCAACTGGCCGCCCGGAAGCGAGGTCAACAGATGCTCGACCCAGATCTGTCCGTTCACCCCGTAGAAGGTCAGCGAGAACACCCGCGCGCCCAGCAGGATGAACAGAACGAAGGCCGAGAGCCGCGTCGTCGCAGCCAGCGCGTCGCGCACGACGGGGAAGTTCAGCCGCCCTTTGATCGCGGCCAGCACCAGCGAGCCGACAGCCCCCATCGCACCGCCCTCGGTGGGAGTCGCCACGCCCAGAAAGATCGTGCCCAGAACGAGGAAGATCAGCGCCAGCGGCGGGATCAGCACGATCACCACCTGCTGGGCCAAGCGGCTCATCAGATTCAGCTTGAGCGCCTTGTCCAGCAGCGCCACCACATAGATCGCGATTACCGCGACTGCGGCGGCCAGGATCTCGGAATTGTTGACGTTCGACCCATGCGCCTCGAAATACTGCATGCCGAAATAGAAGATCACGCCTGCGCCGACCAAGGCCACGATCAGCGACAGGACACCCGAGCCCAGCGTGCGCGCCTCTTTGGGCAGCGCGGGCATCGAGCCGGGCTTGATGATCGACATCACCAGCACATAGCCCAGATAGATGCCGGTCAGCACCATGCCGGGGATCAGCGCGCCTTTATACATGTCGCCCACCGACACGCCCAGCTGGTCGGCCAGCACGATCAACACCAGCGAGGGCGGAATGATCTGCGCCAGCGTGCCCGAGGCCGCAATCACGCCCGTTGCGATCTTGCGGTCATAGCCGTAGCGCAACATGATCGGCAGCGAGATCAGGCCCATTGCGATGACAGAGGCCGCAACGACCCCCGTGGTCGCCGCCAGCAGCGCGCCCACGATGATCACCGCATAGGCCAGACCGCCGCGCACCGGCCCGAACAGCTGGCCGATCGTATCGAGAAGATCCTCGGCCATGCCCGATTTCTCAAGCACGATGCCCATGAAGGTAAAGAATGGAATGGCTAGGAGTGTCTCATTCGATAAGACCCCCCAGAACCGCTGTGGCAGCGCGTTTAGGAGCGGCCAATCAAGGTTGATCGACCCGCCCGAATAGCCCGACAGCTCGACCCCGATGACGAAGAACAGCAAGCCGTTGGCTGCGAGTGCAAATGCCGCCGGATAGCCCAGCAGCAGGAAGATAATAAGCGAGACGAACATGATCGGAGCCATGTTCTGTGCAATGAGTTCGAGCATTTAGAGCGCCTCCTCGTCGACAATCGTCTCGGCCGCGTGATGGCCCGCGCTATCGGCATGGGGATCGTCAATCAAACCGCGCATCACGCCGATTTTCTTGATGATCTCGGAGAGGCCCTGTGCAAAGAGCTGCCAGAACCCGATCAGCAAAAGCATTTTGGCAGGCCACAAGATCAGACCACCGGAATTGGTCGACATCTCGCCCGAACGGAGAGAAATCATCACGAAGGGTGTCAGCTTGAGCAACATCAAGATCACGAAGGGCATCAGGAAGAAGATGTGCCCCAGCAGGTCGATCCAGTGCTGGACCCGGCGCGAGAAGGCACCATAGACGATATCGATGCGGATATGCTCGTTCTGCTTAAGCGTATAGGCCGCCGCACCAAGGAAGGCCGCACCAAAGAGATACCATTGCAACTCAAGCATGGAGTTCGACGACTTGTCGAACAGCTTGCGCACGATCGCATTGCCCGCGCTGACGAGAATAGACACAAGGATCAGCCACGACACGGCCTTTCCGATCTTCTCATTGATGAAATCAATCCAGCGCGACAGGGCCAGCAAACTGCCCATCTCGTCCCCTCCCCCTTTAAGCTGCCCATCCCTGCGGGCCTACAGGTTTCCTCGACTGAGCAGATAAAGATGTCAAGGAATTTAGCCGGTTTCTGGTTCGGCAATCTGACCAAAATCACCCGTTAGCGCAAAAAAATATCGCCCCCACCCGGTTCAAAGAACGCCCCGGCCCGCACTCCGTTTTCATAAAGTTTCCGTGCGGCGGAGAGGTGGCGCAACAAACAGCAATAAAATGCGACATGCGCGACATTTTATTTAGGATTTGGGCATTGACGCCCCTGATCTGCGGCCATAATCTCGCGCCAATCGCAATCGAAAGGAAACGCAATGTCTGCGATTCTTGTACTTGTCGTAGGAGCTTCGCGCATGGGCCGGTAACGGTACGACCATGAAGGTTTCCATGCGCCCCCGCCAAAAGCCGGGGGCTTTTTATTGGCACAAAGGTGCAACAGAGGCGCAGTCCGGGGACAAGGCCGCCCCGCGCGAAGATGGAGAAAGAGACAATGGCACGGCAGATGACCGGCGCGAAGATGGTGTTGCAGGCGTTGAAAGATCACGACGTCGATACGGTATTCGGCTATCCGGGTGGCGCGGTTCTGCCCATCTATGACGAGATTTTCCAGCAAAACGACATCCGCCATATCCTCGTGCGCCACGAGCAGGCCGCGATCCACATGGCCGAGGGCTATGCGCGCTCGACAGGCAAGCCGGGCGTGGCGCTGGTGACGTCGGGTCCGGGGGCCACCAATGCGGTGACCGGGCTGACCGATGCGCTGATGGACTCGATCCCGCTGATCGTGTTCTCGGGACAGGTGGCGACCTTTATGGTGGGCACAGATGGTTTCCAAGAGGCCGACACCGTGGGCATCACCCGCCCCTGCACCAAGCATAACTGGCTGGTGAAGGATACCGAGAAGCTGGCCGAGACGATCCATCAGGCCTTCCATATCGCAACCTCGGGCCGTCCGGGTCCGGTGCTGATCGATCTGCCCAAGGATGTGCAATTCGCCACCGGCACCTATCGCGAGGCTAAGGCTGCGCGGGTCGATCATTACCAGCCGCAGGTCAAAGGCGATATCGAGGCGATCACCCGCTTGGTCGAGCTGATGGAAACCGCCGAGCGCCCGGTCTTCTATACCGGTGGCGGCGTGATCAATTCCGGCCCCGGCGCAAGCCAGCTGCTGCGTGAGCTGGTCGATGGGACGGGCTTCCCGATCACCTCCACGCTGATGGGCTTAGGCGCCTATCCGGCCTCGGGCAAATCTTGGCTCGGGATGCTCGGGATGCACGGGCTCTATGAGGCCAATCTCGCGATGCATGGCTGCGATCTGATGATCAATCTCGGCGCGCGTTTCGATGACCGGATCACCGGGCGGACCTCTGATTTCTCGCCCAAATCGACCAAGGTCCATGTCGATATCGACGCCTCCTCGATCAACAAGATCATCCATGTGGACCTGCCGATCATCGGCGATATCGGTCATGTGCTGGAAGATGCGCTCAAAATCTGGAAAGCCCGCGGGCGCAAGACCAACGCCGCGGCCGTCGCCAAATGGTGGGCCAAGATCGACACGTGGAAAAAGGTGAACTGCCTCGCCTATACCGGTTCGGAAAAGACGATCAAGCCGCAATACGCGCTTGAGCGGCTGGAGGCGCTGACCAAGGATCGTGATCGCTACATCACCACCGAAGTCGGCCAGCACCAGATGTGGGCGGCGCAATATCTGGGCTTTGAAGATCCCAACCGCTGGATGACCTCGGGGGGCTTGGGCACAATGGGGTACGGCTTCCCCGCCTCGATCGGGGTGCAGATCGCGCATCCCGACAGCCTCGTGATCAACGTGGCCGGTGAGGCCAGCTGGCTGATGAACATGCAAGAGATGGGCACCGCGACCCAGTTCCGCACGCCGGTCAAGCAGTTCATCCTCAACAATGAGCGGCTGGGCATGGTGCGCCAGTGGCAAGAGTTGCTGCATGGCGAGCGCTATTCCTCGTCCTGGAGCGAAAGCCTGCCTGATTTCGTCAAACTGGCCGAGAGCTTTGGCTGGAAGGGGATGATCGTGTCAGATCCCGCCGATCTCGACGATGCGATCATGGAGATGATCAACCATGACGGTCCGGTGCTGTTCGATTGCCTCGTTGAAAAGCATGAGAACTGCTTCCCGATGATCCCCTCGGGCAAACCTCATAACGAGATGCTGCTGTCGGCGGATGCCGAGGCGTTCAAGGGCGGCGGCGCTCTGGTGTAGCTCGCGCGCGGGGCCACGCGGCCCTGCCCGCATCTATCGCGACAGTTCGGGTCAGACGGCGATCTGATCCAAAGACGAGAAAGGGAGAGAGGCAATGTCCGCTCTAAAAATCAAGAAAGGCGCGTCGAGCCATTCGGTCTATGACCTACGCGACAGCCACAGCCAGGTCGAAAGCTCGCACACGCTTGCGGTGATCGTGGATAACGAGGCAGGCGCGCTTGCACGCGTGATCGGGTTGTTTTCGGGACGCGGCTACAACATCGACAGCCTCACCGTAGCGGAGGTCGACCACAAAGGCCATCTGAGCCGGATCACCGTGGTCACCCGTGGCACCGAATCTGTGATCGACCAGATCAAGGCGCAGCTGGGCCGGATCGTCCCGGTGCATGAGGTCAAGGATCTCACCGTCGAGGGCACGCCGGTCGAGCGCGAACTGGCGCTGCTGAAAGTCGCAGGCACCGGCGACAAGCGCGTCGAGGCGCTGCGTCTGGCCGATATTTTCCGCGCCAATGTGGTCGACAGCACGCTTGAGAGCTTCGTCTTCGAGATCACCGGCCCCTCGGCCAAGATCGACGCCTTTGCCGATCTGATGCGCCCCTTGGGCCTGATGGAAGTGGCACGCACCGGGGTGGCGGCGCTGTCGCGTGGGGTTTGATCGCCACGCCCGCCCGACAATCGACGCGCGGCGCATAATCGCACTGGCTTTCGCTGCAGGTCTCTGATTTTGTGCCCAAAACTTGCACGGATTTCAAAGACCTATGGCCGCGACTTCTGGACCAATTGATCCCCCGCATCTGGGCGTGGTGATCGTCACCTATAATTCGGCGGATGTCATCGGCACCTGCCTGCGCGCCCTGATGGCGGCGCGCGATGTCGTCTTGCATGTCGTGATCATCGACAACGCCTCGCGCGACCGGACCAATGCAATGGTGCGCGAGACGGTGGGTCCGGCCCTGCTGGCCCCCGCGCAGGCGGGCGAGGCCGGGATCTCGCTGGTCAAGGCGGGCGTCAATGGCGGCTTTGCGGCCGGGATCAACATGGGGCTTGAGCGCCTCGCGCGGCATCCCGAGATCGAGCGCTTCTGGCTTTTGAACCCCGATTGCATCGCCCCGCCCGAGGCCCCGGCCGCCCTCGCGACCTATCTGCGCGAAGATCCGCAGGTCGGGCTGATTGCGCATCGCGTGGTCTATGCCGATGCGCCGGACAAGATCCAGATCGATGGCGGTGTGATCGATCAACGCACTGGAATCACCCACAATCTCAACCAATTCGCCCCGGTGAGCACGGCCCCGCCCGATCCCGCCCGGATCGAGTTTGTGACCGGTGCCAGCCTGATCGCGACCCGCGCTTTCTATGAGGCCGCCGGGCCGATGGCCGAGGACTATTTCCTCTATTACGAAGAGGTTGATTGGGCCTTGCGGCGCGGCCCGCTGCGCATCGCCTTTTGTCCCGATGCGGTGGTCGAGCATATGGCAGGCAGCGCCATCGGCTCGCAGCGGCTGGGCTCGGTCGCCTCGCCGTTTTCGCAATATTTCAAGCACCGGGCGCGTGCGATGTTCCTGCGCCGCCATTTCCCGCCCGGTCTCATGGGCGGCATGTTCTGGTCGCTGGCAAAGGCTGTGCAGCTTTTCGTGCAAGGCCACCGCGCCGAGGCTCATGCGCTGTTGCGCGGCTTTTTCGGCAAGGCCCCGCCGCGCGGCGTGATGGCCGCGCTCTCAACCGAGGCCCGCGCGCGGATCGGGTACTAGGCGCTTCTATCTGGCCTCGAGCGCCCGATGATAGAGTGTGACAAGACCGGCGGCTTTGGCAGGCCATAGCCCCTCAGCCAACACTTTCGCCCGCCCCCCCGCGCCGAGCCGCGCGCGCAAGTCTGCGTCATCGGCCAGCCGCGCGATTGCGCGGGCCACGTCGCGGGCCAGCGCCTCGGGCGTACTGACCGCGCATTTCAGCCCCGTCACGCCCTCCTCGACGATACCGTCAGGTCCGCCCCGCGCCGCCGCGATCACCGGCAGCCCCCAGCGCATCGCCTCGTAAAGCACATTGCCCGCAGGTTCTCGCCAGCTTGGGAAGACGAAGATATCGGCGCTTTGATAGAGCGTCTCGACCTCGGCGCGCGGGATCGCCCCGAGAAAGGTGCAGCGATCCGCGACGCCCAACCGCTCAGCCTCGGCGCGGCAGAGCGCGATTTCCTCGCCCGCCCCCGCGCTCGTCAAATGCAGATCGTCGCGCTCAGCGAGCAGCGCCAAGGCGCGCACCACATCGCGCAGCCCCTTGGTGCGCACCCCGCGCCCGACATGCAACAGGTGGATCTTGCCGTCCTCGCGCGGTTTGCGCGCCTCGGGAGGCGCGGCTTCCGCAATGCCCAGCTCGAGCACATTCTCATAATCGCGCAGCGCAATCGGGGCGAGGTGATCGCGCACATAAGGCGCAACCCCCAGTACCAAAGCAGCCTGCCCGTAGGACGCCCGCAGCGCCGGATCATAGCGCAGCCGCAGGTGATCGAGCGCGCGCAGCCTTGTGTACCATTTCGCCCCGCCGCCCTCAGCGGCAAAGGCCTTGGGCGTGCTCAGCCCGCCCCCCAGCGGCCCGATCACATAGGGCAGCCCCGCCCCGCGCAGCGGCGTGGCATAGCGCATCGCCTGCGGCATGATCTGATGGGCGATGTCGAATTCAGCGCCATGCGCGCGCAGGTAGCGACGGACCTTGCGCATGAAAAGCGGCCATTCGGGCTTGAGCATCGCGCGCAGCCGCGGGTTGCTGTCGAGGATCGTCGGACGCGGCCATGTCACCACGCGTGCCTCGGGCAGTTGCGTGCTTAGCGCGGAATGCCCCGGATCCTGAAAGCTCGCCGTGGTCAGATCCACAAGCGGGGCCAGCGCCTGCGCCCATTGAAAGGCGACATAGGCCTCGCCGGTTGCCTCGCATGAGATATCGGGGGCGATCATCAGCACCTTGAGACGCGCGCTCATGACATCCCCCTGCGATGCACCGGGGCGAAACGCGAATAGCGCAGCCCCACGCCCGCCGCCGTCTCGGGCGTGTCGGCCTCGGCGCTTTGCTCACGCGCATCGATCAGCCACAGCCCCGCGCCGAACATGAAAAACACGAACGCATAGACCGCCCCCCAGACATGGACGGTGCTCAACGTGAAAGACAGCCCCACGAAGGTGAAGACCCAAGCGCGGCGATACATCAAAAGCCGGAAATCGCCCGAAAAATCGCGCCGCATGATCTGCGCAAGCGCGATGACGTAGCCCGTGGCAAGCAACAGGAAGCCCGGAATGCCGTAGCGCACCGCCATCACCAGCCAGAAATTATCCATACTGTCTGACACCATCCAGGCCGGACGCACCCAGTCATTCAGGCCCAGCCCAAAGATCGGGTTGTCCCACACATTCTGTATCCCCCAATCGAAGATGATCGAGCGCCAATAGGCCGTATGGGCCGAGAAGGTCGCATAAGACATGAAGACCTTGATCGGACTGCGGTTCGAGAGGAGATCAATCGCGATATAGGCCGAGGCGAAGATCCCCACCAGCAGCCACCAGCGCCACGCGATCTTACGGAAGGTGATCGACCAGAGGATCAGTCCAATCTGCAAGAACAGCGCCAACAACGCCCCCGATGAGAGCGCAAGAGCGCCCGAGCCCACAACGATCGCGCTCATCAGCACCCGCCAAAGCACCGAGCGCACCCCGCTCAGCGCGACAAAGGCCAGCGGGAAGGCCACCGAGGCATAAAGCCCGAAATGGATCGGATGGTCGAACGGGCCCTGCACGCGCTCAAGTCCCATACGCGGATCGGCAAAGACCGGCGTCACTGAACCGATCCCGGGCAGCTTGGCGATCATCACCGCCAGGATCGGCGTGCCGGTCAGCGTCTCGTAGATCGTGAAGGGCAGCATCAGCACGAGTGAGTAGATCAGCGCGCGCGCAAGCGCTGCAAAATCCGCGCGACTGCGGATATAGGCACGCCCCATCAGATAGCCGCCGAGAAACTCAATGCCCACTGATCCCGCCTGCTGGATCACCCGGTCGGGATTGTTCACCGCCAGCGCCAGCGTGAGCCAGCCGAAATGCGCAAGCACCAGCCAGTCCACAGCCAACATTCGCCCATAAGTCCCCGAAAACAGCCCCATCAGCAGCGGGATGATCATCACGATCAAGACCAACCGCAACCCGGTGAGCGCCAATGGCCCAAGGTGAAACGAGATCGGCACGAGGATCGCGATCAGCATGATCAGCACCGGGCGCGGCAGCTTGGCAGAGGCCAGAGCTGCATCCGCCATCGGGGCGCGCGAAGCGTCCGCAGCGCCGTTTTGAGGACCACGGCGCAGAGGCGCGCGCGGCACACCGCGCGGCAGTGGTTCGGCGCGCATCGTCACAGCACGCCTGCCACTGCGGGGCCAAGCGCATCCAGTTCAAGCGCCTCGATCTCGCCGTGGAAGCTGGCTTGATTGCCAAAGGGGTAGCCCAGCGAAAGCCCCCAGTACTCCATCGGGCGGGTCTCCCCCGAGACAGTGCCCTCTCCGATCACCTTGCCCTCGGCACGCACCTCGAAATGATGCGCGGCGGAATCGTAGGCAAAGCTCAGATCGTGCCATTTCCCGTCATAAAGCGGGATGCGGCGGGTGCGCAAAAACAGCCTCTGACCATTGGCGGGCCAAAACTCGACCGTCAACGTCCCGCGTCCCGTCGCCTTGATGATCAGCGATTGATGAACGCGCGCGATCTCGCCTGCGGATTTGTAATCGCCAAGCGCGCGCAGCCGCATCGTCAGGGTGAATTTCTCGGCCCCGAAGAAGGGCGCGATCATCGCAGGCGGCACTTGGATCGAACCGCCGCCTAGCCCAAACTCCAGCCCGCCGGGCGAGAGCGGAATTGTCGACAACGCGGTAGGCTCTGCGCCTACATGCGAAATCAGCCGTCCGATTTTGGGATCAAAGGTCAGCACCCGCCCGTCGCGCACCGCAATCTGACCTAGCGCGGTGCGGCTTTGACCATCGGACAGCGTCGCGGTCAGGGCAACCCGATAGGTGCCGGGCTGCTGAAATGACATGGTCAGATGCGCACCTTCCTGCGGTACGGCTTTGCCAATTTGCCACGTATAGCGCACCTGCGCGGGATCGACCCCGGCGGGCAGCACCGTCTGCCCGGCATCGAACGCGAACCCCATCCCGCTCTCGGGCGTGGTCTTGACGCGCATCACCGGCTGAAACGCGGTTGCAACACCGCTGAGGCGATCCAGCAGCGGCGCGCCCACACCTGCGCCCGCCAGCGGACCGTTGGGGAGGTAGTCGAAATTGCTCAGATCGTCGGGCAGCCCGGTGCGGGCGGCAACAAACAGCGTGTCGTAGTAATTGGGCCGCTCAGGCGAAAGATCCTGGATCAGCAAATTGCCCTCGACGCTCCATCCGGGTTGGCCCACGGGCCCCACAATCTCGCCCACCACGTTCTTCTCGATGCGCACATCGCGGGCCGAGCGCGCCACCCGGATCGACGGGATCCAGAGCTTGGGATCCGCGCTATCGCCTTGCGAAAAGCGGTTCCGGATCAGCGTGTTATTCGCAATCGTGACGCCATCGGTTTCGCCCACGGTGATGCCATGAAGATGGGCATTGATGATCACATTGTCGCGGATCGTGATGTTGCGGTAAAACATCTCGGGGCCGGCCTTGCCGCGATCGACCAGTTCGTTGCGCATCAGGATCGATTGGGTGAACAGCCCCTCCCCCGAATTGAGGATATTGTTCGAGATCTCGATATCCCGGCTCGGGCGCGTCGTGCCCGCCGTCCAGAACTGGATCATATCGGCATGATCGCCCGCATTGGCCGCGCGCAGAAAATCATGGATCGTATTGTGCGAGATCTTCACGCGCTCGACCTGCGCGAAATTCATCCCATCCATACGCATGTCATGCAGATCATTGCCGCGCACGTCGATATTGACGGTATCGCTGATCACCAGCCCCCGGAAAAACCGCCGGATCTCGTTATTCTCGATGCGCACCCCGTTCGAGGCCCGCACGGCAAGACCGAAGGCCGTAGGGCGCGGACCGCGCTCGATCGCATCGGCCCCGGCGGGCGCCATATCGCCGTCAAACACGCTGTTGCGGATCGTCAGATCGCGGGTGGTGAAGACCTGAAAGGGCCGTAGGCTCGGGTCATCATTGGCGGTGTAGCGATAATCGAAATAGAGGTTCGACAGCACGATATGGCTGGTCTCGCGCAGGTTCATCCGGGCGATCCGGGCGGGGTTGGCCGGGTCCTGCGAGCGCACGGTGATCGGCGCATCGGCACGGCCCGACACTTTGTAGAGCACCAGTTCGGGATAATTGCCGGGCGCGAGATCCAGCACATCGCCCGCGCTGACCCGCGCACTCAGAGCGCTCAGCACGGCAGGCCCCTGCACCACCCAGTCGCGCGCCTGTACCGGCCCCGCAAGGCTCAGCGCCAGAAGACAGCCGCCAAGCGCTCGCCCCAATGCACGGAGCCCGCCCGTGCCGTTCTGCGTCACATCATTCATCGATCTCGCCTGTCGCGACCGCGTTCATCGCGGCTCAGCTTTGCTGCATTATCTCTCTTAGGAATGCAGCCTAAAGGCCGTTGCGACAAGGAAAACAGCGCCGCCGTCCCATCGCTGCGCGCGATCTGTGGCGAAATGGCACTGGCTCAGAGCTTGCCCCAAACCGCCTGCCGGAGCATCCAGCCCATCCGGGCCAGCCGCAACCGCGCCAGCGTACCCAGCGCCGCCCAACGCTCGCCGGGGCTGCGCAAGGCGGGGTGGCGCAGCACTTTGGGGATATGGGCGAGGATCGAGACCGGCATCAACAGCGCCTTGCCCGCCCAGACCAGACGTGCGCGCGGATCTTTGCCGTTCACGCCAAAGCCCTCTTCACTCAAGCGCCGCCATTTGCGCGCCAAAGCCGCCCAGTCCTGTCGCGAGGGATGGCCCACGCGCAGCCCTTCAGCATAGCTGAGACGGTAGCCTTTCGCGGTCGCCCGCCGGCACCAGTCGAGATCCTCCGACAGCCCCGCGATGAACGGCCCTGTCGCCTCATAGACATCGCGGCGGGTCAGCAGATTGCCGGTGCCCGAAAAGCCCTTCTCCTCGATATAGCGGCGAAAATCGAAGGCAAAGACGGTCTCAAACGCCTCAGCACCCGAGCGCGGCGCCGGGGTCTCGTCAAAGACAAACACATGCCCGCCGACCAGATCGCCGCTCTCCATCACCTCAAACGCCGTGACAATCCAGTCGGGATCGGCGACGCAATCGCTGTCGATGAAAAAGAGGCGCTCGGCGGTGGTCTCGGCCACGCCACGATTGCGCGCCTCGGCGGCCCCTTTGCGGGTCTCGGTCACGACGCGCAGATCGGGATAGGCGGCATGGAGCGGGGCTAGATCATCGCTCGAGCCATTGTCGACGACGATCAGCTCACAGCGCGCATCGATCTGTGGGGTCAATGTCTCGAGACAGCGCAAAAGGCGCGCCACATCGTTGTAATGCGGAATGATAACAGCAGCCTCGGCCACAGGGAGCTCCGTCGAATGGAAGGCGCTGATGCGCGGGGCGTCGGTCACTTCGGTCTCGCAAGGCTCTCGCGCAAGGTGCCTGCAAAGCTGCGCAGGTTGTCCAGGATAGGATTTTGCCGCGCGCAGGCCCGCAGATCAAGCCCGTGATAGCGCGGGATTGGGCGGGCCAGCAAGCGCAACGCGGCCAGACGTGCGAAAAGTGCGCGACGACGTGCGCGCAAAACGGGTTGGGCGTCCCGGAGCGCGGCCGGATCAGCGGCAGAGACCTCCAGCACGCCTGCCGCTTCGGCCTGCGCGAGGATCTCGGCCCCAACCGCCGTGCGCGCCAGCACGAAGCTCTCCCCTTGGGCCGCATCCGCCACGCTCAGATCGGCAGTAAGCCCGCTCACATCGGCGCAGACCCCGCAGCGCGGCTGCAATCCCGTCTGGCCAGCTGCGGGCGCAACGCCTTCGCAAAAGAACGACAGCACGACCGGAAAGGCCCGCGCCACCTGCGGATCGCGCCACGCAAGCGCGCGCAGCGCGGCTGCATCGCAGGGCTTGCCGATAAAGGCGTAACGCCGCGAGCGGGCCAGATAATCGGAGAGATCCTGCAGCGGGCTTGAGGGCGCGGGCAAGGCACCGATCCCGCTTGAGACCGCATCGGGGCTCTCGCAAAGCGCGGTCCGCGCGCCCGATGGGGATTGCGGGTCCGCCACGATCTGGATCACCCCGTCGACCCGGCCCGAGGCCAGCAGATGGCGGGCGATCGCGGCCAATGCGCCCCCCGACGGAGCCTCATCGCGCAAGCCCGGATCCGCAGCCCGGGCGCTCTTCATCTCACGATAGGGCCCCCAAAGCGGATCCTGCCCCTCGCCTGCGCGCGCCGCCGCTTGGCCGAGCCCCGGGCAGCACGCCTCGATCCGGGCTTCCTGCGAGCCGCGCAGGTTGCACCCTTGCACGGGGCGTGCAAAGCCCGAGGGCGCGATCTCCATCACGATGGACTTGGGCGCGATCCCCGCGCAAATCCCGCAGCCCGCGCATCGCTCACCCTTTGCGACGCGTGCAAGTGTCGGGCTTGGATCGCTCAGGATGGGGGCGTGGCGTGTCATACGTGGCTGGCCTCTGTCTTTGGACAATTTCAACCCGAACGGGACCGCTCTGACAAGCCCCGCGTCAAAAAGACGTGGCCCGCAGGTCACAGCCGCCCCGGCGGGATCTTGACCCGCAGGGCAAGAGCGCGGACAGTTGCGGACAAAAGAAGATGCCTTTGCACGCGCCCCGGGATCGGGGTGACCCAAGAAGGCCCGAGGGCACCCCATCGATGCTGCGCAGCGCCATCCTGATCCTGAGCGGAAACGCCGCGACCTCCGCGCTGCTGCTTGCGCGCAACCTTGTGCTGGCGCGTCTGATCCCGGTGGCCGATTACGGGGTGGCCGCGACCTTCGCGATGGTCATGGCGGTGCTCGAGATGGCCTCGACGCTGGAGCTGCATCAGCAAATCGTGCAATCCCCGCGGGGCGAAGATCCGAAGTTTCAGGCCGCCCTTCAGGGCTTTCAGGTGCTGCGCGGGGTGGTGACCGCCGCTGCACTCGTGCTGCTCGCGGGTCCGATTGCGCAGTTCATGCAGATCCCGCAAGCCTCCCCCGCCTATCGCTGGCTGGCACTTGTGCCGCTGATGAACGCCTTGCAGCATTTCGACATTCACCGCGCGCAGCGACATGGGCGCTATCTGCCGGTGCTGCTGACAGGCACGATCCCCGCCTTTGGCGCGCTGCTGGCGCTCTGGCCGCTGGCGCGGATTTTTGGCGATTGGCACACCGCGCTTTGGGCGATGCTGATCTATACCGCTCTGGGGCTGATCACGTCGCATCTGATGGCAGAGCGGCGCTACCGGTTGCGGCTCGATCTGGCCGAGATGCGCGGTGCCATGCAATTCGGAGCGCCGCTTTTGATCAATGCGGCGATGATGTTTCTGGTGTTTCAGGGCGACAAGGTCATCGTCGGGCGCCTCTCGGGGATGGAGGCGCTGGCGATCTACGCGATGGGCGTCACGCTAACCCTGACGCCGACGCTGATCGGGGCCAAGACGATCCAGAACTTCTTCCTGCCCAAGCTGTCGGCGGCGCGCGCGACCGCCGAGCCCGCGCTGTTTCGCGACCTTTCGGCGGCCACATTCGAAGCCGCGCTTCTGACCGGGACCGTGCTGATGGTCGGGGTGTTCGTGCTGGGTAGCCCGGTAATCGCGCTGTTGCTGGGCGAGAAATACGCAGCCCTCACCGGGCTTTTCATCCCCTTCGCCATTTTGCAGGCGCTGCGAGTCGCCAAGACCGGCCCGAATGTCGTGGCGCTGGCGGCAGGCCAAAGCAGCAACGGGCTCTGGGGCAACCTGCCGCGCGTTCTGGTGCTGCCGCTGAGCTATCTGGTGCTGCGCGAAACCGGCTCGTTTCTCTATGTGATCTGGCTGGGCACGGCGGCAGAGGCGGTGGGCTTTGCGCTGACCCTGTGGCGGCTACGGCAGGTGATGCAACCGCCGCCGGTCTGGGGCGCGCTTCTCACGGCCCTGATCGCGTTGGCCGTCACGGCAAGCGCCACGCATCTGATCGGTCCGGTTGCCCAAAGCCCCAAAAGCACCGTGCTGATCGCGCTTGTGTTGCTGGCGCTGCAATTCCTCTCGATGCGGGGCCTGCGGCACGTGTTCAGTGGGCGCCTGACCTGAAAGCTTCGCGCGCACCAGATACTGACTTCCTCAGGGTAACTTATGTTCACGATCTCGCTGGACGTCTTCCACAGCGCGATCCCTACGCTAAAAACAAAGCATGCAAGTAAATGTTGTTGATAGTCACACCGAACGAACCCGCGCCCTCGCCACCGAGCTTCGGGCCGTGGTTGCCCTGCTAAACAGGCGGCTGCGTTCTGGAGAGGGCATCGCCAATCTCAGCGCGAGCCAGTCTTTCGCTCTTTTACAGCTTGAGCAGTCAGGCACGCAATCCATCACCGAGCTGTCGCGTTCCGCCGGGGTGCGCCCGCAATCCATGGGCGCCACGATCGCGACGTTGCAGTCCACAGGCTATGTCACAAGCGCGTTCGATCCGAAAGATCGGCGACGCACACTGGTATCGCTGAGTGCGCAGGGCAAGGCGCAATTGGCACAGGCAGGCGGCGATCGGCTCGACGCGTTGGGTCAGGTGCTGGCCGAGTGTTTCGAGCCGCACGAACTCGCCGATCTCGAACTCACGGTAGGTGTCCTCCAGCGCATCGCAAAGCACTGAGGCGCCCCTCCCCCGCTCTTCAGACAAGGACATCCCATGCCCATCACGACACTCGACCCGAAATCCGCCCTGATCATCATCGATCTGCAAAACGGCATCGCCGCCTCCCCCGTCGTGCATCCAGCGCAAGACATCATCGCGCGCAGCAATGCGCTGGCAGCTGCGTTCCGGGCACGCGGTCTTCCCGTCGTGATCGTGCGGGTCACCAAAGCCCCCGGAGGCCGCACGGATTCCGGCGTGATGGATCTAAGCCAAGCGCCCGCCGGGTTCAGCGAGATCGTCCCCGAGCTGGATCAGGCCGCCGATGACATCCATATCTCCAAGCACAGCTTTGGCGCTTTCGGCACGACCGATCTTGAGGATCAACTGCGCGCACGCGGTGTCACTCAGGTGGTGATCACGGGGATCTCGACCAGCATCGGCGTGGAATCGACCGCGCGCCACGCCTTTGACCGGGGCTTCAACGTGACGCTGCCCATCGATGCCATGACCGACCGCAACGCGGCTGCCCATAACGCGAGTATCGCGCATATCTTTCCGCGCTTGGCCGAGACCGGCACTACGGAGGAGCTGCTTGCGCTCCTTGAGGGGCAGCCGGGCTAAGCCCGAAAGCGCCCTCGCAAGCGGATCCGCTCAAGGCACGCTTGTATCGGCCATGAAGGTGGCGCGCCATTTCTGAACGAACAGGGCGCGCCGCTGACGATCCATCGCCACCAGCAAGGTGGGATCAATCGAGATGAACCGCTTGGCGCTTTCGGGCAGCGGGGTGTCCTCGGCATCGACCTGCTGCACCAGATTGCTGCGCGCCAGACTGCGCTGCCCCTGCGCCGAGAGCAGGAAATCCAAAAGCAACGCTGCGGCCTGCTTATGCGCCGCCTGTTTGGGGATCATCAGGGCACGCGACAGGAACAGCGTGTAATCCTCGGGATAGATCACCCCAAGATTGGCATGCGGCACGGATTCGACGTAAGAGCCCAGCACGTTATAGGCGATCAGATATTGGCCGGATTCGACGCGCTTGATGATCTCGGCCGAACAGCAGGTCGCCACCGCATCGACCCGCGAGAACCCCTCCAGCAAGCCGCCGAATGTCGTCGCCTGCTGGCTGTCCATGAAGGCAAAGAGATAGCCCAAGCCCGAGGTCTCGATATCATAGGTCGCGATCTTGCCCTGATAGCGCGCCGAGGCCCGCCGCATCAGATCGAGAAAGGCAAACCGGGTGCGCGGGGCGTCTGCGGCTGGCACCAGCGCCTTGTTATAAATGATTACCGCAGCTTCTTGCGTAATCCCCCAGACCTCGTCGCGCCAGCGCCGATCTTTCGGCAAGGCGGATGTCAGCGGCGAGACATAGGGGCTGGCGCAATCCCGGTTCACAAGGTCCACCATCTGATGCACGCCCGAGGAAAACACCACATCCGCCGCCTGCCCCTCGCCTCTACAGGCCGCGCGGGCGATCGAGTAGAGCGCGTTCGAGCCCCATTGCTCATAGCGCAGCGCAAGCTCGGGATGCGCCTCCACAAACGCGTTGAGCGTCGGGCCAAGGATCCCGATATCCGTCGTGGAGCGCACCAGAAGCTCGGTCGTGGGATGGGCGCCGGGGGCTTTGAAGGTCCGCGCGGCTTCTTGTGCGGCAAGCGGCGGGGCGCAGGCCCAAAGCGCTATGAGACAGGCGCAGATCGCGCGCCAAACGGACCATGTCATTGCGTCCCCTCGCTGTCTGTCTGGCTTGGCAAATCAAGCGTCACACGAAAGCCCTGCGCCGTCGTCTCCATCCGCAGAGTGCCGCCAAATGCCTGCGCCACCGCGCGCACGATCGACAGGCCGAGACCCGCGCTGTCGCCCTTGGAGCTGGCCGAGCGCTCGAACCGCTGGCCGACCCGGTCCAGCAGATCAGCCGCCGGGCCCGGCCCCGCATCCTCGACCCAGATCTCCGACCAGACCTCTCCTGGCGTCACGCCCAGCCGCACCGGCGAGCGCCCGTGGCGCAGCGCATTGGCCAGCATATTCTTGACCGCCTCGCTCAGCGAGATCTCATCGGCCAGCACGATCACCGCGGTCTCGCCGATACAAAGCTCGACCTCCGCTTCCGGCGCCAGAACCTGATAGTCTTGCGATTCCAGCACTTCGAGGGCGATATCGCGCAGATCCACAGGCATGGGCGGGGCGTTGTCGGTGCGATGGATCACCAGCGCGCGCGAGAGCATCTGGTCAAGCAGATTACCCAGTGAGCGCGTGCGCCGCACCAGCCGTTCAAGCCGGGCCTCGCGATGATCGGGCGCATCCTCTATCGCCAGTTCCGCCTGCGCGCGGATCGCGGCCACCGGCGTGCGCAGCTGATGGGCGGTGTCCGAGATCAGATGTTTCATCGCCCCCACCTGTCGGTCGAGCCGCCCCATGAAGCGGTTCATCGCATGTCCCATCACCGCGACCTCCGCAGGCCCATCGGCGCGGATCGGCGTGAGATCATAGGGATCGCGGGTCGACAGTTCCTGCGCCATCCGCTCCAGCGGGCGCATCGCCGAGCGGATCACCACAAACGCGCTCACGATGAGGGCAATCCCGCCGAGCCCGGTGATCAACAGCGCCCCTCGCGTCAGATCAAGCGCCATTGCATCGCGCGCTTGCAGGGTCTGGCCCACGGTGACAAAGACATTGCCGGAATAGCTGCGCTCGGAAAACCGACGCACGACGGTGACGAAACGGGCCGGATCGCTCTGCATCCGACCATCGAAGAACTGCGGCACCGTCACGTCACGCCCGACATGGGAGGCGATTTCGGGATCGTCATAGCCAGTCAGAAGGCTCCCGTTCGTGTCGCGCACCGAGTAGAAAATCCGGTCATCCGTGGCCAGCGCCAGCAGCCCAAAGGCCGAGACCGGGATATCGGCCACCGGTGCGCCATCCGAGATATTGATCGATTCCGCGATGTCATTGGCCGCGCCGACCAGCAGCCGATCAAAGGACTGACGCGCCGCGCTTTTGCCATAGGCAAAGGCCGCCAGCGTGATCAAAACGCCGCCCAAGGCCAGAAGCGACAGCACACCGACAATCACCCGCGTGAGCAGCGAGCGCGGCGCATGCAAGGGAGCGGCGGCCCTCCTAAGCATCGAGCAGGATCCGGTAGCCCAACCCGCGCTGGGTCTCGATTGTAACTGATGAGCCTGCGAGCTTTTTGCGCAGCCGCGCGATATAAAGCTCAATCGCGTTGAGGCCGACATCGGCATCGTCAAAGGCAAAGAGCCCGTCATATAGCCGTTTTTTGTTGAGTACCTTGCCCTGATTGCGCAGCAAAAGCCCCAAAAGCGTGGCCTCGCGCCGGGTCAGATCCAGCGTCACACCATTCAGCGTCGCCCCCAGCGTGGCGGGCGAGAAGACCAGCGGGCCGAGCGTGATCGCGTCGGATTTCTGATCGGCCTCGCGGCGCATGAGCGCGCGCAGCCGCGCCTCCAGCTCGCGCTGATCGAAGGGTTTCACCAGATAGTCGTCAGCGCCAAGATCGAGCGCCGAGACCCGATCATCCACCGAAAAAAGCGCCGTGAGCATCAGCACCGGCGTACGGTCACCCCGCGCGCGCATATCGCGCAGCAGCTCTGTACCATTGCGATCTGGCAGGTTGATATCAAGCACCACCGCGTCATAGCGCTGCACTGCAAGACAGTCCTCAGCCTCGGCACAGCTCTCGGCGAGATCGCAGGCCATACCGGTTTTGCCCAGCCGGATCGCCACGACCTCGGCCACGTCCCCCGCATCCTCGACAATCAAAATTCTCATGCCGCTCCCGGCTCCTCACATCTGCTCCGTTTGCCGTGACAGGTTCATGACAGCTTGAAGCAGTACACCCTTCATAGCCAATCGCGAGGAGACCGCAAAGTGCGGAGCGACGGCGCGGTGACCGGGCGGCCTCACAGCCCGGCCAGATATGACTTTGGAGGAGTTATCTCATGTTTTTTAAGGCAATTCGCCTGTCCGTCGCAGCCGTTGTGCTCGGCGTATCGTCCATTGGCGCCTCGGCGCAGGGCTTCACCCCGGAAAATCCTGAATGTATCGCGCCTGCCAACCCGGGCGGCGGCTGGGACTTCACCTGCCGTCAGGTCGGCAAGTCGCTGCAGGATCTGGGCCTGCTCAAGCAGACCATGCAGGTCGTCAACCTCGCCGGTGGCGGCGGTGGCGTGGCATTCGCGGAAGTCGTGAACAAGCGCAATGACGACAACAACCTGATCGTCGCGGCCTCTTCGGCCACCGCGACCCGTCTGGCGCAGGGGGCCTATCCGGGCAACAACATGAACCAGGTTCGCTGGGTCGCCTCGATCGGCGCGGATTACGGTGTGATCGCGGTCGCAGCCGACAGCAAGATCAAGACGCTGCCCGAGCTGCTGGATATGATCAAGAAAGATCCGAGCTCGATTTCCGTGGCGGGCGGCTCGGCCGTTGGCGGCTGGGATCACCTCAAGGTGCTGATCGCGGCCAATGCCTATGGCATCAAGGACGTGCGCAAGATCAAATACATCGCCTTTGATGGTGGCGGCGAGGCTGTGACCCAGCTTCTGGCAGGCTCGGTTCAGGCGTTCAGTGGCGATCTCTCGGAAGCCAAGGGCTTTGTCGACAGCGGCGATATCCGCGTGCTGGCCGTGCTCGCCCCCGAGCGTCTGACGGGTGCGTTCGCGAAATTCCCCACCGCCAAAGAGCAAGGCGTCGATGCGATCGGTGCGAACTGGCGCGGCTTTTACGCCCCCGGCGGCATGAGCGATGCAGCCTATGACGCTTGGGTGTCGAAGATCACCGATCTCTACAACTCGCCCGAGTGGAAAAAGACGATGGAAGCCAACGGCTTGGCTCCGCTCGATCTGCAGGGCAAGGCGTTCGAGGAATTCGTCGCCAAATCGGTGAACCAGATCCAAGACATCTCGAAGCAGATCGGGATCATCAAGTAAGCGCGCGCTCAGCGCCGCTGACCCAAGAGGCGCCGCATGAAAATGCGGCGCCCACTCATACCAGCCTCCCCCCCGCCCCAAAGCCGTTACTCGTTTTCCAAAAGGAGCTCCCTATGAGCGATCGTATTTTTGGTATCGTCGGCCTCGTTCTCGCCCTTGGCTACGCCTATGCAGCCACGCAGATCGAGGAAAGTTTCCTGTCCGATGCGGTCGGCCCCAAGGCCTTTCCGCTGATCATCGCGGCAATCTTAGGCCTCGCCTCGATTGCCATCATCCTCAAGCCCGATGCCTCGCCGGACTGGCCCAGCGTCGGCCGTCTGGTCGAGGTGCTGGCCGCAACCGTGGTGCTGATCCTCTATGCAGAGCTGTTGCCGGTCACGGGCTTCGTCATCGCGACCGCCTTGGCCTCTGCCTATCTGACATGGCGCCTCGGCTCGAAGCCGCTGGCCACCTTGATCACCGGCATCGGCACCTCGCTCGGCATCTACGTCATTTTCCACCTCGTGCTGGGCCTGTCGCTCGCACGTGGTCCGCTCGGCATCTGAGGAGATTTCCATGGATACCCTCTCTTCCCTCGCAGACGGTTTTGCCATCGCTTTGACGTGGCAAAACATCCTGCTCGCCCTTCTGGGCTGCTTTCTGGGCACCATCATGGGCGCCCTGCCCGGCCTCGGCCCGTCCAACGGGGTGGCCATCCTGATCCCGCTGGCCTTCACGCTGGGGCTGGGCGCCACGCCCTCGCTGATCTTGCTGACCTCGGTCTATTACGGGGCGATGTATGGCGGGCGAATATCGTCGATCCTGCTCAACATTCCCGGAGACGAACCCGCGATGATGACCTGTCTCGACGGGCATCCAATGGCGCTCAAGGGCATGGCCGGTCAGGCGCTCTCGCTCTCGGGCCTCGCCTCGTTCGTGGGCTCGTTCTTCGCGACCTGGGGTCTGATCTTCCTCGCCCCGCAGCTCGTCAAAATCGCGCTTCTCTTCGGACCGGCGGAATATTTCGCGCTCTTCGCGCTGGCTTTCATGACGCTGGGCGGCGTGTCCTCGACCAATCAGGCGAAATCGGCCTTTGCCGCAGCGCTCGGTCTTGGTCTTGCGATGATTGGTGTGGATACCCAAACGGGCGTTCCGCGCTTCACCTTCGGCGAGGTCCATCTCTATGACGGGATCGACTTCCTCGTCGCGATCGTCGGCCTCTTCGCGCTGTCGGAAGTGTTCATCTTCCTCGAGCATCGCCACGGCAGTGCCTCGACCAATCGCAAAGTTGAGATCGGCCGCCTGTCGCCCCCGATGTCGATGATCAAGCAGACGACGCCGACAATGCTCCGCTCGACCGTGCTGGGCTTCATCGCCGGCGTGCTTCCGGGCGCTGGCGCCTCGCTGGGCTCGTTCATCTCGTATTCCTTCGAGAAACGGCTGGTCGACCCGCAAAGCAAGACCTTTGGCAAAGGCGATCCGCGTGGCGTGGCAGCCCCTGAGGCAGGCAACAACGCAGCCGCGGGCGGCGCGCTGGTGCCGATGCTCGCGCTCGGTGTGCCGGGTTCGGGGACGACGGCGGTGCTGCTGGCGGTTCTGCTCTCGCTCAACATCACCCCGGGCCCGCTTCTGTTCACCCAGAACCCCGATGTGGTCTGGGGCCTGATCGCGGCGCTCTTCATCGCGAACTTCATGCTGCTGGCGATGAACATTCCGATGGTGGGGCTGTTCACCCGCGTGCTGATGGTGCCGCCGCGCATCCTGATGCCGATCGTGGCGATGGTGTCCTTTGTCGGGATCTACGGGATCTCGGGCTCGTCCTTCGACCTGCTGGTGATGGTGGGCTTTGGTGTGATGGGGTGGATCTTGCGCAAGTTTGACGTGCCGCTGGTGCCGATCATTCTGGGCACGCTCTTGGGCAACGCCATGGAGAGCAACCTGCGCCGTGCGATCACCATCGATAACGGCAACTGGTTCACCCTGATCGACAGCCCGCTGGCTATCACGCTTTGGGTCATCGCGATCATCGGCTTCATTCTGCCGCTCATCTTCGGTCGCAAGGTGAAATCGCAAATGTCCCAGCGCCGGGATGAAGAAGGCTCGATCAAAGACTGATCAACCAAGAAACTCCAAGCGCCCGCCCCGTAAAGGCGGGCGCCTTTTTTATGCGCATTCCGAAAAACGTGATCTCACGATCGCCCGAACGCGCTCAAAAAAATGCGGACGAGTCCGGTGCGTGATCTATCTTTTCTCCTTGGGAGGCGAAACAGATCGTAAGGACGGGATATGTTCGCAGACACCATTCTGAGCAAAGTCGACAAGGTCGTTCGCGGCATCTTGCTCCGCGCAGAGCGCCCCGAAGGAGAGATCCCGGCTGTCAATTGCACCCATATGGACGAGGCCGAAAGCGCGACAGAGCGGGCCTGTGTGGCCGTGCTGCGCACCCTGCCCGAAGACGAGTTTCAGATCCTCGCCCTGACCTATGGACTGACCGGCAAAGCTCCCAAACCACCGCACCGCGCCGCCGACATTTTAGGCTGGGGGCTCGCCAGGACGATGACCATCGGCGAGGGCGCACTCTTGCACCTGCGCAACAACGCAGACAGTCGGGCCGCCTTCGAGCCGCTGCTGATCGCGCTGCATCTGCGGCTCCTCGACGTGGCCGAGCGGATTTGCGAGCTGCGGCTAAGCGGCGCCCCGCGACGCCTGCGCGACGAAGAACTCAATCAGTTCTGGCGCGCGCTCTCGCCCGTCGAGCGACTCTGCCTGCGCGGCTACGGCACGGGCGAGCGCAACGAAATGCAACGCGCCCTTGAGAAACGCGCCGCGGGCTTGATCCGGCCACCGATCCACTAGACGCATAAAAAGACCCTCTCCAAGGGGGATGGAGAGGGTCAGTTTCGCCGATCAGGCTCATTGTTTCACCGCCCGAGGTGTTATTCGTTTCGCCTGGGCCTTCTCGGCGTCAAGGGCGAGCGCACCCGCCCCGGATCTCGTCGCTCAGTTCAGCGCCATCGCGCCCGCGCGGCTGAGCGTGACAGTGGTCGCGCAGCCCTCCATGCGGATGTCGATCACATCGAGGCGCTCGGGCAGATGCGCCCCGCGCCACAGCTCGATTGTGTCGCCCGAGCCAAAGCTCGCATCGATCAACACGTTCAGCGCAGCCCCCGAGAACTCCGCCTCGATCCCGCCGGGGATCTCGCGCAGCTCTTGCGGTTGCACACGCCTGTTTCCAACAATCAATTCCACCGTCATCCCCCCATCCGCGATGTCGCGGAGCCTTGGTGTTGCGAAACTCGGGGTGGCAGCCCCGGCATCATAGTCTCACCGGGGTGGCAGCTCCGGCCCGTCTCAACTCGTCGGGGCCCCGGTCGCCCGAGGCCCCTGCCCTTTAGCTGCAACCACTGGTCGCGCCGCAGGTGTTGCACTTCATGCAGGTGCCGTTGCGCACCAGAGTGTAGTTGCCGCAATCGCCGCAGGCCTCGCCCTCGTAGCCCTGCATCTTGGCCTTGGCGCGGGCATCCATCGTCACCCCGCCCGAGGCGATAGCGGTCGAGCCAGAGGCCCGCGCCTGCGCGCTTTGGGCGGGCATCTCGCGACGCACGAGCGTCTCTTGCGCCCCGCCCCCCTGCAGCACCATCAGCTCTTGCGGCAGGCGCTTGCGCAGGTAGCCGGTCGAGGAGATCTGGCGCAGCACTTCAAGCGATTTGCTGGCATTATCCGAGATCGGCTCGAGATTGCCGTCCTCGCGCTTGCCCTCGCTCACACCGCCGCCCAGATCGTCAAAGCTTGCACCTTGCGGTTTCACATGGGCCAGATCGGTGCGGTCGAGATAGCTGATCGCCAGCTCGCGGAAGACATAATCGAGGATCGAGGTCGCGTTCTTGACCGAGTCGTTGCCCTGCACCATGCCGGCGGGTTCAAACTTGGTGAAAGTGAAGGCGTCGACAAATTCCTCCAGCGGCACGCCATATTGCAGGCCCACGGACACAGCGATGGCGAAGTTGTTCATCATCGCGCGGAAGCCCGCACCTTCCTTATGCATGTCGATGAAGATCTCGCCGAGATTGCCATCGTCATATTCGCCGGTGCGCAGATAGACCTTGTGGCCACCGACCACGGCTTTCTGGGTGTAGCCCTTGCGGCGCGAGGGCAGTTTCTCGCGATGCGAGCGCACCATCTCCTTGACGATCACCTTCTCGATGATCTTCTCGGCCAGAACGGCGGCTTTCTCTTGCGACGAGCCGGTTGCCAAGATCTCTTCGGCATCCTCGTCATCATCGACCAGCGCCGAGGCCAGCGGCTGGCTCAGCTTGGAGCCGTCGCGATAAAGCGCATTGGCCTTGATCCCGAGCGACCAGGACAGCTCATAGGCGGCCAGCGTCTCTTCGATCGAGGCGGAGTTGGGCATGTTGATCGTTTTCGAGATCGCCCCCGAGATGAAGCTCTGCGCCGCCGCCATCATCGTGATGTGGCTCTCCACCGACAGGTAGCGCTTGCCGGTCTTGCCGCAGGCATTGGCGCAGTCGAACACGCCCAGATGCTCATCGTTGAGATGCGGTGCGCCCTCGAGCGTCATGGTGCCGCAGACATGGTTGTTGGCCGCATCGATCTGCGCCTTGGTGAAGCCAAGGTGACGCAGCATGTCGAAGGTCGGATCGTTCAACTTCTCGGCGGGAATGCCAAGCGTCTGGGTGCAGAACTCCTCGCCCAGCGTCCACTGGTTGAACACGAAGCGGATGTCGAAGGCGGTGGGCAGAGCTGCCTGCACCTTCTCGATCTCGCGCGGGCCGAAACCGTGACCGATCAGCGTGGTGGTGTTGATATCGGGGCAATTGCCGAGGCTGGCGTGACCGACCGCATAGGCGATCATCTCTTCGATCTGCGCCGAGCCATAGCCCAGCTTCTCAAGGGCGGCGGGCACCGATTGGTTGATGATCTTGAAGTAGCCGCCGCCTGCGAGCTTCTTGAACTTCACCAGCGCGAAATCGGGCTCGATTCCGGTGGTGTCGCAATCCATCACCAGACCGATCGTGCCGGTGGGGGCGATGACCGAGACCTGCGCGTTGCGGTAGCCGTGTTTCTCGCCAAGGCTCAGCGCCTCGTCCCACGCTTGCTGGGCCAGCGCCACGAGACGCTGATCAGGGCAGCCCGCATGATCGAGCGCGACCGGCTTGACCGACAGCTTCTCGTAGCCACCGACCTTGCCCTGCGCCGCCGTGCGGTGGTTGCGGATCACGCGCAGCATATGGGCTGCGTTTTTCTCATAGCCCGGGAACGGACCCAGTTCGCCCGCCATCTCGGCCGAGGTCGCGTAGGACACACCCGTCATTACAGCCGTCAGCGCGCCGCACAGCGCCCGGCCTTCGGGCGAGTCGTAGCCATAGCCCATGTTCATCAGCAGCCCGCCGATATTGGCATAGCCCAGACCCAGCGTGCGGAAGTCATAGGAGCGCTGCGCGATCTCTTGGCTGGGGAATTGCGCCATCAGCACCGAGATCTCGAGCGTCACCGTCCACAGCCGCGTGGCATGCATATAGGCATCGGCATCGAACTGGCCGTTCTTGTAGAAGGTCAGCAGGTTCATCGAGGCCAGGTTGCAGGCCGTATCGTCGAGGAACATGTATTCCGAGCACGGGTTGGAGCCGCGGATCGCGCCGTCTTCGGGGCAAGTATGCCAGTCATTCACCGTGTCGTGGAACTGGATACCCGGATCGGCACAGGCCCATGCGGCATGGCCCACTTGCTCCCACAGCTCACGGGCGCGCACGGTCTTGGCGACCTTGCCATCGGTGCGGCGGATCAGCTCCCACGGGGCGTCGTCCTTGACGGCCTGCAGGAAGGCATTGGTGACGCGCACCGAGTTGTTCGAGTTCTGGCCCGAGACCGACACATAGGCGTCGCTGTCCCAATCGGTGTCATAGGTCGGGAACTCGATGCTGCCATAGCCCTGCCGCGCATATTGCAAAACGCGGTTGATATAGGTCTCGGGGATCATCACCCGCTTGGCCGATTTCACCGCCGCTTTCAGGGCCGGGTTCTGATTGGGATCGACCGAGGATTCGTCGGAGCCGTCGAACTCGCGGATCGCGGTGAAGATGCCGTTGAGCTCGCGCTCATGCAGCTTGGAGCCCGCCACGAGCGAGGCCACTTTCTGCTCTTCGATCACCTTCCAGTTCACGAACTCTTCGATATCGGGGTGATCCATGTCGCAGATCACCATCTTGGCGGCGCGGCGCGTGGTGCCTCCCGATTTGATCGCGCCCGCAGCCCGGTCGCCGATCTTGAGAAAGCCCATCAGGCCCGAGGATTTGCCGCCGCCCGAGAGCGATTCCCCCTCGGCGCGCAGGCTCGAGAAGTTGGTGCCGGTGCCCGAGCCGTATTTGAACAGGCGTGCCTCGCGGACCCACAGATCCATGATCCCGCCATCGCCCACCAGATCGTCGCGCACCGACTGGATGAAGCAGGCATGCGGCTGGGGATGCTCATAGGCCGAGGCCGACTTGGTCAGCTTGCCGGTTTTGAAATCAACGTAGTAGTGGCCTTGGCTCGGACCATCGATCCCATAGGCCCAATGCAGCCCGGTATTGAACCATTGCGGCGAGTTCGGCGCGGCCATCTGTTCGGCCAGCATGAAGCGCATCTCGTCGTAATAGGCGCGCGCATCGGCTTCGGTCGAGAAATAGCCGCCCTTCCAGCCCCAATAGGCCCAGGCACCGGCCAGACGATCAAACACCTGCTTGGCCGAGGATTCGCCGGTGAAGCGGGCCTCTTCGGGCAGTTGGGCGAGCGCGTCTTCGTCGGGAACCGAGCGCCACAGGAATTCGGGCACACCCTTTTCCTTCACGCGCTTGAGCGCTGCGGGAACACCGGCCTTGCGGAAATACTTCTGCGCGAGCACGTCAGAGGCCACTTGGCTCCAGCGCTTGGGAACCTCGACGGAGGCATTGCTGAACACCACCTTGCCATCGGGATTGCGAATCTCCGAAGCGGTGGTCGTGAAGGCCAGTGCCCCATAGGCGCCGGTCTCTTCTGTCGTGAACGTCCGTTCGATCTTCATCTGCCCGATATCCCCATCGCTCGCGTTACAAAGTCGGCTGTGAGCAAGCAAAGTCAGATCCGGCCCCGCCCCCGAGGAAGCGAGTCGCGAGCAATGGAAGGCGCTCGCTGCATATTCTGTCCCTTGGCCCGCTGCTCCACTACATCTGGTGGGTTTGCCGCTGACGAGACACAACCTGCCGTAGGGCGCGTGCTCCGTCAACGAAACTTTCACATAGCAAAGCCGCATTTTTCTGTTGACCGAAGCCTTCCGGGCGGTGCGTGACGATTCACGCACAGCCGGGCTGTGGATAACCTTGGTGGGAGGGGCGGTGAAAAATTCAAATATTGCTGGGACTTGGCAATCACAGTGCCGTGAATGTGGGCGAACAATCCACACCCCACAATATCTTGTGGACATCTGACGGCGGCCGCGCCGGATTTTACGCAATCTTCACAAACGTGGCCCTATGGCCACATCGAGCATAGACCACAAGATGTAGTGATAGGCAGCGGGAGGCGCCACAGACTCACGGAAAAAGAGGGGAAATGGTCGGGGCGGCGAGATTCGAACTCACGACCTTCTGTACCCAAAACAGACGCGCTACCAGGCTGCGCTACGCCCCGACGACGCCTTCCATAGCCGCAGTGCGCGCTCAAGGAAAGGGGTTACGGACAGGGAAATGCAGCCCCCGCCTGATCAATGCCCGGATAGGCCACGACCGCCCCTTCCGATAAGCCCAGCAGATCCGACAGCCCGCCATTTATCTCAAGCACATATTGCACCGGCGCGCCCGAAGGCAGCGGGGTCTCATCAAAAGGCTTGGCCTCGCGCGCGATTTTGGCCACCCGGCCCGCCGCGTCGATATAGAGGATATCGAGCGGCAGAGGCGTGTTGTGCATCCAGAACGAGACCTCGCGCGCATCGGGATAGACAAAGAGCATGCCCGCGCTTTTGGGCAAGCTCTCACGCCCCATCAGGCCCTGCGCGCGCTCGCCTTCGGTATCCGCAATCTCGACGAGGAACTGGCTCAGCCGGTCGGCCTGTTTCACGATCACCCGATCCGCCCGGCATTGCGGCACATCCTGCGCTCGCGCAGGCCCTGCCTGCGCCCCGAGCCACAGCCCGGCCAGCAGCGCCGGGACCGCGCCTAGCGCGGCGCGCGCAAACCGGCGTCCCATGCGAGCACCTGAGCTGCCATCCGGCCCCGCTTGCCCTCGATCACCCGCAGGCACACGGCCTCACCGGGTGCGAGATCTGCAAAGCCCGACCGGCGCAGCACTTCCATGTGAATAAAGACGTCCTCGTCGCGCTCGAAGACATTGGCAAAGCCGAACCCCTTGCTTTTTTCGAACCATTTGACGCGCGCAGGCTCAAGCGGGAGGGCGTTGATTTCCTCGACCGTGTTCTCACCCAGATCCTCGATCGGGGCTACGGTTTCGCCCTCGGGCGGCTCGATTGAAAGCACCTCGACGGCCTGAACCCCGCGCGGCGTGTTTTGCGCCCGCACCGCGATCTGCGCGTGATCAGCCACCGATCCCTGCCCGAAGTTTCGCAGCACATTGGCATGGAGAAGAATGTCAGGGCCGCCCTCGGCGTCAAGGATGAAACCAAAACCTTTGACCGGATCGAACCATTTGACGATACCGGTCAATTCGGTCGGCGTATCGGACACCTCGCCAAGCATTTTCCATCCCGTCTGCATATTCGGGCTTCCTTGTTCGCAATCGATTTCCGTCACCCTTGAGATGGGACAGGAAGAGGGGGCCATCTTCAAGAAAAACCCCCACGATTCAAGTAGGTTCCAGTTTTTTGCGCGGTTGAGATCAGGGATTGAGCCGCGTGACTTCCCATGGCTCCGCAAGCGTTGAGCGAGACCAACGGAAACGGTCATGCAGGCGAAACGCCCCGTCGGCCCAGAATTCTATCTCCAAGGGCTTGATTCTGAACCCTCCCCAGAATTCCGGGCGTTTGGGATTGCTGCCCATGCGCGCGGTGATCCGGGCGACATCTGCCATCAGGCTCGCGCGAGATGACAACGGCTCACTTTGTCGCGAGGCCCAAGCGCCCAGCCGCGATTTTAGCGAACGGGAGGCATAATAGGCATCGGCCTGCGCCCCCTCTTCGCGCTCCACCAGCCCCCGGACCCGAATCTGACGGCGCAGGGATTTCCAGTGCATCACGAAGGCGGCTTTGCCCGCGCCTTCGATCTCGCGCGCCTTCACTGATCCGTAATTGGTGTAGAACACGAAGGCGCCCCCCGACGGCAGGGCTAGCCCCTCGATTTCCTTGAGCAAAACCATCCGTGCATTGGGCATGCCGGAGGCGTCGACGGTCGAAAGCGCGATCGCGTTTGGATCGTTGATCTCACTCTCGGTTGCGGCCTCTAGCCAGTCCTGCGCGATTGCAAACGGGTCATCGCCCGCGAAAATTCCGGTCCGGTCGCTCATCCCTGCCTCCTGTCGCCGCACAGCCACGCCCTAGAGCGCGACGCATGAGATTGCGTCTTACCACAGGTCAGCAGCCTTGATGCATGCTCACCTTTCGCCTAAAGCATTCGAACTTACCAGACCGAAGCGGGGGAAAACCTGACATGTCGAACAACCTGATGGCGGGCAAACGCGGCCTGATTATGGGCCTCGCGAACGATAAATCGATCGCCTGGGGCATTGCCAAGGCCCTCGCCGATGCCGGCGCTGAACTTGCGTTTTCCTATCAAGGCGAGGCGCTCAAGAAGCGCGTGGGGCCGCTGGCCGCCCAGCTGGGCGCCGATACGCTGATCGAATGCGATGTCTCCAATGGCGAGTCGATCGACACATTGTTCGATACGCTCAAAGACAAATGGGGCAAGCTGGATTTCGTCGTCCATGCCATCGGATTTTCCGACAAGAACGAATTACGGGGGCGCTACGTCGACACCTCGCGCGCCAATTTCTCGATGACGATGGACATTTCTGTCTATTCCTTCACCGCCGTCTGCGCGCGCGCCGCCGATTTGATGACCGATGGTGGCTCGCTGCTGACGTTGACCTATTACGGCGCCGAGCAGGTGATGCCGCATTATAACGTGATGGGTGTGGCCAAGGCCGCGCTGGAAGCTTCGGTGAAATATATCGCTGAGGATCTGGGCAAGAACGGCATCCGCTGCAACGCGATCTCGGCCGGACCGATCAAGACGCTGGCGGCCTCCGGCATCGGCGATTTCCGCTACATCATGAAGTGGAACGAGTTGAATTCGCCGCTGCGCCGCAATGTGACGCAGGAAGAGGTCGGCAAGGCCGCGCTCTACCTGCTCTCGGATCTGGGCTCGGGCACCACGGGCGAAAATCTCCATGTCGATGCGGGCTATCACGTGGTCGGCATGAAAGCCGTAGATGCGCCCGATATCGACGCGACCCAAGGCCGCAAGGACTAAGGGCATGACGCTCGCCGCGCTGACCGCGATCTATTTTGTCCATCTGGCCGCGGCGATCTCGCCGGGGCCAGCGGTCTTGCTGGCCGCGCGCACCAGTCTGCGCGAGGGCTTTTTGCGCGGCACGTGGCTTGCGGTGGGGATCGGGCTTGGCGCCTGTATCTGGGCGGCAGCCGCGCTCTTTGGGTTGGCGGTGCTGTTTCGCGTGGCCCCGGCCCTGCTCAGCGTGCTGAAACTCGTGGGCGCGGCCTATCTGCTCTATCTGGCCTTCAAGATGTGGCGTCATGCCCCCGAGCCGCTGGAGACCGACCTGCCCCGGCTGCCGCGCGAGCGCTCGGCGCTGCGCCTCGTCTGGCTCGGGATTTCAACCCAGCTCGCCAATCCCAAACCGGCCGTGTTCTTCGGCACGATCTTTTTGACCTTCATCCCGCCGCATGCGCCGCTCTGGGCCTATTTCGTGATCCTTTGCATGGTGTTCTTCAACGATGCGGGCTGGAACGTCGTGGTCGCGCGGATCTTCTCGTTGGAGAGGACCCGCACCGCCTATCTCAATCTGAAAACCGTGATCGAGCGCGTGTTTGGCGGCCTGCTCGCCCTGCTCGGTCTGAAACTCGCTCTGACCTGAGGGATCTTAGAATGCCCGATCTTCTGCCCCATGAAAAAGGCTTCCATGTAAGCTGGGACCAATTGCACCGCGATGCCCGCGCGCTCGCGTGGCGGCTTGATGGCAAGGGACCGGGCGAAGGCGGCAGCTGGCGCGGCGTGCTCGGGATCACCCGGGGTGGCCTCGTGCCCGCCGCCATTGTCGCGCGCGAGCTCGACATCCGCACCGTCGATACGATCTCGGTGAAAAGCTACAACCATCAGGAACAGCGCGCCCCGCAGGTCATCAAACCGCCGCAGGACACGTTCTTGGAGAATGGCGGCGAGGGTGTGCTGATCGTCGACGATCTGGTTGATACCGGCAAGACGCTGCAACTCGTGCGCGATATGTTCCCCAAGGCGCATTTCGCCACCTGCTATGCCAAGCCGCAGGGCGAGCCGCTGGTTGACACGTTCATCACCGAGGTCAGCCAAGACACTTGGATCTTCTTCCCTTGGGACATGGCGCTGCAATACGTCCAGCCCTATCGCGGCACGGATTGAGCGCTTAGGGCAATGGCGCACGGGATCTCTGAAACAACCCGGTTGGGTCGCTGGCTGCACTGGATCTTTGAGGCCAGCCTACTGCTCAAAGGGCTGTTTGCGGCTGCCGAAACGCTGTCGGGGCTTGCCCTTCTGGGGCTGCCCGGCAATGCGGTGCTGCGGTTTGCCGAATGGTTGACCCAGCGCGAGCTGACCGAAGATCCGCATGACGCCATCGCCACTGCGCTTCTCAACGCAGCTCAGCAATTCTCGATCCAGACCCAGAGCTTTTACGGATTCTACTTTACCAGCCATGGCGCGCTCAAACTCGTGGTCGTGATCTTGCTGATGCGCGGCGTGCTCTGGGCTTATCCGGCGGCGCTCGCGCTCTTGAGCGCTTTCGTGGTCTATCAACTCTACCTGTGGACCCATCACCACGCGATCTCGATGCTGCTGCTCAGCGCGCTCGATATTCTGGTGATCGCGCTGACATGGCGCGAATGGCATGCGCGCTTCGGGCTGGCACTGCGCGCGCCGCCGAAATAGCCCCTTCCCGTGATGAAAATATCCCGCCGGAGGCAGCGGCGGCTTGCCAAGGGCGCGGCACTCTGGTGATCTCGCGCCAACAGCCCGAGGATATTCATGCCCCAACCGCTCAACGCCGCCTTTGCCGCCACCTCCGCGCCCCCTGTGATGGAGGCGCGGCGCTGGCTTGAGGGGGTCAGTTTTGCGCCCGAGCGTCCGCTGATCAATGTCAGTCAGGCAGCCCCGATCGACCCGCCCCCAGAGGGGCTCAGAGCCGCGATCGCCGAGGCCGCGCTGAGCGATCCTCAGGCCCATCTCTACGGCCCCGTGCTTGGCCTGCCCGCGCTGCGCGCCCAGATCGCGCAGGACTGGTCTGCGCAATATGGCGGGCGCATCGCGCCTGAGCAGGTGGCGATCACCCAAGGCTGCAATCAGGCGTTTTGTGCCGCACTCGCAAGCCTTGCGGGCCCCGGCGACGCGGTCATCCTGCCCACGCCATGGTATTTCAACCACAAGATGTGGCTCGATATGGCCGGGGTGGAGACAGTGCCGCTGGCCCCCGGCCCCGGATTGCTGCCCGACCCTGAGGAAGCGGCAGCCAAGATCACCGCGCGGACCCGCGCAATCGTGCTCGTCAGCCCCAACAATCCGGGCGGGGTGGAATATCCAGCCTCCCTGCTGCGCGCCTTTGCCGATCTCGCGCGGCGCCACAAGATCGCGCTGATCGTGGATGAGACCTATCGTGATTTCGACAGCCGGGACGGCGCGCCGCATGCGCTTTTTGACGATCCCGACTGGGATGAGACGCTGATCCAGCTTTATAGCTTTTCCAAGGCTTATCGGCTGACGGGACATCGGGTCGGCGCGATCCTGTCCAGCGCGTCACGGCTGGCCGAGATCGAGAAATTCCTCGATACGGTGGCGATCTGCCCCAATCAGCTGGGTCAGATCGGGGCGCTTTGGGGGATGCGCAATCTCGCGGAGTGGCGTGCGGGCGAGCGGCTCGAAATCCTCGCGCGACGCGCCGCGATGGCCGAAGGGATCAAGGCGCTGGCAGACTGGGAGCTGCTGGGGTGCGGTGCGTATTTCGCCTATGTCACCCATCCCGATCCGCGCCCGGCCCCGGAATTCGCCCGAGCTTTGGTGCATGAGGCAGCCATCTTGATGCTGCCCGGCACGATGTTCATGCCCGAGACCGACCCCGCAGGCGCGCGCCAGATGCGCATCGCCTTTGCCAATATCGACACCGCCGGGATCGCCCGGATGCTGGCACGGCTTGCAGCCTTGCGGGCAAAGCCCTAAACAGCCGCGAAGAACAGGTCCCGAGGAGGAATGCCCATGAAACTGCGCAGTCACGGCAAGAGCGTGGTCGTCTGGATTTTGCTGGCGATGCTGGTGCTTGGCCTCGGGGGCTTCGGCCTGCGGTCCTTCTCGGGCAGCCTGCAGGATGTGGGCTCGGTGGGCGAGACCAAGATCTCGGTCACCGAATATGGCCGCGCGTTGCGTCAAGAGATGCAAAGCCGCTCGCAGCAACTGGGCCAGACGATCACGATGGCGCAGATGAAGCAGTCCGGGCTTGATCAGCAGGTCATGGGCCGCCTGATCGGTCAGGCAGCGCTTGGCGAGGCCGCGCGCCGTCTGGGTGTCTCGATGGGCGACACCGAGCTGCAAAAGCAGATCACCAACATTCAGGCCTTCCACAACGCTTCGGGAAATTTCGACCGCGAGACCTATAAATTCGCGCTGCGCCAGCAGGGCTATAGCGAGCCGCAATTCGAAGCGCAGATGCGCGATGACCTCGCCCGCTCCGTGCTGCAAAGCGCCGTGGGTGGCGGGGTTGAGGCACCGCAGGCCGTGACCGATGCCTATACGCAATATGTCTCGCAAAAGCGCGGCTTCACCTGGGCCGAGATCACCGAGGCCGATCTGGCCAAGCCGATCGCCAAGCCCAGCGATGACACGCTTAAGACCTATTACAACGACCATATTCAGGACTTCACTTCGCCCGAGACGCGCAAGATCACCTATGCGTGGCTGACGCCTGATATGCTCCAAGACAAGGTCAAGATCGACGACGCGACGCTGCGGCAGGGATATCAGGCGCGGATCGACGAGTTCAAACAACCCGAAAAGCGTCTGGTGGAGCGTCTGGTCTATCCCGACATGAAAGCCGCACAGGCCGCGAAGGACAAGTTCGACGCGGGCAAGGCAAGCTTTGAGGATCTCGCCAAAGAGCGCGGCCTGAGCCTGAGCGATGCCGATCTGGGCGATGTGACCAAGGCCGAGCTGGGCAAGGCGGGGGACGCGGTTTTCGCGCTCAAGCAACCCGGCGTCGTGGGGCCCGTCGAGACCGATCTGGGTCCGGCGCTGTTTTCGATGAACGGCATTATTGCGCCGCAGGAGACCTCCTTTGCCGATGCCCGCGAAGAGCTGGCCGGCGAGGCCGAGTCCGACATGGCGCGCCGCGATATCAGCAAGCAATCCGAGAGCCTTCAGGACAAGCTCGCAGGCGGCGCCACGCTTGAGGATCTTGCGAAAGAAACCGACATGGAGCTTGGCCAGATCGATTTCACTGCCGATAGCAGCGACGGGATCGCGGGCTATGACGAGTTCCGCAAGGCGGCTCAGGATGTCACCACCGATGACTTCCCCCAGCTTGAGAACCTGCCCGATGGCGGCGTCTTTGCGCTGCGCCTCGACAAGATCGAGCCGCCCGCCCCCATCCCCTTCGAGCAAGTGCGCGCCAAGGTTCTGGCCGCATGGCATCAATCCGAGGCCGTGAAGGCCGAGGAGGCGCGCGCCAAAGAGGTCGTGGCGGCAGTCGAAGGCGGCAAGTCGCTGGGCTCGACCGGGCTTTTGACGACGACCGTGCCCTCGATCTCGCGCGGCGGGCATTCCGACGAGCTCTCGCCGCCGGTGATCGCGAAGGTCTTTGCGACCGCACCGGGCAAGGCCGCGCAGGTGACAGCCGACGGCAAGGTCTATGTGATCGTCACCGACAAGGTCATCGACGCCAAGGCGGACGATCCGGATGTCAAACTGATCTCGGGTCAGATCAGCCAGCAGCTGTCGCAATCGCTTGCCAATGACGTGCTGAATTTCTACGCCACTGCCGTTGAGGACGAAGCTGGCCTGTCGATTGACAGTCAGGCCGTCACCGCCGTGCAGTCGCAGATGTAACAGGAGGCCGCTCGTGGTCGCTCTTTCGCCCTCTTTCGCAGAGTTCGAGGCCCGCTGGGCCAAAGGCGAGAACCAGCTTGTCTATGCAAGACTGGCCGCAGATCTCGACACGCCGGTCTCGCTCATGCTCAAGCTGGCAGAGGCGCAGCCCAATTCCTTCATGCTCGAATCTGTGACCGGGGGCGAGCTGCGGGGGCGCTATTCGATCGTGGGCATGAAGCCGGATGTGATCTGGGAATGCCGGGGCACGCAGGCGCGGATCAACCGCGCGGCGCGCTTTGACGAGGCGTGGGAAGATCTGCCGGGCCATCCGTTCGAGTCGCTGCGCGCGCTGATCGCGGAAAGCCGCATCGAGATGCCCGAGGGGCTGCCTGCCGCCGCAGCCGGTCTGTTTGGCTATCTGGGCTATGACACGATCCGGCTGGTGGAGCGCCTGCCCAACGTCAATCCCGATCCCATCGGCGTGCCTGATGCGATGCTGCTGCGGCCCTCGGTGGTCGCGGTGCTCGACGGGGTGAAGGGCGATGTGATCTTGTGCGCGCCCGCCTTCCAATCTTCGGGCCTGTCGGCGCGCGCCGCCTATGCGCAGGCCGCCGAGCGGGTCTCGGATGCGCTGCGCGATCTCGACCGCGCGCCCAATGAGGGCCGCGATCTGGGCGCGGTCTCTCAGGTCGGCGAGATGCGCTCAAACTTCACCCGCGACGGCTATATGGCCGCCGTGGAGAAGGCCAAGGATTACATCCGCGCAGGCGATATCTTTCAATGCGTGCCCGCGCAGCGCTGGTCGGCGGATTTCCCGCTGCCGCCTTTCGCGCTCTATCGCAGCCTGCGGCGCACCAACCCCTCGCCTTTCATGTTCTTCCTGAATTTCGGCGGCTTCCAGATCGTGGGCGCCAGCCCCGAGATCCTTGTGCGTCTGCGCGAAGGCGAGGTCACGATCCGCCCGATCGCAGGCACCCGTCCGCGCGGCGCGACGCCCGCACAGGACAAGGCGCTCGAAGAGGATCTGCTGGCCGATAAGAAAGAGCTGGCCGAGCACCTGATGCTGCTGGATCTGGGGCGCAATGATGTGGGCCGAGTGGCCAAGATCGGCACCGTGCATCCGACCGAGAAATTCATCATCGAGCGCTACAGCCATGTGATGCATATCGTGTCGAACGTGGTGGGCGAGCTGGCTGAGGGTGAGGACGCGCTGTCGGCCCTGCTCGCCGGTCTGCCCGCGGGCACCGTCTCGGGCGCGCCCAAGGTGCGGGCGATGGAGATCATCGACGAGCTGGAGCCGGAAAAACGCGGCATCTATGGCGGTGCGGTGGGCTATTTCGCAGCCAATGGCGAGATGGATATGTGCATCGCGCTGCGCACGGCGGTGGTCAAGGACGAGACGCTCTACATTCAGGCCGGAGGCGGCGTCGTCTATGACAGCGACCCGGCGGCGGAATATGAAGAGAGCGTGCACAAATCCAAGGCGCTGCTGCGCGCCGCCGCCGATGCGGGCCTGTTCGTGAACAAGCGCGGCAACGGCTAGGCCAAGCCCTGCCCTATCGGATCGTGCAGACGGGGCCGCAATCGGCCCCGTTTGTCATTGGATCTTACGGACCGCTCACCCCGGCTGCCCCGGCATTTTGCAACGCCACTGCCGAGATCGGGGCCAGATCGTAAGTCCCCGCCGCGTCCGGTCCCCATTGCCCCAAAGCCTCGATGGAGTCGGGCCAAGCCGATAGCATCACGACGATCTGGCCATTGCGCGCCGCCTCGAAACCGGCGCGCGACAGCATCCGCTCGATCAGCGGGGCTTTCTCGCGTTGATCATCGAGCACCCGCCAGATCTGGGCGCGCGGCATATCGGCGCTCGCGGCGATCTGGTTGGCTGAATCGAACCCGCGATCTTGCGTAACGAGCCCCAGCCCGTCGCGATCCAGCGTCGAGACCATCTGGCGCGCAAGCTGGCGGTTGTTTTGGAACACCGGATCGGGCGGCTCGACCACAGCCACGGCCTCGGGGATCTCCTGACGCCACGCCTCCAGCGCAACCTCGACATCCTCGGGGGTGGCGTCGGGCGGCAGGCCAGAGGCCAAGATCGCCACCTCGCGCCCCGCCGCATGGAGGGCTGCGGCGTCTTTCGCGGCATCCGGGCGTTCGGGATCGATTGCCACCGTCACCGGCATGTCGATGGCGGCGATGGTCTGCGGATCGAGCCCGCCTGCCGCCGCACCGGGATCGATCAGCACAACCGAAAACAGCGGCTTGCTGGGATCGCGCGCGAAGGGCTGCGCGAAGCGGCGGATCGGAGGTTCATCCTGCGCGGCATCGGCGGCGGGCGCGGGGTTCATCTCTGGCCCGGGCGCGGCCCCCGGCTCAACGCTCGAATCGTCCGGCGTGGCCTGCCCCGGCGAAGGCTCACCGATTTGCGGCAAGCGATCCACGACCACATTGGGGTCTGTGCGCAATCCCGATGACGGTTGGCCCGCATTGTCCTGCGTCCCAAGCGTGATCACGCGCGGCTTGACGCCAGTATTGTCGGGTACATCGCCCGGCGCGGGCACGATTTCGGGCTCGGCATCGGCGCTCTCTGACGGGGCCTCGGAGGACGCATCGGGCGCGGCATCGGATTGCGCGCCGGGCGTCACCGGGGGCGGCGCAAGGGCACTCGGGTCGGGCAAAGCCACCTGCGGCAACGCAGGCTCGCCCGCATCCGCCCCCGCATCCGCCGAGTTCTGAGCGGGCATGGCATCTCCGGGCGCGCTCTCAGCGGGTGTGCTCTGGAAGGAGGGCTGGGTCGCGATATCGCCGGGCGGCGGCGTCGCGGGGCGGCTGTAATCGGGCTTGCCGGGTTCGGGCAGGTCGGGCTTGCTCAGCGTGGGGAGCGCTGCGGGCGCGGGTGCCTCTTTCGGCGCCACGATTTCAGAGGCGTGACGCTCGGGCGCAATGCCCGTGGCCGCATCGGGGGCCTCGGCTCCGGGGGCAAGACGCGGTGCGCGGCCGTCATCCGAGGCGGGAAGCGCAATTGGCTGGTCCGGCGCGGGCGTCTGGCCGATCTGCTCGGTCTGCGCGGAGTCTTGCGCCTGCGGCTCGGGCGCGGTGGGCGCGGCATCGGGGCGTGCACCCGGATCGGTCCCTGCAATTGCGAGCGACGGGGCGTTCTCGGTCTGTTGGGCCAAGGGGCGCGGCGCGGTGCCGGGCGCACTAAGCGGCGCGCCTGCGGGGCTGGGCAAGCGCGGCGGCGCATCGGTCGGGCCGCGGTTGAAATCGGACCGCGCCGGAACCGCGACGCCCTGCGTGGCAGCCACAGCCACATCGTCGCGCGCAGCATCCGAGCCGGACCCATTCTTGAGCGTGGCACTGGACGCGGCTTTCGGCGGCGTCCCCGATTGCGGCGGGCGCGCGGTCTGTGCGCCCAGATCCAGCCCGGGGTTTTGCGGCGGCGGCGCCATGATGGCGGCGGCCCCCAGAACAAGCACGCTGGTCACCGTTCCCAGCGCCGCGCCCCTGAGCACCGAACTCATCATAAAACTGCCTCCGCTGCCTTCCGCACAAGGTTCTGCGCGCGTCTCTCTGCCCGGGGGGCCTTGACCCTGCCCCGTTGCTAATTGCATCTATAGCCCGACCCGTTTCCCGGTTCACCCCTCTTTTGATGCAATCCGCACAATTGCACGCATCAAATCAGGGTTCAGACCGGCAGACCAAACCGCGAGGCCCGACCATGCTGCTGCTCATCGATAACTATGACAGCTTCACCTATAATCTGGTGCATTATTTTGGCGAATTGGGCGCCGATGTGAAGGTCTGGCGCAACGACGCGCTCAGCGTCGAGGAGGCGCTTGCGATGGGCCCCGAGGCCATCGTGCTGAGCCCCGGCCCGCGCGCCCCCGATCAAGCGGGGATCTGCCTGCCGCTGACCTTGGCCGCAGCAAAAGCCAAGCTGCCGCTCTTTGGCGTATGTCTGGGAAACCAGACCATCGGGGCGGCCTTTGGCGGCAAAGTGGTCCGCCATAGCGAGATCGTGCATGGCAAGATGGGCACGATCGAGCATCACGATACCGGCGTGTTTGCAGGCCTGCCCTCGCCGCTCAAGGCCACGCGCTATCACTCGCTGGTGGTGGAGCGCGAAAGCCTGCCCGAGTGTCTCGAAGTGACCGCCGAGCTGGCGGATGGCACGATCATGGGGCTGCGCCACCGCGACACGTTGATGGAGGGCGTGCAATTCCACCCTGAATCCATCGCCTCCGAATACGGGCATGCGATGCTCAAGACCTTTTTGATCGAAGCGGGCGTCAGCCTGAAGGAGCCGGCATGAGCGATGCGATGAAACCCCTGATCTATGCGGCCTCCGAGGGGCCGCTCAGCCGCGCGCAGGCCGAGGCCGCCTTTGAGCTGCTGTTCAACGGGGAAGCCACGCCCGCGCAGATGGGCGGTTTGCTGATGGCGATGCGCGCGCGCGGCGAGGCCGTGTCGGAATATGCAGCTGGCGCTTATACGATGCGCCAGAAATGCGTGCCCGTCACCGCCCCCGAGGGCGCAATCGACATCGTGGGCACCGGCGGAGATGGGATGCACACGCTTAACATCTCGACGGCGGCGGCCTTCGTGGTGGCGGCGGCCGGTGTACCGGTAGCCAAGCACGGCAACCGCGCGGCCTCGTCGCGCTCGGGCACGGCGGATGTGCAAACCGAGCTGGGCATTGATGTGATGGCAGGCCCCAAGGCCACCGAGGCGGGGCTCGCACAGGCCAATATCGGCTTCATGATGGCGCAGATCCACCATCCCGCGATGAAGAACGTGATGCCGGTGCGCCAAGAGCTGGGCTGCAAGACGATCTTCAACATTCTCGGCCCGCTGACCAACCCCGCCGGGGTGAAGCGCCAGTTGACCGGGGCCTTTGCCGCCGACCTGATCTGGCCGATGGCCGAGACCTTGCAGATGCTGGGCTCGGAACGCGCGTGGCTGGTGCATGGCTCCGACGGCACTGACGAGGTCACGATCACCGGTCTGACCGAGGTGGCCGCACTGGAGGACGGCAAGATCATCGCCCGCCAGATCCACCCCGAGGATGCCGGGCTGCCGGTCCATCCGTTCCGCGATCTGCTGGGTGGCACTCCGGCTGAAAACGCAGCCGCGCTGCGTGCGATGCTTGATGGCGAACCCTCGGCCTATCGCGATGCGGTCTTGCTCAATGCAGCCTGCGCGCTTGTTGTGGCGCAAGCTGCGGACAGCCTGCGGACCGGCGCTGAGATGGCCGCCGAAGCGATCGATTCCGGGCGCGCCCGCGCTGCCGTCGAGACCCTCGCCAAAATCACGAAAGGCGTGTCATGACCACGATCCTCGATAAGATCAAAGCCTATAAGCTCGACGAGATCGCCGCCGCCAAACGCGCCCGCCCGCTCAGCGAGATCGAGGCGGAGGCCCGCGCGCAGGCCCCCTGCCGCGGCTTTGGCCGGGCTTTGAGCGAGAAAGCCGCGCAGGGTTACGGGCTGATTGCCGAGATCAAGAAGGCCTCGCCCTCCAAGGGACTGATCCGGCCCGATTTCGACCCGCCCGCGCTGGCTCGCGCCTATGAGCAAGGCGGCGCGGCTTGCCTGTCGGTGCTCACCGACACGCCTTCGTTCCAAGGCGCGCCGGACTTTTTGCGCGCCGCGCGTGCGGCCTGCGCCCTGCCCGCTTTGCGCAAGGATTTTCTCTACGACACCTATCAGGTCGCCGAGGCCCGCGCCTGGGGGGCCGATTGCATCTTGATCATCATGGCCTCGCTCGAGGATGCGCAGGCAATCGAGCTGGAGCAGGCCGCGATGGGCTGGGGCATGGATGTGCTGATCGAAGTGCATGACGCCGAAGAGACCGCCCGCGCGCTCACCCATCTCAAATCGCCGCTTCTGGGCGTGAACAACCGCAATCTTAAGACCTTCGAGGTCTCGCTTGACGTCACCCGCAAGCTTGCCCCCGAGATCCTGAGCGCAGGGCGCGAGCTGGTCTGCGAAAGCGGCATCTTCACCCGTGAGGATCTGGCCTCGATGGCCGAAGTCGGCGCGCGCCGCTTTCTGATCGGCGAGAGCCTGATGCGGCAAGATGATGTGGCCGGGGCCACCGCAAAACTGCTGGAAATCGCATGAGCCTGAGCCATTTCGACGAGAGCGGTCAGGCCCATATGGTCGATGTCTCCGACAAGGCCGTGACCGACCGGATCGCCGTGGCCGAAGGGCGCGTGGTGATGACATCAGAGACGCTCGCCCATGTGCTTGAGGGCACGGCCAAAAAGGGCGACGTGCTGGGCATCGCGCGGATCGCGGGCATCATGGCGGCCAAGAAAACCGCCGATCTGATCCCGCTCTGCCACCCGCTGCCGATCACCAAGGTCAGGCTCGATCTGGTGCCCGACGCGGCCCTGCCCGGCGTGCGCATCACCGCAACCGTCAAGACCTCGGGCCAGACCGGGGTTGAGATGGAGGCGCTCACCGCCGTCTCCGCCGCCGCCCTCACCGTCTATGACATGCTCAAGGCGGTTGAGAAATCCATGGCCATCGAAGGCATCCGTGTAGTGCTGAAAGATGGTGGAAAATCCGGACGTTACGAGGCCTAACCCATGCTGTCAGTCGAAGAAGCGCTGCGCGAGGTCCTCGCGCTGGTCGAGCCGCTTGGCCCCGAGACGGTGCCGTTGCGCCGCGCGCTTGGGCGCGTGATGGCGGCACCGGCCAGCGCGAAACTGACCCAGCCGCCCTTTTCGGCCTCGGCGATGGATGGCTATTGGCTGGCCGCTGAGGATCACACTCCCGGCGCCGTTTTGCGCGTCGAGGGCGAGGCCGCCGCCGGGCGCGGCTATACCGGGCCGCGTGTGCCCGGTCAGGCGGTGCGGATCTTCACCGGCGCGCCAGTGCCCGATGCGGGCGGCGTGGTGGTGCTGCAGGAAAATGTCACGCGCGATGGCGATACGATCACGCTGGCCGCGCAGCTTGATAGCAACACCAATATCCGGCCCGAGGGGCAGGATTTTTGGGCCGAGGACACGCTGTGTCCCGAGCGCCCTCTGACCCCGCGCGATATCGGGCTGCTGGCCTCGATGAACACAGCCGAGGTGAGCGTGCGCCGCCGCCCCGAGGTTGCGATCATCGCCACGGGCGATGAGCTGGTGATGCCCGGAGAAACACCCGGCCCCGATCAGATCATCTCCTCCAACAGCTTCATCATCGCGGCAATGGTCGAGCTGCTGGGGGGCACGCCGCGCGTGCTGCCCATCGCGCCCGATGATCGCGACAGCCTGCGCGCGGTCTTCGAGATGGCGCGGGGGGCCGATCTTGTGGTGACCTCGGGCGGCGCTTCGGTCGGGGCGCATGATCTCGTCGGAGAGGTCGCCGCAGAGCTGGGTCTTGAGCGCAGCTTCTGGAAGATCGCGATGCGTCCGGGCAAGCCCCTGATGGCGGGCCGTCTGGGCGATGGCGCGATGCTGGGCCTGCCCGGAAACCCGGTCTCGGCGATGGTCTGCGCAGAGCTGTTCCTGCGCCCGATGCTGCAAAAGATGCAAGGGCTTGCGCCCGCGCATCGGACCGAACTGGCCGAGCTTGCAAGCGATGTCCCTGCCACCGGTCCACGCACGCATTACATGCGCGCAAGGCTGCTGCCGGGCGGCCCCGTGCCCCGTGTGGAACCCTTCGACAATCAGGATTCCGCGCTTCTCAGCGTGCTCTCGAGCGCCGATTGCCTGCTGATCCGCCCCAAAGACGACGCCGCACGCGCTGCGGGAACCCAGGTCGAAATCATCCGGCTGAGCTGACAAATTGCTGCGGCTTCGTTGACAGATGGCCGGAACGGGGGTAGAACATAACCCGAACGCAGGCTGACGTCTGATCTGGAGAGCGAAACATGCTGACACGCAAGCAATTGGAATTGCTGGAGTTCATTCAAAAGCGCATGGCCAGAGACGGGGTTCCGCCTTCGTTCGACGAGATGAAGGATGCGCTGGATCTGCGCTCCAAATCGGGAATTCATCGCTTGATCACGGCCCTTGAAGAACGCGGCTTCATTCGGCGGCTTGCGCACCGCGCGCGCGCCATTGAAATCGTGAAACTGCCCGAGGCGCTTGAGGCCAAGCTGGGAAATTCAGGTGGGTTTACGCCGCAGGTGATCGAGGGCGACAAGGTTGATCCTCCGCGCGCTGCCCTGCCCGTCGAGGTGGTGCATGCGCTCGAGTTGCCGGTCATGGGCCGGATTGCCGCCGGTGTGCCGATCGAGGCGATCTCTGAGGTATCGCATCACGTGGCCGTGCCCGGTTCCATGCTCTCGGGCAACGGGGAGCATTATGCGCTTGAAGTCAAAGGCGATTCCATGATTGAGGCCGGGATCAACGATGGCGATATCGTGGTGATCCGCGAAACCGGAACGGCCCAGAACGGGGATATCGTCGTGGCTCTGGTCGAGGGGCATGAGGCCACGCTCAAACGGTTCTATCGGCGCAACGGTAGGATCGCGTTGGAGGCGGCCAACCCGGCCTATGAGACGCGTTTGCTCCGCGACGATCAGATCAAGGTGCAGGGGCGGCTCGTCGGGCTGATCCGCACCTACTGAGACGCAGCCGATCCGCCTTTTTCTGAAGCGTAGTGCGCGTTAGGGCCTGCCTCCGGCGGGGATATTTAGATCAGGGGAAGTTCAGCGCGACCAAAGACGCGGGCCGGATCGGGCCTGCGCGACAATACGGCCTTGCGCATCCAGCCCCACCGCACCCGTCTCGCGCAGACGCTTTTGATCCCAGATATCACAGCCTTCGGGGCGCTGTTTGAGCCTTGCGCGGATCACGATCACCGCGTTGTCGCGACAAAGATCCCGGAGCCGGTCTTCAGCGCCTTTGCCTGTCAGGTGATGCAATTCACGCCCCGAGAGCTGCGCGCTGCGTGTATTGGCCGGACCGGTGAAGCCGGGACGCGCATGAGCCCGCGCGATATCGGCCGCATCGCCATCCGCCTCCAGCCAGCGCGCGCCGACAAACCCAGCGGCGGCCTTCGACAAAGCCCTGCCCTCTTGCGTCATGAGCCCCACCAATTCGCCCTCCGGTGCGATCAGTACCATGGGGCGCAGCACCGGGGCGCGCATCCAGAGCCCCAAACTCAGCACGACCAGTCCAAACGCGAGGCTGCGCGCGGCTCCGCGGGCCAAGACCGCCCCGAGCGCGCCCAGAACCATCAGGGGAATCACGGCAGCGCCGGGCTGAACCACCGGGATGACGGCATGCTCCAACGTCGCGAAATACCGCGCGACGGAGAGGATCCAGCCGGTGCCCATCCCCATCACCCAGAGCGCGGGCGCCGAGAGCCCAATCAGCGCCAGAAGCCCCGCGATCACGCCCGCCGGCATCACCACCATGCCCATGACCGGCACGGCGAGCAGATTGGCGAAGACGCCATATTCGGAAATGCGGTGGAACTGTGCGGCCACGATCGGCGCCGTCGCGCCCCCCGCGATCACCGATGTCGCGACCAGCATGGCCAAGGGGCGCAGGATCCGCGGCAGGCGGCGCGCCACGCGCGACCACGGTTTGAGCATGACAATCAGCGCTGTGGTTGCCGCAAATGACATCTGAAAGCCGGGTGAAATGAGGCTTTCCGGACGCCAGATCAAAAGCAGGCTCGCGGCCAGCGCAACCGTGCGCAGGCTCAGCGCTCGTCGGTCGATCAGCACCGCAAGCAACATCACCGTGACCATGATCCACGCCCGTTGGGTCGAAACCGACGCGCCCGAAATCCACAGATAGCCGGTCGCGGCCGCGATCGCGACCAAGGCTGCGATTTTCTTGGCGGGCCAAAGCAGTGCCGGTCGCCCTGCAAGCGCCAGACCGTAGCGCAGCGCCGCAAAGACAAACCCCACGAGCAGCCCCATGTGAAGCCCAGAGATCGCGATCAGATGGGCGAGGTTGGAGCGGCGCATATCCTCCCGCGTGGCCTCGCTCAGCCCGGCGCGGTCACCGGTGAGGAGAGCGGCCGCCATCGCGCCCGGCTGCCCCGGAATGCGCGTCTGGATCGCCTGCGACAGGTTGCGCCGGATGCGATGGGCCATCATGCCCAGATCCTGCGGCGCGGGGGCCGCCGCACGCAGGAGCGGCACCCGCGTATAGCCGATGGCGCCCAGTTGGTTAAACCAAGAGGCGCGTTCAAAATCATAGGCTTGCGGGGCTGCAGGCGGGGGTGGCGGCATCAGATGCGCGGTGGTCATCACGCGGGTGCCGGGCGCAGGCAGCTCCGCCTCAGCCATGTCGTGCAAGACGATGCGGACCCGCGCGGGCTGCAGGCGGGCATCGATATGGACCTGATCGAGCGTGACCCGCAGACGGTCCGAGGAAGCCCGGTCGATCCCGGCCACGCGCCCCTCGACCGGCCCGTAATAGCGATAGCTGAGCACTGGCGCTGCAACCGCATGCGCGCGCGCGCCCGCAAGCAGCCAACCTGCGCAAATCAGGGTAATCATCGCCGCCGGAAACTGCGCCGCCTCCGGTCCGCACAACCAGGCCCAAAGAGCCGCCACAAGCCCTGCAAACGCGACCGCGTAGGCAAGCCGGGCCGGCTCAGAGGCATGGCCGAAATAGAGCCCTATTCCCAGAGAGAGCGCCACAGGCATCCACAAGAACAGCTGCGCCCGCGCGCGCCGCATCGTCTGCGCGGGCGATGTCATCCCGCCCAGCAGATGGTGCGCGAGGCGCGCGCCCAATCGCGGCCAGCGCGCGGTTGCGGCTGGCTGCGCGGGATGTGTTTCATGCCATGCCACGCTTGTCCTCGGCCCCGTCTCTGCTTATGCATCGCTCCAGACAAGCCTAGCGGCTTCGTGGTTTCCAAATGGTTAAGACGCGCCCGCGAGGTGTGGAAGAAAGGCCCCAGATGTCGGATCAGATCGTCACACGTTTCGCCCCCTCGCCCACCGGATATCTGCATATCGGCGGCGCGCGCACAGCGCTTTTCAACTGGCTGTTTGCGCGCGGGCATGGTGGGCGCTTCTTGCTGCGCATCGAGGATACGGACCGGGCACGCTCGACGCCTGAGGCGACGGCGGCGATCCTCAAGGGGCTTGACTGGCTGGGCCTCGATCACGACGGCGATGTCGTCAGCCAAGCCGCGGGGGCTGCGCGCCACGCTGAGGTCGCTCACGAGATGCTCGCCGCCGGGCGCGCCTATAAGTGCTTTGCCACGCAGGAAGAAATCGCGGAGTTCCGCGAGACCGCAAAGGCCGAAGGCAAATCAACGCTCTATCAAAGCCCGTGGCGCGATGCCGATCCTGCGAGCTATCCCGATGCGCCCTTCGTGATCCGGCTCAAGGCGCCGCGCACGGGGTCGACGGTGATTGCCGATGCGGTGCAGGGCGATGTCACGATCCGCAACGATCAGCTCGACGACATGATTTGTTTACGTTCGGATGGCACACCGACCTATATGCTTGCTGTGGTCGTCGATGATCACGACATGGGCGTGACCCATGTGATCCGGGGAGATGACCACCTGACCAATGCCGCGCGCCAGATTCAGGTCTATGAGGCGATGGGCTGGGATATCCCTGTCTTCGCCCATATCCCGCTGATCCACGGCCCCGATGGCAAGAAGCTCTCGAAGCGCCATGGGGCGGTGGGGCTGGAGCAGTATCAGGCGATGGGCTACCCTGCGAGCGGCATGCGCAACTATCTGGCACGTCTGGGCTGGAGCCATGGCGATGACGAGTTTTTCACCGATGCGCAGGCGAAAGAGTGGTTCGAACTTGACGGGATCGGGAAATCGCCAGCACGGCTCGATTTCAAGAAGCTCGAAAATGTCTGTGGCCAGCATATCGCGGTCTCGGAAGAGAGCGCGTTGCTGCACGAAATTGATGCATATCTCGCAGCTGCAGAAAAAAATCCGCTCACTGATACGCAGCGTCAGGCGCTGCTCGCGGCGCTGCCGGTTGTGAAGGGCAGCGCAAAAATGCTCCCGCAACTCCTTGAAAAAGCACATTTTGCTTTGACCACGCGGCCGATCGAAGTCGAGGAAAAGGCCGCCAAGGCGCTTGACGATGTATCCCGCGGTATACTGTCCGAATTGACCTTTGCGCTGCAACGCGCTAATTGGACGCGGGAAGACCTGGAGGCCGCCGCGGGGGATGTGGCCAGCGCGCATGGGCTTGGACTTGGAAAGGTCGCAGCCCCGATGCGTGCAGCCCTAGCCGGACGTGCAGCGACACCCAGCGTATTCGATATGATGCTTGTGCTTGGCCGGGACGAGAGCCTGGCTCGGTTGAGCGAAAAGGCGACCTGAGGCCTGGTCGCCCTCTTCCGGGGTCGCACCCGGATGCCACAAACCGGCGCGGCCCAGCCGGACGATTGAAAGGGATTTTTCATGGCTGAGACTACCAAGACCGCCACGCTTACGCTCGATGGCAAGACCTACGAGCTGCCGGTGATGTCGCCCTCTGCCGGGCCCGACGTGCTCGACATTCGCAAGCTCTACGGTCAGGCCGATGTGTTCACCTATGATCCCGGCTTCACCTCGACGGCCTCGTGCGAAAGCGCAATCACCTTCATCGACGGCGACAAGGGCGAGCTGCTGTATCGCGGCTACCCGATCGACCAACTGGCTGAAAAGTCGAACTATCTCGAAGTTTGCTACCTGCTGCTGCATGGCGAGCTGCCCGACAAGGCGACGCTCGACGACTTCATCTATCGCGTGACCCGCCACACGATGGTGCATGAGCAGATGCACAACTTCTTCCGGGGCTTCCGCCGCGACAGCCACCCGATGGCAACGATGGTGGGCGTCGTCGGCGCGATGTCGGCCTTCTATCACGACAGCCTCGACATTTCGGACCCGTGGCAGCGCGAAGTGGCCTCGATGCGCCTGATCGCGAAACTGCCGACGATCGCCGCGATGGCCTATAAATATTCGATGGGTCAGCCCTTCGTCTATCCGCGCAACGATCTGAGCTATGCGGAGAACTTCCTCAACATGTGCTTCTCGGTCCCCGCCGAGCCCTACAAGATCGAGCCGGCACTCGCCAAGGCGATGGACCGGATCTTCACGCTGCATGCCGATCACGAGCAGAACGCGTCCACCTCGACCGTGCGTCTTGCGGGCTCGTCGGGTGCCAACCCGTTCGCCTGTATCGCAGCAGGCATCGCTTGCCTCTGGGGTCCGGCGCATGGTGGCGCGAACCAAGCTTGCCTTGAGATGCTGCGCGAGATCGGCACCGTCGATCAGATCCCGGAATACATCAAGCGCGCGAAGGACAAAGATGATCCCTTCCGCCTGATGGGCTTTGGTCACCGCGTCTACAAGAACTTCGACCCGCGCGCCAAGGTAATGAAGGAAAGCGCCGATGAGGTGCTGGAACTGCTCGGCATCGAGGATAACGAGACGCTGAAGGTTGCCAAGGAGCTGGAGCGGATCGCGCTTGAGGACGAGTATTTCGTCTCCAAGAAGCTCTATCCCAACGTCGATTTCTACTCGGGCATTATCCTCGAGGCGATGGGCTTCCCGACCTCGATGTTCACGCCCATCTTCGCGCTCTCGCGCACCGTGGGCTGGATTTCGCAGTGGAAAGAGATGATCGAGGATCCGACCAACAAGATCGGCCGTCCGCGCCAGCTTTATACCGGTGCGACCGCGCGCGATTACGTTGATGTCGACAAGCGCTGATCGCTTTTGAGTTCTTGCGGACGGGCCTAGGGGAAACCCTTGGCCCGTTTTGCGTTCAAAGGGGTCGGGTGCGCTGCCCCACTGCCAAACCCTTGGGGTTTGTCAGCCCCCTTGGATACTTGGATCAAGAGGAAGACATGACGGATCGGCTTCGCTATCGCACGCATCATTTCCTGTGTTCTCTTGGCTTTGAGGGCAAGGGCTACTCGGATGCCTTTACCGCCAATATGCATGCGCTGGTCGTGGGGCGCCTGCGCGCGCCCGAGGGCGCGTCGCTTGAGATCGAGGTGGTGGGCGCGGCCGATGATATCTGCGCCCCCTGCCCCAAGCGGCATGGCGCGGGATGCAGCTCTCAGAGCAAGATCGACCGGTTGGACGCAGCCCATGCGCAGGCTTTGCAGATCGCGCCGGGGGATGTCTTGCGCTGGGGCGATGCGCTGGCACGGATGCGGGAGTTGCCGGACGACATTCACGAACGGATCTGCGAGGACTGCAGCTGGCGCGAGGCGGGGATGTGCGCCGCATCGCTGGCGCGGCTCAAGGCAGACGAAAAACGCCGCCCCTGAGGGCGGCGTTTTCGGATTTCAGGGCCTGGGGCTTGTTGGTCAGCGCTCGGCGAGCATCTTCCAGCCACCCGAGACGATCAGCGCGGCCAGCACGGCCTTGACGAGGTCGCCCATCAGGAAGGGCTGGGCCCAGCCGCTGAGCAGTTCAGGCATCGATTTGCCCAGCACCAGCGCCGGATAGGCGAGGCCCGGGATATAGAGCACAGCGGTCGCGATCAGACCCGCGAGCGACATGCTCAGGATCGATTTCGCGCCCCGGTCCGCGGCAAAGCCTGCCACGGCAACCATTGCGACAAAGCCCATCAGGAAGCCTGCCGTCGGGCCAAAGAAGGACGCGGTCGCGCCGCCATTTGCCAATACCGGCAGCCCGGCGAACCCTTCGGCCAGCCAAGCGATCACTGTGAGCATCCCCATGCGCATCCCGAAGGTCAGGCCAAGCGTCAGAACCGCCAGCGTTTGCAGCGTCATCGGCACCGGGAACATCGGCACGGAGACCTGCGATGCGGCGGCCAAGAAAGCGGTGCCGCCCAGCACCATCGCGGCGCGGGTGGGAAGCGAACTGGAGCCAACAAGGGCTTTCGAGAGTGTCATGTCGGGACCTGTCTGTTGATTTAGGTTCGGTCCGAAAAACTCGCGCCGGGCCGGGTCAATGTCAACGCGCATACGCGCGGCTGTGCAAAGCCTGTCCCCTCGGTTTGAGCATATTTGCAAAACCCGGGTTTTGCGGGCCTGTGCGGTGGACGGGTGCATGCGCGCTCTTGCGTGCGGGCGCGCAGGGTGGCAAAGGGTTGCCCCATGACGCAAGATCCGACCCAGACCAAGAAACTCGCCCTGATCACCGGCGCCTCTCGCGGCCTTGGCGCCGCGCTGGCCGAGGCTTTGGCGGCGGATGGATATCACGTGATGGCCGTGGCCCGCACCACCGGCGCGCTCGAAGAGCTCGACGACCGCGTGCAGGGGCTGGGCGGGACGGCCTCGCTGGGGCCGCTCGATGTGACCGATCCCGATCAGATGGCGCATCTCGCGCAGTCGGTGGGCGCGCGCTGGGGCGGGGTTGATCTTTGGGCCCATTGCGCGATCCATGCCGCGCCGCTTTCGCCCGCAGGCCATATCGATGCCAAGGAGCTGGCCAATTCCACGGCGGTGAACCTGACCGCCACGGCGCAGCTTATCGGGCTGATCGAGCCGCTTTTGCTGGCGCGCAAAGGCACGGCGCTGTTTTTCGATGACGCTCAGGCGGGCGCGAAGTTTTTCGGGATTTATGGTGCCACCAAAGCCGCGCAAATGGCGCTGGTGCGTAGCTGGCAGGCCGAAACCGTGCGGATCGGGCCGCGCGTCGAGATCGCCCATCCCAAACCGATGGCGACTGCGCTGCGGGCCCGCTTCTTCCCCGGCGAAGACCGCGATGCGTTGAGTGATCGGCACAGCGAGGCGCGCCGGATCCTCGACGCGCTGTGAGCCGCTGATCCGCGCGCCAATTCCGGAGCGCGATGCAACACTTAAACGCACAGTTTCCGGTCCCGCTTTACCCGGCTGTCCACCCGCGTTAAGCAGAGGCCGGCAGCCAGCATTTCCGAGGGCAAGATGCGCATTCTCATCACCAATGACGACGGGATCGACGCGCCGGGCCTCAAAGTGCTCGACGAGATTGCCCGCGAGATCGCAGGCCCTGAGGGTGAGGTCTGGACCGTTGCCCCGGCCTTCGAGCAATCGGGCGTCGGGCATTGCATCTCCTACACCCATCCGATGATGATCTCGAAGCTGGCCGAACGCCGCTTTGCCGCCGAGGGAAGCCCTGCGGATTGCGTGCTTGCGGGGCTTTATGACGTGCTTGACGGGCGGCGCCCCGATCTGGTGCTCTCGGGCGTCAACCGGGGCAACAACTCGGCGGAGAACGCGCTCTATTCCGGCACGCTCGGCGGCGCCATGGAGGCGGCATTGCAAGGCGTGCCCTCGATCGCGCTGTCGCAATTCCTTGGCCCGAAAGTCTTCGATGCGCCCGACATGTTCGAGGCCGCCCGGGTGCATGGCGCGGCCCTCGTGCGCGGGCTTTGGGACAATGGGATCTGGGGCGACGACGATTACCGGATCTTCTACAACGTGAATTTTCCGCCGGTTCTGGCAGCCGATGTGAAGGGTCACAAGGTGGCCGCCCAAGGCTTTCGGCGCGACAGCTATTTCGGCGTCGAGCCCTATCACGCGCCCTCGGGTCGGCGCTTCTTGTGGATCAAGGGCGGCCCGCAGCAGACCCCGACAGGCCCGGGCACCGATGCGGCAGCCAATCTTGATGGCTATATTTCGGTCACCCCGATGCGCGCCGATTTGACCGCACATGACCTCTTGAGCGATCTGGAGGCGCGTCTGGGATGAGCGGTGAGGCGCAAGAGGATCAAGCCGAGCGCAAGATGCGCTTTCTCTTCGCGCTCCGCTCCAAGGGCGTCACCGATGCCCGCACGCTCAACGCGATGGAAGCGATTGATCGCGGGCGCTTCGTGCGCGGGCTGTTTGCCAACCGCGCCTATGAGGACATGCCGCTCCCCATCGCCTGCGGGCAGACGATCTCGCAGCCCTCGATCGTCGGGCTGATGACGCAGGCGCTGCAGGTGCGCGCCCGCGATACCGTGCTCGAAATTGGAACCGGATCGGGCTATCAGGCCGCCGTGCTCAGCCAATTGGCGCGCAGGGTCTACACCGTGGACCGCCACCGCAGGCTGGTACGCGAATCCGAGGCGCTGTTTGCAGAGCTCTCGATCCCGAATATCGTTCCCATCGCAGGCGACGGTTCGCGCGGGCTGCCCGATCAGGCCCCGTTTGATCGAATCATCGTGACTGCCGCCGCCGAAGACCCGCCCGGCCCCCTATTGGCCCAGCTCAAGATCGGCGGTATCATGGTGTTGCCCGTGGGACAGTCAGACACGGTCCAGAGGCTGATCCGGGTCGAGCGGCTCGAACAGGGTTTCGACTACGAAGAATTGCGTCCGGTGCGCTTTGTCCCCCTCGTCGAGGGCATGGCAAGCGATTGATCGGAAAGATTGGTGCAGGAAGGGTCCCACAGAGACCCGGAAGACAGTGAGGACGAGCGGATGGTATCAAGAATCTCCCGGGTGCGACTGATCCTGGTGGCAGGTGTGGCAGCGACGACGCTGGCGGCATGTGACAATCAGGGCTTTGACATGGATATGCGGCGCTTTGGCAAAGGCGGGCTCGACACGACCGATGCCGCGCGCCAAGCGGTGCAGGATCGCCCGCAGCCCGACAGCCGCGGCATCATCACCTATCCCAATTATCAGGTCGTGGTCGCCAATCGCGACGAGACCGTGACGGCCGTGGCCCAACGCATCGGCGTCGATCCCGGCGCACTGGCGCGCTACAACGCGGTCGCACCGAATACCGTGCTGAATGCAGGCGCCGTGCTTGCTTTGCCGACCCGCGTGGCCGCAGGGCCAACCGCAAATGGCACCGCCGGTGTGGGCACCAACCCCTCGGCGCTGACCGCCGGAACGATCGACATCACATCGCTGGCCAATAACGCGATCAACAAGTCGCAGGGCTCGGCCCAGCCCGCCTCGGCCACCCCAAGCCCCGCCGCTACTGCC
>NZ_JHEH01000017.1 GCF_000715505.1 Thioclava dalianensis
GCGGCGGGCCGGTGGGGGTGGAAACCCTTTCGGCTGCGCTCTCGGAGGCGCGCGATGCGATCGAGGAAGTGATCGAGCCCTATCTTTTGCAGCAGGGGCTGATCTCGCGCACGCCGCGCGGGCGGATGCTGGGCGCGCGCGCATGGCGGCATCTCGGTCTTGAGGCCCCGCGCCCGGCCCCGCCCAAACCCGATCTGTTTGGCGAGACCTGAGGCAATATGCGTGCTTGATCGCGCCCGCAGCCCCGCCTATCTCCAACCCTATGAGTGACCCGCTTGCCCGCCTCGATCTGACCGAGCCCGAGATCGACCATGTCGTCGCCCGGTTCTATGCGCGGGTGCGCGACCATGCGATGCTGGGGCCGGTCTTTGGCGTACATGTCACCGACTGGCCCGCCCATGAGGCTCGGGTCGCGGCGTTCTGGAAAGGCGCGATCCTGCGGCGTCCGGGCTATGACGGCTCGCCGATGATGGTCCATCGCCGCGCGGGCAATGTGCGCCCCGGCATGTTCTCGACCTGGCTCGATCTGTTCGACACGGTTCTGGCCGAGGAACTGCCACAGCCCAAAGCCGCCGCATGGTCGGCGCTGGCCCATAAGATCGGCACCAGTCTGCGGCAGGGCGTGGTCGAGCGCGACATGCTGCCCGGCGGCATCCCGAAGCTGCGTTAGCGGCGCGCGTCTGGCTCCAGCCCGACCAGCGCCTGCGCGAACTCTTCGGGATCAAAGGGCGCGAGATCATCAAGCTGCTCGCCCACACCGATGGCATGAATGGGCAGCCCGAAACGGTCCGCCAGCGCCACCAGCACGCCCCCTTTGGCGGTGCCATCCAGCTTGGTCATCACCAGCCCCGACACATCCGAGATCTTGCGGAACACATCGACCTGCTGAAGCGCGTTCTGCCCGGTCGTCGCATCCAGCACCAAGAGCGTGTTATGCGGCGCATCCGGGTCGCGCTTGCGGATCACGCGCACGATCTTGGCCAGTTCCTCCATCAGATCGGCGCGGTTTTGCAACCGGCCCGCCGTGTCGATCATCAGCAGATCGGCGCCGTCTTCCTCGGCCTTCTTCATCGCGTCAAACGCCAGCGAGGCCGGATCGGAGCCCTCAGGCGCGGTCAGAACCGGCACGCCCGCGCGCTCCCCCCAGACCTGCAATTGCTCAACGGCGGCGGCCCGGAACGTATCGCCTGCGGCAATCACAACCTGCTTGCCAGCGGCCCGGAACTGGCTTGCCAGCTTGCCAATCGTCGTGGTCTTGCCCGAGCCGTTCACGCCTACGACCAGCACGACCTGCGGCTTTTTCGGAAAGAGCGGCAAGGGCTTGGCGACCGGCTCCATGATCCGCGCGATTTCCTGCGCCAGAAGCTCCTTGATCTCGGTCACTGACAGCCTGCGACCCATCCGCCCCTCGGCCAGATTGGCCGAGACGCGCAGCGCGGTATCAACGCCCATATCCGAGGCGATCAGCAGCTCTTCAAGGCTTTCAAGCATCTCGTCGTCAAGCACCCGGCGCGGCTCGACCACTTTCGGCTCTGCGCCAAACATCCGCCCCAGAAGCCCCGGCTTGCGCGGCACGGGATCGGCTTTGGGCAAGGCGGGTTGGATATCGAGCGGTGCTTTGGCGGGCTGGGCGTTCTCCTGCTCGACCGGCTCGGTTACCGGGGCGGGGACGTAGCCCGGCGCGGGGAAAGTCGGATCGGGCAGCGAGACCGGCTCGGACGCGGGCGGCTCAGACTGCTCGGGTTCGGAACGGGTTTGCGGCTTGGGGGCGGCCTCCGGCTCCGGGGTCTCGGATGCCTCAGGCTCTGCTGCATTTTCGGCCACGATATCTTCGAGCCCTTTTTCGAGCTTGGAGGAAGACCGCGTGAGGCGCGATTTGAGTTTGTTGAAGAACGACATCGTGACAGGCCTTTCGTTCCCTCTCACCTAATTCATCGCAACGCCGGTGAAAAGAGGCTCGCGGCCTCTGGCGCTGCGCGGTGCTTGCCGTAAAATAGCCAAAATCGTCGCCAGACTGGCGTGCAAGCGCAGCGTCAGGTCACAACAAGCGAGCCGAATATGCACGACACTCAAGATCCCTCCCCCGCGCGCGAGGCGGATGCGCCCCCCGCACGGCGCGGGCGGGATCGGCTGCCCGGTCCGCTCGCCACGCTGTTCGGGCGTCAGGGCCAGATCCCCGACGTGGATGCCTTCGCGCTCGTCACGCTCGCCCCGGTGCCGATCCTGATCGCAGGCGCAGTGTTTGGCGGCTGGCCCGCATGGCTGGCGCTGGTCTGGATCGCGCTTTTCATCTTCTTGCTGGATGAGATCATCGCGCGCGCCGCCCCGGACGCCCCCGAAGGCTCGGAATTTCCCGCCGCAGACCGGCTGTCGATCGCGCTTGCCTGCACGCATTTCGGGCTGCTGATCTTGGCGGTCGCGGCGCTGTCAGGCCATACGTTTCTAGCGGGCTGGTCGTGGATCGCGGTGCTTCTGGGGTTTGGGCTCTTCTTCGGGCAGGTGTCGAACTCGAACGCGCATGAGCTGATCCACCGCACGGATAAGCGCCTGTTTGCGCTTGGCAAATGGGTCTATATCTCGCTTTTGTTCGGCCATCACAGCTCGGCCCATCGGCTGGTGCATCATCGGTTCGTGGCGACCCCCGACGATCCCAATTCGGCCCAGCGTGGCGAGGGGTTCTGGAGCTTTGCGCCGCGCGCCTGGATCGGGGGCTTCGTGGCCGGGCTGGAGATGGAGCGCGCTCTGGCGCAGCGCCGCGTGCCTGCCGCAGATGCGGATCTGGTGACACGGTTGCGCGTGCGGATCGCGGCGCTCGGACCCTATCCGAGCTATGTGCTGGGCGGGCTGTGGTTCGTCCTTCTGGTCGGGATTTTGTTCGGGCCGCCCGGCGTGCTGGCCTATCTTTTGCTCTGTCTTTACGCGCAGTTGCAGCTTTTGCTGTCCGATTATGTGCAGCATTACGGCTTGCAGCGCGCGCAGCGCGGCAATGGAGACTATGCGCCGGTCACGACGCGCCACAGCTGGGATGCGCCGCATCCGATTTCGGGGCTGTGGATGCTCAACGCGCCGCGCCATTCCGATCACCACGCCCATCCGGGCCGCAGATACCCGGCGCTGCGGTTGGGCGAGACGGCGGAGCCCGCGCGCCCCATGCTGCCGCGCAGCCTGCCCGCGATGGCGGCGCTGGCGCTTGTGCCCCCGCTCTGGCGGCGCGTCATGGACCGGCGACTCGCCGCGCTCGACCGCCACACGCCTGAGACGACACTCTAGGCAAGCGCCCGGCAATCTGGCAGGTTGAGCCCAACCTGAGCCTCACGGAGTGCCCATGCGCCTGTTTCTGTCTCTCGCTACCGCCGCCATCCTGAGCGCCTCGCTTGGGGCCGCACAACAAAGCACGCCCACCGATCCCCAAAGCGATCTTGGCCCGCCGCTCACTGCCGAGCAGTTCAACGCCCGAACGCTGGGGCGCACGATCACCTATTCCAGCCACGGCCAGCCCTACGGCACCGAGCAATACAAGCCGGGACACAAGGTGATCTGGGCCTTCACGGCAGACGAGTGCAAAGAGGGCGACTGGTATCAGGACGGGCAGTATATCTGCTTCGATTACGGCCAAGAGCTGCCGCTGCAATGCTGGACATTTTACGATGGCGCGCAGGGGCTTGTAGCAAAGTTTCGCGGCGATCCGGCCAGTGAGCCTCTGGGGTCGCTGAGCGAGAGCCACGCGCCCCTGAGCTGTCAGGGGCCCGGCGTCGGCGTCTGAGGCCCGTCGCGCGCAAGGGGGATCTGCTCCCACTGTCAAACCCGCAGGGTTTGTCAGCCCCCCGGGATATCTGGATCAAGAGGAAGGGGACGCCTTAAAACAGGCTGCCTTGATCGGAGCCGGGATCTGCGGGCTTTTTCTTGGCCTTTGATTTGGCGGGCGGCGCGGTGGGGCTGCCGCCGCCGGGGATCACGGCGAGTTTGCCATCGGCGAATTCGATCTCGAGGCCGGGTTGGCGGCGCGCGGTCTCGCTTTCGGTAATAACGCCCTCAGGTCCGTGGATCACGGCAAAGCCGCGTTTGAGCGTCTCTCGGTAACCCAGCGTCTGGCGCATCCGGTCCAGCCGCTCGAGCCGGTCGCGCAGCGCATCGATGCGGGTCTGCGGCAGCCGCGCAAGCCGGGCCTCCAGCCCCGCGAGCCGCGCGTGATCCTCGCGAATGCGGCGCTGCGCATCGCTTGTCATGCGCGCGCGCGCGGCCTGCAACCGGCGCTCCAGCATATCAAGCTGCTCCTGCCCGCGCCGCAGCCGGGTGCCGGGGGCCGGGCGCAGGCGCGCGGCCAGCCCGGAGAGGCGCTGGGTTTCATTGCCCATGAACTGGCGCAGCAGGCGCGGCTCGATCCGTGCCGATAGCGGGGCAAAGCGGGTGTTTTTGCGCAAGACCAGCGTGCGCAGCGCGGGTTTGAGCCGCTCGGCCCAGATGTCGTAGCTTTGCCGGGCGGATTGGGTGAGCGCTTCGGGACGGCCAAGGCCGCGCGACAGATCGTGGAGGCGCTGGCCGCGATGTTCCAGCCGTCCGCGCGCGGCCCGACCCATCCGGGCCTGCGCCTCCGACAGCCAGCTTGCCAGCTCGGCGCGCACCGGCACGGCCATCTCGGCGGCAGCGGTGGGCGTGGGCGCGCGGCGATCCGAGGCGTGGTCGATGAGCGTCGTGTCGGTCTCGTGGCCGACCGCCGAAATCAGCGGGATTTCACTCTCAAAGGCGGCGCGCACCACCGCCTCTTCGTTGAACCCCCAGAGATCTTCGATCGAGCCACCGCCGCGGGCCACGATGATCAGATCGGGGCGCGGCACCGGACCGCCCGGTGCAATCGCGTTGAAACCACGGATTGCGCGGGCCACATCGGGCGCGCAGGCCTGACCCTGCACCGCAACCGGCCAGATCAGCACATGGCGCGGAAAGCGGTCGCGCAGCCGATGCAGGATGTCGCGGATCACGGCGCCCGAGGGCGAGGTCACGACCCCGATCACATTGGGCAGCCACGGGATCGGGCGTTTATGGGCGGGGTCGAACAGACCCTCGGCGGCAAGCGCGCGGCGCCGCGCCTCAAGCATCGCCATCAACGCACCGGCGCCTGCGGGCTCCACCGTATCGACGATCAGCTGGTATTTGGATTGGCCCGGAAAGGTGGTCAGCTTGCCGGTGGCGATCACCTCCATCCCCTCTTCGGGACGGACCTCCATTCTGGCGACCTGCCCTTTCCAGGACACGGCGGCGATGACGGAGCGATCATCCTTGAGATCGAAATACATGTGCCCCGAGCGCGGCGTCGAGACCCGTCCCACTTCGCCCCGCACACGCACACGGCCAAACTCGCCTTCGATCACGCGCTTCACCGCGCCCGAGATCTCGGAGACGGTGTAATCATGCGCGTTCGAGCCGCTCTCGTCGTCCAGAAGGTCCATCAGCCTGCCTTGCCTCGCTCTTTGCGCCAGCTTAGAAGGCGGAAACGGCAAGGCCAAGGGGTAGTGAGATGAACATTCTGGTGCTGGGCAGTGGTGGGCGCGAACATGCGCTGGCATGGGCGATCAAGCAAAACCCGAAATGCGACCGTCTGATCGTGGCGCCGGGCAATGCGGGCATCGCTCGGATCGCCGATTGCGCGGTAATCGACCCCAATGACAGCGCAGCGGTGCTTGAGCTATGCGCGGCGAATGCGGTGGATTTCGTGGTGATCGGCCCCGAGGCGCCCTTGGCTGCCGGTGTGGCCGATGCGCTGCGCGAGCAGGGCTATCTGACCTTCGGGCCCTCGGCTGAGGCCGCCCGGCTTGAGGCCTCGAAAGCCTTCACCAAAGAGATCTGCGATGCCTGTGGCGCGCCGACGGCTGCCTATGCGCGCTTTACCGATGCAGAAGCCGCCAAAGCCTATGTCACAGCGCAGGGCGCGCCGATTGTGATCAAGGCCGACGGGCTGGCCGCTGGCAAGGGCGTGATCGTCGCGATGACGCTGCAGGAGGCGCTGGAGGGCATCGACGAGATCTTCGGCGGTGCCTTTGGGGACGCGGGCGCGGAAGTCGTGATCGAGGAATTCATGGAGGGCGAAGAGGCCTCGCTCTTCATCCTGTGCGATGGCGAAAACATCCTCAATATCGGCGGCGCGCAGGACCATAAGCGCGTGGGCGAAGGCGATACCGGCCCCAATACTGGCGGGATGGGGGCTTATTCCCCGGCTCCCGTTCTCACCCCCGAGATCGAAGCCAAGGCGCTTGCAGAGATCGTGCGCCCGACCGTGGCCGAGATGGCCAAGCGCGGCACCCCGTTTCAGGGCGTGCTTTATACCGGGTTGATGATCAAGGACAGTCAGCCCCGGCTGGTCGAGTATAATGTGCGTTTCGGCGATCCCGAATGTCAGGTGCTGATGCTGCGGCTGGGGGCGCAGGTGCTTGATCTGCTGCTGGCCTGCGCCGAGGGACGGCTGGGCGAGATGCGCGCACAATGGGCCCCCGATCACGCGATGACGGTGGTGATGGCGGCCAAGGGCTATCCGGGCGCTTATGAGAAGGGCTCGGTGATCGCGGGGCTCGATGCGATTTCGCAAGACAGCCATCAGATGGTGTTCCACGCGGGCACGGCCTCCCGCGATGGGACAATTGTCGCGTCCGGTGGGCGCGTGCTGAACGTGACGGCGCGCGGTGCGAGCCTCGCGGAGGCCCGGGCGCGCGCCTATGCGATGGTCGATGCGATTGACTGGCCCGAAGGGTTCGTGCGGCGCGATATCGGTTGGCGCGCGCTTTAAGCGCCGCGTGATTTCTGGCCGAACACACCGCTCAGAGACCGCCCGATCAGATTCGTCACCCGCGGTTTTTTGAGCACGCGGAACGGCATCGGGCGGCAGACCTCGAGGGCCGCGATCCCGACTCGGGCGGTGAGCGCGCCATTGACCACCCCCTCGCCGAAGCGGCGGGAGAGCTTCGTCATCAGATGCCCGCCCGTGACGGTCTCGATCAGATCGTCGCCCGCAGCCACGGCCCCCGTCGCCACGAGATGGGTCATCACCGTGCGCGCGAGCCGGATCGAGCCCAGAGTGCCCGAACGCCCGCCATAGATCTCGGCGATGCGGCGGATCATCCGCAGATTGGCGGTGAGTGCGGTGAATACATCTGCCAGAGCCAGCGGCACCAGCGCGGTCACGGTGGCCACTGTGCGCGCGGCGGCCTCGATCTCCAGCCGGGCTGCGGCGTCGAGCGGCGCCATCAGCTCGGTCTCGGCCAATCCCATCAGCGTGTCGGTATCGAGCAGCTCATCCGAGCGCTCGGCCAGACGGGTCCGCGCCCATTCCATGTCAGAGCGTGCCGCATAAAGGCCCGACACATGGGTCACGACGCGACGCGCACGGCTCAGATCGTCCGTGGCCAGCGCCTCGGAGACCTCTTTATGCACCGTATCGAGCCGCGCCAGCCGCGAGAAGGCCGCGATCTCACGCCCCGCCAGCAGCAGCGCCGCCAAGGCGCAGGCGGCGACCAGCGCGGTGCCGATCCAGCCAAGGATCGGATGGGTGGCAAACAGACCATCGATGAACCGCCACAGCGCGACGGAGATCAAGAACCCCACCAGAGCCACCAGCGCGCGCCAGAAAAACCGCGTGATCACTGAGGACCGCCGCGCGCCAAGTCGGGTTGCGATCTGCATCGCGCGCCCCTCCAGACGTTCCTCGGTTGCGGTGGGCATATCCTCGATCGGCGGTGCCTCGGCGGGCGAGGGCGCGTCGTCGATCTCGATCATCACAGGTTTCTTCATAGCTTATCCCCGATCAGGAAATCTGCCGCGCGGTCGAGCCGGATATGCGGCGGGCCGATGCCGGGCTTGAGGCTGACCGGCGCGGGGGCGAAATTCATGATCGCATAATCTCCATCGAGCCAAGCCTGCGCCCCGCGCGCGGCGGGCGCGAGAAGATAGGCCGGATCGGCGGGCAGATCACCGGGGTAAAGCGCCACGGATTTGCCGCTCGCAAGACGCCCGCGCACCGCGTTCAGCTCGGCCCCTTCATGGGTGATCACTTCTTCGGTCGTCGTGCGCAGCGCCGCGATGGAAAGCGCCTGCGTCTTGGCCCCTGCGAAATCGGCGCGGTCGCGCGCCTCGCGCAGCAGCGCCCCGGTGATCGCGGTCAAGCGCGCATGCTGGGAATGGTGCAGGTGATCCGCCTTGGTGGCGGCAAACAGGATGCGCTCGACCCGGTGCGCGCCCAGCAGCGAGGTGAGCCAGCGCGCCCGGCCGGGACGAAACGCGCTCAGGATATCGGCCATCGCAGCGCGCAGATCCTCAAGCGCTGCCGGTCCTGCGTGGATCGCACCGAGCACGTCGACGAGAACGACCTGCCGGTCGATCTTGGCGAAATGATCGCGAAAGAACGGTTTGACGACCTCGCGCTTATAGGCGTCAAAGCGGCGCTCCATCTCGCGCCGGAGCGAGCGGCGCGGAGCCTCGCCTGCGGGCAGCGGCGCGAAGGTCAGCGCGGGCGATCCGGCCATCTCGCCGGGCAACAGGAAACGCCCCGGCGTGCAGTCGGAGAACCCGGCTTCGCGCGCAGCGGTCAAGTATGCGGTGAAGCGGGCGGCCAGCGCCTTGGCCTGCGGCTCGGTGAAGTCTGCCGTGCCATCGCAGGCCTCAGCCATCTCAAGATAGCCCGGCCCCTCGGGACGATTGGGCAGCCGCGCGAGCACTTCATCAGACCATTGCGCGTAGGTTTTCTCCATCAGCCCCAGATCAAGGAGCCACTCGCCGGGATAATCCACGATATCGAGATGCACGACGCGCGGGCCGCGCACCGCGCCAAGGATGCCGCGCGACTGGATGCGGAAGGACAACCGCAGCTCCGAGACGGCGCGGGTGCCCTCGGGCCAATGCGGCTCGGGTCCGGTGAGCGCCGCGAGGTGGCTCTCGTAATCAAAGCGCGGCACGGTGTCATCGGGCTGCGGCTGCAGGAAGGCCGCCGTGATGTCGCTGGCGGCACTGAGCGCCGGCATCCGCCCCCGGTCCAGCAGATTGGCCACAAGGGAGGTGATGAACACCGTCTTTCCCGCCCGCGACAGCCCGGTCACGCCCACCCGGATCACCGGTTCGAAAAAGGTCTCGGAGACCTGCGAGCCAAGCCCCTCGAACCTGCGCGTGATGCCGTCCGCGATATTGGAAATGCCCAAAACCTGCCCCTCTCGAAGGTGTTATGGGCTCAAGATAGACAGCGTGCCGGGTGGTTGAAAGGGGCCGCAGCCCCGGGAGGCGCGCGAAACGAGGCCGCGATGGGGATTGCAGCCCCCATATCGACCGCGCTATTGGCAGCTTATGCCCAGATATGCGTTCCAGATCGAATATGATGGCGGGCCCTTTTCGGGATGGCAGCGCCAGACAGACCACCCCTCCGTGCAGGGTGCCATCGAGGCTGCGCTGGCGCGGCTTGAGCCGGGGCCGCATACAATCGCGGCTGCCGGGCGCACGGATGCGGGTGTGCATGCGACCGCGCAGGTGGCCCATGTCGATCTGCAAAAATCTTGGGATCCGTTCCGGCTGACAGAGGCCATCAACCACCACCTGCGTCCGCATCCCGTGGCGATTCTCGCCTGTGCGGAAGTGCCCGAGGATTTTCATGCGCGGTTCTCGGCAGGCGAGCGGCGCTATCTGTTCCGGCTGGTCCAGCGGCGTGCGCCGATGACCTTCTCGCGCGGGCAGGTCTGGCAGGTGCGCAATCCGCTCGATATCGATGCGATGCGCGCGGGCGCGGCTCATCTGATCGGGCATCATGACTTCACGACGTTTCGCTCGACCCTGTGTCAGGCGAAATCGCCGTTGAAAACGCTCGACGAGATCACCATCTCGGAGCAGGAGATCCCGGGCGGTGTGGAATATCACTTCCGGCTGCGCGCACGCTCGTTCCTGCACAATCAGGTGCGCTCGATTGTCGGGACTTTGGAACGTGTGGGGGCGGGATCATGGTCGCCCGAGCGGGTCGGATCGGCGCTGGAGGCCCGCGACCGCGCAGCTTGCGGTCCGGTCTGTCCGCCGCAGGGGCTCTATCTGGCCGGGGTCGGCTATCCGGAGGATCCCTTCGCCTGAGCGGCGCTAGGGGCGGATCACTCGGCGGGGTGATTGGCCGCGTTGCGCTCTTGGATCACCTGCATCTGAAGGCTCTCCGGGGCATGGCTTTGCGGCTGATATTCCGGGATCGCGCGGCCAAGGATCGCCAGCATCTCGGCCTGATCGTCGCGGTCCACCGCCTCGCGCAGATCGCGCAGCATCGCGGCGGTTTGCAGTTCCGAGAGCTGATCTTCGCGCACCCGGATGATCTTGCGATGCGAGGTGCTGCCTGCGCCTTTGCGCACCATCAGCTCTTCATGCAGCTTCTCACCGGGGCGCAGCCCGGTGGTGACAATCTCGATATCGCCTTCGGGATGGTCCGCGTCGCGGACCAGAAAGCCGCGCGCCTCGATCATCCGGCGCGCCAGATCGCGCACCAGCATCGGCTTGCCCATATCGAGCACATAGACCTCGCCGCCTTCAGCGAAACTGCCCGCGAGCAGCACCAGACGGGCGGCTTCCTGAATCGTCATGAAATAGCGGGTCACGCGGGGATCGGTAAGTGTAACCGGGCCACCACGGCGGATCTGCTCTTCGAAGAGCGGCACCACCGAGCCCGAGGAGCCCAGCACATTGCCAAAGCGCACGATGGAGAAGATCGTGTGCTCTGCCCGGCTTGCGAGGTCCTGCACGATCAGCTCGGCCAGTCGCTTCGACGCGCCCATCACAGAGCCCGGACGCACCGCCTTATCCGACGAGACCAGCACGAAGCGGGCCACGCCTGCGTCCCGCGCCGCACGGGCAAGGACCTGCGTCGAGTAGACGTTGTTTTGCAGCCCTGAGCGCAGGTTCAGCTCGACCAGCGGGACGTGCTTATAGGCGGCCGCATGCATCACGACATCGACCGAATGGTTGGCGAAAATCCCCTCGACCAGCACCGGATCGGCAGCCGATCCGAGCATCGGGATCACCTCGATGCCGTAGGGCTCAGCCAACACGCGCAATTCCTCGTTGGCGGCGTAAAGCGCCAATTCCGACAGCTCCAGCAAGATCAGCCGCGCGGGACGGCAGGACAGCACCTGACGGCACAGTTCCAGCCCGATCGAGCCGCCTGCCCCGGACACCAGTACCGTGTTATCCGCATAGGCCACGCAGCTCGTTTGCAGCGTCTGATACAGCTCGTCGCGCTCCATCAGATGGCCCGAGGTCACCGGCTCCAGCCGCGAGACAAGGCCGTTATCGTCGATCAGCTGGGCGAAAGCGGGCAGCGTCTGGACCGAGATGCCCAGCGCCTCGAACTGGCGCGACAGCACCGCGCGGCGCGCATCGGGCAGATCTGGATCGGCGAGGATCACGCGGTTGATATTGTAGCGTTCGCCAAGCCGGTCGGCCTGAAACACCGGGTAGACCTTGAGCCCGTTGACCTGCGAGCCACGCAGCGCGGGATTGTCGTCGATGAAGGCATAGACCATGACATTGGGCCGATCCATCATCTCGCGCGAAAGCTTGATCCCGGTATGGCCCGCTCCAAAGATCGCAACCCGCGACACGATGCGCGAGCGGCGATAGAGCACGCCCAGCAGCCGCAGGAGGCCGCGCCGCAATACAATATAGGACAGGAAGTAAAGCAGACCGAAGAAGACGGGGGCCGCAGCACCGACATTGTAGCCGATCGCGCGATCAAGCAGCCATCCCATACCCGACAGGCAGACGGTAAGGATCAGCGCGCGGCTGACCCCGTCGCTGTCGAAATGCTTGAGCTGGATCCGGTTGAGGCCAAGCGCCACCGACATGATCGCCGCGGTCAACATCAAGAAAGGCAACAACTGCAAGCCGCTTGCCATCATGGCGGGATCGTAACGCAGAAGCAGCACGCTCGTGACCCAGCCCACGACGGGCACAAGAAACACGTCGATCATCAGAAGAAAGAAGTTCTTCTGATCCCGGGAAAGCGTCATGTAGCGTTTAAACATCAGCGGTGAGGCTCGCGATGACAGTCCTAAAGCATGGGGTATATCGATATGGGCGAAGTAATACCAAAAGAGAGAAGCAATTGGAGGAAAATTTCTTAAGACCGTCGCATCTGAGCGACGCTCAGCGGAAGACGCCCTTGAATGTCCGCCAAATCAGCACGAGATCGAAACAAACTGAAACATGTTTTTGATACATCAGATCCAGTTTGGCCTTGGCCGGGATGCAGCGCTCGCAATAGGCCCGGTCCACCTCTTCGGCGTTGTTACAGCGGTTGAGGATCCAGTCTTCGTGACCATGAAAATATAGCGATGCCAGACCTGTGACCCCCGGCGGCGTGCGCAAGACCTCCGCATAGACCTCGGGAAAGCGCTCGACATATTCGCGCAGCGGCGGGCGCGGCCCGACGAAACTGATATCGCCGCGATAGATATTCCAGATCTGCGGCAACTCATCCGCGCGGGTTCTGCGCATGATTCCGCCCATCCGGGTGATCCGCTGGATTTTATGCCCGCCGGACACGCCCGAATCACCTGAGGCGACCTCCATCGTGCGGAATTTCAGCAGCCGAAAGCTGCGATCGGGCGTCTTCATCCGCTCGGCGGCATAGAAATAAGGCCGTTTTTCGAACAAGATCACCGTGACCATCGTGAACAGGAACAGCACGGCAATCAGCGGCGTCAGCAAGACCGCCAGCACCAGATCAAGGGCGCGTTTTGCCAAGCGTTGCGAGCGTGTCATTGGATCTCCTGTTTCACGCGCTGCATATCCTCGACCATGGCCTGCGCGTCAAGCGGGGCGGGCGCTACAAGGCCCAAATTGACCGCGCGCGTGACATCCAGCTCCACATGCGCAATGGCCGTGGGCGGGGCGGGCTGCGCAGACCAGCTCTCGCCCGCAGCTGATAGCAGCTCGTCCATGCCCACAGCGCCGGGCTGCGCGAGATTGAGACATGCGGGCAGCGTCTCGGGCTGCGCGACGGCGAGACAGGCGAGATGCGCGACCGCATCGGCCAGCGCGCTCGGACCGATATAGCTGCGCCGGGGCGCGGAGCCATCGGTGAAGACATGCAGCTTGCGCCCCTCGGGCGGGGCGGGCGCACCCAGCAGTGCATCGGCCCCCGCGACATTGCCGATCCGCAGCGCACAGCCCCGCGCCATCCCCTCCAGCACGGCCTCCACCGCCAGTTTCGAGCGCCCGTAATCATTGAGCGGCGCGCAGGGCGCGGTCTCGGACAAAAGCCCCGCACCGCGCCCATAGACGGCAGCGCTCGAGGCCATGATCAGCGGCACGCCTGCCCTGAGCGCCTGCGCGCGCGCAGCCCGGGCCAGCGCGACGTTGATCTCAAGCGCCGCGGGCGGGCCGTTGATGCGCCCTGCGAGAAACAGCACCGCATCGGATTGCGCACAGGCCCGGGCAAAGGCCTCTGGTGCCTCCAGCGGATCAAAGATCGGCCCGCCAAGCCCCAAATCGCGACGGGCCTGCCAGATCGGCGTCACGGGCGGGCCCTCCGGTGCACGCGCCCAAGCGGCGGCGATCAACCGCCCCAGCCGCCCGCTGCCCCCCACGATCAAAAGGCGCGGATGACTTGAGGACAGGGATGGGCTTGGCATGTGAAGGGCTCCGGCTCTGGCGCGGCAAGGTCGCGCGAACAAAGGCCGTTAGAGCATTCCGCCAATCCTCGCGCAACGTCATGTCTCGCGCCGCGCGCGCCCTCAGGCATCTCTCCGGTTGATACCGATACAATCGGCTGACTGGACACGGCCTGCGCGCGGTGGTTCTCTCCGCCCAGATTTGGAGGCGACCGATGGCATTTGGCACAAATATCCGCACATGGTTCGAAGGCGAGTGGCACGAGGGCGACATTCCCGTCATGCGCGCAGCCGATCACGGGCTTTGGCAGGGCAGCTCTGTCTTTGATGGCGCGCGGCTGTTCGACGGGCTGGTGCCCGATCTCGATCTGCACTGCGCGCGGGTCAACCGCTCGGCGGATGCGCTGATGATCACGCCGACGCTTGAACCCCAGACGATTGTCGAAATCGCCCGCGAGGGTCTGCGCAAATATCCCAAGGGGGCGGCCGTCTATGTCCGCCCGATGTATTGGGCCGTGGCGGGCTCGGATCTGGGCGTGGCCCCGATGCGCGGCGAGACCCGGTTCGCGCTGTGCCTCGAAGAGGTTGCGATGCCCGATCCCGAAGCGGCCACGACGCTGACCACCACGCAATTCCGCCGCCCCGTGCTGGCCGATAACGTCTGTAACGCCAAGGCCGGGTGCCTCTATCCCAACAATGCCCGGATGCTGGTCGAGGCGCAGGCCAAGGGGTTCGGCAATGCACTGGTGCAGGATGCTCAGGGCAATGTCGCCGAAAGCGCCACGGCCAATATCTTCATGGCGCGCGATGGCGAGATCTTCACCCCGATCGCCAATGGCACCTTTCTGGCCGGGATCACCCGCGCCCGCCATATCGCGAACCTGCGGAGCGCCGGGTTCAAGGTGCATGAGGCGGTGCTTACGCTGGCCGATTTCCACGCCGCCGACGAGGTCTTCCTGTCGGGCAACTTTGCCAAGGTCACCCCGGTCGCGGCCTTTGAGGATACGCGCTTCGAGATCGGTCCCATCACCCGCGCCGCGCGCGAAAGCTACTGGGACTGGGCGCTTGGGGCCCCGCTTTGAGCGAGGTTGCCAAAGCGTCCGACACGCGCGATGATCCCGCGACAGGCGCAGGCCACGGAGGCAAGATGCGGAAGTTTCTGGTTGTCCTCGATGACACGCGCGAGTGTCTCAACGCGATGCGGTTCGCGGCGATGCGCGCCAGCCATACCGGCGGCGGCGTGATGATTTTGTCGGTCATTCCGCCCGACGAGTATCAGCACTGGATCGGCGTGGCCGAGATCATGCGCGACGAGGCCCGCGAGCGGATCGAGGCGCATTTCGAAGTCTTTGCCAAATGGATGCGCGACCGTCAGGGCGTCGAGCCCGAGTTGCTGATCCGGGAGGGCGAGCCTGCCGCCGAGATCCTCAACGTGATCCAGGAGAACACCGATATCGGCGTGCTGGTGCTCGGGGCCGGGACCGGAAAGGGCGGCCCGGGGCCGCTGGTGAGCCAGATGACGAAACAGGCGGGCTCCCTGCCCTGCCCGCTGACCGTGGTGCCCGGCGAGATGTCGAAGGAAAAGCTCGAGCAGATCACCTGAGCCCGCACGGATCTGTGTCCTGCCCCCGCTATACTTGATTCATTCGCTCGGAAGGCGCATATGAAACGCAAGCCAAGGAGGCACGCGATGTTTATTCAGACCGAGACAACCCCGAACCCCGCGACGCTCAAGTTCCTGCCGGGCCAGACCGTGCTCGAGATGGGCACCGCAGATTTTCCGACGCCTGAGTCGGCTGTGAAATCGCCACTCGCCGCACGGGTCTTTGCCGTGCCGGGCGTGACCGGCGTGTTTTTCGGCTCGGATTTCGTGACCGTCACCAAGGAAGACGCCACTTCGTGGGACCATGCGAAACCCGCGATCCTCGGCGCGATCATGGAGCATTTCCAGTCCGGCGCCCCGGTAATCGAGGGCGAGGCAGCCCCCTCGGGCCATGCCGAGCATGACGGCGAGGACGGCGCGATCGTCCACCAGATCAAAGAGCTGCTCGATACCCGGGTGCGCCCGGCGGTAGCTCAGGATGGTGGCGATATCACGTTCCACGGCTTTGAACGCGGCGTGGTTTATCTGCATATGCAAGGCGCCTGCGCGGGCTGCCCCAGCTCGACCCTGACGCTCAAGATGGGCATCGAGAACCTGCTGCGCCACTACATCCCCGAAGTCACCGAGGTGCGTCCGGTCAATGCCTGACGCGCTGATCCTCGGCTTCGACACATCGGCCTCGCATTGCGGGGCCGCTTTGTTGTCGGGCGACCGCTGCATCGCGGCCCGCCACGAAGAGATGAGCCGGGGACAGGCAGAGCGGTTGATGCCGATGCTCGAAGAGGTGCTAGCCGAGGCCGGGATCGGCTGGCGCGATCTGGCACGGATCGGCGTGGGCATCGGACCGGGTAATTTTACCGGCGTGCGGATCGCGGTTTCGGCGGCGCGCGGGCTGGCGCTCAGCCTTGGGATTCCGGCAATTGGCGTGTCGGTCCTCGATGCGCTGAGCGCGGATAGCAGTGGCCCGGTGCTTGCGGCCAGTGCCGCGCCGCGCGGGCGGGCCTATCTGCAGGGCTACCGGATGGCCGCGCCCGTGACGCTGGAGCTATGTGCGCTGGACGCGCTCGATCCCGATTGGGCCGAGCCGGACCTGACCTGCATCGGGTCCGCAGCCGCAGAGGTGGCGCAGGTGCTCGGGGCGAAGGTGGCCCCTGCCGCCCATGCCCCCGCCGAAGCCGTCGCCCGGATCGCCGCGCTCCGCGAGGTGGTGCCCGGCACGCGCCCGGCCCCGCTCTACCTGCGGGCCGCCGATGCCGCGCCGCCCTCGGACCCGCCGCCGGTGATCCTCGACTGATGGGCCCCGAAGACCTTTCCCGGCTGCATGCCGCCTGTTTCACGACGCCGCGCCCGTGGAGCGCTGCGGAATTTGCCGATTTTCTGGCGCAGGATGGTGTGTTCTTGGTGCAGGAGCCGGGCGGGTTTCTGCTGGGCCGGGTGATCGTGGATGAGGCCGAGCTGCTCACGCTGGCCGTCGATCCCGCGCAGCGCCGCCGCGGCATCGCGCGCCGCCTGATGGCGCAATTCGTCGCGCAGTGCCAAACCCGCAATGTTTGCTCGGCCTTCCTGGAAGTCTCCGAGACCAATGCCGCGGCGCGCGCGCTTTACGTCGCGACGGGATGGCAAGAATCGGGGCGTCGCCGCGCCTATTACCGCACGCCCGAAGGGGTGCCGCAGGATGCTGTTGTCATGGGACTGCCTCTGGGATCGGCGGCGGGCTGACCAATCAATCAAATTTGTAGCCCTCCCTTGCGTCAGTTAGTGATTGTCGCTTGACCCTCATGGCAAGCTCTGCCCAAATCCGTAGGTCCGCGCGCCATGACGAAGGCCGCGCTAAACAGGCCAACCGAATAGGCCGTAATGACTGGGAGTGATCCATGACCTTATTCAAACAGTTCCTCGGCGCCGCCGCCACGCTCGCGCTGAGCGCTGGTGCTGCACTCGCCGAACCCGCCGTGATCTATGACCTTGGTGGCAAATACGACAAGAGCTTCAACGAGGCGGCTTACAACGGCGCGAAACGCTGGGCCGAAGAAACCGGCGGGAAGTACAAGGAACTGGAGATGCAATCGGAGGCCCAGCGTGAGCAAGCGTTGCGCAAGCTGGCTGAATCCGGTGCCAACCCGATCGTGATGACGGGCTTTGCCTTTGGCGACACGCTCAATCAGGTCGCCCCCGACTACCCGGACACGAAATTCGCGATCATCGATATGGTCGTCGATCAGCCCAACGTGGAATCGATCGTCTTCAAGGAAGAGCAAGGCTCCTACCTTGTCGGCCTGATGGCGGGCATGGCCTCGAAAACCGGCACCGTGGGCTTCGTCGGCGGTATGGATATCCCGCTGATCCGCAAGTTCGCCTGCGGCTATGTACAGGGCGTGAAAGCGGCCAACCCGGACGCCAAGGTCATCGAGAACATGACCGGCACCACCCCGGCTGCTTGGAATGACCCGGTGAAGGGCGGCGAGATCGCCAAGGCCCAGATCAGCCAAGGCGCGGATGTGATCTACGCAGCCGCCGGCGGCACCGGTATCGGCGTTCTGCAGGCCGCAACCGATGGCGGCGCTCTGGGGATCGGTGTCGATTCCAACCAGAACTACCTGCATCCGGGCAAGATCCTGACCTCGATGCTCAAGCGCGTCGACACGGCTGTCGATGAGGCGTTTAAGGCCGGGCCGGACCTCAAGCCGGGCATCAAAGTCATGGGCCTGTCCGATGATGGCGTGGGCGTTGCGCTCGACGACAATAACAAGTCGCTCGTGACCCCGGCGATGCTGAAAGCCGTGGATCAAGCCAAGGCCGACATCATTTCGGGCAAGATCAAAGTGCACGACTACATGTCGGATGACAGCTGCCCGGTCGAGTAATGCAGGCAGATCAAAACACCACGAAAGCGGGGCGGCAGGCAACTGCCGCCCCTGCCGCTAAAAGCGTAGCGACGCCCACGGGCGCGCCTGCAATCGAGCTCAAGGGCATCTCGAAAGCCTTCGGCACGGTGCAGGCCAATAAAGACATTTCGATCCGGGTCATGCCCGGTACGATCCATGGCATCATCGGTGAGAACGGTGCTGGAAAATCCACCCTGATGTCGATCCTCTACGGGTTCTACAAGGCGGATGCAGGCGAGATCTGGATCAAGGGCAAGCACACCCAGATCCCCGACAGTCAGGCCGCGATCTCTGCCGGGATCGGGATGGTGTTCCAGCATTTCAAACTGGTGCAGAATTTCACTGTGCTCGAGAATATCATTCTGGGCGCGGAAGATGGGGCATTGCTGCGCCCGTCGCTGAACAAGGCGCGGCGGGAACTCAAGCGGCTGGCCGAGGAATATGAGCTCAACGTCGATCCCGACGAGAAAATCGAAGAGCTGTCGGTCGGACATCAGCAGCGCGTGGAGATCCTCAAGGCGCTCTACCGTCAGGCCGATATCCTGATCCTTGACGAGCCCACGGGCGTTTTGACCCCCGACGAGGCCGATCACCTGTTCCGCATCCTTAATCACCTCAAGGATGAGGGGAAGACGATCATCCTGATCACCCACAAGCTGCGCGAGATCATGGAGACGACCGACACGGTGAGTGTGATGCGGCGTGGCGAGATGACCGCGACCGTGAGCACCTCCGAGACCAGCCCCGAGCATCTGGCCGAGCTGATGGTGGGGCGCAAGGTCCTTCTCAATGTCGCCAAGACCAAGGCCAATCCGGGCAGGACGGTGCTGGAGATCGAGAACCTGAAAGTCCGCGACGAAGACGGCGTCGAGCGGCTGCGGGGCATCAATCTGCAAATTCGCGCAGGCGAGATCCTTGGGATCGCCGGGGTTTCGGGCAATGGTCAGTCAGAGCTTCTCGAAGTGCTGGGCGGCTTTGCCAACGGGACCGGCACGATCCGGCTCAATGGCGAAGAGCTTGACCTTACGGGCAAACATTCCGACGGCCAGTCGCGCCGGGCCAAGGGGATCGCCCATGTGCCCGAAGATCGCCACCACCTTGGCCTGATCCTCGATTTCGCGGCTTGGGAAAACATGGTCTTCGGCTATCATTCCGATCCGGCCTACCAGAAGAACAGGCTGGTGATGGATAACGCGGGCATCACCGCGCATACGCAAGAGGCGATGAACCGCTTCGATGTGCGCCCGCCGATCCCGACCCTGCCTGCGAAAAGCTTCTCGGGCGGCAATCAGCAAAAGATCGTTCTTGCGCGCGAAATCGAGCGCAATCCCGATCTGCTGCTGGTGGGCCAGCCCACGCGCGGCGTCGATATCGGCGCGATCGAGTTCATCCATAAGCGCATCGTGGAGCTGCGCGACCAAGGCGCCGCGATCTTGCTGGTCTCGGTCGAGCTGGACGAGATCCGCGCGCTTTCGGATCGGATCGCGGTGATGTTCGACGGTCAGATCATGGGCGAGCGCGCCCCCGAAGACACCGATGAGAAAGAGCTGGGACTGATGATGGCAGGGGTGGTGAAGTAATGGAAAAGACCCCGAAGTGGATCGACGTTGCGTTGATCCCCCTGCTCAACCTGCTGATTGCTTTTGTCATTTCCGGCATCGTGGTCTTGCTGATCGGCGAGAACCCGATTGAGGCGATCCGCGTGATGGTCGATGGCTCTCTGGGCTCGCCCTATGGCTGGGGCTACACGCTCTATTACGCGACCAACTTCATCTTCACCGGGCTTGCGGTGGCCGTGGCCTATCACGCCAGCCAGTTCAATATCGGCGGCGAGGGTCAGGCCACGCTGGGCGGGCTTGGTGTGGCGCTGGTGCTGCTGATGGTGCCGTGGCCGAATTGGTATCTCGCGCTGATCGGCGCGATGATCGGCGGCGCGGTGTTCGGGGCGGCCTGGGCCGCGATCCCGGCCTATCTGCAAGCCAAGCGCGGCAGCCATATCGTGATCACCACGATCATGTTCAATTTCATCGCGGCATCGCTGCTCAATTACATGCTGGTCAATGTGCTGCGTCCGCGCGGCTCGATGGACCCGGCGACGGCGCGTTTTCCCGCAGCCACCCATCTGCCGACCTTCCACGACATGCCGCTGATCGGTCAGTTCTTCGGCAAATCCGTGCCCGCGAACGTCTCCTTCTTCATCGCGATCGTCGCGTGTTTTCTGGTCTGGGGGCTGATCTGGCGCACCCGGCTGGGCTTTGCGATCCGCGCCTTTGGCCGCTCCGAGCCCGCCGCGCGCTATGCAGGCATCTCGCCGGTCAAGATCGTAATGGCGGCGATGCTGATCTCGGGCGCGCTGGCCGGTCTGATGGCGACCAACAACGTCATGGGCGAGGCGCATCGCCTTGTGCTCAACTCCGTCGAGGGCGCGGGCTTCATCGGCATCGCGGTGGCACTTATGGGCCGCAACCACCCGTTTGGCGTATTCCTCGCCGCGCTTTTGTTCGGCTTTCTCTATCAGGGCGGCGGTGAACTGGCGCTGGAGACATCGATCCCGCGTGAGTTGATTACCGTGATTCAGGCACTGGTGATCTTGTTCACGGGCGCGTTCGACAACATGCTGCGCGGCCCGATCGAGCAATTTTTCGTCGCCCGCGCCAACGCCCGGAAGGAGGCCTGATCCATGGATTTCGCAACCATAGTCGAGCTTCTCGATAGCGCGGTGCGCCTTGGCACGCCGCTACTTCTGGCCTGCCTTGCGGGTCTGTTTTCCGAACGCGCTGGCATTTTCGACATCGGGCTTGAAGGCAAGATGCTGATGGCGGCCTTTTTCTCGGGCGCCGTGGCCGCGGTCACCGGCTCAGCTTGGCTCGGGCTGATGGCGGGCGTCGGCGGGGCGCTGAGCCTCTCACTCGTCCACGGGATGGCCTCGATCACCTTCCGGGGCAATCAGTTGATCTCCGGGGTTGCGGTGAATTTCCTCGCCTCGGGCTTCACGGTGCTGATCGCGCAGAGCTGGTTCCATCAAGGCGGGCGCACGCCGCAGCTCTCTGGCTCGGGCCGGTTCGAGCCGATCACCCTTCCGGGGGCCGAGGCCGTCAAGGACGTGCCGGTGATCGGGCAGCTCTATGACAACCTGCTCTCAGGCCATTCGATCCTTGTCTATGTCGCCTTCGCGATGGTGCCGCTGACATGGTGGGTGCTGTTTCGCACCCGCTTCGGGCTGCGGCTGCGCGCGGTGGGCGAAAACCCGGAATCGGTGGACACCGCCGGTATCTCAGTGGTCCGGCTGCGCTACACGGCGGTTGCGATCACCGGCGTTCTCTCGGGGCTGGCAGGCACCTATCTGGCGACCGGGCTTGCGGCGGGCTTTGTGAAAGAGATGACCGCCGGGCGCGGCTATATCGCTCTTGCCGCGCTGATCTTTGCCAAGTGGCGCCCCGTTCCCGCGTTGGGGGCCACGATGCTCTTTGGCCTGCTGGAGGCGATCTCGAACCGCTATCCCAATATCGACCTTGGCGTTGTGAACCTGCCGATCCAGTTCATGCAGGCCGTGCCCTATATCCTGACCGTGATCATTCTTGCCGGATTCATCGGCAAGGCGATCCCGCCGCGTGCCGGAGGACAACCTTATGTCAAAGAGCGCTGAGCTTGCCGATCTGATCCGCGCGAAGGCAGGCGTGGAGCCGCCCGCGCTCGGGCTGATCCTCGGGTCGGGCCTTGGCCATCTGGCCGAAGAGGTCGAGGGCGTGGCAGTCCCCTACTCGGATCTGCCGGGCTTTCCGCATGCGGGCGTCTCGGGACACAACCCCAAGCTGGTGATCGGCACGCTGGAAGGGGTCCGGGTCGCAGTGTTCGGCGGGCGGGTGCATTACTACGAGCATGGCAATCCTGCCGAGATGCGGCTGCCGCTCGAGATCCTGCGCGAGCTGGGCTGCGAGCAGCTTTTGCTGACCAATGCCGCCGGAAGCCTGCGCGAGGATATCGCGCCGGGCGGGCTGATGATGCTGAGCGATCACATCAACTTCTCGGGCAACAATCCCCTGATCGGCGAACCCTCGGATGCGCGGTTCGTGCCGCTGACCGAGGCGCATGATCCGCAGATCCGCGCAGGTCTTGCCGCAGCCGCCAAGGCGGAGGGGATCGACCTGCCCGAAGGCGTCTATTGCTGGTTCTCCGGCCCCTGTTTTGAGACCCCCGCCGAGATCCGTGCGGCGCGGATCTTCGGGGCGGATGCGCTCGGTATGTCCACCGTTCCCGAAGTGATCCTCGCACGGTTCCTCGGGCTGCGGGTCGCGGCGGTGTCGGTGATCACCAATATGGGCGCGGGCATGGCGGACGAGCAGATCAGCCACGAGCAGACCAAGGCGATCGCCCCCATGGGCGCGGCCAAGCTCGAACGGGTTTTGCGACGATATCTGCAACAGTTGTGATCGCGTCCGACGCCGGGGTTTGACAGACCGACCGAGCAAGGGCAAACAGGAAAGACCCGCTCTAGCAGGTGTGCCGCATGCAGATCTACCTGCCCATCGCCGAAGTCTCGGTCAATATGTTCACCCTGCTGGGCCTCGGCGGCATTGTCGGCCTGCTCTCGGGTCTGTTCGGGGTGGGCGGCGGCTTTCTGATCACCCCGCTTTTGTTTTTCATCGGCATCCCACCTGCGGTGGCCGTGGCCACCGGTGCCAATCAGGTCGTGGCCTCGTCCGTGTCGGGCGTGCTCGCACAGCTCAAGCGCAAGGCGGTGGACATCCCGATGGGTCTGGTGCTGCTGGTGGGCGGCTTGCTGGGATCGGCCAGCGGGATCTATGTGTTCAACCTGCTCACCCGGCTGGGCCAGATCGATCTTGCGGTCCAGCTTTGCTATGTCGTGTTTCTGGGCGGCATCGGCGTGCTGATGTTTCTCGAATCCCTGCGCACGATGCGGCGGCAACGCACGGGCGGCGTGCGCAAAAAGCGCAATCCGCATAGCTGGGCGCATAAACTGCCCTTCAAGTTCAAGTTTCGTGCCTCGGGCCTCTATATCTCGGTGATCCCGCCGCTTCTGGTCGGGGTTCTGGTAGGCGTGCTCGCGGCGATCATGGGGGTGGGCGGCGGCTTCATCATGGTGCCTGCGATGATCTACCTGCTGCACATGCCCACCAAGGTCGTGATCGGCACCTCGCTGTTTCAGATCCTGTTCGTGTCGGCCTTCACGACGCTGATGCATGCCATCACCAACCAGACCGTCGACGTGATGCTGGCGCTGCTGCTGATCGCAGGCGGGGTCGTGGGCGCGCAGATCGGCTCGCGCATGGGGGCCAAGCTGAAGGCCGAGCAGCTCCGCATCCTGCTGGCGCTGCTGGTGATCGTCGTCGCGCTGAAACTTGGGGCGGATCTGGTGATCACGCCGCATGATATTTACTCCATCGCAAGCGGGGGGCACGCATGATCCGCGCCCTGATCGCCCTAAGCGCCGTGCTGCTGACGGCCATGCCGCTTTGCGCGCAGGTCGCGGCCGGGACCGAGACGGCCCCGGCCAAACCGCCCGAGCAGATCGTGGCGGGGCTGAGCCGGGACAATATCGGGATCACCACCTCGTTTGACGGGTCGCAGATCCTGATCTACGGCGCGATCAAGCGGCAAGCGCCCGAACCCGAAGATCAGAAACTCGCGGTGATTGTGACGCTCGAAGGCCCGCTCGGCCCGGTCCTGATCCGGCGCAAATCGCGTGAGTTCGGGATCTGGGTCAACACCGCTTCGGTGGGCGTGGCCTCGGCGCCGAGCTATTACGCCGTGGCGACCTCTGGGCCGCTCGACCAGATCCTCGACCGCCGAGTCGATGTGCAGCAGCGGATTTCGGTCCCGATGGCGATGCGGGCCTTCTCGGGCCCGCTTCTGGTGCAAAACACCCAACCGTTCACGCAAGCCATGATCCGTATCCGCGAACGTCAGGGGCTTTATCAGCTTGAAACGGGCGGTGTGCGGCTCGTGGAAAACACACTGTTTCGCGCCGATTTTTCGTTGCCCGCCAACCTGACCGAGGGCGAATACAAGACCCGAATCTTCCTTTTGCGCGACGGCAAGCTGGTCGATCAGTATCAATCCGCGATCAGCGTGAACAAGGTCGGGCTGGAGCGCTGGCTCTATATGCTCTCGCATCAACACGCGGCGCTTTACGGGCTGCTGTCGCTTGCGGTGGCCGTGATCGCGGGCTGGGCGGCGGCGGCCATCTTCCGCTTTATCCGCTAGCGCGGGCTTCAGCCTTCGCGAACCTCTGCTTCGAGCTTGAGCGCGCCACCGCCTTTGGGCAGATCGTCGATCGAGAGCGGTGCTGCGGGTTTGCCCAAGCGCGCCCGGATCACCCAATGCAGCCTGTGCTGCGCACGGGTGATCGCGACATAGGCCAGACGTTTCCAGAGCGGGATGCCCGCCTCCGTCCGCCCCGCGCGGTAGGCGGCGTAGATGTCGGGTGCAAAGACCTGCACATCGGGCCATTGGCTGCCCTGCGCCTTGTGGATCGTGACCGCCGCGCCATGCAGGAAGGTGGCCCCCATCCGGGCGGCGAAGGGGATGAAAGGTTCTTCCAGTTCGGGCATCTCGATCTTGACGATGGAGGCCGCCGAAAGCCGCGGATCCTCGGCCCCCATCACGTGAAGCCGCGAGAAGCCCGGTTTTTTGCCCGGCCCCAGATAGACCACCTGCGCGCCCTTGATCAGGCCCCGCGCCTCCAGATCGATCCGCTTCTTGCGATGTTTGGCGGGCAGCTCGATCCCGTCGCAAATCAGCGGCTCGCCCGGCAGCATCATATCGGACGGCGCGCTATGGGCGGTGCGAAACGCATGGATCAGCCGGATCCGCGTCGCATTGCGCCAGACCAGAACCGGCGAGCGGGCCATCAGGTCGCATTCCACCCGCTCGGCCCAAACCACGCGGTCATCGCGGGCTGCGGCCTCTTGCACGGCGCGCTCGAAAGCCTCGAAGCCCACGCTCTCATCGCCCAGCATATGCGCGAGATCGAGGATCGGGTTGTCCTCGGCCTGACGGTGAATGCGGTGCAACACATGCTTGCTTTTGTCGGGCAGGCGCTCGAACACCATCTCGCCCGATTGGTTCACCGGAGCGAGCTGCGCGGGATCGCCAAACAACACCAGCGTCGGGAAGATTTCCTTGAGGTCATCGAATTGCCGCTCGTCGAGCATCGAGGCCTCATCGACGAACCCGATATCGAGCGGATCTTCGCGCCGTTTCCAGCCCCGAATGAAATCCGAGCCGCGCAGCCCCGCCGAGGCCAGCGCCCCGGGGATCGACTTTTGAAGATCGTAGAACGCCTTGGCCCGGTCGAGCGCCTCTTCGGTGAGCCCCGTGATCTGCAATTGCGTGATATCGGGGCGGCTGCCCTGCCCCGTCAGCCATTCCGCGATCTGCTCATATTCCGGGTCATAGACCGGAGTGTAGAGGATGCGGTGGATCGTGGTCGCAGGCACGCCGCGATTGCGCAGCACCGAGGCCGCTTTGTTGGTCGGCGCGAGGATCGCCAGAGTGCGCCGCTCGCGCTTGCGCTTGCCTTCGAAATCGCCGGACACCAGATCGAGCCCCGCCGCCTCGAGCGCCTTGTAAAGCTCGGCCAGCAGCAAGGTCTTGCCCGACCCCGCCTTGCCGATCACCGACAGCACCCGGCTGCCACCGCCTTCGGGCTGCAAATGGCCCTCGAGAATGTCGACGCCGGCCTCTTCAAGCGCTGCGGCTACGGCATCCCAGGCTTCGGCCTGATCGTCGGAAAACTGGATCGCTGAATGTGTCATGGCGCGACCATAACGGTGCCCCTTGGCGGGCGGAAGTGCCAAAGCCCATGCCGCGAAGAGATCCGACGCGGCGGAGCCTCCGGCGGGGATATTTTCATCAAGAGGAAGACGGCAGGACGAGCGGGCGCGCCGTCCGACAGGGCTTGCCGGACGGCGCGCGGATCAGGCGGCGGCCTCTTCGGGCGTGGCCAGCGCCACGATATCCATCATGATCCGGTTCAACTCGAAATCCTTGGGCGTATAGACGCGGGCCACGCCAAGCGCGCGCAGCCGGGTCGCATCCTCTTCGGGAATGATGCCGCCCACCACGACCGGGATATCCGCAAGCCCCGCCTGTTTCATCCGTGCCATCAGGTCTTCGATCAGCGGCAGGTGGCTGCCTGAGAGGATCGAGAGCCCGACGACATGGGCCTGATCTTCGATGGCCTTTGCCACGATCTGCTCGGGCGTGAGGCGAATGCCGTCATAGGTGATGTCCATGCCGCAATCGCGCGCGCGCACCGCGATCTGCTCGGCGCCGTTGGAATGTCCGTCGAGGCCGGGTTTGCCGACGAGGAATTTCAGTCGGCGGCCCAACCGGGTGGAGACCGCATCGACCGCCTCGCGGATCGTATCGAGCCCCTCGGTCTGGTTCGAGGGATTGCGCGACACACCGGTCGGGCCGCGATATTCGCCATGGACCGCGCGCATGATGTCGGCCCATTCGCCGGTGGTGACCCCGGCGCGTGCCGCAGCGATTGAGGCGGGCATGATGTTGCGGCCCGCGCGGGCATCGGCGCGGAGCGTCTCAAGCGCGGCATTGACCTCTTGCGTGTCGCGGCTGGCGCGCCAAACCGCCAGCCTGCCAATCTGCTCGGCCTCCACCGCCGGATCGACCACCATGATCCCGCCATCGCCTGCTGTGAGCGGCGAGGGCTCGCCCTCCTGCCAGCGATTGACGCCCACGACGATGGTTTGCTCCGCCTCGATCCGCCCCAGCCGCGCGGCGTTGCTGTCGACCAGACGGGCCTTCATGTAATCGATCGCGGCAATCGCGCCGCCCATCCCGTCCAGCGCGTCCAGCTCGGCGCGCGCACCGGCTTTGAGCGCCTCGACCTTCGCAGTCACGGCCGGGTTGCCCTCGAACAGATCGTCAAATTCCAGCAGATCGGTCTCATAGGCCATGATCTGCTGCATCCGAAGCGACCACTGCTGATCCCATGGGCGCGGCAGGCCAAGCGCCTCGTTCCAAGCGGGCAGTTGCACGGCGCGGGCGCGGGCGTTCTTGCTCAGCGTCACGGCCAACATCTCGATCAGGATGCGGTAGACGTTGTTTTCGGGCTGTTGCTCGGTCAGGCCCAGCGAGTTGACCTGCACCCCGTAGCGGAAGCGGCGGTATTTCGCATCTTCGATCCCGTAGCGCTCGGCGGTGATCTCGTCCCACAGCTCGGTGAAGGCGCGCATCTTGCAGAGCTCGGTGACGAATCGGATGCCTGCATTCACGAAGAAGGAAATCCGGCCCACCATGGCCGGGAAGGCCTCGGGCGGGACCTTGCCCTTGAGATCGTCGAGCACCGCAATCGCCGTCGCCAAGGCGAAGGAGAGCTCCTGCTCGGGCGTCGCTCCGGCCTCTTGCAGGTGGTAGGAACACACGTTCATCGGGTTCCATTTCGGCAGATGCTCGCGCGTATAGGCCGCGACATCGGTGATCATCGCGAGGCTTGGCTTGGGCGGGCAGATATAGGTGCCGCGCGAGAGATATTCCTTCACCAGATCATTTTGCACCGTGCCCTGCAGCGCGCGCACATCCGCGCCTTGCTCTTCGGCCACGGCGATATAGAGCGACAGCAGCCAAGGTGCGGTGGCATTGATCGTCATCGATGTGTTCATCTGATCCAGAGGGATCTCGTCGAACAGCGCGCGCATATCGCCCAGATGGCAGACCGGCACGCCGACCTTGCCGACCTCCCCGCGTGACAGGATGTGATCGCTGTCATAGCCGGTCTGGGTGGGCAGATCGAAGGCCACCGAGAGGCCAGTCTGCCCGCGGGCGAGGTTGGCGCGGTAGAGCGCATTGGAGGCCTTTGCCGTGGAATGGCCGGCATAGGTGCGAAACAGCCAGGGGCGGTCCTTGGCGGGAGTTGCATCTTGGGTCATGGCGTCCTCCGACGACGAAAACTGACAGCGCAATAAAATTGCGCAACAACCGTCATATATTGAGCTTTGTGTCTCTGTCAATTCGCCGCACTGCGGCGGGGGCGGCTTTTTGATCGCGCGACAGAGATCTGTAGTAAAATCAGGCATACGACGTGGCATCACAAAACCAGAGGGACATAAAATTACAAAGTAGTCACCAAAAACTATTGTAAAATTACTCTTTGATACGTATCCCTCAGACAATCACCGCCCGATTCTGCGACGCGGCATAAAGACAGGAGAGAGCCATGGCCCTTGACCACAACACTGGGATCGCGCCCTACGACGCCCCCGAGAAAGAGCTGTATGAGATCGGTGAAATGCCGCCGCTCGGCTATGTCCCGCCCAAGATGTATGCATGGGCGATCCGGCGCGAGCGTCATGGCGAGCCCGAACAGAGCTTCGAGGTCGAAGTTGTCGACACTTGGGAGATCGACAGCCAAGAAGTGCTGGTGCTCGTGATGGCGGCAGGCGTCAATTATAACGGCGTCTGGGCGGGGCTCGGCGTGCCGATCTCTCCCTTCGACGGGCATAAGCAGCCCTATCACATCGCGGGTTCGGATGCGTCAGGCATCGTGTGGAAAGTGGGCGACAAGGTCACCCGCTGGAAAGTCGGCGACGAGGTCGTGATCCATTGCAATCAGGATGATGGCGACGATGAGGAGTGCAATGGCGGCGACCCGATGTTCTCGCCCAGCCAGCGGATCTGGGGCTATGAGACGCCCGACGGCTCGTTTGCGCAGTTCACCCGCGTGCAGGCCCAGCAGCTCATGCCGCGTCCCAAGCACCTGACCTGGGAGGAATCCGCCTGCTACACGCTGACGCTCGCCACCGCCTATCGGATGCTCTTCGGCCATCACCCGCATGAGCTGAAACCGGGGCAGAACGTGCTGGTCTGGGGCGCCTCGGGGGGGCTTGGCTCCTATGCGATCCAGCTGGCCAACACGGCAGGCGCGAATGCAATCGGCGTGATCTCGGACGAAAGCAAGCGCCAGTTCGTGATGGATCAGGGCGCAAAGGGCGTGATCAACCGCAAGGACTTCAATTGTTGGGGGCAGCTGCCCACGGTCAACACGCCGGAATATAACGAGTGGCTCAAAGAGGCGCGCAAGTTCGGCAAGGCGATCTGGGAGATCACCGGCAAGGGCGTGAGCGTTGACATGGTCTTCGAACATCCCGGCGAGGCGACCTTCCCGGTCTCGACCTTGGTGGTCAAGAAGGGTGGGATCGTGGTGATCTGCGCGGGCACCTCCGGGTTCAACTGCACTTTCGATGTGCGCTACATGTGGATGCATCAAAAGCGCCTTCAGGGCTCGCATTTCGCCAATCTCAAACAGGCGTCTTCGGCCAACCGGCTGATGGTGGAGCGGCGCCTCGATCCCTGCATGTCCGAGGTGTTTCCCTGGGCAGAGATCCCGCAGGCCCATACGATGATGCTGCGCAATGCCCATAAGCCGGGCAATATGGCGGTGCTGGTGCAGGCGCCCCGCGCCGGTCTGCGCACCTTCGAGGATACGCTGGAGGCCGGTCCCCGCGGCTGACGCATCGGGATTGGCACTGCTGAAAGACAAAACGCCCGGCTTCAAAGCCGGGCGTTTCTCTGTGGAATGCGGGCGTGGAGTTAAGCCGCCTCGCCCAGATCGTCGGGAAGTTTCGCGCCGGTCATATAGGCCACCGCATCCGACATCGAATGCTTCTTCGGGTCGATCACGCAAAGCCGTTTACCGAGGCGATGGACGTGAATACGGTCGGCCACCTCGAACACATGCGGCATGTTATGCGAGATCAGGATGATCGGAACACCGTTCGATTTCAGCTCTTGGATCAGCTTGAGCACCTGACGGCTTTCCTTCACGCCCAGCGCCGCCGTCGGCTCGTCCATGATGATCACCTTGGAGCCGAACGCCGCCGCACGGGCCACGGCCACACCCTGACGCTGACCGCCCGAGAGTGTCTCGACCGGCTGATCGATATTCTGGATCGTCATCAGCCCCAGATCGTTGAGCTTTTCGCGCGCAAAGCTCCGCATCGCCGGTTTGTCGAGCATGCGCAGCCATTTGCCCGCCACGCCCGGTTTGCGCAGTTCGCGCCCCACGAACATGTTGTCGACAATCGAGAGCGCCGGAGACAAAGCGAGCGTCTGGTAAACGGTAGCGATGCCCGCATCCTGCGCCTCAAGCGGGCTTTTGAAATGGACCGGCTTGTCATTGAGCCGGATCTCGCCCTCGTCGATCTGGACAGCGCCCGAGAGCGCCTTGATCAGTGAGGATTTCCCCGCCCCGTTATCGCCGATCACCGCAAGGATCTCGCCGGGATAAAGGTCGAAGTCGCAGTGATCGAGCGCCGTGACGCGGCCATAGCGTTTGACCAGACCGCGTGCGGTAAGAATGGGTTCGCGTTTCATGCCGACACCTTTCTGATCCATTGGTCGATTGCGACCGCGATGATGATAAGCCAGCCGATTGCGAAGACCTGCCAGAGCACGTCGACATCCGCGAGGCGCAGCCCCGACTGGAACACGCCCACGATCAGCGCGCCAAACAGCGCCCCCATGATCGAGCCGCGCCCGCCGAAGAGGGAGATGCCGCCAATCACCACAGCGGTGATCGAGTGCAGGTTGGCCTCGTAGAAGGCCTGCGGAGAGATCGAGCCCACCCGGCCAATCGACGCCCAAGCGGCGATCGCACAGACCAGCCCTGCCAGCGCATAGATCGACAGCAGCGTGCGATCGGTGCGAATCCCGGCCAGTTCGGCGGCCTCTTTGTCATCGCCCACCGCGTAGACGTGACGCCCCCATGCGGTCTTGTTGAGCATGTACCACAGCACCAGAAACACCAGCACCATCAGCACCGAGCCATAGGTCAGCCGCGCATTGCCAACCGTGATCGTGTTGCCAAAGAACTTGAGCAAGGCCGCGTTGCTGTCGATATCTTGCGAGCGGATCGACTGTGCGCCCGAAAGCCACAGGTTGAGCGCGAAGAAGATCGACCACGTGCCCAGCGTCGTGATGAAGGGCGGCAACTTGACCTTGGTGACGAGAAACCCGTTCATCAGACCGGCGCAGGCGCCGCCAACAAAAGCCACCAGCAGCGCCAGCGGCGCGGGCACGCCGTGATACACGGCAAGATTGCCTGCGATCACCGACATCAGCACCATGATCGCGGCCACTGACAGATCGATCCCAGCCGTCAGGATGATCAGCGATTGGGCGGCGGCGAGAATCCCGATGATCGAGACCTGCTGCATGATCAAGGTGAGGTTGAAGGCCGAGAAGAACTTGCCTCCCGCGATCAGCCCGAAGACGGCGACAGAAATCAGCAGCACAATCACCGGCACCATCGTCGGGTTGCCGTGCAATACGTGCTGGATCGTGCCGAGCGGGCCACGCTTGCGCGCCTCGAATGCCGCGACCGATTTGTCGCTCTTGTCGAGATCGCGCTCGAAGGATTGTCCGCCGGGTTCTGTTTGGGTCATGTCCGACATCCTTTATCTCCAATAGGAACCGGCCTGTGCCGGCTGCGAAAACAGAAGGGGCCGCGCATGGCGGCCCCTTCGGGTCGTCATGCAGATCTTAGCCCCAGCAGCGCTTGAGGCCCTCTTCCGAGGTGATCGACTCGATGCCGTCGACCGGCTGATCGGTCACCAGCTCCACGCCGGTGTTGAAGAAATCCAAGCCTTTGGAGTTCGTAGGCTTGGTGCCATCCTTGGCGAATGCGGCAATCGCCTCGACGCCCTTGGAGGCCATCAGCAGCGGGAATTGCATCGAGGTCGCACCGATGATGCCTTCCTTGACGTTCTCCACGCCCGGGCAGCCGCCATCGACCGAAACGATCAGCGCCTGCTTCTCAAGACCGACGGCCTTGAGCGCCTCATAGGCACCAGCGGCTGCGGGCTCGTTGATCGTGTAGACGAGGTTGACGCCCGGATCCTTCTGGAGAAGGTTCTCCATCGCGGTGCGGCCACCCTCTTCGTTGCCGTTGGTCACATCATGACCGACGATGCGGGAGTCGTCCTCGTCACCGATTTTCTTGGGATCTTTGATGTCGATGCCAAAGCCCTTCATGAAGCCCTGATCGCGCAGGTAATCCACCGAAACCTGGCTGGGGTTGAGGTCGAGCAGCGCGATCTTCGCATCCGCCGCCTTGTCGCCCATCTTGGCCTTGGCCCATTCGCCGATCAGCTCACCAGCCTTGAAGTTGTCGGTGGCGAAGGTCGCATCGGCAGTATCGGCGGGCTCGAAGGGGGTGTCGAGTGCGATGACGAGCGCCCCGGCCTTGCGGGCCTGCGTGACCGAAGGTGCCAGAGCACGGCTGTCGGAGGGCGTGATCAGGATCCCTTTCGCACCGGCTGCGATGCAGCTTTCAACCGCAGCGATCTGGCTTTCGACATCGCCGTCCAGCTTGCCGGCATAGGTGTTGAGCTTGATGCCCAGCTCCTTGGCCTTGGCCTGAGCGCCTTCCTTCATCTTGACGAAGAAGGGGTTTGTGTCGGTTTTGGTGATCAGGCAAGCGGTGGTTTCCGCCCAAGCGCCACTGGCAGCCATCGTCAGAGCGGTCGCGCCGAGAATCAGCGTTTTCTTCATCATAATCAGTCTCCTCCCAAGAGATCTCCTGCCGGACATCGCCGGCCTCGTGAACAAAAGTGACCCGAATCATACCGGCCAGTCAATAGATAAATCACTCTGATTTATTAATTGACGAAACTGACCGACCGCGCCATTGTAGATAGATCGGCGCAACACGCCGGAGGGAGAGGCCCGTGAACAGAGCGACCCAAGAGACCGGATCAACCGGAATGGCGCTGCCCAAAATGGGCTCTGACCATACGGCCATGCGCAACCATAACGAGCGTCTGGTCCTGTCGATCATTCGCCATAAAGGCGCTTTGGCCAAATCCGAAATCGCGCGGCTCACGGGGCTTTCGGCGCAGACCGTCTCGGTGATCATGCGCGCGCTTGAGACCGAAGGCCTCTTGCTCAAATGCGATCCGGTGCGCGGCAAAGTGGGGCAACCGACCGTTCCGATGCGGCTCAATCCCGAGGGCGGGTATTTTCTTGGGCTCAAGGTGGGGCGGCGCCGCAGCGAGTTGATGCTGATCGATTTTCTGGGACAGCCGCGCGCAAGCCGCGTTGCGCGTCACGATTATCCGACGCCCGATGACACCGTCGCCTTCGCACGCCGCGCGGTGCAAGAGATCCTCGCCGAAATGAAGCCGCGCAGGCGCGCACGGGTCTTTGGCATGGGGATCGGCGCTCCGTTCCAGATGTGGGACTGGGGGACGGCGCTGGGGCTGCCTCCTACAGCGATGAGCGGCTGGCGCAGACGCGACATCCGGGCCGAGCTGGAGGCCGAATTTCCGTGGCCTGTCCTGCTGGAGAATGACGCCTCGGCTGCGTGCAATGCCGAGCTTCTGCATGCCGATGAAGAGCTTCCGCGCCATTTCATCTACGCCTTCCTTGGCTTCTTCGTGGGCGGCGGGCTGGTGATGAACGCCTCGCTCGTCACCGGGTCGCGTGGCAATGCGGGCGCGCTGGCTTCGATGCCGGTGCCCGATGGAAAAGGTGGTCAGGTCCAGCTTCTGGACGTGGCCTCTCTCTCCGGACTGGAGGCTCGGCTGCGCGCGCAGGGGCAGGATTCCGAGTTTCTCTGGGAATCGCGCGAGAATTGGTCGGTGCCGCCGTATATCCTCGATCCGTGGATGGAGGGGGCCGCCAAAGGGCTTGCGCATATTGCGGCCTCGGCCGGGGCGCTGTGCGATCTGGAAGCCGTGGTGATTGATGGCTGGATGCCCGATGCGCTGCGGGCGCGCCTTGTCGCGCAGACCCGCGACGCGCTTGCCGGGATGAACCATTCGGGGATGATTGCGCCGCGCGTGCTGGAAGGCCATGCCGGGGCCGATGCCCGCGCGATTGGGGCCGCGAGCCTGCCGCTGGCGGCGCGCTTCCTCACCGAATTCGACCTCAAAGACAGTTAAGATCAGCTTAGACCCGGGGAAACCCCAGCGTTACGACTAGGCCCGGCGCATTGTCCGAAAGAGTCAGTTGCGCGTCGTGCAACCCGGCCACCGCGTCGACCAGCGCCAATCCGAGCCCGTTGCCCGGCGTCGTGCGCGAGTGCTCCAGCCGGTAGAGCCGTTGCAGCACCTGCCCGCGCTCGGCCTCGGGAATGCCCGGCCCGCGATCGCGCACGCGCAGCTCAACAAGCTCGTCCCGCGCGACAACCTCGACCGTGATCTGCGGCGCATCGCCTGCGTGACGGATCGCGTTCTCGATCAGATTCGAGAGCATCTGGCCCAGCAGGCTGCGATCACCCAGCACCATCATGCTGCCGCTGGGACGCTTCGCCAATGCGATCTGGCCGCCTGCCTCCTCTGCGCTGGCCGCATAAAGCTCGGTGATATCGCCGGCCAATGCGCCCAGATCGACCGGCGTGAAGCGGTTCTTCGGGCTCCCCCCCTCGATTTGCGCGATCTGCAGCAGCGCGTGGAACACCGCGACCGCCCCCTCAGCCTCTGCATTGGCCCGCGCCGCCAACTGCCGGGCCTCCGAGCCCTCGGGCAGCTCGGTTTGCAACTGCGACAGCAAGACCGAGATCCGCTGCATCGGCGTTTTGAGATCATGCGCGATATCGGCCGAGACCTGCCGCAGCGCCTCGACCGTCGATTCCTGCGTCGCCGCCATCACATTGAGCCGCGCGCCGATCCGCGCCAAATCATCGCCGCGCGCCGCCCGGATCGCCGACCGGGCCACGCGCGCATCCAGCCGCCCCTCGGTCAGCGCATCGAGCGTGTCCTCGATCACGCTCACCCGGCGGCGCGTGCGCATCCCCGCCCAAGCACCATAAGCGGCAGAGACCAGCACCGAAGGCACGAAGGAAAAGATCAGGATCGCAAGGAAGGTCGATGTCAGCTCGGCAATCGGGGCCTGGCTCTCACCGATCACCAGAAATCCGCCCGCGAGCGGCATCACCAGAGTGAAATAGCCATGTTGCGAGAGCGCGGGGAAATCGGGGTTGCGCCCGATCACCCATTGCCCGGATTTGCGCACGACATGAACATTGCCAACCTGCCGCCCATCCGCCAGCACGAAGGCAATCGCGCGCTCGGCCGGATCGGCGGCACGCGCCTCGGCCGAGACAATCACCGAGAGCGTCTCGGGATTGGCGGCCACCTGAAACACCGCCGTTTGTTGCTTGAGATCGGCGCGGATCGAATCCTCGCTCGAAGAGCGCAGCGCCACATAGGCAAATCCAAGCGTGACCAGCAGGATCGCGAAAACCAGCGCCATCAGCCCCAGCGCCTGTCGCAACGGCGTCGAGGCCAGAATAGCGGCCCGGTTCAACCGCCAGCGCCTCATCCCTCGATCCGGTAGCCCGCGCCGCGCACGGTGTGGATCAGATCGCGCTCAAAGGGCTTATCCACCTTGTTGCGCAGCCGCGAAATATGAGTCTCGACCACATTGGTCTGCGGATCGAAATTGAGATCCCAGACCCCTTCCAGCAGCATCGTGCGGGTCTGCACCCGGCCCTTGCGACGCAGCAGGAACTCCAGCAGGGCAAATTCGCGCGGCAAAAGGTCGATCTCTTGGCCTGCGCGGGTCACCCGGCGCGAGATCAGATCCATCCGCAAATCGCCCGCCTCCAGCACGACCTGCTCGGCCTGCGCCTGCGGACGGCGGGCAAGCGCTGCCAGCCGGGCAGACAGCTCGCCAAAGGCGAAGGGCTTGACGAGATAGTCATCGGCACCCGCGTTGAGCCCTTCAATCCGGTCATCGACCCCGCCAATCGCGGTCAGAAAGATCACCGGCGTGGTGATCTTGGCGGCACGTACGGCGCGCACGACCGACAGACCGTCCAGCTCGGGCAGCATGCGGTCGGCGATCATCACATCATATTCGCCCGCCAGCGCCTGCGCGAGACCGTCGCGACCATTGGTCAGCGCGTCGACCGTGTGCCCCTCTTCGCGCAGCCCTTTGGACACGTAATCCGAGGTGGTCGCGTCATCTTCGATCAGCAAAATCTTCATCGGCCTCTTTCCTTGTCTCGCATCCTAGATGGCCTCACGTGCAAGGCAAGTCACGCCCTGATCCCCTTAAGGTGAAAAGAATAACATCACTGCAACCTTCCCGCAGAGTCCCCGACAGGCTTGGCCCTCACATAGGATGCAATCGGTTAATACGCACACCAGTCTCAAGGAGATACGAATGCAAGAGATCCGCAAACCCCACCTGCTGCGCACCCTCGCGGCCACTGCAATGCTTGGCGCGGGCTCGATCGCTACAACGGGGATCATTGCCGCTCCCACCATCGCCTCGGCGCAAGCTCTCACAAACACGGTCGATCTTGTGAAACAGGTGATGCCCGCTGTCGTCACGATCGAGATCAAGAAAAAGGCGGATGATCAGGAAATGGCCCAGATGGGCATGCCCCAGGATTTCCCGTTCCAGTTCTTCTCGCGCCGCTTCGGCATGCCCGGGGATCAGGACGGTCCGGATCAACAGATGCAACGCCCCGAGATCACCGGGCTCGGCACCGGCTTCATCATCGAGAAAGACGGCTATATCGTTACCAACGCGCATGTCGTGGACGGTGCGGAAAGCGTGAAGGTCACGTTCTCGGACGGCACCAGCGAGGATGCGAAGGTGATCGGCGAGGACAAGGCCACCGACATCGCGCTGATCAAGGTCAAGACCGACAAGGATCTCACCACCGTGGGCTTTGGCGATTCCGACAAAGTGCAGGTCGGCGAGCCGGTTGTGGCGATCGGCAACCCGTTCGGTCTGGGCACTTCGGTCTCGGCGGGCATCGTCTCTGCGCTCGGGCGCGATCTGAACTCGGGTCCGTTCGACAACTACATCCAGACGGACGCGGCTATCAACAAAGGCAACTCGGGCGGTCCGCTGTTTGACGCAGAGGGCAAGGTCATCGGGATGAACTCCGCGATCATCTCGCCCACGGGTGGCTCGGTCGGCATCGGCTTCTCGGTTCCCTCGGACACGATCAAGACCGTTGTGCAGGATCTGCAAAACGGCGGCTCCGTGAAGCGCGGCTTCCTCGGCGTGGGCATCCAGCCGGTTAGCGCGGATATCGCAGCGGCACTGGGCCTCGACAAACCCGAAGGCGTGCTGGTCGCCAATGTCAGCGACGACACCCCGGCGCAGAAAGCGGGCCTGAAACGCGGCGATATCATCGTGGCTGTTGACGGCAAGCCGATGAAAACGCCCCGCGATCTGACCCGCGCCATCGGTTCGGACAACCCCGGCACGACGGTCCAGCTCTCGCTGCTGCGCGCCAACAAGCCGCTCACGCTCTCGGTGACTCTCGAGACCCGTCCGTCGCCGAAAACCAAGAGCTAATCCCAAACGGGAAGGCCTAATCGAGCAGAGTAGAGCGCCCGGGGCCACTGGCTTCGGGCGTTTCTTATATCCCGGCACAGCAAAACTCCGCCGCGCGCTCACGCAAACGGGAACCATTACTGAAGAACTTTTGGAACCCCGTGACCAGACGGCACGTTGAGCGCTCAGAATGAAAAACCTGGGAGAGACCAATCATGAAAAAACTTCTTCTCGTTCTGCCGCTCGTCACCGGTGTTGCTGCTTGCCAAATGACGCCTGAGAACCAGTCGGCCCTGACCGGCGGTGTCGCGGGCGCCGCACTCGGCGCTGCCGTGTCCAAAGACGGCAAACGTGCCGAAGGCGCAGCCCTTGGTGCCGCCGCAGGTACCGTTGCGGGCGCCGTGATCGGCCGTGCCAACCAGCCGGGCCAGTGCCGCTATCGTGACCAGTATGGCCGCGAGTATATCGCTCCGTGCTAAGCTGACCGCGCGCGCCGCCTGATAGGCGGTGTGACGACATCATCTTTTCGAGACTGGTAACCCTCGAACCGACCGCCCGGGCCTGTATGTCCGGGCGGTTCTGGTTTTTGTAAGCGCTTTGGCAAGGGGCCTATTGTCGCAGCGCCATTGCCGCGACTGTCCCAGCCCGCTATCTGGCTCTTGCAAGCGCAGGAAAGCCAATGACCGATAGCAGCCCGCAAAGCCCCAAGCAGATCCTCAACCGTCTCGCCGCCCCACAGTCCAAGCGCCTGCGCGCCTCGGGATGGCTGTCCGTGCTCTCGGCGCTGATCTGGCCGGTACAGGCGGCCGTGGTCGGGCTTGTTCTGGGTCACCTCGTGGCCCCCGGGGTCAGCCCCGCGCTCTCGCCGCTCGCAGGCGCGCTGTGCTTCGTGGCTTTGGCACTTGTGCGGATCGCGCTTGATTGGGCGGCGCAAAAGCTGGGCGCGGATGCCGCCGAAGCCATCGTCATTCACGCCCGCAGCCGCCTTGTCGCGCAGGCCGCCCGTCAGGCGACAGGGGCAGCCGCGCTCTCGCCTGCCCATAGCGCCGCGCTGGTTGCCGAGAAACTCGCCGCGCTGACGCCTTGGGCCACGCGCTATCAGCCAAGCTTCATGCGCGCCCGCATCGTGCCGCTCGCCTTTCTGGTGATCGCGGCCACGCAAAGCTGGGTTGTCGCCCTCATCTTGCTGATCGCAGGGCCGCTGATCCCGATTTTCATGGCTCTGATCGGGATGGCCGCGCAGCAGGCGTCGGAAAAGCAGATGATCGAGATCGGCGCGCTCAACAGCCTGCTGATCGACCGCATCGCCGCCATGAGCGACCTGCGCCTTCTGGGCGCCGAGGGGCGCGCGCGTGAGGTTCTGAAAGACAAGACCGAGGATCTGCGCCGCCGCACCATGGCCGTGTTGCGCGTGGCCTTCCTCTCTTCGACCGTGCTTGAGCTGTTTTCGGCCTTGGGTGTGGCGATGGTGGCGATGTATGTCGGCTTCTCGCTGATCGGCTGGATGCATTTCGGAACATGGGGCGCGCCGATGACGCCGGCGACCGGGATCTTTCTGCTGATGATCGCCCCGGAATTCTTCCAACCCTTGCGCGATCTGGCCGCCGCTTGGCATGACCGCGCGGCCGCGCTGGCCGTCGGGTCCGAGCTCGACACCGCCGAGACCGAGATCGAGGCCGCCCGCAAGATCCTTGGGGACGGCGGCGCGGGCCAACCGCTCGCAGGCGGCATCCTGCGCTGGCAGGGGCTGCGATTGCGCCCGGCCCGCGACGCGGCCCCGATTGCGCTGCCTGATGGCGCGGTCGCACCGGGTGAGGCCGTTGCGATCACTGGCCCCTCCGGTGTGGGCAAGACCACACTGCTGTCGGCCCTGGCGGGACTTCTGGAGAGCGAAAGCGGCACCATCGAATGGGGCACGGATGTGCTCGATGCCCAAAGCGCCGATGCGTGGCGCGCCGGTCTGGGCTGGCTGCCGCAGGTGCCGCGCTTTGCCGATACCAGCCTGCGGGGCCTGATCACGCTGGGCCGGGAGGGCGATCTGGACGGCGCATTGAGTGCCGCAGCCGCCCAAGACATCATCGCGGGCCTGCCCGGCGGCCTGGAGACCCGGCTTGGCGATATGGGCGGTGGCGTGTCAGGCGGCGAGGCGCGTCGGCTTTTGATCGCGCGCGCCCATTATGCCCGCCGCCCGCTGCTGCTCGCCGATGAGCCGACCGCCGATCTCGACCCGGACACCGCCGCCAAGGTGATCGCGGGGCTGGTGGCACTGCGCGAAGCTGGCATCACGCTGATCGTCGCCAGTCACGATCCGGCCCTCGTGGCCGCGATGGATCGCGCAATTGCATTGGAGGGCGTTGCATGAGCGTTCTACTCGGCCTTGCATGGCGTCTGATCGTCCAACAAAAATGGGCGTTTTCGCGCGGCTTGATCCTGTCTTTCATCGTCCTGGCGATGGGGGCGGCACTGCTGGGCCTGTCGGGCTGGCTGGTGACCGCGGCAGGCGCCGCCGGAATCACCGGGATCGCGCTGAACATTTTCGAGCCCTCTGCGGGGGTGCGAGGGCTGGCGCTGGGGCGAGCCGCTGGACGCTATGGCGAGCGGCTGTTGACCCATGATGCCACGCTGCGCGCGCTGGCAGATCTGCGGCTCTCGTTGATGGACGGGGTGGCGCGTCGCCCGCATGAGGAACAGGCCCGGCTGCGGGGCGCCGAAGCGCTCAACCGGATGACCTCGGATGTCGATGCGCTGGACGGGCTGTTGCTGCGCCTGATCGTGCCTTTCCTTGCGGGCGGCATGGCGCAACTGGCCGCTTTGCTGATGCTGTGGTGGCTTGAGAGCCTGCCGGTCGGGCTGAGCGTCTTTGCGATCTACCTGATCGGCGGCGGCGGCGGGCTGATCTGGGTCGCCCGTGCCGCGCGCCATCAGGCGCGGGCTGCGGAAACCGCGCTTCAGGCGATCCGGACGCGCACGCTGGAGCTGCTGCGCGGGCGGGCCGATCTTGCGGTCTCGGGCCAACTGCAGAGCGAGATCAACCGCGCCCTCGAAGAGGTCACCGCCGAAGCCCGCGCACGCCGCACCCTTGAGGCGCTCGACCGCCGGATCGGTGCCGTGATCGGGCTGACCACGGCCCTCGCGGCGGGGGCTGCCCTTGCCATCGCGGGGCAGATGGCCGCATCGGGCCAGATTACTCCCGCCCGCGCCGCCATCGGCTTTTTCGTGGCGCTTGCGCTGGCGGAATCGGTGATGCTGCTGCGCCGGGGCATGGCCGAAATCGGCCGGATGCAAGAAGCGGGCGCGCGTGTGGTCGAACTGGCCCGCACCCCGGAACGCCCCATTGCTCCGACACAGGCGCACCCTGTCGCGGACGCCCCGCTGCTGCGGGTCCGTGATCTCAGCTTCACCCGCCCGGGCGCGAGCGGGCCGGTCTTTGCGGAGCTGAATTTTGAGCTACACCGGGGCGAGACGCTGTTTCTCACCGGACCGTCGGGGGCCGGAAAATCGACCGCGCTGGCGGTGCTGGCGGGCCTTCTGCCAACCAGCGAAGGCACCTGCTCGGTGTTGGGTGAGACGCTCGCGCATTGGCCCGAGACGGATCTGCGCCGCCATCTCACGATGGTCCCCCAACGTAGCCAGTTGATCGGCGGCAGTGTGGCCGAGAACCTCGCGCTGGCGGTGCCCGCGGGAGAGCTGCTGTCGCAAAAGGCGGCGGAGGCAGCACTTCGGGCAGTATCGCTCGACCGAGTGCTTGCGGCGCGGGGCGGGTTCGAGGCGCGTCTCAACGAGGGCGGATCGGGTCTGTCAGGCGGGCAATCCAAGCGGCTGGCCCTTGCGCGCGCCGCCCTGCGCAATCCCGACATTTTGCTGCTCGACGAGCCGACCGAAGGGCTCGATGCCGCAACCGCACGCGCCACGCTTGAAGGCCTGCGCGCCCTGCTGCCCGAGGCAGGTTTCGTCATCGTCTCGCATCGCAGCCCCGATCGGGACTTTGCCGACCGCGAGATCGCGCTCACGCGTCGCTGCCCCGCGCAGCATCGTGCAAAGAACACAAGCAGGCGCAAAAATACGTGACGTTTCCACGGGCCAAAGAGGCGAATTAGCACTGTCCCTTGGTCCTATCCTCTAGTAACAAAATTACCGAGAAAGTCTGTCCACCGCGAAAACGTGGACGCCAGAATAGGGAGACACGCCATGAAGGTCCTGGTGCCGGTTAAGCGCGTGATCGACTATAACGTGAAAGCCCGCGTGAAAGCGGACGGAAGCGGTGTCGATCTCGCCAATGTCAAAATGTCGATGAACCCGTTCGACGAGATCGCAGTCGAAGAAGCGATCCGTCTGAAAGAAAAGGGCATTGTCGAAGAAATCATCGTCGTCTCGATTGGCGTGAAGCAGGCGCAGGAAACCCTGCGCACGGCGCTTGCCATGGGGGCGGACCGCGCGATTCTCGTCGTCGCCGCCGATGACGTGCACCAAGATATCGAGCCGCTGGCCGTGGCCAAGATCCTTGCCAAGGTCGTCGAGGCCGAAGATCCCAAGATGGTGATCCTGGGCAAGCAGGCCATCGACAACGACATGAACGCGACGGGCCAGATGCTGGCCGCGCTGCTGGGCTGGGGGCAAGCGACCTTTGCCTCCGAAGTCGTGGTCGAGGGCGAGGCCGCGAAGGTCACCCGCGAGGTTGATGGCGGTTTGCAGACCATCGAGGTCAAGCTCCCCGCGATCGTCACCGCCGATCTGCGCCTCAACGAGCCGCGCTACGCATCGCTGCCCAACATCATGAAAGCGAAGAAAAAGCCGCTTGAGGAAAAATCCGCCGACGATTTCGGCGTCGATGTCAGCCCGCGCCTTGAAGTGGTTTCGGTCAAAGAGCCCGAAACGCGGCAGGCAGGCGAGATCGTGCCCGATGTGGACACGCTTGTGGCGAAACTCAAAGAGAAGGGGGTCGTGTGATGGCCGTTCTGCTGCTGGGTGAAGTGAATAATGGCGAATTGTCGCTCGATGCGACCGCGAAGGCGGTGAGCGCGGCGAAATCGCTGGGCGACGTGACGGTGCTCTGCGCGGGCGCTTCGGCTGCCGCGGCAGGCGAGGCCGCGTCCAAGATCGACGGCGTGGCCAAAGTGCTCGTCGCCGAGGATGCCTCGCTGGGTCACCGTCTGGCGGAACCCACCGCCGCGCTGATCGTGAGCCTCGCGGGCGATTACAGCCACATCGTGGCGCCTGCGACGACCGATGCGAAGAACGTGATGCCCCGCGTGGCAGCCCTGCTGGACGTGATGATCCTGTCCGATGTGTCGGGCGTCGTCGATGCGGACACGTTCGAGCGCCCGATCTACGCGGGCAACGCGATCCAGACCGTGAAGTCGAAAGACGAGAAGAAGGTCATCACCTTCCGTACCTCGACCTTCGATGCGGCAGGCGACGGCGGCGCGGCCTCGGTCGAGACCGTGGGGGCGGCCGAGGCCGCCGGTCTGTCGAGCTGGGTCGAGGATAAGGTCGCGGAAAGCGACCGTCCCGAGCTGACCTCGGCGAAGATCGTCGTGTCGGGTGGCCGTGGCGTCGGCTCCGAAGATGATTTCAAGGTGATCGAGGCTCTGGCCGACAAGCTGGGCGCCGCCGTTGGCGCCTCGCGCGCGGCTGTGGACTCGGGCTTTGCGCCCAACGATTGGCAGGTCGGTCAGACCGGTAAGGTCGTGGCGCCCGAGCTCTATATCGCTTGTGGCATCTCCGGGGCGATCCAGCACCTCGCCGGGATGAAGGACTCCAAGGTCATCGTCGCGATCAACAAGGACGAAGAAGCACCGATCTTCCAGGTCGCCGATTTCGGTCTTGTGGCGGATCTGTTCGACGCCGTGCCTGAGCTGACCGAAAAGCTCTGAGCGAGAGTTTTGCGACACCTGAAAGGCCGGGGAAGTTCCCCGGCCTTTTCACATCGCGCGCCGCCTAGAGCATGCGCCGCGCCACCGGGGCCAGCGCCTCGGCAATCTCGGCATGGACCATGGGGCCAGGCATCATCAGAGCCGAGGGCTCTTCCATCTGTCCGAAATGCATGCCCGTGGTGCCCGAGCTGCGTGCCGTAACCGAAGGGTCAACGCGCACCACCTCATCGACCATTGGCCGCAAGGCGTCGATCATCGCGCGCGTGATCAGAAACGGCTCTGCGCCTAGCGGATCGCAATGATCGGGGTCACGATACTCGCCTAGCCAGAGCAGCACCTTGCGCCCCGCTACCCGCTCCAGCAGCGCCTGCATGCGCTGCATCCACGCCTGGCGCAACTCCTCTGACAGGGCGGCGAATTTCGCGGGCTCATGGACCTTCAGCGTCGTCAGCATATGGCGTGTGAAATTGAACTCCGTGAAATCGATATCGCGAAAGATCGAGCGCATCAGTTTTGAGGCGCGCAGGAAGCGATCATTGCGGCGCGGATGGACCGCGTAGAAGCGGTTCGACATATTTTGCGCGCCGGTCAGCTGTATGACCGAGAACTGCGCCGCATCCGTGGCCTGAGTCACCTGCGGCTCGTTCATGAAGACATCGATGCCCGCATTCATGTAGCCAAAATTAACGACCGGCAGGCCCATACGCTGCTCGAGCAAGGCGGGCCATGGCTCTGAGACGAATTTCCCATAGGTTTCGCTGCCGCCGATTGCGGCCACATATGATCCGTTCAGCGAGCGCCGTGGCCCGCGAAACAGCAGTTTCGACTTTCCATATCGGCACGGATAGTAATCCAGCGCGCCAGCCCCTGCATATTCAAATGCCATCGTCCCACCTATCCTTTCGACTCACCCAATGGCAGTGTGCCGGGAAAGACTTGCCAAACAGTTATTGATAAAATGCCCCCTGTCGGCGTGGGCCTCTTGCATGGGGCGGCTGGCGGCGTATGGTCGGGTCAAACGTAAGAAAGGGCAGAATATGGCGATCGAGAAAGTCGGCATCGTGGGTGCAGGTCAGATGGGCAACGGGATCGCCCATGTCTTTGCGCTTGCGGGGTTCGAAGTCCTGCTCAACGACATTGATGGCAAAGCTCTCGACAAGGCGCTTGCGACGATCGGGAAAAATCTCGACCGGCAGGGGTCGCGCGAGAAGATCAGCCAAGCTGACCGCGATGCCGCGATGGCGCGGATCTCGACGACGACCGATCTGACCGATCTCGGCCCGACCGATCTGGTGATCGAGGCCGCGACAGAGCGCGAAACCGTCAAGCAGCAGATTTTCGACGCGCTGCTGCCGCATCTCAAGCCCGAAACGATCCTGACTTCGAACACCTCGTCGATCTCGATCACCCGTCTTGCCTCGCGCACCGACCGCCCCGAGAAGTTCATGGGGTTCCATTTCATGAACCCGGTGCCGGTGATGCAACTGGTCGAGCTGATCCGCGGGATCGCGACCGACAAGGAAACCTACGAGACGCTGCTGGGCGTGGTCGAAAAGCTTGGCAAGACCTCTGCCTCCGCCGAGGATTTCCCCGCCTTCATCGTCAACCGGATCCTGATGCCGATGATCAACGAGGCAGTCTATACGCTTTATGAAGGCGTCGGCAATGTCCGCTCGATCGACGAATCGATGAAGCTGGGCGCGAACCACCCGATGGGGCCGCTGGAGCTTGCGGATTTCATCGGGCTCGACACCTGCCTTGCGATCATGAACGTGCTGCATGACGGTCTGGCCGACACCAAATACCGCCCCTGCCCACTTCTGACGAAATATGTCGAAGCTGGCTGGCTGGGCCGCAAATCCGGGCGCGGCTTTTACGACTATCGCGGCGAGACGCCGGTGCCGACGCGCTGAGCGCTGGCGGCGCGAAGGGGGCTCTGCCCCCTCTTCGGCTGTGCCGAAGTCACCCCCGAGATATTTCGACCAAGCGGAGGACCCGAGTTAAAGCTTGAGGGTCTCTTCCCGCAGATCGGCCAGGAATTTGCGCGGGTTTTTAAGTGGCTCCGCGATCTCCTCAGCCGTTTTCGCCCGGCCAATCACTGGATGCTGCGGCTTGTTGAGCGCGCGCCGGATTTCATAGAGCAACAGCCCCTGACGCACGGTCGCGCTGAGCCGGTTGGCGATCTGGTAGGCCCGCGAGTTGCAGCCCGGGAAATGGATCGGCACCACGCTGGCGCCGGAGCGGGCCAGCATCTTTGCGGTGAACGGGTTCCATTCCTGCTCGATCACGGGGCCGAAAAGCGTCGCGGAATGCGCGACTTGCCCAGCCGGAAACAGCACCACGACCCCGCCACGCCGCAGCTGCGCCATGCAGGCCGCGCGCATCTTGAGACTGTCTTCGCGGGCGTTTGCCTCATGCGGGAACGGCACGGGGAGCATATATTGCTCGATCTCGGGAATGCCGGTCAGCAAGGAACGGGTCAGGATCAGGTAGTCATCGCGCACCTGACCGATCAGATAGGCCAGCACCATGCCATCGACGAGCCCATGCGGGTGATTGGCCACCACGACCAGCGGGCCGGTCTTGGGGATCCGGGCGATTTGCTCGGGCGGAGTCGTGACATCGATCCCCATGATGTCGAGCGCCTGCGGCCAGAACTCCTGCCCGACCGGTGCGCCGCGTTTTTCGAATTTGCGAATGAGCCGCAGCAGGCGCGTCTTGGCAGTCACCCATTCCAGCGCGCGGATCGTTCCCACTTTGAAAGGGTTCGAAAACGTGCCGGCATAGGACAGCCTGCGCTTGTCGTAGGCCTTCGATTGCGCTTGAGCTGCGGCGATCTCGACATGCTCATCCACGATATGGACCTCTCGGTTCCGTGCGGGTTACATGCCTTCGCCGAACTTGTCCTTCACCAGAGCCTCTAGGGCATCGGCAAGCGTTTCGGCATCGGCCCCGCGTGTCGTGACTTCAATAGTGGTTCCGCGCGAGGCTGCCAACATCAAAAGCCCCATGATCGAGTCACCCGAAACCGACTGCCCGTCCTTAGCGACCAGCGCAGAGGCGTCGTGATCCTCAACAACCTCGACAAAGCGGGCCGATGCACGTGCGTGAAGACCCTTCTCGTTCACGATCTCAAGCGTTCGGGTCACGGACATTTGGCATTCGCCTTCTTCACGGTGTAACTGTTGATGTACTTGCGCCCCGCATCAAGCGCCGCTTCGACCGCCGCGTGCACATCGAGGCTGCGGGATTTGGCGAGCTTGATCAGCAGGGGGAGGTTCGCGCCGTAGATGATCTCGCGCCCGTTCTGCTCGCAGGCCTTGAGCGACAGGTTCGAGGGAGAGCCTCCGAACATATCGGTGACCACGACCACCCCTTCGCCCAGATCGACATCATCGGCGGCATCGCGAATTTCGGCTTGTTTCCCGGCGCGGTCGTGATCGTCTTCGATGGTGATGGCCCGGATACCGTCTTGCGGCCCCACAACATGCTCAACGGCGGCGAGATATTCGCGTGCCAGCCCTCCATGTGCGACGATCACGATCCCGATCACGCGCCTGCCTCCATCTTCGATGCAGCCCCGTCGGGCGATTTTCGTTCTAGCTCTCTATGGCGCTTAGACACCTGCCAACCGGCCTCTGCAAGCGCTTTGGTGACTGTTTCAGTCATCATAACAGAGCGGTGTTGCCCACCGGTACATCCAAATCCCACCGAAAGATGCGCCTTGCCTTCCGCGACATAGGCCGGGAGGAGAAACAGCAAGAGATCCATCACCTTGGCGTAGAATTCCGCATAGCGCGGGTCGCTCTCAACATGGGTCGCCACCGCCGCGTCGCGCCCATCGAGCGGGCGCAGCGCCGGGTCCCAATGGGGATTGGCCAGAAAACGGCAATCGAACATCAGATCAATCCCGCGCGGCACACCGCGCTTGTAGCTGAAGGAATGAACCGAAACCGCCAGCCGCTCGATGCGCCCAGTGTCGAAAAAGCGCCCCAGCTCGGCGCGCAGGTCGTGCGGGCTCATCTCGGAGGTGTCGATCAGCACATCGGCGCGCAGCTTGATCGGCGCGAGGATATCGACCTCCTGCGCGATACCCGATCCGGGCGGGGCATCGGGCGACAGCGGATGCCGCCGCCGGGTCTCGGAGTAGCGCCGCACGAGAACGTCTTCGCGCGCGTCGAGATAGAGCAGCTCAAGGTTGAGATCGGGCTCGCGGGTCAAAGTGTCGATCAGCTCGATCAGGGCGGCGGCGGAGAAATCCCGCCCGCGCACATCGACCCCAAGCGCGACCGGGTGACCGATATGGCCCGAAAGCAGGCGCGGGATCAGGCTCAACGGCAGGTTGATAATCGGCTCGTAGCCCAGATCCTCAAGCGCGCCAATCGCCGTCGTGCGCCCAGCCCCAGACGGGCCAGAGACGAGCACCACTCGCTGACCTTCTTGCTGTGTCGCCGGATCGGATCGGGTCACGCCCATCGGCCTTCTTTCAAGAATTGCAATATTGCCACGTCAAGATGGCCATTTTGCAATTGCAGCACAAGGGGCAGCGCAACGCCAAGCACCCTGTCTTTTCGATAGGGTGGGAGGCGCTGATCCTCGATCCGGTCCAAGTCGACGCAGAGCGTGACGCGCGCCTGCGACAAGGCATCGGCGCGCAGGATGCCAACGCCGCGCGCCTCGATCCGCCCGGCAAGCTCGGGCGGCGCGCTTGCGATCAACTGCCCCGCGTCATCGCTGCGCAGATCGGTGCGGTCATCCGAGACCAGCCGCGCACCAAAAGCCATAAGACGCAGGGCGAGTTGAGACTTTCCGCTGCCCGAGGCACCACGGATCAGCACACCGCGCTCGGCATCGAGCGCCACCGCGGTGGCGTGGATATTTTCGCTGCGGTTGAGCAACGGGACGGTCACAGGATCAGACCGGGAGGCCGACGACGAAACGTGCTCCCAGCGGGTCGGACGTCAGATCGGCATCGGTCGGGCGGATATTCTCGGCCCAGATCACGCCACCATGTGCCTCGATGATCTGCTTGGAGATCGCAAGGCCAAGGCCGGAGTGATCGCCGAACTGACCCTCGGGGCGTTCCGAGTAGAACCGCTTGAAGACCTTGCTCAACGCCTCTTGCGGAATGCCGGGGCCGGTATCCTCCACCACGACGAGCACCCGATTGTCGCGCCGCCGTGCCCAGACGCGCACCGCATCGCCATCCTCGCAGAACGAGGTCGCGTTGGTTATCAGATTGACGAAGACCTGCGCGAGCCGCGCCTCCAGCCCCGAAATCTCAACCGGATGCTTGGGCAGATCGGTGATGAACTCGACGCCCTTCTTGCGCGCCTCCTGACCGAGATACTCCGTCAGGTTGCCCACCATCTTCACCAAATCGAACTGCTCTTCCTCTTCCTTCACCAGCTCGCTGTCGAGCCGCGAGGCGTTGGAGATGTCGCTGACCAGCCGGTCCAGCCGCCGCACGTCATGGTCGATGACATCCAGAAGCTTGTCGCGATGCTCTTCCTTCTTGACCATGCGCAGCGAAGAGACGGCAGAGCGCAGGCTGGCCAGCGGGTTCTTGATCTCGTGGCTCACATCGGCGGCGAACTGTTCGTTGGCGTCGATCCGGTCATAGAGTGCCGCCACCATGCCGCGCATCGCCCCCGACAGCCGCCCGATTTCGTCGGGACGCGCGGTCAGATCGGGAATGCGCACGCGCGCCGGGGCCATTTTGCGGGCGTTCTTCTCGCGTCCGATTTCGGCGGCAGCGGCCAGATCAGAGAGCGGATTCGCGATGGTCGAGGCCAGAACAAGGCTGAGGCCAATCGAGACGATGATCGCGATGACAAACATCTGCAGCACCTGCTCGCGCTCAATCGCGACGAGTGCGTCGATCTGACCGGCCACCGAGGTCAGGCCAAGTACGCCAACGACCCGGTCGCCTTGCCGCACGGGCGTGGCCACGGCGAAAATCGTGGCCCCCGCCGCGTTCTTTTGCGACAGGATCTGCGTTTTGCCCGCAAGCGCGCTGGGAACGATCTGGCGCACGGTCTCAAGCGGATTGACCGTCGCGTTATCGCCCGAGCGCGCGATCACCCGCGACATGGTCCCCCAGATCTTTCCGAGAAAATCGGTGAGGATCGTGGTGCGGCGGTCCAATTCAAGCCCCTCGACCTGCTCTGCCGGGGCGCGCTTTCCCATGGTGGACGTGCCGATCAGCGCCGCACTGGGATCAAAGAGGTAGAGATTTGAGCCATCTGGCAGCTGGATGCCCGCAATCGTCGCGGCAGGGTCAATCCCATCGCCCGCCGCCAGATTGACCGGTGCACCGGCAGGCAGCTGTGCCTCGAAAACGTCGGCTGCGAGCTGCGCCTCATTCACGAGGCCTGCTTCGCGCTGCATCACCAATGTGTCGCGAAACGGGTTGAGATAGAGCACACCCACCACAAGCACGACCATCGCGAGCAAATTGAAGATAATGATCTTGCGGGCAAGCGGCGAGCGGTTGAGCGCGATCATCCCACGGCGGGCACGACCGAGCCGCAGGTCCTCATCGACACCATCCTCAGGCCCGACCCAATCTTCACCGAAGATGACGTCAGTGCCTGCCTTCGTCGGCCTGCCTTTGGTCCTGCGCGACCGTCCCAATCCAATCCTCCCCGCGATGCTCATGGCTGGTACGGGTCACTCTTCGTTATAGCGGTAGCCGATGCCATAAAGCGTCTCGATGGCCGAAAACTCGTCATCGGCCGTGCGCATCTTTTTCCGCAAGCGTTTGATATGACTGTCGATCGTGCGATCATCGACATAGACCTGATCGTCATAGGCCACATCCATCAGCTGATCGCGGGATTTGACGAAACCGGGACGTTGGGCGAGCGCCTGCAACAGCAAAAACTCCGTCACGGTCAGCGTCACGTCCTTGCCCTTCCAAGTCACGGCATGGCGCAGGGGATCCATCTCAAGCGCGCCGCGCACCATAACCTTGTTTTCTTCGGTCGTGGCGACTTCCCCGGTGCTGATCGCTTCCTGACGACGCAAGAGCGCCCGGATCCGCTCTACCAAAAGGCGCTGCGAGAACGGCTTTTTCACGTAATCATCGGCGCCCATCCGCAGGCCGAGCACCTCGTCGATTTCGTCATCCTTGGAGGTCAGGAAAATAATCGGCATCGCGGTTTTCAGGCGCAGCTTTTGCAACAGCTCCATCCCGTCCATCCGTGGCATCTTGATATCCAGAACCGCCATATCCGGCAGGCGCTTGCTGAATGCATCGAAAGCGGCCTGACCGTCATTATAGGTTTCGACGTCGTATCCCTCCGCCTCAAGCGTCATCGACACCGAGGTCAAGATATTGCGGTCATCGTCAACCAAAGCGATCCTTGACATGCCCTTACCCCTCATAGCTGTTCTTTTGTTGTTAGACACATCATCTGCATTTGGGTCCGGCAAATCAACCAAGATGTGCGAATCACGTATAATTCCCGAATCATCAGAGCGGAAAATCTCAAAGGTTTGACTAATTTGCCTCACCTTTGCGCAAGAATTCGCGATGGTGGCGCTAACCCCGAAAATGGTTGCGCTAACGACGGCAAGCTTTCTGTTCCTTGTCAAAATTGTCATGCTATAGCCCATTCATCGGGGCAGTTTCTCTACCCTGATCGGCATCTCGAGGCCCCGAGGTGCCGAGAGGAACCCAAGATACGCCGCATGACGGCATCGGGAGCGACAGATGAACAATGGACATGTAAACCCAGCAAAGCGCCTTGAAGCCCAAGGGATCGAAGGTCTGGGGACGGTCTATTATAACCTGCTGGAACCAGCCCTGATCGAAGAGGCAATCAAGCGCGGAGAGGGAACGCTGGGCAAGGGGGGCGCATTTTACTGCACCACGGGCGCCCATACCGGTCGCTCGCCCAAGGACAAGCACATCGTGCGGACCCCGTCGGTTGAAGACACCGTCTGGTGGGACAACAACAACCCGATGTCCCCCGAGGCCTTTGACCTTCTGCATGCGGACATGCTCGCCCATCTTCAGGGCCGCGACATGTTCGTCGAAGATCTCTATGCCGGATCGGACCCGGCCCATCGCCTGGATGTACGCCTCGTCGCCGAGCTGGCATGGCACGCGCTGTTCCTGCGCACGATGCTGCGCCGCCCCGAGCGCGCAGAGCTCGACAGCTTCGACCCCGAATGGACGATCATCAACTGCCCGAGCTTCAAGGCCGATCCCGCGCGCCACGGCTGCCGCTCGGAAACCGTGATCGCGTTCAACTTCGACAAGAAGGTGATCCTGATCGGCAACACCGCCTATGCGGGCGAGAACAAGAAAGGCGTGTTCACGCTGCTCAACTACATCCTGCCCGGCAAGGATGTCATGGCGATGCATTGCTCGGCCAACCATGCGATCGACGATCCCGATGATGCGGCTGTGTTCTTCGGCCTGTCGGGTACCGGCAAAACCACGCTGTCGGCCGATCCCTCGCGCATCCTGATCGGCGATGACGAGCACGGCTGGTCCGAGAAAGGCATCTTCAACTTCGAAGGCGGCTGCTACGCCAAGACGATCAATCTGAGCAAAGAGGCCGAGCCCGAGATCTACGCGACCTGCTCGATGTTCGGCACCGTCGTCGAGAACATGGTGTTCGACCCCGAAACCAAAGAGTTGGATTTCACCGACAGCTCGATCACCGAGAACATGCGCTGCGCCTACCCGCTGCACTATATCTCGAACGCCTCGGACAATGCGCTTGGCGGCCACCCCAAGAATGTCATCATGCTGACCTGTGATGCATTCGGCGTGCTGCCTCCGATCGCGCGGCTGACCCCGGCTCAGGCGATGTATCACTTCCTGTCGGGCTTCACCTCAAAGACGCCGGGGACCGAGATGGGGGTGATCGAGCCGGTCCCGACCTTCTCGACCTGCTTTGGTGCGCCCTTCATGCCGCGCCGCCCCGAGGTCTATGGCAAGCTGCTGCAAGAAAAGATCCGTGCCCATGGCTCGTCGTGCTGGCTCGTCAATACCGGCTGGACCGGCGGTGCGTTTGGCACCGGCTCGCGGATGCCGATCCGCGCCACCCGCGCGCTCCTGACCGCAGCGCTCGATGGCTCGCTGCACAATGCCGAGTTCCGCAAGGATGCCAATTTCGGCTTCGAAGTGCCGGTCGAAGTGCCGGGCGTCTCGGATGTGTTGCTTGATCCGCGCCGCACTTGGGATGATCGCGACGCCTACGACGCGCAGGCCGCGAAACTCGTGCAGATGTTCTCGGACAACTTCGCACAATACGTGCCCTTCATCGACGAGGACGTGCGCGCCGCAGCCATCGGCTGAGGCAGCGCGCCCTTTGCGCCGCAGCAATGCGGCGCCCCCTGAACAGCAAAAAGGCCGGAGCGATCTGCTCCGGCCTTTCACATTCTAGCGGCGCATCGCTGCGCTATCAGTAAACTTTCACGCCAATGCGGCTGGCTTGGAAGGTGCGGATCTCGGTGCCGGCTTCAACGCCGGTTGCGAGGACCTGACGCCCCTCGATGGTGCCACCGCAGCGCTTGCTTTCGAACGGGCCGACGCCGCCATCCGAATAGGTCACGAGCTTCGAGTCGGGCAGGTAATCTTTGATCGCCTGGAAGCTCGGAGCGGGTGCGTTGCAATCACCGCCGATATAGTTGGCGAGGACCTTGGTCTCACCAAGCTTGAGCTTTTCAACAGTGCCAGCAGCAGCGAGGCCGGGCGTGATGATCGTCAGCAGGGCAAGGGCACCCCATTGCATGGTGCGTTTCATGATCTCTCCAAAAATATCGTGGCTCCCGGGCAGCGAGATAGGCCAAAACACCCTGTACTGTCCAGTTCATGCTGCTATGCAGAAATGTCATAACTCGCCGCTTGGAACCGCTTGGGCCGTTGCGGGGTTACATCAGAGAATCGCCGCGGATCGGCCAGAGGCTCTTTCCCAAAATCGATAACCCTCTACACTGCGCAGGACATGGAAAGAGAGCTGATCCATCTGGCCCTGTTGGGTTTTCTTGCGGGCTTGGTTGGCCTGATCGCCTTGGTATTGATCGTCGCGCGTCTCTCTCACCGTCGCCCCAAAGGCCCCTTCCCCCGCTCGCAGGTCCTCATGGCGCCTCAGACCGGAGCCATCGCGCGAGCGCTCGATGCGCGGCTCAAAGCTGCACCTGCGGAAAAATGTGCCATCCAGATGCTTGCCGACCCGATTGATGCGCTGGCCGCCCGATTGGAACTGATCGCCGCGGCAGAGGTCTCGCTCGATCTGCAATATTACATTTGGCAGAATGACACGTCGGGGGCGATCTTGCTGGATGCGATCCGACAGGCCGCCGCGCGCGGGGTTCGGGTCCGGCTGCTGATCGACGACAACGGCACCGCTGGCATGGATCGCACGCTGGCAGCCCTCCATCAGCTCGAAGGGGTCGAGGTGCGGCTCTTCAACCCCTTCCCGATCCGCACCGCGCGGTTTCTGGGCTATCTCACGGATTTTCGCAGGCTCAATCGCCGGATGCACAACAAATCGATGATCGTCGATGGCCGGATCGCGATCCTCGGCGGGCGCAATATCGGGGATGATTATTTCGACGGGTTGTCGGAAAGCGGGCTCTATATGGATCTCGACGCCGCCATCGCGGGGCCGGTCCTGCCCCGGATCTGCACCCAGTTCGATCTGTATTGGAACGCGGATCTGGCCATTCCGGCGGCGCTGATCCTAGGCGGGTGCACACCAGAAGCCGCCGAGGCGATCGTCAAGGCCGAGGCGTTGCGGCTGTCAGAACCCGAAGCCAGCAGCTATGCCAAATTGCTGCGCGCACCCGATCATTGCAACCGAATCCTCGGCTCTGATGAAGAGGTGATCCAAGCCGAGGCACAGGTAATTTATGACGACCCCGGCAAGATCATCGGGCGTCTGCGCGGGCGCAAATTGCTGTGGCACTACCTGATCCGGGCGCTCGGGCAGCCAGAGCGTGAATTGGTGCTGATCACGCCTTATCTCGTGCCGGGACGGGCGGGTGTGCGCTTCTTGCGCCGAATCGCGCGCAGCGGCGTGCAGATCAAGGTGCTGACGAATTCCTACGCGGCCACCGATGTGCCCATTGTCCATTCCGGTTATGCCCATCGGCGGCGGGCGCTGCTGCGCGCGGGGCTGGAGCTCTATGAATTCGCGCCTGATGCCAACGCACGGCGGCCCCGCGGCATGCGGCCACGGCAGTTTCTGGGCACATCGGTGCGCGGCACCTCGCCGTTTTCACGCAACAAGCTGCATGCCAAGGTGTTTGCCGTCGACCGCGCGCGGGTCTTCATCGGATCGTTCAATTTCGACCCGCGCTCAATGCGGCTCAATACCGAGCTGGGGCTGGTGATTTCAGCGCCCGAAATTGCCTCGGAGATCTCCGACAGTTTCCGCAATTCCGTCCCCGAGCGGTCGTGGCGGGTGCGTATGACGCGCACCCAACGTCTGCGCTGGTCGCGCCCGGGACAGCCCGAATTGCACAAGGAACCGGGCGTGCCATGGACCCACCGGCTGGCGCTTGCCATCGTGCAGCGCCTGCCGATTGAGTGGATGCTTTAGGGTTTGCGCGTGCGCTTGACCTTGCGCGCGATGGCCTTTTTCTTCGCCGCCCCGCGCGCAGGTTTGCGCGGCGGGCGCGTGCCCGGGCGTTTGCCCTTGTGACGACGGCCCTTGGGCATTGCCTTGCCATCGACATCGAGCAGTTCCAGCACCAGCCCGCCGGTTACCGGCACAGCCTCGGCCAGCCGCACGGTCACCCGCAGGCCCGGCGCGATGGTGAGCCCGCTCTCCGCGCCGACCAACTCTTGCGCCTCGCGGTCATAGTGGAAGAACTCGCGCCCGATCTCGCGGATCGGGATCAGCCCGTCGGCGCCGGTCTCGTCAAGCTTCACGAAAGCGCCGAATTTCTGCACCCCCGCGATCCGCCCCGTGAATTCAGAGCCCACGCGGTCGCTCAGATACGCCGCAAGGTAGCGATCGGTCGTGTCGCGCTCGGCCACCATGGAGCGCCGCTCGGTATCGGAAATCTGCTTGGCCGTGTCCTCGAGATTCTCGATATCCCACTCGCTCAGCCCATCCTTGCCCCAGCGATGCCCCGCAATCAGCGCGCGGTGCACGATCAGGTCTGAATAGCGCCGGATCGGCGAGGTGAAATGCGCGTAGGAGCGCAGCGCAAGGCCGAAATGGCCGTAATTTTGCGGGTGGTAATAGGCCTGCGTCATCGAGCGCAGCGTAGTGATGTTCAACAGCTCGTCGAACTCGCTGCCCTCGGATTGCGCCAGCAGATTGTTGAGATGCGCGGTCTTGAGCACCTGCCCCTTGGCCAGCGTGAAGCCCGAGGCCTGCGCCACTTCGCGCAGGGCTTCGATCTTATCGAGGCTGGGCTCTTCGTGGACGCGGTAAAGCAGCGGGCGCTTGAGGCGCTCCAGCTCTTCGGCGGCGGCCACATTGGCCAGAACCATGAATTCCTCGATCAGCTTATGCGCATCAAGGCGTTGCTTGAACCGGATCGAGGCGACCTTGCCATCATCGCCCAACACGATCTGGCGCTCCGGCAGGTCCAACTCCAACGGCTGGCGCTGCGCACGCGCCTTCAGCAGGCTTTGATAACAGGCGTAGATCGGCGCGATCACCGGCTCGACCAGATCCTCGGTTTTCTCGTCGGGATTGCCGTCCTGCGCGTCCTGAACCTGACCGTATTCCAGCGAGGCGATGGAGCGGATCATGCCACGCGTGAAGCGATGCGCGATCTTGCGCCCCTGCGCGTCGATGGTCATTTTCACCGCCAAAACCGCGCGGTCCACATTCTCATGCAGCGAGCACAGGTCGCCGGACAGGCTGTCGGGCAGCATCGGCACGACGCGATCCGGGAAATAGCTGGAATTGCCGCGCTTGCGCGCCTCGCGATCCAGCTCAGAGCCCGGCGTGACGTAATGGGCGACATCCGCAATCGCGACCCAAAGGTGATGGCCGCCTGCGTTCTTGGGGTCGTCATCAGGCAGCACCAGCACCGCGTCATCGCGGTCACGCGCATCCGCCGGGTCGATGGTGACGAAGTTGAGATCGGTCAGATCCTCTCGCCCCTCAAGCTTGGCGGGTCGGGCGGCATCGGCCTCGGCCACGACCGCATCGGGGAAATCATCGGGAATGCCGTGCTGGTGGATCGCGATCAAGGACACGGCGCGCGGCGCGGACGGATCGCCCAAAACCTCGATCACGCGGGCCTTGGGCAGCCCCATGCGACCACGCGGGCCGGTCTGCTCGGCCTCGACCAGCTCACCGTCCTTCGCATCAAGCGTCGCGGCGGCCGGCACCTGCCACTCATTCGAGATCCCCTTGTCGATGGGCATGATCCGCCCGCCCTCGGCGGATTTGCGGAAGATCCCCACAACACGATGTGCGGCCTCGCCGATCTTGCGGATCATCCGGGCCTGATAGGCGTAGCTTTCATCCTCGACCGGGGTCAGGCGGCCAAGGATGCGGTCGCCCTCGGCCAGCGCAGGCTCGCCCTTCTTCGGGATGAACAGAACCGAAGGCGCAGCGCCCTCGCCCTCCCATTCGGCAGGCTCGGCCCATTGATCGCCAGACGCATCTTCGCGCAGCATCCGCAGCACTGTCACCGGCGGCAGGCTGTTGGGGTCGTGGAATTTCCGGGCACGTTTCTCGATCAGACCCTCGGCCTGCATCTCGCGCAAGATCCGCTTCAGCTCAATCTTCGCAGGGCCTTTCACGCCGAAAGCCCGCGCGATATCGCGCTTGGCGCTATGGCCGGGATTGTCATTGAGCCAGTCGAGGATCTGCTGGCGCGAGGGGGTCTGGGAGGCGTTGTTCATGCTTGTGCCTAACATGGGGGACGCGGGGCGTCACGCGAGGAAGTGGACGCCCCCCGGTGGCCGGAGGGGATAAAGAGTCAGAAAACAGAGGGGCGCTGCCCCCGCCCGTCAAAGCCTGTGGCTTTGCCTGTCTCCCCCGGGATATTTACATCAAGAGGAAGATCAGAGCGCCATTTCCATGTCCTTATGCGCGATCCCGGCATCGTCATATTCCGCGCCATAAGCCGCAAAGCCCAGACGTTCGTAAAATCCAATCGCATAGCACTGCGCCGAGAGATAGGCGCGTGTGCAGCCGATCTCGCGCAGCCGTGCACAGCTTTCCCGAACGAGCGCCGCGCCAAGCCCGGTGCCACGTGCCTCACGGACAACGCAGATCCGACCGATCTTGCCGGTCTCGCCCACGCGGATCAGCCGGGCGGTCCCCAGAGGCGTGTCCTCCTCATGCGCGAGAAGATGGATGGCATCGACGTCGAGATCATCCCATTCGTCGGGCTCTGCGATGCCTTGCTCTTCGATGAAGACCGCCCGGCGCAGCGCATGGCAGGGCGCGAAATCGGTAACCTGTTCAATGATCATGCGAAATAGTCCTTCAATATGCGGGCATAGATCTGTTTGAGCGTCGCGATCTGCGCGATCGGGACCTGCTCGTCGATCTGGTGCATTCGGTCGCCCACAAGACCGAATTCGACGACCGGGCAGTGATCCTTGATGAAGCGCGCATCCGAGGTGCCGCCCGAGGTGGACAGTTCAGGCACCGTCCCGGTCTCGTCCGCGACCGCCTGTGCGACCAGATCGACGAAAGGTCCGGGCAGCGTCAGAAAGCTCTCGCCCGAGATATCGGGGGTGAGCGTGAGGGTAACACCGCTTTCGCGCGCGATGGTTTGGGCCAGATCGCTGGCCCATTTGATCAGCGATGCGCCGCTATGGGCATCGTTGAAACGGATATTCACGGTGGCCGTGGCGCGGGCCGGGATCACGTTATTGGCCGGATTGCCGCAATCAATCGTGGTGACTTGCAGCGTCGAGGGCTGGAAATGCGCGGTGCCGGTATCGAGGGGCTCGGCGGTCATCTGGCCCAGCAGATCCACCAGCGCATGCAGGGGGTTCAGCGCGCGATGCGGATAGGCTGCGTGGCCCTGCCGACCCTGCGCCTCGATGCGAAATGTCAGCGAGCCGCGCCGCCCGATCTTGATCATTTCGCCCATCACCTCGGGGCAGGTCGGCTCTCCCACAAGACACACCGACATCGCCTCGCCCTGATCGGCCATGTAATCGAGCAAGGCGCGGGTGCCATCACGGCCCGGCCCTTCCTCGTCACCCGTGATCGCAAGCACGATGGCCCCGTCGGGCGGCGTGTCACGCACGTGATCTATCGCGGCGGCGGCAAAGGCGGCCACGGCGGTTTTCATATCCTGCGCACCGCGCCCCCAAAGGATTCCCTCTTCGATCTCGCCGCCGAAGGGATCGCGGCTCCAGGCTGCGGTATCGCCTGTCGGGACCACATCGGTATGGCCGTTGAACCCAAAGCTGCGCGCAGCCCCCTTTTCGCCCCAACGCGCAAACAGGTTGGGCGTGCCCGCGCGGTCCACGCGGGTGCAGTCAAAGCCCGCCTCGCTCAGCAGCTCGCCGAGCAGAACCAGCGCGCCGCCCTCTTCGGGGGTAACCGAGGGGCAGCGGATCAGATCGGCGCTCAGGGCGATGGCATCGGTGGTCATTGGCACTCCTTGCAACACTTGGCCCAAGGCTTAGACCGCCGCGGCGCACTGGGCAATGGCTGTTGCCGCTTGGACACCGGCGGTTCGTCGCATCAGCAAGCCTCTCGCCTTTTGCTAAAAACCTGTCATGATGGAAAAAAACGCACCCCGAGGCAGGGTGACACGAGCAGGGCAAAAGCCCCGACAGACGCAGTCAAGGCCGAATGGCCCGCGAGATGCGGCAATCGCCGTGCATGTGTTGCGCTGCCTTCGAGAAGATCGGAGGCACGAATGGCAGGACAATATTCGAAGCCCGTAGCAAACCGGGATCGGCGCATTGCGGGCGCGTGGCATCAGCGTGCCGCCGTGGCGCAGACAGGCCTTTCGCTCCTCCGGACGCCTCGTTTGAGTACCTCGCAGGCAGGGGGTGAGGCATGAGCGAGAGCAAGGGCTGGATTGCCGCCCATGACCCGACGCACGGCTCTTTCCGCTTTACTGATCGCCCGCTGCCCGTGCTGCTGCCTCAGGGCACCTTGATGCTCGAGTTCAATCTCGTGCGAGGCGAGACCGGGCCGCTCTCGCTGGTTCAGCTGGAGCATCGCACCGCCGCGTGGCGTGCTTTCCTCTCGCTTTCTCTGGACGGTCATGGACGGATCACGCTGACTCAAAGGCGGGGCGATGAGGTGCGGTCGATCTCGCTCGATGCGAGCGCGGAATTGATGACCGGTGGGCGGATGCGGATGAGTTGGCGCTGGGATGGGCCCGGTCGGGAAGGGTTGCTGACGCTCAAGGCGCTCGATCACGGCAGTCTGCGGCAACATTCCATCAATGCGCCCCTGCCGATGACGCGCGATGAAGCGATGGCGCTGGTCAGTGGCGACGGGCGGGCGCGTATCGGCCCGCGCGTGATCTGGCTGGCGATCGGGGATCACCTGCATCCGCTGGGCCCGGGCGCCTGCTTTGCGCCCTCCACGCCAATCGAGACGCCGAACGGTCCGCGACCGGCCGCGCATCTCAAGGCGGGAGATGAGGTGCTGACCGCAGATGCCGGGGTGCAGGAAGTGATCTGGTCGGGCCGGGTCTCGCTGCCCGCGCTGGGACAGCTGCGCCCGGTGCAATTGCGCGCGCCGGTCTTTGCCGAGACCCGCGATCTATGGCTTTTGCCGCAGCATCATATTGCCGTGGGCGGGCCATCGGTCGATTTCCTCCTCGGCGAAGACAAGGTTCTGATCGAAGCGCGCCATCTGGTGGATGGCTGCACCGCGCTGCAACCTGATCGCCCCGCCCTGTTGAGTTGGCAGGGGCTGCTGCTGCGCGGGCACCATTTGTTGATCGCCGATGGCTGCGAAATCGAGAGCCTGCAAATCGGCGGCCTCGCCCGGCGGCCTCTTCTGGCAGCGACCACCGCACTCTCGGCCTTGGCGCGGGCGGGTACCTTGCCGCTGCATAGCAAGCCTGCGATCAAGATTGCCAGCGAATACGAGGCGGCGACGCTGGCCTCCGCGCGGCGTCAGAGAAGTGGGCCGGTGGCTGCCTGAGCCGCGCGCGCCCTCCCCCGGGTCAGCCCATCAGTGCGCGGCGCACCAGATTGGCCCCCGCAATTGCGAGCAGGATCAGCGTCAGGCGGCGGAACATCACCGGGTCCAACCGGTCTTGTGCTGCAAATCCGAGCCGCTGCCCAAGCAGTGCGGGCGCGACCATCAGCGCCGAAAGCGGGATGGTCTGCGCATTGAGTACGCCCGAGACGAGATGCGCGCCGGCCAAGATGATCGCCCCGATCAGGAACACCACGCCCTGAATGCGCACGGCCTCTTGCTTGGGGGCCTCAATCGACAAGAGATAGACGATGAGCGGCGGCCCCCAGATCCCCGAGATTCCGCCATAAAGCCCGCCGATCACGCCCAGCCCCCCTTCGGTCAGGCGGCGGTGGTGCATCGGCAGGATCAAGGGCTTGCCCGAAAGCTGCCAAAGCGCGAAGGCCACGATCGGCCCGCCCAGCAGCCCATACATCACCCCTTGCGGGACCGTCTGCACAAAACCCGCGCTGATCGGAATGAAGAGGACGATCATGGCGATGAAGATCCGATAGCTGCGGATCGAGCCCCAGGCCGCGCCGATGCCTTGCCGCGACGCTTGCAAGATATTGGTGACCAGCGTGGGCAGAATCAACAGCGCAAGGGCCAGCTCTGCGGGCAGGAACGACGCGAAGCTCGAGAGCATGATCATCGGCATGGCAAACCCCACCGCGCCTTTGACGAACCCCGCAAACAGTGTGACAGCGAGCGCAACGGCGATCTGCCAAATCTCCATTCCAGCCATGGCGGCCTCCCTTTTATGAAGGGTTCTAGCGGGTTTGTCGGCCAAGGCCAGCCTTGCGTGACGCCGACGCCTAAGCAGGTGGCATTTCAGCACTGGCCCCCGCGAAAAATTTCGTTGCGACACAATTGATCGATTTCAGCTTTTTACGCGCATTTTTATTGCGCTGTGACTGCAAACACCCTATCCATGATGCAACCGCAGAAACGGAGGCCGATTCATGGCGCATGATGGAGCTGAAATGCCAATGACGATCATCCTCGATGACATCACATCCCTCAGCGGGGCCTGCCTGCCCGAGCTTGAGGCGCTTGTCGCGCGCGCGACCGAGGCGCTCCGGGGCACAGTCACACGCGACGGGCGGGTTTCGGCCACGGCTCTCGAGACGCATCAATATCAAGCGCATGGGGTGGCATGGCTTGCGACTTATCACCAGGCGCTGGTGCAGCTTCACGCCTGGGCGCTGCGGCTCTCTGAGGCGGGCACGCTGGGCGATATGGAGCGGCTGATCTTGCAGATCGGGTTCGGCGAGTATCTGGCCCAGATCGCGGGCGGCCTGCAGATGAATCAGGGCGAGATGGTGCGCCTGTCGGATATGGGGATCGACTGGACCCCATCCGACGCCGCAGCGACGCTGATTGCGCAGGGCAATTCCAACGCCGCGCGCATGGCGCTGGTGGCGCTGATCCGCGATGTGCAGGGCCGCTCGATCTTTGGCCAATCCGGGCTGGATGACGAGCTGGAGATGATCCGCGAGCAATTCTACCGCTACGCCGAGGACCGGGTGAAGCCCTTCGCCCATGAATGGCACCTCAAGGACGAGTTGATCCCGATTTCGGTGATCGAGGAACTGGCCGAGCTGGGCGTGTTCGGCCTGACCATCCCCGAAGCCTATGGCGGGCTCGGCCTGTCCAAGGCCTCCATGGCCGTGGTCACCGAGGAACTCTCGCGCGGCTATATCGGCGTGGGCTCACTGGGCACGCGCTCCGAAATCGCCGCCGAGCTGATCATCTGCGGTGGCACCGAGGCGCAAAAAGAGAAATGGCTCCCGGGCCTTGCAAGCGGCGAGATCCTGTCGACGGCGGTGTTCACAGAGCCCAATACCGGCTCGGATCTGGGCGCCTTGCGCACCCGCGCGGTCAAAGATGGCGACGATTGGCTGGTGACTGGCAACAAGACCTGGATCACCCATGCCCAGCGGACCCATGTCATGACGCTGCTGGCACGCACCGACCCGGAGAGCATCGATTACAAAGGCCTGTCGATGTTTCTGGCCGAGAAAGAGCCGGGCACCGATGACACTCCCTTCCCGACGCCCGGCATGACCGGCGGCGAGATCGAGGTGCTGGGCTATCGCGGCATGAAGGAATACGAGCTGGCCTTTGACGGGTTCAAGGTCCGGGGCGAGAACCTGCTGGGCGGCGCGGAAGGGCGCGGTTTCAAGCAATTGATGGAGACCTTCGAGAGTGCGCGAATTCAGACCGCCGCGCGCGCCGTGGGCGTGGCGCAATCCGCGCTTGAAAGTGGCATGCAATATGCCATCGACCGCAAGCAATTCGGCAAATCGCTGATCGCCTTTCCCCGTGTCGCCTCCAAGCTTGCGATGATGGCCGTGGAAGTGATGATTGCCCGCCAGCTCACCTATTTCTCGGCTTGGGAAAAGGATCACGGGCACCGCTGCGACCTTGAGGCCGGGATGGCGAAGCTGCTGGGGGCGCGGGTCGCGTGGGCTGCGGCGGATAATGCGCTGCAAATCCATGGCGGCAACGGCTTCGCGCTGGAATACCAGATCTCGCGCATCCTATGCGACGCCCGGATCCTCAATATCTTCGAGGGCGCCGCCGAGATTCAAGCACAAGTGATTGCGCGGCGTCTGCTCGGGTGACTTGACTTCAAAGCACCACCTCCCAGAGTGAACCTGTAAGTTCACTCTGGGAGAGCACCATGGCCCGCACGATCCTTGTCACCGGTATCACCGGCTTTATCGCCAAGCGCATCGCCTATGATCTGTTGGCGCGCGGCGACACGGTGCGCGGCACGCTGCGCAAAGCGGCGCGTGGCGATGAGGTCCGCGCCGCGATGCATGGGCTGCCCCCCGAAGCGCTTGAGCGGCTGAGCTTCGTTGAGGCCGATCTGATGGACAATCGGGGCTGGGCAGCTGCGATGGAAGGTGTCGATGCCGTGTTGCACACCGCTTCGCCCTTTCCGCTGAGCAAGCCCAAGGATGAGATGGATATCATCTCGCCCGCCGTCGAGGGCACCAAGCGGGTGCTGCGCGCGGCCCAGAAAGCGGGCGTGACGCGGGTCGTGCTGACCTCTTCGATGGAGGCGGTGATGCATGGCGTCTCGTCGAAGCCGATGACCGAGGCGGATTGGTCCGACCCGGAGGCCCCGTCCTGCAGCCCCTATACGCGCTCCAAGATCTTTGCCGAACGCGCTGCGTGGTCCGTCGTCGAGGATCATCCCGAGATGCAGCTGACGGTGATCAATCCCGGTCTGGTCTGCGGCACTCCGATGGATCGCCATACCGGCTCGTCGGTGGCGGTGATCGAGCGGATCGTGGCAGGCCGGGATCCGATGCTGCCCGATCTGGACCTGCCGGTGGTCGATGTGGCCGATGTCTCTGCGGCCCATATCGCGGCGCTCGATCACGCCGAGAGCATCGGAAGGCGCTATATCTGCGCCGAGCGTTTCATCTCGTTTCGCGACATGGCCGCCGCAATCAAGGTGGCCCTCCCTGAGCGCCGGATTGCCCAGAAAGTCGCGCCGAAATTCCTGCTCTCGCTCCTTGGCCTGTTCGACGCGCAGATCGCGCTGATCCTGCCGCTGGTCGGCAAGAAGATGACGCTCAGCCATGCCGCCGCGACCCGCGATCTCGGCATCACATTCGTGCCAGCCGATGAGGCAGCGGTGCGCACCGCGCAGTTCATTGCTGCGAAATGACGCTTGCGCGGCGCGGGCCAACCGGCGAAACCTGTGCCCAAGACAGGGAGAGTGCCGATGATCCGAGACGCCACGCAGGACGATGCAGCCGCAATCGCCGAGATCTACAATGACGCCGTGCGCCACACGACCGCGATCTGGAACGACATCGAGATCGACGCGCAAAATCGCAGCGATTGGATCGCAGATCGGCAGGGCGCGGGCTATCCGGTGCTGGTCTGGGAAGAGGCGGGGCGCGCGGTGGGCTATGCCAGCTTCGGCCCGTTCCGCCCGCATGATGGCTATCACCTGAGCGTCGAGCACTCGGTCTATGTCCATCGCGACCATCGTGGCGGCGGCAAAGGCGCACAGATGATGGCGGCACTGATCGATCGTGCGCGCGAAGGCGGCTTTCACGTCATGGTGGGCGCGATCGACGCCAGCAATGAAGGCTCAGTCCGGTTGCATGAACGGCTGGGCTTCCAGCATATCGGCACCATGCCGCAGGTGGGCAAGAAGTTTGGCCGCTGGCTTGATCTGGCGCTGTTGCAACTCGTGCTCGACGACCGCGCTCAGCCCTGACGCGTCAGCAGATCCACGAGCCGCTGGCGCGCTTCGGGCAAGGGGCGGTTGCCCAGATCCGGGGCCAGCTTCTCGCCCAGAAAATACCCGGTCAGCCGCAGGCCCTGCGCGATCTCGGACGGGCTTGCAGGCCCTTGCCCCAACAGGCACAGCGGCAAGGGCAGCAGGCGCTGCGCCCACTCGCCCGCCCCCGCGCGCGAGACGGCACGCCCGCTGCGCGGGCTGACAAAGGCCAGATCCTCGCGCGTGCCGGTCACCGCACAGCGGCTCAGATCGAGCCCATAGCCCATCTCCTCCAGCAGGGCCAATTCCCAGCGCAGATAGGCCACGGCCCAGTCTCCGCCCTCTGCGAACAGATCGAAAAGCCCTTCCGAGGCCGCAAAGACGCCGGCATGCGCCTCGCGCTCGGGCAGGGTGAAGCGCAAGAGCGCGCATGTTGCGTTCAAGCCCGCCAGCGCCAGCCGGTCCGACAAAATCACCGCGCGGCTTTGCAACGGCTCAATCGTATAGGTGCCAAGTTGATCTTCGAGCCGGGCGCGCCACGTCACGCTCGCGCGGTTGCCGGGCTGCAAGATCCCCGCCATCTTGCGAGACGCACCGCCGCGCACCACCCCGGCATGCCGCCCGTGGCTTTCGGTGAACAGCTCTACGATCACCGAAGTTTCGCCATGCGGGCGCGCCGAAATGATCGTGCCGAAATCCTGCCAGTCCATCGCGCGACTATCGTCTTCGTGACGTTACGGCGCAAGCGGCTTCGTGAATTGCCCGAAGGCAAGGTGCGGGGTTAACGTGCACGTCATGAACCGCTTTAGCTATGCCTTTTGTGCCCTGATCGCATGTGTCGAGATCGCCGCGTTCGGCGTGAGCTTTCTCAATGATATGCAAAACAATCCCGCCGCCACGGTCCCGTTGGGCGTGCTGTGGCTGATGTTTCGCTACTTCACGATCTGGACGAACACCCTAATCGGCCTGGTATTTTGCTACATAGTGCTGCGTCGGCGCATGCTGTCCCCGGCATGGCTGGGCGCGCTTGTGCTTTGGATCTTGATCGTCGGACTGGTCTATCACCTGCTCTTGGCGACGGGGGCGCCGCTACATGGTTTAGACTGGTGGTCGAATACGCTCTATCACAGCGTGGCCCCGGTGCTGGTGCCGATCTGGTGGCTGTTCTGCGCGCCCAAACGCGGGCTGCGAATGCGTCATGCGGCGCTGTGGCTGATCTGGCCCGCGCTCTATCTGGTCTATGCGCTGATCCTCGGGATCGAGACCAGCTTCTATCCCTATTTCTTCCTCAACACCGAAAAGCTGGGCTGGGGCGGCGTGGCGCTCTGGTGCGTCAAATTCCTGATCGCCTTGTGGCTAGGGGGCGCGGCCATCGTGTGGATCGGGCGCGTGCTGGGCTGGCTGCGGCTCAGTCGCTGAGCCCGTCCTCGTCCAGAAGCGTGCGCCCGTCGCGGCTCTCGATCTCGATCACCCAGAGATCGGGGTCAAATCCACGCTGGCGGGCGATGGAGGCATCCACCTCGCGCTCAGGCCCGTCATGCAGCTCCATCCAGACGCTGGCGCCGCTCATCAGATCGGTGCGCCGTTCGTAGCTTTGCGCGGTCCCGTCGAGGCGGGCGCATTTGATCAGCACCGCGCCCGAGCTTTGCTGCCCATGCGCCGTCACATAGGCGGGGATATTGGCCAGCTCCAGACGCTTGAGATAGGCGCGCACCCACAGATCGGTCGTGAGCCGCGCCGCCATCTCAGTTACCGTCCTTGAAATCGAGCCCCATCTCGGAATAGCGCTCGGCTTCATCCAGCCAATTGGGCCGCACCTTGACCTGCATGAACAGATGCACGGGGCGGTCGAGGAACTCGATCAGCTCCAGACGGGCGGCCTTGGAGATCGCCTTGATCGTCTCGCCCTTATGGCCAAGGATAATGCCCTTGTGGCCATCGCGCGCGACATAGATCAGCTGGTCGATCCGTACCGAGCCGTCTTCCCGCTCTTCCCAATTCTCGGTCTCCACGGTGAGCTGATAGGGCAGCTCTTCATGCAGCCGCAGGGTCAGCTTCTCGCGGGTGATCTCGGAGGCGATCATGCGCAGCGGCAGATCGGCGATCTGATCCTCGGGATAGAGCCACGGCCCCTCGGGCATCTCGCCCGCAAGCCACGCTTTGAGATCGGCCACGCCATGGCCCTTCTCCGCCGAGATCATGAAGGTCTTGGTGAACGGATAGGCATCATTAAGCTGCGCGGTCAGGCCCAGCAGCGCATCGGCTTTCACCTTGTCGATCTTGTTGATCGCGAGCGCCACGCGCAGATCCTCGCGCTGGCGGAGCGCCTCGATGATCGCCTTGCCGCCTTCGGTCAGCCCGCGATGGGCCTCGATCAGCAGCACGACCGTATCGGCATCCGCAGCACCGCCCCAAGCCGCCTGCACCATCGCGCGGTCGAGCCTGCGACGCGGGCGGAAGATACCGGGCGTGTCGACGAAGACGATCTGGCTTTGACCCTCCATCGCGACGCCCCTGATGCGGGCGCGCGTGGTCTGCACCTTATGCGTCACGATCGAGACTTTCGCCCCGACCATCGCATTGAGCAGGGTCGATTTTCCGGCGTTGGGCTCTCCTATGAGGGCCACGAAACCGGCACGTGTGGGCTCTGTCATTCGCTCTCCTTCAGCCGGGCCAGCAAAACCTTGGCGGCGGCCATTTCGCCCTGACGCTTGGAGCCGGCCTGCGCGGTTTCGCGTGCGCCGTTGTCCAACAGGACTTCAATCGTAAATTTCGGGGCGTGATCGGGGCCTTCGCGGCCCGTGATCTCGTATTTCGGGGGTTGCAGGCCCCGCGCCTGCGCCCATTCCTGAAGCGCGGTCTTGGGATCGCGAGCGTCCTGCTCGACGCTTTCCAGCCGCGCCCCCCACAACCGCAGGATCAGCGCGCGGGCGCCATCAAAGCCGGTATCGAGATAGACCGCAGCAATCACCGCCTCCATCGCGTCGCCCAGCAGTGCGAGCTTGCGCCGCCCGCCCGTCATCATCTCCGACCGGCCCAGCTTGAGCACCGCGCCCAGATCGATCTGGCGGGCGACATCGGCGCAGGCCTCCTTGCGCACGAGCGCATTGAAGCGCGGCGCAAGCTGGCCCTCGGAGGCCGCGCGGTCGGCCTCGAACAGCGCCTCGGCCATCACCAGCCCAAGCACCCGGTCGCCCAGAAACTCAAGCCGCTGATTGTCGGGCCGGGTCGTGGTCGAGATCGAAGAATGCGTGAGCGCGCGCAGCAACAGTTCGGGCTTGGTGAAATCGTATCCCAGCCGCCTCTCGAAGGCTTTTATTTCCGCGCTCAGCTTCAATGGATCGCCTTGAAGAACCGGTCCGCACGCCACGTCCAGAAGTAGAACAGCGACCGCCCTGCCGAAGAGAACATGATGCGATCCGCGCGCCCGATGAGATTGGCCGCCGGCACGAAGCCCACACCGCCCACGGCCTGCGAAAAGCGGCTGTCCTCGGAGTTGTCACGGTTATCGCCCATCATGAAATACTCGCCCGCGGGAACGGTGAAGACCGGCGTGTTATTGGCATAGCCGGAATCGGTGATCTTGAGGATATCATGGCTCACGCCATTGGGCAGCGTCTCAATGTAGCGGTGCTTGATGCAAACATCGCCCTCACCCACCGGCGCGTTCGCGCAGCGCGGCATGAGCTGCTGGGGGCCTTGCGGTGCCATGATCTCTTTGAAATCGCCATCGGGCTTCTCCGGGACGGGCTTGCCGTTGATCAGCAGATGGCCGCCGGTCACCTGAATCGTATCGCCCGGCAGGCCGATCAAGCGCTTGATGAAATCGACATCCTGCGTCGGGTGACGGAACACGACGACATCGCCGCGATGGGGCGCGCGCGACAGGATGCGTCCCGAAATCGGGCAGGCCGAGAAGGGGCAGGAATATTTGGAATAGCCATAGGCCATTTTGTTCACGAAGAGGAAATCGCCGATCAGCAGCGTGTCCTTCATCGAGCCCGACGGAATCCAGAACGGCTGGAAGAACAGCGTGCGAAAGACGCCCGCAATCAGCAGCGCCCAGAAGATCGTCTTGACGGTTTCCATGATGCCGCCGTCGGTTTTCTTTTTCGCCATTTTTCACTGCCCTTCATGAGATCCCGCTCTCCTTACCCGGCATCACGCGCGAGTCAAGAAAGCTTGCGTGCCTCGATTACGACGAAGGCCTGCGCCCAGGGGTGATCATCGGTCAAAGTGACATGGATGATCGCCTCGTAACCCTCTGGCGTCATGTCGGAAAGTCGCTCTGCGGCCCATCCCGTCACCTGCATGACAGGCTGGCCGGTTGGCAGATTTGTGACTGCCATATCCTTCCAAGCGATGCCCATCCGCAACCCTGTCCCCAACGCTTTGGAGCAGGCCTCCTTCGCTGCCCAGCGTTTGGCATAGGTGCCAGCCACATCTTGGCGGCGCTCGGCCTTGCGCTGCTCGGTCTCGGTGAAGACGCGATTGCGAAACCGGTCGCCAAACCGCGCAAGCGTGCCTGCGATGCGCTCGATATTGGCCAGATCCGTGCCGATACCCAAGATCATCCGCCCACGCGGCCCTTCGATTTGCGCGGGGCTACCTTGCTTTGGTTCTTACCGCCAAGGCCAAAGAAATATCGGTTCAGCAAAAAGACCACGCCAAGGATCACCGAAAAAATAGCCGTGAAGATTCCAAGGTTTCGTGGGTTCGAAAGCCCGCTCAGCGCCTCGGCGATGCCCGGATCGAAGGCCGCCAGGACGCCCCCCAGCACCAGCGTCCCGACCGCGAAAATCACCAGACTCACGGTGGCAAAGCGCCATGCCTCGGGTTTTGTGGGTGCGCGCGCGGCGCTTTTGGCAAAGCTCATACCCGCGACCATCGATGCCGTCATGGTCGGGATCACCGACAGCGCAGAGCTGCTCAGATCGATGCCCGTGAGCCGCGCGATCAGCGTCAAGAGCACAGGCAGGGCGATCGAGAGACCGACAAACCAGAGGGTATAGAGCAGGTAGAGCGGACGCATCACCCTCATCCTCGCGCGGCCTCCATCAGCCTGCGCATATGCGTGATTGCGGGATCCAGACCAAGGAAAACCGCCTCTGCGATCAGGAAATGGCCGATATTGAGCTCGCGCACCTGTTTGATCGCCGCAATCGGGCCGACCGTGTCAAAACTCAGACCGTGGCCTGCATGGACCTCGAGCCCAAGGCTCGCGGCATAGGCGGCCCCGGCGCGAAGCGCCTCAAGCTCGTGATCGCGCTCGGCAAATTTCCCCTCGGCATGCAGGTCGCAATAGAGCCCCGTATGCAGCTCGATCACCTGCGCCCCGATCTGGGCCGAGGCCTCGATCTGCGCGGGATCGTGGCCGATGAACATCGACACGCGGATGCCCGCCGCAACCAGCGGCGCGACGAAATCGTTCAGTCGGGCGACGTCTCCGGCGACATCCAGCCCGCCCTCGGTCGTCACCTCTTCACGCTTTTCGGGCACGATGCAGCAGGCATGCGGCCTGTGGCCAAGTGCGATTTTCTGCATCTCCGGCGTGGCGGCCATCTCGAAATTCAGCGGCACCTTGAGCCCGGCCATCAGCGCGTCGATATCGGCGTCGCGGATATGGCGGCGATCTTCGCGCAGATGCGCTGTGATCCCATTTGCACCGGCAGCCTCCGCCATCAATGCGGCCCGCAACGGATCGGGATAGGCAGAGCCACGGGCATTTCTGATCGTGGCGACATGATCGACATTCACGCCAAGGCGCAGGGATTTGGGCATCGGAGCCTCCGCAGTCAGTTCGCGCAGAGTATGCCTGCCCGCGAGCGCGGGGAAAAGAGCGCGATTGTACCAGTTTATCCCCTAAAACGGGCAGGGCGCCGAGAAGCTCATATGCACGCCGCCATCGGGATGGCGAAAGCGCAGCGCCTCGGCATGCAGCATCAACCGGGGAAAGGCGCGCGCTGGTCCTTCGGCATAAAGCGGATCGCCCAAAATCGGGTGGCCCAGCTCGGCCATATGCACCCGCAGCTGATGGCTGCGCCCGGTGAGCGGCATCAGCCGGACCCGCGTCGTGCCGTCTTCATGGCGCATCACCCGCCAGTCGGTTTGCGCGGGCCGCCCGTTGACCGGGTCGACATGCTGGCGCGGACGGTTGGGCCAGTCGACGCAGAGCGGCAGGTCCACGGTGCCGGTCTGCTCAGACAGCTCGCCCCAGAGCCGCGCCTGATAGGTCTTTTTCGTCATCCGCTTTTCGAATTGCAGCCCGAGATGGCGCTGCGCATGCGGGGTCAGCGCATAGACCATCACCCCCGAGGTGTCGGTATCCAGCCTGTGCACCAGAAGCACCTGCGGATGGATCGCCTTGAGACGGCTCAGCAGGCAATCCGCCTTGTCGGGCCCTTTTCCCGGCACCGAGAGCAGCCCGGCCTGTTTGTCGACCACAAGAACCTCGTGATCGGCATGCAGGATACGCGGCGGCTCCATCGGCGGGTCATAGACATAGCTCATGAGGGCGAGATGCACCGCGTGCGCGCGCCGGTCAAGTCACTCGCATTGCTCGGGACCGTCTTCGATCTCGTAATAATCGGATTTATCCGCGACGAAGATGTGTTTGGCCGTGTGCAGCCCGGTCGGCAGATCCAGCGTGCCCGAGCCCACCGAGACGCGCGCCTCACCGTCCATCCGCCAAAACAGCGCACTGCCGCATTGGGTGCAAAAGCCGCGCTCTGCCTGCGCGGACGAGCGATACCACCGCAGCGCCTCATCGCCCGAGATCGCAAGCTGGCCTGCATCGACCTGCGTGGCCGACCAGTAATGCCCCGAGCTTTTGCGGCATTGCGAGCAATGGCATGCGACCGAAGGGCGCATTGGACCGGTGATCTCGTAGCGGACCGCGCCGCACAGGCATGAGCCGCGATGCGTGACCATCTCAAAGCTCTCCGAACACATCGGCGAGGATCGCCTCAAGCGCATCGGCATCGCGCTGCGTGAAGGCGTCAGGCTGATCGCTGTCGATATCGAGCACCGCGATCACGCCGCGCTTGGCGAAGACAGGGATCACCAGCTCCGAGCGGGTCGAGCTGGCGCAGGCGATATGGCCCGGAAATGCCTCGACATCAGCCACAAGCTGGGTCTGCCTTTCGCGCGCCGCCGCCCCGCAGACCCCGCGCGAGAACGGAATGACCAGACAGCCATGGCCGCCCTGATAGGGGCCGATCTTGAGCAACTCGGGCTCTGTGACGCGGTAAAACCCAGTCCAGTCAAAGCGATCATCGCTGTGATGGATTTCGCAGGCGAGCGTCGCCATCAGCGCGACCTCATCGGTCTCACCCGCCGTCAGCGCCGCGATCCGCTTGGCCAGATCTTCATAATCCACACTCATACCCGCCTCGTTTTCTCTGGTGTCACGCGCCGCGCGCCTGCACAGGTCAGCGCCGCATCGAATTCGTGCCCATGGATACCGAATGGTAAGCATTGGCGTCTAGTCTTGTCGCAGACAATCATAGTGCGGAGAGTCAGATGAACCTGTTTTCCGAAGCCTGCGAAGGGGCGCTGGTCGTGCATGTGCAAGAGGCACGGCTTGATGCCGCCGTGGCCATCGGCTTCAAGGAAAAAATGCGCGAAGTGACGTTGCAGCCCGGCGCGCGCGTGCTGCTCGACATGTCGCAGATCATGTTTCTCGACAGTTCCGGGCTGGGCTCGGTCGTGTCGGTGATGAAGGCGCTTGCGCCGAAGCGGTCGCTGGAGCTGTGCAGCCTGTCACCCAATGTCGCAAAGGTGTTTCGCCTGACCCGGATGGAGACGGTCTTTCCGATCCATGCCGATGTGGCGGCGGCCTTGGAGAAGGGGCCGAACTATGCTTGAGCTGCCCCGAAGCGCCCGAGCACAGTCTGACGCAGAAGACCCTCCGAGGATCTTCCATCACAGCTTCCCGGCCACCATGCTCGCGGTGCGCGATGCGCTGCGCGCGGCCCTGGCGCGCTTTTTGCGGCAAATGACGCCCGAAGAGGCCGGAACGCTCGAGCTGATCTTGGCCGAAGTGCTCAACAATATCGTAGAGCACAGCTATGCCGACCGTCCCACCGGCACGATCACCCTATCGATTGTGCGCGACAGGCGGGGGCTGTGCTGCTCGGTCTCCGATGATGGCAGGCCTTTGCCGCCCACCTGCCTCAGCGCGCTGAGCGAGGCACCGGAACGCCCCGATCCCAGCACGCTACCAGAGGCAGGGTTCGGATGGTTCCTGATCCGGGATCTGGTCACCGATCTTGGCTATTCGCGCGAGGGCGCGCGCAATTTGCTGGCCTTCCGTCTGCCGCTGGATCCTGCGCGCAAAGACGCCACAAACCCCGGATCTGCCATGTAAGTCACAGCGAAAGGCTACGCCCCCCGCCGGCGCGGCCTGCAGCCTTAGTTCAACTGGAACTGAAGCGAATAGGCGCCATCGTCATATTCGCCGAACAGTTCGGGCAGGTCGGGATGGCTCACAGGCTCCCCCGTCCGGTCAGCCACAAGGTTTTGTTCGGAGACATAGGCCACGTAAAAACTCTCGTCGTTCTCGGCCAGAAGATGGTAGAACGGCTGGTCTTTGCTGGGGCGCGCATTCTCGGGGATCGCGTCGTACCATGCCTGCGAATTCGAGAATTCGGCATCGACATCAAAAATCACACCCCGGAAGGGGTGTTTGCGATGTCGGACGACCTGACCGATGTGATATTTCGCTTCTGCGCTAAACATACCGCCCCCTAACGTGATCATGATAGAATGTGAAGCCGCATCCTGTCTATGTTTCCGCAAGGTTTTCGCAGGAAACAGTCTGTCGACCGATTAGCAAAGAGTCGCCCCCCATCCCGTCTTTGCGGTTTTCGAAACTGCAAAAACCGCTTAGGATGCCTTAAAACAACGCCGTCAGAGCAAAGTAGAGCAGTGATGAAGAAATTTCTTGCCCTCGGGCTGGTGCTTTTGGTTGCCGCCTGCGGTGGCCCGAAGGGACCGCCAGACAACCTTGACGACGCCTGCGCGATCATTCGCGAGCGTCCGCAATATTTCAACGCCATGCGCCGCACCGAAGCCCGCTGGGGCGTGCCGGTCGCCGTGCAGATGGCGACGATCCATCAGGAAAGCAAATTCGACGGCAACGCCAAGACACCCTATCAATTCGCACTGGGGATCATTCCGCTGGGGCGTCAAAGCTCGGCCTATGGCTACAGTCAGGCGCTCGACGGGACGTGGGAAGAGTATCGCGAGGACACGCATCGCTACGGCGCCAAGCGCAACCGGATCTCCGATGCCACCGATTTCATGGGCTGGTACATGGACGGCACGACCCAGAAGCTTGGCATCTCCAAGAGCGATGCGCGCGACCAATATCTCGCCTACCACGAAGGCCGCGCGGGATATGCGCGGGGGTCGCATCGCTCCAAGGCGTGGCTGCTTGCGGTGGCAAACCGCGTTCAGGCCCGCGCCCAGATGTATGACATCCAGCTCGAAAGCTGCCGGCGCTGAGCCTTTGGCGCGCGGGGAGCGCTTAGTTTCCCCGCGCGATTGCCCCATCAATCGAGAACAGCTGCTGGCTGAAATCCCCGCCTTTGGTGAGGTTATTCAGGATCGTCGTGGTCTTTTGCCCGTTCTGATCGGTGATCACCCATTGGCGCAGCTCAGTCGGATTTGCGGTGAAGACCAGCTGGATATTGCCGTATTCGGGATGCTCGGGATCTTGCGCGGTCACGATCGTCTTGGCGCCATCCGAGGTGTAGCCGGTGACCATGTTATTGCGCCCCAGATCGATATTGCGCGCCAAGATCAGATTGAGCGGCGTTTTGACCAGCGGGTATTGCTCGGGCGGCTGATTTGATTTCGGATCGAAGATCGCCACGCGGTTGGCCGAGGCCAGCACAAGGGTTTTGTTGGAATCGTACTGGAACCGCGCACGGCCCGGACGCTTGAGAAAGAATTTCCCCGTCGAGATCGAACCATCGGAATTGACCTGCGTGAAATCGGCCGAAGCCGTCTGCAAGCCATTGAGATAGCTCGAGATTGCGTTGAGCGAAATCTTCTCGGCCATGGCCGGAAGCGCGAATGCCAGCGTGAAAACGGCGGCCAGAAGGATGCGGATCTGTTTCATAGCCATAGATTTAGGCACTCCGTGCAAAAGGGAAAGCCCCGCCGCAACGCACGGCGGGGCTGAAGGGTCCATACTGCGCGCTTTTGCGCCGACCGAATGGGCTTGGTTTATTGCTCTGGCACAAGGATCTCGCGCTTGCCGACATGGTTGGCGGCAGACACGATACTTTGATCCTCCATCTGCTCCACAAGGCGCGCGGCCTTGTTGTAGCCGATGCCCAGCTTGCGCTGGATATAAGAGGTCGAGCATTTGCGATCCTTGATGACAATCGCCACGGCCTGATCGTAAAGCGCATCCTCGCCGGTGGTATTGCCGCCGGTGTTGAGCCCGAGCACCGCGTCGATATCGCTTGCGGTATCGTCATCGGGGCCTTCGACCACGCCAGACATATAGGCGGGCGGACCAAAGCTCTTGAGGTGGTTGACGACTTCCTCGACCTCTTCGTCAGAGACGAAGGGTCCGTGGCAGCGGGTAATCTTGCCGCCGCCCGCCATGTAAAGCATGTCGCCCATGCCCAGAAGCTGCTCGGCGCCCTGCTCGCCCAGAATCGTGCGGCTGTCGATCTTCGAGGTGACCTGGAAGGAGATCCGGGTCGGGAAGTTCGCTTTGATCGTGCCGGTGATGACATCGACCGAGGGGCGCTGCGTGGCCATGATCAGGTGAATGCCCGAGGCCCGCGCCATCTGCGCCAGACGCTGGATGCAGGCCTCGATTTCCTTGCCCGCGACCATCATCAGGTCGGCCATCTCGTCGACGATCACGACGATATAGGGGAAGGGCTCGGGCTGGAACTCATCCGTCTCGAAGATCGGCTCGCCGGTCTCCTCGTCAAAGCCGGTCTGCACGGTACGCTTGAACATCTCGCCATTGGCGAGGCTTTCCTTCACGCGGCCATTGTAGCCCTCGATATTGCGCACGCCCATCTTGGACATCTTGCGGTAGCGGTCCTCCATCTCAGAGACCACCCATTTGAGCGCAACCACCGCCTTCTTGGGATCGGTAACCACAGGCGAGAGCAGATGCGGGATGCCGTCATAGACCGACAGTTCGAGCATCTTCGGGTCGATCATGATCAGGCGGCACTCTTCCGGCGTCAGGCGGTAGAGCAGCGACAGGATCATCGTGTTGATCGCAACCGATTTACCCGAACCCGTGGTCCCTGCGATCAGCAGGTGGGGCATCTTGGCGAGGTTGGTCACGATCGGCTCGCCGCCGATGGTTTTCCCAAGCGCCAGCGGCAGCTTGATATTGCCATCCTCGAAATCGCGCGCGGCGAGGATTTCACGCAGCACGACCTTTTCGCGGTGATCATTGGGCAGTTCGATCCCGATGACCGAGCGGCCCGGAACGGTGGAGACACGCGCCGAGAGCGCCGACATCGAACGGGCGATATCATCGGCCAGACCGATCACGCGGCTGGCCTTCAGGCCCGGTGCCGGTTCCAGTTCGTACATCGTGACGACGGGACCGGGACGGACCGAGACGATTTCGCCCTTCACGCCGTAATCATCGAGCACGGTCTCAAGCATCCGCGCGTTTTCCTCCAGCGCCTCATCCGAGAGCTGGTGACGCTGGATCGTCGCGGGGTTGGTCAGCAGCGCCAGCGGCGGCTTCTCGAAGGGTTGGCTCGGGGCCTTTTCCAACGCCAGCTTGGGCTGGGCTTCGGCCACGGCGCGTTTCGAGGGCTGGATCGGCTTGGCTGCGGGCTGGACGACACGGCGGGTCTCGACCGGCTTGATCACCTGCCGGTCAAGGCCACGCGCTTGGGCGGGCAGCTCGGGCACATAGGCGTCCTCGCCCGTCTCATAGCCCTCGGGCACCCATTGGGTCTCGCCCGTGCCGGGATCAAACGCGTCCTCATGGCCTGCGTAGAAATGATCCGTCTGCATCTCCATGCCATCCGCGCCATCTTCTTCGGGCGCGACCCAGTCGGGATGGGTCCAGTCATGCTCGGCCTGCGGATCGGCGACGCGGCGCAGGCTGGGAGCTGCCTGCATCTGCGGTGCCTCTGGGGCCTGCTCGGCCTCATATGCAGCCTGAAGCGGCTGCGGCTCGTAGCTGGCCTGCGGCTCTGCAGGCAGCCCGGCATGAGCGGCGCGGCTCGGTGTCGGTGCCTGCCCCGGCATGTAGCGCGGCGTGGCTTGCAGCGGCGGCTCTGCGCGCAGGCGCGGTTCGGGACGCGGCTCGGGCGCTGC